>NZ_CP062113.1:0-560213 GCF_014843375.1 Aminobacter sp. SR38
ATGGATATCGACCGCGCCCGCACGTTTCTCGAGATCGTTCATTGCGGCAGCTTCCTCAGGGCCGCCGACCGGCTCCATGTCACCCAGACGACCGTCAGCGCCCGCATCCGTACGCTCGAGGACGAGCTCGGCCGCCAACTGTTCGTTCGCAATCGCAACGGCGCGCAACTGACCCCGGCCGGCCGCGAGTTCGAGCGCTTCGCCCAATCCTTCGTCCAGATCTGGGAGCGCGCCCGCTACCAACTGGCCATCCCCTCCGGGCGGACAAGCGTCGTCGCGCTCGGAGGCGAGCTCAGCCTGTGGAACCCGCTGCTGCTCGACTGGCTGGTGTGGATGAAGAAAGCCAGGCCCGAGATTGCCGTTCACGCCCATGTCGGCGTGCCGGACCAGTTGCTCGACCAGCTCAGGAACGGGGTGCTCGACATCGCCGTGCTCTATGCGCCGAAGCTTTTGCCCGGCTTCAAGGTCGAGATCCTCCAGGAAGAGCAGCTCGTGCTGGTCAGGACCTTGCCCGGCAATGGCAGGCCGGAGGCCGACACCTATGTCTATGTCGACTGGGGGCCGCTGTTCGCCGCCCAGCACGATGCCAGCTCGACGGCGTTTGGCGAGCCCGGACTTGTCGTCGGTCTCGGCCCGCTCGGCCTGAGCTACATCCTGCGCGCCGGCGGAACGGGCTACTTCCGCAAGGGCGTGGTTGCCCCGCTGATCGCCGCGGGCGAGCTGGAAACCGTCGAAGGCGCGCCCGAATTTACCTATCCGGTCTACGCCGTCTGGCCCGAAGCCAGCGAAGCACGGGCCGACGTGCAGGAGGCGCTGGCTGGGCTGAGGCAGACTGTCCGGTAAAGGAGCGCCCCAAGGCAGGAGCGCCCGCAACGCGGGTCATGCGCTGCCGATGACCCGCATCAACCGCAGATCGTGACTGCGCCGATGTTGCCGGCACGCGGCCGCAAGGGCAGCACCAAGAACCTCGATGTCGGACACTTCATGAGGCCGCCAGCCGCAATGGCAGCCATCGGGGCAGGCATGAACGTCGGCCACTTCGCGATAGATCGACCCGACCGCCTGCGCGGCTAGCCGCATCACCGCAATCGGAGACAGGCCTGTCTTGTGCATGACTTCGCAAAACTCATTCATGATCGTTGCGCGGATATGCGCCGACGCCTCTTCACTGCGGCGTTCCATCTCGGCCATCTTTGACACTCGATAGTCTCCATCTGATATGTTGTCCCGCGACAGTCCGGCCCTTCCTCAGGCAGGACGGCGTAGATCTGCCGCGGCGGTCTTGTCCTGTTCCAAGACGAAATCGGAGGCGATTGCCCGCAGCGCCCGGCGCGCTGCGTCTAGCTTGCGCATCGCCTCGAACATCGTCTCGCGGTCGGCGCGGTGGCGCTCCAGCTCAACCGCGAAAACGGCATTGCCCACACTGTGGGGTTCCGGCACGGCATTGACGCGCTTCAGGCTCAGATCAGCCTGACGCCTTGCCCGGCGAACCTGGGCGCCCAGCGCTTCGACCTCGGCGAACGTCTCGCGATATCGGCGCATCCCATCGCCCTGCGCCTCGCCGGCATCCTTGAAGGGGTTGACATGCATCATGACCTGCTGACCCCTGGCGCAAGCTCGTTGTCGCGGATGCGCGGAAAAGTCTCGCGACCAGCGATGACGACCGGCTCTTCCGCGGCATAGGATTCGGTCGAAAGCGGCTTGGGCTCGACACCCTTGCCGTATTGCAGTTTCTGCCAATGCCCAGGTTGTGGGCGAGCTATGTCATGACGATCGCAGGCCTGCGCCACCTGCTGGTCGCGCACGCCAAGCTGCACGGCGATCTCGGTCATCGGCCGTGACCAGACCAATTGATGAAGCTCGGCCCGCGTCAGTTCGACAGCTTGGCTGGTCGCACGCTGACCCAGCCTGCTGATCCGATGCGTCCCAACATTCATTGCCGAAAGAGCTATTGCCACGACCTGGTCCCATCGTGCCGACGGTGGCCGTTGCGGCCGTCCTGTCCCGAGCACAACCGGACCATATAAAACATGACTATTAATATCAAGTTTAGTTTGGCCCCGAATTTTGCTCTGTCGGCGACGGCCGGAGCCTTCGCCGACAGGCATGAGTTTGCGCACCGAAGCCTTAGGCCGCGTGGCCCGGCGCGTCGTCGTCCTCCGCCTCCGGCTCCGATTGCTCGAAGCTGGCTTGCCAGGTCGTGATCCTTTGGCGGCGTGCTTCATCTCCCAGGCACTCGGCCAGACGGACCTTCTGTCGCAGCGCGACACGCAACGCAGCCCGGGCATGGCGCCCGGCAGGCGCCTGGCCGGCGTCGAGCTCCCTGCCCGTCTCCAGCGCGTCGTCGACATAGGCCTTGCCGGCGAGAGCCTCGGCGGTGCCGAAACGGCTCATCAATTCCTGAAACTCGCTATGCAGGGTCAGGTCGAACGGCCGGTCCTTGCCCAGCGGATCGATGACCGGATTGCCCGGATGCAGCGAGCCGACTGGCAACAGGCCAGATGGGATCGGCGTGTTGGCCGAATGCGTGCGGCCTCCCTTCAGAAGCTTCGGCAGCAGATGTGTATGCGGTCCCTCGGGAGAAACCCCGCCCGTGTCGGGTCCACCGATCTTCTGGTAGACCTCGACACGGCCGATATTGGTCAAGGCGATCCGATGCGGATGGACCGCAAGGATCGCCGGCATCGCCTCATTGCCATGCTCGAACAGCGAACGGCCGAGATTGGCGCGCAAGACGGCCAGCAGCTTTGGCTCGCTGGTGCGGATGCAGAAGTCGCATTGCGGCAAGGACAGGCCCATGTCGAACAGGATGCCGGTGCGGTCGATACCCCGGATCGCGTGATCGTCCGGCCCGATCTCACTCAGCACGCTCCTGCTGCCGCGCCGCGCCTTGGTTTCAGGAAGGCACAACGCCACCGCCTGGCTCCAGCGATGCCGCTTCGGACTGAGCGCCTCGTAGGCGACAGGCACCAGTTCGCTCAACGTGCCGCGATCGACACGAATACCGCCCCGCCGGGTAGCCCGGGTCAGCAGGTGAGTGTCGTCTATCACCGCAACCTCGCCGTCATCCTGATGGAACTCGGCAATGGCGCCAAACGCGCCCATGCTCCATCCACTGCGCCAGTCGGTCAGGTGGTGACGCAGCAGCTGCTCGAGGTAACTCATGGTCGTGCTCCGGTATCGACGGCAACGAGATCGAGCGGCTGGACAACCAGCCCGCCCGCTGTCTTGCCGAAGAAGGCTTCGACGCCATAGACGTCGCGCAGGGTTTGGGCGGTCAGCACTTCATCAGGCGGGCCGTCGGCGACGATCCTGCCGGCGTCGATGAGCAGCAGTCGGGTGCACCAGCGGGCGGCGAGCCCGAGGTCGTGCAGCGAAGCCACGACGCTTCGTCCGCTGCTCGCGAGATCGGCAAACAGGCGCATCAGCGTGATCTGGTGCGACGGGTCGAGGCCCGATGTCGGTTCATCGGCGAGCAGCAGCGGCGTCTCTTGTGCCAGCGCCCGGGCGATCAGCACACGCGCCTTTTCGCCACCCGAAAGCTCGGTCGCAGCGCGGTCCCGAAAGCTGTCGACTTCCATCTTGCGCATTGCGGCGTCGATGGCGTTGCGGTCGGCAAGGGCGAGCGAGGCGAAACTTGGCCGATGGGGCGAGCGACCGAGGCCGACCAGCATCTCGACCGGCACGGCCCAGGCGATCTCGCGCTCCTGCGCAACGTAGGCCATATGCCGAGCGCGCTCCCTCGCGGGGACATGAGCGGCGGCGAGCGCACCCAACGCGATTGCGCCGTCTGCCGGTGTCAGTCCGAGCAATGCGCGCAGCAAGGTCGACTTGCCGGCTCCGTTCGGGCCGATAAGGCCGACAAACTCACCCGCCATGACGGAAAAGGACACGCCGTTGAGCACCGGCCGGCCGCCGAGCGACGCCCTGAGATCTTGAACATCGAGCAGCATCAGGCAAGCTTCCTTCTCGTGCGATAGACAAGCCACAGGAAGAACGGCGCGCCGACGATTGCGGTCAGAACGCCGAGCTTGAGGTCGCGGCCGGGCGCGATCAGCCGGACCAAAATGTCGGCGGCAAGCAGCATGCAGGCCCCGCCCAAGGCGCTCGCCGGCAGCAGCCGCGACGGGCGCGCGCCGACAAGCGGCCTCAGCATGTGCGGGATGACGAGGCCGACGAACCCTATGGCACCCGACACCGCCGTTGCGGCACCGACGGAGGCCGCCGTGCCGAACACGGCCAGCAACTGCACGCGGCGCATGTCGATGCCCATGCTGGCTGCCGTCTCGTTGCCAAGCGTCAACGCGTCGAGCGCCCGGCCGAGCGCCGCCAGCATCGCCCAGCCGACCAGCATGAACGGCAAGGCGAGCCAGACATGGGTCATCGACCTGTCGGTCAGCGAGCCGAGCATCCAGAACATGATCTCGAGCGCGGCGAACGGATTGGGCGACAGGTTGAGCGCCAGCGAAGTCATCGCGCCGGCAAAGCTCGACACGGCGACACCTGCCAGGATGATGGTCAAGGTGCTGCCGCGCAGGCCGGCAAGTGCCTGGACCACGACGACGGCGAGCACGGCGGCAGCCAATGCCGACAGCGGCAAGGCAAGCGGGAAGACAATCGTCAGGCCGGAATAGATGGCGATCACCGCGCCCAGCGAAGCTGAAGCGCTGACGCCGATCAGGCCCGGCTCGGCCAGCGGATTGCGCAGATAGCCTTGAAGTGCCGCACCGGAAAGCCCGAGTGTAGCACCGACCATCAGACCGAGCAGCGCGCGCGGCAGGCGGATCTCACGCATGATCAGCTCGATGGCGCCGGCCTTGTCGGAAAACAATGCAGCGATGCTGTCGCCGAAGCCGAGGCCCGCCGGACCGACGGTGAGCGAAAGCAGGAACAGAATGGTGGCCAGGATGGCAAGAACGGCAAACACGAGCCTGTAGCGGGACATGTCACTCACTTGGCGTCCCCCTCGGCGGCATCGCGCAGCAGGCGGGCGGCTTCAAGTGTAAACGGCGCGCCGCAAATGGTGTATCGCGACGGCACCGCCACCGCCCTGCCCTGCCCGGAGACCGCCCGATAGGCCGGGTGGACGAAGTTTTCCTGGGCGAGTGCCGGGACGCCATAGTCTTCGCCGCCACCGACGACCAAATCTGGTTTGGCCAGCACCAGCATCTCCAGCGGCAACCGCGCCGTGCCGCTGAGCCCGAGCTTGTCTGCAATATTGACCAGTCCGGAAAGCTTGACGATCTCGTCGACGAGCGTTCCAGTGCCCGAGGTGTAGCTGTTGGCGTAGTAGGTCGCGACGGTCTTGCCCGAGGCGCTTTCCTTGCCCAATTCGGCGACGCCACGATCAAGCGCGGCGACAAGTTTTGCCGCTTCTTCGCGCCGCTCCAGGACCTCTCCCATGCGCAGGATGTTGGCCCTGATGTCGGCAATGGAGCTGTCCGGCGCGAATTCCTCGACCCGGATGCCGAGGCGCCTCAGCAACTCAACCGTCGTCCGTGTCGTGTAGGCTCCGGCGAGTACCAGGTCAGGCTGCATCAGAAACACTTCCTCGGCAAGGCCATGATTGACGGCAAAGCCGTTGGTCCGATCGGCCAGCACCGACGTGTTGGGATCGCTTGCCAGATAAGACACTGAATGCAGCTGCCCCTCGGCCGCCAGAAGCATCGCCAGCTGGTCGGTGCAGACATTCATCGACACGACGCGTTTCGGCGGCCCGGCGGCTGCCGGTGCTGATGACAACGCGGCCAGCCCCGCGAGAGCGGACAGCCACGCTCGAAACCGAGCGCAGCTGAGACGATTGGTGGGCATGTTACCTCGCATCAGAACACACGCGTGAAGCTCAGATTGAAGCTTCGGCCCGGCGCGCGATAGTTGGTGACGGTCGAATAGTGTTCGTTGAACAGGTTCTCGACCGAAAACTTCAGGCTCGCCCGCTCGTCGAACGTGTAGTTGGCGGCGAAATCCACCGTCACATAGTCCGGCAGCTTGATGGTGTTGGCGGCATTGGCGTAGCGCGCCGCGCCGTAGAGCAGCTTGGCGGTGAGGTCGAGGCTGTCGGTCGCGGCAAAGCTCACCTCGGCGGCCGCCTTGAAGCGATCGCGATAGGGAATGTAGCGGCCGTTGTCCTCATTCTTCGGCGAGCGGTAGTCGATCGAAACCTTGCCACTCCAGCGCTCGTCGAACGCATGCGACAGGCTGGCCTCGATACCGGTCACCTTGGCGCGCGCGACATTGAACGGCAGGTAGGTCGGCGGGTTGGAGGCGATCGCGTCGGTCAGCCAGGTCTGGTAGAAGGCGACGTCAAGCTCGGTCCCCTCGCTTGGACGCCAGTTGATGCCGATCTCATAGGACCGCGACTTCTCCGGCTTCAGGTTGGGATTGGAGTAGTTGGGGTAATAGAGGTCGCTGAAGGTCGGCGCCCGGAAGCCGGTGCCGTACGAGGCGCGCGCCACAAGCTCGGGAACGAGCTCGTAGCTGGCACCGATGTTGTAGGTGGTGGCGCCTCCGAACTGTTCATTGTGATCGTAGCGCAGACCGCTGTCGATCGTCAGCGCGCCATAGTCGAGCGAGTACTGGCCGAACACCGCCACGAGGTCGCGCGAGCCGACACCGAAATCGACAGTCGAAGCCACCTCCTCGCGATAGGCCTCGGCGCCGCCGACCAGGACATGCCTGACTTCACCTGTTTCAAAGGACTTTTCCGTCGACGCGAAGATGCCGTAGCGCCTGGTGTCGAATTCGCTGCTGCCCACGACGCTGTCACGGACATTGGTCGAATAGTCGAGGTTGCCGGAAAGTTCGACGGTCGAGCTCCAGCTGTCGGAATGCTTCACCCGTGCGCCGATCCTGCCGGCGAAGGTGTCGGTGTCAACTTCATTGGCGGAAGGCGGGGAGGCATCGTACTGGCTGCGGCCCCGGGCAAACAGGCCATCGGCATATAGCGGCCCCAGCCAAACTCCTTGGCGGCTGCGACGCTGAGCGAGCCCTGCAGGAAGCCATCGTCGTCAGGCTCATGTCCCCAGGCCAGCGGCGTGGTGAAGTCGTAGCCGCGCGTGCCGAGGATGGAGCCACCGACGGAGTAATCGATGCCGTCCTCGGTGCGTCCGCGCAGATCGCCTGAGAGATAGCCACCCCAAGGATGCGTGAAGCCCGAGGTGATGCTGCCGCAGGCGTTACGGCCGTCGTCACACTGGCCGCCCTGTTTGGTGATGATGTTGACGACACCGCCGATGGCATCGGAGCCATACTGCGCTGAGTGCGGTCCCTTGGCGATCTCGATACGCTCGATCGACGACAGCGGAATGTTGAAGATCGAGCTCGTATCGCTGGTCGCCGATGAACTGCGGACGCCATTGACCAGCACCAGCGTCTGGCCGGCCGACATGCCGCGCAGATAGACATTGGACGAGGCCCCCTGGCCGCCATAACCGATGATCGAAACGCCGGCATAGTGCTTCAGCAACGACGGCAGGTCTGCTGCCGCGGACTTTCGCAATTCTTCCTCGTCGATCACTGTGGCCGACGACGTCGGGCGAACAAGCGCGGTTTCGCGGCGCAGCGGCGTAACGACCAGGCGCGGCAGCACGGTCACGCCGCCTGCAGCGGGCGCCTGCTGCGCGCTGGATGGTGTCGGGATGGCCAGCATGATCGCGCCGATGCCCAGGATAAGTCTCTGCATTTCTGCCCTCAAATGGTTTGGGGGGCGCGACAAGGATCGCACCCGGTTTCCAAACCGCAGGCAAGACAGGTCGGCAGGCAGACTTTGGGACAAGATTGACCCGACGGCCTTCCGCATGCGGCAACACTTTCGATGTCACCGCCACGAGCGACCGCGCCTGACCACACCCCGTGGACAAGCATGGGTGACTGGAACGGGCAGGTCTCCTGACTTCCGTGTCACAGCCTTTTTCCGCCTTCCCGAACGCGCGAATGCGTTCAGTGGCATGATGGAAGAGGCTCAACGGTTACAGTTGCGGGGGCAGTCGCGGATTTGGCCTTCGGCCTCACCGTGTTCCCTTTTCATCCGCCTCTCGGCGGAACCGATTCCGAGGCGGACGCTACTCAGGGATGCCGAGGCTTGTCAATCGCAATCATGCGATCGGCCATAAAATATATTGATTTTCAAATAGATAGGATCATTGGACACGGACAAACAGGGCAGCTTGTGCAATCGCCCCGGACGCGGCAAGCCCTGCATGGGACCGCCAATTGGACGGCACTGCCCCTCGTGGACAGAGGCCACCAGCACATTGCCAACGGGGTCGCGGAAACTGAACCGACGATGTGCGCGCTACGGCCATCGACATCATCTTCGGCCGCGTCGGTATCATCCGCGCATGTTCAGCCGAGCAAGGTCCTTGTCAGCGCATGATCCTTGTCGGCAAGCCCGTCGATGACGCTGAAGTGATGCCGGTCGGGCTCGACCACTGTAGCGGTGGTGGCGCCAAGCCCGGTCCAGATATTGGAAAGCAATGCGTTCTGGCGCAGGAACTCGGCGCGCTCGCCACCGCCGACCCAGCAGGTGATTCGGACGTTGTCCACCGGCCGCAGCAGCGCCGGGCTTTCAGCCAGCGCCTCGGTCTCGTCGATGTGGAGCGTCTTGTTCATGCCGGTGTTGATCAGCGGCCTGAGATCATGAACTCCCGAGAGCGAAACGACATGACGGATACGAGACTGCACATCGGGCGCAAGCGGCGAAGCAGCCGCGACCATGCGCGACACGAGGTGTCCGCCGGCGGAATGACCGGTCAGCATGATCGGGCCTTCGACCAACGCGGCTGCCTTGCCGATCGCCGCACCGACCTCGCGCACGATATCGCCGATCCTGACTTCCGGGCACAAGCTGTAGGACGGCATCGCCACCGCGTAGCCGCTGTCGATGGAACCCTTGGCGAGATGCGACCAGTAGCTCTTGTCGAGCGCCATCCAGTAACCGCCATGGACGAAGACGACGAGCCCCTTCGGCGTGCCTTCAGGCAGGAACAGGTCGAACCGGTTGCGCGGCCTGTCGCCATAAACGATGTCGAGTTGCGCCCTATCAGCTGCCGACAGGACGTCACGAAACGATTGCGCCGGTTCCACCCACGCAGCAGGCCAACGGTCGCCGCCGGCGATGTTGGCGCCATTGCTGTAGGCGTTGTCCCAATCGGCGATATGGCGTTCGAGCATACGGGCATCCCTCCAAGGCGGCAGCAATCCAGGCGCATAGCAATGGCCAGCGTGCCGGATTGCGTCAATGGGCCAGCGGCAGAAACTTTATGCTTGAAATAATTTTGGTCCGGTGCAATTCTCAGCCATCAGTCGAGAACGTGGGAGGTCTCGCTGTGCCAGACGCCGATCGCATGTCGATCTCGCATAGCCGCGGCCTGTGCCGAACGGCTACCCGTTGCGGCGCAGCACCTTCCCCCGAAGTAACGCATTCCAACGCACGCATGGCGCTTCCGTCATGCCGATGAGCAGGTAGGGGACAGCCGCAGAATGCTTGGACCGTCAGCGCATATTGACACCTTCACGCGCGATAACCTGCCACCCCAGGACCAGTGGCCGACCTTTCTGCTCGACGGCTTCGACTATCCCGAGCACCTCAATGCGGCCGTCGAGCTGACCGATCGCCTGGTCGAAAAAGGCCTGGGCGACCACACCGCGCTGATCGGCAACGGCCGCCGCCGCACCTACAAGGAGCTGTCCGACTGGACCAACCGACTGGCGCATGCGCTGGTCGAAAACTACGGCGTCAAGCCCGGCAATCGGGTGCTGATCCGCTCGGCCAACAACCCGGCAATGGTCGCCTGCTGGCTGGCCGCGACCAAGGCAGGTGCTGTCGTCGTCAACACCATGCCTATGCTGCGCGCCGGTGAGCTCGCCAAGATCGTCGACAAGGCAGAGATCACGATTGCGCTGTGCGACACGCGCCTGATGGACGAGATGATCGCCTGCGCCAAGGACAGCGCCTTCCTGACCAAGGTGATCGGCTTCGACGGCACCGCCAACCATGACGCCGAACTCGACCGGGTCGCGCTCGACAAATCCGTCATCTTCGAAGCGGTCAAGACCGGCCGCGACGACGTCGCCCTGCTCGGCTTCACCTCGGGCACCACGGGCGTGCCGAAAGCGACGATGCATTTCCATCGCGACCTGCTGATCATCGCCGACGCCTATGCCAAGGAGGTGCTTTCGGTCACCTCCGACGACGTCTTCGTCGGCTCGCCGCCGCTGGCCTTCACCTTCGGTCTTGGCGGCCTGGCCATTTTCCCATTGCGCTTCGGCGCGGCCGCGACCCTGCTCGAGCAGGCAACGCCGCCGAACATGATCCACATCATCGAGACCTACAAGGCGACGATCTCGTTCACCGCGCCGACCGCCTATCGCGCCATGCTGAAGGCCATGGACGAAGGCGCCGACCTGTCGTCGCTGCGCGTCGCGGTCTCTGCCGGCGAGACCTTGCCCGGGCCGGTGTTCGAGGAATGGCTGGCCAAGACGGGCAAGCCGATCCTCGACGGCATCGGCGCCACCGAGATGCTGCATATCTTCATCTCCAACCGCTTCGAGGACATGAAACCCGCCTCCACCGGCAAGCCGGTCGGCGGCTATGAAGCGCGGGTCGTCGACGGCGACATGAACGAGGTGCCACGCGGCACTGTCGGCAAGCTTGCCGTGCGTGGCCCGACAGGCTGCCGCTACATGTCCGATGACAGGCAGCTCGAATATGTCCGCGACGGCTGGAACCTGACCGGCGATGCCTTCATCCAGGACACCGACGGCTTCTTCCACTTCGCCGCGCGTTCCGACGACATGATCGTCAGCGCCGGCTACAACATCGCCGGTCCCGAGGTTGAAGCCGCCCTGTTCTCGCACCCCGAAGTCGCCGAATGCGCCGTCATCGGCGCGGCTGACAGCGAACGCGGCCAGATCGTCGAGGCCTATGTCGTGCTGGTTGCCGGCGTCGCCGCCGACGCCGCGACCGTCAAGCGCCTTCAGGATCACGTCAAGGCAACGATCGCGCCTTACAAATACCCGCGCTCGGTGAAGTTCATCGACGCCCTGCCCAAGACCCAGACCGGCAAGATCCAGCGCTTCCGGTTGCGTGCGGAGAAGATGAATTGAGCAAGCCTTACGATCCCTCCGTCGAGGGCGCGCAGATGTCGTTCAAGGACCGCATGTCCTACAGCGATTATCTGCATCTCGAAAAGATCCTCGACGCTCAGGCGCCGCTGTCGACCGCCCATGACGAGATGCTGTTCATCATCCAGCATCAGACGTCGGAGCTGTGGATGAAGCTCGCTTTGCACGAGATCGGCTCGGCGATCCGCTCGATTCGTGCCGACAAGCTTGAGCCCTCGTTCAAGATGCTGACCCGCGTGTCGCGCATCTTCGAGCAGCTCAACAGCGCCTGGGATGTGCTCAGGACGATGACGCCGAGCGAATACACCGAATTTCGCGACTCGCTCGGGCAGTCCTCGGGTTTCCAGTCCTGGCAGTATCGCGCCATCGAGTTCATGGCCGGCAACCGCAACACAGCCATGTTGCGCCCGCACGCCCACCAGCCCGAACTCAGCGAAAAGCTCGAGGCGGTTCTCGCCCAACCTTCGCTCTATGACGAGGCGATCCTGCTGCTTGGTCGCAACGGCTTCGATATCGGCGCCGACGGCAAGCGCACCGACTGGCGCGAAACGCGCAGCGAAAGCGAAGAAGTGCTCGTCGCCTGGCAGGCGATCTATCGCGATCCGCAACGCCACTGGATGTTCTACGAGCTGGCCGAGAAGCTTGTCGATTTCGAGGATTACTTCCGGCGCTGGCGCTTCAACCATGTCACCACGGTCGAGCGTATCATCGGTATGAAACGTGGCACCGGCGGCACGTCTGGCGCCTCGTATCTGAAGAAGATGCTGGAGGTTGAACTGTTTCCCGAACTCTGGAAAGTTCGCACCCGGCTCTAGGACTTCAAATCAAATAATCGGGAACACTTGGGAGGAGTAACCTAATGAAGAAAATCATTGCGGCAGGAATTTTCGGACTTTCGTTGGCGGCATCCGGCCTTGCCTATGCCGAACCGGTGAAGATCGGCGTCATCACCACGCTTTCGGGCGGCGGTGCGGGCCTCGGCGTCGACATGCGCGACGCGTTTGCGCTGGCCATGAAGCAGTCCGGCAACAAGGATGTCGAGCTGGTCGTCGAGGACGATGCCCAGAAGCCCGAGATCGCCGTCCAGCTCGCCGAAAAAATGATCCAGAGCGACAAGGTCGACCTGCTGACCGGCATCATCTGGTCGAACCTCGCAATGGCCGTGGTGCCTAACGCTGTGGCGCAGGACGTCATCTACCTGTCGCCCAACGCCGGCCCGTCGGCGCTCGCCGGCGCCAAGTGCAACAAGAATTATTTCAACGTCGCCTACCAGAACGACAATTTCCACGAGGCGATGGGCCAGTACGCCAACAAGGACTACAAGAAGACCTTCATCCTCGCGCCCAACTATCCGGCCGGCAAGGATTCGCTGACCGGCTTCAAGCGCTATTACAAGGGCGAGTTGGCCGGCGAAGTCTACACCCAGGTCGGCCAGACCGACTACGCCGCCGAGATCGCCCAGATCCGCGATTCCGGCGCCGACTCGGTGTTCTTCTTCCTGCCCGGCGGCATGGGCATCTCGTTCATGAAGCAGTACGCCCAGTCGGGCGTGAACATTCCGGTCATGGGCCCGGGCTTCTCCTTCGACCAGGACATACTGCCGGCGGTCGGCGACGCAGCCCTCGGCGTCAAGAACTCGGCGAGCTGGTCCAAGGATCTCGACAACGAGGCCAACAAGCAGTTCGTCGAGGCCTTCCAGGCCGAATACAAGCGCTTGCCCTCGGTCTATGCCGCCCAGAGCTGGGATACGGCAAACCTGATCCTCTCGGCGCTCGGCAAGGCCAGCGTCAAGGACAAGGATGCCTTCCGCGCAGCACTCAAGGCCGCCGATTTCAAGTCGGTGCGCGGCGAGTTCACCTTCAACACCAACAACCACCCGGTGCAGAACATCTACGTGCGTGAAGTGATCAAGGAAGGCGACGTGCTGACCAACAAGATCGTCGCCACTGCCTTCGAGCACCACAAGGACGCCTACGCCGACCAGTGCAAGATGTAGGATGGGTTCAGGCCCGCTCGTTGCAGGCCAGCCTTGTAACGAAGCGTCCGACCCCCACTCCGCCTCGCGGCGCTCGGCACCTCTCCTCCTCATAAGGGGAGAGGAAAGGAGCCAAGCCGCAGCGGCTTTTCCTCTCCACCGTCGAACGGGGGAGAGGTGTTTGCGAAGCAACCCGGAGTGGGGGTCGAATTCCCTCAGCAGCGCATTTGAAGAGTTGTAGGCGTCCCGCCACACTGAAACGACAATCCAGCCAGCGAAAGCGTCCCCTTGTCCATAGCACTGCTCCTCGAGCAACTTCTCAACGGGCTGCAGCTCGGGGTGATGCTGTTCCTCATGGCCGCCGGCCTGACGCTGATCTTCGGCGTCATGGGCCTGATCAACCTCGCCCATGGATCGCTCTACATGATCGGCGCCTTCGCATGTGCTGCGGTCGCGGCTGCCACCGGCTCGTTCTGGATCGGCCTGGCGGCGAGCCTCGTTGCTGCGGCAGCGGCCGGCGCAATCATCGAAGTGACGGTCATACGCCGCCTCTATGACCGCGACCATCTCGACCAGGTGCTGGCGACATTCGCGCTGATCCTGATCTTTTCCGAAGGCACGCGCTGGCTGTTCGGCTCGTTCCCGCTCTATCTCGACATTCCGCCGCTGCTGCAAGGCGCAGTCCCCCTGCCCGGCGGCGGCCAGTACCAGCTCTACCGTCTCGCCATCATCGGCGTCGGTGTGGTGGTAGCACTGGGCCTGTATGTGCTGATCTCGCGGACGCGGCTCGGCATGCGTATCCGCGCCGGCGAGTCCGACCGCGAGATGATCGCCGCACTCGGCGTCGATATCCGCACCCTTTACACCGTCGTCTTCGCACTTGGCGCTGCACTGGCCGGTCTTGCCGGCGCGCTCGTCGGCGCATTGCAGTCGGTGCAGGTCGGCATGGGCGAGCCGGCGCTGATCCTCGCCTTCGTGGTCATCGTCATCGGTGGCATCGGCTCGATCAAGGGCGCCTTGTTCGGCGCCATCCTGGTCGGCGTCGTCGATACCATGGGGCGTTTCCTGCTGCCCAAGGCTCTGGCGCTGATGATCCCCGCCGCCCAGGCCGGCCCGATAGGTGCAGCACTTGCCTCGATGCTGATCTACATCGTCATGGCGCTCATCCTTGCCTTCAGGCCTAGCGGCCTGTTTGCGACGCAGTCGTGAGGACGTCATGACCAACGCACCCATCATGACCCCCGAAACCATCGTCAACGTCAGCCTCGCATTGCTTTTGCTCGGCTTGCCGCTGGTGGCGCAGACGATGGGCGAGCCGTTCTACATCACGCTCGCAACGCGCATCGCCATCCTGGCGCTCGCCGCCGTCGGCCTCAACATCGCACTTGGCCTTGGCGGGCTGGTGTCGTTTGGCCACGCCGCCTTCTTCGGCCTCGGCGGCTATGCTGCCGGTATCCTCGCCACCCATGCCTTTGACGGCGTGCCGCTGTTCGCCGGTATCCCCGGCACCGCATCGATGCCCATCATCTGGCTTGTCGCTGTTCTCGTCTGCGGCCTGATCGCCTTGCCGATCGGCGCCATCAGCCTGCGCACCGCGGGCGTCTACTTCATCATGATTACGCTCGCCTTCGCGCAGATGATCTACTACTTCGCCGTGTCCTGGCCGGCCTATGGTGGCGAGGACGGGCTTTCGATCTATGTGCGCAACGAATTCCCCGGTGTGAACACCGCCCAGCCGCTGTCCTATTTCCTGATCTGCTATGCAGTTCTGATGCTGGCGCTCGGTCTGTTCTGGCTGCTGCGCGGCTCGCGCTTCGGCGCGTCCTTGCAGGCGGCCCGGCAGAACGCAACGCGGCTGTCCGCTGTCGGCATCGCTCCATTCAACATCAGGCTGGTTGCCTTCGCGATCTCGGCAATGGTCACCGGCCTCGCCGGCGCGCTGTTTGCCGACCTCAACAAATTCGTCAGCCCCTCCATGCTGTCCTGGCATATGTCGGGCGAACTGATCGTGCTGATCATCCTGGGTGGCAAGGGCCGGCTGTTCGGACCCGTCGCCGGGGCCATGCTCTATGTCCTGTTCGAATTCGCCCTTGGCGGCATCACCGAACGCTGGCAGTTCTTCCTTGGGTTGATCCTGCTCGGTGTCGTTCTGTTTGCCCGCGGCGGGCTGCTCGGTCTGCTGGCCGGAAAGGCGCGTCATGGCTGAGCCGATCCTCGAAATCCGCGACCTCCGCAAGACCTTCGGCGCCCTGAAGGCGACAGATGGCGTCAGCCTTGAACTCAGGCCCGGCGAGATCCACGCGCTGATCGGGCCCAACGGCGCCGGCAAGAGCACGCTGATCCACCAGATTTCCGGCTCGTTGCGGCCGGACAGCGGCAGCATCCGCTTCCTCGGCCAGGACATGGCCGGGCTCGACATGGCCGCGCGCGCCCGTCTCGGCCTCGGCCGCAGCTTTCAGATCTCGTCGCTGGCGCAGGAGTTTTCCGCCCTGCGCAACGTCATGCTGGCGGTGCAGGCACGCCAGGGCACGAGCTTCCGATTCTTGCGCCCTGTCATGAGCGACAAGAGCCTGACCGAACCGGCAATGGCGATGCTGGAGCGCGTCGGTCTCGCCGGACGCGCCCACCTGCCCGCTGCCGAGCTGTCGCATGGCGAACGCCGTCAGCTCGAGATCGCAATTGCGCTGGCGCTCGGCTCAAAGGCCTTCCTGTTCGACGAACCGATGGCCGGCATGGGTCCGGAGGGCTCGAAAGCGCTGACCAGGTTCCTCGACGGTCTGCGCCATGAAGCGCCGATCCTGCTGGTCGAGCACGACATGGATGCCGTCTTCGCCCTCGCCGACCGAATCTCCGTGCTTGTCTACGGCCGCGTCATTGCCACCGGCACTGTCGACCAGATCCGCAACGACCCCGAAGTCCGCCGGGCCTATCTCGGAGAAGCCGCGTGAGCCTGCTCGAACTCAAAGGCGTCGAAACCTTCTACGGCGCATCGCAGGCGCTCTTCGGCGTCTCGCTCGACGTCAAGGAGGGCGAGGTCGTGGCGCTCATGGGCCGCAACGGCATGGGCAAGACGACGACGATCAACTCCATTCTCGGCCTGGCGAAGCCGCGCTCCGGTTCAATCAGCTTCGCCGGCCGCCAGGTCGCCGGCATGCGTCCACATCGCATCGCCCGCTTCGGCCTGGGTCTGGTTCCGGAGGGACGGCGCTGCTTTCCCAACCTGACCGTTCTGGAAAACCTGCTTGCCGCAGCGCGCGGCAGCGAGTGGACACTGGAAAAAGTCGTCGAGCTGTTTCCACGCCTCGGCGAACGCCGCGACCAGTATGCCAACACGCTCTCGGGCGGCGAACAGCAGATGCTGGCGATTGGCCGCGCGCTGATGACCAATCCCAGCCTGCTCATTCTGGACGAGGCGACCGAGGGTCTTGCACCCGTCATCCGTCAGGACATCTGGGCGGCGATCCGCAAGCTTAAGGCTGCGGGTCAGTCGATCCTGGTTGTCGACAAGACGCTGTCGGAGCTGCTGCCGGTGGCCGACCGCTGCTTCGTGCTGGAGAAGGGCGTGACCGTATTCGAAGGCACGCCGGACCGGCTGACGCCTGACATCCAGGACCGCTATCTCGGTGTATGAAAAAGGGCGGCATCTGCCGCCCTCAGACTGCTGACAAACCCCTGGCGAGAGTTGGGGGTTTGTGATTCAGTGGGTGATGTTGAAGCGAGCCGGCCCTGAACAAACCGCACTTGAGATCGTCACGCTCGATCAACTGGTTCCAGTTGATCACCTTCTGCGCAAGATCGATGGTGTTATCGATTTCTCGTTCATCCACGATCTGACAGCGCCGCTTTACTGCGCCGACAATGGTCGCCCGCCACTTGATCCGACCTTGATGTTCAAGGCGCTGTTCATCGGCTACCTGTTCGGGGTGCGCTCGGAGCGGCAATTGGTGCGAGAGATCGAGGTCAATGTCGCCTACCGGTGGTTCCTGCGGCTGAAGCTGACGGACGCCTCGACATTGTCGCAAAACCGACGCCGGCGCTACCAGGACGAGACGATCGCGCAGGCGATCTTCGACCGCATTGTCGAGCAGGCGATCGGGGCAGGCTTGGTCGACGGCACGGTGCTCTACACCGACAGCACGCACCTGAAGGCCAATGCCAACAAGGGCAAGTACGACCTTGCCATGGTCGCCAAGTCGCGTGCCGACTACTGGGGCGAGCTCGACCGGGCGATCGATGCCGAACGGGCGTTGCACGGCCAGAAGGCGCTGAAGGAGCAGGAGCGGCAGCCTGCGGTGAAAGAGACGAAGGTCTCGCGCACCGATCCTGAGGCTGGCTATATGGTGCGCGAGGGCAAGCCGAAGGGCTTCTTTTATCTCGATCACCGCACGGTGGATGGCGGCTTCGGCATCATCACCGACACGTTTGCCACGCCGGCCAACGTGCATGACTCGATCGTCTATCTCGACCGGCTCGACCGCCAGGTGGAGCGTTTCGGCTTCGACGTCACGGCGGCGGGGCTGGATGCCGGCTATGCCACGCCAGGCATCGCCAAGGGCCTGGAGGACAGGAACATCCACGGTGTCGTCGGCTATCGCAACCCGACCCGGCCAAAGCCTGGCAAGATGAGGAAGGGCGCTTTCGTCCATGAGCCGGACCTTGACGGCTATCGTTGCCCGCAGGGCCAGTTGCTCACTTACGCCACCACCGATCGCGGCGGTTATCGCCACTACAGGAGCGACCCGACGATATGCCGCAACTGTCCGCTGCTGGCGTCTTGCACATCAAACGCCAAGGCCGAGCGCACCATCACGCGCCATGTCTGGCAGGATGTCCGCGAGCGGGTCGATGCCAACCGCTTAACCGCATGGGGCAAGGCGATCTATCGACGCCGCAAGGAGACGGTCGAGCGATCCTTCGCCGATGCCAAGCAGCTCTTCGGCCATCGCTATGCCCGCTTCCGAGGGCGAACACGCGTCGCCTGCCAGTGCCTGATCGCAGCCGCCGCCCAGAACATGAAAAAGATCGCAATCAGCCTCTGGCCAAAGCCAAAACCAAGCCTCGCATGAGGCCAAAGCGGGCTCGCAACGGCACTGGCATCTGCCCCCCGAAATCAATCCAAAAGCTCAATCAACCCACAAAACAAAACCCCGCCGAAATTCGACGGGGTTCGTCAGCAGTCTGAGGGCGGCATCTGCCGCCCTTTTCGTTTCCATTCGACCTGAGATCAGGTCACTGCCGACTTGACGGCAAAACGGGCTTCCTTCCAGGCGCCGGTCCGCATGATGTCTTCGAGGATCTCGACCGCCTGCCAGACGTCCTTGAAGCCGACATAGAGCGGCGTAAAGCCGAAGCGCACCGTAGCCGGTGCGCGGAAGTCGCCGATGACGCCGCGCGCGATCAGCGCCTGCATGATGGCATAGGCGTTGTCGTGCTCGAACGAGACTTGGCTGCCGCGCTTCGTGCCGTCGCGCGGGCTTTCAAGCTTGAGGCCGTAGGCGCCGCACCTGACCTCTACCAGTTGGATGAACAGGTCGGTCAGGGCAATGCTTTTCTTGCGCAGCGCTGCCATGTCGACGTTGTCCCAGTCATCGAGCGCGCCCTTGAGCGCCCGCATGGTCAGGATCGGCTGGGTACCGCACAGGAACCGGCGAATGCCGGCGTCCGCCGCATAACCCTGCTCGAAGGCGAAGGGTCTGGCATGTCCCCACCAGCCGCTCAGCGGTTGCTGAACGTCGGCGAGGTGACGCGTGGCGGCGTAAATGAAGGCCGGGGCGCCGGGACCGCCATTGATATACTTGTAGGTGCAGCCAACGGCGAAATCGACATTGGCACCGTCGAGATCAACCGGCAGGGCACCTGCCGAGTGGCAGAGATCCCAGACGATCAGGGCACCTGCCGCCTGGGCCTTTCTGGTCAGCGCCGCCATGTCGCGCAGCTCGCCCGACTTGTAGTTGACGTGGTTGACGAGAACCACCGCAACCTTGTCGTCGATCAGCTCTTCGATGCTTGGCGCATCGACGCCCTCGAGCCGGAGCACGGCACCGGCCCGCGTCGAGGCAACGCCTTCCGCCATGTAGAGATCGGTCGGGAAGCTGTTGCCTTCGGCGACGATGACCGAACGGTCGGGTCGCATCGCAAGGGCTGCATGCAGCACCTTGTAGATGTTGGTCGACGTGGTGTCGCAGACAACCGTCTGGCCAGGTGCAGCACCGATCAGGCGGCCGATGCGGTCGCCCAGCTCGGTCGGCATGTCGAACCAGCCGGCGGTGTTCCAGGCGCGGATCAGATCCTGCCCCCACTCCTTGGAGGCAGCTGCCTGGAGCTCGCTGAAGGCAGCATGCGACGCGGCGCCCAGAGAGTTGCCGTCAAGATAGATCACTCCTTCCGGCAGGATGAAGCGATCACGCATCGAACGCAGCGGGTCGACAGCGTCCATCGCCTCGACAGCGGCGAGATCGGGAAATGCAGTCATGATGCGGGCTATCCTTGATTATTCGCGAACGGTTTCGCGTGCTTGTGCCGGGCCCCGGCTGCGACGCAGGCTTGGAAGTGCAAGCATGGCGAGCACGAACAGGCCGGTGGCGAGCTTCAGATCGGGGGGCGGCATGCCGGCGGCGAGACAGAACGAGACCAGTTGGTAGTAGACGACAGCGCCGACGAACGGGGCAGCGAGCTGGCGCAGCACAGTCTGCTTGCCGACGATGGCTTCGCCGATCATCAGCGCGGCAAGGCCGTTGATCAGGATGCCGAGGCCCATATTGACGTCGGCAAAGCCCTGGCTCTGCACCATCAGCGCGCCGCTGGTCGCCGAGAACGCACTGGCGAGGCCGACGCCGCCGATGGTGGCGACCCAGACATTGATGCCTTGCGCTTCGGCCATGTCGGGATTGGCGCCGACGGCGCGGATCGCGGTGCCCTTCTCGGTCTTGAAGAACATGTTGAGCAGGATGAAGACGATCGCGCCAATGAGACCGGCAACGATGATCTTGGCGGCCGGAAAGCCGGGCTGGACGAAGGGCGCCCAGTCGAAAACCGTCGGCGCGCCGAACACGGACAGGTTCGACTTGCCCATGATGCGCAGGTTGATGCTGTACAGCATCGTCATCATCAGGATGCCGGCGAGCAGTGTGTGGATGCGGAAGCGCAGGTGGATGAAGGCGGTGCAGCAGCCGGCGAGGAAACCGGCGATCAGCGCCACGGCAAGCGCCGTCAGCGGAGAAGCACCAGCCGCCAGAAGCACGCCGCAGACGCAGCCGCCGAGCGGGAATGCGCCTTCGCTGGTGAGGTCGGGGAAATTGAGGGTACGGAACGGAATCATGATGCCGAGCACGACAAATGCCAGGATCAGGCTCTGCGCCAGGGTGACGGGAATGAGCGAGACGAAGCTCGTGAAAACGGTCTGGATAAAGTCCATGATGATCAGCTCGCCAGCAACATGCGGTCGGTTTTCACGGAGAAATGGCCGATCAGGTCGACAACCGTGACCTTGGCCTTTTCCTCGCCGGAGATTTCGAGCCGAAGTTTGCCGGCATCCAGCATGATGACGCTGTGACCGAAATCGACGGCATGCTGCATGTTGTGCGTCACCATCAAAGTGGTGAGCTTCAAGGCATCGACGGCACGCACTGTCGCCTGCATGACGATGTCGGCGGTGCGCGGATCGAGTGCCGCAGTATGCTCGTCGAGCAGCAGCAGATCCGGAGAGCCGCCGACCGCCATGATCAGCGACAGCGACTGGCGCTGCCCCCCCGAAAGCAGTTCGACGCGGGTGTCCAGGCGATTTTCGAGACCGAGGCCGAGAAGTGCCAGACGCTCCTTGTAGGCCGCGAGGCGTGAAGCATTGAGCCCCTGGCGCAAGGTACGTTTCTTGCTGCGCAGATCTGCGAGCAGCATGTTTTCGGCGACCGTCATCGAGGCGGCGGTGCCTTTCATCGGATCCTGGAAAACGCGAGCCAGGCGAATGGCGCGCTTGTGAACGGGCATGCCGGTGACGTCGTCACCATTGATCAGGATCTGGCCGGAATCGAGCACCAGCGCCCCCGAAATGGCATTGAGCATGCTGCTCTTGCCGGCACCGTTGGAGCCGATGACGACGCCGAATTCACCGGTGGCGAGCTTGAGGCTGAGGCCGTCCAGCGCGACTTTTTCGTCGGCCTGGCCCTTGTAGAAAACTTTACGTGCAGATCGGATTTCGAGCATCCGTCCCTCCCGGAAAAGGTAACGGCGCCTTGGAGCGCCAGGGCGCTCCAAGTTTCTGAACCTGCGCATCGTGCCTCTTGGGCCGATGCGCCAGACGCCGCTACCAGTTTTGACGAAGTCGAGTATTAGTCGACGATGCAGCCGCAATCAGCGAGCGACGCGGGGATCTCGATGCCGAAGGCGGCCATGGCCTTCTTCGAGATCGTCGCGGCATGGTCCTCATAGGCCGGGCGCGACGGCGCGATGGTCTTGGGGTCCTTGCCCTTCAGGATTTCGGCGGCGATCTTGCCGGCGTTGATGCCAACCTGCTCGTAGTTCACCGCGAAGCTGGCAGGCACGACACCGTCGCGGACTGCATTGTCGTCGGCATTGACGACCGGAATGCCAGCCTGGCGGGCCGCGGCGGCAACGGCCGGGATAGCCGGCTGGATCAGGTTCGAGGTCGGGCCGTAGATCACGTCGACCTTGCCGGCGAGCGAAGCGATGCGCTGCTGGATGTCGTTGACGTTGTCGATACCCACTTCGACCACTTCGAAGCCAGCGGCAGGCGCTGCTTCCTTGATCTTCTCGACCAGAGCGACGTCGTTGGCTTCACCCGGATTGTAGGGCACGCCGAAACGCTTGGCGTTCGGCAGCAGCTTCTTGGTGAATTCCATCACCGCCTTGACGTCCTGCAGGTCGGTAGCACCCGTCATGCCTTCGTCGCCGGCTTCCCACGACGGGACCAGCTTGGCGGCGACCGGGTCGGTCACAGCCGAAAAGACGATGTTGATACCCGAGCCGGCGAGCGCCTTCTTGGCGATCTGCGAGACCGGGGTGGTGACGGTGTACATCAGCTTGGGCTGTTCGGCCTGCAGCTTGGCGATCATCTGGGGAACCAGCGACGCGTCGAAATTGGTGTGGCTTTCGGTGAAGACGACGTCCTTGCCGTCGACATAGCCATTGTCAGCCAGCGCCTTCTTGAAGCCGGCGACGGCGGCGTTGAGCTGCGGGTGTTCGCCAAAATTGGCGACACCGATCTTGATCGGGTCGGCAACGGCTGCACCAAGGCTGACGGCAAGCGCGCCGGCCAGAACCAGGCCCGACATCAGACCGGATTTCAAGTTTCTCATCGATTCCTCCCAGATTGACTGCGCCGCACCCCTTAGCGGCGGCATGGAGGCAATCATGAGCAGTCCGGAGGGCTCTGTCAAACATTATATATAATTCTTGCCATGAGCCTCCATGATATATAATTTTTTGCAGAGACAGGGACGGATCACGATGCAGGATGACGAGCATTCGACCAAAACGGAAGCAGCCTACCGGCTGCTGCGCCGAGACATCCTGACCACCCGGCTGATGCCGGGAGCTCCGCTCAAGCTGAGCGCACTGCGCACGGCCTATGGCGTTGGTTGGACGCCGCTGCGCGAGGCATTGTCGCGACTTGAGGCTGAACGGCTGGTGACGGCGATTTCCAATCGCGGTTTCACCGTGGCTTCGGTTTCACGCCACGAGCTGGAAGATCTGGCGCGAGCCAGGATGGTGGTCGAACTGCCGCTTCTGCTGGAATCGATCGAGAAGGGTGGCAGCGACTGGGAAGAGGCTGTGGTTACCGCGCATTACCGCCTGTCGCGCTGCAAGACCGCAGTCGAGGATCCTTCCGATGCCTCCGTCGATGACTGGGACGAGAAGCACGAGGCGTTCCACTCGGCGCTGCTAAGTGCCGCCACGTCGAACTGGCTGCTGCGCTTCCGCTCGACAATCTCCGACCAGCTTCGGCGCCATCACAGGTTCCTAGGACTGGCACCAACCTTGCGCGCGGCCGCAGGCCAGAAGCAGGGCTACGAAGAGGCAATGGCAGCCCTTGGCGAGGCGCAGTCGATCGGACCGCACACCGCCCTTATGGAGGCCGCGCTCGACCGCGACCTCGAAAAGGCCAAGGCGTTGATGATCGATCACATCGGCTACACGCTGCATGTCTATGTCCACACCGAGGACTACAGCGGCAGCAGACACGCCGCCCGCGCCGGCAGCCTCAGAACACCCTCGGCCGCCGAATGACAGCCCCCTATCGCCCGTCTCTGGACGAGATCAGCGCCGCCCGCGCCCGAATCGCCTCTCATGTTCCGCGAACGCCGCTGGTCCGCCTCGATCTGGGCCTGCCCGACCGGCAGATCTTCCTCAAGCTCGAGACGCTGTCACCGATCGGCGCGTTCAAGCTGCGGCCGGCGCTGAACGCCCTTCTGTCACGCGACCGCGAGACGCTCGCCCGGGGTGTCGCCACCACGAGCTCCGGCAACATGGCTTATGGCATGGCCTGGGCTGCCAACAGGCTCGGCGTGCCGATGGCAGCCTACATGTATGCGGGCGCGCCGCAGACAAAGATCGATGGCGTGCGTCGGCTCGGCGGCGAAGTCCGCTTCATCTCGATGGAAACATGGTGGCAATACATCATCGGCGCTGACCGGCCCGAATTTCCGGAGCTTCTGATCAACCCGGTGTCGGACCAGGCGGTGCTGTCGGGCAACGGCTCCATCGGCATGGAAATTGTCGAGGACCTGCCCGAGGTCGACGTCGTGCTGACGCCTTATGGCGGTGGCTCGATGACCACGGGCGTGGCGAGCGCCGTCAAGGCCTTGCGACCCGAGGCAAAAGTCTTCGCCGTCGAGGACGAGAACGCCGCCCCTGTGACGGCGGCTCTTGCGGCTGGCCGCATCGTCGACATCGAGACGCGCCCTTCCTTCATCAAGAGCATCGGCGGGCCGTCGCTTGTGCCGCAGCTGTGGCCCATCGCGCGCGAGCTGATCGACGGCGCGGTGTCAGTCAGCCTGATGCAGGTCACCGAGGCTATGCGGCTGCTGTTCGCCAAGTCCAAGGTCGTCGCCGAGGGCGCGGGGGCAGCTTCGCTGGCTGCGGCGCTGACGAGCCAACATGCCAGGGGCAACATCGTATGCGTAATCTCTGGCGGCAACATCGATGCCGCCGCTTACTCGGCGGTTCTTGCCGGCAACATTCCTGCCCCTTGAACCTTTCAAGCTTGTACTATCGCGCGAAACGGCACTACAACTGCCCGAGAGGATAGCCGGCGCACCGGCCGCGGCGAGGAAAGACCCTGACACAGATGGAAGAGCGCAAGGATACAGCCGGCGCCGAAGGCTGGGTGGACGGCGAGACCAAGGTACTCGAAGCGCCTGCGGATCACGGCACCGAGCTTCGCCTTTGGCTGCGCCTGTTGACCTGCTCGACGCTGGTTGAAACAGAAGTGCGCCGCCGCCTGCGCGAAGAGTTCGATTCCACCCTGCCCCGCTTCGACCTGATGGCGCAGCTTGAACGCGCCCAGGACGGCATGGTGCTGGGCGAAGTGTCCAAGCGCATGATGGTATCGCCCGGCAACATCACCGTCCTGGTCGAGCGCCTGGCCGAGAGCGGCCACATCAGCCGCACCACCTCGCCCACCGACCGCCGCGTCCAGATCATCGCGCTGACGCCCTTCGGCCGCGCCGAATTCGAGAAGATGGCCGCAGCCCATGCCGACTGGATCGGCGACCTGTTCGGCACTCTGTCGGCCAAGGACGGCGGCATCCTGCTCGACGAACTCGGCAAGCTGAAGCGCTCCATCGTCGCGTCGCTGGCCAAGGGCAGCTAAGCGCTGCGTCACTCGCCTCAATAATGCGCTAAGCCCGAAACCGGGCCCGGTAGTCGCTCGGCGTCAGCCCGACGATGCGAGCAAAGACTTTTCGGAAAGCACCAGGATCGCCATAGCCGACCTCCCAGGCCACCTTGTCGACCGTCTGCGTGGTGAATTGCAGCAGCTCGCGCGCCTTGCCGACACGCAGGCGCTGGCCATATTCCGTTGTGGTGAGCCCGGTCGCCTTCTGGAAGCGGCGCAGGAAGGTGCGTTCCTCAAGGCCGGCCATTGACGCCAGCACGGCCAGGTTCAGTTCCTTGCCTTCGCCCGCCTGCAGCCAATGCTGCACCTTGAGGATGGCGGCGTCGCCATGGCTGAGTCGCGGCGCAAACGCGCTGTAGTAGCGCTGCTCGCGCCCGGGAGGGTCGAGCGCCAGGATGCGGGCCGTCTCGATCATGACGGTCGGCCCGAGAAAACGGTCGACAAGCCGGAGGCCGAGGTCGGTCCAGGCCATCAGGCTGCCGGCAGTGATGATGTCGCCGTCATCGATGAGCAGCCTGTCGGTGTCGAGCCTCGCCTCGGGAAAACGCGACCGGAACGCCTCGTCATAGACCCAGTTCGTCGTCACCGCCCGCCCGGCCAGCAACCCGGTTTCGCCGAGCACGAAGGCGCCGGCACAGACGGACGCCAGCACGCTGCCAGCACTATGGCGCTGGCGCAGCCAGCCGGCGAGCGACGCGATAGTCTCTCGCGAAATCGGATCGCCGAGCGCCGGCGGCACGACATAGACCTCAGCTACGCCAGAAGCGTCGGGATGGGTGTCGAACACCCGCTGAGGCGCATGCTCCGCCTGGTCCGCGCGCCAGTGGCTGACGCGCAGCTGGTTCGGCGGCATATCATGGCTCTTGCGGTTGGCGGTGCGGTTGGCGAGCTCGAACAGGTCGGTCATGCCAAGCACCGCCGACATCTGCGCGCCGGGGTACAACACCAGCCCGATCTCGATGACGCCAGCTTTTGCCATTTGTCGAAATCACCCCTTGTTATGTCGATATCGCCAATGGGTCGGCACCATAATCCATTGCATCCTGCAGGCAACATCCTTCCCAACAGCAAAGGCATCAGGGACATGAGCAAACGCGCGGTGATCGCCATCGACATCCAGAACGAATATTTCCCGGGCGGGAAGATGCCGCTCGTAGGCATCGAACAGGCAACTGAAAATGCCGCCCGCATCATCGCGGCGGCACGTGCCAAGGGCGACACCGTCATCCATGTCCGCCATCTCTCGAAGGCCGCCGACGCTCCGATCTTTGCGCCCGGCACGCCGGGCATCGAGATCAACGCCACCGTCGCCCCGGCCGACGGCGAGAAGGTCATCACCAAGAACTTCGTCAATTCATTCCGCGAGACCGATCTCAAGGCGACGCTCGACGCCAAGGGCATTGAGGAAGTCGTTATAGTCGGCGCGATGAGCCACATGTGCGTCGAAGGCGCCACCCGTGCTGCGGCCGACTTCGGCTACAAGACATCGGTCGTTCACGATGCCTGCGCCACGCGCGATCTCGAGTTCAACGGCAAGACGGTGCCGGCCGCCCAGGTCCACGACGCCGTCATGGCAGCGATCGCCTTCGGCTATGGCGAACTCGTGGATACCACGACGTACCTGTCGCGCTAGTACATTCAGGCCCTTCTGGCCCCGGTCGCACGCTCGCCGACCGGGGCCTTTTTGCGTTCACTTCCAAAATAACTTTAAGCTTGAAGTTTTTTTTGAAAGCGTCCATGGTGCCTCCATGGTCAGGGTCGGGCACGCATGTCCACTGGACCGAACGGCTTCAGGAGGAGGACGGCATGCGCATTGTCTGTATCGGTGGCGGACCGGCCGGTCTCTATTTTGCCCTGCTGATGAAGAAGCAGCACCCCGAGCATCAGGTTACCGTCGTCGAGCGCAACCGGCCCTTCGACACTTTCGGCTGGGGCGTGGTCTTCTCCGACGCCACCATGCAGTCGATGCGCCAGTGGGACCCGGCTACCGCCGAGACCATCGAGGACGCCTTCAACCACTGGGACGACATCGAGCTGGTGTTCAAGGGTCGCAAGATCCGCACCACCGGCCACGGCTTCGTCGGCATCGGCCGCAAAAAGATGCTGAACATCCTGCAGGAGCGCTGCATCGAGCTCGGCGTAGAGCTGGTGTTCGAGACCGACGTGCAGGGCGACCAGGACTTCCCCGAAGCCGACCTCATCATCTCGTCGGATGGCGTGAACTCGCGCATCCGGCACAAATATGCCGACATCTTCAAGCCCGACATGGTGATGCGGCCGAACCGCTACATCTGGCTCGGCACCGACAAGCGCTTCGACGCCTTCACCTTCGACTTCCAGCGCACCGAGCACGGCTGGTTCCAGGCGCACATCTATCGTTTCGACGACAACACCTCGACCTTCATCGTCGAAACCACCGACGAAGTGTTCAAGGCGCATGGCATCGACGAGATGGACCAGGATCAGTCGATCGCGTTTTGCGAGAAGCTGTTTGCCGGGACGCTCGAAGGCCACAAGCTGATGACGAACGCGCGCCATCTGCGCGGCTCGGCCTGGCTGAATTTCGGCCGCCTGATCTGCGACAAGTGGAGCCACTTCAATGGTCAAAGCCACGTCGTCCTGATGGGCGACAGTGCCCATACTGCACATTTCGCCATCGGCTCCGGCACGAAGCTTGCCATCGACGACGCCATCGAGCTGACCCGCCAGTTCGACCTCATCGGCCACGACAAGGCCAGCATCCCGGCCGTGCTCGAAGCCTATGAAGAAGTACGCCGCGTCGACGTCGCCCGCATCCAGAATGCGGCACGCAACGCCATGGAGTGGTTCGAAGTCGTGGGCACCCGTTATGCCGACACGCTCGAACCCGAGCAATTCATGTATTCGATGCTGACCCGCTCGCAGCGCATCAGCCATGAGAATTTGCGCCTGCGCGACAAGCACTGGTTGGAAGGTTTCGAGCGCTGGTTCGCCGAGCGCGCCGGCGTATCGCCTGCCCCCAACGGCTCGGTGCCGCCGCCGATGTTCACGCCGTTCTCGATCCGCGGGCTGACGCTGAAGAACCGCATCGTGATGTCGCCGATGGCGATGTATTCGGCCACCGACGGCCTGCCCGACGACTTCCACCTCGTCCATATCGGCGCCCGCGCCATGGGTGGTGCGGCGCTTGTCTTCCCGGAGATGACCTGCGTGTCGCCAGACGCGCGCATCACGCCCGGCTGCCTCGGCTTGTGGAACGACGAGCAGGCGAAAGCCTTCAAGCGCATGGTCGACTTCGTCCACCAGCAGACGCCGGCGAAAATCGGCATCCAGATCGGCCATGCCGGCCGCAAGGGCGCGACCAAGGTTGCCTGGGAAGGCATCGACCAGCCGGTAACCTCGGGTGGCTGGCCGCTGATCTCGGCCTCCGCCCTGCCTTATCTCAAGCATTCGGACATGCCGCGCGCCATGACCCGCGAGGATATGGATCGCGTTCTGGCCGATTTCGTCAGCGCCACGGAACGGGCCCGCGACCTCGGCTTCGACATCCTCGAACTGCATGCCGCCCACGGCTACCTGCTGTCCTCCTTCCTGTCGCCACTGACCAACCTGCGCGACGACGAATATGGCGGCAACCACGAGAACCGCGCCCGCTATCCGCTCGAAGTGTTCCGCGCCATTCGTGCCGTCTGGCCTGAGGACAAGCCGATCTCGGTGCGTCTCTCCACCCATGACTGGTACGAAGGCGGCAACACGCCTGAAGACGCGGCGATCTTCGCCAGGATGTTCAAGGACGCCGGCGCCGACATGATCGACTGCTCGTCGGGCCAGGTGGTCAAGGAAGAGCAGCCAGTCTATGGTCGCCTGTTCCAGACGCCCTTCTCCGACAAGATTCGCAACGAGATCCAGGTGCCGACAATTGCCGTGGGTGCGATCTCGGAAGCCGATCACGCCAACTCGATCATCGCCGCCGGCCGCGCCGATCTCTGCGCCGTCGCCCGCCCGCACCTCGCCGACCCGTCTTTCGTCATGCATGAGGCGGCAAAGATCGGCTATGCCGAACAGGCCTGGCCAAAGCAGTATCATTCGGCCCGTGCCCAATATGTGAACAACCTCGCCCGCGCCGCGGCGGCTGCTCCCACGGGCAAGGCATGAGCATGGCCAAGCGTCACGCCCTGGTCACCGGCGCCGGCAGCGGCATCGGCCGCGCCATCGCACTGGCGCTCGCCGCCGACGGCCACGGCGTCAGCCTGTGCGGACGGCGTGCCGCGCCGCTCGAGGCGGTGCGCGACGAGATCGCCAAGATCGGCGGCGAGGCCTTCGTCCTTGATGGCTTCGACGTCACTGAAGCGCATTCGGTCGAGGCAGGCATCGCCAAGGCGATTGCGCATGCAGGCGACATCGCCGTGCTGGTCAACTGCGCCGGCGAAGCGCCGTCGGCACCGTTCGACAAAACCGACCTGGCATTGTGGAACCGGGTGATGGGCATCAACCTCACCGGCACGTTCCTGGTCACACAGGCAGCGCTTGCTTCGGTCAAGCGCGCCGGCAAGGGCCGCATCGTCAATGTCGCCAGCACCGCCGGCCTGACCGGCTATGCCTATGTCTCAGCCTATTGCGCCTCAAAGCATGGCGTGGTCGGCATGACGCGCGCGCTGGCTCTTGAGCTTGCCCGCACCGACGTCACCGTCAACGCGGTTTGCCCCGGCTTCACCGACACGCCGCTGCTCGACGGCGCCGTGGAAACCATCACCGGCAAGACCGGGCGTTCGGCCGAAGAGGCACGCGCCACGCTCGCCCGCGTCAATCCGCAAGGGCGGCTGGTGACACCAGAGGAAGTGGCCGACACCGTGCTCTGGCTCGCCTCGGAAAAGGCAACCGCAATCACAGGCCAGGCGATCCCGGTCGCCGGCGGCGAAGTTCTGGGAAGATGACCATGACCAACCCGATGCAGGACAAGAAGCATCCCTTCCAGGGCCACAAGGCTCAGCACTTCAAGTTCGAGACCGATGCCGACGGCAAGGTCGCGACGATCACGCTGAACCGCCCAGAGAAGAAGAACCCGCTGACCTTCGAGAGCTACGAGGAACTCGGCAACCTGTTCCGCGCCCTGCACCGGGCCAGCGACGTGCGCGCCATCGTCATCACGGGTGCCGAGAACAACTTCTGCTCGGGCGGCGACGTCTTCGAGATCATCGAGCCGCTGACCCGCATGCCGATGCATGACCTGCTCGACTTCACCCGCCTCACCGGCGATCTGGTGCGCCAGATGCGCGCCTGCCCGCAACCGATCATCTCCGCCGTCGACGGCATCTGCGCTGGCGCCGGTGCGATCATCGCCATGTCGTCCGACTACCGCGTCGCAACCCCGGAGGCGAAGACCGCCTTCCTGTTCACCCGCGTCGGCCTGGCCGGCGCCGACATGGGCGCCTGCGGCATCCTTCCGCGCATCATCGGCCAGGGCCGCGCTGCCGAACTTCTGTTCACCGGTCGCGTCATGACCTCGACCGAGGGCCATGCCTGGGGCTTCTACAATGCGCTGCATGAGCGTGGCGCACTGCTCGCCGAGGCGCAGAAATTCGCCCGTAACCTGGCCGACGGCCCCTGGTTTGCGCATGCCATGACCAAGAAGATGCTCGACCAGGAATGGGCGATGGGCATCGACCAGCTGATCGAATCCGAAGCGCAGGCCCAGGCGATCTGCATGGCGACCGGCGACTTTCGCCGCGCCTTCGAGGCTTTCGCCGCCAAAGCCAAGCCCGAATTCAAGGGGAACTGAGCCATGGCCGCGCATTTGATGCCGACCAGTGCGCCAACCCGCGACCACCTCGACTGGCCGTTCTTCGCCGACCCCCACCGCGCGTTGGCGGCTGAACTCGACGCCTTCATCGCCAGCGGCGGGCTGGGCGAGATCGACCATGGCAATGCCGACGGCGCCTGCAAGAAGCTGGTGGCGGCGCTTGGTCAGGCGGGTATCCTGCGCCACTGCGTGCCGGCGGCCTTCGGCGGCGCGTCGGACGTGATCGACAGCCGCTCGCTCTGCCTGATCCGCGAGACACTGGCCTATGCCGACGGTCTCGCCGACTTCGCCTTTGCCATGCAGGGACTGGGCACCGGCGCGATCAGCCTGTCCGGTACGGACGAACTCAAGCAGGCCATCTTGCCTAGGATTGCCCGAGGCGAACTGATCTCGGCCTTCGCCCTGACCGAGCCAGAGGCCGGCTCCGACGTTGCCGCCATGAGTACCAGCGCCCGCCGTGATGGCGACACCTATGTGCTCGACGGCGAGAAGGTCTTCATCTCCAATGGCGGCATCGCCGACGTCTACACCGTCTTTGCCCGCACCGGCGAGGCGCCCGGCACGCGCGGTATCTCGGCCTTCGTCGTCTATGCCGACACTCCGGGCTTTTCGATCACCGAGCGCATCGAGACGATCGCCCCGCATCCCCTGGCACGCGTCAGGTTCGACAATTGCCGCATCCCGGCATCCCAGCTGTTGGGCGAACCGGGCGAAGGCTTCAAGATTGCCATGCGCACGCTCGACATTTTCCGGCCGTCAGTGGCTGCCGCAGCCCTCGGCTTTGCCCGCCGCGCCCTCGACGAAGCCGTAGCGCACGCCAGGTCCCGCAAGATGTTCGGGGCGACGCTGGCCGACCTGCCGACCGCTCAGAGCACGCTGGGCGAGATGGCGACTGCCATCGACGCAGCCTCGCTCTTGACCGTGCGTACTGCCTGGCGGCGCGACGTGCAAAAGCTGCCGATCACCCGCGAGGCCGCCATGGCCAAGATGACGGCGACCGAGAACGCCCAGTGGGTCATCGACCAGGCACTGCAGCTGTTCGGCGGCCGCGGCGTGCGTGTCGGCGAGATCACCGAGCGCCTCTATCGCGAGATCCGTGCGCTGCGCATCTACGAAGGCGCCACCGAAGTGCAGAAGCTGATCATCGGCCGCGAGCTGATGAAGGCCTCGAGGTAGGAGAGCTGACGTGCCCTTCCGTACCTCAAGGCCGCTGCGTTTCGGAGACTGCGATCCCTCCGGAATCGCCTACTTCCCGTCTTACCTGAACATCCTCGTCGGTGTTTTGGAGGAGTTCTTCGGCGATGCCGGTGCGCCGTGGAAAGACCTGATCGCCGAACGGCGCATCGGCACGCCGACGGTGCGACTGGACCTCACCTTTGCCCATCCGGGCTTCCATGGCGACACGCTCGACTTCGAGCTGTTCGTCCGCCGCATCGGCCGCTCCTCGCTCGATCTCGAGCACAAGGTTTCGGCCGCCGGCACGCTGCTCTGGAGCGCCCGCCACAGCGTGGTCGCCACTTCGCTCGATACCCACAAATCGCTTGCCTGGCCGGATGACCTCCGCGCCGCGCTCGAAAGCCGCCTGGAGACTTGAGATGCATGAGATCCTGCAACCCGAAGGGTGGGCCAAGCCCATCGGTTATGCCAACGGCATCGCCGCGAGCGGCCGCACCATCTTCGTCGGCGGCCAGATCGGCTGGAACGCGCAGTGCCAGTTCGAGACCGACGACTTCGTCGGCCAGGTGCGCCAGACGCTGGAAAACGTCGTCGCCGTGCTGAAGGCCGGCGGCGCCGAGCCGCACCACATCACCACGATGACCTGGTACTTCACCGACAAGAAGGAATACACCGAGAACCTGCGCGGCCTCGGCCAGGCCTATCGCGATGTGATCGGCCGCCACTTCCCCGCCATGGCCGCCATGCAGGTGGTGGCGCTGGTCGAGGACCGCGCCAAGATCGAGATCCAGGCCACCGCGGTCATCCCGGCATAGCCATGAGCGCGACGCGGTTTTCGGAGAGCGTTTCGGGCAGCATCCGTGACGGCGTGCTCGTCGTCATCATCGACAATGCGCCCGTCAACGCCACCTCGGCGCATGTCCGGCAGGGGCTGGTCAAGGCACTCGACCATGCGTCAGCCGTTGGCACCGTCATCGGCGTCGTCATCACCGGCGCCGGCCGCACCTTTGTCGGCGGCGCCGACATCAGGGAGTTCGGCAAGCCACCGGTCGAGCCGACGCTTCCCGAGGTCATGCAGCGCATCGAGAATTGCAGCAAGCCGGTGGTTGCTTCCGTCAATGGTGCTGCCCTCGGCGGCGGCTGCGAGATCGCGCTTGCCTGCCATGGGCGCGTTGCCGGCGAGGCGGCGAGTTTCGGTTTGCCCGAGGTCAAGCTCGGCATCGTGCCGGGCGCCGGCGGCACCCAGCGCCTGCCGCGCCTCATCGGCACCGTCGCGGCAATCGACCTGATCGGCAGCGGCCGCACAGTCAGGCCTGATGAAGCCATCAAGCTCGGCCTTGTCGACGGCGTCGCAGCCGATCATCTCGCGGCAGCCGTCGGCCTTGTCCATCAACTCGCCGGTCAGTCGCAAAGGCGCACGGGCTTGCTCGATGTCCCGATCGCCGAATTGGCCGCCGTCGAGGCGGCGTCAAAAAAGGTCTTGTCCAGATCACGCGGCCAATCGGCACCTGCCGAGGCCGTTCGCCTTGTCCGGCTGGCTTCGGAAAGGACTTTCCGGGACGGTCTCGCCGAGGAGCGCGCCACCTTCCTGCGCCTGCGGGATTCCAATGAGGCGGCAGCCCTGCGCCATGTCTTCTTCGCCGAGCGGCAAGCCGGCAAGGTCGACAAGCTTGAGGGCATTGCCCCACGCAGGATCGAGACGGTCGGCATCGTCGGTACCGGTCTGATGGGCGCCGGCATCGCGGTCGCAGCGTTGACAGCTGGCTACCGCGTCGTCGGCATCGAGCAGACCGAAGACGCCGCCACCAAAGGGCGCGAGCGCATCGCCGGCATTCTCGACAAGGCGGTCCAGTCAGAGCGCCTTGCGGCGACAGTTCGCGACGGATGCCTTGCGCGGCTGGCTGTGGCTGCGAACATCGGCGAACTCGCCGCAGCAGACCTCGTCATCGAGGCGGTGTTCGACGATCTCGCGGTCAAGACCGAGCTGTTCCAGCGCCTCGACGGCATCGTCAGGTCGGATGCGATCCTCGCAACCAACACCAGCTACCTGAACCCCGATGAGATCGCAGCGGCGACTGCTCACCCTGGGCGCGTGGTCGGCCTGCACTTCTTCTCGCCGGCCAACATCATGCGCCTGGTCGAGGTCGTCGACTGCAAGGCAACCGCGCCCGACGTGCTCGCTTCCGCATTGGCCTTCGCCAGGAAACTCGGCAAGCTGCCGGTGGTCTCAGGCGTAACCGAAGGCTTCATCGGCAATCGCATCTTCTCGGCCTATCGCCGCGAGGCGGAGTTCATGGTCGAGGACGGTGCAGCCCCCGAAGAGGTCGACGCAGCACTCGAAGCCTACGGCTTTCCGATGGGCATCTTCACCGTCTACGACATGGCCGGGCTGGAGATCGCCTGGGCGCGACGCAAGCGGCAGGCGGCAACGCGCGATCCAAACGCGCGTTATGTCGAGATCGCCGACAAGCTTTGCGAAGCCGGCCGTTTCGGTCGCAAGACAGGCAAGGGCTGGTACGACTATGCGTCAGGCGAAAAGGCCGTCGATCCAGAGGTCACTGCGCTGATCGCCGCCGCACGCGCGGCCAAGGACATCTCGCCCCGCCGCTTTACGGTCGACGAGATCGTCGACCGGTTGCTGCGCGCCATGGCCGACGAAGGCGCTGCCTTGCTCACCGAGGGCATCGCCGCGCGATCGAGCGACATCGATCTGGTGATGATCAATGGCTACGGTTTTCCGGCGCACAAGGGCGGGCCGATGTTTGCAGCCGAAACGCACAAGGACATCACACCATGACCGAAGCATACATCGTAGGCGGCGTCCGCACCCCGATCGGCCGTTATGGCGGCGCGCTTGCCTCTGTGCGCACTGATGATCTCGCCGCTCACGCCATTCGCGAAGCGCTGGCGCGGCACCCTGGCATCCCCGCCGACCAGATCGATGAGGTCGTGCTCGGCTGCGCAAACCAGGCCGGCGAAGACAACCGCAATGTCGCCCGCATGGCTGGCCTGCTTGCGGGCCTGTCGGTATCGGTGTCCGGAACGACGATCAATCGCCTCTGCGGTTCCGGCCTCGACGCGGTTGGTTATGCAGCACGCGCCATCAAGCTCGAAGAAGCTGACATCATCATTGCCGGCGGCGTCGAAAGCATGTCGCGCGCGCCTTTTGTCATGCCCAAGGCTTCAAGCGCATTCCAGCGCAGCACCGAGATCTTCGACACCACCATCGGCTGGCGTTTCGTCAATCCGTTGATGGAAAGACAATACGGCATCGATTCCATGCCTGAAACGGCCGAGAACGTCGCCGCCGAGTTTTCCATTTCACGCGAGGATCAGGATCACTTCGCCCTGCGCAGCCAGGCTCGTGCCGCCGCAGCGCAGAAGAGCGGCCGTTTTGCCCGCGAAATCGCTCCTGTCACCATCAAGGGCCGCAAGGGCGAAGCGACCGTCGTCGAGCACGACGAGCATCCGCGCGAAACGACGATCGAAAAGCTTGCGGGCCTTTCGGCACCCTTCAGAGATGGCGGCACGGTGACCGCCGGCAACGCGTCGGGCGTCAATGACGGGGCCGCAGCCGTCATCATCGCATCGGCACGCGCCGTCGAACGCCACGGTCTCAAGCCGCTTGCCAAAATCGATGGCATGGCGACATCAGGCGTAGCGCCGCGCATCATGGGCATCGGCCCGGTCGGCTCGACGCAAAAGCTTCTGGACCGCGCCGGCCTTGTCATATCAGACATCGATATAATCGAACTCAACGAAGCCTTCGCCGCGCAGTCGCTGGCATGCATGCGCCAGCTCGGCCTTGCCGACGACGCGGGCCACGTCAATCCGAACGGCGGCGCCATCGCGCTTGGCCACCCGCTCGGCATGTCGGGCGCACGTCTGGCACTGACCGCAGCGCTGGAACTCGACCTGCGTGGCGCAAGACGCGCGCTGGCCACCATGTGCATCGGTGTCGGCCAGGGCATCTCGCTTTTGATTAGCCGGCCGTAGCAGGCGGCGCGCCTCGTTCGTAACCGTCAGCCAGCAGCCCTGCGCAGCGGCTGGCGCAGGATCGCCGAACCTCCCGCCGCCTGGACGGCAAGGCTGCCATAAGTGATGCCGGCGGCAAGGCAGGCTTGCTCGGACTGACCCGAAAGCCATGCGTCGATGAAGCCTGCATTGAAGGCATCGCCCGCGCCCGTCGTATCGACGACAGGGACCTCTTCGGCCCGCCGGTGCAGCAACTGGGCAGCGGCCTTCAACCACGCGCCCTCGCCGCCCGCTTTCAGGGCCACGATCGGAAAGTCCCTGGACAGGATCTCGATTGCCGCGATCGGATCGTTCTCCTGCGTAATGGCGGTGGCCTCTTCCATGTTGGGCAGGAAGATATCAACGCCGGCGCAGCGATCGAGCAGTTCGGCTTCGTAGATCAGCGTCTCGTCCCAGCTCGGATCGAGCGAGACGGTCAGCCCCCTGGCCTTGGCGCGGCTGACCAGATCGGGGATCTCGTGCAGCGTGGCATATTCGGCGATGTGCAGATGGCCGGCGTCGCTCCAGTCGAGTGCGGCGTCAAGCGTCGCCGGCAGCGCGGTCCCAGCACGCCGCGACAGGAAGGCGCGGTCGTTGCCGATCACCGATGCGACGGTAACCTGCGGCCCGGCACCGGGTGAATGCTCGACGAAGCGCAGGTCGACATTGCTGGCACCGAGCTCAGCCTCGATCCCTGTCGACAGCGCGTCCGTGCCAAGGCGCGCCACCAGAGCGACTTGACGCCCGGCATGGGCCATGTGGGCGGCCGCAATGAACGCGCCGCCGCCGGCAGCCATCTTCATGTCCTGCGCAAACACCTCGCGCCCCGGCTCGGGCAGCGCAGCCAGGCCGGTGAAAATCAGGTCACAGTAAATCCGCCCGATGCTGAGCACCGCCGGACGCTTGGCATTTTTCGATGTCATTGCCGGCCCAGGCTCTTCTCGGTCTTGGCGTCGAAGAGATAGAGGCTGCCAGGCGCCGCGCGGCAGGTCAGCGTGCTGCCCGTCGCGGGGATGAACTTGCTCGGCGCAGTGGCAATCACGGCACTGCCGTCGACATCGAGATGCACCAGCGTCTCCGGTCCGAGCGGCTCGACCGCCGTCACCGTTCCGGTGAGCTCCAGACCACCGTCCGACTTCTCGACGGCTGCAGTCAGTTCGTGCGGGCGCACACCAATCAGGATGTCGCCGCCGGCAGCGGGCTCGATGCCCTTGCCGTTCTTGCGGCCCGGCACCAGGTTCATCGACGGACTGCCGATGAAGCGCGCGGTGAAGACATCGACCGGGTTTTCGTAGAGATCGGTCGGCGTGCCCACCTGCAGGATGTGGCCGTCCTTCATGACGACGATGCGGTCGGCCATGGTCATCGCCTCGACCTGGTCGTGGGTGACATAGACTGTGGTCGTCTTGAGCTTCTGGTGCAGGCGCTTGATCTCGATGCGCATCTGGGCGCGCAGCTGGGCGTCGAGGTTGGACAATGGCTCGTCGAACAGGAAGGCCGAAGGATTGCGGACCATGGCGCGGCCGATGGCGACGCGCTGGCGCTGACCGCCCGAAAGAGCCGCCGGACGGCGGTCGAGATATTTCTCCAGGCCGAGGATCTTGCCCGCCTCTTCGATGCGCTGGTCCTTCTCGGCCTTGGACAGCTTCGAGGTGTAGAGACCGAAGCCGATATTCTGGCGCACGGTCAGGTGCGGGTAGATGGCGTAGTTCTGGAACACCATGGCGATGTTGCGCTGCTTGGGGTCACGCTCGTTGACCACCTCGCCGCCGATCTTCAGCGTGCCGCCGGAGATGTCCTCGAGCCCGGCGATCATGCGCAAGGTCGTCGACTTGCCGCAGCCCGAAGGCCCAACGAAGACCACGAATTCGCCGTCGGCGATTTCAAGGTCGATACCCTGGACGACGTCCACCTTGCCGTAGCGCTTGACCAGCTTTTCAAGTTCGATCGTCGCCATCAGAGCGCCCCCGCCAGTGCCTTGAATTTCTCACCGAGTTCTTTTGCGGCTTTCGCCTCGTGCCCGGCATGTTCCTGTGCGACGGCTTCCAATGCCGCTGCCTTCTTCCTGTAGACGCCGATCGCCTCGGCCATCGCCGCCGGTGCCGGGCCGCCGAAACGGTCGCGCACGGCAACGAAATGTTCGGGCGAGACGATCTCTTCGAACTTGTCACGGCCGAAGCTCGGTTCGCGTCCGGTCGAATGCCTGAAGGCGTCGAGGAACGGCGCGTAGCCATCCTTGGCAAGCCCGCCGCCAGCCGCGACCACTGCCTTGGCGACCGTCGCCGCGATCTCGTGCGCCTCGCGGAAGGACAGGCCCTCGATGCGGACGAGCGAGTCGGCAAGTTCGGTGATGGTGATGCACGAGCGGCGGATGTTTTCAGCCACACGCTCCGGATCTATGCGGATCGCGCCGACGAAGGCGGCGAGCAGGTCGAGCACGCGGGAGGCAGCGGTAAACGCCTCGTAGCCCATCGACTGCGTTTCACCTTCGCTGTCGTTCATGTCGGTGAACGGCGTGTTGTGGATGACACCGAGCACGGTGCGGGCGCGGCCCATCGTCTGGCTGGCGAGCAGCCGCATATGCTCGATCGGCACCGGGTTGCGCTTCTGCGGCATGATCGAGGAGATCTGCACGAATGCGTTCGGCACGTAGACTTGTCCGACCTCGAAGCTGGTCCAGAACTGGAAGTCCTGGATCAGGCGGCCGACATGCAGGAACATCAGCTCGATCGCCGAATAGGTCGAGGTGATGTAGTCGGATGCCGCGATACAGCTGTAGGAATTGCGCAAGGGTGCGGCAAAGCCGAGCAGATCGGCGACGCGCTGCCGGTCGATCGGGAAACCCGACGTGGTGATGGCGGCGGCCCCCATCGGCGACAGGTCGACGATCTTGCGCGCCTCTTCGAAGCGCTCGATGTCGCGGAGCAGCACCTCGATGGCAGCCGACAGGTAATGCCCGAATGTCGAAGGCTGCGCCGGCTGGCCGTGCGTGTAGGCAACGATCAGTGTCGCCTTTTCACGCTCGGCCGCGTCGATCATCGCGGCCAGCAGATGTCGCGCCTTGACCATCAGCGCATCGATGCGCTGCTTGAGCCCTAGCTTGAACAGCGTGTGGTCGATGTCGTTGCGCGAGCGCGAGGTGTGCAGGCGTCCGGCGACATCAGCGCCGAGGCGGGCCTTCAGTTCCTTTTCGATAAGGAAGAAGAAGTCCTCGACCTCGCCGGTATAGACCAGCTTCTCAGGATCGACTTCACGGTCGATGGCTTCGAGAGCGCCGGCGATCGCCGACGCCTGCTTGGCATCAAGAATGCCGGTCTCGGTCAGCATTACCAGATGCGCCCGGTCGATGGCGCGGAAGCCGTCGACATGGTGTGTCTTGGCGCCGTCGAAAAGCGGCCGAAGCACCGTCTCCTTGTAGACGGGATCGGGGAAGACGCTCTTGTCGGAGAGCCTCGGGTTCAGTTCAGACATTTTTTATCCCTTGAGCCCGGCGAGCATGACGCCGCGGACGATGTAGCGCTGGAGCACGAGGAAAACGATCAGCGTCGGCAGCGTGGCGATCGCAGCACCCGTCATGATCATTTCCCACTGGATGGACTGTTCGACCGCGAAGCTCGATAGGCCGACCGGCAAGGTGTAGAGTTCCTTGCTGGTGGTCACGATCAGCGGCCAGAAGAACGCGGTCCAATTGCCGAGGAAGGTGAAGATGGCAAGCGCGGACAGAGCCGGTGTCACCAGCGGCATCGCCACTTTCCAGAAGATCTGGAACTCGTTCAGGCCATCGACGCGGGCTGCCTCGAGGAAATCGTTGGGCACGCCTTCGAAGAACTGCTTCATCAGGAAGGTGCCGAAGGCCGTCATCATGCCGGGGAACATGATGCCCCAATAGCTGTCCAGCCAGCCGAGATTGGCCGACATCAGGTACCACGGGATGACGAGCATCTCGGTCGGGATCATCAGCGTCGACAGGATGGCCAGGAAGATGAAGTAGCGGCCGCGGAATTCGAACTTGGCCAGCGTGTAGCCGACAAGGCTGTCGAAGAAGACATTCGACAGCGTCACCATGACGGCGACGAACATCGAGTTGAAGAACCAGCGCATGAAGCGCCCGTCGGCCAGGATCGCGATGTAGTTGGCGAAGGTCGGCGCTGCCGGAATGAGCCTGAGGTCATAGACCTGGCCGGCCGTCTTGAATGACGTCGAGAACATGAAGGCCAGCGGCGTCACCATGATCAGGCCGCCGATGAACAACAGCGTCCAGGCGAGGATGCGGCCGGGCTTGACGTTGGCGTGGGACAGCGCCGGCGTTTGGGTGACGGCACTCATTTCTTTTCCCTCAGGATCCAGAGCTGCAACAGCGATACGAACAGCAGGATGGTGAACAGCACCACTGTCTGGGCCGCCGCATATCCCATCGCGTAGGACGAAAACGCCGTCTGGTAGATCATCAGCACCAGCGGCTTGGTCGAGCCGAGCGGGCCGCCCGGGTCGTTGGTGGTCATGTTGTAGACCTGGTCGAAAATGCGCAGGAAGCCGATCGACGAGAACACGACGAGAAACACGGTTGTCGGCTTGAGCAGCGGTAGCGTGATCTTGCGCAGGATTGCCCATTCGCCGAGGCCGTCGATGCGCGCCGCCTCGTAGAAGGTGTTGGGGATCGACCGCAGGCCGGCCATGAAGATGATGATCTGGAAGCCGAGGCCGGCCCAGATCGCCGTCAGCATGATCGACGGCAAGGCCTGGTCGACCGAGCGGATGAACGGCTGCTGGGGGATGCCGAGCGTGCCGAGCGCATTGTTGATCACGCCGATCGGTGCCGGCTGGTAGAACCAGCGCCACACCCAGGCCATCGCGGCAGCCGTGGTCAAATAGGGCAGGAAGTAGAGACCACGGATCAACCCGTGCATGAAACGCACGCGATCGAGATGGTAGGCAATGACGAATGACAGCAACAGGCTGATCGGCGTGCCGACGAGCAGATAGGCAAAGGTGTTCTTGAACACCTTCCAGAACTGCGGGTCTGCGAACAGCTTCTCGTAGTTGGCCAGGCCGATGAACTGCGGCGGCTTCAAAAGGTCCCAGTTGGTCAGCGAAAGCCAGAAGGCTTCGATGGTCGGGTAAAAGCGGATCACCGAATAGAACAGGATCGGCAGAGCGAGGAAACTCCACACCCACACCAGCCGCTTCGTCCGCATGGAACGGCGTTCCCAGAAGGTCGCGCCGGGGCGGCTCAGCGCCGCCCCCTGTTGATCCGCTGTCACAGACATCAAGCCTTCGCCTTACTTCGGGGCTGCTGCGTCGATGATCGCCTGCTCGGCCGCTGCGGCCTGTGCGAGCGAATCCTTCACCGACTGGCCTTCGAGCAGCACGCGGTTGGCCATGTCGATGGTGGTCTGGCGCTGGGCTGCCTCATCAACGAACATGGTGGTGCGGGCGTATTCGAGGCCCTTGAGGAACGGGCCGTAGACCGGATCGGCAAGATTGGCTTCGGTCATGGCCGCCGAACGGCGTGCCGGCAGCTCGCCGACCGTCTTCAGCCAGACGTCCATCGCCTCGGGCGAGGAGATGTAGGCCAGGAACTTCTTCGAGGCTTCGAGCTTCTCGCCGCTGGTCGTCGCCGAGATGCCGTTGGCGAAGTAGCTGGCATAGTTGGAACGGGTGCCGTCGGCATTTGCCGGCAGTTCGGTCACGCCCCACTCGAAGCCTTCGATCGACTTGAAGGCGCCGAGACGGAAGGTGCCGTCGATGGTCATCGCCGCCATGCCGGCACGGAAGGCCGCCTGGCCTTCGTCCATGAAGCCGGCCTGGCCGATCTTCTTCTCGGTCTGCAGGTCGGTGTAGAACTTCAGCGCCTTTTCACCGGCTTCGGTGTTGTAGGCCACCTTGCGGTCGCCGTCGGTGTAGGGCTGGCCGCCGAACTGGCGGACCAGCACTTCACGCCACCACTGGTGATCCTGGCCGGCCATGTCGAGGGTCGAGCCGGCGACGATCAGATTGCCGGCGGCGTCACGCTTGGTCGCCTTCTCGGCGGCGGCAACGAACTCGTCGAGCGTCTTGGGCGGGTTCGCCGGGTCGAGGCCGGCTTCGGTGAACAGCTTCTTGTTGTAGAAGAGCGCCAGCGACCGCACGGCGGTCGGCAGGCCGTAATAGTCCTCGCCGCGCTTCATGGCGCTGACGATCGGGAAGAATTCGCTTTCGATCTTGTCGTGCGGGAACGCATCGGTCGGCAGCGGCTGCAGCAGGCCGCCGGCAACGAACTTGTCGAGCCAGCCGTAGAACAGCTGCATCACGTCGGGGCCCTGGCCGCCCATCTTCGCAGCGATGACGCGCGTCTGGTAGTCGGCATAGGGGAAGGTCGTCTGCTTGACGGTGATGTCAGGATTGGCCTTCTCGAAGTTCTCGATCAGCTGGTCCATCGCCTTGACGCGCGAGTCGAAGACATACTGCCAATATTCGATCTCGACGGCCTGCGCCGCGTTCATAGCCAGTGTGCTGAAACCAGCAATCAGACCGGCAAACAAGGTTGCTTTACGCATATTAGCCTCCAAATGCGCCCATCGGATATCCCGAACCACGGGCGACCATTATCCCCTTGGCCCGATTTTTCTCGCAGTCGAGAAACGGGCCACTCGCTTAAATTCATGGGCCATCGAACGCGGGCGGAACACGCCCGACAAAACTGACACCAAGGAGCTGCGGATCCTCCCCGCACACTCCCTCTACGGTTCCCTTTCATCAGCCGTTTGTCAATAAGATAATCTACTTGAATTAATCTATTGCAGCCAACGTCGCTTCCGCGTTATCAATTTTGCAACCGAGGTCAGGATGGGCGAAATGGCATTTCAGCCGGGCAGCACGCATCAGGTCACATTGGGCAACAACCCCGAGCGCAGCCGCGACCATAACCGTCGCGTGGTGCTCGACGTCGTGCGCCGGAACGGCGCCCTGGGGCGCATGCATATTGCCCGGCTGACGCACCTGACAGCGCAAGCCATCGCCAACATCGTTGACGAGCTGGTCAGCGAAAACCTGTTGATGGAGACCGGGCGCCTGCGTTCGGGCCGTGGCCAGCCGCCGATCCAGTTCGCCGTCAACCCCGACGGCGCCATGACCATGGGCATCGAGATGGCCTCCGACCACATGGTGTCGACAGTGCTCGACCTGTCGGGCCAGCCGCGTTCCAGGCGAATCATGCCGGTCAGCGACACCAGCCCGAGCCAGGTCATCGCGCATCTGCGCGCCGAGCTCGATGCGGTCAGGTCGACGTTCAAGTCGCGGCTGCTCGGCATCGGCGTGGTGATGCCCGGCCCGTTCGAGATCGAAGGCATGACCTCGGTCGGCCCGACGACGCTGCCGGGCTGGGCAAACATCGATGCGGCAAGCCTGCTCAGCGAAGCCTGCGGCGAGCCGGTGACAGTGGAAAACGACGCCAATGCGGCGGCCGTCGGCGAACGCTTCTTCGGCGCCGGCCACACCATCTCCAGCTTCTGCATGGTCTATTTCGGCGCCGGTCTCGGCCTCGGCATGATCCAGGACGGCACGCCGTTCCGCGGCGCCTTCGGCAATGCCGGCGAAATCGGCCATGTCGTCGTCGTTCCCAAGGGCAGGGCTTGCCCATGCGGCCAGCATGGTTGCCTCGAGCGCTACGCCTCGGTCCATGCGCTGCGCGAAAAGCTGTGCGAGGCAGGCATCCCCGACTGCGATTTCGCCGACTTCTCCGAACTCCATGCCAAGCGCCATCCGGTGCTGCTGGCGTGGATGGAGGAGACCGCGACCTATCTCGCGCCGATGATCGCGATGATCGAAAACATCCTCGACCCCGAAACGGTGATCCTTGGCGGCGTGTTGCCGGACGCGATCATCGACGAGCTGATCGAGCGGATGGGACCGTTGCCCATTTCCGTCGCCAGCCGACGGACCCGCGCCCTGCCCCGCGTCATGCGCGGCCAGACCGGGCAATACACGGCGGCACTCGGTGCCGCCGCGCTGCCGCTGTTCGAGGTGGTCACGCCCAAGCTCGAAACCGCCGCCACAGCGACCACCGAATAGCAGACTGGAATACCGGAGGACCTGAATGCCGAGCGCCCGCGAACGTATCGAAAGACAAAAGGCCAGCCCGTCGCTGCTCAGGCTTCACCGTGCCCTCAGCCGTCTCAGCTCTACCGTCACCATGATGAACACCGGCGCTCATCCCGATGACGAGCAGAGCGGTCTGCTTGCGTATTTCCGCTTCGGCCTCAGCATGCGCGTCATCGTCGCCTGCTCGACGCGTGGCGAAGGCGGCCAGAATTCACTCGGGCCGGAACGCCTTGGCGTGCTCGGCATGATGCGCACGCGCGAAATGGAGGAGGCGGCGCGCGCGCTCGACGCCGACGTCGTCTGGCTCGGCCATGGCCCCGATGACGAAGTGCATGATTTCGGCTTCTCCAAGGACGGCGACCAGACCTTCACCCGCTGGGGCGAGATGCGCACTGTCGAACGGCTGGTGCGCGCCTATCGCAGCGAACGGCCCGACATCGTCATTCCGACCTTTCTCGATGTCCCCGGCCAGCATGGCCACCACCGCGCCATGACCCGCGCCGCCGAAAAGGCGATCAGGCTTGCCGCCGACCCGCAGGCGTTCCCGGAACATTTCAAGGAAGGCATGAGCCCCTGGCAGGTGGCGAAGTATTATCTGCCGGCCTGGTCGGGCGGTGGCGACACCTATGACGACGAAGTGCCGCCGCCAGATGCGACGGTTGTCGTCGACGCGCCCGGCCGCGAGCCGGCGACCGGGGTGGAATATGACCGCATTGGCGAATGGTCGCGCTATTACCATGCCTCGCAAGGCATGGGATATTGGCCGAATACACCTAAGACACGCTGGCCGCTGCACCTGCTGCTGGCCGCCAACGGCACAAAGACCGAGACGTCGGTGCTCGACGCGCTGCCGGCGACGCTCGCCGATCTTGCCGCATCACGCGACCTCTCCTATGAAGCCGCGCAGGCACTGAAGGCCGCCGGTTTGGCCGTCGACAAGGCAATCGCCGCATTTCCACACGCCGATGCCATCATCGCAGCCCTCACCGAAGCGGCTGCCCAGCTTGCCGCTGCCCGCAGCAGTGCATCGCCCGCCTTCCTCGAGCTCAATCGCCACCGCCTCGACCGCAAGGCGCGCGAGATCGACGCCGCCTTGATCGAAGCCGCCGGCATCTTCGACCGCGCGACGCTGTCGCCGTCGACAATGTCGCCTGATGAGACGGCTGAACTCACTGTCGATCTGGCCCCCGCCGGCGACAGTCGTTCTGTCGAGGTCGAAGCTGTCCTGCCCAACGGTGTCACGGCCAAGGCGGAGGCAGGCACCGGACGCCGGCGCAGCCTGAAGATTGTGGCTACAGCCGACGCCGCCTACACAAGACTCTATCCGCCGTCATGGTCCACGCTCGGCGGCAATGGCGACGCCTATGTCGTCATCTCGGCAAAGTTTGGCGATCACACCGCCCGTGCCACCTTCGACCTGGAGGAGCCATTTGCCGTGCTGCCGGCAAGCTCGGTCGCGATGGAGCCCGAAGCGCTGATCGTGCCGCTCGACGGCACTAGGCGTGAATGGCCGATCAAGCCTGTCGTCGCAGGCAAGGATGCGCCCGTCTCACTCAACATGGAGGACGGCTGGTCGCTGGCCCAGGCGGAAGTCGGCCAGGTCATCCGCGCACCGGAAACACGTGTTGCCGGGCCAACCACCATCACCCCGATGGTCGGCGGCAGGCCGGCATTACGTTTGACCCCGATTGCCTATCCGCATATCGGCCGCGTCACCCACCGCCAGCCGGAAGCGCTGCGCGTGCTCACGCTCGACCTCAAGCTGCCGCAGGGTGCTGTCGTCGGCTATGTCGGAGCCGGCGCCGACCGCGTCGGGCTTTGGCTCACGCGCATGGGGCTCGACGTCACCGAGCTCGACGCCAAGGCATTGGCCGGAGACCTCAGCCGCTACACATCAATCGTCGTCGGCATCTTTGCCTTCGGCATTCGCAAGGATCTGGCAGCAAGCACCGAGAAGCTGCACCGCTTCGTCGAAAATGGCGGCCACCTTGTCACCCTTTACCACCGCCCGACCGACGGTTGGGATCCACTAGCGACGCCGCCGAGGAAACTCGAGATCGGCTCGCCGTCTTTACGCTGGCGCGTAACGGATCCGACCGCCGAGGTTACGGTGCTGGTGCCGGACCACGTCCTGCTCAAAGGGCCGAACATCATCGGCCCGCAGGACTGGTCCGGCTGGAACAAGGAGCGCGGGCTCTACTTCGCCGCGCGCTGGGACGAGGCCTACCAACCGCTGCTGGCGATGCACGACGCCAACGAACAGCCGCTGATGGGCGCTCTGGTCTCTGCCGAGATCGGCAAGGGCCGCCATACCCACACCAGCCTCGTCCTACATCACCAGATGGACAAGCTGGTGCCGGGAGCATTCCGCCTGATGGCAAATCTTGTCCAGCCAGCCTGACGGCACGGTGACGCCCGAGGCGGGGGACGAGCGTCACAAGGCCAACCGCGAAGGCATCGTCTGGGTGCTCGCAGACATGCTGCTGGTCTCCGGCGGCATGACGGCGCTCGTCAAGGCGCAAGGGCTCGTCTATCCGGCGTTCCAGCTCGTCTTCATCCGGGCGATGATCGGCTTGCTGTTCATCCTGCCGCTGATCTGGCGCCATCGTCACCACATTCGTCACACCAGGCATCCCTGGCAGAACGTCTCGCGCATCAGCTGCAACGCCATCGCGCTGACCAGCCAGTTCATGGCCTACACGCTGCTGCCGCTGGCGGTGGTCAACGCGCTGAGCTTTTCCAGGCCGCTCGTCACCATGGCCATGGCGGTCGCCTTCCTCGGCGAGACCGTTTCGCGGTTGCGCTGGGTGGGTGCCGCCTTTGCCTTCGCCGGCGTGCTCGTCATGCTGGCGCCGGGCGGCGTCGAGTGGAATCTCGGCTTGCTTGCAGTGTTTGCTACGATCGTCTTCGGCTCGCTCGCCATCATCCAGACACGCATGCTGCGCGACGAAAACACGACCGTGATGATGGTATTCTACACTGTCGGCCTTGCGGTCATCACCGCTGTTCCGGCCATCTTCGTCTGGCAGCCTGTCAAGACCTTCGACTGGGTGCCCCTGCTCGGCATCGGGCTTCTGGCACAGGCCGGTCAATACTGCTTCCTGCGCGCCTATCGCCTTGCCGATGCCAGCGTGCTCGCGCCGATCGGCTATCTCTCGATCGTCATCACGACTGCCGCCGGCTATGTCTTCTTCGCCGAAGTGCCCGACCAGCGCATCGTCATCGGCGCAATCGTCATCCTCGCCGCGTTGCAGACGACCGCCTATCTCGAACGCCGCGCCAACAGGAAGTGACGTCCCGTGCACGATTCGTGACCGCCATACACAGGCGGTCGCCAAATTCCTGACCCGACGGCCCCGCGATGCGGAATGGACCGCCTGGCACGAGGTCGGGAAAGATCAGCTGGTGACGCCCATCACCTTGCCGAGATAGGTGACATACTCGCCGAATTTCGGCATTGCACGTGTCGCTGCGGCGTTGCGCGGACGCGGCAGGTCGATCACCACTTCCTCGATGATCTTGCCCGGCCGGTCGGCCATGACCAGCACCCGGTCGGACAGGAACACCGCTTCGGCGATGCTGCGGGTGATCAGCATCACCGTCTTGTGATGCTCCTGCCAGACGCGCAGCAACTCGACATTGAGCTTGTCGCGGGTCAGCGCATCGAGCGCGCCAGCGCGGCTGAAGTTCAGCCGACCAGAGGTCAGCGTGAGAGGTCGAGCACCTTATTTTCGAACAGGCGGTTGCGCGAGCCCTCGAGGTGCTCGCGCATGCGGTCGCGCGCCAACTCCGCCTCGCCTGCGGCAATCGCATCGCAGATGCCCCGATGCTCGTCATAGACCTGTTCGAGCTTGGTCAGCGGGCCCATCAGCGACAGGCCGTGCAGGTTCATGCCAACGGCGATGTGTTGGCGCAGCGCATCGAGGCAGGCGGTGTAGTAGTGATTGTTGGCAGCCTCCGCCACCGAGCGGTGAAACAGGAAGTCGACATCGGAGCGGTGGGTCTGGTCGCGTGTCGCGTCGCGCAGTTCCGACAGCGCGGCGCGCATCTTCTGCATCGCGGCGGCGTCGTGGCGAAGTGCGGCGAAATAGGCAGCCTCCGGCTCGATTGTCAGGCGGAACTCGTAGCAGCGCTGGATATCGGCAATGGTCTTGACCGGGGAGAAGCCGAGGCTGGTCTTCTGGGTGTCGAAGACACGGACATAGGTGCCCGAACCCTGGCGGGAATAGACGAGGCCGACCTCGCGCAGGCGGCCCAGCGCATCGCGCACCACGGGTCGGGAGACGCCGAGCAGCGTCGCCAGGTCGTGTTCACCCGGCAGCTTGGACCCCGAGGGGAACTCGCCTGAGACGATGCGCTCCTGCAACTGGTCGAACACCTTGTCGACCAGCTTGGGCGCCTTGGAAACACCCTTGCTGCCGTTGCCCGATTTTTCGCCGGTGTCGGTGGTATCAGGCTCTGTTCCGTCCTGCTGCAGTTCGGTCGTCATGTGTGTCCCGCCTGTTCCCCGCTCGGTGGCCGCAAGAGATCGGAGAGAACCGCGACCGTCCCGAATCCGCCGGATTTTACGACACAGCGCAGCCCCTCGCCATGGTGTGTCGCAATGGTGAACCAGGGCAGGCCCGGCGCAACCTCGCCCTGCGGAAATAACACGTCGGCGCCAAGCGCGCCAAGTATGGCCAACGCGGTATCGCCGCCGCCCATGACCAGCGTCGAGGGGCGCATCAGGTAAACGGCATCGGCGACGGCTTCGGCGAAGCGTGCAGCGATACGTGCCGGCTGCTCGATCATCTCTCCGATGCAGCGCACCACCGTCGGCAAGGTGCAGTCGGCGGGCAATGCGAAACGGCCGTTTGGGGCGTCGATGATCTGGACGTGGCGACAATCCTCCAGCAATCGGGCAACCTGCTGGTCGGTGATAGGATCGCGCGAGCCGAAGGCGAACAACACGCTCCCGTCGCTTTCAAATGAGACGGCAGGCTTCGAATTGTCGTTGGCCTGCAGACGACGGGCGAAGGCCAGGCCCAGCCCCCGTGCCCCGACCGCAACGCTGTTGCTCCAGTCGGTGCCAGCGACGACCTGATCGAGATCGGCGTCGGTGTCAGCGTTGCGGACGGAGACGCGCCTGGCAATTCCAGAAAATATCGGCAAGACAGGCAAAGGCATATCGACACCGCGACCGACGACCGCACCGTCGCGTGTGGTACGGCCCTGGTCCGGAACGGCAGGTGCCACCACCAGAGCCTCGCGGCCCGAGGCCTCGGCCAGCGCATCGGCCTCGGCGCCGACATTGCCTTTCAGCCGGGAGTCGATCTTCTTCATGACGATGCCAGGGGCATGCGGCATCAATCGGCTCGCCACGTCGCGTATCCGGGCTGAGGCGACCTCCACCGGCAGCGCTCGCGAAGCCGTGCTCACGGCAAAGACGTCGGGTTCGCTCGCCAGCGCCTTGCCGGTCGCGTCGGGTGTCATCGCCACCGCCACCTTCAGTCCCGATGCGACGAAGGGCGCCGAGGTATCGAGCGCTCCGGTCAGGTCGTCGGCCACGATGGCGAGCATCAGCGTCATCCTGCGGTTCCCATGTCGACGGCATGGCAGGCAACGTGGTGGCCGGTGACCACCTCGCGCCACTCGGGCACGACGGCCCTGCACTTGTCCATGGCGATGGGGCAGCGCGTGTGGAAACGACAGCCGGCCGGCGGCGAAAGCGGGCTCGGCACGTCGCCGACGAGGATCTGCCGCTGCCGCGTCTTCTCCAGTTCCGGGTCCGCTTCCGGCACGGCGGAAAGCAGCGCCTTCGTGTAGGGATGCAGTGGGTTGGAAAACAGCTGTTCGCGTGTCGCGAGTTCCGCAAGACGGCCAAGATACATCACCCCGACCCGGTCGCTGATATGACGCACGACGGCGAGGTCGTGGGCGATGAAGAGATAGGTCAGGCCGTATTTTTCCTGCAGATCGAGCAGCAGGTTGATGATCTGCGCCTGCACCGACACGTCGAGCGCCGAGATCGCCTCGTCGCAGACGATGAACTTCGGCTGGCAGGCAAGCGCCCGCGCAATGGCGACGCGCTGGCGCTGACCACCCGACAATTCATGCGGATAGCGCTGGGCAAAGCGCGCGGGCAGGCCGACATCTCCAAGTAGGCGCGCCACGCGCTCGGGAAGCTCGGCTTTGGTGGCAAGCCTGTGGAACAGGATTGGTTCGCCAACGACTTGGCCGATGGTCATGCGCGGGTTGAGCGTCGAATAGGGATCCTGGAAGACGATCTGCAACTCGCGGCGATAGGCCCGCATGCGCTTTTCGTCGAGCGAGACGATGTTTTCACCCTGGAAGATGACCTTGCCCGACGTCGCCTTCTGCAGGTTGAGCAGCGTGAAGCCCGTCGTCGACTTGCCGCAGCCGGATTCGCCGACCAGCGACAGCGTCTCGCCGGCGAAGATGTCGAAGTTGACGTCGTCGACCGCGTGCACGGTGGCGCCGCGCTCGCCAAAAGCGCCGAGGCGGACGACGAAATGCTTGACGAGGTTCTCGACCTTGATCAACGGTTCGGCAGCCATCACGCGGCCTCCTTCATCTGGCGCTGGGCGACGAAGCAGGCGACGCGGTGGCCATTGCTGCCGACAACCGGTTCGAGCGCCGGCACACGTTCGTGGCACACAGCTTCGGCCAGCGTGCAGCGTGGCGCGAACGGGCAGCCCTTGGGGCGGCGGCCCGGCTCGGGCGGGGTGCCGCCGATCGAGGACAGCCGGCTCGCACGCTCGTCCGACAGCTTCGGGATCGAGGCCAACAATCCGCGTGTGTAGGGATGGGTCGGCCGGGCAAAGAGTTCGCCAACCGGAGCATCTTCGACCACGGTTCCGGCATAGAGCACGGCGACACGATCAACCAGGCCGGCAATCAGTGCGAGGTCGTGGGTGATCCATACCACCGACATGTTGAGCTTCTTGCGCAGGTCCTTCACCAGGTCGACGATCTGCGCCTGGATGGTCACGTCGAGCGCCGTCGTCGGCTCGTCGGCGATCAACAGTTCCGGGTCGCAGGCAAGGCCCATGGCGATCATCACGCGTTGACGCATGCCGCCCGACAGTTCGTGCGGATAGGCCGTGATACGTTGCTCCGGGCCCGGGATACCGACCAGCCTCAGCAATTCGATCGCGCGCATGCGCGCTTCGGCCTTGTTCATGTTGCGATGGTAGACCAGCGGCTCGCAGAGCTGGTCGCCGATGCGCATCACCGGGTTGAGCGAGGTCATCGGGTCCTGGAAGACGAAACCGATCTTTCCGCCGCGCACCTGGCGCAACTCCGACTTCGACATCTTTAACAGGTCGCGGCCGGCGAACTCGGCGGTGCCGCCCTTGACCTTGATCTTGTTGGGCAACAGCCGCACCAGGGAGAGCATGGTCAGGCTCTTGCCGCAGCCGGATTCACCGACGACGCCGACGGTCTCGCCTTTGCCGACGGTGAGGTTGATACCGTCGACGATGACAGCAGGACCACGGCGGGTTTCGATCTCGATGGTCAGGCCGCGAACGTCGAGCAGCGGCTTCTGGATTTCGGGAGCCGTCATTTGCTGCCCCTCGGGTTGAGAGCGTCGTTGAGGCCATCGCCGAGGAACGAGAAGGCGACGGTGGCGAGGCCGAGCACGGCGGCGGGAGCGGCCAGCAGGTGTGGGTAGTGCTGCCAGACGCGCAGGCCGTCGGAGATCATGTTGCCCCAGCTTGGCGTGGGCGGATTGACGCCGACGCCGAGGAAGGAGAAGGCGCTCTCCAGCACCATCGCCGTTCCGAGCCCAGCGCTGACCGAAACAATCAGCGGCCCAATGGCGTTGGGCACGATGTAGCGCATCAGGATCAGCCGGTTGGTCAGGCCAAGTGCGCGGGCGGCGGTGACGTAGGGCCGGCCGCGGATCGACAACACCTGGGCGCGCACCAGGCGGGCATAAGGCGGCCAGCTGATCAGCGCCATCGAACCGAAGACCAAGAGGAAGTCGACCCAGATGGTTTCGCGGTAGAAAGGGTTCAGCGTCGCCTGGTAGCGCGCTTCCATCCAGGCGGTGATCGGCGTCTTCAGCGAAGCGTTGATGACCACGACCAGCAATAAGTTGGGCACCGACATGGTCATGTCGGTGAACCACATGACGATGCGGTCGAACAATCCGCCGAAGAAACCAGCCATGGCCCCGAGCGCCACGCCGATGGCAACTGCGATTGTGGTGACGACGATGGCCACCACGAAGGCCGTGCGGGTACCGTAAACGACACGGGAGAAAACATCGCGGCCGAGATCGTCGGTGCCGAACAGATGAGCCAGCGACGGCGCCTGGTTGCGGGCGTTCAGGTCCTGGGTCAGGAAGTCGTAAGGCGTCAACCAGGGGCCGAAGACAGCGACGAAGGCGAGCAGGACGACCACGGCGAGACCGGCGACCGCCAGCTTGTTGCGGACCAGGCGGTGCCAGGCATCGCGCCACAAGCTGACGGTGGGCTCGTCGTCGGCCACTGACGAGGAGAGATTGACGGGCGTGATCGTCATGTCAGCGGCTCCTCATCGTGTCGTTGGCGCGCGGATCAAGCAGCGGATAGAGCACGTCGACCAAAAGGTTTGACAGCATCACCAGGAACGAGCCGATCAGCGTGATGGCCAGGATGACGGGATAGTCGGAATTGGTCAGCGCCGAGACGGTCAATCGGCCGAGGCCGGGCAGACCGAATACCAGCTCGACGAAGATGGCGCCGTTGACGATAGTGATCATGATCAGGCCGAGCTGGGTGACGACGGGCGTCAGCACCGGCCTGAGGATGTGGCGGAAGGCCACCACCATCTCGGGCACGCCCTTGGCGCGAGCGGTGCGAACGAAATCCTCCGACAACACCTCGATCACGGCGGCCCGGGTCTGGCGCACGATCAGCGCGATCGGCTGGAACGAGAGCACGAGCAACGGCAAAATAATACGCACGTCGAAGATGCCGCCCCAGCCGTAGGGAACACTGCCGCCGGGCAGGATGAGGATCAGGAGCACCATCAGCAACGGACCGGCGACATAGGCCGGGATGGCCCACAGGAACAGTGCCGAGCCGAGGATCGTGTAGTCGACCTTGGTGTTCTGGTTCATCGCCGCGATCATGCCGAGCGGAACGGCAACGACGGCGGTTAGCACGACCGCGCACAGGCCGAGCTTAAACGATACAGGTGCGGCGGCTGAAACCATTGCCCAGACCGAGCGGCCCGAGGTCAGCGAATTGCCGAAATTGCCCTGGATCAGGTTGAGGATGTAGCTGCCGAACTGGACGAGGAACGGCCGGTTGAGGCCGGCGGCATCGCGGATCGCCTCAATCTTTTCGGGATTGTAGGCGACGTCGCCCGGCGCGCGCAGGAAGATCAGCTTGATCGGGTCGCCGGCGCCAAAATAGGCCATGGCATAGACCGCCAGCATGACCAGCAGAACGGACGGAATCCACAGCAGCAGCCGTGTTGCAATATAACGCAGCATGGCGGGCGGCCTCCCACCGCACGGTTAGTCCTAACGAGGAGCATAACACGGGGGCCGAGCCCCCGTGCGCGTCATCGCCGCATCAGCCGATGGTGATTTCCCAAGGGGCGACAACCTGCCAGTCGAGGTTCTTGTCGATGCCCTTCACATTTGCATTGGCCCAGCGCGACATCGCCTGTGCGTACCAGGGGATGAAGGTCCAGTCCTCGCGGAAGGCCTTCTGGGCTTCCTGGGCGAGAGCGACGCGCTGCGGGTCGTCTGCCGCCTTGGTGGCGGCTTCGGCCAGCAACTGGTCGACTTTGTCGTTCTTGTAGCCGCCGAGCTTGTTCTGAGCGTTGGACGAGGTCGAGGCGATCGAGCCGGCGAGATAGCTCGCGGCGTCGGGCACGCGCGTGCCGACATCGTCGCGGAAGATCTGCACAGCGTTCTGGTCGGGGCCGGCGTAAGCGTCCTGCTGCGGCTTCATGTCGACGGCGGTGATGCCGAGATTCTGGCGCCACTGCTCGGCGATGAATTGGGCCGCCGCTTCGTTTGCCGGCGAGGAGATGCCGACGAACAGGATCTTGGGCAGGCGCTCCGGCCCGCCATAGGTCGACTCGGCGAGCAGCTTCTTGGCACCTTCCGGATCGTAGGGGTATGGCTCGAAGCCGGAATTGTCGGCGCCGGGCACCGAGTTGAGCACCTGGTCGGTCTTCTTGTGCGGGCCGTCGGGGAACGATGCCTTCATCAGTCCGTCGCGATCGACGGCCATGATCAGCGCCTGGCGAACCTTCGGATCGTCCATCGGTGCACGCTTGGAATTGAACCAGAAGTGCTGGCTGGTTGGGATCAGCGGGCCTGAGGCGAATTCGGCGCCAAGGTCCTGCACGATTGTCGAGGTGACGAGCTCGGTGTGGGCGTTGAACTCGCCCGACTTGAGCAACGAGGTTGCCGTGACGTTGTCCTCGATCGAGGTGATCTCGATGCGGGCCAGCTTCGGCTTAGGACCGAAGAAATGCTCGTTCGGCTCGAACACCAGCTTGCCGGCGTCGATGTCGATGCTGGTCAGCTTGAACGGGCCGGAATAGACCGCACCTGCATCGGGCGTGAACCAGTCCTGGATCTCGTTGCCGTCCTCGCCGCGTGACTGCGATGCCTTGGTGATCGGCACAATGTGATTGGCGACGCGCATGAAATAGATCGGGTCGGCCTCGTTCAGCGTCACGACGACAGTGCCTTCGTCGGGTGTGACGACGCCGGAAATGGTATTCGCACTGCCGCCAGTCACTTCGGCAAAGCCTGCGACCTTGGCGAGCACCTGGTCGGCACGCTGGCTCTTGGTGCCGGGCATGGCCGCCACGTTCCACGACCCGGCGACGTCGGCCGAGGTGATCTTACTGCCGTCCGAGAAGGTCGCCTTGGGGTCGAGCTTGAATGTCCAGATCTTGGAATCGGCCGAGCCTTCCCAGCTGGCGAAGACATAAGGATGGATCTTGCCTTCGCTGTCGAAATACATCGGCGAGGCCCACCACGCCGAGTTCCAGCGATAGGGCACGCCACCGCCGCGCAGCGGCGACCAGTCCTGATTGAAGGCCGGATTGGCGACCTTCAGCACCTGCCCTTCCTGAGCGAAGACGATCTTGGCGTTGAGGCCGAGCAGCGTGAAGCCCACAGCGCTGCCCAGGCCGAGCCTGAGCGCGTCGCGGCGGGTCATCCCGGCACGCGACGGAGTCTCGGTGTTCCGTTTCGACATCACAATTTCCTCCCTGAAACCCGTGAACGGCGATGCTCTGGTCAGTCGAAAGGCAACAGACACGGAAGCGGCTACCGTGGCCGAACAAATGCCGCCATATTGTAAACATGTCAATTCATTTTTTCAGATCGCCACCCAAAATAATCAGGCATTGGTAAAATGGCATCTAAATACCATCGTAATATCATACTGTTAGCACATTCATCGCGACGATCCGTTGACCCCGGGAGGAAAAAGCAACTTGACAACTTGTCTGCTTGTGGTCAGTTTTCCGGCCATAGTCCAAGTGCAGTTGGCACCGCGGGTGCATGTGCTCGGGAGGATTCCAGGCAGCCGCGCACCACAACCCTGGTGTCGCCGGCAGACAAGACGGACAGGGAGCGATGGCGAGTTCTAGCCGCACGATAGGCATCACCATGGGAGACCCCGCAGGGGTTGGCCCCGAGATCATCTGCAAGTCGCTCGTCGAGATGAGCGCCGCCGACCGCGCCACCATCCGCGTCTTTGGCAATCGCGACAGCCTTGAGGCTGCGGCCAAGATCGTCGGCGCAGCGCTGAAATTTGCACCCGCCTCCGACGGTGCCGACACGGTTGCCGTCGAGCATGTCGCTATCGACGGCGGCCCGATCGCCTTCGGCAAGATCGACACCCGCGCCGGCGACGCCTCGTTCCGCTTCATCGCACGCGCGGTGGAAGCTGCGACCGCCGGCGAGATCGGCTGCATCGTCACCGCCCCGATCAACAAGGAAGCGCTGAACCTTGCCGGGCACCACTATGACGGCCACACCGGAATGCTGGCGCATCTCACCGGATCGCGCTCATCCTGGATGCTGCTAGCTGCCGAGCGCATGTCGGTCATCCATGTCTCGACCCACGTGTCGCTCAAGGAAGCAATTGCCCGGGTCAGGCCGGAGCGCATTCTCGAGACCATCCGCACCGGCTATCGCCACCTGCGCCGCATCGGCGTCGAAAACCCGCGCATCGCGGTCGCCGGCCTCAACCCACATTGCGGTGAAAATGGCCTGTTCGGCACCGAGGATGACGAGTTTATCGCACCAGCCATCGCCGCGGCCAAGGCCGAGGGCATCGACGCCTACGGACCGGTGCCACCTGATACAGTCTTCCACCGCGCCTATTCCGGCGCCTTCGACCTCGTCGTCGCCCAGTATCACGACCAGGGCCACATCCCGATGAAGCTGGTGGCCTTCGACAGCGGCGTCAACATCTCGCTTGGCCTGCCGATCGACCGCACTTCCGTCGACCATGGCACCGCCTTCGACATTGCCGGGACCGGCAAGGCCAACCACGTCAACATGAATGCGGCGATCGCCTATGCGCGCAAGCTTGCCGGAACGCCCCGGGTGACAGCATGACGAAATTCGCAATCTCTGGCGTCTTCTCCGCCGCCGCCACGCCGATCAATGCCGACCTTTCGCCTGACCACGGCCTGCTCGCGGCGCACTGCCAGCGGCTGCTCGATGAGGGCTGCCATGGCGTTGCTCTGCTCGGCACCACGGGTGAGGCCAATTCATTCTCGCTTGGCGAGCGCAAGGCGATGCTGGAGAGCGTCGTCAAGGCAGGAGTCGGGGTCGACAGACTGATGCCCGGCACCGGCGTCGCGGCCATCCCCGAGACCATCGACCTGACCCGCCATGCGTTATCCATTGGGATCGACAAGGTGGTGATGCTGCCGCCCTTTTACTACAAGGGTGTATCAGACGACGGCCTGTTCGACGCCTATTCACGCATACTTGAAGGCATCGCCGACGATCGGCTCAAGGTCGTGCTCTACCATATCCCGCAGGTGTCGGGCATTGCGCTGTCCGTGGAGCTCGTCGGCCGTCTGATCAAGGCTTTCCCAGGGACCGTCGTCGGCATCAAGGAATCCAAAGGCGACTTCGCCAACATGCAGGCGCTGGTGAAGGCCTATCCCGGCTTCGCCGTATTTCCAGGTGCTGACCCGCTAATGCTGCCGCTTCTGCGCGAAGGCGGCGCCGGCTGCATCACCGCCACCTCAAACCTGATAGCGGATTCGCTGCGCACGGTGTTCGACAACCATGCCAATCCGGCCGAGGAAGCCAAGGTCGAGGCGGCACAGGCGCGCGTCAATGCTTGGCGCAATCTCTCCAACAGCTACGCCCAGATCCCGACCATCAAGGCGATGGTCGGCCTGAAGCACGGCGAAAAGGCATGGCAGCGTCTGCGGCCACCGCTGGTCGGGCTGAGCGAAGGCGAGATCGACGCTCTCAGGCCGCAGCTCGAACAGCTGCCGTAAGGAGGGTTCCATGACCACGATTACGGCACCAGCGGCCCCAGATGCAGCAGTTCTGACCCACGCCGAGGTCGCCGCCCGCATGGACGGCAAAATGCGCGCGACCGCGCCCGGCCGCACTGAGGCCTTCCTGCCGTCGCCGACAGTGCAGAACCACGCCGCCAACCTTTCGCTGCTGCCCGACGGTACGCTCGCCTGCGTCTGGTTCGGCGGCACCATGGAGGGCATGGGCGACATCTCGATCTACATGTCGCGCCTGGCGCCCGGCTCGGACGTCTGGTCGGAACCGGAGAAGATGTCGGACGATCCCCAGAAGTCCGAACAGAACCCGATGCTGTTCAACGCGCCCGACGGCAAGGTCTGGCTGCTCTACACCTCGCAGACCTCGGGCCACCAGGACGGCGCCGTGGTCAAGCGCCGCATCTCTGCCGACGGCGGCAAGACCTTCGGCGAAGTGGCTGTCCTTTGTGAAATCCCCGGCACCTTTGTGCGCCAGCCGATCATCGTCAACGACCGCGGCGAATGGCTCTTGCCGGTTTTCCGCTGCATCGGGGTACCAGGTGCCAGGTGGAGCGGCGACGCCGACACTGCTGCCGTGCTCATCTCAACCGATGCCGGCGCAAGCTGGACCATGCACGACGTGCCCGACAGCATCGGCGCCGTGCACATGAACATCGTGCCGCTCGACGGCGACGAGATGGTGGCAGTCTACCGCAACCGCTTTTCCGAGCAGGTGCTGCGCAGCCATTCGTCCGACGGCGGCCGCAGTTGGAGCGCGCCTGAGCCGACTGACCTGCCGAACAACAACTCCTCGGTGCAGGCCGTGCGCGCGAGCGATGGCCGCCTTGCCATCGTCTACAACCACGCCAACGCCTCGATGTCGGAGGACCGCCGGCAGTCGCTCTATGACGAGATCGAAGGCGAAGAGACCGAGGCACCCGCTGAGGCAGCCGAGCCGGTCGGCCGCAAGGCCGTCTGGGGCGTGCCGCGCGCACCGCTCAGCCTCGCCTTCTCCTCCGATGGCGGCGAGCGCTTCGGCGGCCGCATCGATCTCGAGACCGGCGACGGCTTCTGCCTGACCAACAATTCCAAGGACGGGCTGAACCGCGAATTCTCCTACCCGTCCATCCTCGCGACCCCCGACGGGGCGATCCACGTCGCCTTCACCTATTTCCGCCGCGCCATCAAACACATCCGCCTCTCGCCGGGAACATTCTGACCATGCGCGACGGCGGCAGCCACCTGGAGCACTGACGATGAACGGTCTCAACACGCCCATCACGATCGTTCGACCGCCCGTCATCGAGTTCGGCCCCGGCGTCGTCTCGCGGCTGGCCGGCTGGGTCAAGGCACGCAACATCAAGAAGGCTCTCGTCGTCGCCGACGCCTTCAATGCCGCCCGCGTCGACACGCTCGCGCTCGGCGTCGAGACGGTCGTCTTCGGCGAGGTAAGGCCCGAGCCGGACCTTCCCAACCTGGACAAGGTGCTTGAACTCGCCGCCCGTTCGGAGGCGGACTTGGTCATCGGTTTCGGCGGCGGCAGCGCCATGGATCTCGCCAAGCTGGTCTCGGTCATGGCCGGCACCGGCCAGCGCCTGCAGGACATCGTCGGCACAGGCAAGGCGGCCGGGCGACGGGTAGCCCTCGCCCAGGTGCCAACGACATCTGGCACCGGCAGCGAGGCAGGCATTCGCGCCTTGGTCACCGATCCTGAAACGCAGGCCAAGCTCGCCGTCGAAAGCATCGAGATGCTGGCCGACATCGCCATCGTCGATCCGGCGCTGACGATGACCGTGCCGCCAGCCGTCACTGCTGCAACAGGCGTCGACGCCATGGCTCACTGCGTCGAGGCCTACACCAACAAGAAGGCGCATCCGATGATCGACCTCTACGCGCTGGAAGGCGTGAAGCTGGTCGGCCGCTATCTCACCCGCGCGGTCAAGGACGGCAGCGACGTCGAGGCCCGCGCCGGCCTGGCGCTCGCCTCGCTCTATGGTGGTTTCTGCCTCGGCCCGGTCAACACGGCAGGCGGTCACGCGCTCGCCTATCCGCTCGGCACGCGCTGGCACGTCGCCCATGGTGCTGCCAACGCGCTGATCTTCCCGCATGTGCTTGCCTTCAACCTTCCAGCAGCTGTCGAAAAGACGGGCCATATCCTTTCAGCGCTCGGCCTGCCCGCAGCCTATGCGGTGCAGGACGTGTTCGGGTCGACGTGCGACTATTGCGCCTCGCTCGGCATCGAGATGCGCCTGTCGAAGCTCGGAGTGCCGGAAAACGACCTGGAGACGATGGCCGATGACGCTTTCGCCATCCGCCGCCTGCTCGACAACAACCCGCGCGAACTGGCACGCGACGATATCCTGTCGATCTATCGCGCGGCTCACTGAACCGCATGTGACAGCACGTGCCGCGCTGTCCTGGCGCGGCCGGGCGATGGTTGGTGCCCTAAGCGCCTGCTGCTTGCCGTGTCGGCCCAGCTGATCGCCGCTCAACTGAGGCTCAGCCCCAGGCGGCCCCGTTCAGCGCATCGAGAGGAAACTTGAGGTAGCGCTGGCCGTTGGCTTCGGGCTCGGGAAGCCGGCCGCCGTTGATGTTGATCTGCAGCGCATGCAGGATAAGCTTGGGCATCGGCAAGGTGCTGTCGCGCTCGTTGCGGAAGGCCACGAATTCCTCTTGCAGCGCATAACGCGTCAGGTGGATGTTCTGGTTTTTCTGGGCGGCCACTGTGCTCTCCCAAAGCGGGGTGCGCCCGCCCGGCTGGTAGTCGTGCCCGACGAAAATGCGGGTGTCATCAGGCAGCGCCATGATGTCCTGGATCGTCGACCATAACGCATTGGCGCTGCCGCCGGGGAAATCCGTACGTGCGGTGCCGCTGTCCGGCATGAAGACGGTGTCGTGGACGAAAGCTGAATCGCCGACGACATAGGTGACGGATGCCAGCGTGTGACCGGGCGAGAACATCACACCCGTCCTGATGTCGCCGATCTCGAAGGTGTCGCCCTTGTCGAACAGGCGGTCCCATTGCGAACCGTCGGTGCGGAGCTCAGGCCAGTTGTAGATACCGGCCCAGAGTTTCTGCACGTCCACGATGCGCGCCCCGATCGCCGTCGGCGCACCGGTCTTTGCCTTCAGATAGGACGCCGCCGAGAAGTGGTCGGCATGCGGATGGGTGTCGAGGATCCACTGGATCTCCAGATCCTGTTCGCGAACATGGTCCAGCAGCTTGTCGGCGTTGACGGTTGCGGTTGCGCCCGATTTCTCGTCGAAATCGAGGACCGGATCGATGATGGCGCATTTTCGGGTTCGCGGGTCGGAGACGACATACTGCACCGACCAGGTGCGTGGGTCGAAAAAGGCAGCGACGTCTGGTCTTGCCATCTCTCAAGCCTCGGCCATTTCGGCAGCGCGCGGATAGAAGATCGCACGGCTGGCATCGAAATCGTAGCGCTCCTGATACTGCACCGCGTCCGAAGCCAGCTTCAGGACCGCATCGAGGATGAACTGCACTTTCTCTTCCGGCAACAGCACGCTGAAATTGAGCCTGACAAAACCCGGCTTGCTGATCTCGTCGCCGGCCAGGATCGCTTGGCGCATGCGCTCAGATTCCGTCTCGCCGATCGACAGCAGGCGATGGACATAAGGCCCGGCACAGGCGCAGCCGCCACGCGCCTGGATGCCGAAACGATCGCTGAGCATGCGGGTCACCAGTTGCTGGTGAACATAGCCGCCCTTGCCGTCCCTGACCCGGAACGAAAAGATCGGCAGCCTTTGCGGCTCCAGCGCACCGAGCAGCTCGATGTTGCCGGCGTCGTTCCAGGCCGACATGGCGCGGCTGGTCAGTTCGGCATTGCGAGCCCGCATCGCGTCCGCGCCGAGCGCTTCCTTGACCAGGAAGGCTAGGGCCGCGCGGATGTCGCCGACCACATTGGGCGTGCCCGCCTCTTCCCGCGCTTCCAGGCTGGTGCTGTAATCGTGGCCCGAGGGCGAGACGAACTTGACGGTGCCGCCGCCGGGCCATGACGGCTTGTCAGTCGTAACCGCATCGCGGCGGACGATCAGCACGCCCGAAGCGCCCGGACCGCCAAGGAACTTATGCGGCGAGACGACCACGGCATCGATTTCAGCGCCTGATACCGGCGACATGGCGATCGGCATGTAGGGTCCCGCACCGGCGTAGTCCCAGACGATCTTGGCGCCAGCCGCCTTCGCCTGCCTAGTGATGGCAGCGACATCGGTAATGATGCCGGTGACGTTGGAGGCAGCCGAAAACGCGCAGACGGTGAGGTCAGCCTCCCATTGCAGCACTTCGTCCAGTGCGACGAGATCAGGTCCACCGGCAGCGCATTCGGCGATCTCGATCACCTCTGCCCCGCTTTCGCGCCAGGGCAGGATGTTGGAATGGTGCTCGTAGGGGCCGATGATGACACGGACCTGCTTGCCAACGGCAACGGCATCGGCAACGCCCAGAAGCTTGACCAGCCGATTGATGCCGGCCGTCGCGCCCGATCCGGCGAAGATGACCGCATGCCTGTCGCTCGCGCCGCAGCATGCGGCGATCGCCGCGCGCGCCTCGCGGCGCAGGCGGGTCATCATGCCGCCGCAGTAGGAAGCCTCGGTGTGGCTGTTGGCATAATAGGGCAAGACTTCCTCGAGCACGAAGCGCTCGATCTGCATCAGCGCCCGACCTGATGCGACATAGTCGGCATAGACCATGGGCTTGAGACCGAACGGACCGTCGATCTTCGCGTCCTTGCCGACAAGGCCGCTGCGCAGCTCCGCGACGACGTCACGTACGGCAAGGCACTCCTTGAACTTGTCCAGCAAGCCGGTGCCGCCAGGCTTTTCGCAGCGCTCGGTCTTCATCGAATCTCTCCCGCAACCAACTCAAGGCGATTCTAATCGGATGTGGGAGATGAAACCTCATCGTTTTCGCACGACTTTGGCACCAACTTGGGTCATATGATCTGAATCATGGAAAAAATCGACGAAATCGACAACAAGATTCTGGCGTGCCTGCAAAAGGACGGTGCGATCTCGCAGCGCGACCTGGCCGAGCGTGTCGGGCTGTCGCAAAACGCCTGCTGGCGCCGCCTCCAACGGCTCAACACATCAGGCTTGATCCGCGGCACCCATGCCGACATCGACCTTGCGGCACTCGGCTACGACCTGACCGTGTTCGTCATGATCCGCACCCGCCACCACTCCAAGGAATGGGCGGACAATTTCCGCAAGCATGTCGAACGCATGCCCGAGGTGACCGACTTCTACCGCATCGGCGGCGACTGGGACTATCTGATCAAGGTGGTGACCAGGGGCATGGCGGGCTACGACGCCTTCTACCAGAAGCTGATCACCAACTTCGACCTGGCGACGGTGACCGGTTTCTTTTCCATGGAAGCGATCATCGAGAACCGCGCCGCGGACCTCGCCCGGCTACGCTAAATCCGATCAAGCCAGCGCGTCGATCATCGTCTCCTGGCCGCCCGAGAGCCAGAAGGCCGCGGTTTGTGGCTCGCAATAGGCGAGAATGTCCTCAGGTGCCGCACCTGTGTAGACCCCGCGCAGCGCCCGCAGGCTGACACTGTGGGCGACCACGACATGCGGCGTCGAGCGGTCGAGACCGACGAGCCAGGACCGCATGCGTGCCATCAGTTCGACATGGCTCTCGCCACCAGGCATCGCATAACTCCAGGGATCGGCGCGGTCGGCCTCGAACTGCTCGGGAAACGCCTGTTCGATTTCTTCGGCTGAGCGTCCCTCCCAGACGCCGAAAGCACGCTCGACAAGCGACGTCTGGTCGACGAAGCAGTCGAAGGAGACACCCCAGACATCGGCGAGTATCGACGCCGTCTGGCGGGCGCGGCCGAGCGGGCTGACCCAGAATCTGGCGTCCTTGCAAGCGGCGACCCGCACCGCGAGATGTGTGCCCACCTCAAGTGTCCGCCGCACGCCATTGGCTGTCAGCGGCGTGTCCTTGTGACCCTGCAGGCGGCCGGCGACATTCCACTGGGTTTCACCGTGGCGGATGACGAGCATATCGGGAAAATGAAAAGGCATAAATTTCTGCGTGCTGAAAATGGGAGGGATGGGCCGCCGAGCGATGCCGGCGGCCATGATGTCATTCGGCGAGCCATTGCGCCGACGAGGGCTGCAGCCCGACCGACGTCCGGGCGCCAGTTTCGAGCAGTGCGTCACCGGAATGGAAGGGCACGTCCACCAACACCGACGCGGTGCCAACCTGCACGCCGTAGCGCACGGTTGCGCCGAGAAACTCTCGATGTGTGATGGTTCCTGCCAGCGCCACGGCGTCTGATGCAACGGTGCCGATGGTTGCGTATTGCGGCCGGAAGACGAGCTTGGCGCCGCGTGGCACGGTGGTCCCTGCCGGGATAGGAATACTGCCCGCACCCGGCACTTCGAACAGGCGATCCGCACCGCTTCCGACGACATGGCCGTCAAGGATGTTCGCCGTGCCGAGGAAGTTGGCGACGAACAGGTTCGCCGGCTTCTCATACAGCCCCATCGGCGTGCCGACCTGCTGGATTCGGCCTTCGTTGAACACGGCGATGCGGTCGCAGACGGTGTTGGCCTCCTCCTGGTCGTGGGTAACGAAGATGGTCGTCAGCTGCAGCCGCTGCTGCAATTCACGCAGCTCGCGCCGCACCTCGACACGCATCTTGGCGTCGAGGTTCGACAACGGCTCGTCGAGCAGCAGCACCTTGGGCTCGATGGCGATGGTGCGGGCGAGCGCGACGCGCTGCTGCTGTCCGCCCGACAGCTGGGCGGGACGCCGCCCGGCCAGATGCTTGAGCCCAACCAGGTTGAGCGCGGCATCGACACGGCGCTCTACCTCGGCCCGCGGCAACCGGCGCTCTTCCAGTCCGAAGGCGACGTTGCGGGCCACCGTCATGTGCGGCCACAAGGCATAGGACTGGAACACCATGCCGATGTCACGTTTCCAGGGCGGCATGTCGAGTACGTCGACGCCGCCGACGACCACGCTGCCCTGGCGGGCGGTGTTGAAGCCGGCGATCAGCCTGAGCAAGGTGGTCTTGCCGCAGCCCGAAGGCCCGAGAAAGGCAAAGAATTCGCCCGGCTGGATTTCAAGATTGATGTCCTTCAGCACCTGCAGGTCGCCGTAGAACAGGTTGACGTCGCGAATGCTGATCGCCTTGGCGGGGCTTGGCGCAAGGCCGGTGGTGCTAGCGTTCATGTTCATTGTTCTCTCCCCAAGTTCCTATTTGGCCGACCCGATGGCCTTTTGCCGGCGTTCGATGACGTAGTGCGAAAGCAAGGTGCACAGCGCCACCATGATGACGGCGATGACCCCGAGCGCGGCACCTGGCCCACGCCCTGCCGGCGACTGCATGAAGACGTAGATGCCGTAGGCGATCGGTGCGTCCGAGTTGCTCTGGATCAGCATCAGCGTCGCCGAAAGCTCAACCGCCGCTGTCGAGAAGCTGGTGACGAAGCCGGCGAGCAAACCGCCGGTCATCAGCGGCAGCACGATCCGGCGGATCGTACGCTGCTTTGTGGCACCGAGATTTTCGGCAGCCTCCTCGAGCGATTCCGACACCTGCTGCAAGGCGGCGTAGCAGGCGCGCAAGGCATATGGCAGGCGGCGGATCGCCAGCGCCAGAACGACCATCACCCACAACGTCGCCAGTGGCGTGCCATCAGGCAACGTCACGCCATAAAAGGTGCGGAGATAACCGATGCCGAGGACGACGCCGGGAATCGCCAGGGCTGAGGTTGCCGCCCAGTCGAGCCAGCGGCGGCCGACGACCTTGGTGCGCAGCACGAGATAGGCGATGGCGCCACCGATGACGACGTCGATCAGCCCGGCAAGCGAGGCATAGATCAGCGTGTTCTTGATGTAGACAGAGCTTTCGTCGAACACCCTGGCGTAGTGAACCATGGTGAAATCGTCAGGCAGCGGGCTGTAGGACCAGACGGTCGCAAAGGACAGCAGCAGCAGGCCGATATGCGGCGACAGGACGAGCAGCAGGATGAAGCCGACGACGCCATAGGCGACGATGCTCTCGCCACGGCTCAGGCTCCGGCGCATCAGGCCGCCGCCGCCGCGCTGCACGGTCGAATAGTCCTTGCCGCGCATCGCAACGGCCGACAGCCACATGGCGAAGATCGAAACGATGATCAGGATCACCGAGATGACGTAGCCCATGGGATCGGTCAGACCGACCGAGGTGACGCGCAGATAGGCCTGCGGCGCCAGCATGTCCTTGACGTTGAGCAGCAGCGGCGTGGCGAGGTCGTCGAAAACCTTGACGAACACCAGAGAAGCGCCGGCGAGATAGCCCGGCATCGACAGTGGAAACACGATGCGGCGGAACAGGCGGAAGCCGGACGAGCCGAGGTTCTGGGCTGCCTCTTCCATCGACCGGTCGATGTTGCGCAGGCTGGTCGAGAGATTGATCAGGATGAACGGAAAATAGTGCAGCGACTGAACGAAGATGACGCCGTTCAACCCTTCCATGAAGGGGATGCGGACGCCGAACCAGTCATTGAGCAGCAGGTTGACGGTGCCGTTGCGGCCGAACAGCAGTTGCATCGCCACCGCGCCGACGAAGGGCGGCATGATCAGCGGCACGAAGCCCAATGTCTGGATGACCATCGAACCGCGAAAATCGAAGCGCGTCGTCAACACGGCGAGCGGCAGCGCAATCAGCGTCGCCCACACGACCGACATGCCGGCGACATAGACCGAGTTGAAGAACGAACGGCGGAACAGGTCGGTGGCGAAGAAATCCAGAAAGTTGACGAAGGTCAGGGCGCCGGTGCCCTTCTCGGTGAAGGCCGTGTAGATCACGGTTCCCGCGGGAACGATCAGGAAGATCGCCAGGAACAGGCCGATCAACGCCACCGCGGCGATCTGGCCGGGCTTGGCGGTAACCCGCCGCAGCGGGAACGAAGTAACAAAAGCCATGAGGCAGACTCCGAAATGATATCGGCTGGCCCGGCCGCATCGATGCGCCAGGATCGCCTGCTATCAAGGATGTGAAGAGGTTGGCCGCCCGCGCCAGGCAGGCGGCCGCTGTTGCCCTGACGTCTCAGTCGACGAGGGACAGTGCCTTTTCCGCCTTGGCCTGGGCCTCGGCGTAGTTCTTGGTCGCAAATGCCGCCCACTGCTGCTCGAGCTCGGCCTGGCGCGCGGTCTTCTGCTCGCCACCGGTGAAGGCGTCGCGGATCTGCGGGCTGGCGGCCTCGTCGGCCGTGACGGGCATTGCCGAGATCAGGGCACGCGCTTCGTCGACCAGCGTGCGCGCTTCCGCCACGTCCTTGGCGGCAAGCGCCTTTTCGGCGGCGTAGATCGCCTTGGTCGCGCCCTTCAGCGGATCGAGCTGGAACGAGATCAACTGGTCGAACAGCGTGTCGACGACATCCGTGCGCTTTTTCGACACATCGGAAGCGAAGGTGATCATCGACTGGAAGCGTGGATCCTTGAACGGATTCGGGAAGCCTTCAGGCGCGTTCGCATAGAGCGCGGGGTTGATCGGCAAGCGGCGGATCGACGGCTCGAGCAGGACTGCCTGACCCTTCTCCGAGAGCAGGTAGTTGACGAAGGTTTCGGCGCCTTTCTGGTTCGGGGCGTTGGCGACGATGCCGATGTTCGCCGGCACCACCGTCGTCACCGACGGGTAGACGAAGCTGACCGGGAAGCCACCGGCCTGCGCCGAGAAGGCAAAGAAGTCGATGACGATGCCGATGCCGGCCTGGCCAGAGTTGACTGCATCCGGAACGCCGAAGGAGCGCTCGGTCACCTGCTGCAGGTTGCCGCCGATACCCTTCAGCGTGCCCCAGCCCTTGTCCCAGCCTTCGCCCTGCAGCACGGTCTCGATGGTCAGGTGCGTCGTGCCCGAACGCGAGGGTGCTGCGATGGCGACGTGGTCGTGGAATTCGGGCTTGGTCAGATCGCTCCACTCAGCCGGCTTGGGCAAGTTGTTGGCCTCGAGATAGCGGTCGTTCCACATGATGCCGTAACCTGAGGCCGCGAAGCCGAAGTAGAAGCCGTCCGGATCGTTCACAGGATAGGAGCCGACTTTTTCCGGCAACCCGGTCACCGATGGCGCGAACTTGGCCAGCAGGCTTTTGCCCTTGAGGCTGTCGAAGGCGTCGGGCGCCGATGCCCAGAACAGGTCGACTTGGTTGTTGGCCTTGATTTCATCGAGATACTTCACGCCCGAGCTTGTGCTCTTGTTCTGGACGTCGAGCGTGAAGCCCGGATTGGCCGCCTCGAAGCTGGCCTTGAACGGGTCGGTCACATCCTTGGAAAAGGAGGTGACGACGGTCACCTTGCCGCCATCCTGGGCGTAGGCGGTCGAAATGGCGGCGGCCGAAACCAGCATCGCCGCGGCAATGGTCTTCAACATAGGTACTCCTCCCAATGACACCGCCAAATGCCGGCGGCCACTTCATGGACAGCAAGGCGCGTGCCAATTGGCGAAAGCCCCGAAATCAAGGCTTTCAGTGTGCGACATGGGAAATGGAGGTAACATCCGGCCTGATGGCATGGGTCAGACGGGTAACATTGCGCGCGCCGGACGGTGCCTAGTCGCCTTCGCCCTCGCCGGCCACCGAGATGCCGAACTTGCGCATCTTGAGATAAAGCGTCTTGCGCGAAATGCCGAGCGTGTCGGCCGTGGCGCCGATCCGGCCGTCGTGATGAGCCAGGCTGTCGAGTATGACGGCCCGTTCGTGCCGGTCCATCCGCGCCTCGAGGCTGTCGCTGTTGCCGGCTGGCCTGTCGAACATCGCATGATCTTCCAGACCAAGCATGAAACGCTCGGCGACGTTGCGAAGCTCGCGAACGTTTCCCGGCCACGGCCTGCTTTCGAGCTCGGCCAGCCAGGCAGCTTCCACCTTGGGGGCCGTTCGCCCCTGGCGCTTGGCAGCGAGTCCGAGAAAATGGCGAAACAGCAGGCCGACATCGCTCTTGCGGGCGGCAAGCGGCGGAATCTCGACGCGGGCGATATCGAGACGGAAGACAAGATCCTCGCGGAACTTGCCTTGCCGTGCCAGCTGATGCAGGTCCGCCTTGGTCGCCGCGACGACCTTGATATCGACTGGCAGCTCGACATTCGAGCCGAGCCGCTCGATGACCCGCTCCTGAAGCACGCGCAGCAGCCGTACCTGGGCGACGAGCGGCATCGATTCGATCTCGTCGAGAAACAGCGTGCCGCCGCTGGCGTGTTCGATCTTGCCGATCCGGCGCTCGCGGGCGCCGGTGAAGGCGCCGGCCTCGTGGCCGAGAAGCTCGGTTTCCAGCATGGTCTCGGGGATTGCCCCGCAATTGACCGCAACGAAGCGCCCCTTGCGACCGCTGAAATCGTGGATGGCGCGCGCCGTCACTTCCTTGCCGGTGCCGGTTTCGCCGATGACCAGGACGTCGGTAGCAGCACCTGCGATCCGCTTCAGCTTCTCACGCAAGGCGACCATCGGCGCGGAATGCCCGATCAGCCGCGTCTCCCAGGCGTCCGTCTCCGACGACAGCCGAAGCTGCCGGTTTTCGATGACAAGATGCCGGTGTTCACGGGCCCGGCGCACCGTCTCGATCAGGTGCAGCGGATCGGCGGGCTTTTCGAGAAAGTCCCAGGCACCGTCGCGCATCGCCCGCAGCGCCATCGGAATGTCGCCATGGCCAGACATCAGGATGATGGGAATTTCGCGGTCGATCTTGCGTACCGCCGCCACCAGATCGAAGCCGTCATGATCGGGCATGCGCACGTCCGAAACGATGACGGCCGAGGTGTCTGCCCTCAATCCGGCGAGCGCCGATTTGACCGACCCATGCGCGGCCACGCGCAGCTCTTCGAGCTCCAGCACTTCGCGGCAGGCGTCAAGCACGTTGGCGTCGTCATCGATCAGGATGATGTCGGGCGTCATTCAGGTCCTTTCAGGCTAACAAGAAAGCGGGTGCCTTGCGGACCGGTCTCGAGGATCGAAATGTCGCCGCCGAAATCCTTGACGATGTTGTAGGAAATCGACAAGCCGAGCCCGAGGCCGGACCCGACCGGCTTGGTGGTAAAGAACGGATCGAACACCGCACCGACATCGGTTGGCGCGATGCCCATGCCGGTATCGCCGACGATCAGGCGGGCACCCGCCCCGTCTGGTTCCACCAGGACACTGACATGCCTCTCGGGCTGGCCCTTGACGGCGTCGAGCGCATTGGCAACCAGATTGACCGCGACCTGTTCGAGCCGCACCGGCTCGGCCATCACATTGGCCCGACCAGCGTCAGGCAGGCTGACGTCGAGAACGACGCCTTCCTCTTCGAAGCGGTGCTCGAGCAGCGCAAGCGCATCGCGCACGCAGGCGGAGATGTCAGTCGGCCTGAGCTTCGCGTCCGGGCGGCGGGCAAAGCGCCTGATGTGGCTGATATGGTCGGCCATCCGGCCGGTCAGCGCCTTGATCTTGTCCAGGTTGACCAGCGCCTGCTCGCCCTTGCCGCGCGATATCAGCGTCGAGCCGCTGTGGATGTGGGCGCGGATGGCAGCCAGAGGCTGGTTGAGCTCGTGGCCGATACCGGCGGCCATCTGGCCGAGGGCAGCGAGCTTTGCCGACTGGACAAGCTCGTCGCGGGTTTGCCGGAACATCGTCAGCGCATGGGCGAGATCGCCGAGTTCGTCGGCGCCTTCGGGCAATGCTGCGGCCGTCGGCCTGCCGCTGCTGATGGCGCCAGCTTCGTCAGCAAGCAAGCGAATGCGGCTGAGCAGGTTGCGCTGGACGTAGAAGATGCCGATCCCCAACGCCAGCACCACGGACAGGACGGCGATCGCCGCCAGCAGCTTGCGCCCGGTGTCGATGGCCGCAGCGGCACGTTTGGCGGCGGCATTGGCACTTGCCTCGATCGCTACGACTTCGGCTGCGATCTTGCGGCCGAGCTCGTCGACCAGCCGACCGTTCTGGCCGGCAAGCTCGGTCAGCCTGGCCGCCTCGATCATCTCCGAGCGCTTGCGGTTCGGGATCCCGGTCTGGGCGTTGGATTGCTCAAGGATGCGGCCGCTCAACTGGCGCACGGTGATGCTGTCCGGCCAGTTGCCAAGCGTTCCCAGCCGGTTGGCCAGTTCGTCGGCGCTGTCGCCGAGGAAGGCGTTGGTTTCCTGCACCTCCTCGGCCGTGGTGGCATTCACCAGCCGACCGATGAGGCCTGTCGCAAGATTGGCCTGCGACACTGCAGTCAGCAGCGCTTCACTCTTGCGCTGTTCGGCCAGCGCTGCCGCTCCCTGGCTGTTACGTGTTTCGGCCTCGATGTTGAAACGGATATCCTCGACCAGCGGCTCGGCTTCGTCGAGCAGGTCGGCCTGCACCCATCTGAGTTCGTCGATATCCGAGCGCATGGCCTCCAGCAGTGTGAAACGCTTGCCGGCGGCGACATCGATCTGACGCAGATTGTCGTTGATCCCGTTGGCAAGCGGCAGCAAGGCGCCGACCGGCGAGTTGGAATCGCTTTCGGCCAGCAATGACTGCAGCAGCTTCAACCGCTCGGCATAGGTGGCGCGGATTTCGTTGAACTCGCTGCGCGTCTCGGCCCCCGCCAACACCGCCGTGACCGAGCCGATGTCGGCGCCCGCCGTTGAGAGGCGGGAGGCGTAAGCCAGTTGCGGCATCTGTTCGTTGGCGATCCGTGACAGCTCTCCGGACAGGCGTTCGTAAGACAGCCAGCCGACGACGCAGGCGCCCACGGCAAGGCCGACAATGGCAATGAAGGCCAGAGCGAGGCGGGCGCCGATGCCAAAGCGCCAGTCGCGGGTTGCGGCAGCGCCGGGATGATCGACCGCCATCATTGCCGCCATGGCTGATAACGCAGACTGTCGGGATCACGCGACGCAGTCATGATCAGGCTTTCTGCAGCAGCCAGGTTTTGCTCGATGGTGCTGCGCAAGGCGCGGGCGAATGCCTGCTGCTCGGGCGAGCGCACCGCCCCGCGCGGCCATTCCGCCTTCAGTGGGTCGGCAAGGCTCGTCATCTCCTCTGCCGAGAGCGGCGGCATGCTCAGCAAGGCACGGGCCCTCCCCAGCATCTCTTGCCGTTGCGGATCGTCAATGTTTGCCGTCTCCAGATCGGTAAGCCGCTTCCACAACCGCGCGAGCATTGCCCGGCGGCGCACGATGTAATCGTCGAACATGAGGTTGACGAGTCCATATCGCGCTGCCGAGGCGGAGGGGTCGAAGCTGTGGTACTTCAGCAGGCCGTCGCCAGCCTGCTGCGGCAGCAACCCTCCGTTCAACGACGCCAGCACGGGAATGCGACCGACTACCGGCGTGAGCAGGATTTTCTGGCCCTCCTCCGAAAGAACGAAATCGACGAAGCGCTCCGCGCCCTCGATGTTGCGCGAACGCGACAGGATGGCGATGCTTGCGGGCACGAAGACCGCATTGCGTGGCGTGATGAAGACATTGTCGGCATTGGCCAGATCCGGTGCCCGCGCCAGGAAGTCGATGGTGATACCGATGCCGAAGCGCCGCTGCGCGACGCCGGAAGCAACACCGAAGCTGCGCGCCGTGACCGTCGACAGGTTGCCGCCCAACTGCGACAGCAGCGCCCAGCCGTGATCCCAGCCGTAGGTCTGCAGCAGCGCTTCGACGATCAGGTGCGTCGTGCCCGAGCGCGACGGCGAGGTGATGCCGATGTGTCCCGAATAGACCGGCTTGATCAGGTCCTGCCAGTCGCGCGGGACCGGCAGGCCGTGCTGTGCGAGATAGGATGGATTGTAGACGAAGCCATAGCCCGACAAGGCGAAGCCGAGATAGTAGCCGCCGGGATCGTCGACCGGATAACCGAGTACCCTGGCAGGTGCGCCGGTTGGCCGCGGCGCGATCGGTCGCAGTTCACCTGTCCGCTTCAGCAGCTCGAAGGCATCGGCGGCGGAAGCCCAGAAGATGTCGGCGGCAACTTCCGTCTTCTCGATGATGAAGCGGCTGGCGCTTGCCGTGTTGCGCTGGATGACGACGAGGCGGATGTCGGCGTTGCGGCGCTCAAATGCCCTCTGGAACTGCTCGATGAAGGATGGCGGATAGGAAGTGACCACGACGAGGTCACGACGCTCCGCCGCCCAGACAGCGCCGGCAAGCGATGCGAGCGTGCACATGGCCGACAGCACAAGCGCCGACAAGATACCTATCCTGGCCAATCTGCCCTCATCGTCGTGGCCGCCTTCGTGGAAACGCTCAATCTAACGTATGGCCATCCAGAGGCGCCACCCCGGACGGCACTGCGACGGCAGGCCCCTCTCAGTCGTTCCTGCCGCGCGTTTCCTCGAGGAACGTCACCAGGGCGCGGCCGGCGCCGAGAATGTGGTCGCGGGTGAGCTCGGCAGCCTTGTCGGCATCGCCCGCGATACAGGCATCGAGAATACCCTTGTGCTCGCGCCGTGCCCGGCTCATGCCGTTGGTCAGCGTCAACTGGGCGCGCAAATAGCGGTCGATGCGGTCGAGCGAAGCCCGCACGATCTGCAGGTAGTAGGGCCGTCGCGCCGCCTCGTAGAGGCTGTAGTGGAAGTTGCGGTTGATCTCGCCCCACATCGCCGAATTGGCCTCGCTGTCGAACGCTTGGCAGTGGCGTCGGGCCGCGTCGAGGGTCTTACCGGTCAACCTCGGCACGGCCAGTCGGATGACCTCGGCCTCGATCAGCGCACGGAACTCGAATATCTCCTCGATCTCCTCGATCGACAAGCCTGCAACGACTGCGCCCTTGTAGCGCTGCGTGGTGATCAGGCCGTTCTGCTCGAGCCGCGACAGCGCCTCGCGCACCGGGATGCGGCTGGTGTTGAACATCGAGGCGATCTGGTCCTGCCTCAGGTTTTCGCCTTCGGCGAGGTCACCCTCGATGATCGCCTTGCGCAGCGCCTCGTAGACGATATCGGCCGCCGATGCGGCCTGCCTGATATCGACGGTCTCCAGTTTCATTGCGGTCCAACCTTGCGGGATTGCGGCAAACGGCCAAGCCTCGGTGATAGGTGCTGCGACGGCGTGGGGCAACATGCCCAGCATCTTCTTCCCGCACAATTGCATATTCCAGATTGTATATTGGATCCGATGTTTCTATGGGTGCCAAGGTGCGTGCGGCTAAGGCACGATACGGCAACGCGACCGGTATCGTACCGGAAGCCGACAAGGCGAATTCACGGGGAGGCGAAGGATGCGCACAAGCAAGGTGATCCATATCGTGTCGTGCCACGCCGAGGGCGAGGTCGGCGACGTCATCGTCGGCGGCGTCGCGTCGCCGCCTGGCGAGACGCTATGGGAACAGCGGCGCTTCATCGCCGAGGACAAGACCCTGCGCAATTTCGTGCTCAACGAGCCGCGCGGCGGCGTGTTTCGCCACATCAATCTTTTGGTGCCGCCCAAGGATCCGCGTGCCGCGATGGGCTTCATCATCATGGAGCCGGAAGACACGCCGCCGATGTCTGGGTCCAACTCGATCTGCGTTTCGACAGTGCTGCTCGACAGCGGCATCGTGCCGATGCAGGAGCCGGAGACACGATTTGTCCTTGAAGCGCCGGGCGGCCTTGTCGACGTCGTGGCCAGCTGCCGCAATGGCAAGGCCGAGCGGATCACGGTCACCAACGTGCCGTCCTTCGCCGACAGGCTGGACGCAAAGCTCGAAGTCGAGGGCCTGGGCACGCTGACCGTCGACACCGCTTACGGCGGCGACAGCTTCGTCATCGCCGATGCGAAGGCGCTGGGATTTTCCGTCACGCCCGACGAGGCGCGCGAGCTGGCCGAAACCGGCATAAGGATCACCCGCGCCGCCAATGAACAGCTCGGCTTCTCGCATCCCGAGAACCACGAATGGGACCACATCTCGTTTTGCCAGTTGGCGCTTCCGGTCGAAGAAAGGGACGGCGTCCTGCATGGCCGCAACACCGTCGTCATCCAGCCCGCCAAGCTCGACCGCTCGCCGACCGGCACCGGCTGCTCGGCACGCATGGCCGTGCTGCACGCACGCGGACTGATGAAGGTCGGCCAGCGTTTCAGCGGCCATTCGATCATCGATTCGACCTTCGATTGCCGCATCGTCGGCGAGACGTCAGTCGCCGGCCGGCCGGCGATCGTTCCGGAAATCTCCGGACGCGCCTGGATCACCGGAACCCACCAGGTGATGCTCGATCCCGACGATCCCTGGCCGGCAGGCTACCGGCTCGCCGACACCTGGCCGCGAAAGCAGTAGGGTCAGGTCTCGGAGATGATGCGCGTGGTGCCGACCCAGAGCTCGCGCGCCGGACCCGGGCCGACGTTGCGGGCACGATGCGGCAGCGAAGCAGGGAAATGCAGCGTGTCGCCGGCCTTGAGCAGGTATTCCTTGCCATCGATCTCGTAGAGCATCTCGCCCTCGATCAGATAAAGAAAGTCCTCGCCCTGATGGGTCGTGATCTCCGAGGCATAGCCTTGTGGCATGTGGGTGATGCAGCCATTGAGCTGGGCACCGGGAAAGCCGCGTTCGAGCAGTTCATAGACCCGCTCCTTGGTCTCGACATTGTAGCTGCGGCGCGCACCGGCATGGGAGACCATCGAGTGGGCATGCTCCGGCGGTTGCGACAGGAAGGTGTCGACGGTGGTTTCGAGCGCGTTGGCGACATTGTAGAGCGAAATCAGCGACGGCGTCGAAATCCCGCGCTCGATCTGGCTGATGAAGCCTTCGGTCAGGCCCGCCTCGGCCGCGACCTGCTTCATCGTCTTGCCGATCAGCTTGCGGCGCGCCCGCAACATCTGTCCGATCGAAGCGGCGGCAGGCATGTCCGGATGCGGCGCGTCCGCGGTGCCTGCGGCCGCGTCATCGATATCGAGGGGCATCACTGTCTTTCCGCTTGACTTCACAATTTCGATGAACTTTAGTCCAGCTAAAGTTGGTTGCGCAAGCCAAATGGCCACCGCGCCGCCGCTTTGATGGGGAACTGCACAATGCCTTCGCGGCAATCCGGACGCAAAGAAAATTGTCCGGCAAGATTGGATAAAATATCCAAACTGGTCGTCGAGGCGTAGCGCCGGCATTGCCGGCAGGCCAAGAGGAGGAGAAGACATGAAACGCTTTTTGCCGCTTTTGCTCGGCGCAGCTCTGGGATTTGGCGCCGCGACGTCGGCTTTGGCGATCGAGCGCGGCGGCTCGATGACCTTTGCCCGTTATGACGACTCCACCGTCATCGACCCGGTCTGGGCCGACCGCAATCCCGATCTGTGGATGATCACCAGCCTGTATGAGACGCTGCTGCGCAACGGCGCCGACGGCGCGATCGAGCCCGGCCTAGCCGAAAGCTACGCGGTCGCCGGCGATGGCAAGTCGATCTCGCTCAAGCTGCGCGACGGCCTGAAATTCTCCGATGGCTCGGCCATCACGGGCGACGACGTTGTCTTTTCGCTCGATCGCGCCCGCAATCCCGACGGGCCATGGGGCGGCCTGCTCGGCTCGGTCGAAAAGGTGGCGGCAGAGGGCGGCAAGGTCACGCTGTCGTTGAAGCAACCCGATCCGACGATCCCCTCGATCCTCGCCACCTTCAACACCGGGATCATCTCCAGGGCGGCGTTCGAAAAGGCATCAGGCAGCAACGACCAGGAAAAGGCCAAGGCCTATTTCGACAACAACCCTGTGACGTCAGGGCCTTTCACGATGAAGAGCCGGGTTGCCGGTTCGAGCATGAGCTTCGCCAGGAACCCGAACTACTGGCGCGCCGGCGAGGACGGCAAGTCGCTGCCCTATCTCGATGGCGTCGATTTCGTCGTCATTCCAGATGACGCCACCCGCATCCTCAAGCTTCAGGCCGGCGAGGTCGATGTCGCCGAATTCATTCCGTTCGCCCGTGTCGGCGAACTCAGCGGCGACGCCAGTCTGAAGATGGAGCTATTTCCCTCGACCCGCATCATCTATGCGCCGATCAATACCCGCGACACCCGCAAGGACGGCTCGAAGAACCCGCTCGCCGACCTCAAGGTGCGCCAGGCGCTGAACTACGCTACCGACAAGAACATGCTGATCAAGCTGGTGACCTTCGACACCGGCAAGCCAATGACCTCGCTGATGTCGGCAGCAACCCAGCTGCACTATGGACCGGAGCCGCTCTATCCCTACAACCCGGAAAAGGCCAAGCAGTTGCTGGCCGAAGCGGGCGCCGATGGCGGCCTCGACATCACCTTCACCACGCTCGCAGGCAGCGCCGACGACGCCACGCTGTTCACCGCGCTGCAGCAGATGTGGGCGCCGCTTGGCGTCAATCTGAAGGTCGAGCAGGTCGACAACCCGACGCGCGGCGCCAAGAACCGCAATGGAGAGTTCGACATCCACACCTATGGCTGGGCCAACGACGTCAACGACCCTGCCCAGGTCACTGGATGGCTCGGCTATTACAAACAGCGCCAGGCCGTCGGCACAGGCTGGAACAACCAGGAATTCAACACGCTGTTCGAGGCGTCGAACTCCGAAGTCGATCCAACCAAGCGCAAGGACGAATACAAGCGCATGCAGGAAATCTACGCCGCAGAAGCGCCGCTGCTCTTCCTCTATGAGACGCCCTTCGCAGTCGCCGTGTCGAAGTCGGTCGAGAATTACGTCCAGACCCCGCTCGGTGCCAACGACTTCTCGGAAGCCTGGCGCGCCAAGTAACCCAAGCGTGACCGCTGCGCGCCGGACGGGCCATCCGTCCGGCGCGCCTCTTTGCAAGGCGAGTGTTTCGAGGCGAAGCCAATGCCCTCTCTCTCATATCTCGCGGCGCGGCTGCTGCAGATCATCCCGACCTTCCTTTTGGTCATGGTCTTCATCTTTCTGCTCGTGCGCATGCTTCCCGGTGACCCAGCCATCGCCATGGCCGAGGCCAAGGCGACCGATGCGCAGGTCGAGCAGATCCGCCGCAATCTCGGCCTCGACCAGCCGCTACCAGTGCAGTTCATGGTCTTCGTCAAGAACACGCTGTCAGGTGATCTCGGCCGCTCGATCATGATGAAGGCGCCGGTGAGCGAGGTGATCCTCAGCCGATTGCCGACCACCATCTTCCTGTCGCTCTACGCCGTTGCACTTGCTGTGCTCCTGGCCGGGCCACTCGCCTTTCTTGCCGCCATGCGTGCCAACACCACGACTGACGTCGTCATCCGCGGCGTCTTCCAGGTCGGGTTGTCGATGCCGGTGTTCTACATCGGGCTGGTGCTTTTGACCGTGCTTGCCGCGCAGTTGCGCTGGTTCCCCGTCGGCGGCTATGGCACGACCTTCCTCGGCAATTTGCACCATCTGATGCTGCCGGCGTTGAGCGTTGCACTCTACACCTCCGCCATCATCGTCAGAAACCTGCGCGCCTCGCTGATCGAGGTGCTCGACGCCGACTATGTCCAGTTCGCCCGCGCCAAGGGGCTTACGCCGCGCATCGTCATGACCCGCCACGTGCTGCGCAATGCGCTGGTCTCGACGGTGACCCTGCTCGGCCTGTCGATCGGCAACCTGATGAGCGGCACGCTGGTGACCGAGACAGTGTTTGCCATTCCCGGCGTCGGCCGGCTGATGCTGGAAGCGATCTTTGCCCGCGACTATCCGCTGATCCAGGGCTTGACCTTGACCTTCGCGGTGATGGTCTCGGTCGTCTTCCTGCTCACCGACGTCGTCCAGTCGCTGCTCGATCCGAGGCTTCGCAAGTCATGAGTGCACTCGGTCACACTTCACAGCGCAGGCCAAACCGCTTGCTGGCCTTCCTCGGCCGTGCCTTCGCCCGGCCGTCCTTTGTCATCGGCTTCGCCATCATCGCCTGTTCGATCCTGCTGGCGCTCTGTCCGCAGGTCTTTGCACCCTACGATCCGCTCGCCTTCGACATGACGGCGATCCAGCAACCACCGAGCCTCGCCCATCCATTCGGCACCGACAATTTCGGCCGCGACGTTCTTTCACGCGTCATCTGGGCCTACCGTGTCGACATGCAGATGGCGCTGCTTGCCACCATCTTCGCGCTGACCATCGGCGTCACGGCGGGCGCCTTCGTCGGCTATTACGGGGGCATCGCCGACACCATCTTCGGGCGCTGCGTCGATGCCATCATCACCTTCCCGTTCCTGGTGCTGGTCATCGCCATCGTCGCCGTGCTCGGGCCGGGCCTGGTCAACATGTACATCGCCATCACCATGGTGAACTGGGTCTATTACGCCCGGCTCACCCGCGCCGAGATCATGACGCAGAAGGCCAACGACTACGCCGCCGCCGGCCGTGTGCTCGGCTTTTCCGACCGCCGCATCATCTTCCGCCACCTTTTGCCCAACGCGATTTCGCCTGTAATCGTCTACTGGATGACCGACATGGCGCTGGCCATCCTGCTCGGCTCGTCGCTCGGCTATCTCGGCCTCGGCGCGCAGCCGCCGGCGGCCGAATGGGGCGTGCTGATCTCGGAGGGGCGTAACTTCCTGATCACGGCCTGGTGGATGAGCCTGATGCCGGGTGTCGCCATCGTGCTCACCGGCCTCGGCTTCAGCCTGCTCGGTGACGCGCTGGCCGACCTGCTGCGAGCGAAGGGGCGCTGAGATGTCCGAACCCAGGCAACATACGGTGCTCGAACTGCGCCACCTCAGAACCGAATTTGGTTCGCGAGAACGGCCGCTGATCGCCGTCGACGACGTCTCCTTCAGCGTCAAGGCCGGCGAGATCCTCGGCCTCGTCGGCGAATCCGGCTCGGGCAAAAGCATCACCTTGCGCTCGATCCTCGGCATCGTCCGTCCGCGTGGCCGCGTCGGCGGCGAAATCCTCTGGAAGGGCCGCGATCTCGCAGCGCTCGACGAAGCGGCGTTGCGCAAGGTGCGCGGCCGCGAGATCGCAATGATCTTCCAGGAGCCGATGTCTTCGCTCAATCCGCTGCTCACGGTGGGGCTGCAGATCTCCGAAAACCTCGCCACCCATACCGACCTCGACGCCCGCGCCCGCAAGACCAAGGCCGTCGAACTGCTTGAGATGGTCGGCATCCCCGCTGCACGCAACCGGCTCGGCGACTATCCGCACGAGTTCTCTGGCGGCATGCGCCAGCGCGTCATGATCGCCATCGCGTTGGCGTCGAACCCGCAGCTGCTGCTCGCCGACGAGCCGACGACGGCGCTGGACGTTACGATCCAGGACCAGATCTTGCGCCTGATTCAGTCTTTGAGCCGCGATCTCGGCATGGCGGTGATCCTCGTCACCCATGACATGGGCGTGGTGGCACAGACCTGCGACCGGGTGGCGGTGATGTATGGCGGCAGGCTGTGCGAACTGGGGACGACGACCCAGGTGATCGGCGACGCCCGCCATCCCTACGCGCTGGGGCTCTTGCGCTCGATCCCGCGCGACGTCGCCCCACGCACGCCGCTCTACTCGATCCCCGGCGCACCGCCGTCACTCAGCGCGCTGCCTCCGGGCTGCGCCTTCACCGCGCGGTGTCCGGTCGCCGGTTTGGAATGCGGCGATGTTCGTCCCCCGCTTGCCGCCGTCGGCCAGCATCACCAGGTGGCCTGTCATCGTCGCGCCGAGGCGCTCGCTCACTTCCGTCAACACGAGGCGGCGTCATGAACATGCTGACCATGGAGCCGGCCAAGCCGCTGCTGTCCATCCGCGACCTCACCATGCGCTTCGAAAAGCCACGCTCGCTATCCGATGCCATCGCCCGCCGCCCGCGCCAGGTCGTGTCGGCGCTCAACGGCGTCGATCTCGACGTCATGGCTGCCGAGACGCTTGGCATCGTCGGCGAGTCCGGCTGCGGCAAGTCGACCCTGGCGCGCTGTATCGCCGGACTGCACCAGCCGAGCGGCGGCGACATTCTGTTCGAGGGTGAGAGCGTCGTCGGGCTCAAGGGACCGAAACGCCGCGCCTACAACAAGCGCGTCCAGATGATGTTCCAGGATCCCTATACCTCGCTCAACCCGCGCATGACGGTGCGCGATACGCTGCGCGAGGCGATCTCGGTGCACAGGATGCGCGAAGGCGCTGCCATCGAGCGGCGCATAGACGAGTTGCTCGATCTCGTGCGCCTGCCCGAGGGTGCCGCCGACAAGTACCCGCACGAATTCTCCGGCGGGCAGCGCCAGCGCATCGGCATCGCGCGTGCGCTGTCGCTCGAGCCGATCTGTCTCGTCGCCGACGAGCTTGTGTCAGCGCTCGACGTCTCGGTTCAGGCGCAGGTGGTCAACCTTCTGCTCGAGCTGCAGGACAATCTCGGACTGACGGTGCTGTTCGTTGCGCATGATCTCAGGCTGGTGCGCCACGTCTCGCACCGGGTCGCGGTGATCTATCTCGGCGCCATCGTCGAGGTCGGCCCGTCCGAGGCACTGTTTGCGCGGCCGCGCCATCCGTATTCGCAGGCCCTGCTGGCTGCGGCACCGTCGCTCGATCCGGCCGACCGCAAGCGCGCGCCGGCGCTGTCAGGCGAGTTGCCGAGCCCGCTCGACATCCCTCCGGGCTGCCCGTTCCATGTGCGCTGCCCGCATGCCGCCGAGCGCTGCCGTATCGAAAAGCCAGCGCTGCGACCTGTCGGCGCCGGTATGGCCGCCTGCCACTTCACCGAAACCATATCAGCGGTGTGACCGCGACCATCTGCAGATCAAGGACAGACGACATGACACCGACCGACAGGCTGGACATGACCGGCCGCGTTGAAGCGCTGCGCCACAAGCTCGCCGAAGAAGGGCTCGACGGCTACGTCGTGCCGCGCTTCGACGAGCACCAGAGCGAGTATTGCGCGCCACATGACTGCCGGCTCGCCTACCTCACCGGCTTCACCGGCTCGGCGGGCGTCGCGATCGTCATGCGCGACAAGGCGGCAATCTTTGTCGACGGCCGCTACCAGGTGCAGGTGCGCGACGAGGTCGATCTCGGCACCTTCACTGTCGAGCATTTCTACGATGCGCCGCTGAAGGATTGGCTGGCGAAGAACATAGATGAAGGCCAGCGCGTAGGCTTCAATGCGATGCTTTTGCCCTCGACCTGGGACCAGGATTGCGGTCGCGCCGTGGAATCAGCTGGCGGGAGCTGGGTCGCGACCCCGGGCGATCTCGTCGATGCGATCTGGCCGGACCAGCCGGAAAAGCCGCTGGGGTCGATCATGGCTTTCGGTCGCCAGTATTCCGGCGAGAGCGTTGCAGACAAGAAGCGTCGTATCGTGGAGTTGGTCGCGGCGCAGGGCGCCGACTTCCTCGTCGAGGCCCAACCCGACAACATCTCCTGGCTGCTCAACGTGCGTGGCCGCGACGTGGCGTTCAACCCGATGCCGCATTCCTTCCTGATCCTCGACAAGGACGGCCGCACCGAGTGGCTGGTCGACCACCGCAAGCTGCCCAACGATCTCTCCGACTTGGAGCTCGACGGGGTCGCAATCGCCGAGCCGGCGCGCCTTCTGGAACGCGTCGCGGCCTTCGCCGAGGGGCGAACAGCGCTCGTCGATCCCGGTTTCGCGCCGTCGGCGGTTGTCCATGCGGCGCGTGACAGTGGCGGCGAGATCAAGCTGACCCGCAGCCCGATCACACTCGCCAAGATGGAAAAGAACGACATCGAGCTGCAAGGTTTCCGCGACTGCCATCAGCAGGATGGCGCGGCCTGGGTGCGTTTCCTGGCCTGGCTCGACCGCTACGGCCGCACGCGCGAAAGCCAAGGCATGCCGGTGAGCGAATTGGAGGCCGAAGAGCGCATCCTGACCTATCGCCGCGACAGCAGGCTGTTCGTCGAGCCGAGCTTCCGCACGATCTCGGCCTCCGCCGGCAATGCCGCGATGTGCCACTACAACGCCACCATCGAGACCAACACGCCGATCACCTCGGCCGATGTCTATCTGCTGGACAGCGGCGGGCAGTACCTGACCGGCACCACCGATGCCACGCGTACGACGGCATTGGGCAGCATCAGCCCGGAAATCCGCCGCGCCTATACGGCCGTGCTCAAGGGGCTGATCTCGATGCTGACGTTGAAGTTCCCGACCGGAACCTGCGGGCACCAGATCGACGCCTTCGCCCGGCGCCCGCTCTGGGACCTCGGCCTCGATTACGACCACGGCACCGGGCACGGCGTCGGCCACTTCCTGTCGGTGCACGAGCAGCCGCAGCGTTTCGACAAGCGGGTCAACGAGATTGCCTTGCGGCCCGGCATGGTGACCACAATCGAACCCGGTTACTACAGGGCGGGAAAATACGGCATCCGGCTCGAAAACCAGGTCGAGGTTGTCGCGGCGGGCGACGGCTTCATGGCCTTCAAGAGCCTGACGCTGGTGCCGCTCGACCTGCGCCTTGCCGACATCCAGTTGCTGACCCCGCCGGAGAGACGATGGCTCGACCGATATCATGAGGTGGTCAGGTCGGCGCTGAGCCCCTTGCTCGGCCGCGATGACATCGAGTGGTTGCAACGCATGTGCACGCCCTGCGAGGCAGCCATCTGAACCGGTCGCGACCAGTCCATTCACAAGCCGATCACCTGACGGCGCCCGGCACAGGCCTCCAATTGGAGGCCTGTTTGCGTTTCGGGCGCAAGTGCTCGCGCGAATGCATGTGCTCTCCATCGCCGCACCAACGTGCATGGCAGGCACGGGCCGCCTCATCGCTCGCATGCTGTCCTGAAGTCACGGCTCGATGTTTTGCCCGCCCTCGACCCAGGTCCGCTCGACTTTTTTCGCCGGCTCCAGGGCCAAGTATCTTGAAAGTTGTCCAACGCTGTGTGTAGCATGCGTTGCTGTCCACTATATAGCAATACTGTCCAATATAGCAGACAAATGAAGTCCTGGAGCGAGCCGACCAAAGACGAACGGACCGACGGCTTCTGCCCTGCAGAAGCCGACAGGCGGAGCCGTCTTTGCAAGGCACCCAAGGCTCAAGTTTTGAGGGAGAGAGAACAATGAAACTGTCGTATTTTGCATCCGCGAGTGCCCTTTGCCTGGGCCTCGCTTTGAGCTTCGGCGCAACATCGGCGGCAGAGGCCGCCGCCAACTGCATCAAGGGCGACCGCAAAGCCCCCTATACTATCGGCTGGGCCAACATCTATTCGGTTCCAACCTGGATGAAGCAGACCCAGGGCACGCTCGAAGCCCAGGTCGAAGACTTGAAGAAGCAGGGCCTCGTCGACAAGCTCGTCATCACCGACGCGCAGGGCGATGCCAACGTCCAGATCCAGCAGATCCAGTCGATGATCGATTCCGACGTCGATGCGATCATCCTCATTGCCGGCTCGTCGACGGCCCCGGCACGCGTGCTGGCCGATGCTTGCGCCAAGGGCATCGCCATCATCAACTTCGACAGTCTCGTCGATACCGACCAGGTGACCGCCAAGGTCAATACGGATTCGGCCCAATGGGGCGAACAGGCGGCCAAGTTCCTCGTCGAGCAGATGGGCGGCAAGGGCAACATCCTGGTGCTCAACGGTCCGGCCGGCGTTTCGGTCAGCGACGACCGACGCAAGGGCGCGACGCCGGTGCTCGAAGCCAACCCCGACATCAAGATCCTGGCAGAGACCAACACCGCCTACAACGTCGCCCCGGCACAGGACGCCGTCACCAGCCTGCTGTTTGCCAATCCGGAGATCGACGGCATCCTGTCGCTCGGCGGCGCGCTTTCCGCCGGTGCCGTCCTGGCGCTCGACAAGCAGGGCCGCACGCAGGTTCCGATCACCGGCGAGAACGCACGCCAGTTCCTCGAATTGTGGAAGGAAAAGGACCTGAAGGGCTGGGCCACCATGCAGCCCAACTGGCTCGGTGCTTTCGCCACCTGGCTTTCCGTACAGGCGCTGGAAGGCAAGGACGTGCCGGCATTCGTAAAGATTCCGCTGCCGGTGATCGACAACGCCAACATCGGCGACTACCTGGCGCGCGCCGGCGATTTCCCCGCCGACGGCTACATCTATTCGCCCTACGACCAGGCCCTGTTCGAGAAGATCCTGGCCGCCAAGTAAACCTCCAGGGACTTATCGACGTGGCGAATACGGCTCCGCTTCTTGCCGCGCGGGGGGTGTCGAAGGCTTTCTTCGGCAACCCCGTCCTGCGCGACGTTTCCATCGCACTTCTGCCGGGGCGCGTGCATGCGCTGCTCGGCGAGAACGGCGCCGGGAAATCGACCTTGATCAACATGCTGTCCGGCGCGCTGCGGCCGGACGGCGGCAGCATCGAAGTGGACGGCAAGGCGTTGCCGTACATGACCCCGCCGGAGGCGCGGCTATCAGGCATCGCGGTCGTCCAGCAGGAACTTTCGCTGACAGCCAACCTGTCGATCGCCGAGAACATCGGCCTCGGCGCCTATCCGCGCCGCTTCGGCCTTGTCGACTATGCCGAACTGGCATCGCGTGCCCGTGAGGCTTGCGCGCTGGTCGGCTTGCACGAACCCTTGTCGACGCCGGTCGGCGAGCTTTCGCTCGGCCGGCGCCAGATGGTCGAGATCGCCAAGGCGCTCTATCGCAAACCGCGGGTGCTGATCCTCGACGAGCCGACATCATCCTTGTCGGCAACCGAAACCCGCATCCTGACCGAACTGTTGGAAAGGCTGCGCAGCGAAGGCACTGCCATCCTCTACATCTCGCACCGGCTCAACGAGGTGATGGCCCTGTGCCAGCACGTCACCGTGCTCAAGGACGGTTCGGTGACGTCGGATCGGCCGCTTGAGGGAACCGATGCCGCCGGCCTCGTGCGGCTGATGGTCGGCCGCGACCCCGGCGACCTGTTTCCCGAATGGCAGCCTTCCCCGTCGGTAGCGTCCGCCGTTTCGGTCCGCGGCTTCTCCGCAGGCCAGATGCGAGACGTCGATCTCGACATCAGGGCCGGCGAGGTGCTTGGCATCGGCGGCCTTGTCGGACAGGGACAGGAAGACCTGTTGCTTGGTCTCTACGGCGCGATTCCAGCCAGGTCCGCATCGGCGCAGGTCAACGGGCGTCAAGCCCTGCCCGGCGGCGTACCCAATGCCAATGCGCTTGGCCTTGCCTATGTGCCGGCCGACCGCAAGCGCGAAGGCCTGCACCTCATCCATCCGATCATCACCAACCTGATGCTGCCCGCCTTCGCGCGGCTGCCGGCGCTCAAGCCCCGCAATCGTGGCGACGAACGCGAATTGGCACGTAGCCTTGCCGCCCAGCTCGGCATCAAGGGCGACCTCGGCCGGGCGGCCCAGGCGCTGTCGGGCGGCAACCAGCAGAAGGTCGCGCTGGCGAAATGGATGCCGCATGATCCATTGGTGCTTTTGCTCAACGATCCGACGCGCGGCGTCGACGTCGAGACCAAACGCGAAATCTACATCATGCTGCGCCAGCTCGCAGCGGCCGGCAAGGCAGTCGTGCTGATGAGCTCCGATACACCCGAGCTCGTGCATCTGTGCGACCGCGTCGCCGTCGTGCGCGAGGGCCGCATCGCCGCCATGCTGGAGCATGGCGCATTGAGCGAAGAAACCATTGTTGCCGCAGCCGTCGGTGCCGACAAGCCGGAGGTCGCCGCATGAGCACCGTCCCATCGACATCAGGGCAAGGCTCCGGTGGACTCTACTGGCCGGTCCAGGCCGGCCGAAACGTCGGCGTTCGCGGCCTTTTCCTGGTCGTGCTCGCCTTTATCGTCGCTTACGGCTTCCTGTTCCCGGGCCTGTTCACCATCTCGGGCTTCGCAAAGTTCACCCAGAGCTGGTTCCCGCTGGCCCTGGTCGCCATGGCACAGGCGCTGCTGATGCTGACTGGCGGCATCAACCTGGCCATCGGCGCGACCGTCAGCCTTGGTGCCGTCATCGCCGCAACGACGATGACCGGGCCGCTCGGCGTCGGTGGCGGCTCTGCCTTGGTCGCGGCAGCCGGCCTCGGCATCGGCGCGGTCACCGGCTTCATCGTGGTCAAGCTGCGTCTGCCGGCGATCGTGGTGACGCTTGCCGGTTCCTTCATCATCGGCGGCGCCGCCTTGCTCATCCTGCCCAGGCCTGGCGGCGCCATGCCTGAATGGCTGTCCGACCTGCTGGCCGGCAACACGCCAGCGGCGTTCCTGTTGCTGGTCGTCATCGTCCTGTTGTGGAAACTTTATCTTGCCACGCCGCTCGGGCTTAGCCTCTATGCCGCCGGCGAAAATCCCGTCGGCGCCTACCGTTCGGGCGTGCCCGTCGATGCGGCACGCATCGCCGCCTATGCGCTGAGCGGCCTGCTCTCGACAAGCGCCGGCCTGTTCGTCGCCGCTCAGACAGGATCGGGAGATCCGGTCATCGGCACGGCCTTCACGCTCAACTCGATCGCCGCCGCCGTGCTCGGCGGCATCGGCTTCCTCGGCGGCCAGGGCACCATGCGCGGCGCGCTCGCTGGCAGCCTGCTGCTCAGCCTGATGATCTCGGTCATGTTCTTCCTCGGATTCACGCCAGTCGCGCAATATGTCGCGCAGGGCCTGATCATCATCGGCGCGGTTGCGCTGCCGCAATTCCGCAAGGTGCAAAGATGACTGGCACGAACCAGACCACTTCCTCTTCGAAAGTCCGCCTCGGCGCCGTCCTGCGCAGCCGCCCGTTCCTGACTGTGCTCGTCGTGGCCGCCGTCTGGATCGTCGCCAGCTTCGCTACGCGCGGCTTCGGCGCCTTCGGTCACCTCCGCTATCTGGTCGAGCTTGCCGCCGTCATCGGCCTGGTCGCTGCCGGACAGACCTTCGTCGTCATCGCCGGCGGCATCGATCTCTCAGTCGCGGCCATCGTCACCGTTGCCGCCGTCGGCCTGCCCCTGGTCTCCTCCTCGGCCGACCCGACAGGCGTGTCGGCGATCCTTTTGGTCCTGGCGACCACCACCGCCATCGGCCTGGTCAACGGACTTGGCGTCGCCTACCTCCGGGTCCACCCGATGATCATGACGCTGGCGATGGCGACCTTCCTGCAGGGCCTGCTCATCATCATCGCCGGCGGCAGCGCCGTCTCACTGCAGAACCCGCTCGTCGGCTGGCTTGGCAATGCCCGCCCGGCCGGCATCCCGGCAGGCGTTCTGTTGTGGGTTGGGCTATCGGCCATCGTGCTGTTTGTCATGCACGCCACGCCATTTGGCGCCCGCATCTTCGCTATCGGCGCCAACCCGCGCGCCGCCGAGCTTTCCGGCGTGCCGGTCCCGGCCACGACGATCGCCATCTACGGTATCAGCGGCCTGACAGCAGGGCTCGCAGGCGTGCTCGTTCTCGGCATGAACGGCCAGGGTTATGTCGGCATCGGCGACCCGTATCTGCTGGCTTCGATCGCTGCCGTCGTGCTCGGCGGCACCTCGATCCTCGGCGGGCTCGGCACCTATGCCGGCACCATTCCGGGTTCGATCCTCCTGGTCACGATCACCGCGCTGATCACCGTCGTCAACGCCTCGCCCGGCTGGCGCAGCATCTTGTTCGGCTCGCTGATCCTCGGCCTGCTGCTACTTTCCGGCCGCGAGGCTGCCCGCCGATGAAAACTCTTCAAGCCTGTAAATGCGCCTTGCGGTGTCGAAAAACAGCGCGCTCTGTTCGGCCGCCGAAAGCTCCGAGGTGATCGCCTTGAAGCTGTCGAACACCTGGCCAAACGTCGCATGCAGCCCGGCAACGGGAAAGTCGCTGCCAAACATCGCCCGCTCGGAGCCAAAGCACTCGATGCAGTGCATGACCACCGGCCGCAGGCTGTCGAGCGTCCAGTCATGATCGTAGGCGACGAGATCCGAAATCTTGATGGCGACGTTGTCCTGGCGTGCAAGCTGGCGCAGCCCGTCGCGCCAGACACGCATGCCTTCGGCATCCCTGTCGATCGGACTGCCGCAATGGTTGAGAACGAAGCGCAGGTTCGGGAATGCGGACGCGAGCCGCGCAGCGCCGGCCAGCTGGCGCGGAAAGACCATCAGGTCGAACACGAAGCCATGGCGCTGCACAAGGCTGAGGCCGGCGCGCCAGGCCGCCTCGTCCATGAGGCCGTCACGCCGAGCAAAACGCCGCGCTGGGTCAGTGTCCCAGCTCAGAATGTCCCGCACACCAACGACACGGGCAAAGGCGGCATGCACTTCAAGCGCCGCTTCGGCATTGCTGTCGGCCAGCGGCACCTGCACGACATAACGCGCTGCCACACCACCGGTCTTGTCGAGGCTTTCCAGCCAGCGCGTCTCGCCGGTCGTGTCGTCGCGGGCCCAGCCGGCCTCGACATGGATCGTCGCAACGACATCGTGGCCATGCGCGTCGCGCAAATAGTCGCCGGGAAAATAGTTCCGGCGCAGCGGAGCAAGATCGCCAAGGCTGTCACGTCCGCCGGCTGCCGGTACCAGCCAGGGATGGCGGCCCATGCCGAGATCCCAAAGATGGTGATGGGCGTCGATGATCGGACCGGAATAATGCGCCACGCGTCCCCCTTGTTTGGCCCCGAACGACTTTGCGCCGGAACCCAGCTTCCGGCCGCGCGCAGGGGTAGCACCGGATGAAACGGAAACACCAGCCATGCTGACAGGCCCCCGCGAAAATTTCATGCTCGACGATCGCATCCGCGGTGTGCCGCCCGGCACGACGGCATTCGCCGGCAGCACCATCGGCTCCAAAGGTTGGCACCCTGCCGACGGCGCAATGTCGTTGCCGGTGTTGACCCTCGACGAGCAGGCCTTCGCCGGCAATCGCGACCTGTTCTTCCGCTACCTAAGGCAGGCCGGCGCCGAGATCGCCCCGCATGCCAAGACGCCGATGGCTCCCGATCTTGCCCGCGCGCTGCTCGACGCAGGTGCCTGGGGCACCACAGTCGCCGACATCAGGCAGGCCTCGGTAATGCTGGATGCCGGCCTCGACAGGCTGATCATCGCCAATGAAGTCGGCGGCAAGGGTGGCGCGAGCCGGCTCGCCATGCTGGTAGCGGCCAACCCGCAAGCCGACCTCCACGTCTTCGCCGATTCGGTTGCGTCGGTCGACGCGCTGGCCGGGATATGGCGCGCCAACGACGTCCTGCCGCCGCTGCGCGTTTTGGTCGAGACAGGCGCCGGGCGCGGTGGCGCACGCACGCTCGGCGATGCCGAGGCCATCATCGACGCGATCCTCGGCAGCGCCGGCCGCCTCGTGGCAGCCGGCGTCGCCACCTATGAAGGTGCTGCCGGACGACAGACCCAGGCGGAGACCCATGCTGCGATTTCGGGACTCCTCGACCTGACTGCCGATGCGTTCGCTGTGCTGCGCAAACGGGTTGGCGCCGATGCGCCGCTGATCGTCAGCGCCGGTGGTTCGGTGTTCTTCGACAGGGTTGTTTCGGTGCTGGCACCAACCGTCGCGCGCGACGGCAACGCCAGGCTGGTGCTGCGCAGCGGTGCGATCTTCTTCCACGACAATGGCGTCTACGACCGGGCCATGGCCGCCGTCGATGAACGTCACGGGTTCGCGCTCGATGGCCGAATCGTCTCCGCGCGGCAGTCATTCCGCCCGGCCCTTCGGCTCTGGGCAGAGGTGTTGTCGCGTCCCGAACCCGGCACAGCCGTCTGCGGCATGGGCATGCGCGACGTGTCTTTCGACCAGGGCTATCCTGTCATGCTTGGCCGCTATCGCGCCGGCGCGCCGCTGCCGCTTTCGGGGCCGCTGCCGACCGTGATCAAGCTCAACGACCAGCATGCGTTCCTGTCGCTTGCACCGGAAAGCCAGCTTGCCGTCGGCGATGTCGTGGAATTCGGCATTTCCCACCCGTGCACCTGCCTCGACCGCTATCGCGTCATTTTCGGCGTCGACGAGAAGGGCCATGTCAACAACGCCTTCCCAACCTATTTCGGCTGACCGCCCCTGACACGCCGAACCGAGAAACGCTGAAAGGAGCTGCAATGATACAATACTTCCAGTCGGGGTCGCGCATGTCGCAGGCTGTCGTCTATGGCGGCATGGTCCATATTGCCGGGCAAGTCGCAAACGATCGCAAGGCCGGCATCGAGAGCCAGACGAGGGACGTGCTGGCGAAGATCGACCAACTGCTGGCCGAGGCCGGCACCAGCAAGTCGAAGCTCGTGGCCGTCAACGTCTTCCTGCCGCAGATCGGTGACTTCGAGGCGATGAACAGCATCTACGACGCCTGGGTCGACCCGGAGCGCCTGCCTGCCCGCGCCTGCGTCGAAGCACGCCTCGCCGATCCGGATCTCCGGATCGAGATCACCGCAATCGCTGCCGTCTGAGAGGACCCATCATGCATTCCGGCCTCGTCCACAGCCTCGACTTCGACCGCGACGGCAAGACGCTCACACATCTGAGCATTCCGTTCTCGATCGATCGCTCGCCCTATTTTCAGGTCAAGGTGCCGATCTGCCTGATCCGCAATGGCGAGGGACCGTCGGTGCTGCTGATGGCCGGCAACCATGGCGACGAATATGAAGGCGAGCTGTCGCTGGCGCGGCTGATCCGCAAGCTCGACCCGGCCCGCATCAAGGGGCGCATCACCATCCTGCCGATGGCGAACACGCCGGCGGTGATGGCGGCCAAGCGCTGCTCGCCGCTCGACGGCGGCAATCTCAACCGCGCCTTCCCCGGCGACCCGGCAGGAAACCCGACGAGCCGGCTGGCGCATTTCCTTGAGAAGGAACTGTTCCCACGCCATGAGATCGTCTTCGACCTGCATTCGGGCGGCACGTCGATGGAGCACCTGCCGACGGCACTCGTCGAACGCAACGGCGAACCCGGTCGCCACCAGCGCACCGTGGCGCTGATGCAGGCACTCGGCATGCCTTACGGCTTCATCGCCGACAATGGTGCTGCCTCGCCCACCTCGATGGGGGCGGCGCGGCGCGCCGGCGCGATCGGCATCTCAGGCGAGTTCGGCGGCGGCGGCACGGCGACTGTCGATTCGATGGCGATCACGGCGCGTGCCATCGACAACCTTCTGCTTGCTGCCGAGGCGGTCGACGAACCCGTGCTGGCTCCACCCTCCGGGCACGACGCCGCAACGCAGCTGCTGTCGCTGTCGCGTCACAGCCAGGGCATCTACGCCACACGCCGCGGCTGGTTCGAGCCGGCGACAAAACTCGGCGACCGCGTCGCTGCCGGACAGCTGGCCGGCTGGTATCACGATCTCGAGCGGCTGGATGCGCCGGAAGAGGCGCTGCATTTCGCCGAGACCGGCATCGTCCTGTCGCGCCGGCTGCATACCATGTGCGAAGCCGGTGATTGCCTGATGCAAGTCGCCGAGCCGGTTCAGGCATGACGAAACCCGCGAGGAACCCGATGCAGCTTTCGATGTGGACCTACCCTTGGGACATCCAGGATATCAGCCATGACACGGTCGCGCGCGAACTGGTCGAGCGTGCCGGCATGAACACGGTCAGCCTGGCGACGTCCTACCATGCCGGACGTTTCCTGCAGCCGCGCAGCCCACGCCGCAAGGCCTATTTCCCAGAGGACGGGACCATCTATTTCCAGCCGACGGCCAGCCGCTGGGACACGCTGACAATCCAGCCGAAAGTCGCCGACGTGATCTCCGAAGGCGGCGACGTCCTTGCCGAACTGATGCGGCGGCGCGACGGCGGCGACCTGAAGGTGTCGTGCTGGACGGTCTGCCTGCACAATACGCGGCTCGGCATGCTCCATCCTCACGCCGTCACCCGCAACGCTTTCGGTGACCCCAACTACTACAGCCTTTGTCCGACCAATGCCGATGCCCGCGCCTATGTCAGAGCACTGATCGAGGACATCAGCCACAGCTACCGGCCCGACATGATCGAGCTCGAAACGCCGACCTTCATGGGCTTCGCGCATGAATACCATCATGAAAAGGACGGTGTCGGCCTGACGGCTGAGGACGATTTCCTGCTCTCGCTGTGCTTTTGTCCATCCTGCCTTGCCGGCGCGGCAAAAGCGGGCAACGATGGCGAAGCCGCGCGCCGGCTGGTCTGCGAGTGGATCAACGAAGCCTGCGAACGCGCTACGCCGCAGCCGCGCTTCCCGGACTTCCCGGCGCGAGGGCTCGATACCTTCGCGCCATGGCCGCAACTGCACGCCTTCCTCGCTTGGCGCTTCCAGCCCGTCACCAGCCTCGTCGCCGAGTTGCGAGAGATTGCCCATCCGGCCACCCGCGTCGTTGTCATCGATCTCAAGGAAGGCTGGCTCGGCGGCTCCGACCTCGCCTCGATCGGCAAGGCCTGCGACGGCGTCATCCTCTCTGCCTACGGCATGGAAGCCGACCTGGTGCCCGAACTGCTCGCCACCGGACGCCAGCTGCTCGGTTCCGACAAGTTTCTCGGCACCTGCTACCGCCTCTATTATCCGGAGATGAGCAGCTCCGAGGTGCTCGCAGCCAAGGTCGCGCCGGCACTTGCGGCGGAAGTCGATGGCATCAATTTCTACAATTACGGCCTGATCCCGGCGGCTCGGCTCGACTGGATTGGCGCCTCGATCGGGCGAGGCAGGGCCTGAGCTTCAGGCGTTCGCGGCCCCGATAAGCAGATCGCGCAAAAGCCTGATGGCGTTCGGCTTTTGCGGCACGCTCGGCGCGAGAAAGGACAACGAACGTTCATGCGCATGCGCGTGCGGCACGGGAATGATGTTGAACCCGTTGGCAACGAGCCCCGGCCAGTGGGGCACCAGCGAACTGCCGATGCCCTTGGCAACCAGGATCGCGATCGTCTCCAGCGCGTCCATGTCGCAACGCACGTCGGCATAGAGCCCTGCCTTCTCCATGTAGGCGGCGACGATCCGGCCACCCCATGACGACGGGTCGTAGCGGATGAACGGCGTTTCCCGCGCATGTGCGATGATATCAGCAGCCGCAACGGCATCGCGCGTCAAATAGACCAGCGGCTCACGCGAAATGCGCGTGGCGTCCAGCAGCTTGGGCAGCGCGAAAGGCGGCTCGACCAGAACGGCAACGTCAAGCTGGCCGGCGAGCATCTGGTCGTAGAGATGCTCGGACGTTCCGGGTGTCAACCGCAGTTTCAGGGACGGCGCGCACTCCGTCAGCTTGCCCAGCACCACAGGAACAAGCCCGGTCAGGACAGTCGAGATCGCCCCAACCCTGAGATCCCCGGAGAGACCGCTTGCGTCGAGGTCATGGACCAGCAGCGAGGCATCGCGAACAAGCATGCGGGCACGCGGCAGCAGCGAAAGGCAGGCTTCCGTCGGCCGTGCAGTGTGCGCACCTCGCACCAGAAGCGGGCAGCCGAGCGTCCGTTCCAGGGCCTGGATGCGTTGGCTGACAGCCGCCGGGGTCAGCCGTTCCCGCCGCGCGGCGGCAACGATGGAGCCGGTCTCGACCACCACAACGAGGCTCTGTAGAAACCGGATATCCAATGGAATTCCTTATGCTGAGAGAAATAATTCCCTAGTTTTCCTTTCCTAGCGGACGCTCTAGATGTCGGTCAAACACTGGGAGCCTTTGACAATGAAATCACTGTTCCACCTCGCCATCCACGTCACGGACCTCGACGCGGCGCGCGGCTTCTATGGCGACGTGCTTGGCTGTGTCGAAGGGCGTTCGACCGACAGCTGGGTCGACTTCGATTTTTTCGGCCATCAGCTGTCGCTGCATCTCGGCAAGCCGTTCGAGGTCACTCGCACCGGCAAGGTCGGCACGCACCTCGTCATGATGCCGCATTTCGGCATCGTGCTGCCGCTCGACGACTGGTTTGCGCTCGCCGATCGTTTGAAAAAAGGCGGCGTCGCATTCGACATTCCGCCTGTCATCCGCTTCGAAGGTGAACCCGGCGAACAGCGCACGATGTTCTTCTTCGACCCCTCCGGCAATCCGATCGAGGTCAAGGGCTTCAAGGATTTCGACAGCGTCTTCGCCGCTTAGACGAGACAGGTCACGCTCGACAGGTTCTAGGATGAGATCGCGTGCCTGGCTTGATCAGATCGCGATCGTCGCCGAATGAAGCGCAGCTGCAACGTCCGGATCGTCGGCGTCGGTGACTGCCAGAAGGTCGAGGCGATTGCCGTCGAGCTCAGCGTGAATGCCCTCGATCTTGTACGGCCGATCGAGCCGGCGAACGAAACGCAGCCGCCCGTCGTTCCCGACGATGCCGATGGCAGCCCCGACACATGCGCCGTCGTTGAAGGCGTCGTCCGTGTCTTCGGCCACCGCGCTGAACACCATGTCGCCACCGGGCAGCGCCGTGGCGTCCGTAAAGCACAATGGCACGCCATCGACATGGCCGAGATCGAAGCTGTCGATTGTCATCGGCCTGAGCGCATCGGAACGTCTGCCGGTCAAGACGTCGAAGGCCGCCGCAAGCGGATATCGGATGATGGCATTTTCAGTATGCTGCTTGTTGCCGCGCTGGAACAGGCGCAGTTCATCATTGACGACGACGGCGCCTTCGACATTGACCTCGGCGAAGGCGTCGGTAAGCGGAACCAGCACCGCCGACAGGTCGAGGCTTCGCGGCACGCCTGAAATGCGCCCCACCGGATCGAGCCCGAGCACGGCACCCCGGCGCCGGTTGGGCCGCGAGCCCGACCCGACAGCCAACAGCGCGCCATGGGCGAAACCAGGGAAAGCCGGCAGCAGCGTCAGTGCTTCGAGGTCGGGCTTTTGCCGCTTGCGCACAGCTTTCGCATCCGGCAGCACGCCGTCGAACAGCCGTACCAACTTGCCAGGACGATCGTCCTTCGTGGAAAAGACGCCGAGATGGAGTTCGTCGTCGGCGACGACGTACATCGCCGAACTGAGGCAAACGAGACCGCTTGCGGCGCTCAGATGCAATGGCCGCTCAGAGCTTGCCGCAGCCGTCAGGGTCAGTTTGCGCAGCTTCTTGAGGGCGATCATGCGGAAGTCATAGCCGCTTGTGCGCGAATGGCTCCTACCTGCCGGGACATTGCCGCAGCCGCCTGACCGTCACTTCTTATCAAGATCGATCAGCCCCTCCAGCAGGTCGAGCAGCTGTTCGTAGCGCTCCTGCCCTATACGCCTTTGGACGTCATCATAGATGGCGCTGCTTTCCGGCGACACTTCCGATATCAGGACCTGCCCTTTCGGCGCGATGGACAGCATCACCCGCCGGCCATCGCCTTCGACCTTGCCGCGCGTTATGAGGCTGCGCTCCTCAAGCGCCTTGATGATTCGCGTCAGGCTCGGCGCCAGGATCGAGGCGCGTTCGGCAAGTTCCGTCGCGTCGAGGGGGCTCTGCTCGCCCAGAACGCGAATGACGCGCCATTGCTGCTCCGAAACGCCATGCTGAGCGAGAATGGGCCGGAACTGGGCCATCACCACTTCACGCGCACGCAACAGTGACATTGGCAACGAACGTCGGGTGCTTTGCAGCAAGGGCGAACTCCTGATGGCAGGCGACGGCTTGGCCGGCATTCCACTCTACTCCGATAATACCGACACTCCGTCGGATCAACGCCACGCGACGGCAATCAGCCGAATTCCGCCGCAGCCGCCTTGACATCGACGCGCATAACTACTTAACATGTTAAATATCAAAATGCCACATGTGTGGGAAGACACGCCTTGCCTCACCTCACGCTCGAATATTCCGCCAATCTCGACGGTCGCGTCGACATGCCGTTGCTGTGCGGGGAGCTGTCACAGGCAATCCTCGACACCGGCCTGTTCGAACACGGTGCCGTCAGGGTGCGGGCGCTGCGCGCCGACGCCTATGCGGTTGCCGACCGCCTGCCGGAAAACGCCTTCATCGACATGAGCTTCAGGATCGGCGCCGGCCGCACCGCCGCCGACAAGAAGAGTGCCGGCACAGCAATCTTCGCTGCCGCGAACGCGTTCCTCGCGCCTCTTTTCGCAACGCCTCATTTCGCGCTTTCGCTCGAGATCCGCGAGATCGACGCCGAGCTGAGCTGGAAGAACAATGCCATCCACCCGCGCCTGCGGAACAAGTGACGGAAACACCAATGTCAGATCTCGAAAACAACCTGCGCAAGGCTGAAGCCTATCTCGAACGCTTCAAGACAGGCGGGGTCAGTAACCACATCAATGGCGAGGCGATGCCAGCGCTCGACGGCACGACCTTCGAGACCATTTCGCCGGTTGACCTCAAGCCGCTCGCCCGGGTAGCGCATGGCAAGGCGGCTGATGTCGACATGGCCGCCAAGGCGGCCAAAGCAGCCTTCCCCGCCTGGGCCGCCCAGTCGGGCGATGCCCGCAAGAAGGTACTGCACGCCATCGCCGATGCCATCGTCAAACGCGCCGAGGAAATCGCCTTCGTCGAATGCATGGACACCGGCCAGTCGCTGAAATTCATGGCCAAGGCCGCCCTGCGCGGTGCTGAGAACTTCCGCTACTACGCCGACAAGGCACCCGAGGCGCGCGATGGCCGCACGCTGCAGGCGCCCGGCCAGCTGAACATCACCACCCGCGTGCCAATCGGCCCGGTCGGCGTCATCACGCCGTGGAACACGCCGTTCATGCTGTCGACGTGGAAGATCGCGCCGGCGCTCGCCGCAGGTTGCACCATCGTCCACAAGCCGGCCGAGTTCTCGCCGCTGACCGCACGGCTGCTTGTCGAGATTGCCGAAGAGGCGGGCTTGCCGAAGGGTGTCTGGAACCTGGTCAACGGCCTGGGCGAGGATGCCGGCAAAGCTCTGACCGAACACCCTGACATCAAGGCAATCGGCTTCGTCGGCGAAAGCCGCACCGGTTCGATGATCATGCGCCAGGGCGCCGACACGCTGAAGCGCGTGCATTTCGAGCTCGGCGGCAAGAACCCGGTGATCGTCTTCGCCGATGCCGACCTCGAGCGCGCAGCGGACGCCGCAGTGTTCATGATCTACTCGCTCAATGGCGAGCGCTGCACTTCGTCGTCACGGCTGCTGGTCGAAGCTTCGATCCACGACAAGTTCGTGGCCATGGTGGCGGAAAAGGCCAAGCGTATCCAGGTCGGCCACCCGCTCGATCCGAAGACTGTCGTCGGCCCGCTGATCCACCCGGTGCATGAGACCAAGGTGCTGTCCTACATCGAACTCGCCCGCTCGGAAGGTGCTACCATCGCCGCCGGCGGCACCAAGGTCGAAGGGCCCGGCGGCGGCTGCTATGTCGCGCCGACATTGTTCACCGGCGCGCGCAACGACATGCGCATCGCCCAGGAAGAGATCTTCGGGCCGGTGCTGACGGCGATCCCGTTCGAGACTGAAGCCGAAGCGCTTTCGATTGCCAACGACACCCAATACGGTCTTGCCGGATATCTGTGGACATCGGATGTGACGCGCGCCCTGCGCTTCACCGAAGGGCTGGCTGCGGGAATGATCTGGGTCAATTCGGAGAACGTCCGCCATCTGCCGGCGCCGTTCGGCGGCGTCAAGAATTCCGGCATCGGCCGCGACGGCGGCGACTGGTCGTTCGACTTCTACATGGAAACAAAGAACATCGCCTTCGCCACGGCGGCCCACAACATCCAGAAGCTCGGCGGCTGAGCGGGAACACTAGACATGCCATCGCCCACACCAAACCTCTATCCCGCCTTCAACATCGTACGGCTGAGCCATGTCGAACTGGCGGTGACGGACCTTGCCAAGTCCCGCGCCTTCTATGTCGACACGCTCGGCCTGCAGGTCACCGACGAGACCGCCGACACCATCTATCTGCGCGCCATGGAAGAGCGCGGCCACCATTGCATCGTGCTGAAAAAGAGCGACCGGGCCGAAGCCCGCGACCTCGGCTTCAAGGTGTTTTCGGACGAAGATCTCGACAAGGCCGAGCATTTCTTCAGGGCGAAGGAGTTGCCGGTCGAATGGGTCGAGCGGCCGTACCAGTCGCGCACGTTGCGCACCCGCGACCCGCACGGCATTCCACTGGAGTTCTATTCCAGGATGGACCGGCTGGCGCCGATCCACCAGAAATACGCGCTCTACAAGGGCGTGAAGCCGCTACGCATCGATCACTTCAACTGCTTCTCGCCCGACGTCGACCAGTCGGTCGCCTTCTACAACGAGCTCGGCTTCCGCGTCACTGAATTCACCGAGGACAACGAGACCGGTCGCCTGTGGGCGGCGTGGACCCACCGCAAGGGCGGCGTGCACGACATCGCCTTCACCAACGGGCTCGGACCGCGCCTGCACCATGTCGCCTTCTGGGTGCCGACGCCGCTCAACATCATCGACCTGCTCGACCTGATGGCGACCACCGGTTACGTCGGCAACATCGAGCGTGGACCCGGCCGCCACGGCATCTCCAACGCCTTCTTCCTCTACATCCGCGATCCCGACGGTCACCGCATCGAGATCTATTGCTCGGACTACCAGACGGTTGACCCCGACCTGGAGCCGATCAAGTGGGACCTCAAGGATCCGCAGCGCCAGACGCTGTGGGGCGCCCCTGCCCCGCGCTCATGGTTCGAGGAGGGCAGCACATTCTCCGGCACCGAGCCGCGCCCGTCGGCGCTTGCCGCCTCGCCGATCATCGCACCGTGAGATCAGACATGACCGAACGGCCGCGTTTCGCCACTTACACCCACGCCGGCAAGACGAGCTATGGCGCGGTGACCGCCAAAGGCGTTGTCGACCTGGCACCACAGTTCCCGCAATGGCCGACGCTGCGCGAGGTTATTGCGGCGAACGGTCTCGCTCGGCTCACGGAAGCCGCTGAACAGTGCGCGGCCGACATTTCGGAAGCCGAGATCACCTACCAGATCCCGATCCCGGGTCCGGAGAAGCTGATCTGCGTAGGGGTCAACTTCCCCGACCGCAACGAAGAGTACAAGGACGGCCAGGCGGCGCCCGGCAATCCGTCGCTGTTCATCCGTTTCCCGCGTTCCTTTGTCGGCCATGGCACAACCATCATACGGCCGCCGGAATCGCCGCAACTCGACTATGAGGGTGAGATTGTCATCGTCATCGGCAAAGGCGGCCGCCGCATTGCCGAGCGCGACGCGCTCGACCATATCGCAGCACTTTCGCTCTGCAACGAAGGCACGATCCGCGACTGGGTACGGCACGCCAAGTTCAACGTGACCCAGGGCAAGAACTTCGACGCCACCGGCGCCATCGGCCCCTGGCTGGTGCCCTATACGGACGAAGCCCAGCTTGCCGACATTCGCCTGACGACGAAGGTCAATGGCGAGCTGCGGCAGGATGACCGCACAAGCCGCATGATCTTCGGCTTCCGCACGCTGATCAGCTACATCTCGACCTTCACCACGCTTGTTCCGGGCGACGTCATCGTCACCGGCACACCGACCGGCGCCGGCGCGCGCTTCGATCCGCCGCGCTGGCTGGTCCCCGGCGACATCGTGGAAGTCGAAGCGGAAGGCATCGGCACATTGCGCAACACCGTCATGGACGAACAGCCATGAAGCTCAAGCCAGAGCAGTATCAGACAGCAGCGCAACGCCTCGACCAGGCCGAAAAGCAGCGCAAGCAGATCGGGCTGTTGTCGCTCGATCACCCCGAGATGGACATGGAGGACGCCTATGCCGTGCAGGCCGCATGGGTCCAGCTCAAGCTCGCCCAGGGTCGGCGCAGGATCGGCTGGAAGATCGGCCTGACGTCGAAGGCGATGCAATATGCGCTCAACATCGACATTCCCGATTCAGGCGTCCTGCTTGACGACATGATGTTCGCCGATGCCGCGACCATCCCGACTGACCGCTTCATCCAGCCGCGCATCGAGGCCGAGATCGCTTTCGTCATGAAAGCGCCGCTGCAGGGTCCGAACACGACGGTGTTCGACGTTCTCAACGCCACCGATTTCATTGCGCCGGCCATCGAGATCCTCGACACGCGTATCCTGCGCAGCGACCCGGCAACGGGCCGCACCCGAACCATCGTCGACACCATCTCCGACAATGCTGCCAATGCCGGCATCATCACCGGCGGGCGGCCAATGCGGCCGACCGAGGCCGATATGCGCTGGATCGGCGCCATTGTATCGCGCAATGGCGAAGTCGAGGAAACCGGCCTGGGTGCCGGCGTGCTCAATCATCCTGCAGCCGGCATAGCTTGGCTGGCCAACCGGCTCGCCATGTTCGGCGGTTCGATTGCGGCCGGCGACATCGTGCTCTCGGGCTCGTTCATCCGCCCCGTCGAAGCGCGCCACGGCGACACCATCATGGCCGACTTCGGCCCCTTCGGCACTGTAAGCGCCTACTTCGCCTGAGGACATCGTCATGCCCGCACCACGCAACATTTTCAAAGCCGCCCTGCTGAACGGCGACGCCCAGATCGGCCTCTGGCTCGGTCTTGCCAATGCCTACACCGCCGAGATCTGCGCCGGCGCCGGCTTCGACTGGCTGGTCATCGACGGCGAGCACGCGCCGAACGACCTGCCCGTCATGGCCGCGCAACTACAGGCCATCGCGGCCTCCGGCTCTCATGCCGTCGTGCGCCCGCCGATCGGCGAAACCTGGATCATCAAGCAACTGCTCGACATCGGCGCCCAGACCATCCTGGTACCGATGGTCGAAACCGCCGACCAGGCGAAAGAGCTGGTCAAGGCAATGCGCTACCCGCCGCATGGCGTGCGCGGCGTGGGCGCAGCGCTTGCCCGCGCTTCCGCCTTCAACCGCATCCCCGACTATCTGGTCACCGCAAACGACCAGACCTGTCTGCTGGTCCAGCTGGAGAGCCGGGCCGGACTGGCGCAGCTTGAAGCCATCGCCGTTGTCGACGGCGTCGACGGCGTCTTCATCGGCCCGGCCGACCTCGCCGCCGACATGGGCCATCTCGGCAAGCCCGGCGCACCGGAGGTGCAGGCAGCCGTGGAGGATGCGATCCACCGCATTGGCATGTCAGGCAAGGCTGCCGGTATCCTCACCTCCGACCCCAGTCTGGCCCAGCGTTACCTGAACCTCGGTGCAACCTTCGTCGCAGTTGGCAACGACGTCGGCTTGCTGGCACAAGCAACCAGCGCACTTGCGGCGAAGTTCAGGACCAGCGGCAAAGGCGAGCCGCAGGCAAGTGGCTCCGGCTACTGAGAATGCTCTATCTGAAATGAAGAAAGGGCGGTCCTTGTGCCGCCCTTTCCTTTTGCTGTCCTGCGTCTGCCGGCGCCAGCGGGCGGACTGCTTCGGCAGCACAAACTTGCAGCCACATCACGCTCAGCGCGTGATGTGGACCGTCTGCATCTGCATGTACTCTTCAAGCCCCCAGTGGCCGAACTCGACGCCGATGCCTGACTGTTTGGCGCCGCCAAAGGGTGCCGCCGGCGAGATCGAGCTGTGGTCGTTGACCCAGGCGGTTCCACATTCGAGACGCCGCGCCAGAGCTTCCGCTTTCTTGATGTCGGTCGACCAGATCGAACCACCCAGCCCGTTTTCGCTGGCATTGGCGCGCGCAATCGCATCGTCGACGTCGCTGTAGCGCACGATTGGCAGGATCGGGCCGAACTGCTCTTCGTCGACGATGCGCATGCCGTCCGTCACTTCGGTGACGACGGTCAGCGGGAAGAAATAGCCCGCCTCGTCTGACGCTTCGCCGCCTGCCAGGAAACGTCCGCCATTGGCCCTGGCGTCGTCGGCAAGTGCACGCACCAGATCGAACTGCGCCTTGTTTTGCAGGGGCCCAAATTGGCTGGCCGGATCGCTGGCCGGACCGACCTTGGCGGCACGCGCCAGGACAGCGATCTTTTCGGCGAGCGCGTCATGCAGGCTCTCATGCACGTAAAGGCGCTTGAGCGCGGCACATGTCTGGCCGCTATTGCCGAAGGACTTGGCGAAGATCACCGGCGCGATGGCGTCGATGTCGGCGTCGGGCAAGACGATTGCCGCATCGTTTCCGCCGAGTTCGAGCGTCAGGCGCTTCAGCGTGTCGGCGGCATTCGACATGATGTTGCGGCCGGTCGGCGTCGAGCCGGTGAAGACGATCTTGTCGATGCCGGGGTGGCCGGTGATGGCGCGACCAATGCCGCCTTCGCCGGTGACCGAATTGAGCACGCCGCGCGGCAGATGCACATTGGCAAGCTCGACGAGCCGAAGCGTGCTCAGCGGCGTGTAGGACGACGGCTTGATGACAACGCAATTGCCCGCCATCAGCGCCGGCATGACGTGCCAGGTGGCGATCAGCACCGGATGGTTCCACGGCGTGATCGAGCCGACAACGCCGAGCGGCTTGCGGTGTACCTCGATCCTGTTCTTCTCGTCGTCACGGATCACTTCAACCGGTGGCCTGAGCTTTGCCGTCTCGCGCATCCAGTGAATGGCGGCACCAATCTCGCCATGGGCGCTGCCGCGTGGTTTGCCCTGTTCGGTCGAGAGCAGCACCGCCAAGGCATCTTTGTCGGCTTCAACCGCGTTGGCGATCTCGTAGAGCAGGCGCGCCCTCTCTTCGATCACCGTGTCACGCCATGTCGGGAACGCTTTACGCGCGGCTGCGACCGCTGCGTCGAGATGCTCAGGACTAGCGGCAGGACAGTCGGCGAAGACCTCCGCCCGTGCGGGATCGATGACGCCAAACGTGCCTGCCGCCTCCACCCTTTCGCCATTGATGATCATCGCATGGGACTGCGTCATGGTTGTCTCCCTCGAATTTGACCCACCGCAAATCACGGCACTGGCCGCACAAGCGGCCACGCCTCCATCAGGCGGCATCGGCGGAAAAGCCGTCCAGCCAGCCTTCCCGTAGCTGCGGCACCGCGCGGATCAGGCTGCGCGTATAGTCGGACTGCGGCTGTTCGAACACGGTACGCGTGTCGCCATGCTCGACGATACGTCCTGCCTGCATCACGGCGGTCTTGTGCGAGAAGCGCAGCGCGAGGCCAAGATTGTGGGTGATGAACAGGATGCTGAGGCCCTCGTCCTTGATCAGACGGGTGAGCAGCTTGACGATGCTTTCCTCGACCAGCGGATCGAGCGCCGAGGTGATCTCGTCGCAGATCAGGATGTCCGGTTTTGCGGCAAGCGAACGGGCGATGCAGACGCGCTGCTTCTGCCCGCCCGAAAGCGATGCCGGATAGCGGTCGAGAAAGGCCGCCGGAAGTTCGATCGCCTCCATCAGTTCGAGCAGCCGCTGCTCGGCGGCGGCGCCACGCAATCCGTAGAAAAAGCTGAGCGGACGCCCGATGACATCGCGGACGGTCTGGCGCGGATTGAGCGCGAGGTCGGGCAGCTGGTGGATGTACTGGATCAGCCGCCGCTGATCGAAGCTGCGGCGCTCGACCACAGGCGCCAACACGCTGTCGCGCATGCGGATCTGCCCAGTGCGCGCTGGCTGCAGGCCAGCGATGCTGCGCGCCAAAGTGGTCTTGCCGCTGCCGGACTCGCCGACGAGCGCCAGCACCGAGCCGGCGCCAAGCCTGATCGACGCGTCCTTGACCGCCGTGACGCCGCCATAACCGACATCGACGTTGCGGACGTCGAGCAGGGTTTCGTCGCTGCCATTGGCAGTGGCATAGGTGCCATCGCCCTGGTGCGCGACAAGACGCTGGGCGTATTCCGTCTGCGGGTTGTCGACGAGCTGGCGCGTCGGCCCCTGCTCGACCATCTTGCCGTTGCGCATGACGACGACGCGGTCGGCCATCTGCGACACTACGGCCAGGTCATGCGAGATGTAGAGGGCGCCGCAATTGTGGGTGCTCGCCACCTTCTTGATCAGCCTGAGCACCTCGATCTGCGTCGTCACGTCGAGTGCTGTGGTCGGCTCATCGAAAATGATCAGGTCGGGCTGGTTGATCAGCGCCATGGCGATCATCGCCCGCTGCAACTGGCCGCCCGAGACCTGATGCGGATAGCGCCGGCCGAAATTCCTGGGGTCAGGAAGCTGGAGCTCCTCGAACAGCTCGACTGCCATGCGACGCCGCTGGGCTGAGGTCAGCTTCTGCGCCATCGCAGGGATTTCGGTGACCTGGTCCTCGAGCCGGTAGAACGGGTTGAACGCAGCCGCGGCACTTTGGGCGACGTAGGACGCCCTGGTGCGCCGGATGGTTTCGAGCTCGGTGGTTCCGAGTTCCACCAGCGACTGACCACACAGCTCGATCGAGCCTGATGTCGGCCTGCACCCAGACTTGAACAGCATGATCGAGCTCAGCGCCAGCGTGCTCTTGCCGGCCCCTGACTCACCGATGATGCCAAGAACTTCGCCGCGATCGACATGGATCGAGACGTCGTCGAGCAGCACGCCCGACTTTGTCTCGACGCGTAGATTGTCGATGCTCAGTACCCGATTTCCGCTCATTTCACGTCCGGTTTGTCTGAAAAGCGGCCAACAAGCCAATCAACGATCCCGTTCACGCTCAGGCAGAACAGCGCGATGCAGAATGCCGGGATCAGCGGCGTCAGACGGCCGGTTGAAAGGGCGAGCGCATTCTCGCGGACAAGTCCGCCGAGATCGGCCGCAGGCGGCTGGATGCCGATGCCCAGGAAGCTGAGCGAACTGATGAAGAGTGCCGCGGAGGAAAGCCCCAGTCCGAACTGCGCCAAAAGCGACGGCACCATGTTAGGCAGTATTTCCTTGAACAAATACCAGTGCAGCCGTTCGCCGCGCAGGCGACCGACCTCGACATATTCCATCGCCGCGAGGTCGCCGGCGATCGGCCGGGTCACGCGGTAATAGGTGCTCGACTGCAGCACTGCCATGGTCAGGATCAGCGTCGTCAGCGACACGCCGGCGATGGCAAGGATGATCAGCGCAAAGATGATCTGCGGGATCGACATCAATATGTCGACGGCACGGCCGATGACGATATCGACCCAACCCTTGCTCAGGCCGGCGATGATGGCCAGCGACACGCCGATCATGCAGGCAAGGGTGGTGGCGATCAGCGTCGCAATGAAGGTGTAGCGCGTGGCGTAGAGAATGCGGGACAGCATGTCCCGGCCGAGGCCGTCGGCACCCAGCAGACCGCCCACGCCGGGCGCATCGAAAGCGGCATGGACCATCTCATTCGGCGGGAACGGCGCCAGCACCGGCGCAAGGATGGCGGCTGCCGCCATAGTTGCGAGGACGGCAAGGGAAACGGTCAGCGTCAACTTGCTCGACACGGTTCAGTTCCCCTTCCTGGGCAGGCGCTGACGCGGATTGACGAGCATGGCCAAAAAGTCGGCGGCAAAGTTGAGCGAGATGAAGATCGTCGAGAACAGCACGCCGCAGGCCAGCACCATCGGGATGTCGCGATAGGCGACCGCGTCGACCATCAGCTTGCCCATGCCGGGATAGTTGAACACCGCCTCGATCACCACGACGTCGACGATCAGATACGCCATGGTGATCATGCAGATCGAGACGATCGGCGACAGTGCGTTGGGCAGCGCGTGCTTGAGGATGATCCTGTTGCGCGGAATGCCTTTGGTCTCGGCCATCAGGATATAGTCGGAACTCATCACTCCGAGCACGGCAGCACGGGTGAGTTTCATCACATGGGCCTGGGCTACCAGCACCAGGGTCAGCACCGGCAATGTCAGCGCCGAAATCCATGTCGGCAGGCTGGCGCTGGAGCGAACCATCGACAGCGGTGGAAAAAGCCCTAGCTTGACCGCGAAGATGAAGACCAAGAGGTAGCCGATCAGGAACGACGGCATCGACAGGAAGATCGCGGAGATCGAACCGGTGGCGGTGTCAATCGCCTTGCCGCGGTTGATCGCCGCGAGCAGCCCGACGCCGACGGCCAGCGGCAGAACGATCGCCGCCGCCGAAAAGGCAAGGATCAGCGAGTTGATCAGCCGCGGCACCAACAGGTTGATGACCGGCTGCGAATTGGACAGCGATGTCCCGAAATCGCCGTGCAGCGCATTGCCGAGCCAGTGAAAATAGCGCACCGGCAAAGGTTGGTCGAGGCCCAGCTCGGTGCGCAGGGCCAGGACCGTTTCAGGGGTGGCATTCTGGCCGAGCAACGCATTGGCTGCGTCGCCCGGCAACATCGACGTTCCCAGGAAAACCAGGAACGAAATGAAAAAGATCGACACGAGCCCGGACGCAACCCTGGCGACTACGAACGATTTCACCGGGGAATTGGCGAACAGAGTCATGCCGTCTTGTCCTGTCAGGCGAACCAGACTTGCTCGATGGCGCGGTAGCCGGCCATCTGCAGGGCCGACGGCACGAAACCGTCGAGGTCGCTGGTCGTGCCTTCAACCGTGCTGGAGAAGAACGGAATGATGGTGCCGCCATCTTCCCGGCAGATCTTCTGTGCGGTCGCATAGAAGGCCTTGCGCTTCTCGAGGTCAGGCTCGGCGCGCGCGGCGATGACGGCGGCGTCGAAGTCCTTGTTCACCCACTTGCACTCGTTGTTTCCTGATGTGCTGAGGAAGGCGACCGAGAAGATCGCATCGGCAGTCGGCCGGTCGGAACGGGCCGAAACATGGAACGGCGTCTGGCCGACGATGGTTTCCCAATAACCGTCCGACGGCTCGCGCTTGACCTCGATCGGAATACCCGCCTTGGCGGCGTGCTCCTGGAAGATCACCGCCATGTCGACGGCACGCGACGAGATCGCTTCCGAGGTCTGCAGCACCAGCGGACCCTTGAAGCCGGTCTTGTCGAACAGCTCCTTGGCGCGCTTCGGATCGTATTCCGTCTGCGGCAGGTCGGCGGCAAAGACCGGATCGCTCGGTGCAACCGGCGTATCGTTGGCGATGCGGCCGACGCCCACCGAGACACGCTCGAGCATGTCGGGACGGTTGACGGCGAGCTTGAGCGCCATGCGCATGTCGGGATTGTCGAACGGCGCCATGTCGGTGCGCATGTTGAAGCAGATGAAGCCGCGGCCTTCGGTGTTGTAGATCTTCAGGTTCTGCATCTGGCGCATCAGCGGCGCGGTACGAGCGTCGAGCAGCGTGGTCAGATGGATCTGGCCGCTCTGGAACGCGCTGCCAAGCGCCGAGGCATCGTTGATGGCGAGGAATTCGAGGCTGTCGACGAAAGCTGCGTCCGACTTGAAGTAGTTTTCGTTGCGCTCGGCTTCAAGAATCTCGCCCGGCGAAAACCGCTTCAGCTTGTAAGGGCCGGTGCCGACACCGTCGAAGGTCGTCGTCCCGGCCGGAACGATGCCCAGCGAGAACGCCGTCAGCATCGCCGGGAACATGTAGTTGGCCTCGGGCAGGTCGATGATGACGCGGTTCGGCCCATCGGCGCGGATATCGCTCACGCCCTTGATGATGCTGCGCATGTTGGAGCGCGACGCTTCTTCGGCATGGCGCTTCAGGGAGAACACCACGTCCTCGCTCGTAAACGCCTTGCCGTTGTGGAAGGTCGCGCCCTCGACCAGATCGAAGATCCAGCTCTTGCCACCATTGGACGGCTCCCAGCTCTTGGCGAGGCCGGGCCGCAGTTCCATGTCGAGGCCATGGACCTCGATCAGCGAATTGTAGGTGATGCCGGACATGACCGCGGTATAGGGCGAACCGAACGTGCGCGGATCCAGCGAATCCGCCGTCGAGGCGCCACCGCTGGCCACGACAAGGTGCCCGCCGCGCTTGGGCTCGGCCGCCCATGCGCCACCGCCGGGCAAAGCCGCCATCAGGCCGGAAGCCGCTGAGATCTTGAGCAGGCTTCGGCGCGAAATCGTAAACATCTTCCTCACTCCCTTTTTTGCAAATTGACCCGCAACGCCGCTTCTCTTGCGGCGTTCAGCAGGCATTCCCCTCTGCATTTCGGCTTGGAACCAAGCGGCAGGACGCAGACCCTGCCGTTCCTCCGTGGTCAGTCGCCGGCTTCTCCTTTCGCCAGGTCGCCCAACTGACGCGACTTGACGAACTGCAGACGTCCGTAAACGAGGTTTCTGGCCGCATCGGGCTCACGCGCCTCGATGCAGGCGATCAGCGCGCGCTGGAACGCCACCGCGCGACGGGCCACGTCAGGCGAAGATCCCCTGACATAGAGCGGCATCAGGACATGGCTCAGCGCCCTGAATTGCGCTGCCAGCACCCGATTGTGTGAGGCGGCGACGACGCAGCCGTGAAAGTTGATCGCCGCCCAGGTGAACTCCTCAGCGTCGTCGACCAGACGCTCGGCCTCGGCCAGCGCATCATGCAGCGCCTTGATGTCGGCACCGGTCGCATTGCTGGCGGCAAGCCCCGCCGCCATCACTTCGATGGCAATCTGCGTGTCGAGCAGTTCCTCGGTGCTTATCCCGATCAGCTTCAGCTGAATGGCGATGGTCTCGGCCAGCCGCTCCGAATTGCCCTCGGCAACGAAGATGCCGCCCTTGATGCCGACCTTGACCTCGATCACGCCCGACGCCTGCAACGAGCGCAACGCATCGCGCATGGTCATGCGGCTGACGCCGAACTGCAGCGCAAGCGAAGCTTCCGAACCCAGCCGATCACCGGGCGCCAGCCTGCCGGCAAACAGCACGGTCCGGATCTGGTCGATCACACTCGCCGACAGCGTCGTCTGCTTGCCCGAAGACCACAGCCGCTCGGCCGGGCCAACCATCTGGGTAAGACCGCTACCTTCGGCGTCAGGTGCCTTTTGCATGTCGATCCCTTTGATAAGATATTTAGGACAAAAAAGATCATTCCAAGCCAAATATCAAGCGAAAAATGACGATTGCGCGACCATTTTTTTTAAACTATCATATATTTCAAGATTGGCGGTGACGAGCTCCCGCCTTCAACAATTTCAATCAGTTGAGTGGGACATGGTCACAGAAGATCTGATAGATCGCTCGTTGCGCATCGGCTCCGAGAGGGTTCGGGCGGCCGATCGCGAGATCCTGCCCGTCATCAACCCCGCCAGCGGTGAAACCGTCGGCGAAATCCCGGTTGCGACCACCGTCGACCTGGACAATGCACTGGCCGCGGCCGACACGGCCTTCCGCTCCTGGCGCAAGGTTTCGGCCTTCGAGCGCTACAAGATCCTGCGCCAGGCAGCGGCCCTGCTGCGTGAACGCGCACCTGCCATCGCCCGCTTCATGACGCTCGAACAAGGAAAGCCGGTCGGCGATTCCATGGCCGAGGTGCAAGGTGCTGCCGACATCTTCGACTGGTATGCCGAGGAAGGCCGACGCGCCTATGGACGCATCATCCCTTCGCGCACAGCGGGTGTCCGCAGCCTGGTGTTCCGCGAGCCGATCGGCCCGGTCGCAGCCTTCACGCCGTGGAATTTCCCGGTCACCATCCCGGCGCGCAAGATCGCCGCTGCCCTTGCCGCCGGCTGTTCCTGCATCGCCAAGCCGGCTGAGGAGACACCTTCACCGACGCTGGCGATTGCCCAGGCGCTCGCAGATGCCGGCCTTCCCGACGGCGTGCTCAACATCGTCTTCGGCGTGCCGGACCATATTTCGACGCATCTGATCGCATCGCCGATCATCAAGAAGATTTCGTTCACCGGCTCGACCCGCGTCGGCAAACACCTCGCCAGACTGGCGGCAGACGGCGTCAAGCCAGCGACGCTCGAACTCGGCGGCCACGCTCCCACGATCGTTTTCGCCGACGCCGATATCGAGAAGGCGGCGGAGATGACGGCACGGTCCAAGTATCGCAATGCCGGCCAGATTTGCATCACGCCGACACGCTTTTACCTGCACGAAGCCATTCACGACCGGTTCGTCGCAAAATTCCGCGCCGTCGCTGCGTCACTCAAGCTGGGTGATGGCCTCGATCCTGCAACGCAGATGGGTCCCCTCGCCAATAGCCGCCGCGTCGACGCCATGGAAAGCCTGGTTTCGGACGCGCAGCGCGCCGGCGCCCGTATCGAGCTGGGCGGCGAACGCAAGGGCGAGCGCGGCTACTTCTGGCAGCCGACCGTGCTGACCGACGTACCGAACGAGGCGCGGATCATGAATGAGGAGCCGTTCGGCCCGGTCGCTGTGACACGTCGATTCAAGGACTTCGACGAGGTCGTTGCCGAGGCCAACAGGCTTCCTTTCGGCTTATCCGCCTATGCCTTCACCCGCGACACGACGACGGCCACCCGCATCGGCGACGAACTCGAATCCGGCATGGTCGGCATCAACAACATGATGCTGACGACGCCCGAGACCCCGTTCGGCGGGGTCAAGGAGAGCGGCTATGGCTCCGAAGGCGGGGCGGAAGGCCTTGATAGCTATCTCGTGACCAAATTCGTGACACAGGGTTGAAGCGTAGCGCAATGACCGAGCATTCCATTCCCAATTTCCGTGAGATCGGCGAAATCACCGGGTCGACGGATTCCCGCGACGTGCTGGCGCACGCCACCAAGCAGGCCGCCAGGAATTTCGACGACTATCTCATCGTCGACGTCGACGCCCATGTTTCGGAAGATCATTTCTGGTCGGAGATCATCGACCTGATCGACAATGACGTGCTGCGTCAGATCGGCCAGCACCAGGTCAAGGGCTTTGGCGGCCAGAACGCGCTGCTCAACATCTCACCGGGCCTGTCGCTGCAAAGCGTCGGCGGCCGCATCGGCCACCAGGGCCGGCGCGAGCCGGTAAGCGACGACAGTGTCCACCGCTTCATCTCGACCGCCCGCCGCAGCATGGATGCGATGGGTCTCGACTACCAGGTGGTGTTCCCGAGCGCCATGCTGCTGCTCGGCATGCACCCGCAGGACGAGATCGAGGTGGCGCTGGCCAAGGCGTTCAACCGCTGGATGATCGAACGCATCCTGCCGATCGACAGCCGCATGAAGGGCCTGCTCTATTTGCCCTTCAACACGCCCGAGGCGTGCGAAGAGCTGGTCGAGCGCTACGGCGACACCGAAGGCATCATCGGCTTCACCGTCTGCTCGACCCGCAACAAGCCGGTCCACCACGACTGCTACATGCGGCTCTATTCGATGATCCAGGAACTGGACAAGCCACTGGCTTTCCACTCCGGCTATCATTGGGGCGATCCGTCCTTCGCGCAGCTCAACCGCTTCCTGTCGATGCATGCGCTGTCGTTCACCCACTACAACCAGATCCATCTCACCAATTGGATCGTCAACGCGATGCCCGAGCGCTTCCCCAAGCTCAACATGCTGTGGGTGGAGAGTGGCCTCGCCTGGATCCCGTTCCTGATGCAGCGGCTCGACCATGAAGTGCTGATGCGCCCCAGCGAGGCCCCTGGCCTGAAGCGGCTGCCGAGCGAATATATGCGCGAGATGTACTACACGAGCCAGCCGCTCGAGCGCACCAACATGAAGCTTCTCGAAGCGACCATGGAGGCGATGAACGCCGAGACCCAGTTGCTCTACTCCTCGGACTGGCCGCACTGGGACTGGGATTCGCCGGCGACCATCGACTCGCTGCCGTTCCTCTCCGAGCAGGCCAAGCGCAACATCCTCGGCCTCAACGCAGCGCGGCTGTTCAAGCTCGACACGACCCGTCGCAAGCCGCTGGCTGAGGACGTCCTCGCCAATCGCCCCAAAACCGCATCGTAATGGCACAGAACATGACGACATCAGAACATGGCGCTGGTTTCAGCGCGGCCGCCGCAGCGATAGCCGCATCTGCTGAGGAGGCGCTGGCATCCGGAACGCTCGACAGGGTGAGCGAGGCCGATATCGCCGTAGCACTCACCGCGCTCGGCAAGCTCTACGCAACCAAAGTCGAGAAGTCGGACAAGATTTTTCCGCCTGTCGGCCAGGACGCGCTGACCGCCACCGAGACAGCAGTCCTGGTCAGCGAACTGCTGCGCGCCGCCGATCTCAACGTCTTCGACCTCGCAATGTGGTTCCGGAGGGCATCGTGAGCGCCCCTGACATGGCGACGGCAGCGTCGCAACAGATCGTGTTGGGCCGTCACGACGAGCTCAAGAAGCGCCAGCGCATGGTCATCGATGTCGACGGCACAGGCATCGGCATCTACTTCGTCGGCGAAGAAGTGCGCGCCTACCTCAACATCTGCCCGCATATGGGCGGACCGGTGTGCCAGGGCAAGATCATGCCGCGCACGCTGGAACTGGTGGCCGACAACGGCAAGAGCCTCGGCCTCGGCTTTTCCAAGGAACAGCTCCACATCGTCTGTCCCTGGCATGGCTTCGAGTTCGACATGTTGACCGGCCGTCACCCGATCGACCCAAAGGTCGGCCTGACTCCTGTTCCCGTGCAGGTAACCGACGGCAACGTGGTGGTGACAGTCGGGAGCCCACGGGCATGACGGCGATGGTGGAAACCGACGTCCTCATCGTCGGCGCCGGGCCGGTCGGGCTGACGCTGGGCATGATCCTGGCGCAGCGCGGCGTCGCCGTGACGATCCTTGAGACACGTCACCATGGCGAACCGCCGAACGTGAAATGCAATCACGTCTCGGCACGTTCGATGGAGATACTGAGGCGGCTGGGCGTCGCCGGCGCGGCACGCAACGCCGGCTTGCCCGAGGATTATGCCAACGACATCGCCTACCGCACCTCGATGACCGGCAAGGCGATCACGCGCATCCCCATCCCCTGCCGACGCGACCGCTTCACGGCAACAGGCGGGCCCGATACCGACTGGCCGACGGCCGAGCCGCCACACCGTATCAACCAGCTGTTCCTGGAACCGATCCTGTTCGAACACGCAGTGGCAATGCCGGGGCTGACGGTGCTCAACCGCACCGAATATCTGGCGCATGCCGAAACCAAAGATGGCGTGCAGATCAGCGCCCGCAACATAGACAGCGGCGAACAGACGACGATCACGGCGCGTTATCTCGCCGGCTGCGATGGCGGGCGCTCGCAGGTTCGCCGCGACATCGGCGCCAAGCTCGTCGGCGACGCCGTCGTGCAGCGCGTGCAGTCGACCTACATCCGTGCGCCGCAGTTGCTCGGCATGATGAACGACGCGCCGGCCTGGGCGAGCTTTTCGCTCAATCCACGGCGCAGCGGCAATGTTTATGCCATCGACGGCCGCGAGACCTGGCTGGTGCACAACTATCTGCGTGACGACGAGCCGGATTTCGACAGCGTCGACCGCGACTGGTCGATCCGCGAAATCCTCGGCGTCGGACCGGACTTTTCCTACGAGGTCCTGTCCAACGAAGACTGGTTCGGCCGTCGCCTCGTCGCCGACAGCTTCCACAAAGGCCGGGTCTTCATCTGCGGCGACGCAGCACATCTGTGGGTGCCTTACGCCGGCTACGGCATGAACGCCGGCATCGCCGACGCCGAGTGCCTGGGCTGGCTGCTTGCCGCCAACATCGCCGGATGGGGCAATGCAGGCATGCTCGATGCCTACGCAGCCGAGCGCCAGCCGATCACCGAGCAGGTCTCGGTCTTCGCCATGAACCATGCCCATGCCATGGCCAAGGAACGCAAGGTCGTGCCTGTCGACATCGAAGACGACACGGCAGAAGGTGCCGCCGCGCGCGAGGCGCTGGGACGCAAGATCTACGACCTGAACGTCCAGCAATATTGCTGCGGCGGCCTCAACTTCGGCTACTATTACGACCACTCGCCGATCATATCCTATGACGGGCAGGCGCAGCCGGCCTACTCGATGGCCGAGTTCACGCCGTCGACGGTGCCCGGCTGTCGCACGCCACACATCTGGTTGGCGGACAAGCGCTCGCTCTATGACGCGATGGGCCCCGACTACACCTTGCTGCGCTTCGACCCGACCCGCGACGTCACACCCTTGATGGCGGCGGCAGCCGCGCGTGGGATTCCGGTCCAGCTGCTTGACGTGGTGCCCGGCAGCGATGGCGTGGGGCCTTACGCCGAAGCCATGGTGCTGTCGCGTCCTGACCGGCACGTCGCCTGGCGCGGCGATGCCTGCCCGACCGACCCCAACGCCCTGCTCGACACCATCACCGGCACCACCGCATCAATGAACTGAGGCGGGCCAATGCGAAATTTTCTGGAATTCTGGAGTGCCCGATGAAGATCATCGACTGTCACGCACATATGGCGGTGCCGCATCAGCTTCCCGCCTACAAGGCCAGCATCCTGTCGCATCGCGGCGCGCATGGCCGCAAGGCGCCGCCTGTATCCAACGAAGCGCTGGAGCAGGCCTTCAACCGCGTCGAGATGGCACCGATGGGTCACCTCGCCTGTCTCGACCAGGCCGGCGTCGACATCCAGCTTTTGTCGCCGCGCCCGTTCCAGCTCATGCATTCCGAAGAACCCAAGAAGCTGGTGCACTGGTATGTCGAATACGCCAACGACATCATCGCCCAGGAATGCGCACTCTATCCGGAGCGCTTCTATGGCGTCGCCGGCCTGCCGCAGACCGGTGACAGCCCTATCACCGAGGCGCTGCCGGAGCTCGAACGCTGCGTCAAGGAATTCGGCTTCCGCGGCTGCCTGATCAACCCCGATCCGTTCGAAAACAATGGCCGCATGGCGCCGCCGATGGGCGATCGCTACTGGTACCCGCTCTACGAAAAGCTCTGCGAACTCGACGTCGTCGGCCATATCCATTCGGCAAGCTCACGGGCGCCTGAGCGCGAACCCTATTCGCTGCACTTCATCAACGAAGAGACCACCGCGGTCTACGGCCTGTGCAAGTCGACCGTGCTGGAAGACTTTCCCGAGCTCAAGATCCTGGTCAGCCACGGCGGCGGCGCGATCCCCTACCAGCTCGGCCGCTTCGACGCGACCACAGTGCCGCGCAACGGCATGTCGACATCAGGTGTGCGTTTCCGCGACAGGCTGCAGAAGCTCTATTTCGACACCGTGCTCTATTCGCGCGACGCCATCGAACTGCTGGTCAAGGTGGTCGGCGCCTCGCAGTGCCTCTACGGCGCGGAAATGCCCGGCGTCGGATCGTCGATCGATCCCGAGACCGGCGAGACCTTCGACACCATCATCCCGCACATCAACGGTCTGTCGTTCATCTCTGATGATGAACGCAAGGCAATCCTGGGCGGCAATGCCGCGCGGCTTTTCAACATCGAAGCCTGAAGCCAGGTCACCTGAAGCGCAGCCTTGGAACAACATGGAGGCTACCTATGGCGAAAATAGTCGGTTTCATCTGCACGGCCCATGGGCCGCAACTGCACACCACGCCTGACAAATGGCTGCTGCGCGTCCAGTCGGACCGAACCCGCATGCACCCGTTCCGGGGCGGCGTCTATTCGTTCGACCAGCTCTGCGAATTGCGCAAGGACGAGAACCTTGCCGAACGCAGCACCATGGCGGCGATGACTGCAAATTATGAGAAGTGCCACATCGCCAGCGAACGACTGGCCGATGCCTTCGATGCCATGAAGGCCGACGTCGCCATCATCTTCGGCAACGACCAGCACGAGATATACGGCGAGGATTTGAGCCCGCCCTACATGATCTACTACGGCGACAAGATCCGCCATCATCCGGCGACCGAAGAGGGCCGCCGCCTGATGCCGCCTGGTGTCGCCGAGGGCGAGGCCGGGCATGCACCGGAAGAGTATCGCGAATACGATACGGTGCCGGAGCTCGCCAAGCACATCATCGGCAATCTGGTCGAGAACGAGTTCGACATCACCGTCTCGCCAAAACTGCCGACACACAATCCGCGCACCACCGGCATCAGCCACGCCTTCGGCCATATCTACCGCCAGGTGATGCGCGACAAGGTCATCCCCAACGTTCCGATCTACCAGAACACCTTCTTCCCGCCGAACCAGCCGACCGCCCGCCGTTCCTACAAGTTCGGCCAGGTCGTCGGCGAGGCCATCCGCTCCTGGAACAGCGACGCCCGTGTCGTCGTGTTCGGGTCGGGCGGAATGAGCCATTTCACCATCGATGAGGACTGGGACGCCCGTTTCATGCAGGCGATGCGCGAAAAGGATGCCGAGTTCCTCAAGAACATTCCGCTTTCGGAGCTCCAGTCGGGCACTTCGGAGATGAAGAGCTGGATCACCACCGCAGGTGTCATGGAAGCCTACGACACAGAGTTCCATGAAGTGGCCTATGTGCCTTGCTACCGCTCACCGGCCGGTACCGGCACCGCCCAGGGCATGTACTGGTGGGGCGTCAAGTCATGAGCGCAGAGTTGCTTGAACGGCTGCGCCGGCTCGATGCCTGCACGGTCTCGGACGCGCTCGACGCACTCGGCCTGCCTGGTGCCGTCACCGGCATCGCCCGCCGCTCCGGCAGCGGCGTGGTGGCCGGGCGCGTTGTCACTGTCGCCCTCGCCGAAGGCCCGGCGCCGGCAGGCGCACCCAAGGTCCATCTTGGTGCCCGCGCCATCGAAGCCGGCGACGCCAACTCGCTGATCGTCGTTTCCCATCCCGGCATCGATGCCGGCGGCTGGGGCGGAGTGCTGACCCAGGCCGCGCGCCTTGTCGGCATCCAGGGCGTGATCGTCGATGGGCCGTTGCGCGACATGGACGAAGCCAACGGGCTCGACTTTCCGATCTTTGCCCGCGCGACCACCGTGCGCACGGCTCGCGGCCGCGTCCATGAGGTCGCAACCAACGTGCCCGTCACCATCGACGCGGTGATCGTGACGCCCGGCGACTACGTCATTTCAGACGGTTCGGGTGCGGTGTTCATCACCGCCGACAATGCAGAAAAGGTGATCCGGACCGGCGAGCGTATCGCTGCCAAGGAACGCCTGATGATCGAAGCCCTGAAGACCGGCAAGCCGGTCTCCCAGGTGCTCGGCGCCGATTACGAAGACATGCTCGAGGCAATTCAATGACCGACCAGGCCGTAGAACGCGCCGGAAAACACGACTGCGCCACCCTGTCCGACGCCATGGACCGGCTCGGCATCGAAGGCGTCTGCCGGGGCATCAAGCCACGCGACCACAAATTCAGGCTTGTCGGCCGCGCCTTCACCGTCCGCTACGTGCCGGTCGACGTGCTGGCACCGGGCAATGTCGGCGACTTCATCGATGACCTGCCGGCCGGCACCGTCGTTGTGCTCGACAATCGCGGCCGCGAGGACTGCACGGTCTGGGGCGATATCATGACCCAGTTGGCCAACCACAAGGGCCTTGCCGGGACTGTCATCGACGGCGCCTGCCGCGACGTCGATCTTTGCCTCAGGCTCGGCTACCCGATCTATTCGCGCAGCTATTCGATGAAGACCGGCAAGGACCGTGTCCAGGTCGACGCCACCGGCATCACGGTCGAGATCGGCGGCGCGCTGGTTCGCCAGGGCGACATCCTAGTCGGCGATGCCGACGGCGTCGTCGTCATTCCGAGCGAGCGGGCCGACCAGGTTCTCGACCTCGCCGACGAGATCGCCATCGCCGAAAACGCCATCCGGAAAGCCATCACCGAGGGCATGTCGCTGCGCGATGCCCGCGTGAAGTACCGCTACCACTCACTGCAGACCCGCCAGTCATGAACAAGGTCGTCCGCAACATCGAACGCGCCGACAGCGCAGCAATCGCCCGGCTGGCCAAGGCCGGCGTCGCCACCACCCACGAAGCTCTAGGCCGCACCGGCCTGATGAGCTCGCGCATGCGGCCGATCTATCCGGGTGCCGCCATAGCGGGAAGCGCCGTCACCGTCCTGGTGCCGCCCGGCGACAACTGGATGATCCATGTGGCTATCGAGCTGATCAAGCCAGGCGACATCCTTGTCGTGGCACCTTTCTCGCCGTCCGACGCCGGCTATTTCGGCGACCTGCTGGCGACCTCGGTCATGGCGCGCGGCGGCATCGGCCTGGTCATCGACGCAGGCGTCCGCGACATCCGCGACCTCACCCAGATGAAGTTTCCGGTCTGGTCGACAGCGATCTGTGCCCAGGGAACGGTCAAGGAGACAATCGGATCGGTGAACGTTCCGGTCTCGTGTGCCGGTGCGGTGGTCAATCCCGGGGACGTCGTCGTCGCCGATGACGACGGCGTCGTGATCATCCCGCGCCAACTGGCCGATACCGTCGCACAACTTTCCGAGCGGCGCATCGCCGATGAGGAAGCCAAGCGCACAGAACTCGCCAAGGGCGTCCTCAGCCTCGATCTCTTCAATCTGCGCGGGCGCCTGAAGGACAAGGGCCTCGAATACTGACGCCAGACACGGCGCCGCAAACCAGTCAGCAGCAATGGGTGAACTCATGAAAACTCAGGTCGGGATCATCGGCGCGGGGCCAGCCGGCCTGCTTGTGGCGCGAATTCTCCAGCTCAACGGTATCGACTCGGTGATCCTTGAACGACGTACGCGGGCCTATGTGTTCGAGCGCGTGCGGGCGGGCGTTCTCGAATCGGGTACTGTCGACACGCTGCGCACCTACGGTATGGGTGAGCGCCTCAACCGTGAGGGCATTCCGATGCGCTCGATGCAGTTGTGCTGGGACAGGCAGAAGGCCGATATCTCGCTCGACGACGGTACCGGCCGGCACCTGACCACCTACGGCCAGCAGAAGATCGTCGAGGACCTGATCCTTCAACGCGAGGCCGACGGCCTGCCGATCGTCTTCGAAGCCGACGTATCGCGGCTCGACGGTATCGAGGACGCTCCGCGCATCCACTATCGCCATAATGGCGAAGACAAGGTGCTGGAGTGCCAGTTCATCGCCGGCTGCGACGGCTACCACGGCGTCAGCCGCAGGCACATTCCGGGCTCGGATGAGCACGTCTTCCTGACCGAATACCCGTTTGCGTGGCTCGGCATCCTGGCCGAGGCGGCGCCGCTTGCCGCCCGCCGCGGCTTTGCCCATTCGACACGGGGCCTGGCTGTTGCCTCCGCCCGATCCGCGTCGGTCGGCCGGCTCTATCTGCAGGTCGAACCCGACGCCGACCCCAATGCGATGAGCGACCAGCAGATCTGGGATGAACTCGACATCCGCATGGACGACGGCACGGCAGCGCAGCTCAATCGCGGCCCGATCATCGAGCGCTCAGTGGCGCGCCTGCGCGGCTATGTCTGCGAGAAGATGCGCCACGGCCGCCTGGCCATTGCCGGCGACGCAGCACATATCGTTCCGCCGAGCGGGGGCAAGGGGCTTAACCTCGCGGTTGGTGATGCGCGCATCATGGCCGAAGCGATCCGCCGTTTGCTGACGACCAACGACACCACCCTGCTCGACAGCTATTCGGAGATGTGCCTGCGCCGGATCTGGCCGACGGTCCATTGGGCCTGCTCGATGTGCGAGGCGCTGCACATCTTCCCCGGCCAGACGAGCTTCCAGACCCGGATGCAGTACCAGACGCTGAACCACTGGGGAAATACCGAGATCGGCCAGCAGCGGCTGCGCAAGGCCCAGCTCGGCCTGCCTTACGAAATCTGATTCGGACCAATTCCGGAACACGGCGACAAGCCGATCCCGGCGATAGGCTTTCAAAGGGAAAGGGCGGCGTTCCGATGGAACGCCGCCCTTCTTTCATTCACGCGGACCAAAGCCCGCCGTCACCGAAGTCAGCCGCAGACCGCGACGATGGCGTTGGCGACATGGCCGACATTGCTGTCGTTCAAGCCGGCGACGTTGACGCGACCCGAGCTGGTGATGTGGACATGGTGCTCGACCTTCATCCGCTCGGCGTCGGCAGGGGTGATGCCGAGCATGGCGAACATGCCGCGCTGTACGCCGAGGAATCCGAAGTCGCGCGTCGTGCGACCTGCAAGCGCTGCCACCAGCTTTTCGCGCATGCCGTTGATGCGTCCGCGCATTTCGGCGACCTCGCCTTCCCAGGTCGTGCGCAGAGCCGCATTGCCAAGAATGTGAGCGACGACCGAAGCACCGTGGTCCGGCGGCATCGAATAGTTGGTGCGGACGACCGGCAACAGGTGGCCGTGCGCGCGGCTGGCCGTGGCCTCATCCTTGGCCACCAAGGTCAGCGCGCCAACGCGTTCGCGGTAGAGCGCAAAGTTCTTCGAGTAGGAGCTGGCAATCAGCATTTCCGGCAAGCGCTCGGCCAGGAGCCGGACGCCGGCGGCATCCTCGGCCAGCCCGTCGCCGAAACCGAGATAGGCCAGGTCGATCAGCGGGGTGGCGCCGGTCGAGGCGAGCAATTCGGCGATTTCGGCCCACTGCGCCAGGCTCGGGTCGGCGCCGCCGGGGTTGTGGCAGCAGCCGTGGAACAGCACCAGGTCGCCGGGACCCGCGGCGCGCAACGCCTCGATCATCCGGTCGAACTGCAGCTTGCCCGACGCGACGTCGTAATAGGGGTAACGGACCACCTGGAGGCCAGCAGCGGCCAGCAGAGAAGGATGGTTCGGCCAGGTCGGATCCGGCAGGAAGACCTTGGCGCCCGGCTTCACGCTGTGGGCGAAATCGCCTGCGACACGCAACGCACCAGTGCCGCCCGGCGTCTGGATCGCCTGCGACCGCGCAAGCAGGCCGCTATTGGCGCCGAAGATGAGTTCCCGCGTCAGGCGGTTATAGTCCTCGTTGCCGGCCGAAGAGACATAAGCCTTCGACTTCTGGTTCTCCACCAGGAAGGATTCCGCCTGTTTGACCGTTGCCAGCACCGGCGCGTTGCCCTGCCCGTCCTTGTAGATGCCGATGCCGAGGTCGACCTTGTCGGCGCTCGGGTCGTCGCGGAACTGCTGCATCATTCCGAGCAGCGGGTCGGCTGTCGGCGTGGAGAGATTTGAAAACATATCACCCTCTATTGTCTCGTATTATGAGACTCTATCGCGAATTTTGAACATGGTCAACTCGAACTCATCAAGCTGACCTCTTGTGGCGCGCGTCCTCTAGCATTTTTCCTGATGTTACACGACAGCCAGCCCAAGCGGATTCCAACTCGGACCAGCTATCGCGTTTTGTCGTTGACTAGCGAGACGATGTAACGCATTATGAGACGACTTTGCATTTCATGTGACTCTTCGCAGGGTTCTGGGACGCTCCTGGGCCGGCAAAACGGCCTCGGGTCAGAGCCCGCCCTGCAAGCGAAACCAATCGGAGAAAAGCGGCGTGAACGGGAACTACGAACCTATGGAGCTGACCGGAGGACAGGCGTTGGTCGCCCAACTCCTGGAAGAAGGCGTGACCGACATTTTCGGCATTCCCGGTATTCAGCTCGACTGGGCGGTTGACGCCATCCGCAGCCAGCCGGACCGCATTCGCTACATCATGCCCCGCCACGAGCAGGCGACGTCCTACATGGCCGACGGCTATGCCCGCACCACCGGCCGCGAAGGCGTGTTCATGGTCGTGCCAGGCCCCGGCGTGCTCAACGCTCTGTCCGGCCTCGCCACCGCCTATGCCTGCAGCTCGCGCGTGCTCTGCATCTCGGGCCAGATTCCCTCGACCCTGATCGGTCAGAAGCACGGCATGCTGCACGAAATCCCCGACCAGAGCGGCATCCTCAAGTCGCTGACCAAGTGGCACGGCATCGCTCATCGCCCCGAAGACGTTCCCGCGCTTGTCCATGAAGCCTTCGTGCAGCTGCGCTCGGGCCATCCACGCCCGGTCGCCATCGAATTGCCGCCTGACGTGCTGCAGGCCAAGGGCGTGACGAAAGTCTTGCCGCGCGCCGAATTCAGCCGCCTCGAACCGCAGCCCGACACCATCGAGGAAGCGGCCGCCATCCTGGCGCAGGCGAAGTTCCCCGTCATCCAGGTCGGCGGCGGTGCCGCCGCATCAGGTGCCGGCAAGGCCATCCAGGCGCTCGCCGAGCGGTTGCAGGCGCCTGTCGTCATGACTGACGGCGCACGCGGTCTGCTTGATGACAACCACCCGCTTGCCCTGACATCACTTGGCGGACGCGCGGTGTTCCCGCATGCCGACGTCATCGTTGCGGTCGGAACCCGGTTCATCGACGGCATCGCCAAGCCGACCCATGCCAGCGGCGACACCAGATACGTCTATGTCAATGTTGATGCGGGTGCCGCCGGAGCACCCCGCACGCCGGGCTGCCTGGTGCTGTCGGACGCAACCGCCGCCGCCGAAGCCCTGCTCGCAGCTCTGCCGTCCGAAATACGAGCTTCGTCATCAGACAAGATCGGCAAGGTCAAGGCCTGGTCCGCATCGCAGACCGATGCCATCCAGCCGCAAACCGACTATGTCAGGGCCATTCGCTCCAGCATGGCCAAGGACGACATCCTCGTCAGCGAACTGACCCAGGTCGGCTACTTCTCCAACATCGCCTTCCCCGTCCATGCCGCCAATTCTTACGTCACCCCGGGCTACCAGGGCACACTGGGCTACGGCTTCAACACCGCACTCGGTGCCGCCCACGGCAATCCGGACCGGCGCGTCGTTTCGCTCAATGGCGACGGCGGCTTCGGCTGGGGCATGCAGGAACTGGCGACGTTGGCGCGCGACGGCTGCAACATGTCGGTCGTGGTCTTCGTCGACGGCCACTACGGCAATGTCCGCCGCATCCAGCAGCGCACCTTCGGCGACACCTTCGCGGTCGAACTCGCCAACCCGGACTTCGCCCATCTGGCAAGCGCCTTCGGCCTGCCCTTCGAAAAGGTGGACTCACCATCGGGACTTCGCGACGCACTTGTGCGGGCAAAAGACAGCAACGGCCCGGCCCTGATCGCCGTCACGGTCAGCGAAATGCCGAGCCCCTGGGCGCTGATCCACCCCTTCGTACCCTCGCCCGTAACGCCACCAGCCAACCCGCTGGGCTGAACCTCACCGGGCCCGGCATCCCGCGGACGCGCCGCCGGGCCTCCTCGAACGGCTTGGGATGGCCGCAAAAATGAACGACGGTCACCAGCAGACTGCCGACGCGACGATCGAGGTGATCGTCCGTCGGATTTCCTACGAAACGCCGACGGTCCTCTCATACGATCTCAGGCCTACCAACGGCGCGCCCCTGCCTTCCTTCGACGCGGGCGCCCATATCGACGTCCATCTTCCCGATGGTCTGGTGCGGCAATACTCTCTGATCGGTGCGCCCCATGCTTCAGACTACCGCATCGCCGTCGCACTCGACCGGGCAACACGCGGCGGTTCGCGCTGGCTGCATACAAATGCGCGGCCCGGCGATCGGATCAGGATTTCGCAGCCCCGTTCGACCTTCGCGCTTGCGGACGCCAGAGCCACGTCGATCCTGATTGCAGGTGGCATCGGCATCACGCCCCTGCTGGCCATGGCGCGACAGCTGCACGAGGAAGGGGCTGACTGGACGCTACATTATGCTGTGCGTTCGCGAGCCGAATGCGCACTTCTCGACGAGCTCTCGGCGCTCAGCGACAACATCCAGCTTCACGTCGACAGCGAAAAAGATGGTCTGCTCGATATCGCGCGCATCGTCGCTCAGGCAACGCCGGATGCACAGCTCTACTGCTGTGGTCCCGCGCCGATGCTCGCTGCGTTCCTGGACGCCGCCTCGTCGCGCGATCCCTCGACCGTGCATTCCGAATCCTTCACGCCAACCGTACCGGCCGCCGATGATGGCGGCTTCATTGTCGTCCTGAACAAGTCGGGGCTCTCGATCCAGATCGGTGCCGACCAGACAATCCTCGATGCGCTCGAACAGGCCGGGGTGCATGCGCCCTCGTCCTGTCGCAACGGCGTCTGCGGCACATGCGAAACCCGCGTGCTGGAGGGTGTGCCCGACCACCGCGACAAGGTTCTCAGCGACGCGGAACGTGCGGCCGGCAACACGATGATGATCTGCTGCTCACGCGCCACGACAGCACTGCTGCGGCTCGACCGCTAGGGGAGGAATGACAATGACAAAAGACGGATCGGCCTACGCCTTGCCCAAGCCGACATATTTCGCCGAGCTGACCGAAGTCGGGCGTGGAACGCCGATGGGCGAACTGCTGCGGCGCTATTGGCACCCGGTCGGACTGTCGGGAGACGCCACCGCCACGCCGCGAAAAATCATGGCGCTGGGCGAAGAGCTCATCCTGTTTCGCGACGGCACCGGCCGGCCCGGCCTCGTACATCCACGCTGCGCCCATCGCGGCGCATCGCTCTATTATGGCCGGGTCGAGGAGCAGGGCATTCGCTGCTGCTATCACGGCTGGCTGTTCGACGCTGACGGCAACTGCCTGGAACAGCCTTGCGAGCCCGAAATGGGTGCGAAGACCCGCGGACATATCCGCCAGCCGCATTATCCGCTGGAGGAAAAATACGGCCTGATCTTTGCCTATATGGGCCCGCTCGACCGCAAACCCGTGCTGCCGAGCTATGATGTGCTGGAGACGCTCGAGGCCGGCGAATTTCTCGAAACCGACGACAGCAGCATCGGCAGCGGCGGGCCGGTCATCGTCGACTGCAATTGGCTGCAGCACTATGAAAACGTGCTCGACCCATTCCATGTGCCGATCCTGCACGGCTCCTTCAGCGGCGACCAGTTCAATTCCAAGATGAGTCTGATGCCGCGCGTGACCTTTCACTACACGCCGCGCGGCGTCTCCAGCCTGCAGCTGCGCGATCTCGAAGCCGGCGAGCATCAGCGCATCACCGAGGCGGTGTTGCCGACCGTGCGCGCGGTGGCAAGTCCGGTCGCAACCGTCGACGGCCCGTGCAGCCTGCTCGGCTGGGTGCTGCCGATGGACGATATGTCGTTCCGGATCTATTCGGTCGGCCGCGTCAGCGAAGCCGGCACTCTGGCCAAGATCCGCTCGAAATATGCCGGCAAGCTCTGGCACGAGCTGACGGAGCAGGAGCATCAGAGGCTGCCGGGAGACTACGAAGCGCAGGTCGGCCAGGGGCCGATCACCTTCCACTCCGAGGAAAACCTGACCTCGACCGACCAGGGCATCGGCATGCTGCGCCGGGTCCTGCGTCAGCAGGTCGACGCGGTTGCCAACGGCAAGGATCCGATCGGGGTCGTCTTCGATCCGACCAGAGCGCTGGTCGAGCTCGAGGCCGGATCGCGAACGATCGCCAAGGGCATCTAAACGGTCGCCGGGGCGCAACCGCCCTGCGGGCCGGCAAAGCTGATCTGGTTTAGCTGGATTGCTTCGGCATCAGGGCCGGATTGACGCCGTCGGCATAACGCTTCTGGATTTCGCTCGCGACCGATCGCACGGTCGCAAGCAGTTGCAGATCGGGCTCGGGCACCAGCAGCGACGACGACAGGATGACCCCAAGCGCGGCACAGACCTGGCCGTCGGCCTCGAAGATCGGTGCTGCTATGCCGCCGAGCCCGTTGCCGCGCGTGTCGGTTTCGAAGTCGACGCCATATGCCGTCAGGTTCTCGACGACCCGCGGCGGCACCGGCTTCTTGTTTTCGAAATAATAGAACAGCCGGGCTGCCGGCGATCCCGGCAAGCTCAGCACCATACCCGGCTGCACCATGATGCCAGGCTCGAAAGGATTGGGCACCGCGTGCACAACCATCGCACCACCCTTGATCGGCGTTGTCAGCAAGGCCGTATGGCCTGTTTGCGCGCACAGCTCGTTGAGATAGGGCCGCGCGATCTCGACGACATTGCTGCGGTAGACGGCGGCTCTGCCGAATTTGAACAGCTTGCGACCGAAGACATAGCCCTCGCCCTCGCGGGCGTGGTCGACGAGACCGAGCCGCGTCAGCGTCTGCAGGTGCCTGGACACCCTGGCCTTGGTCATGTCAAGCGAGCGGGCCAGCTCTGTCACGCGCACCGGACCAGGAGCATCAGCCAGCGCATCCAGAATCTGGACCGCGACCTCGACGCTTTTTACTGTTGACGAGGATCCTTGCTCGTCGTCATTGTCCTGGCTCGACCGTCTCATGCTGTTCTTCCGCTGCGCATGGCCTGTTATATGTCACGCATAGCAAGAAGTATTCACGAAATTCGAGACAACCGCCTTGAAAATTCCCTGGGTTCGTCGGCGGAAAAAGACAAACCCGGCGACTGGAAGCCGGGTTTGCCAAGATCAGTTCAGATAGACGCTTAGAACGACGCGTCGAGGCGCAGGAAGCCTGAGAACGAGCCGTCGACCGGATAGCTGTCGCCATCGTTGTAGTTGACGGCCAGCTTGGCGTTCAGGTTCTCGACAATCTTGTAGTCGACGACAGCGCCGATGGCCCAGTCGTTGGCGTTCAGGTCGACGGTCTGGCCGGTGACGAAGTCGCCGTAGTGACGGTCGCCGAAGTACTGGCCGCCGGCACCGACCGACAGGCTTTCGTTGACCTGGTACTTGACGTAGGCGCCGATCGACCAGTCGTAACCCGAATAGGGGGCCAGCAGACCGAGCCAGGTCGCACCCGACTCGTAGGTGGCGACCGCCTGCAGCGTCAGGGCATCGGTTGCCTTGACGTTGACGATGCCCTTCAGCGCGAACTCGGAGAAGCGATCGTCATAAGCTGCGTACAGGTTGACCGAACCCCAGCCCTGGGCGATCGAGACCTTGCCGGTCACGAGCGGCATGTAGTCGAAGTTGTTGGCTTCTTCTTCCAGGCCGACTGACACGGCGATGCCGTTGCCGGCGTCGAAGGTGTAGCGGATCTGGTTGATGAAGGCACCGCCGCCCTTGTCGAACTCACCGTCGATGCCGCCGTCGAACAGCGTGTCGTTGCGACCGATCATCAGACCGCCGACTTCGAAGTAGGCATAGCGGATCCACATGTCGGTGGTATCGCTGTAACCGGACGGCCCCTGCGTGCCGCCGTCGTTCTGCCAGTGCAGTTCGATGTAGCGACGGAAGGTGCCGTATTCGGTCTCCGAACGGGCATCGAGCTTGAGGCGGGCAGCCGAATACTTCTTCCAGCCGTCATCGGTGTCCTTCCAGTCGATCTGGTAGCGAACCAGGCCGCCGACCTTGAGGCAGGTCTCGGTGCCGGGGATGTAGTAGAAGCCCGCGCCGTAGACGTCGCAGATGCGGACATATTCCATCGGCTCCGGTTCGGCGACGACGACAGCGTCGGCCGCACGGGCACCAGAAACTGCGAGCAGAGCCGCAGCAGAGCCGAGAAGAATGCTCTTGATATTCATTATCCAACCTCCAGTAGAATTAATTCAATTTGCACAGAGTACTTTCTTATATTGAAAGCAACTTCGGCACCGACCAGACAGAAACGGTTTTTTGATTTTCGTTTCCGGCCAGCTTGAATATCTCTATCCGACAGGATTGATAAACATCAAAATTTGACATCGCGTCACAAAATCGACGAATCATCTAGTTACGTGATATAAAAACAACAACAATACTGTACAAATGAAACGATTAATACATTTGGCACAAATGAAACGTTATTTTTGACACAGTCCTTGCAAGAAAATCTCTCCAGGAGGACGTTCGACAGAGCCTATGACATCAAGGAGTGTTCTTTTGCAGCCGAAACGACGTCGCCGACCAGGTCTTGCTTGAGCAAATCGATCGGGGTCCGGCCATTGAGCACCGGCGAAGGATGGATCATCCAGTGCCAGGCCTGCCGCGGATGGGTGATATGGGCGAGCACGTCGCGAATACCGGACGCTGGCCTTCCGTCGACAAACTGCGCCAGGGGGAATACGTGGCGCTGCCGCCCCTTTCGCAATGCGATGACCTCGTTGCAGCGGAACCATCGATGCAAAGTGGACCGCGGTATGCGGAGATTTTCTTCCAGATAGGTGGCGCCAGCGACGCGACCCGCCCACTCCTCGATGGTCATGGAGTCGAGGTCACCACCGCGGAGCGTGACTTGCTGCATCGATGGGGCCGACGGCTGCGCCAGCATGCCAGGATCGCCACCCTCATTTGCCAGGCACTGGCGGGACGCCTCGACAGCAAGGGCACGGATGAATTGCGAGGCAAGGTCAGGCAGTTCGGGCGATATGCTGCTCGGCGGCTGCGCCGCCGGACGGGCCGTGACATCGAGCAATCTCCGCTGCCGCGCCGGCCAACCAATGGTTTCACTGTCGGCGGCGAATATATTCTTCAGCTCACTGATGAAGAATTCAGTGTACTTGTTGACAAGGCTAATGCCGTGCGCATGAATGTCTTCGACCATTTCCATTAATCCTTGCCAATGCAAAATAAAGCATCAAGCTGGAGATCTGATCGTGGGGCACCGCCGATCCTTGCGAAGCTCGCCCCGTCGATCGACGGGCGGCTAACGAGGCCGGCTCAACGCCGGACAAGGCCTGCAGCAGTACGCCCCAGGCCCGGTCGTCGGCCACGCATATGCAAGACAGCGTTCATCGATACCCTCCCCTCGATGCGATCCGCGCCACGATCCGCACCCATGGGGGCTCCTCCGCGGTCGGGGCTGCTCGGCCAGGCTCCGTCGTCCAATCGATGCTGCTGGCAGATCATGCCTACAATGACTTCTGCACAGTTGGCATAGTCGATCCGGACGATGCCCCTGCCATTCTTTGAGCGCCCGCTAACATTCCCCAAGGGCATGGGCGACGCGCCTGGGTGGGGAAGCGACCGGCACACCACGCGGCCACACACGCGGCATGGCGAGCGTGACAAAGACATGGTACGCACGACTCGTCATGAGGAATGGGAGCGCGCGTGATAAGCCCGGAGCAATTTCTGGCCTCGGTGTTCTGGGCGCGCGAACTGCCGGAGGATGAGCGCGAGCGTGCACGACGCGGCATCATGCTGCGCGTCCTTGAGCCGGGCACCTATTTCATCCATCGCGGCGATCGCATAGACAACTGGATAGGTGTGGTCAGCGGCCTGCTGCGGCTGGGTTCGATCACCACCTCGGGCAAGGCGGTGACCTATGCCGGCCTGCCGCCAAGCTGCTGGTTCGGCGAAGGGTCTCTGCTCAAGGACGAGCCTCGCCAGTATGACGTCCTTGCACTGCGCCGCACGCAGGTGGCGCTTCTCAATCGCGCGACATTCTTCTGGCTGTTCGAAAACAGCGTCGCCTTCGACCGGTTGCTGGTGCGGCTCATCAATGAGCGGCTTGGGCAGTTCATTGCGCAGGTGGAGCATGACCGCACGCTCGATTCGACCGGCAAGGTAGCGCGCAGTCTGGCCTCGCTGTTCAACCCGGTGATCAGCCCATTCGTCGGCAAACACATCGATATCAGTCAGGAAGAGATCGGCTTGCTGGCCGGCGTGTCGCGGCCTGTCGCCAACCGAATCCTGCAGGAGCTGGAAAAGGAAGGATTGCTCCGCAGTGAAGGTGGCGGCGTGACGATCCTGGACCTCGACAAGCTGCGCCACTACGGCGAGTAGCACCGCGGCGCTTGGTGTCCGCCAGCGCCGGCAGCACAGCAAAATCAATAATTTAGGGGAATTTTAGCAGCTCGACGACAAAAGGCCGGTAGCCAAGACTGAACATTGGCGTCGTGTCTGTCAAGCCAGCCCTTGAAAAAGCCTGCCAAGGTTGCGAGCCTCGATGCAACGACCGGGAATACCCGGCGGCATACGAGGGAACGAAACGGGAGGTGTGCCTTTGGCACGAGGGAGCGAGACGCGCGGACACGACACGTTTGCCAAGCTGTTGTGCGAGCACGCACAAGTGCGGCCAGACCGTCCGGCGATGCGCCACAAGGATCTTGGCATCTGGCGGACGTGGAGCTGGAGCGAACTGGCCGAGACCATCCGCGCCTATGCGACCGGCTTGCAGCAGCTGGGTCTCGAGCGCGGCGCGACGATCGCGGTCATCGGCGAAAACCGGCCGGCCATGTACTGGACCATTCTCGCCGCGCAGTGGCTGGGCGCCATCCCTGTCCCTGTCTACGCCGACGCAGTTGCCGACGAGATGGCCTATGTGCTCGACCATGCCGACGTCGCATTTGCGGCGGTGCAGGACCAGGAGCAGGTCGACAAGCTGATCTCGGTCCAAGATCGTGTGCCTAAGCTCCGCACCGTGCTTTATGACGAGCCGCGCGGCCTGCGCGATTATGATCACAGCCGGCTTCACGCCATCGACACCATCATAGCAAACGGCCGTGCCCTGTTGGCTTCCGACGCCACTGCGCGCGCCGCGATCGACGCCGAGCGCGATCATGGCCAGGCCAGCGACATCTCGATCATCCTCTACACCTCGGGCACGACAGGTCGCTCCAAGGGCGTGCTGCTGACTGCCGGCGGCTCGATTGCGGCGGCGCGCGATACCGTCACCTTCGACAAGCTGACCGACCGCGACGAGGTGCTTGCCTACCTGCCGCTGGCATGGGTCGGCGACCACTATCTCAACTATGCACAGTCGCTGGTCGCCGGCTTCTGCATCGCCTGTCCCGAAAGTCGCGAGACCGCCGAGGCGGATACCCAGGAGATCGGCCCGAGCTTCTATTTCGCGCCGCCACGCGTGTTTGAAACCCTGCTGACCCGCATCACCATCCGCATGGAAGATGCCGGCGCGCTGAAGCGCTCGATGTTCAACTACTTCATCGGCATAGCCAAACGCTGGGGCGAACAGATCCTCGACGGCAAGGACGTCCCGCTTCGTGCTCGCCTCGGCTATGCCATTGGCAACCTACTGGTCTACGCGCCGCTGAAGAACGTACTCGGCTTTTCTCGCATCCGGGTCGCCTACACTGCCGGCGAGGCGATCGGCCCGGATCTGTTTTCGTTCTATCGCTCGCTCGGCCTCAACCTGAAGCAGCTCTATGGCCAGACCGAAGCATTCCTTTATGTCACCGCGCAGCCGGACGGGCAGATCCGTGCGGGCACTGTCGGGCCGGCAACACCCAATGTCGACATCCGTATCACCGACGACGGGGAGGTGCTCTACCGCTCGCCGGGCCAATTCGTCGGCTATTACAAGGACGCGGAAAAGACGGCCGAGACGGTGACGTCAGATGGCTATGTGAAGACGGGCGACGCCGGCTTCTTCGACCCCGACGGCCACCTCAACATCATCGACCGGGCCAAGGATGTCGGCAAGCTGAGGTCGGGCGCGCTGTTTGCGCCGAAATACATCGAAAACAAGCTGAAATTCTTCCCCAACATCAAGGAAGCCGTGGCCTTCGGCCAAGACCGCGACTTCGTCACCGTGATGCTCAACATCGACCTCACGGCGGTCGGCAACTGGGCCGAGCGCAAGAACATCGCCTACGGCTCGTACCAGGAACTGGCACAGCGGCCCGAGGTCTATGCGATGTTCATCGAGCATGTCGCCGAGGTGAACCGGGCACTCGCGGCCGAGCCGCGCATGGCTGCCGCCCAGATCCATCGCTTCCTGATCCTGCACAAGGAACTCGACGCCGACGACGGCGAGATGACCCGCACCCAGAAGGTGCGACGCGGCTTCATCGCCGAACGCTACAAGCCGCTGGTCGACGCGCTCTACAACGGTGCCGACGCTGCCGACATCTCGACCGAGGTGACCTTCGAAGACGGTCGCAAGGGCGTGATCTCGGCCCGGGTCCGCATCGCCGACACCAAGGCGATACCAACCGCAAAGCTCGAGGCCGCCGCATGACCGCGACATCGGAAACCCTGCTGGCGGTCGATGGCGTATCCTTGTCGTTCGGCGGGGTGAAAGCCATCACCGATGTCTCCTTCGACATCCGCAAGGGCGAGATCCGCGCCATCATCGGCCCCAACGGCGCCGGCAAGACCTCGATGCTGAACGTCGTCAACGGCTTCTATCACCCCCAGCACGGTCGCATCACCTACAAGGGAAAGACCCGTCCGCATATGCGGCCCTACCAGGCAGCGAGCCAGGGCATCGCCCGCACGTTCCAGAACGTGGCGCTGTTCAAGGGCATGACCACGCTCGACAACATCATGGTCGGCCGCACGCTGAAAATGCACCGCGGCCTGTTCTGGCAGATGCTGCGTTACGGGCCGGCGATGCGCGAGGAGATCGAACACCGCCGCGTGGTCGAAGACATCATCGACTTCTTGCAGATCGAGTCGATCCGCAAGACACCTGTCGGCAAGCTGCCCTACGGCCTGCAGAAGCGCGTCGAGCTCGGCCGGGCGCTTGCGATGGAGCCGGAGCTCCTGCTGCTCGACGAGCCGATGGCCGGCATGAACATCGAGGAGAAGGAGGATATGTGCCGCTACATCCTCGACCTCAACAAGCACTTCGGCACCACCATCGCTCTCATCGAACACGACATGGGCGTGGTGATGGACCTGTCCGATCGCGTGGTGGTGCTCGAATACGGGCACAAGATCGCCGACGGCACGCCCGAGGTGGTCAAGGCCGACCCGAAGGTCATCGAAGCCTATCTCGGCGTGGGGCACTGAGCATGCAGCAGTCTGGTGGAAGAGAGAAATTCCGCATGAACACGAGACGCACGACATGCCGGCCGGCTCGCGCCATCTGCCAGCTCGGCTGAGGGGGTAACAGATGCTCTACAACATCTTCATCGACCCCTTCGTCCAGATGGTGCAGATGCCCGACCTGCTGGTGCAGACCCTTTGGGAAGGGCTGGTCTCCGGAGTGCTCTATGCGCTGATCGCGCTTGGCTTCGTGCTCATCTTCAAGGCCTCGGGCGTGTTCAATTTTGCCCAGGGCATCATGGTGGTGTTTTCGGCGCTCACTCTCGTCGGCTTCTACGAGAAGTTCTCGGCAGCAGGTTTCTCGGGTCACGCGGCCGCCTTCGTCGCCCTGATCCTGACCGCAGGGGTGATGTTCGTGCTGGCGATGCTGGTCGAACGTGTCGTGCTCAGGCCGTTGGTCAACCAGCCCGACATCATCCTGTTCATGGCGACCTTCGGCATCACCTATGTGCTGATCGGCCTCGGCGAGATGGTGTTCGGCGGCGACCCCAAGCAGATGATAACAAGCGAACTGTTCCTGCCCAGCGGTTCGGTCGACGTCGAGATGCTCGGCGGCCTCGTCAGTTTCCAGAAGATCGACATCGCCGCCGCGATCATCGCGTCAGCGATGATCGTCGGGCTCGCCCTGTTCTTCCAGAAGACCCGCATCGGCCGGGCGTTGCGTGCCGTAGCCGACAGTCACAAGGCAGCACTTTCGGTCGGCATTTCGCTCAACCAGATCTGGGTCATCGTCTGGTTCGCCGCAGGCCTGGTCGCGCTGGTGACAGGCATCATGTGGGGTGCCCGCTCCGACGTCTCCTTCGCGCTCGAGATCGTGGCCCTCAAGGCGCTGCCCGTTCTGGTGCTGGGCGGACTGACCTCGGTGCCCGGCGCGATCGTCGGCGGCCTGATCATCGGCATCGGCGAGAAACTCGGCGAGTTCTACTGGGGGCCTTTGCTCGGCGGCGGCATCGAAAGCTGGTTCGCCTATGCCATCGCCCTGCTGTTCCTGCTGTACCGGCCGCAAGGCCTGTTCGGCGACAAGATAATCGAGCGGATCTGACAGACCATGTTCTATCGCGAGACGGGCCAGTTCAAACAAAGCTACGCGGCCGACCAGGCGGTGTTCCCGATCCTGCAAGACAGGCTCGGCCTGGCCGCCATCCTGCTCGTTGCCTTCGTCGTCGTGCCTTTGTTCGGCAACGAGTTCCTGCTCGCCTCGGTCATGGTGCCGTTTCTGATCTTGTCGCTCGGCGCGATCGGGCTCAACATCCTCGTCGGCTACACCGGCCTGTTGTCCCTGGGCTCGGCAGCCTTCATGGGCGTCGGCGCCTATGCCGCCTACAAGCTTTCGACGATCTTTCCGGGCGTCAACATCCTGGTCTGGATTCTCTGCTCGGGCTTCTTCGCAGCCGGCATCGGCGTGCTGTTCGGCCTGCCGTCGCTGCGTATCAAGGGCTTCTATCTCGCGGTCGCGACGCTCGCCGCACAGTTCTTCCTGCAATGGTGCTTCGTCCGCATCAGCTGGCTCTACAACGACAATCCGTCAGGCGCCATCGAGGTGCCGGCGCGCACCTTGTTCGGCCTCGCCATCACCGGCCCGTCGGCCACGCCGGTGACACGCTATCTGGTCGTGCTCGTCATCGTCGTGGTCATGACCCTGCTTGCCTCCAACATCGTTCACGGTCGGATCGGCCGCACCTGGATGGCAGTGCGGGACATGGACATCGCCGCCCAACTGATGGGCATCCGCCTGCTGCCGGCAAAGCTGTTGGCCTTCGCCGTGTCATCCTTCTATTGCGGCGTCTCGGGCGCGCTGATGGTGTTCCTGTGGCTCGGCGCCGCCGAGCCGTCGGCCTTCGACATCAAGCTATCGTTCCTGCTGTTGTTCATGGTCATCATCGGCGGCCTTGGCTCGATGATCGGCAGCTTCTTCGGCGCCGCGCTCATCCACATCCTGCCGATCGTCATCCGCGGGCTTCCCGAGGCGCTCGGCCTGCCGATCGCAGCCGCGACCGTCGAGCACCTGACCTATCTGATCGTCGGTGCCCTCATCATCTTTTTCCTGATCGTCGAACCGCACGGCCTCGCGCGGCTCTGGCAGATCGCCAAGCAGAAGCTTCGTGTGTGGCCCTTCCCTTACTAGGGGCTGCCCACAAGACGGAAATGCAAACAAGTAGGGAGGAGAACGTCATGTCACTCAAGAACTGGTTATACGCACTTTCCGCAACAGCAGTGCTGACCTTGCCCGCCGTCCACGACGCGCAGGCCGAGGACTCGATCTACGTGCCGCTGTTCACCTACCGCACCGGCCCGTTCGCCGGCTCTGGCACGCCGATCGCCAACGGAATGCACGACTACCTGACGCTACTCAACGAGCGCGACGGCGGCATCGGCGGTGTCAAGCTGATCGTCGAGGAATGCGAGACCGGCTACGACACCAAGAAGGGCCTCGAATGTTATGAATCGGTGAAGCCCAAGAAGCCGGTCATCGTCAATCCGTGGTCGACCGGCATCACCTTGCCGCTGATCCCCAAGGCAGCCGTGGACAAGATTCCCGTGCTGTCGATGGCCTACGGCTTGTCGGCCTCGGCCAAGGGCGACACCTTCCCCTGGATCTTCAACCCGCCAGCGACTTACTGGGACGGCTTCACCCAGATCCTGCAATACATCGCGACGCAGGAAGGCGGCGGCATAGAGAAGCTCAAGGGCAAGAAGATCGGTTACATCTATCTCGACGCCAGCTTCGGCCGCGAGCCGCTGCCGCTGATCGAGCAGCTGTCGAAGGAACTCGGCTTCGAAGCCAAGCTGTATCCGGTTGCAGCCGCCGACATGCAGAACCAGTCGTCGCAATGGCTGAGCGTCCGCCGCGACAAGCCTGACTACATGATCCTCTATGGCTGGGGCGCGCTCAACGCCACCGCCGTCAAGGAAGCTGTCAAGACCAACTACCCGATGGAGAAGTTCATCTCGATCTGGTGGCCGAGCGAGGATGACGCCAAGGGCGCCGGCGATGGCGCCAAGGGCTTCAAGACGCTGAACTGGCATGCCGTGGGCGCAGACTTCCCGCTGCTTGCCGATATCCAGAAGCACGTCGTCGACGCCGGCAAGAGCCAGGTCTCGGGCAAGGACAAGGTCGGCCAGGTTCTCTACAACCGCGGCATCTACAATTCGATGCTGATTGCCGAGGCGATCCGCAGAGCCCAGGAAATCACCGGCAACAAGGTCGTCACCGGCGAGGACGTACGCCGCGGTCTTGAGGGCCTCAACATCGACGACGCCCGGCTCAAGGAAATCGGCCTCGAAGGCTTCACCGGTGCGGTCAAGCTCTCCTGCGCCGATCACAACGGTCACTTCTCGACCTTCGTCCAGAGCTGGAACGGCACGACCTATGAAAAGGTGTCCGACTACATCGCGCCGCTGAGCGACAAGGTCGGTCCGCTGCTCGATGCCGACGCCAAGGCCTATGCCGAGAAGAACGCGCCATGGCCGGCCCGCTCCGAGGCCTGCGACGCCTCCTGAGGCTCACCCTGAACCCGGTCCCTTCCCCACATGGGGAAGGGACGATGACCCGGAGCTTGCTGATGTCTGAACATGCTTCCAAAGCGGTCGAGCCGGCCCGACCGATGCTGTCGGTCAACAACATCGAGGTGATCTACGATCACGTCATCCTCGTCCTCAAGGGCGTGTCGCTTGATGTGCCGCAAGGCGGCATCGTCGCCATCCTGGGTGCCAACGGCGCCGGCAAGACGACCACGCTCAAGGCGATCTCCAACCTGCTCAGGGCCGAGCGCGGCGAAGTCACCAAGGGCTCGATCGAGTTCGACGGCGACCGCGTCGACCGACTAAGCCCAAACGAACTGGTGCGGCGCGGCTGCATTCAGGTGATGGAGGGACGCCACTGCTTCGGCCATCTGTCGATCGAGGAAAACCTGCTCACCGGCGCCTTCACGCGCCGCGACGGCAACCGTGCCATCCGCGACGATCTCGACATGATCTACGACTATTTCCCCAGGCTGAAGCAGCGCCGCTCATCGATGGCCGGCTATACCTCGGGCGGTGAGCAGCAGATGTGCGCCATCGGCCGCGCGATGATGAGCCGACCCAAGATGATCCTGCTCGACGAGCCGTCGATGGGGCTGGCGCCTCAGGTGGTCGACGAGATCTTCGAGATCGTCAAAGATCTGAACAGCAAGCAGGGCGTGTCGTTCCTGGTGGCCGAGCAGAACACCAACATGGCGCTGAAATACGCCACCTATGGCTACATCATGGAGACCGGGCGCATCGTCATGGATGGCGACGCCGCCTCCCTGCGCGACAATGAGGACGTCAAGGAATTCTATCTCGGCATTGGCGGCGAGGGCCGCAAGTCGTTCCGCGAGGTCAAGAGCTACAAGCGGCGCAAGCGCTGGCTGGCGTGATCTGTTCCGGGCAGCGCGGGACTAGCCACGGCAGCGCCCTGCCCCTTGTCCAAACTCCAGGTGAACCATGGTGACGAACGCATATTACGATGCCGGGGAAACCCAGGATCCAGCGGCCCGCGAGGCGGCACTTTTTGCCCAGCTGCGTTCGCTTATCGACGCCGCGCTGTCCGCGACGCCGGCCCTGCGCCGGCAGCTCGAGGGGATTGCGCCTGATAGCCTCATCGACCGCACTGCCCTGCAGCAAGTGCCGGTCATCCGCAAAAGCGAGCTGCTTGCCTTGCAGACCGAGAACCCGCCTTTCGCCGGCCTCACGCCCACCAGGCCCGGCGCACTCAAGCGCCTGCTCGTTTCCCCCGGACCGATCTTCGATCCGGAGGGACGCAGCGACGACTGGTGGGGCTCAGCCCGCGCCCTGTTCGCCTCGGGCATGCGTGGAGAAGACGTCGTCCACAACGCCTTCAGCTACCACCTGACCCCAGGCGGACACATGATGGAAGCCGGCGCACACGCGCTCGGCTGCGCAGTGATCCCCGCTGGTGTCGGCAACACCGAACAACAGGTCGAGGCGATCACAGTGCTGAAGCCCACCGGCTACATCGGCACGCCGGATTTTCTCAAGATCCTGCTCGACCGCATGGCGGCATCAGGAGCTACCAGCCCGTTCCGGCACGCGCTGGTTTCGGGCGCAGCGTTTCCGGCCACGCTGCAGCAGGAGATCGTCAACGCCGGCATCGACGCCTACCAGGCCTACGCCACCGCCGAACTCGGCGTCGCCGCCTATGAAACGGCGGCGCGCTCGGGCCTTGTCGTCAACGAAGGCCTGATCGTCGAGATCGTGCGCCCGGGCACCAACGAGACTGTCCCAGATGGCGACGTCGGCGAAGTCGTCGTGACACGGCTCAGCCCGGAATACCCGCTGCTGCGTTTCGGCACAGGCGACCTGTCGCGTGTCCTGCCCGGCCCGAGCGCCTGCGGACGCACCAACATGCGGCTCGCCGGCTGGATGGGTCGCGCCGACCAGCGCACCAAGATCAAGGGCATGTTCGTCGACCCGGCCCAGATCGCCGCCATAGGAAGAAAATTCCCCGCCCTTGGCCGGCTTCGCCTCGTCGTCAGTCGCCAGGCCGAACAGGACGTCATGCTGCTGAAGGCCGAAGCCGGCTCAGCCAACGGCGGGCTGCAAGCAGAACTCGAGGCGGCTTTGCAGGCAGCGACCAAGATGCGCGGCGGCGTCGAAATTGTCGCCCCCGGCACCTTGCCCAATGACGGCAAGGTCATCGCCGACGAGCGGCCGATCGAATAATCCAAGGCAGAAGCGCGCCAGCAAGCACCGTCTGTAGAAAGAAGCCCGGGCGTTGCCGGGCTTTTGTTTGTCAGGGTGTGGATGGGCTGATGTGTTGTCTCAGTGATCCATGGCCTTGACGATTTCTTCGGTCATCTTCTTGGCGTCGCCGAGCAGCATCATGGTGCCGTCCTTGTAGAACAGCGTGTTGTCGATGCCGGCATAGCCGGAGCCGAGGCTGCGCTTGACGAACAGGCAGGTGCGGGCCTTGTCGACGTCGAGGATCGGCATGCCATAGATCGGCGAGCTCTTGTCGTCACGTGCCGACGGGTTGGTGACGTCGTTGGCGCCGATGACATAAGCGACGTCGGCCTGCGAGAACTCCGAGTTGATGTCTTCGAGCTCGAAGACCTCGTCATAGGGCACGTTGGCCTCGGCAAGCAGCACGTTCATGTGACCGGGCATGCGGCCGGCGACCGGGTGGATGGCGTATTTGACTTCCACGCCATTGGCCTTGAGCTTGTCGGCCATCTCGCGCAGCGCATGCTGGGCCTGGGCCACGGCCATGCCGTAGCCCGGCACGATGATGACCTTCTGGGCGTTCATCATCAGATAGGCCGCGTCGTCGGCGGCACCTGTCTTGACCGTGCGCTGGATGCCGTCGTCGACAGCTGCCGCCGTCTCGCCGCCGAAGCCGCCAAGAATGACCGAGATGAACGAGCGGTTCATGCCCTTGCACATGATGTAGGACAGGATCGCACCGGACGAGCCGACCAGCGCACCGGTGATGATCAGCGCGAGATTGCCCAGCGTGAAGCCGAGTGCCGCAGCTGCCCAGCCCGAATAGGAGTTGAGCATCGACACCACGACAGGCATGTCGGCACCGCCGATCGGGATGATCAGGAGCACGCCGAGCACAAGCGACAATGCCACGATCAGCCAGAAGATGGTCGTCGACTGGGTGGTGACCAACAGCACGATCAGCACGACCAGGCCGATGCCGAGGGCAGCGTTGATCAGGTGGCGGGCCGGCAGCATGATCGGCTTGCCCGACATGCGGCCGTCGAGCTTGAGGAAGGCGATGACCGAGCCGGTAAACGTGATGGCGCCGATGGCAACGCCAAGGCTCATCTCGACAAGCGCCTGGCCGTGGATGGCGCCGACGGCACCGATGCCGAAGCTTTCCGGCGCATAGATCGCGGCAGCGGCGACCATCACGGCGGCCAGACCGACGAGGCTGTGGAAGGCAGCGACCAGCTGCGGCATCGAGGTCATGGCGATGCGCCGGGCGGTGACCGCACCGACGCCGCCGCCGATGACGAGGCCGAGCACGATCAGCCCGAGGCCGCCGGCAGAGGGCTTGGCCAGCGCCAGCGTGGTCACGATGGCGATGCCCATGCCGATCATGCCGTAGGTGTTGCCCTTGCGGCTGGTGGTCGGATGCGACAGGCCGCGCAGCGCCAGGATGAACAGGATGCCGGAGACGAGATAGAGGAAGGAAGCAAGGTTCAGGGTCACGTCACTTGTCCTTCTTCTTGTACATCGCCAGCATGCGCTGGGTGACGAGGAAGCCGCCGAAGATGTTGACCGAGGCCAGCACCAGGGCGACGAAGCCGAAGCCGGTGGCAAGGCCGGAAGCGGCGATGCCGACGGCCAGCAGCGCACCGACGACGATGACCGAGGAGATGGCGTTGGTGACGGCCATCAGCGGCGTGTGCAGCGCCGGCGTCACCGACCAGACGACGTAGTAGCCGACGAAGATCGCCAAAACGAAGATGGCGAAGCGGAACACGAACGGGTCGACCGCCCCGCCGGTGACGGCATGTGCCGCATTGCCGGCAGCTTCGGCCGCACCTTCAGATGTGGCGAGATCCTGGACGCCGAGCCGGACGGCGGCAACCGCCTGGTCGAGCTGGTCGAGGGCTTTCTGAAGACCTTCCATCACGCGTCTCCCTCAGATGATGTCTTCGTGCCGGCGCTTGGCGCCGACTTCTTGGCAGTGGCTTTTTGGGCAGCGGGCTTTTTCGCAGCCGCCGGTTTGTCTGCTTTGGCGGCGGCCGGCTTCTTCGCCGTTGCCTTGGCAGGTGCTGCACCGTCGCTCGCCGGGTCGTCACCGCGGTTCTGGCCGGCCACGATCGGCTTGGGCTTGTCCGCAGCCGCAGCCGCTGCCGCATTGGCGAAGTTCGGATGCACCACCTTGCCGCCATCGGTCAGCATGGTTGCCTTGACCAGCTCGTCGTCGCGGTTGATGGCGATCTGCTTGGTGGTCTTGTCGACCATGGTCTCGAGGAAGGCGAACAGGTTCTTGGCGTAAAGCAGCGAGGCGGAGGCAGCGACCCGGCCCGGCACGTTGAGATGGCCGACGATCTTTGCCCCATTGGCTGACGTGACGACCTTGCCCGGCACCGCACCCTCGACATTGCCGCCGCGCTCGACGGCGAGGTCGACAAGCACCGAACCCGGCTTCATCGAGGCGACCATCTGGGCCGACACCAGCTTCGGCGCCGGACGGCCCGGGATGAGTGCCGTGGTAATCACGATGTCCTGCTTGGCGATGTGCTCGGCGGTCAAGGCCGCCTGCTTGGCCTGATACTCCTTGGACATCTCCTTGGCGTAGCCGCCGGCGGTCTCCGCTGCCTTGAACTCCTCGTCCTCGACGGCGAGGAACTTGGCGCCGAGCGAGGCGACCTGCTCCTTGACAGCCGGACGCACGTCGGTGGCCGTCACGATCGCGCCCATGCGGCGGGCGGTGGCGATCGCCTGCAGGCCGGCAACGCCGACGCCCATGATGAACACCTTGGCAGCAGGAACCGTGCCGGCTGCCGTCATCATCATCGGCAGCGCCCGGTCATATTCGGCAGCACCGTCGATGACCGCCTGATAGCCGGCGAGATTTGCCTGCGACGACAACACGTCCATCACCTGGGCTCGGGTGATGCGCGGCATGAACTCCATGGCAAACGCCGTCACCCCCGCCTTGGCCATCGCCGCCACACCGGCCTCGTTGCCATAAGGATCCATGGTGGCAAGCACGGCAGCGCCCGGCTTGTAGCCCTTGACCTCGGCCTCCGAGGGACGGCGCACCTTGAGCACCACATCGGCCTTGGCGGCATCACCGGCCTTGCCGATGACAGCCCCGACCGCCGCATAATCGGCATCGGGAATGCGTGACAAGGTGCCTGCACCCGTCTCGACAACAACCTCGAAGCCAAGACCCACCAGGCGTTTCACCGTATCCGGTGAAGCCCCCACACGGCTCTCAATCGCATCCAACTCTCTGGGTATGAATATCGTCCCGGACATCCGAGGTCTCCGCGCAAATGTTCGCCCGCCGGGAAGCCTCCCGGCGGCGTTGATGCCGTTACTGCCGTATATGCCGATTTTGCGGATCGGCCGAACCGACTAGAGAGCCGCGCGTCCATAAGGGGGCGCCAAGGATGCTGCAGAGCTTAGGCGCCGTGCTGATCCTATCCGAAAATCACTTCCGATTTTCGGACTGCTGGTCTAGTGGGCGACGAGAATGCCCTTGGCCTCGAAGATCGCCCGGATCTGCCGGACATAGGCGTGGTAGTCCTTGTCCTCGTGAGTCTTGCTCCACTGGCGCGGCCTGGGCAGGTCGATCTTGAGGTCGAGGTCGACGCGGCCCGGACGGGGCGACATCACCAGGACGCGGTCGGCGAGGAACACGGCCTCGTCGATGCCGTGAGTGATGAACAGCACCGTATTGCGCAGGCGCAGCCACATCGACTGCAGGTCCATGATCATCTGTTCACGGGTCAGTGCGTCGAGCGCGCCGAAGGGCTCGTCCATCAGAAGCAGACCCGGCTCCTGGATCAGCGCCCGGCAGATCGCCACGCGCTGGCGCATGCCGCCGGAGAGTTCCGAAGGGTACTTGTTGCCGAAGCCGGCCAGGCCGACCTGGGCCAGCAGTTCCTCGGCGCGCGCGCGGTACTTGGCGACGTCGAGCTTCTTGATCTCGATCGGCAACAGGATGTTGTCGAGCACCGTGCGCCAGTAGAGCAGCAGATCCGACTGGAAGACCACGCCGGTCTTCGGATGCGGCCGGCTGACGCCGTCGCCGTCAATGGCGATGCTGCCCGTCGAGGCAGGCGTCAGGCCAGCGAGAAGCGACAGCAGCGTGCTCTTGCCACAACCGCTGGGACCGACGACGGCAACGAAGCTGCCGGGTTCGATCTTGAGATCGATCTTGTCGAGGGCAAGGACGTCATCGTCCTCGCGTGTCTTGTAGATTTTGGAAAGCCGCGAAATGTCGACCGCCGCGCCCATCTGGGTAGTGGCACTCATGGGATTGCCTCACTGAAGCTGTTGTCGTTGTTCGGCCGCACAGGCGGCCGAACTGATTACTTGCGGCCTGGCTATTTGGCAGCGTCGCGCTTGTAGGTGACGCGGGCTTCGATCGTGTCGATGATGAAGTAGAGCATCACGCCGAGGCCGGAGATCGTCACCACTGTGGCGAAGTTGAGCGTCGTGTCGAACAGCGAGTTGGCTTGCAGCTGCAGATAGCCGAGGCCACGTTCGGCAGCGACATATTCGCCGATGACTGCACCGATGACCGCCAGCGACACCGCAACCTTGAAGCCGCCGAAGATGTTGGGCAGAGCTGCCGGCAGACGGACCTTGAAGAAGGTCTGCCATTCGCTGGCGCCCATCGAGCGGACCAGGTTGACCAAGTTCTTGTCGAGCGACTGCAGGCCGACGACCGTCGAGATGACGATCGGGAAGAACGAGATCAGGAAGGCCAGCGTGATCTTGGGTGCCCAGCCATAGCCGAGATAAAGCACAAGCAGCGGCGCCAGCGCCACCTTGGGCACCGTCTGCAATGCGACCAAGATCGGGTAGATCGCACGCTCGAAGGCCCTGGAATAAAAGATCGCCAGCGCCAGCGGGATGCCGATCATGACGCCCATGGCAAAGCCTGCGACGACTTCGAACAGCGTGACATAGGCGTGGGTGGCGAGCAGAGGGATCTCGTTGCCGATCCGTGTGGCGATTGCCAGCGGCGTCGGCAGAACGAACTCCGAAAGCCCGGAAAGCGGGACCAGCACCTGCCAGGCGCCAAGCAGCACAACCGCCAGGATCAGCGCCGAATAGCGCTCCAGCCATGGCCCACGTGATTTTTTCCTGCTCATGCCCTTGCCTTGCTTCTTCTGCGCCTGCGCGGCGCCGATTACATCCGTGCTCGCCACCGTAGCCTCACTGCGTCAGAAGTTCATTGGTATAAAAGGACGACATCGGCTTGGCGTCGCCGATTTCCTCGACGCTGCCGATCAGCTTGATGGCGTCGGCAATGGCCTTTTCATCGATGTGGCCGATCGGCGTGCCGGCAGGCGAATGGATCGATGCCGAGGTCGCTTCGATCTGCTGCTGCACCACCTTGTCGGACGGACCCGCCTGCCAGACGGCCTTGAGCGCGGCGGTGGCGGCGGCCGGATCGGCCTTCGTCATCTCGATCGCCTTGGCGTTGGCAGCGAGGAAGCTCCTGAGCGCCGGGCCCTTCTTGGCGATGCCGTCATCGCTGGCGACAACCGCCATGCCCGGTACGGCCAGGCCGAACTCGGTCAGATCGAGGGTCGGAAACTTGGTTCCGGTCTTGTCCTCGAGCACCGGCAGGTCGTTGGTCTTGTAGACGCTGACGACGTCGACCTGCTTCTGCAGGAACTGCGGCACGCGCGACTGCGAGTCCATCTGGACCTTCGAGACCTTGCTGCAGTCGATCTTGTTGATCTCGCAGAAGGCGCCGAGATAGGAAGTGCCGGTCTCGCCGACGGCGTGGGCGATGGTCTTGCCTTCGAGATCCTTCGGGGTCGTCACCGCCTTGTCGGGATGCGAGATCAGCGCGATCGGCGATTCAGGCTGGTAGAGCGCGATGATCTTGACCGGCATGCCCTTCTGGATCGCCGAGATGGCGAAGATGCCGGGCAGGATAACGGCGTCTTCCTGGCCCTGGATCAGCGAACCGAGTGCGGCCTGCGAGCCGGCGCCTTCGCCGAGCTTCAGCGTCACCCCGGCATCCTTGTAGAGGCCCTTCTGCTCGCCGAGATAGAAGAAGCCATATTCGCCCTTCAGCTTCCAGCTGAAGCGGACGTTGACGTCTTCTGCCATGGCGCTGTGGCTGGCAAGAACGGTGGCGACAGCAGCCGTGGCGATGAGCGCCGTGCCGCGAATGAGACCTGTGGCGTACAACATTTCTCTCCTCCCTAACGAGCACCTTGCGGGCGCCCCTATGGCCCGAAGGCCTGCCTCTCTCCCCGGAACGAGGCGCGACAGCTTTCGCTCTCAATCCTCATTCTTGATCTCATAGTGTGATCACATTTTATGATTGTCAAGCGATGAATCGGGTGAAGCGGCGCACGAATTCGCGTGTTCGATCAATGTCTCGGCGTGAACCTACTGCCTTAGCGGCAAGCATCGGAAATTGCTGGCGGATTCACCACGCGTCGAGACGACGCAACCCCGCCCGTTGCCGGGCGAGCACGATCACAGATCAATGAACGTCCTGGAACTGCCTGAAAAATGCGAAACGAGCGCAGTCAATTGGCAACGGCGAAGGTGCTCGGCAACGAGCGTACGATGGCGCTTCGGCTCAGGTTGCGGGCAATGAACACCAGCCAGCCGCGCGCCGCATCCTGCGGCCAGCGCGGCAAATATTCGGGCGGGTAGACGACGTGCTGGACACCGTGGATGACAACCGGCCGGGGATCACCCTTGACCGCCAGCAACCCTTTGACCCGCAGGATCGATTGACCGCGGCCGGCCAGCAGCAATTCGAGCCAGTCGACAAAGGCCGGCCAGTCGACCTCCCTGTCGATCTCGACGGCAAAGGTCTCGATGCCATCGCTGTGCTGCCCCGCCATCGGCGTTTCGGCCATCTCGAAGTGGCGCGGTTCCCAGTCCTCGTCGTAACGGAAGATATCGCTGGCGCCGGGCATGGAACTGCGACTGGAAACAAGCTGGCGAACCTGAGGGTTCAACTTGCCGACCTCCTGGCCAAGCGCATCCAGCCGCCATGGTTCGACAAGGTCTGACTTGGTGATCACTACGCAGTCGGCGAGCGCAACCTGCTGGACGGCCTCGGCAAAACTGCCGATGCTGTTGGCGCCGCTGACGCCGTCGACGGTGGCAACGATACTGCCCGCCCGATAGCCGCGGCGGAGCTTGATATCGCTCATGACCGCCTGCATGATCGGCGCGGGATCGGCGAGGCCCGTGGTCTCCACCACGACCCGGCGGAACGGCGCCACCTCGCCACGACGGACCATCGCCAGAAGGTCCGCCAGAGTGGATACGAGATCATCGCGCACGGCGCAGCACAGGCAGCCCGAAGACAACAGCACGGCGTCTTCGGAAACCTCGCGCACCAGCAGATGGTCGAGCCCGACTTCGCCGAACTCGTTGATGATCACGGCCGTATCGGCAAGCTCAGGCTCACCCAGAAGATGCCTGAGGAAGGTCGTCTTGCCGCTGCCCAGGAACCCGGTCAGCACATGAACCGAGATTCTGTCGTCAGTCGTCGCAGCGGCAGGCAACATGGTCAGTTGACCTCGAATATGGCATCCACTTCGACCGGCACATTGCGCGGCAGCGAGTAGCAGCCGACGGCGGCACGGGCATGACGGCCAGCCTCGCCGAACACCTCGACCATCAGGTCGGAGGCACCGTTGATGACCTTGGGATGATCCTTGAAGTCGGGCTCGGCATTGACGAAGCCGCCGAGACGGATGACCCCCACGACGCGGTCGAGATCGCCGTCAAGCGCCTGCTTGAGCTGTGCCAGGATGTTGACTGCGCAGAGCCGCGCGGCTGCCTGGCCCTCCTCGACAGTGAAATCGGAGCCGAGCTTGCCGGTGAACTTGTCCTTGCCGCCTTCGGCGGGAACCTGGCCCGAGACATAGACCTGGTTGCCCAGGCGGCGGGCCGGCACGTAGTTGGCGGCGGGTGCAACGGTCGCCGGCAGGCTGATGCCCAGGCGAGCAAGGTTCTGTTCAACTTTTCCCACCATGGCGGGATCCTCCCAGATCGTGATGTCAGTAATCGAATTGCAGATCCGCCCCTTGCGCGAAGGGCAGCTCGATGCCTTGCGAACCGGCAACGCTGAGCAGCGCCTTGCAGGTGGTACGGATGTCGTGAACGATGCCCTTCTTGGCAGCGGCGGCATTGCCGTCCTTCAGCGCCGCAAGGATGTCCTCATGGTCCGACGCATTCCATGGCATCGAGGGGATCAGCAAGGACATGTACATTGTCGGGCCGAACTGCAGCCACAGCGACTCGATCAGCGGCATCAGCACATCGGACGCGGCCGCCTCATAGAGCGTGAAATGGAATTTCTGGTTGAAGGAAAGGCAGTTGAGAATGTCACGCTTTTCGATCGCCACCAGGAGCTGCTTGTTGATCGCAGCGAGTTCGCTGATCAGCGCCGGCGACGCCCTCTTGGCGGCAAGCTCGGCCGCCATTCCCTCCAGCATCTCGCGCACGGCAAACAGGTCGCTCAGCTTTTCCGGGCTCAGCCTGGGCACGCGCACCGAACCGCCCTTGGTTTCCTCGAGCGCATTGGCTGCAACCAGGCGGCTCAGCACTTCGCGCACCGGCATGGGACTGGTGCCGAAGCCGGCGGCGAGCTTGCGCAGGCTCATCACCTGGCCGGGCAGGAAGGCGCCGACCATCAGGCCGCGTCGCATGTAGCGCAACACATGCCCATGGACGTGGCCGCGCTCCTTCTTGGCCGTTTCGGTGCCGCCGTTGCTGGCGTCCTCAGTCTTGTCTATCCGCATTCTGTTTCTCCGCCGCTCGCAAGGTTCCTCAAGAATTGCGCTGTACGAGGAACGGCGTCAGGCGGCGAGTTTGCCGCAGACAGTCGCCGGCCGGGGGCAGAAGTTGACAGGCCGCAATCTGTGATCTCATATTGTGATCAATAAATGATCTTTGCCGAAACGGCAACCTTTAACTGCCAGGCTGGTTCGCCAACAAACATCGCGAGCGCCTGAAGCACCCAGGCATCGCATCAGCCCCAGGAGAGGCCGTCCATGACTGCACAGCTTGTATTGCGCGAACAGCTCGCCGACGGCGCGAGGATGAGCCGGTACGTGCTGCGCAACGTGCGTCTCAACAGTGCGGTGACAAACTGGAGTGCCATGGATGCCGCAGGGTTCTTTCTTGCTGACCTGACTGTAGAGCACGGCAGGATATTGGCAACAACTCCCGCGCGCAGCGAACCCACTGAAACAAGTGACAACGGCCTGTTTTCCATAGACGCAGGCGGTCGCGTCGCCCTGCCCACCTTCGTCGACTGCCACACCCATCTCGACAAGGGCCATATCCTGCCGCGCACGCCGGCGGCGAACGGGACATTCGACGGCGCACTGGCGGCAACACGCGCCGACCGGACCGCCAACTGGTCCGCGGGGGATGTTTTCACGCGCATGGACTTTGCCTTGCGCTCGGCTTTCCACCACGGCACTTCGGCGATACGCACCCACATCGACTCGCAGCCGCCGCAAGACGCCATTTCCTGGCCGGTGTTCACGGAACTCCGGCAACATTGGCACGGTCGCATCGACCTGCAGGCCTCCTGCCTGTTTCCCATCGACATGGCCCGCGACGACGCCTTCCTCGACGGCATGGCCAGGCGGGTGGCTGCCGGCGGCGGCACGCTCGGGGCGGTTGCCTATCCTGCTCCCGACATCGACCACCTGCTCGACCGCATGTTTGCTGCCGCGGCCAGGACTGGCCTGGATCTCGACTTCCACGCCGACGAGACCTCCGACCCAACAGCCAACGCGCTTCGGCGCATCGCCGAGGCCAAGCTCCGCGCATCCTTTGCCGGCAAGGTGCTGGTCGGACATTGCTGTTCGCTGGCGGTGCAGGATCAGGCAATCGTCGATGCTACGCTGGACACGGTCGCGACCGCAAGCCTTGCCGTCGTGGCGCTGCCGACCTGCAACCTCTATCTGCAGGACCGCCGCAATGACGCGACCCCGAGATGGCGCGGCGTGACCTTGCTGCACGAGATGAAAAAGCGCGGCATCCCGGTGGCGCTCGCCTCGGACAACACCCGCGATCCGTTCCATTCCTATGGCGATCTCGACATGCTCGACACGTTCCGCCTGGGCACGCGTGTGCTCCATCTCGACCACCCCGCCGGCGACTGGGTCCGGGCCGTGACCGCGACCCCGGCCGAGATCATGGGCCTCGACGGCAAGGGCGGCATTGCCGAGGGACAGCCGGCCGACCTCATCCTGTATGAAGGACGCAACTGGTCGGAGGTGCTGTCGCGTACGGAGAGCAATCGCATCGTCATCCGCAACGGCGCGCCGCTTTCGACTTCGCTTCCCGCCTATGCCGAACTCGACCAGTTGGAAGGCCTGGCGCTCGATTGAGCGAGGCGACGTCAGGCACACAGAAAAAAGCCGCCGGAAACCCGGCGGCTTTTTAGCATGGTTGTCGGCGGCCGGATCAGGCCGTGGCGCCGACCTGATAGAGCTCGACCTTGGTGCCGTCGGGATCGGCGATGTAGATCGTCAGGCCATAAGGCCCATCATGCAGGTCGGTGTAATACTTCACGCCCGCCTTCTTCAGCCTGGCATCCATGGCGCGCACATCGTTGACCTCGAAGGCGATGTGATCGAGCTGGCGATGGTCGGAGGCCTTGCCGTGGATCAGCGCGATGCCCTGGTGGAAGGCAGTGAACGGACGGCCGTCGGCCAGCGGCTTGGCCGGACGGATCGTGAAGCCGAGCTGGTTGGTGTAAAACGCCACCGACGTGTCGATGTCGTTGACCATGATCAGCTGGTGGCCATAGTTGGTGACACGCGGCTTGACCTGCTCGCCGATCCAGTCGAGGACCTCGGACGAGTGGGCGATCTCGCAGAAATACTGCTTCCAGACCTGCTTGGCGGTCGCTTCCCATTCGGCATTGACGCCCGACACGCAGTCATCGACGGCAATGACGTCGAGGTCACGCAGATAGGCCTCGCGGATCGAGGTCTCGACGCAGGCGTTGGTGGTCGCACCGGTGACAAACAGGTGCTGGGTGCCGAGCATCTTCAGCATCATTTCGAGGCGCGTCTCGTAGAAGGCGCCGAAGCGGTGCTTGCGGATGACGAAGGCCGGATCGAAATCGGCCAGCGGCTTCAGCTCGTCGATGATCTGCTCGTCCCAGCTGCCGGCCAGCGCCGACACCTGCTTGCGGCGCGCTGTATGGCCAAGCAGCTTCTTCTTGGCGCGGTTCTGGTCGACCGCGAAGTGCTCCTGCATCGTCCAGATGACCGGGATGCCGGTGTCCTGGCAGCGCTTGATCAGCTTGGCCAGCGGCGGCACGATCGCCGACAGGCGCTTGGTGTCGACGCCTGACACGCCGAGCGTGCCCTTCTCATGGATGAAGGCGTTCTGCAGGTCGATGACCAGCAGTGCCGACTTGCGGTAGTCGAGAACGTCGAGGGCCATCACTTGTGCTCCACCATGTCGATGCCGAGCACGCCGCCGCGACCCCAGCTGTCCTTGGGCGTCTCATGGATCACCACATGCAGGTGATCCGGCTTGCAGGCGGCCTCCTCGACCATGGCCTTGGTAATGGCCTTCACGAGGTTGCGCTTCTGCTCGACAGTGCGCCCCTCCCACATCTCTACGACGACGAACGGCATTGTTATTTCTCCTCTCTTTCGCTGGGCATCGCGCCGGAGGCCCATACGGGCACAGCGGGCGCGAAACCCGAAACCAGATCGTTGTTGGCCCGGTCGGTGCCCGAGAGCAGCCACAGCGGGCGGTTCGAGTAATTGACCAGCACCTGCTCTTCCATGCAGGCGCGGTTGGCCGCATGGTTTGGATCGCGTTCGAAGCGGCTCGTCGCCGGCATCAGCCTGACGACATAGAGGGGCTCCGAAGCATCGAAGCTCGCGAGCACGTCGGAACCTATCTCCTCCAGCCCGACTGCCCTGACCTCCGGCGTTTTCCTGCCGACGGCCACCAGCACCACGGCGCCTGCCAGCGGCGTCATCGGCCAATAGCGGCCTTCGCGACCCTCGGCGACAAACTCGCCATAGCGGCCTGCCTCGGGAAAAAGCTCGCTGTCCCAGAGGATGACATCGGGCCCGATGACCTTCTTCGCGGCATCGATCACGACATCGCTCTCGCACAGGTCGAGAAAGCTCCACGGATCGGTCAGGCCAATGCAGTGCCCCCATGGATTGTGGATCCCCGACAGCCTTTCCTGGCGGATCGTCGCCTTGCCGGCGACGATCTTGGCGACCGCCTCGTGCACCGGCAGACGCGCCGGTGCCAGCGAAATGCGACCGGCCAGGTCGAGATGATCGGAGACCCCCGGGGTCATGACGGCACCGTCACGCAGCGGCCGCGACCATAGTGGCTGTCAGCGACCACGCCATTTTCGTAGACCACGTCGCCACGGGCGATCGTCATCACCGGCCAGCCCTTGAGCTGCCAGCCTTCATAGATGCAGGTGCCCTTACCGGTGTGGGTAACCGTGCGCTCCTCATCGAGGTCGACCAGCACCAGATCGGCGTCGAAGCCGACGTCGATATGGCCCTTGCGCGGCCACAGGCCGAAACGCCGCGCCGGATTGAACGAGTTGAGCTCGACCAGGCGGCTGAGCGGCAGCCCGCGCTGGTGCACGCCGAAATGCAGCATCAGCGACAGCTCCCACGGGAAGCTGACGACGCCTGGGAATTCCGTCCAAAGGTCTTCGAGCTTCTTGGGCAGGAACGGCACATGGTCGGTGCCCAGGCTGTAGACCGAGCCGTTGAGCATGCCGGCCCACAGGCCTTCGAGTTCGTTGCGGTCGCGTAGCGGCGGCGAGATCTTGGCGCGCATGTCCAGGTCATCATCATAGCAGGTGCGCGTCAGATAGTGCGGGCAAGTCTCGACGGTGACATGCACGCCGCGCGCCTGCGCCTCGGCGGCCAGCACCGGGCCCATGCCGACCGAGGTGTGCACCAGATGCAGCGAGCAGCCGGTCTTTTCGGCCAGGAAGATCATGCGCCTGATCGTTTCGACCTCGCAGAAGGCCGGGCGCGATTCGGTGTAGGCGCCGAGATCCTGGCGGCCGGTCGCGGCGATCTCCTTTTTGATCCACGAGGCGATCTGGGTGTTCTCGCAGTGGACATTGATGACGCCGCCCGGGATCTTCGACAGGATGCGCATCGCCGCATAGACCCAGCCGTCCGTCGCCGGCACGATGCCGATCGGATTGTCGGGCTCGTAGCCGAAATAGCACTTGAACGACTTCACGCCGGTCTTGGCGACGATTTCGGGAATCTCGGCAATGTGCTCCTCGCGCTGGATGCCGAAGTGGAAGCCGAAGTCGATGACCGAGTTTTCCTCGCCCAGCGCCTTCCGCTCCTCATAGAACGGCAGATAAGATTCCTTGAGGTTGCGGATGTAGAGCAGCGCCGTGGTGACACCGCCTGAAGCTGCTGCCGCCGTCTCAGTGCGCATGTCCTCGGGATAGGGAAACTTCACGCCGAGATGGCAGTGCGGATCGATCAGGCCGGGCATCAGCACCTTGCCCTCGGCGTCGATGATGCGGGTCGCGTCCGGCAGCACCTCGTCGGCGCCGGTCAACACGATCTTGCCGTCCTTGACCGCGACGCCGCCGTGAAATTCGCCGTCGTGGCGAACCACCCGCGCGTTCTTGATGACCAGATCCGCCTTCATCACTTCTGCTCCAGTATGCCTTCAATGCGTCTTGAGATGCCGCTCCACTGACTGCGGCCGACGGTGATCGGGGCGCGTGCGCCCATGCCGCGGGCCCAGATCGCCTTCAGCCCGAGCTCGGCGGCAGCCTCCCTGTCGATGGTGCCGGGTGGGGCCGCGACGTCGACCAGCAATGCGTGCTTGGGCAGCAGCTTAAGCTGCTCGCGGTCGAGCAGCCGCTTCGGCACGCTGCCGATGACGATATCCATCTTCGGCAGGAAATCGGGAAGCTGTTCGAGTGTCAGCGATTCCGCGCCCGCCGCATAAGCGGCTGCACGCTGAACCGGGTTGCGCGCCGCGACATGGACGTGGGCGCCGAGCGCTACCAGCGTGTTGGTCAAAAGCGAGCCGATGGTGCCCTGCCCGACCAGGCAGATATTTGACTTGTGGATGGTAATCTCAGTGTTCTCGATGATCACCTTGAGCACGCCCTCGACGATCGCCGGGCCGCGCAGCAGCATCAGGTCGACGTCCCATTCATACTCGTGCAGGGTAATGCCGAGCGCTTCGCAATGCCCTTTCAGATTGCCATCGGCCCAGCCGAGGATGATGTGGCCTGACTTGTTCATACCAGCCAGCATCTCGCGGGTTGGGATGATCTTCTCTGGGCACTTCGGCGCAAACAGCGCACCTTCCGCAGTGATGCCGGGGATCGGGAACAGGGCGATGTCGGCCCCCTTCAACGCATCGGCGGCATCCTTGGCGTGGTAGACGCCCTCGATGCCTTCTTCCGGCCAGGGAAAGCCAAAAGCTCGGACGGTGGCACCGGCGCGCACGGCGCAGCGGGCGATTTCCTGTTCGCGGGCGTCACCGGCGACGACGGCGATGACTGTTTCGTTCCAGCTCATTTCGCCCTGACCTTCTGAATGACCTGATCCCTGGACATGCCGGCGATGCCCATCGCCTCGGCGGTGCGGCCGCCCTTGCGATAGTCGGTGCCGACAGCGATCTGCGCCAGGCTGTAGAGAGAATGCGCCACGGGCGTGTCGACGCCGGCAATCCTGGCGAATTCGAGGAACGGCAGCAGTCCGTGGCCGAAATCCTCCTTGTAGTAGCGGTATTCCAGCGAGTCAGGCCCCTTGATGCGCTTATTGGCCTCGCCGCCCGCAATCGCGGCGCGGAAATCGCTGGTGTCGGTTACATCAGCCTCGACCGTGCCGAGCAGCTTCATCTCTTCGACCAGATTGGGCAGATCATGCCCGAAGGCCTTGGCGACCGCCAGACGCTCCTCGTCGAGCTGCTTCATGACGCGGGCGACGCCTGGGGTCATGGCGTCGACATAGAAGGTGAAGTTGCCACCGGTCGCCTCGACCCAGGCTGCCGCCAGAACTGCGCCAGGCGGATGCAAGACCATGTTGACGTTGGACAGGTCCGAGGCGATCACGTCGGCGACCGGCGTCAGGCCGGGATAAAGCTTGCCGGCGATCTCCAGCACTTCGGAACCACCCTTCAGTGCCGCCGCCTTGAGCTGCTTGGCGCGGCCCGACACGGTGACGCCGTCGGGGCGGTACTTGCGCGCGACATAGGTCAGCGTCGAGAACTCGACGACGGGGGGAGCTGCACGGCCGGTGCGCGAAAACGTCTCGGCGAATTCCAGCGCACCGCCGGTGTGGCCAGGGTTGAGCACGACCGGCCTGGTCGACGACCAGCCGGCAGCGGCCAGCGCCGATGCGATCGCCGAGTGCGAGAAGGTCGGCAGGACGACGACGGCGACATCGACGCCATCGATCGCTGCCTTGAGATCGGTGGTAATCAGCGCCGGCTTCGCCACGCCCTCGCCGAGCTTGCCTTCATAAGCGACGCCGCCCAGCTTGATATGCGGCTCCAGCGTCTCCGCCGACCGCGCCCAGAAATGCACATCGTGCCCCGCCTGGACCAACTCTGCGACCGAGGCTGCACCGCCCGCACCCGCTCCTAATACTGCAACTTTCATTCTCTCCTCCGGGGGCCGAGCTACGGCTTGCCGGCCGCACGACCTCATGCTCGGAACGGGTACTCCTCCCCGCCCCTCGCGCCAATTGATAACCACCAACTAGTTTGATCACACTTTATGATCACACTGAGAATTGTCAAGCGGAAGAATGTGCTTCCCGCTGTTCAAGCTGCCTGATGCCTGAGCCCCGCCGCCTCGATACCTGCGATTGCCGCGAGTTCGTCATTGTCTGACGTATCGCCCGTGATGCCGACCGCGCCGATGAGTTTGCCCGCCTGGTCGCGGATCAGCACACCGCCCGGCACCGGCACGATGCGGCCGCCGGAGACGGCGTTGAGGCCTTCCATGAAGTGCGGCCGCTCCTTCGCCGTCTGGTCGAGCCAGCGCGAACCCATGCCGACAGCGAGCGCGCCATAGGCCTTGCCGGAAGCGATCTCGTAGCGCAGCATCGAGGCGCCGTCCTGCTTCTGGAATGCCTTGAGATGGCCGCCGGCATCAAGCACGGCGACCGTCAAAGGTTTCATCCTGGCGTCCGCGCCCTTGGCGAGGGCGGCCATGATGATGGTGTTGGCGGCAGCGAGTGTCAGGTCGGTCATGTCTTTCTCCTTTGGGATTCGTGAGGGCGTGCAGGGCCGCTGGCTGATAGCGATCACCTTGGCCCGCAGATTCTGAGTCGGGGCGCTTGCGCGCGCCCGCTGGCCTCGCGGCCATCTCCCCTCAGGGGGGGAGCAAGCCATTGTGGGCGCCGCAGCCAATCGCCGAGGTAGGGGTGTTGCGCCTTCGACCGGGCAGAATGGGCACTGCCGACGACGAGGCTGATCTCCCCGTCGAACGCAGCAGCCGGCCCTGAGCTCCGCCGAACTTAGTGGGACCTTGCCCTCATCTTCGCCTTGAGTTCGAGCCTGCGCTTGTGGAGGACCGGTTCGGTATAGCCGTTGGGCTGGGCGCGGCCTTCGAAGACGAGGTCGCAGGCGGCGCGGAAGGCGGTCGACTGGTCGAACTCCGGCGCCATCGGCTTGTAGAGCGGATCGCCGACATTCTGCCGGTCGACGATCGCCGCCATGCGCTGCAGCGAATCCATCACCTGGATGTGCGAGCAGACGTCGTGGCGCAGCCAGTTGGCGATGTGCTGGGACGAGATGCGCAAGGTCGCGCGGTCTTCCATCAGCCCGACATCGTTGATGTCGGGAACCTTGGAACAGCCGACGCCCTGGTCGATCCAGCGCACGACATAACCGAGGATGCCCTGCGCATTGTTGTCGAGCTCGCGCTGGATCTCGTCGGGCGTCCAGTTGGGACGGACGACCACAGGGACCGACAGGATGTCGTCGAGCCGCGCCTTGGGCCGGCTCTTCAGCTCGGCCTGGACGGCATGCACGTCGACCTTGTGGTAGTGGGTGGCATGCAGCGTCGCCGCCGTCGGCGACGGCACCCAGGCGGTGTTGGCGCCGGCGCGTGGGTGAGCGATCTTCTGCTCCAGCATCGCTGCCATCAGGTCGGGCATCGCCCACATGCCCTTGCCGATCTGGGCATGGCCCGACAGGCCACATTCGAGCCCGGTGTCGACGTTCCACGCCTCATAGGCATTGATCCATGGCGCCTGCTTCATGTCGCCCTTGCGCACCATCGGGCCGGCTTCCATCGAGCTGTGGATTTCGTCGCCGGTGCGGTCGAGGAAGCCGGTGTTGATGAACACCACGCGTTCCTTGGCGGCACGGATGCATTCCCTGAGGTTGATCGTGGTGCGCCGCTCCTCGTCCATGATGCCCATCTTGATGGTCTTTCTGGGCATGCCGACGAGGCGCTCGACGCGGTCGAAGATCTCGACGGCAAAGGCCACTTCCTCGGGGCCATGCATCTTCGGCTTGACCACATACATCGAGCCGGCGCGGGAGTTCATGCGACGGCCCTTGGCTCCGACGTCGTGCAGGGCGATCAAAGCGGTGATTGCCGCATCCATGATGCCTTCGGGCACCTCGTGGCCGTCACGGTCGTGGATCGCGGGATTGGTCATCAGGTGGCCGACATTGCGCACCAGCATCAGCGAGCGGCCGGGCAGCGAGACGGTCTTGCCATCGGCACCGGTGTAGGCACGGTCGGCATTGAGCTTGCGGGTGACAAGCTTGCCGCCCTTGTCGAAGCTTTCCGCGAGATCGCCTTTCATCAGGCCGAGCCAGTTGCGGTAGACGGCGACCTTGTCTTCGGCGTCGACTGCCGCGACCGAATCCTCGCAGTCCTGGATGGTGGTGAGTGCGGACTCCAGGATCATGTCCGAAATACCGGCCGGATCTGTCTTGCCGATCGCACTGTCACGGTTGACCACCACCTCGACATGCAGGCCGTTCTTGACCAGCAGCACCGCGTCGGGGTTGTTTGCCTCGCCGCGATAGCCGGCGAATTGTTTGCCGTCGCCCAGTGCAACCGAACCAGACGCATTGGCCAGCACGAGCTTGCCGTCGACAATCGACAGCCCGGTCACGTCGCTCCAGCTGCCCTGAGCCAGCGGTGCTGACTGATCCAGGAACGCCTTGGCCCAGGCGATGACCTTTTGGCCACGCTTGGGATTGTAGCCCTTGGTCTTCTCGGCGCCGTCAGCATCCGGGATCGCATCGGTGCCGTAGAGCGCGTCATAGAGCGAACCCCAGCGCGCATTGGCGGCGTTCAGCGCATAACGCGCATTCATCACCGGCACGACAAGCTGCGGCCCGGCGACGGTGGCGATCTCGGGATCGACATTCTCGGTGGTGACAGCAAAGGCTGGACCCTCGGGGACCAAGTAGCCGATCTCGCTCAGGAACGCCTTGTAGGCCGCCATGTCGTGAGGGGCGCCATGCTTGCGGTACCAGGCGTCGAGCTTGAGCTGGAAGTCGTCGCGCTTTTCCAAAAGCGCCCGGTTCTTCGGCGCCAGATCATGCACGATCGACGCAAAGCCCTCCCAGAACGCCTCCGCATCGACACCCGTCCCAGGCAGAGCCTCCGAGACCACGAACTCGTGGAGCGCGCGCGCAACAGAAAGGCCATGAAGGGAGACGCTGTCGTTTATCCGGTTCATCATGTTCATCGTCATAACTCCCGGGTCAGGCTGCAAGTGCAGCGTCGGGGCGGAACTCGCCCGAAATGGTCTCTGCGACCATCTGGGCTGTGGCGGCCGACAGCGTCCAGCCGAGATGACCATGGCCGGTGTTATAAAACACGCCCAGCTGGCGGCCCTTGCCGACCCTCGGCATCATGTTGGGCATCATCGGCCTGAGACCTGCCCAGGGCACGACCCTGTTGGTGTCGACATCGGGGAACAGCATGCGAGTCCAGTCGACCAGCGGCCTGACGCGGTCATCGCGGATGTCGCGGTTCATGCCGTTGAACTCGGCAGTACCGGCAACCCGGAAGCGTCCGGCGCCAAGGCGGCTGGTGACGATCTTGGCGCGGTCGTCGAGCAGGCTGACCCAAGGCGCGGCAGCCTGGCTGCGCTCGTCGTCGAGATGCACGGTTATGGAATAGCCCTTGACCGGGTAGACATTGACCCGGTCGCCGAGCATCGCTGCGAAATGGCGACTGGCGGAACCGGCACAGATGACGATCCCGTCGGCCTCGACGACCCTGTAGTCGGGCTGGCCGTCGGCACCTGACGTCGTATAGCCGATACAGAACACGCCATCCCGGGCGATACGGTCGACATTGGCGTCGAAGACGAAGCGCGCACCGCGCCGTTCGCAGGCCTTGGCGAGGCCGAAGGTGAACTTGTGGATGTCGCCGGTCGAGTCCGACGGCGTGTAGAAGCCGCCATGAAAATCGCCATTTAACGTCGGCTCGATCGACTTCACCTCCTCCGCCGTCACCGGCCGGCGGTCGAGACCGCCCTCGACCAGCATCGCATTGACCTTCAGCGCGTGCTGGAAGCTCGGTCTGTCCCAGTAGAAATGCAGGATGCCGCGACGGACATGGTCGAAGTCGATGTTCTCGCGCTCGGCAATCGCAAACAGGTGCTTGCGCGCGGCAATCGCCAGCCGCGTCGTCTCCACCGTATTGTCGCGGTAATTTGCGATATTTGAGACGAACTCAGCCAGCCAGGCATATTTGTGCCAGGTAGGCCGGGGATTCATCAGCAGCGGCGCATCACTGCGCAGCATCCATTTGATGCCCTTGAGCAAGGTCGACCAGTGGTTCCAGACCTCGGCGTTGCTGGCCGACAGCTGGCCGCCATTGGCGAACGACGTCTCCATCGCGGCATAACGCTGGCGGTCGACGACAGTGACGGTGTAGCCGCGCTCCAGAAGGGCATAGGCAGTGGTGACGCCGGTGATACCGGCGCCGATAACGGCAATATGGGGCATTTCACTCTCCGCGAACAAAGTTGGGTGCGGGCCGAAGCGCGCTGTTTTCCCCAATCTGTCGCTGTACCTGAGAGCTTAACCGCGTCAGCCTTGCCGGTGCGGCTTTCCCCTTCGGTGGACGCTCGAGGCGCCTCTCTCCAGATCGTTCAACTGCATGGTCACTTTTGCCTGAGAGTTTCCTGGGGGGTTGCTCCGTCGGCGTCGGCCGGTGTCATCTCGCAGCGGCCGATCTCTCCCATGCAGCCTCTTGAACGTATGTCTTCATAGCTGGTGCCGCACCCTTCCGCAACGCGAGACGCGGCAAGCTCCAGCCCTCAGTTGCCTTCGTCGTACAGTGTCGTGGTCGTCTCGACGTCTTCCTCGTGCAGGCCAGCGCGCACCACGGCGGCAGCCGCCAGCTCGCGCGCCTTGCGGCGGATGCCCGCTTCGTCGACACCCTGCACCTTGCCGTCGACATAGACCGCCTTGCCGTCGACCCAGGTCTGAGTGATCGAGGCCGTCGAGGCCGAGAACACCAGCGCCTGCAGCGGATCGTAGAACGGCGTCCACTCGACATGGTCGAGATCGAACAGAATGAAATCGGCCTTCTTGCCGATCTCCAGCGAGCCGATCTCGTCGTCCCACATCAGGGCGCGCGCGCCCTCGATGGTGGCGGCGCGCAGCGCATCGCGGGCAGTGAAGATGTCGGGCTTCAGCCGCGCATCCTTGAACATGCCGGCAACGACGAGCATCTGCCGCATCAGGTTCATGTTACCGGCGGCCGAGACACCGTCGGTGCCGAGGCCGACCTTGACGCCGGCCCTGACCATCTCGGGGTACTTGCCGATCGACGTGGCGCCCTTGCCGAGCTTGAACGACGAGCACGGGCAGAAGGCAACGCTGGCGCCGCGCTCGGCCAGAAGCTTGACCTCCTCATCCGACACGGCTGCGCCGTGAGCGATGACCAGGTTCTTGCGGATGCCGCCGGCATTGTCGACGCGGGTGATCGGCCAGCAGCCATACTTGCTCTCGCAGACCTTGGCCTCCTCGATCGAAGTCGCCAGGTGGTAGGTGGTGCCGACGCCCAGCTTCTCGGCCAGCGCCACGGCACCGACATGCAGTTCGAGGCTGCAGGGCTCCTTGCCCTCGATGTTGACCCAGCAGCGGGCACGACCGTCGAGCGTGTTGTTGTAGCGCAGCACGTTTTCCTCGAGCACCTTCAGCGCCGTCTGCGCGTCGGGGAAGAAGTGATGCTCGGCCATTTCCTCGGTCCAGCCGCGCGGCAGCTCCGACGGGCGATTATCGGCGGCGTGGCGGCCGGTGATGCCGCGGATGCCGGTCTTGTCCATGGCGCGGATGACGATGCCGGGATCGTATTGCGAGCCCATGTCGAGGAAGCAGGTGGTGCCGCAGCGCAGCATCTCGGTGATGCCGAGCAGCGCGCCCCAATATTCGTCTTCCTCCGTTATGTGAGCGTAGAACGGCTTGGCCCAGTGGAACACCCAGGCGCGGGTGTTGAGATTATCGGGGAAGACCGCGCGGGAAAGGGTCTCGGACAGATGCACGTGGCTGTCGACGAAGCCCGGGCAGATCCCCAGCATGGTGCCGTCGATGACCTTGTCGAAGCTCTTGCCCTTGTGGCGCGATGCCACATCGTCGGCCGCTCCGATGTCGGCGATGCGGTCGTTCTCGACCACCACGCTCGCATTGCGCAGCACCGTGTCGTTCTTGTCGACGGTGAAAGCGAAGTTCAGATTTTCGATCAGCGTACGCATGCGGCTCCACCCAATGCTTTACCCACGGACCCTCCAGATCGCGTCGCCGGTCCGTGACGGCGGGCGATATCCGAGCATTCACACACTCTTCCGAGCGGAACGCGACGACCGGGCCAACAACCACCCCGGCCGCCATTTCGCAAGCGGTAGCCCTTAGGCCACCGCCTTGACCTTGCCGCCCTGCTTGGCGGTGCCGCAAAGGATTAGCTTGTCGGTGTCGGCGTAATCGGACAACAGCTCCGATCCCTTCGACGTCACCAGAAGCATGTCCTTGTTCTGCATGCCGTAGCCATAGCCGGTGTCGTAGCAGAGCGGCTCGAAACCAAGCACCATGTTCTCTTCCAGCGGCGCATCGCTGCCCGGCTTGCCGAGCACCGGCGTCAGGCCGAGATAGGGGTCTTCGTGCAGGTGCAGGCCAATGCCGTGGCCAACGAACGAGATCGGCGGCAGGTTGAGCTTGGCGAGCTTGGCGATGAAGGCGTCGTAGATCTCGCGACAGCTCGCACCGGGCTTCACCTTCTCCATGATCTCATACTTGCACTCGACCAGGTGAGCCCAGATCTTGTCGGCCATGGGCGGCGCCTCGCCGACGATGGCCGTGCGGCAGACGCCGGCCTGGTAGCCGTTGATGACCGAGAAGATCTCGACGCGGCAGACATCGCCACGCTTGAGGATGCGGTCGGACGGGCCGACATTGGGCAGCACCGACCGCTCGCCGGTAGCGACGATCAGCAGTTTGAAGTGTTCGGCGCCAAGCGAATAGACGTTGCGGGTCAAATGACCGGCAATGTCCATCTCGGAGTCGCCGGCATCGACCACCGCCAGCGTGTCGGTGATCGCCTGGTCGGCGATCCGAGAGAGCTTGCCAAGCAATGCGACCTCTTCAGCCGTCTTGATCTGGCGCAGCCGCGCCAGGATCGGCTCGGCATGCTCGAACCGCGCGCCGGGCATCGCCGCGATCAGCCGGGCGAAATCGCCGGCCGGCAGATAGTCCATCTCAAGGCCGATACGCGCCTTGCCAAGGCCGAGGCCGGCGAGCTGGTCTGCCAGCACCAGCATCGGATCGTCGGAGAATTCGGCCCAGATACGGGCCGGCATGTCAGGCAAGCGGCGCTTGATCGTTGATGCTTCCATGTCGACGCCGAAGATCGCGGTGCGGCCGTCCGCTGTGACGATGGTCATCGCATGGCGGTGACGGATCAGCGGCTGCGACGGCACGACGAAGCCTGCGGTATAGGCGAAGTTCTCGGGCGACGAGCAGATGATGGCGTCGAGCCCATGCTCGGCCATTGCCCTCACCTGCTTGGCTACGATTTCTGCCCGCATGATTTGGTTCCTCTCCTTGAGTTTCTTGACCGGCGCTCAGTCGCGCACGCGGTATTTTTCGACCTTGGCGAGGTCGACATCGATGCCCATGCCCGGCCCCGACGGCACGACGACCGCACCGTCGACGACCTGCATCGGCTCGACCAAAAGGTCGTCCTTGTAATAGATGCCGCCGACCTGACCATGCTGCGCCTCGGCCGGTGTCGAGATCGGGATGACGCAGGACAACGTCGCTGCCGGCGATGCAGCCGCGACCTGGACGTTGGCGAGGTTGCCGATGCCTGTTTCGATCGAGCCGTTGACGTTGCAGATGATGCCGGCGGCGCGGCAGACCGCGCCGACTTCCATCGCCTTGTACAAGCCACCGGCCTTGGTGGTGTAGATCGAGACGATCTGGATACCGCCATTCTGGATGATCTGGATGGCGTCATGGGCGTTCCATGCCGACTCGTCGGCCATGACGGGCGCGTCGATACGGCGGCCGACTTCGGCGATGCGCTCGATGCCCATCACCGGCTGCTCGACATATTTGAGCCGGTACTTTTCCATCTGGCGCACGGTCTGCACCGCCTCGCCAGGCGTCTTGTAGCCCTCATTGGCGTCGACGCAGATTTCCATCGCCTCGCCTGCAGCCTCGCGGACTGCCGCGACCATCTTGACGTCGCGCGCCGGGTCGACGCCGATCTTGACCTTGATCGTCTTGATGCCTTCGGCAGCAAGCTTGGCTGCCTCGACCTTGGCCTCTTCGATCGAGATCAGGCCGATCGAATGGGTGATGGCGACCTTGTCGCGCGCCTTGCCGCCGAGCAACGTATGAACGGGAACGTTCAGCCAGCGGCCGGCGAGGTCATAGGCCGCGAACTCGACGGCCGCCTTGGAATAGGGATAGCCGCGAATGATGGCATCCATGCGGGCATGAAGCTCGGCAAAATTGCCGAGTTCGAGACCGATGACGGCAGGCGCCAGGTAGGTCTCGATGACGCTGCGGGTGATCATGGCGGACTCGCCGAAGTAGCGGCCGAACTCACCGCCCCAGTCCTTCAGCGCCGGCGCCTCGCCCCAGCCGACCCGGCCGTCGCTGTCGGTCATCTTGACCATGACATAGCGACCGATGACCTCGGTCAGGCCGGCCCATTTGTGCTCGCGCCGCGTCGGCAGTTGAACAATGAGCGTTTCGATGGACTTGATCGTGGGCACCGGTCTCTACCTTTTCCTTGTCACCGCGGAGGCATCTCTGTACGATGCGATCATCTAGTGTGATCACACTTTATGATCATATTTTTGGATGTCAAGCGATCCCGGGATCGATTTTTCATGGCCGACCGAAACGGCCGTGATGCATGGTAGGAAGGCAGCGGAGGAAAAGATGATTGTCGAAGCGACCAATTATTTCGCCAAAGAGGATCAGGCGGATGAGGTTCTGATGCAGCGCCGCAAGGCGACAGAGATCAGGCGCCAACTCGGCCTGGATCCCGGGCGCATCCTTGTGCGGACGGAAGGAAACGGACCTGACATACGCTGGGAATGCAGCTTCGCCTCAAGGGAAGCTTATGACGCCGACCGGGCTGCACGCGCAGCATCGCCCGACTTCGAAGCCGCACGCAAGCGGATGCACACGCTGCTCGAGCGCTTTGAGCGCCACGTCTACGAAGTGGTCGAATAGAGCGGCAGGTCCGATCTAAGCCTGTGCCAGCAGCCGATTCATCCTTGCCCGCACACGGACAACACCCTCGGCGATATTGTCGCGCGGGATCGACGAATACCCCATGCGGAAGAAGCGGCACGGCCCGTCCGCATCGGGAAAGAACGGCGAGCCGGATTCAATCAGCACGCCGTCCTGCTTGAGTTCGTTCATCAAAAGGTCCGCATCCAGCCCATCGGGCCCCTCGACCCAGAACGAGGTGCCGCCAAAGGCTGACGATCCGGCGATGGTGAAGCCTTCGCGCTTCAGCGCTTCGGCCATGACGATGTGGCGCTTGTGGTATTCGCCACGCATGCGGTGCAGCACCGCATCGTGGTGGCCGAGCGCGAGGAAGTAGGCAGCAGTGCGCTGGAGATGGCCGGGTGGATGACGCAGCATCAGGGCACGCAACGCTCGCGCCTCACGGATGACCGGCGCCGGCGCCACGAGATAGCCCAGCCGCAGGCCCGGAAAAAGCGATTTGGAAAAGCTGCCGATGTAGAACACCCGACCGCTGCGATCGAAGGACTTCAGCGCCGGAGACGGCGGCGCGAGAAAGCTCATCTCGAACTCATAGTCGTCCTCGACGATGATGAAGTCCCTGCTGGCGGCAGCTGCCAGGAGTGCTGCGCGGCGCTCGACGGGCATGGTGGCGCCGGTCGGCGAATGGTGGCTCGGCGTGACGAAGACCGCGTCGACCTTGGCAGGCAGGACCTCGGGCGGCAGGCCTTCCTTGTCCACGTCGATGGCCGTCACGTCTGCACCGCTCAGCTTGAGCGATGCGCTCATGTCAGGGTGGCAGGGGTTCTCGCACACGGCGTGCGCGCCCTGCCGCAGCAGCAGCTGGGTGACGATCCACAGTGCATTCTGCGCTCCCACCGTGACGAGGATTTCATCAGGCGTGGCGCGAATGCCGCGACTGGGCAACGTCCTGGAGCAGATGTAGTTGACAAGCTGCACGTCGTCGGCAGCGGCAAAGTCGCCGGCCATCAGTTCAAAATCCTCGCGCGCCAGCGCACGCCGGGCACAGTCGCGCCAGGCGCCGAGATCGAACAACGACGGGTCCATCTGGCCGTAGAGGAACGGATAAGGATAGCGGCGCCAGTCGAGCGGCTTGCGCATCTGCTTGGCAACGATGAAACTCGACCGCAGTTTCATCGACCAGTCGATTTCGTCTGCGCCGACGCCGGACACCGCCGCTTCGAGCACGGTCGTCGGCGGGTTGCCGGCAACACGATAGGAGCTTCGGCTGGCGGTTTCGACATAACCCTGAGACGCCAGTTCCTGATAGGCAAGCGTCACCGTGATGCGCGAAATGTTCAGATATTCCGCAAGCTTGCGGGTCGAGGGCAGCTGAGCGCCAGGCTGCAGCCGGCCAGACAGCACCGCCGAGACCACGGTCTCGCGGATCTGCGCCTGCAGGCCGATGCGGCTCGCTCGGTCGAGAAAGAAGATCGTCTCCGAAACTGTCGCCTGTGCCATGGTCCCACGCAGGTTCAATCTGGAGTCATTCAACTTCCAATCTGGATATAAGGCAATTCAAAGGTTCCATTTAACCCTATGTCCAGAACCAAGACCGGCATCAAAGCCGGCAAGTTCCCGGAATAACCGGTGGCTAACAAAACAAGAGGGTAACGATGATACACTTTAAGCATTTCAAGCATTTGGCCGGCGCCGCAACCATAGCGGCCGGCGTCTTCACCTCCTGTCTCGCTTATGCCGAAACGACGGTCGTCGTCGGCTATCAGCAGATCGTCGGGCCGTTCGTCACGGCCATCGCCGACGGACGTTTCGACGCCGCCGCCAAGGAAGCGGGCTACACCGTCGACTGGCGCCAGTTCAGCTCGGGCGGCGATATCTCGACGGCTCTCGCCTCCGGCAGCGTGCCGATCGGCGTGATCGGCTCGACCGGCACCACCGCCGCCGCCACGCGCGGCGTCAATCTCGAACTGTTCTGGATCCTCGACAATATCGGCAAGTCGGAGGCGCTCGCCGTCCGCAACGGCTCGGGCATCGAAAAGCCCGAGGATCTTAAGGGCAAGAATGTCGGCGTACCGTTCGTGTCGACCTCGCACTTCCATCTTCTTGTCGGTCTCGAGCAGGTGTGGAAGATCGATCCGCGCGAGGTCAACATCCTCAACATGAAGCCGCCGCAGATCATCGCCGCCTGGCAGCGTGGCGACATCGACGCCGCCTATGTCTGGCCGCCGGCACTGACCGAATTGCTCAAGAACGGCAAGACCATCGCCGATTCAGAGACCATCGGTGCTGCCAGCGTACCGACCTTCGACGGCCTTGTCGCCGACAAGAAGTGGGCCGCCGAGAACCCAAAGTTCATGGCCGCCTTCACCAAGGTGCTGTCTGAATCCTACGCCGACTACAACAAGAACAAGGCAAGCTGGACGGCGGACTCGCCTCAGGTGCAGGGCATCGTCAAGCTGATCGGCGGTGACGGCGCAGGTGCCGTCGAAGCGCTCAACCTGCTGTCGTTCCCCAATGCCGACGAACAGGCATCCGAAACATGGCTCGGCGGAGGCGCCATCAAGGCATTGAATGAAAGCGCCAAGTTCCTCGTTGCCCAGAAGCAGATCGACAAGGCGCTCGACGACTACGCGCCCTTCGTCAACAGTAGCTACGCCAAGGACGCATCCAAGTAACATTGGACGTGCCGCCGGTCGGATGCCGGTCGGCGGCACTTTCTCCACCACTCGATTGCATTTTCTTCGAAAGGCTCGACGCGATGGAAACCCTCAACGTCAGCAATGTCAGCCTGACCTATCCAGGCCTCTACTCCGACCAGGCGGTGATTGCGCTCAAGGGCGTGAACCTCGAGGTCAAGAGCGGCGATTTCGTCGTCGCCCTCGGTGCCTCGGGCTGCGGCAAGACCACACTGCTCAACCTGATGGCCGGCTTCATGACACCAACCGACGGTGATATCACACTTGGCGGACGTCAAGTCGTCGGCCCAGGCGCCGACCGTGGCGTCGTCTTCCAGAAGCACGCGCTGCTGCCCTGGTTGAATGTCATCGACAACACCGAATTCGGGCTCAAGCTGCGTGGCATAGACAAGGCGACCCGGCGCGAGCTGGCGACCAAGAATCTCGCCCTTGTCGGCCTGCAGGATTTTCACCGCCACATGATCTACCACCTGTCCGGCGGCATGCAGCAGCGCGTCGGCATCGCCCGTGCGCTGACCTGCGACCCGGCGATGCTTCTGATGGACGAGCCGATGGCGGCGCTCGACGCGCTCACCCGCGAGACCATCCAGGAGCTGCTGCTCAAGGTCTGGCAGCTGACCAACAAGATGTTCTTCTTCATCACGCACAGCGTCGAAGAAGCACTTTTCCTCGGCTCCCGGCTGATCGTCATGTCGCCGCGTCCGGGCCGCATCACCCACACCTATGAGCTCGATTTCAATCGGCGCTTCCTTGAGGAGGGCAACGCACGTGCAATCAAATCCAGCCGCGATTTCATCGACATGCGCGAGCAGATCCTCGGCATCATCTACGGCGACGAGCGCCAGTCCGGCAATCCGGAACACCTCCATGCTTGAGCGCCTCTCACGGGCCAAGTCCGTACGCCCGGGCAAGATCTATGGCGCGCCGGGCGACGGCATGAGCGGCCATATCAGCCTGATCACGGCGCTTGTGCTGTTCGGTCTCTGGCTGCTGATCACCGAGATGGGCTGGGTCAAGCCGCTGTTCCTGCCCTCGCCGCTTGCCGTGTGGGACAAGTTCGTCGTCGCCATGACCGATGGCGTTTCCAACTCGACGCTCATCCAGCACACGCTGGCCAGCCTTGGCCGTGTGCTCGGCGCCTTCTTCCTGGCGCTGGTCACAGCCGTTCCGGTCGGCATCCTGATGGGCGTCAACCGCACGGTGCGCGGCCTGTTCGACCCGATCATCGAGTTCTACCGGCCACTGCCGCCGCTCGCCTATCTGCCCTTGATCATCATCTGGCTCGGCATCGGTGAATTCCCGAAGGTGTTCCTGATCTATCTCGCCATCTTCGCGCCGATGGCGATCGCCGCCCGTGCCGGCGTCCGCTCGGTGTCGACCGAACAGATCCATGCCGCCTATGCCATGGGCGCCACCCGCGCCCAAGTCATCTCCCAGGTGATCCTGAAGGCCGCCCTGCCCGAGATCTTCACCGGCATGCGCATCGGCATCGGCGTCGGCTGGACCACGCTCGTCGCCGCCGAAATGGTCGCCGCCCACCGCGGTCTCGGCTTCATGGTGCTGAACGCCGCCGAGTATCTCGCCAGCGATACGGTCATCATGGGCATCATCGTCATCGGCATCTTCGCCTTCGCCTTCGACCTCATGCTGCGCTACCTGGAAAAGGCGATGATCCCCTGGAAAGGCAAGATCTGATGCCAAAGCTTACGCACCCGGCGACGTCGCCACCCGGCTGACGCCAAACCTGATCTTACCAACAGACAGACCAATCCGCCGGCTTGTCCGGCCACGGCGAAGCCATGCCCAAAGGCTCTGCCGTACAGATACGAGGACCACGACATGTCACTCACCGCCGACGGCCTGGCTCGCCTCTTCGACGCCTTCAACCGCCACGACATCGACGGCGTCATGGAGTTCTTCGCCGGCAACTGCGTCTTCAACGGCGTCGCCGGCCCAGAGGCCTACGGCACCCGCTTCGAAGGCACCGAGGCGATCGCCGCTGCATTCAGCGGCGTCTGGAAAGCGATGCCGGACGCGCACTGGGCCCATCATGGCCACTTCGTCCATGGCGATCGCGCCGTCTCGGAATGGACGTTCACCGGCACCAACGTCGACGGCAGCCGCGTCGAAGCAGAGGGCTGCGATCTGTTCACGCTCGATGACGGCAAGATCGTCCGCAAGCAGGCCTTCCGCAAGAACCGGCCGCTGATTGCGGCTGGTGCCTGAGCGGTCTCGGGAGGACCACGTCAATGGAACATCAACTCTTGAGGTCCGCGGCACAACGTCTGCCGTTCGATCCGGCCTATGACCCGGTCCATGCACCAAACCCGGGCGCCGGCAAGGACTACGCGCCGACCTACTGGATCGCCACCGCCGGCCCGCAGCCGCAAGACGACGGCCCCGTCACGCAGGACATCGACGTCGATGTCGCCATCATCGGCTCGGGCTATACCGGCCTGTCCTGTGCCATTCATCTGGCCAAGGAGCACGGCATCAAGGCGACGGTGCTGGAAGCAAATGGCGTCGCCTGGGGCTGCTCGACCCGCAATGGCGGCCAGGCGCAGATTTCGGCCGGCCGGCTCAAGCGTTCGCAGTGGATCGAGCGCTGGGGCGTCGACGTCGCCAGGAAAATGCATGTCGAGATAGCGGAAGCCTTCGACCTGTTTCGCGACCTGATCAGCCAGCCCGAGATCGACTGCGATCCTCAGGATGGCGGCCATCTCTACATCGCCCATCGCGACAAGGTTCTGCCGGCGCTGGAAAAGGAAACGCGCCTGCTCAACGACATCTTCGGCTACCGCGCCCGCATGGTCGGCCGCGACGAGGTCCACAGCGATTTCGTTCGCGACGCCGAAGCCAAGGGCGCGATGTACGAGCCCGACGGCATGGGCATCCATGCCGCCAAGCTCGCCTTCGGCTATCTCAGGCTGGCCCGCAAGCTGGGTGCGAAAGTGCACACCTCAAGCCCGGTCCTCGGCAGCGAAATCAAGGGCGGCATACATCACCTGCGCACGCCGGGCGGCATCGTCAGGGCGCGCGCAGTCTGCATCGCCACCGCCGGCTACACCTCGCCCGGCCTGCACGAGCTGACGCGCCACCGGCTGATGCCGATCCTGTCCAACTCGATCGTGACGCGGCCGCTGACGGACAGCGAGCGCGAGACGCTGAACTTCCAGACCCGCATCCCGCTCACCGACACACGCACGCTGCGCCACTACTACCGGATGCTGCCCGACGGGCGTGTGCAGATCGGCAGCCGCAGCGCCATCACGGGGCGGGACGCAGTCAATGCAAGTCACCTCGACCGTCTGCTCGAAGGGCTCTACCGCAAGTTTCCGATCCTGCGCGGCATCGATGTAGACTACTCCTGGTGGGGCTGGGTCGACGTCAGCCACGACATGATGCCCCGCATCTTCCGGCCCGATCCCAAGCAACAGCTGTTCTACGCCATGGGCTATGGCGGCAACGGCGTCATGTACTCGGCCCAGGCCGGCCGCCGCATGGCCCAGATGGTCGCCGGCAAGGGCGGCGAACTCGACCTGCCGATCTTCACCTCCCCGTTGCCCAGCCACGGGTTGCTGACACCGTTTCGGCGCCTCGGCCAGTGGGGAATGTACCGCTGGTATTACCTCAAGGACGAAATCCTCTAGCGCATCGGCCCGAAAATCGGACCCGACTCCCAAGACCAGACCTGCCCCCATCGAAAGGAACCCAGAAAATGAAAATGACCACCGAAGAAGCTTTCGTCAAAGTCTTGCAGATGCACGGCATCGAGCATGCCTTCGGCATCATCGGCTCGGCCATGATGCCGGTGTCGGACCTGTTCCCCAAGGCCGGCATCAAGTTCTGGGACTGCGCGCATGAGACCAATGCCGGCATGATGGCCGACGGCTTCAGCCGCGCCACCGGCACCATGTCCATGGCCATCGGCCAGAACGGCCCGGGTGTGACGGGCTTCATCACCGCGATGAAAACGGCCTACTGGAACCACACGCCGCTGCTCATGGTCACGCCGCAGGCAGCCAACAAGACCATCGGCCAGGGCGGCTTCCAGGAAGTCGACCAGATGGCGATGTTCGAGGAGATGGTCTGCTACCAGGAAGAGGTGCGGGATCCCTCACGTATTCCCGAGGTGCTGAACCGCGTCATCGAGAAGGCCTGGCGCGGTTGCGCCCCAGCGCAGATCAACATCCCGCGCGACTTCTGGACCCATGTCATCGACGTCGACCTGCCCTCAATCGTGCGTTTCGAGCGCCCGGCCGGTGGCCCGCAGGCGATCACGGAAGCAGCGCGCCTGCTGTCGGAAGCAAAGTTCCCGGTCATCCTGAACGGAGCCGGTGTCGTCATCGGCAACGCCATCAACGAATCCATGGCGCTGGCCGAGCGTCTCGACGCGCCGGTCTGCTGCGGTTACCAGCACAATGACGCCTTCCCCGGCAGCCACCGTCTCGCCGCAGGACCGCTCGGCTACAACGGCTCGAAGGCAGCGATGGAGCTGATCGCCAAGGCAGACGTGGTGTTGGCGCTCGGCACCCGCCTCAACCCGTTCTCGACCTTGCCCGGCTACGGCATCGACTACTGGCCGAAGAATGCCGCGATCATCCAGGTCGACATCAATGCCGATCGCATCGGTCTGACCAAGAAGGTTTCCGTCGGCATCTGCGGCGACGCCAAGCAGGTCGCCCGCCAGATCCTCGAGCAACTGACGCCCTCGGCCGGCAACGAAGGCCGCGAGCAGCGCAAGGCGGCGATCCACCAGAACCGCTCGGCCTGGCTGCAGCAGCTGTCGTCGATGGACCACGAAGAGGACGACGTCGGCACCGAATGGAACGCCAGCGCCCGCCTGCGCGAGGCCGACCGCATGTCGCCACGCCAGGCCTGGCGTGCGATCCAGGCGGCCCTGCCCAAGGAAGCGATCATCTCCACCGACATCGGCAACAACTGCGCCATCGGCAACGCCTATCCGAGCTTCGAACAGGGCCGGAAATATCTCGCACCGGGCATGTTCGGCCCTTGCGGCTATGGCTTCCCGTCGATCGTCGGCGCCAAGATCGGCTGCCCCGACGTGCCGGTGGTCGGCTTCGCCGGAGATGGCGCTTTCGGCATCTCGATGAACGAGATGGGTGCGATCGGCCGTGAAGGCTGGCCGGCGATCACCATGGTGATCTTCCGCAACTACCAGTGGGGCGCGGAAAAGCGGAACACCACGCTGTGGTATTCCAACAACTTCGTCGGCACCGAACTCAATCCTAACCTCAGCTACGCGAAGGTGGCCGATGGCTGTGGTCTCAAGGGCGTCGTCGTCGACACCACGGCCAAGCTGACCGAGGCGCTGGCCAAGGCCATCGACGATCAGGCCAAGGGCATCACCACCTTCGTCGAGGTCATCCTCAACCAGGAACTGGGCGAGCCCTTCCGCCGTGACGCGATGAAGAAGCCGGTGCCGGTGGCTGGCATCGACCGCGCCGACATGCGCCCGCAACAGCGCGCCTGACGTCGCAACAAGGCCGCCTGCCCGGTTCGCCGGGCGGGCGGGACGCCAACGTTTCATGATCCGGGAATGATTGAATGAACACCGCCGCTGCGACACAACGCTTCAATGGCCTGCCTTCGGTGGTGCAGGTCTACTGGCCCGGCCTTGCCGTCACCGCTGCGGTGGCGATCGCGGCACAGTTCCTCTCCGATCATTACGGCGCACCGGCGATGCTGATGGCACTGCTGCTCGGCATTGCTTTCCACTTCCTGTCCGAGGAAGGCCGCTGCGTCGCCGGCATCGACTTCTGCGCCAAGAAAGTATTGCGAATCGGTGTCGCCCTGCTCGGCATGCGCATCAGCGTCGATTTGCTGATCGGGCTTGGCGCCAGCACCATCCTGCTTCTGGTTGCCGCCATCGCCGCGACCATCCTGTTCGGCCTCGCCGCCGCCAAACTTCTCGGCCGCGGCTGGCGCCTTGCCCTCATTACCTCCGGCTCGGTCGCCATCTGCGGCGCCTCGGCCGCCATGGCAATCGCCGCAGTATTACCCAAGAACGAGTTCTCCGAGCGCAACCTGATCTTCACCGTGCTGTCGGTGACGGTGCTGTCGACACTCGCCATGATCTTCTACCCGATGATCGCCCAGGCCATCGGCCTCGACGCGCGCGCCACCGGCATCTTCTTCGGCGGCACCATCCACGACGTCGCTCAGGTCGTCGGCGCCGGTTTTTCGGTCTCGCCAGAGGCGGGTGAGACGGCGACGCTGGTCAAGCTCATCCGGGTCACCATGCTGGCACCGGTCGTGCTGATCTTTTCGCTCGCCACCCGCAATGTCGGCTCGGTCGGCGAGAGCGGCAAGCGCCCGCCGCTGCTGCCCGGTTTCGTCATCGCCTTCCTCATTCTCGCCGCCATCAACTCCTTCGGCCTCATTCCGGAGGCGGTGTCGAAGGTCGGCATGGAGACGTCGCGCTGGGCCCTGCTCGCCGGTATCGTCGCCGTCGGCATGAAGACCTCATTACGCCGTGTGCTCGACGTCGGCGGCGACGCGGTCGCCCTTATCGTCGCCGAGACCATCTTCATCGGCCTCTTCATCCTCGCTGGCATCTATTATCTGGGGCACGCCTGATGAAACCGCTGGAACGCATCCTCGCCACGGCGAAACAGGCCCCCAAGCGCATCGTTCTCCCCGAAGGCGAGGACCCGCGTATCGTCGAAGCTGCGATCCGGGCCAGCCACGAGGGCGTCGCCGAGATCACGCTGGTCGGCAACCGCGGCATCATCGAACAGGCACTTGCGGACGCCGGCGCGAGCCAACTCGATCTCCGTATTGAAGACCCCGTTTCCTCCGCGCTGGCGTCGCGCCTCGCCAATGCCTATTTCGAGCTCCGCAAGACCAAGGGTGTCGACGAAGCCTCGGCTGTCGAGGCGCTGCGCTCACCCCTTGTCTTTGCCGCCATGATGGTGCGAGAAGGCGAGGCCGACGGCACCGTCGGCGGCGCTGTCGCGACCACTGCCGATACCGTGCGGGCGGCCTTGCAGACGATCGGCAAGGCGCCGGGCGTCGGGCTGGTGTCGAGCTTCTTCCTGATGATGCTGTGCCAACCCCATCACGCCAAGAAGGGCGCCTTCGTCTTCGCCGACTGCGGCCTGGTGGTCGATCCCGATGCCGCCGGCCTCGCCGACATCGCCCGCATGTCCGCCCGCTCCTACCAGGCGCTCGCCGGCGCACCGGCCAAGGTGGCGATGCTGTCGTTCTCGACCAATGGCAGTGCTGCCCACGAGCGCGTCTCCAAGGTGGTCGAGGCAACCCGGCTGGCACACGCCGCCGATCCCGACCTCGTCATCGACGGCGAGCTGCAGTTCGACACTGCCTTCGTCGAAGCCGTCAGCGCCTCCAAGGCGCCCAATTCGGCGCTGCATGGCGAAGCCAACGTCTTCGTCTTCCCCAATCTCGACGCCGCCAACATCGGCTACAAGATCGCCCAGCGCATCGGCGGCGCCGACGCCATCGGCCCGATCCTCCAGGGCCTGGCCAAGCCGGCCAACGACCTCTCTCGCGGCTGCACGGCAGAGGACGCCTTTCACATGATCGCGGTGACGGTGGTCCAGGCGCAGGTCCGGTAAGGGGACCACCGACGCCAGCCATGTGGCAAGTCAGTCTTCTCCGCCCTGCGGGTAAGAGATGATCGACAGAAACCTTATCGGCAGCTTTGTCAGTTGTTCGGGACCGTGTGGGGTGTCGGCTTCGAAGAACAAGCTGTCGCCGGGCGACATGTGATAGAGCGTTGAGCCGTGGCGATAGGTGATCTCGCCCTCGAGCAGATAGAGGAATTCCATACCCGCGTGCTGGAACAGCGGGAAGGTGTCGGTGTGGCTGGTCAAGGTGATGAGATAGGGCTCGACGGAGACAGTGCTGGATGACGAGCCGATGTAGCCGAGCAGATTGTAATGGTGGCCGGCGCGGGTACCGCGCCGCTCCACCTCGACGCCTGTGCCCGCCCGGACGAAGACCGCGCTGCGCTCGTCCTCGAAGCTTCTGAGCAGCGCGGTCATCGGTACGCCAAGCGCCTGGGACAGGGCCTGCAACGTGGTCAGCGACGCCGAGATGACACCGTTTTCGATTTTCGACATCATACCGACCGAGATGTTTGCCGCCCCCGCAAGCTCGGTTGCCGTCATGCCGCGGCGCTTGCGGCAGGCCCGTACCTCGCGCCCGATCGCGGCCTGCAGGTCGTTCTCGCTGGGTGCCCGGACCGCGTGAGGATCCTGCTGAAGTGCAGCCGGCGCGGCCGTCCTGGCGAATGCCGTAGCTCCGCGCGCAAGGAAGCCCGCGGCGCGAGCCGGACGCGTGAGAACTGAACTGCTCATCCTGGCACCTCGTTGCTTTTAAGCCTGCAGCCGCCGCCCTGTGGGGGCGGCCGCTGAAACTGCCTGTCTCAGACGAGGCCGGTCACCACGCCTATACCGGCGAAAGCGGCTAGCGCGCCAAGCGAACGGACCACGACCGCTCCACGTACGCCGGCCTTGCCGTCGAGAGCCAGGCCGAAGCCAAGTCCGGCCGCGTGCAGCATCGCCGTCGCCAGCACAAAGCCTGCGCCATAGGCCAGACCGCTGGCACTTTCGGGCATCTCGGCGCCGTGGGCATAGCCATGGAAGACCGCGAAGAAGCCGACCAGCGCCATGGCCGCTGCCACTCCGGCGCGCAGGTTGAAGGCAACGACACCACCGAGAACGACGATCGACAGGCCGATGCAGAGTTCGACGAACGGCACGGCAATGCCGGCAAGACCAAGTGCGCCACCCACGATCATCACGGACACGAAGCTTGCCGGAACGAGCCAGCGGGCCCGGCCGCCCAGCTGGGCGGCAAAGAGCCCAACCATCACCATGGCGAGCACATGGTCGAGCCCGCCGAGCGGGTGGACAAAGCCGTGGGCGAAACCTTCGACATGGCCGATGCCGGTGTGGGCACTGGCGAGACCGGGCGCCAGTAAGAAGGCGGCCAGTGCCGCTGTCCGAATGAGAGATTTGCTGTTCATGATCCTGTTCCTTTCATCATTCACAGATCAGATGCGAATTGGTCGTCATTTGCGCCGCCGCGCAGGTTGCTGTCCGAAGGACGCAACCACGGCGAGCGCAAAGAGATCTTCGGCGATGGTGCGCGCTGCGATCGCGTCCGCCGCCAGGCAGCGCACGCCCCAGCCTGCTCCATTGGGCAGCGCGGTGATGCCGGCGACCTGGCGTTCCGCTCGACCGAGGCCGGCGAGCTCATCGACAGTTGGCAGCCGGTCAGGCGCGCCAACGAGCATGAAACTGGACACGACTTTCCATGCGCCGACGGGCGAAGTGGGTCCGGCAAGGTCCGCTCCGGCGATGTCAAGATTGTCACGCACGAGCAGCCGTCCGTCGGCGTCCCGAATCTCGACCTTCGCCTCCAACTTCTCGAACGGACGGTTGCGCGCTTGCGGGTCGTGCAGGGCGAAGGCGTCGGACAGCAACAGCACCGCACCGGGCGCGAGCCGGGCCTGGGTGATGTTCGAACACGCGGCACCGGGAAACAGCACCAGCGGATCGGGGGTCAGCGCCAGGAACGCCCCTTCTTGCAGCACGATCTCCGTCGTCTGGCGAGCGACCTGGCCATAACAGTCGTGAACGACCGTGGCCGCCTGGGTGGTGACGTGGCCGGCGGCGCCCGTCCCAACATCGAAGCGGCTCGAAAGCCTGTCGTCCCGGTAGAGCCCGCCCGAGGAAGACTGCTGGTAGACGGTGAGCAGGGACGGGATGGCAACATCGAGTGCAAACGGCCGCGTCATGTGGAACGGGTAGGAGACGTACTGGTGCCCGATATGCGTACGCGCGCCATGACGGGACAGCGACAGCTCGAAGCGGCCGTTGCGCGCCCCGGCCTGGCGCGGATGCGGCGTGGCATGCTCGGGGCGCAGTTGTGGCCAGTGGCTGGTCATCTGAACAACACGTCCGAGAGGATGCGGTCGGCGATCGTGTCGACCCCTTCATTGCTGCGGCAGTTTGTGAGCGCCATCGGCCGGCCGGCGCGCGCGGTGGCAGCCTGTGCTGCCATCGCCGCGAGGTCGACGCCGACATAAGGGGCAAGGTCGGTCTTGTTGACGACCAGCAGATCGCATTTGAGCACGCCGGGGCCGTTCTTGCGCGGAATGTCATCGCCGCCGGCAACATCGATGACGAACATCCACCAGTCGACGAGGTCGAGCGAAAAGGTCGAGGCGAGATTGTCGCCGCCGCTTTCGATCAGGATCAGCTCGACATCCGGGAACAGCGCCTCGAGATCGTCGGCGGCGGCGATGTTGAGGGTGGGATCCTCGCGAATGACGGTGTGCGGGCACGCGCCCGCCTCGACAGCCGCGACGCGTGCCGGGTCGATCAGGCCCGAGCGGCGGATGCGCTCGGCGTCCTCGGCGGTGACAAGGTCGTTGGTGACGATCGCCAGCGACACGCCGCGCGCCGCAAAGGCCGGGATCAGCCGTTCGATCAACGCGGTCTTGCCGGAGCCGACGGGACCGCCGATGCCGATGCGGGCGGCGCCGACGCGCGAGGGAGGCGGATTCATTGAGGTCGTCCTGGTGTCCATGATGTCACCTCAGCATGTAGCGTTGGGTCAACGGCAACTCGTAGGCCGGCTCGCATGTCGCCAGCTCACCATCGACAAAGACGTCGAAGGTCTGCGGATCGACGCGGATGTTGGGACAGGCGTCATTGTGCAGCATGTCCTTCTTCGACAGGGTGCGATTGCCGCGTGAGGGCAGCAATGCCTTCTTCAAATCGAGCGTCGCGGCCAGTCCGCGCTCGATGGCGAGCGGATTGACGAAGCATGCCGACAGTGCCTGCTTGGCCCGGCCGAAGGCGCCCCATTGCGGCCGCAGGAGCAGCGGCTCGCAGGTCATCAGCGAAGCAGCGCTGTCGCCCATGGCGCCCCAGGCGATGAAGCCGCCCTTGATGACGAGTTCCGGTTTGATGCCGAAGAAGGCCGGCCGCCAGATCACGATGTCGGCCATCTTGCCGTCTTCGAGCGAGCCGACATGTTCCGCGATGCCGAAGGTGCGCGCGGCATTGATGGTGTATTTGGCGACATAGCGCTTGATGCGCTCATTGTCGCCGAAACGCGTCGCCTCCTCGGGCAAGCGGCCACGCTGCTTCTTCATCTTGTCGGCCAATTGCCAGGTCCGGCAGATCACCTCGTTGATGCGGCCCATGCCCTGGCTGTCGGAGCCAAGCATCGAGATCGCGCCGATGTCATGGAGGATGTCCTCGGCGGCAATGGTCTGGGCGCGGATTCGGCTTTCGGCAAAGGCGACATCCTCTGGGATGGCCGGGTTGAGATGATGGCACACCATCGTCATGTCGAGATGTTCGTCGAAAGTGTTGATCGTGTAGGGGTTGGTCGGGTTGGTCGACGACGGCAGGCACCACGGCACGCCGGCGACGCTGATGATGTCGGGCGCATGCCCGCCCCCTGCCCCCTCGGTATGGTACATGTGGATGGTGCGGCCGTTGATGGCGGCGAGCGTATCCTCGAGGAAGCCGGACTCGTTGAGCGTGTCGGTGTGGATCTGGACCGGGAAATCGAGCTCGTCGGCCACCGTCAGGCAGGTGTCGATCGAGGCCGGCATGGTGCCCCAGTCCTCGTGCAGCTTGAGGCCGAGGCAGCCGGTCTCGATCTGCTCGACGAGCGACGCAGGCCGGTGCGAATTGCCGCGGCCGAGGAAGCCGAAATTGATCGGCCAGTGCTCGGCCGCCTGCAGCATCTTGCCGACGTTGAACGGGCCGCCGCAGTCGATGCCGACAGTAATCGGACCCAGCGAGCCGCCGAGCATGGTGGTGATGCCGGAGGCGATTGCATGGTCGCAGAGCTGTGCGCTGTCAAAATGGACATGGACGTCGAGCGCACCGGCAGTTGCGATCAGGCCTTCGCAGTCGCGCACGGTGGTCGCCGCCGAGACGATGAGGCGCGGGTCGACGCCGTCCATGGTGGCCAGATTGCCGGCCTTGCCGATGCCGACGATCTTGCCGTCACGGATGCCGAGATCGCCCTTGACGATGCCGACGACGGCATCGATCACCGTGACGTTGCACAACAGGAAGTCGAGCGCGCCTTCGGCGCTGGTGACGCCGGCGGCGAGGCCGGCGCCGTCGCGCAGCGTCTTGCCGCCGCCATGCAGGCATTCGTCGCCATAGACGGCGAAATCCTTTTCGACGACGGCGACGAGCGAGGTGTCGCCGAGACGGAAGCCATCACCGGTGGTTGGGCCATACATTGCCGCATAGTCGCGGCGTGACAGGGTTGCCATGATCGTTCCTCCCCTCAGGCGCCGCGGAAGCCGCGGGCGCGGGCATTTTCAAGAGCCGCGGCCTTGGCCGCCGGATCGTCGGCCGAGCCGTTCGACAGTCCGTTGAGGCCGGAAAGCTGCTGCTGTCCGCCAAAGGTGGTCAGCGGCACGTCCTTCTCCTGACCCGGCTCGAAGCGAACGGCGGTACCGGCGGCGATGTCGAGACGCATGCCGAAGGCAGCCGCCCGGTCGAAGTCGAGCGCCTTGTTGACCTCGAAGAAATGATAGTGACTGCCGATCTGCACCGGCCGGTCACCGGTGTTGACGACCTTCAGCGTCAGCTTGCGGCGTCCGGCATTGATCTCGATGTCGCCATCCTCGGCGACGATTGCCCCAGGTTCGACGTCGTCGGCCGCTGCACCCGCCGCCGGGCGCAGCGGCTCATGCACGGTGACCAGCTTGGTGCCGTCCCGGAACGTCGCCTCGACCTGCAGCATCGGCAGCATTGCCGCGATCCCGGGCATGACATCGGCCTGGGTCAGGATGGCCGAGCCGATCGACATCATCTCGGCGACCGAGCGCCCTTCCCTGGCACCTTCGAGGATCTCGTCGGTGATGATCGCCACCGCTTCGGGATAGTTGAGCAGGAGCCCCTTGGCCCGCCGCTTGCGCGCCAGTTCGGCCGCCGTATAGATCGTCAGGCGCTCGAGTTCGGTCGGTGTCAGCAACATCGTGGGTACTCCTCAATTCGAAAACAGGCGCTGGCCCGAAGCGCCATGCATGGCGACCGCGATCTCGCAGAGCGGCGTGAACGACCGCAGCGGTTCGTCGTCGCCGACAGGCAAGCGGGCCGCGGCCTCGATGGCAGGCAAAACGCGTGCGACAACCTTCTGGGCGTCGATGGCGCCGATCACGCCAAGCCGCACGGCGGCAGTCGAAAGCGACGCCACCATCTGGTAACCGCCGATCGCTACGGCACTCGCCTCGTCAAGGTCGAGCGCCTGCCAGGCGAGGCCCTGGACGACCGGCAGGTGGCCGCAGGCTTCGCCCTTGCGGACCATGGCGCGATAGGCGGCAGCGCCGCAGGTTCCGATCCGCTCATGCGTGGTCAGAAGCGCCATGCCGTTGCGGCACGAGCCCAAGCGCAGCCCCTCGACGAAGGTCGAGGCCTCGACCTCGCGGTCGAGCTCGGCCAACGCCTCGAGATCGCCGCCGAGCCGGTGGGCCCGAACCAGCGCGACACGGTCGGCATCGGCCCAGCGATGGCGGATCTGGATGTCGACGAAAGCAGCGAAGTCGAAGGCACCCAGTTTTCCGGCAAGCGTGGACGAGGCCTCCAGCCCCTGCGAGAAGGCAAAGCCGCCGGAAGGGAACTGCCCGTCTGCATGCTGCAGGGCGACGAGCAGATGTGCCGATGGAACGCTCATTCGGCCTCCTCGGTCATCTCGACGCGGCCGCCCGAGATGAGCGGCTCGATGCGCGCGGCGTAGGCCGTGGCCGGACCGTCCTGGGCGACGAGCAGATCCTCGCCGTCGAAACGCACCCGCCAGTGCAGGTTGCCAGCGTGATAGCCGAGTTCAAGCGCGTCGCTTGCCGAACGCGGCGTGAATCTCAGCCAGCGCTGCTCGCCAGCGCGTACGATCACGGCGCGATGATGGTCGAGCACCAGCACGGCGCCGTCATGCAGTTTCTGGTCGCGCGGCAAGGTGATCGCCACCTCCTCACCCTTGTCGGTTCGCGCCATCAGCCGCCGGCGGTCGAGATCGCCGACGGCCACCGTCACGAACTCCACGGCGTGGTGGTGTTCGAGATGATGGATCGCCTCATGCATTGCCGGATCGCTTCGGCTGCCAAGCACGCCTTCAACTCGGAGCATCTCAAAATCCTTTCTGCGCTTGACGTTTCGGGCCGCCGGTCGCGTTCGCCGCTAGAGGCCCATATGCTTGTGGATCAGTTCATTGCTGAGATCAGTGGTGTCGCCGGCCGCCGCGATCTGTCCCTTTTCGAGGATGGCGAAGCGGTGCGCCGCGGTTCGGGCAAAACGTATCTTCTGCTCGACCAGGATGATGGTCAGGCCATGGTCCCGGTTAAGCGACACGATGGCCTCTTCGATGTGCTCGACGATGTTGGGCTGGATGCCCTCGGTCGGCTCGTCGAGAACCAGGATGCTGGGGTCGGTGGCAAGCGCGCGGGCAATGGCCAGTTGCTGCTGCTGTCCGCCCGAGAGGTTGGTACCGCGCCGGTGGAGGTGATCCTTCAGGAACGGAAACAGCGTCCAGACCAGCGGCGGCACCGACGTCTGGCCGTCGGCGCGGGCGTTGCAGCCGAGCAGTATGTTGTCGAGCACGCTGAGCCCGGGCACGATCTCGCGCCCCTGCGGCACGTAGCCGATGCCGCGCCGTGCCCGCTGGTAGGTCAGGTCGCCGCTGATGTCGGCGCCTTCGAACTCGATGGCGCCTTTGGTCTGCACGCCGATGCCGAGCAGGCTGCGCAGCAGCGTCGTCTTGCCGACGCCGTTGCGGCCCATGATGCAGAAGACCTCACCCTCGCGGATTTCAAGGTTGAGATCGTGGATGATGTGGCTCGTTCCGTAGAACGCGTTGAGGTCTTTGAACTTAAGCATGGCTGAGTGTCGCCGATCCCAGATAGGCCTCTATCACTGCGGGGTTGCGTTCGATTTCCTCGGCCGTCCCCTCGGCGAGCACAGCCCCCTGGTGCATCACGGTGATGGTCCGGCAGATGCGGCGGACGAAGGCCATGTCGTGCTCGATCACCAACACGGTGTGACCGCCGGCGAGATCGAGCAAAAGCTCCGCCGTCTTGTCGGTTTCGGCCGCCGTCATGCCGGCGGCCGGCTCGTCGAGCAGGATGATCTTGGGTTCCTGGCTCAGCACCATCGCCAGTTCGAGCCATTGCAGCTGGCCGTGCGACAGCTCCGAGGCCTTGCGCTTCATCGAGCCGAGAAGCCCGGTACGTTCGGCAACCGCTACCTCCTTGTCGCTCGGCCTCCCTTTCACCCGCTCGAACAGGTTCTCGAAGACGCGGACACGGCGATTGCTCGCAACCTGCAGGTTTTCCAGCACCGTCATGTCCTTGAACACCGTCGGCGTCTGAAACTTGCGACCGAGGCCGCTGCGGGCGATTGCGGCCTCGCCGATGCCGGTGATGTTGCGGTCGCGCAGCCAGATCTCGCCTTCGGACGGCAGCGTCTTGCCGCACAGGAGATCCAGCAAGGTCGACTTGCCGGCGCCGTTAGCGCCGATGATCACCCTGAGCTCGCCATCGGCGATCGACAGGTCGACGTCGCGCACGGCGGGAAACTCATCGAAGCGCACGGTAAGGTTTTGTGTCCGAAGGATCGGTGCAGTCGACACCGCGCCTGCTTGGGATGGCCTATGAACGGCATTCATCGGTTATGCCTCCCTTGCCGACAGCTCAGACTTGACGAGAAGATCGGCCTTGTCGGGGCGCTCGGTCTTGCCGGAGAGCTTGGCTCCGCCGAGACGCTCAGCCTTGCCGGGACGATCGATGAAAGCCTTGAAGATCCCGGCTATTCCGTTCGGCATGAACAGCACGACGACGACGAAAAGCAGCCCCAGGATGATAGGCCACACCGGCTGGAAAGTCGCGCTTTCGCTGGCCAGCGAGCCGACGAAGTTGACGATCAGCGCTCCGATGCAGGCCCCGAGCAACGAGGCGCGGCCGCCGGTCGCCGCCCAGATCACCATCGAGATGCTGAGCGACGTCGCCATCAGCGACGGCGTGGCGAATTCCGACGTGACCGTGAACAGCATTCCCGCTAGGCCGGCGACGCCGGCCGAGACGCAGAAGATGAAGAGCTTGTAGTTCTCGACGTCGTAGCCGAGATAACGCGCACGCGCCTCGTCCTCACGAATGGCCTTGAGTACCTGGCCGATACGTCCGGTCAGCATGTAGCGGGCGAGCAGGATCACCGCGATCAACGTCAGCGCAACGGCATAGTAGACGCTCGGTCCGTAGGGGTCGAATTCAAAGCCGCCGATCTCAAGCAGCGCAAGGTTCGCCAACCCGTTGAAGCCGCCGGTCAGCGGCTGGTTGTTGATGATGAGCAATTGCCCGATCAGCGCGAAGGCCAGCGTGATGATGCTGACATAGACGCCGGTCGTGCGCCGCTTGAACATGACGTAGCCGATGCCGGCGGCCAGGATGCAGGGCACGACGATGCCCGCAATCATGCCGACCGCCACCGAACGGAACGGGATCCACAGGAACGATCCCGTCGTGACACAGCACAGGTCACGAACCGCATTGGGTTCCATGTTGAGCAGCATCAGCTGCGGCACCGGATTGTTTTCCGGCACGGCAAGCGTCAGCGACATCGCCAGCATGTAGGCGCCCATGCCGAAGAACAGGCCCTGCCCGAGGCTGAGGATGCCGGCATAGCCCCACGACATGCTGATGCCGATCGCGCAGATCGAATAGACCAGATAGATCGCGACGCGGTTGGTCCAGAAGCTGTTGAGCACCAGCGGAAGCGCGAGCACAACGGCGAAGAAGGCGATGTAGGCGATGATGGAAGCGGTGCGGTAAGTCATGCGCTCGTCCATGTTGCAGCCAAGCTCAGCGGCTCTTGGTGACAAAGAGGCCCTGAGGCTTGAAGAGGAGAATGAAGATCACGACGGCAAACAGGACCGTCCGTCCGTAAACGTCGTTTGCCCATGTGGCGACGAAACTCTGGACCTCGCCGAGAATGCCTGCCGAAGCGAAGGTGCCGAGCAGATGACCGACACCGCCGGCGACGACGACAAGGAAGGCGTCGACGACATAGGGCGTGCCCATGTCGGGCGACACGGTCTTGAAGCCGGACACCAGAACTCCCGCGATGCCAGCAAGGCCGGAGCCATAGGCGAAAGCCAGCATGTTGACGCGCTTGTCGTTGATGCCGCAGGCCGCGGCGGTGTTCCGGGCGACCGAAACAGCGCGCAACTGGCTGCCGAAGCGCGTCCTGTACATCACAAGCCAGGTGATGGCGCCGAGCGCCAGCGCGGTGACGAAGACGAAGGCCCTGTAGACCGGGATATTGGCGCCGAACAGTTGAATGGCCTGCTGCAGTTCGGCAGGAACCGGAACGTTCTGCAGGTCGGAGCCCAGACCGTCGATCTCGACGCCGAACAGGCCGAGCCCGAAATGGATTCGGATCAGCTGCTGCAGGATGAGCGCGATCCCCCACGTCGCCAGCAATGTATCGAGCAGTCGGCCGTACAGCCTGCGCACCACGGTGCGTTCGATGATCAGACCGAATGTCGCCGTCACCAGAAACGCCAGCGGCAGGCAGAGATAGATGTTGAAGCCGAGATGCTTGGTCGCCAGCACCGTGGTGTAGGCGCCGATCATCACCATCTCGCCATGGGCGAGATTGATGACGTTCATGGTGCCGTAGATGATCGCCAGGCCAAGGGCGACCATGAACAAGATCGATGCGATACTCAGGCCGATGACAAAGGTTTCCATGCCGCTTCCATCCGCGTTGGTCGGGGGGGGCGTGCCGGCACGGAATCCGCGCCGGCACAGCTGGCAGTCAGGGGGCTAGAGCGTCGCCCCGCTCGTCGTGCAGACCCGCTTGTCAGCGGTCTCGCCAACGCTGGAGTAAGGCAGCGGCACCAGCGGTTCTGCGTACTGGTCAACGATGTCGAGCAGGCCGTCGGCGCGGGTCTTGCCGATGCGCGGCGTCAGGTAGCTGTGGAGGTTGTCGGGGTCGATGGTGACCTTGCCTTGGGGTGCATCGAAGGACAGACCGCCGGCATTGGCGACGATCGCATCGGGCAAGAGGTCGCCTGCCTTTTCCGCGGCCATCGCCCACATGTTGACGCCGATATAGACCGCCTCCATCGCAGCGTGGGTTACGGCGTCGGCGCCGGCATAGGCCTTGAACGCCTCGACGAAAACCTTGTTCTGCGGCGTGTCGACGGTCTGGAAATAGGGCAGCGAAACATAGCTTCCGAGCGCATATTCCGGGCCCATCGCCTTGATCTCGACTTCCGTCGTCGTCGAAGCGCAGAGCGGCAGCTTGTCGAAATCGTAGCCCTGGTTACGCAGCTCCCTGTAGAAGGCGACGATCGAGTCACCCACCACGTTGGAGAAAATCACGTCGGCCCCACTCGAGCCGATCTTGGAGACCATCGACGCCCACTCGGTGTGGCCGAGCGGCAGGTACTCGTCGCCGACCACCTGCATGCCGATCTTTTCGCAGATCGTCTTCGATGTCTTCGCCATTCCGCGCGGAAACGCATAGTCGGAGCCGACGATGAACACCTTGTTCTTGCCCAGGCTCTTCTGCAGCCACGGCAGCGAGTTTTCCAGCTGCTGGTTGGGCACAGCGGAGCCGGCATAGAGCACGTTCTTGGAGCACTCCTCGCCTTCGTACCAAGTCGGCCAGACGAGCAGGCCCTTGCGCCGCTCGACGACCGGCAGCACCGCCTTGCGGCTGGCGGTGGTGTAGCAGCCGAAGATCACCGGGACCTGGTCCTCAATCGTCAGCTTGCGGGCCTTTTCGCTGTAGATGCGCGGCTCGGACGCCGGATCTTCGATGATGGCGCGCAGCTTGCGACCAAGAACACCGCCCTTGGCGTTGATTTCGTCAATTGCCATCTGGGCGCACTGGTTCATCGATTTCTCGACGATCGCGGTGGTTCCGGTCAGTGAATACATGATGCCGACGGGAATCTCGTCGGCTGCCCAGGCCTTGTCGCCGAGACGCAGGATTGACGGAGCGGCTAGCCCGATTGCCGCGAGGCCCGACGCTTTCAGAAATGTACGCCGATCATGGTTCTTCATAGGTCCTCCTGTTCGCATCGTTGTGCGTTGATTTTTGTGAAGCCGCCCCATTCGCGACCACCTGCACGCTTTATTAGAAACTACTAATAGTCAATACATCTATAAGTATATTTTTCGTCTACGAATTATTCGACAAGTCTATATTCAGCACATGTTACTGCGCAGAATCGTGAACAACTATTCTGATTGTGTTTTTTCTTGCGACGTTACGGAGCGAATCCTTTCACAAGTAGGGCAGCATGCTTCCAGACACCGGACAAAACGAAGCCGCGCACGCGCTCGCACGCGCTGACCAAAGAGCGTCAAGAAAGAGCTGCAGATCGAACCAACGGCTGCCAACGGCCTTGTCGGGAGCCGAAAAACAAAAAAGCCCGCCAACTCCTGCGAGGAGCTTGCGGGCTACATAGCCACTCGGCGCGGACCACATTGTCTCACACCGTATCGACATCCGAGGTTCACCCGGCGTCAATTATTTTTCATATTAGTCACGCATGTCCTTGAACGTCAAGAGCTCATGCGCGTTGATGATCGCACTCGCCAGATCGTCCATTGGCACGCGTTTCGCCATCGCTTGCCGGCGGATGTTCTCATACGCGTCCTGCTCGCTAAGCCCTTGCGTTTCCATGAGAATGTTCTTCGCGCGCAGGATGCGGTTGTTGCCAGCCAGCTTGCGCTCAAGCTTGCGGATGCGCTTGCTGGCGTTCTGCCGCTCGAGCCAGAGCGCGCGCGCGATGGTCAAATTGGTCAACAGGCCGAACGGGCGTATCGGCCGCTCGATGACCGCGAGCGCCCCGCACTCCAGCACCACCTGCAGCGTGCTTGGATCCTCATAAGTGACGACCGCAATCAAGGCGGGATCGGATGGCTCCACCGGCCGGAACAGGCTCAGGATCTTGTCACGGTTCTCCTGCTCGATCGAAACCAGCACCACCACCGCCGACGGGTTTATCGCATCGGGCAAGGGCCAGGTCGTTTCGCAACTGCAGCCGATGCGCCTGAGATGCTCGACCAGCGCCAGCCCCGCCGCATCTGGCGGGTGGATGACTTGGACGCGCAGGCCCTTCAGGTCCTGGAGAATGCTGGTTGCCACCGAGAACGATCCGCTAAGCCTTGCGTTTGAGCTGATGGGGTTTGCTCATCCAATCATCGAATGACGCCGTGACGAAGTAGGGGTCGGGCCTGATCCTCGTCTCGGATTGCCAGATGATGTCGAACTTGCCTTCGTCATTGACCCGCCCGATGCGCGACCACAATTCGGTGTGGTGGTTGTCGGGGTCGATGCGTATCCGCCCTTGCGGCGCGTCGAACTCCAGCCCGGCGAGATGTTTGGCCAGCGCTTCCGGTTCGTCCGTACGGGCCAGCTCCAGCGCTTTGGCATAGAGATGAACCTGGAAATAGGCAGCCTCGGCGCCCGCCGTAACAGGGGCGTCGGCGCCGAACCGCTGCTTGAAGGACGATACGAATTGGCGCGCCTGCGGCGTGTCGAGCGTCTCGAAGAACGACGCCGAGGTCAGGTGTCCCGCCGCGATGTCAGGCGCCATCTCGGCGACTTCCGCTTCCGTTGTCGTCAGGCTGGCGATCGGCATCGTGGCGACGTCGAAACCGGCTTCCTTGTAGGCCTCATAGAGCATGACCGCACCCGTGCCGACGACCGTCGACACCACGATGTCCGGCTTCAGCTTGCTGATCTGCTTGATGACACGATTGAAATCCTTGCGCACCGGTTCAACGGGCACATAGAGCTCGTCGAGAATGGTCCCCTTGGCTCTCATGACAAGGTCCATGACGACGCGGTTGTATTCGTAAGGGAAGACGTAGTTGGAGCCGACCAGCAGGAAGCGCGTGCCGTAGTTGTCGATCAGATAGCGCGCGAGCTGGACCGCGTTCTGGTTCGACGACGAACCGGTATAGAAGCAACGCGTCGAATACTCGAACCCCTCATAGAAGGTCGGGTAAAACAGCATGCCGCGATAGGCTTCGATTTCCGGCAGGACGGCCTTGCGCGCCGACGACATGTAGCAGCCGAAGATGATCTTGATGCCGTCCTCGGCGAGGAGGCGAACGGCGAGTTCCTGGTACTTTTTGGCCGAGCATTCCGGATCGTAGAAGACCGCCTCTATCTGCCGCCCACGAACGCCGCCGGCCGCGTTGATCTCCTCGATCGCAAGGCGCGTCGCGTTCGCTTCGGCCGTCTCGGCCGCCGCGGTCACTCCGCTGTTGGAAAACAGGACGCCAATCCGCCAGTCACCAGTCGCCATGCGCTATAAGCCACCTATTGAGCAGGTCGATAGAATACTACCCGGTCATCGGCGCGAGCCGGGCGGAGTCTGCTTTGGGAGATTTGGGAAACGCCACTGTTTCCAGTCCCATAGAGATATCCTGACAGCTCGGGAAAGGCAACGCGGCTCTGCGGATCTGCCGCGAAGGAGAGGAGTGTCCGTGGACAGCGTGTTCCGAGCCATTGCCGGCAGGAAGGCGGTCCATGACCGCCTACCGTTTTGTTCGAATGCCCAAGCCACAAATCGTCAGGCGTTGCCGGTGAGCATGTCGTAAAGCGCCAGCGTCACCACATTGGTTGCCAGGACGAGGTCGTCGATCTTGAGCTTTTCGTCGGCACGGTGCGCATTGGCCTCGAGCATCGTTCGCGGACCGGCGCCGTACAGCACGGTCGGAATGCCGGCATTGCTGTAGTGCCGCGCATCGGTGTAGAGCGGCACGCCATGCGTCGGGACGGCCTCGCCGGCCAGCTCCGAGGCATGCCTCTGCAAGGCACCGGCCAGGCGTTCCTGCCCGACGAGCGGCTTCAGCGGATTGGCCAGCATCAGCTGGCGGACATGGCACTCGACGCCCGGCATCTCGCGCGCGGTCGCCTCGATGAAGGCGATCAGCTCGCGCGCCACCTCCGGACCGTTCTCTTCCGGGATCATCCGGCGATCGACGCGCATCACGATCTTGTCGGGCACGACATTGGTGTTGATGCCGCCGGAGATAAGCCCCACCACCAGCGATGGCGTGGTGATGCCTTCGACCGACGAGCGCTGCTCGGAAAAACCCGAGCGCAACGAATAGAGCCGGCTCAGTATGTGCGTTGCCGCCTCAAGTGCGTCGATGCCCGTTTCGGGCCGCGCCGCATGGGCGGACTTGCCACGGACGTCGATGTCGAGATGCAAGCAGCCATTGTGGGCAGTGACGACGCCGTAGGACAGGCCGGCGCAGATCGCATAGTCCGGCTTGGTCAAACCCTGCTGAAGCAGATGGAGCGGGCCGATGTCGCCGCCGACCTCTTCGTCGTAGGTCAGGTGGATCTCGATCGTGCCCGACAGCTTCTCGCCCAATGCGCGCAGCGCCAGCAGCGCATAGGCATAGGTGACGAAGTCGGACTTCGAGGTCGCCACTCCCCGGCCGTACATCCAGCCATCCTTGATCTCGGCGCCGTAGGGATCGACGGTCCAGCCTTCGCCAGGCGCCACGACGTCGCCATGCGCATTGAGCGCGATCGTTGGACCGGGCCCAAACCTATGGCGGACAATCAGGTTGGTGGCACTGATCATGCCGACGCTCGCAACCAGCGCATCGGGCACCTTGTGTCGCTCGACGGTGAAACCAAGGCCTTCATACAATTGGGCAGCGCGATCGGCATGCGCTGCGCAATCTCCGGGCGGGTTGTCAGACGGCACCTTGACCAGCTCCGCCAGCATGCGCACCTGGTCGTCACGATGCGAACGGATGTAATCCAGCAGACGCTCTGAACCGAGGCCGGGGCTTTTTTCGATAGGGTTCGGTTCCATTAGGGTTTTCCCTGAAAATTCTCGATGAAATGCAAGAGCACAGCCGCCCCCGTTGCAACGTCTGCCGCGGTGACCGACTCCTCCGGCGAATGGCTGATGCCGTTCTTGCAGCGAACGAAGATCATGCCGATGTCGGTGATCGTGCTCATCGCCATGCCGTCGTGGCCGGCACCGCTGGGCAGGCGCAGAGGGCGCGTTCCGGCCGCTTCGACGGCGGCCGCGATACGGTCGACGAAATCGGGCGCGCATGGGCAGGACTTGAGATCGAGGATCTTGTCGATGTCGATCTCCACTCCGCGCCTTGCCGCGATGGCCCGGGCAGCGACGCCGAGTTCGTCGAAGGCAGCATGGCGGACACTGTCAGCCTGCGAGCGCAGGTCGACGGTCAAAGAGACCTCGCCCGGGATGACATTGATCAGTCCCGGGTCGGCCTTGACAAAGCCGACTGTGCCCACCGTATGGGGATGGACCGAGGCGATGCGCTCGACCGCCAGCGCGATCTCGGCTGCTGCCAGGAGCGGATCCTTGCGCATGCCCATAGGCACCGTGCCGGCATGATTGGCCGCACCCTTGAGCGTCACGACGGCGCGCGTCTGGCCGCTGATCGCGGTCACCACGCCGACCGACAAACCCTCGGCCTGGAGCACTGGTCCCTGCTCGATATGAAGCTCGACATAGCCGATCATGTCGCCCGGCCGATGGGCTGCCCTGGCGACGGCCTCGGGATCGAGACCGAACGCGATCATGGCCTCGCGAAGGCTGATGCCTTGCGCATCCTTGGCGTTGAACAAGTCGTCACCGAACTGTCCCGTGATGGCGCGGCTTCCGGCGAGCGTCGTCCGGAACCGCGTACCTTCCTCGTCGCCGAAGGCGACGACCTCGATACCGAACGGCAGGCGGCGGCCGCGACCGTTGAGCACGGCAACGCAGTCGAGCGAGGTGATCACGCCGAGCGGACCGTCATAGCGGCCGGCATGGACGACACTGTCCATATGCGAGCCGGTGACGAGATAGGGCCCGCCGCCGCTTTCGGAATGGTAGCGGCCGACGACGTTGCCGGCCTCGTCGATACGCGCGTCCATGCCGGCATCGTGCATCCATCCGGCAATGGTTTCGGCGGCCGTGCGATGTTGCGGCGACAGATAGAGCCGCGTCACGCCAACGCCCGGCTCGCTGATGCTGCCAAGCTCGTCGCAGCGCCGCATGATGCGCCGCCCGGCGTCGGTTTCGTTGAGGTAAGTCGACATGATGCTATCCCGGAGCCTTGGCCGCTACTGCCGCTCAGGTGCATGGTGCTTGTGCCAATGGCGGGCGATTTCGTCGCGCCGGCAGATCCAGACGCCTTCGTGCTTCTGGACGTAGTCGAGGAAGCGCAGGAACGAAGCCCAACGCCCGGGGCGGCCGACGATGCGCAGGTGGAGCCCGGTGGACATCATCCGCGGGGTCCTGTCGCTCTCGCGATAGAGCACGTCGAACGTGTCCTTGAGATAGGTGAAGTACTGGTCGCCGGAGTTGAAGCCGGCGGCCGCCACGAAACGCATGTCGTTGGCTTCGAGTGTGTAGGGAATGCGCAGATGCTGCTTGCCGTTGACGTTTTCCCAATAGGGCAGGTCATCGGCATAGGTGTCGGAATCGTAGAGGAAGCCACCCTCCTCCACCACCAGCTTGAGCGTGTTGGGGCTGCAGCGTCCGGTGTACCAGCCGACCGGCCGCTCGCCAGTCACCCGCGTGATGGTGTCGATGGCAAGCTTCATCTGGGCGCGTTCGGTGTCCTCGCCCATCCACTGGTGGTCGATCCACTTCCAACCGTGGCTGGCGATCTCGTGGCCGAGGGAGTGCATGATCTTGCCGGCCTCGGGGTAGTGCTGCAGCGCCAGGCCGTTGGCCAGAACAGTGGTGTTGATGCCGCGCTGCTTGAACTCGTCGAACACCCGCCAGAACGCGACGCGCGTGCCATACTCGTAGAGCGACTCCATGTTCATGTTGCGCACGCCGAACAGTTGCGGCGCGCCGATGATGTCGGAGATGAAGTTCTCCGAATGGGCATCGCCGTGCAGGACGCAGTTCTCGGACCCCTCCTCGAAGGCGACGATGAACTGCAGCGCGAGCTTGGCGCCGTTCGGCCAGTTGGCCATCGGCGGCCTGTTGCCGTAGCCGACCATATCGCGGGGGTATGACATTGTTCGATCCTTTCTACCTGTTCCAGACGGACGCCGGCCTAGTCGCGCGGTGCGATTTCAAGATGCTTGACCGATCCGCTCAGCCGCTTGGGCAGCGGATAAGCGAGGTCACCGAATTTGCTGGTGCCGAGCCTCAGGGCGACGATGCCTTCAATGAGCTTGGTCGCAGCGGTAACGCCTTCGATGACCGGAACGCCGATCTGCTCCTGGATATGCGAGGCCAGGTCGGCCATTCCGGCGCAGCCGAGCACGATGGCGCCGATGTCGTCTTCGGCGACGGCGCGGCGGCATTCCTCGACGATGTCACGGCAGGCCGCCATGCCGGTCTCCTCGAGTTCGAGAACCTCGAGCCCGCAAGCCCGGACCTTGCGGCACTGATGCTCGAAGCCGTGAACCTGCAGCAGGTGCTCGCAGATGATCTTGGTGCGGGCGAGCGTGGTGACCACGGAGAAGCGGGTCGCCACGATGCTGGCGACATGGAAGGCCGCCTCGGCGATACCGATGACCGGCCCGCGCGCGATCTCGCGGGCGGCGAGATAGCCGGGATCGCCGAAGCAGGCGATGACATAGCCGTCGACACCGGCGTTCTCTCCCTCGCGGATACGCTCGAGGATGCCGATCGTGCTCAGCGCCTCGTCATAGTGGCTTTCGATCGACGGCGGGCCGCTCTCGACCGAGACTGACAGGATCTCGGTGCCCGACGAGGCAACGCCTTGCGCTGCAGCCAGGTTCTTCCTGGCGAATGCGGAAGTGGTCGTGGGATTGATGATCTCGATCTTCATGATCTTCCCCTAGCCGCCGAGATAGGCGCGGCGGACGTCGTCGTTCTCGGCCAGCTCATGCGAAGGCCCAGACAAGGCGATCTTGCCCGTCTCGAGCACATAGGAGTGGCTGGAGAGCTTGAGCGCCATGCGCGAGTTTTGCTCGACGAGAATGACGCTGACGCCATTGTCGCGGTTGATGCTGGTGATGAAGCGGGCGATCTCGCGGACGATGATCGGCGCGATGCCGAGCGACGGTTCGTCGAGCAGCAGAAGCCGCGGCTTGGACATCAGCGCGCGACCGATCGCCACCATCTGCTGCTCGCCGCCCGACAGGCTGCCGGCCTGCTGGCCGATGCGCTCGCGCAAGCGGGGAAACCGGGTCAGAATGCCTTCGAGGTCGGCAGCGACACCCGCATTGTCCTTGCGACGATAGGCGCCCATCAGAAGGTTATCGCGCACGCTCATGAACGGGAAGATGCGTCGCCCTTCCGGCACCATCGCCACGCCGCGTGCCACGATCTGGTCGGGTCCCTTGCCGTCGATGCGCTCGCCGTCGAACCAGATCTCACCACTCTCAGGCGCGGTCAGGCCGGTAATGGCGCGCAGGATGGAGGACTTGCCGGCGCCGTTGGCGCCGATGAGGGAAATGATCTCCCCCTCGCCGGCATTGAGGGAAACACCCTTCACGGCGCGAACCCTGCCATAGGACACGGCGAGGTCCCGGATCGAGAATTGCGCGCTCATAGGCCGATCTCCGTATCTTCCGCGCCGAGATAAGCCTCGATGACCTTCTCGTTCTGCTGGATCTCCGCCGGCGTGCCCTCGGCGATCTTGCTGCCGAAGCTGACGACCACGATGCGTTCACTGACCGACATCACCGCGGCCATGTCGTGCTCGACCAGGATAGGCGTGACGCCCTCGTCGCGAATTTTGCGGATCAGCTCGACGCCGCGCTTGGTCTCGTCCGAGTTCAGCCCGGCAAACGGCTCGTCGAGCAGGATGAGCTTTGGCTTGGCAGCAAGCGCTACCGCGATGCCGAGATTGCGCAGCATGCCGTGCGGCAAGGCGGCGGACACCGTATTGGCAAGATGTGCCATGCCGAGCAGGTCAAGTACGTGATCGGCGTATTCGCCGGCTTCCCGCTCGTCCTTCCTGGCGCGCGGCGTCCGGAAGATCATGCCGGCGAGCGAGGCCTTGCAGTCCTTGTGGTAGCCGAGCAGCACCGTCTCGCGCACGGTCATGTCCTGGAAGCTGGTGTTTTCCTGGAACGTCCTGACGATGCCGTGGCGGGCAACCGCATGCGGTCCGATGCCGGTAATGTCCTTGCCGTTGAAACGGACGGTTCCCCTCGTCGGGTTGAGGAAGGAGGCGATCAGCTTGAAGCAGGTGCTCTTGCCGGCGCCGTTGGGGCCGATGATGGAAAGAATCTCGCCCGCATCCAACGTGAAGTTCAGGTCGTTCACTGCGGTCAGGCCGCCGAAGATCTTGGTCAATCCGCGAACTTCAAGCATTGGACGCCTCCTCCAGCTTGCCGGAGCGCCGCTTGATGACGCTCAGGATTCCGTTCGGCATGAGCAGGATGCACAGGATCATCAGGCCGGAGAAAATGACGGTCTGATAGCGCTGGAACTCATGAAGGAGTTCGAAGCTGCTCATCATGACAACGGCGCCGACCAGCGGGCCAACGACGAATTCGAGACCGCCGACGAAGCAGTAGACCATGAAGTAGACGCTATCGAGCACCTGGAAAGTGGTGGGGTAGACGTTCTGCTGCAGAGTGGCGAAGAAGGCACCGCCGACACCGGCATAGAAGCAACTGACCATGAAGGCGACGACACGATACTTGGCGACATTGATGCCAAGACTCGACGCCAAATCCTCGTTCTGCCTGAGCGAGCGGAACACGGCGCCGACGCGGCTGGTGTCGAGAAGCCACATGAACCAAAGGCCGAGCAGCATCAGCGTGCCGGCGAGGTAGAAGAACGGCAGCCGCGCGCCCTTTTCGAAGGCCGGAATGATGGTCAGGCCGAACAACGACAATTCGCTGGGAAGCGGAAGGTCGACGATGCCCTGGGCGCCATTGGTCAGGGCCGGAAAACTCAACGCAGTCAGGCGGCAGGCCTCGGTGATGCAGAGCGTGATCATGGCGAAATAGACGCCCTTGAGACGCAGCACCGGCCAGCCGATCAGGCCGCCGAGCAGGGCCGCGACGGCTCCCGACAGTGGCAGGCAGATCCAGAACGAGACGCCGAGCCGCGACACCAGGATGGCTGTTACGTATGCGCCGATCAGCGCAAATCCCGCCTGGGCAAGGTTGATGCGACCGATGGCGAAGGTCAGCCAGACACCGAAGCTGATGAAGCTGACGGCAGCCATGGTGGTGAACACGTTGAGCAGGTAGCCATTGGCGCCGAAGACCAGCGGAATGGCAAGGAAGTAACCTGCCGCGATCAGCAGCCCCAGCCCGATGGGCTTCAGCGAGGAGCTTCGCTGCTCGCTTGGGGACAGGTTCACATTTGGCATGGATATGGTCTTTTGCATGGTCGTCTCAGCCCCAGGGCTTACCCATGATCCCGTTCGGCCTCACGATGAGGAAGCAGATCACGATCAGGAAGATGATGAGAAAGGTCAGTGAGCCCGGCAAAAGCGCGTAGCCGACGGATTCGAGGAAACCGAGGACGAAGCCGCCCAGGATGGCGCCGGAGAGCACGCCTGCACCACCGATCATGATCATCAGGAATGCCTTGATCGAGATGGCCGTGCCGGCGCCGGTGTGGACGGCGAAGATTGCCACGAGCAGGCCCCCGGACAGGCCGGCAAGGCCGGTCCCGAGGCCGAAGCCCATGGCCGAGAGCCACTTGAGATTGACGCCCTGAAGAGCGGTCGCCTCGCGGTCCTGTGCCATGGCCCTCAGCGCCCGGCCGGTCTTGGTGTAGCCGATGAAGGCCATCAAGGCGGCGATCAGCATCGCTGCGACGACGATGACGACGATGCGTCCGGTGGGTAGCCTGGCATCGAAAACTTCGATGACGCCGGTTGCGATTGGGGGAACGCCACGCTGCTTTTCGCCGAAGACGATCAGCGCCAGGCTTTCGAGGAACACCGCCGTGCCCATGGCCAGCAGCATCGTCACCTCCTCGCGCTTGACGCGCAGCATCACCGGCCGGAACAGGAACAGCTCCATGGCCACGCCGAGCAGGCCGACGATCAGGAAGGACATGACGAGGCCGAACCAGAACGGCAGCCCGAACACGACATTGAAGTAGTAAACGACGAACCCGCCGATCATGTAGAGCTGACCATGGGCGAAATTCACCACCTTCATGATGCTGAAAATGATGGTGATGCCGAGCGCGATCAGCGCGTAAGTCGTTCCGACGACAAGTGCATTGAGCATAACCTGCGTCATGCGAAGTCTCCTGTGCGAGGATGGACCTTCCGCCCATCCGCGGTCCGCGTCATGCGGACCTCATGCGAGGGAAGTGCGGGCGGCGGTCATTGGGGGCGAGCCGCCGCCCGTGTTCGTCAGTCAGGGAGTTTTCCGACGAACAGCGGCTTGTATTCGCCGTTTTCGACCTGCTGCACGACGATCGGCACGGAGACCTGACGCGGCTGGCCGTAGTCGGTGCGGCCGACATACTTCAACTCGCCGCCGTCCTTGAGGAACGGGTTCTTGCCGACGAAGCCGTCGAGTGCCGCCTTGAACACATTGGTGTCCTCGATCGCCTTGGGTCCGGCGCTCTGCAGCGTCTGGATCATGATCTCGGGACCGTAGACATAGAGGCCGGCGACATCGTTCCACTCGCCCCAGTCCTTGGTGTAGCGCTCGATGAACTTGACCATGAAGTCGCTGCGGATCGCCTCGGTGCTGGCACCGCCGGCGGCAATGAACCCGTTCGACGCGTCGCCAGCCACTTCGTAGATAGCCTTCGGGTCCTGCCCGGTCTCGGTGCTCATGGTTCCCGTGAAGCCAAGTTCACGCGCCGCCTTGATCAGCGGGCCGACATCCGAGGGCGATACGCCTGACAGCACGATGTGATCCGGCGAGGTACCGATCACCTTGGTCAGGATCGGAAAGAAGTCGGTGGTGCCGGACTCGTAGGTTTCCTGGTCGGAGACGACCTCCAGGCCGAGCGCCTTGGCGCCGGCTGAGCCTTCGTCACGCTGCTTGATGGGATCGGCGTTGTTTTCGGAGACAAAGGCGATCTTCTTCACGCCCTTGTTGTCCATCAGCCATTTGTAGATGACCGGGCCGACCTGGTAAGATGCCACCATGCCGAGGATCGACTGGGAGGCAGGTGCCTTGTAGAGCGACTTGGAGAAGGCGTAGGGCATGTTGACCGTGCCATTCGCCTCCATGACGGTCTTGGCGCTTTCCGCCGTGGAGTCAGTGTTCGGCCCCTGGATATATTTGACACCTTCCGACACCAGCTTTTCGGCACCGGTTTGGGCGCCCTTGGGATCGCCCTTGTCGTCGACGCACACGACCTCGATCTTGTAGGTCTTGTCACCGATCGCCACGCCGCCGTCGTCGTTCCACATGCCGGCCCGTGACTTGAACGTCTGGCACATGACGCCACCCCAGCCGGCAAACGGCCCGCTCATCACGCCCAGGGCACCGATCTTCAGAGTTTCTTCGGCATATGCCGAAGATCCAAACACCAATGCTCCGGTTGCCGTTCCTAATATAAGCACCCTGCGCAGGGCACTTTGTCTCTGCTGACGCAAAATCATCTTGTCCTCCATTGTGATACTCGGCCTTCATCTGCAATTGAACCCATGTCAATTGGTTCAATATGCTCAGATTACGCAGTTATGTTCCCTTGTTTTTGTTGTTATTTGAGCGTATGTCTGGCACTTGAAGGTGTCAATTATTTCATTGACACGGTGTCAAAGTAGCGAGAGCCGCATGAACTGGAAGCCGGAGATCAGGAAGGGCGCCGGGCCGATCTACGTGGCGATCTGCGATGCGCTCGAGCGCGGAATAGCCGAAGGTCAGTTGCAGCCCGGCGAGAAGCTGCCGCCGCACCGCGACCTCGCCTATCGGCTGGGCGTGACGGTCGGGACGATTGCGCGAGCCTACACCGAGGCGGCGGTAAGAGGCCTCGTCGTCGGCGAGGTTGGCCGCGGCACGTTCATCAACGATTTCGACAATCATCGCGACGACATCACCCGGCTGGTGGTGCCGGAAAAACCCCAACCGGAGGTAATCGACCTCGGACTGAACCTTTCCGCCATTGGTGAAGCCGACGAAATCCTCAGGTCGACCCTGAAGGATCTGTCGCGGTCAGGCTCGCTCGACGCCCTTCTCACCTATCAGCCCAGCGCGGGCATGATCTCGCACCGCGCCGTCGCATCGCAATGGCTGGAGGGTATCGGGATCAGGGCGCATCCGGACAATGTCATCATCTGCAATGGCGGACAGCACGGCCTTCTGATCAGCATGATGGCGCTGGCCGGCCATGGCGAGTCAATTGCCACGGAACAGCTGACTTATCCGGGTGCAAGGGCCATCGCGCATCAGCTCGGCATCACTCTCGCCGCGGTTCAAATGGACCACGAGGGTCTGGATCCTGCGGCCTTGCGCGAACTCTGCGAGACCAAGCGGCCGAAGGCGCTCTATTGCATGCCCGTTCTCCAGAATCCGACGACGATCACCATGTCCGAGCAACGGATGCGGGAGATTGCCGCGATCATCGAGGAGTATGGTCTCTGGATCATCGAAGACGACGTCTACGGCTTCCTGGCCGAGACCAGGCCGCGGCCCTTCGCCTCTCTCATTCCGGAACGAACCATCTACCTTACCAGCGCCTCCAAGAGCATGGCGCCTGGCCTGCGTATCGGCTTCCTGGTGGTACCGGCCAAGCTCAGCCGCTCCGTCCAGGAGATCGTGACCATGAGCAACTGGATGTCGCCACCGTTCATGGCGGCGATCGTGACCAACTGGATGGCAAACGGCTATGCCGACAAGCTGATCGCCTGGCACCGCAACCAGGCGCATGAGCGCCAGGAGGTGGCCCATCGGATCCTCGGCCACCATGCGGAGCACGCGTCCACATCCTGCTATCACCTCTGGCTGCAGCTTCCAGAACCCTGGCGAATGGATTCGTTCTCCGCCACAGCCCTGCGCGAGGGCGTCAGGGTGATCACCGCCGACGCCTTTGCGGTGAAACGCGATCACGCACCGCACGCGGTGCGGCTTTGCCTGGGAGCAGCACACTCCCTGCCGCAGATCGCGCTGGGCTTGAACCGGCTGATGGGCCTGCTCAACTCGCAGCCCAAGCCGCATATGGATCTGCAATCGATCGGCTATGTGTAGCCGGGAAGGCTGACGGAGAGCGGAAGCTGGAGCCGCTTATGCGCGAGCCTTTTGCAGGGCGCGCCCGTTGTAAACCGTACCCTCGGCCTGACCTTGCGCGCCCCGCCGAACCGCCACGCGATCGAGCTGCGGAAACTGGGGTTCCAGCTTGTCCCAGATCCAGCGCGCGACATTCTCGAGCGACGGCACGGACAGCCCCTCGATCTCATTGAGATATTTGTGGTCGAGGGTCATCCGGACGACCTCTATCTGCTGTTCCAGCTCATAGAGATTGGCCGGCCAGCCAAAGACCGGGTCGGGGTCTCCGACGAGGTGGACGCTGACCTGGAACGAGTGACCGTGGAGGCCCGAAAAAGGCTGCAGCTGGTGTGCTGCCTCGAAGGTGAACTCCTTGTAAGTCTCGATCATTTTGCCGTCCTGCCCATCGTCATGCTCAACCTGGTGCCGGATATCTGCCACCGGCTCCTGAGCCGGTCAATTCGATCAAAACAAGAAACATCCGCTTGCTACTTGCTGATGCACGATATGGTGCTGATTATTGTGGCATATTCAACGTCGTTAATGTGTTTTTCAGTGACCTTTGGCATGGTCCGATGCAAACTGACGGTGCGGGGGAGTACGTGCTAATGAATCATCTTGTGTCTTCAATCATCCGCGCGGTGGCAGTGGCGACGTCATTGGCACTTTTCGCGCTGTCGTCGGCTCAGGCCGAAGACAGCAAACTGCAGGCCCCCAAGGGCACCCCGGTCCTGGTCATCGAAGGCAAGATCAGCGTCACGAATGGCAGCGGCGTGGCCTCGTTTGACCGCGACATGCTCGAAGCGCTCGGCGTCACCTCGATCGAGACCACGACACCGTGGTTTACGGGCATGGTCAAGTTCGAGGGCGTTCCGCTCCAGAAGATCATGGAACTCGTGGGCGCCGACGGCAAGGAGGCCGTTGCAGTTGCCCTCAACGACTACAAGACAACGATCCCGACGGAGGATTTTGCGCTCCACAACGTGCTGTTGGCGCTCAAGCGCGACGGCCAATACATGGAGGTCAGCGACAAGGGCCCGCTGTTCATCGTCTATCCTTATGACAGCAAGCCGGAGCTTCAGAGCCAGAAGTTCTATTCGCGTTCGGTTTGGCAGCTGGCCCGGTTGATCATCCGGTAGGGAAGATGTCATGGCCGCTTTGTTAGCGCCTGGATCCCGCCGTGCATTTGCATTCCATCTGCTCAAGGCACTGCTGATTGGCACGATTGCCGTCTTCGCTGTCGCCGCTGCCTATTTGTCCGTCGTCATCTTCGAACGTCAGGCATCTATCGGGAAGCTCTCGCGATACGACGTGGCGTGGAGTGCCAGCCAGGGCGTCAACGAATATCTGCGCCTCTACCAGCGGGTGGCCACGCTGGCCGCTTCGCCAAACGATCAGCTCAAGGCCGACACGCAGCTTCGCTTTCAGATTCTGAAGAGCCGGCTCGGTGGCTTCAGCACCGGCCAGTTCGAGGAATTTGTCGCCGAGGCGCCCGAGCGAAAGGCAACAGTCGCCCAGCTGTCCAAGTTCGTCGCGGACATGGATGGCGTCATTACCAGGATCGACACCCCGGGCCAGGCGCAATCCATACTTACGTCGATGCGCGCGCTGGAGGCCGAACTGATCGGCCTCGCCTCGGAGGCCAACCAGTACAGCGCCGTCCAGGCGGCCAAGGTCGACGACGAGCTGTTGCGCCTCCATAGCGGCTTCTCCGCCGTGGCGATCGGCTTCTTCCTGTGCAGCCTTGCCTTCATCGGGCTTCTTGGGTGGCACAACCGGCTGCTGACGCAGACGTTCGATGCCCTCAATGCGGCCAATGACGATCTGCGCCGTACCTCCGACGACCTGGAGACGGCCAACGCCGCGGTGCTCGGCGCGAACCACGCGCTCGCCACCCAGAACGGCCTGTTCGATGCCGCCCTGAGCAACATGTCCCAGGGCCTGTGCATGTTCGATGCCGACCAGCGGCTCATCGTCAGCAACAGCAAGTTCGCCGCCATGTACGGCTTGTCGGACGACAGCCTTGCACCCGGAACCACGCCCCAGCAGATCATGCAGGCGTCGATCGATGCCGCGACGTCAACTCAACATAGTGCCGAACTTGCCCATCGCTCCCAGCAACAGCTGATTGAAAAGCGCCAGCCTGGCGTCCTGTTGCAGAAGCTCGTCGACGGCCGCATTGTCTCGATCCTGCATCAGCCGATGGATTCAGGCGGGTGGGTTGCCACCTATGAGGACATCACCGAACGCCATCTCTCGGAAGAACGCATCGCCCATATGGCGCGCCACGATCCTTTGACCGGGTTGCCAAACCGCCTGATGCTGCGCGAGCGACTGGAGCAGGAGCTGGCGCATGGCCGCAGGCACCACCAGGATACCGCGGTCCTCTGCCTCGACCTGGACAACTTCAAGAACGTCAACGACACGCTCGGCCATCCCGTCGGCGACGCATTGCTGCGCGAGGTTGCCAACCGCGTTTCGGGCATGGTTCGTGAATATGACGTCGTTGCACGCCTCGGCGGTGACGAGTTCATCGTCATCCAGCCGGCGGTCGGACGTGACGATGTCGCCCATGTCGCGCAACGTCTGATCGAGGCGCTTGAGGAACCGTACCATCTCGACGCCCACCACATCGTCATTGGAGCAAGCATCGGCATCGCACTGGCGTCGGATTGCGATGGGGTTGCCGACGACCTGGTGAAGAATGCCGACCTGGCACTTTACCGTGCCAAGAGCGATGGCCGCGGCAGTTACCAGTTCTACGCGCCGGAGATGGACGACCGGCTGCAACGTCGTCGCATGCTCGAACTCGATCTCAGGGCCGCTGTTTTCGACAAGGAGTTCGAGCTTGTCTTCCAGCCGATCGTCAATCTCAAGAGCAAGCAGGTCGCCGTGGTCGAGGCATTGCTGCGCTGGCCCGGTTGCCAGCGTGGCCAAATCCGGCCCGACGAGTTTATCCCGATCGCTGAAAGCACGGGCCTGATCGTACAGCTCGGCGCCTGGGTGCTCGAAAGGGCCTGCCGGGAAGCCATCAAATTGCCGGGCAGCATCAACGTTGCGGTCAATCTGTCGCCGGGCCAGTTCAGGCGGGGAAACATCGTCGACACTGTCGCCAACGTATTAAAGCTGACAGGCCTTGCCCCCGAGCGGCTTGAACTCGAAATCACCGAATCCCTGCTGTTGGGCGACAACAAGGAAACCCTGCTCGCCCTGAACCGGCTGCATGCGCTTGGCGTCAAGATTTCGCTCGACGATTTCGGGACGGGATATTCATCCCTCAGCTATCTCAGGAACTTCCCCGTCGACAAGGTCAAGATCGACCGCACCTTCATCGCCGAAATCGCCGGCAATCGCGACCATTGGGCGATCGTCAGCGCGATCGTGAATCTCTCGCATGCGCTGGAAATGACCACTGTCGCCGAGGGCATCGAGACCGAGGAACAGCTGCTGATCGTCCGGGCCACCGGATGCGACGCCGTCCAAGGACACTTCTTCAGTCCGCCAATGTCGGTTGCGCAGCTCAGGCGATATCTCGAAGACCAGCGTGCGAAGCTGACGCTGGCGTAATAGGCTCCAATGGGAAGTTCCCGGCCGAAGATTTTGGAAGATGGCTGAGTGTTGCAGGGGCCGAGCGATATGTCATGCCTTGAGACAGCGCGCCGTGGCTCCGCCCCTTGACGCAATGCAGTGGTCACAGCACAGATTCGTCGGCCGCAAGATTGGTTGTACAGCCACACCTAAAGCCAGGAGGCCTGCGTCTTGGGCAGGCGCTGATCAGGATCTATAACCTTGAGTGATGGCTGGCCGGGACCGTTCCAGCGCCACAATGCTACGCAACTGCCGCCGGGAGACATGAACGAGGGATAGACGACGCCGTCAAAGCCTTCGGTGAGCAGGCGCTGCCGCAGCAGATGGGTTTGCGGTGCCCTGCCGTCGTCGAGATCGGAACGCCACTCACATCTGTGGATCCTGGCGTCAATGCCGAGTTCATCCAAAATCGCGGCAACAGTCAGGTCGGCCAGCCTCGCCTCCGACAGCTCGAGCTGGGCGATCAGCGCCGGGTGCTGGACAAAACCCTGGTTGTATTCGGCCCAGGCCGTCGACAGCTCGCAGGCCGCATACAGCGTCGGTGCGCCCACCGGGTTCCATCGCCCGCCGAAACGTGCGGCACCTTCGCCCGAAAGCGGCATATGCGCCCAGCGCGGCACGAAGGCCCGCCACAAGGTCCGCTGCTTCTGCAGGCCGGCTTCAGGCATAAACGCCGGAGCGCACCGCCTCCAGATAGGCCAGAACCTTGTCCGCCTTGCCCTCGCCGACCAGGTCATAGGCCGTCTTGCCGGCCCAGCCCGGGATGGGCTGATGCTTGAACCAGATCGCCGCGCGGCTTTCGTCGCCCGCCATCTCGGCGGCCATCGCCAGAATGCGGACGACGGGGCTGAGCGCCTGGTCGACCTTGCGTGCCCCGGAGCGCGCCGTCAGCGTGTTGCGGGCAACGCCAACGAGCCGGGCCAGGTCGGCCTGGGTGACACCCAGCAACTCCGACACGCGGCGAGCCGAGAGAAACTGCGACCGGGCCTCACCGAAATGGGCCGCCGACATTCCCAAACTCTGAGCTGCCATGACACGTTCCTGACGTATTTTGATATCCACTCGTTCAATATGTGCGCATCATGCGCCCAATTCAAGCCCGGATTATGACCTCCAGGTCATTGCCAGCGTGCATGTTACCCTGCTCGACCCGCTCCCTCACGCATGTCGTGCAGGCGCCATCGCCTCCGCCACGGAGAGACGTCATGGCAGGCAAGCGGTCAATCCTCGGATTGGTCGACCTCGGCGGCTCCTCCAAGTCCCAGGGCAACATTTCCGGCAAGCAACTGCTCCTTGCTGAGCAGCCCGGCATCTTCGAGCGCTTCGAAGTCGGGCAAATCGCGCAACGTATCGAGTCCGAACTGCGACAGGAACGTCTTGGTGGTAACATAGGTGTAGGGCGCGCCCGGCGTCGGACTGCGCGGTCCCGAGGCAATGAAGTCATGCGACCTCAGCACGCCGATCAGATCGCGGCTGACCTCCTTGCCGAAGAACGCCGTCAGTTCGCCTCGGGTGATCGGCTGGAAATAGGCAATGCACATCAGCACCAGCACTTCCGATTGCGACAGTGGGCGCGCCATATCGACCTGCCCCGTCGCCGCGCGAATGGTATCGGCAAACGCCTTCTTGGTGCGATGCTGCCAGCCGCCGGCAACCGAAACCAGCTCATAGGGCCGACCGGCAAGCTCTGCCCTGATGTCGTCGATGATCAGGTCGAGATTGCAATTCCTGCCGACGATCCTGACCAGCATCTCGCGCGGTACGGGTTCGCTGGCGGCAAAGATCACCGCCTCCACCCGGCCCATCCATTCGCGCCAGCGCAGCTCCGGCGGCAGGTGCTCGAGCTCGGTGTCGAGCAATGTCGGCTGATCCTTGTCCTTTCGGCGCGCTTCCGTCATCGCTACAGGCCGTACAGCCGGAAGGAGGCGCGCCCGGAGAGCTCGCGCACCGCCTCGAACGTTTGCAGCCGCTCGAACAGGCGCCGAGCGGCAAATCGCGACAGGTTGAGCGTACTCAGCGTACCCGGCACCGCATCGTCATCGAGCAGTCGCCGGATCGCCTCGCCTGCTCCTTTCGCCCGCAGCTTCGGCGTTACTGCTGCCAGCCGGTCGGCGCGCCGTGCGATGTCGAGTGCGAGCCTCAGACCGTCACCGGCCCCGTTTGCCAGAGCCACGCACACTGCCCGTTCGAACGCTGCGTCGCCGGGGCGGATGCGCTTGCCGCGCCCGTCGCCGGAACGGAAGGCCGGGGAAAACAGCTGTGCGGCCAGAAGTGGCACGGGCCGGGGCCAGCGCAGCTTTCGCGCCAAGATCAGATCGGCCAGCCACCACGCCAACGGTTCGGCATCAGCCCGTCCGGCAGCGACATGACTGGCGATCGCTGCCGCGGCAAGCGGCGCTGGCTTGTCCCCTGCAGCCAGTTCCTCGACGGTTTCAGCGAGTTTCTCGTACCTGTCGTCGGGACGCAGGCCCAGCCATTCGGCAACCAGCGCCAGCCCGCCGGCGTCGATCGTTGGCGGCCGCGAGGCTAGGTAGCGCCATGCCCCCAGAATGCTGCCTGCAGGTCCGGGATCTCCACCTGCAGGGCGCAGATACCAGGCGTCACGCAACGCGGCCTCTTCCTCGGAACGCCCGGCCAGCCGGACTGCGGCGACAGCGCATTTGAGCGCCTGCCGCTGGCGCCAGCTGCCGGCCCAAACCGGCTCCGAGCGCACCAAACCGTCGAGGGATGCAAGCGCCGCGCCGGCGTAGAATGCCGCATCTGCGTCGTTTGCCACCGGCCCATCCGGCAGCGCCCACGAGGGCACGCGCGGCAACGCAGGCGGGACGGCGGATGCTTGGCTGGCTCGAATCATATGCGTGGAGAGTAGTCGAGCGGTGCGCTTGCTGCCACGGTTGCCGGCAGAAAGCGCACAGCCATTTTTGCCCCACAGAATGGAGCCAGAACGGCGCGAGCCATTCGCTTTCCGCAGTCAGCGATCAGTTGTTGAGGTCGGAGGCCCGCTCCAAGAGCATTGCGCGCAATCTCCCCGCGCTTGCCGCCCTCGACGTCGTCAGGCTAGACCGCCACCAGATGGCCGCCTGATACTTCCCGGAACTGGCGCAGCGGGACCTGGTAGTCCGGCGCACGGATCGGGCTTTTCAGTTCGTCCGCGGCCGACATGCGCTTTTCGTGGCGACGATCGGGGTCCGGAACCGGCACAGCCGCCAGCAGACGCTTGGTGTAGTCGTGCTGCGGATTGCCGAAGACTGCCGCACGCGGGCCGATCTCGACGATTTCGCCGAGATACATCACCGCCACGCGGTGGCTGACGCGCTCGACCACCGCCATGTCATGGCTGATGAACAGGAAGGCCAAGTTAAGGCTCTGCTGCAGGTCGAGCATCAGGTTGATCACCTGCGCCTTGACCGAGACGTCGAGCGCCGAGACGCTTTCGTCGGCGACGATGACTTTCGGCTCGAGCGCCAGCGCCCGTGCAATGCAGATGCGCTGCCGCTGGCCGCCGGAGAACTCGTGGGGATAGCGGCTCGCCATGTCAGGCGACAGGCCTACCTTGCTGAGCAGATCGGCGACCAGCTCGCGCCCCTGTTTTGCCGTGCCCATCCTGTGCTCGAGATAGGGCTCGGCAATCGCCTGGCCGACCGTCATGCGCGGATTGAGCGAGGCGAACGGGTCCTGGAAGATCATCTGCACGGATTTGCGCATCTGCCGCATCTCGTGCTTGTCCATGCCAATGACGTCCTTGCCGTCGATCTTGACCGCGCCCGAGGTCGGCTCGATCAGCCGCATGATGGCGCGGCCGGTGGTCGACTTGCCGCAGCCGGATTCACCGACCAGGGACAGCGTTTCGCCGGCAAACAGGTCGAAGGAAACGTTCTCCACCGCATGCACACGCCCGCCGATCCGGCCGAACAAGCCAGTAGGGATGTCGAAGCGCTTGACCAGGTTTTTCACCTGCAGGACCGGTCTGTCGCGAACGACCGTATCGGGTTTTTCCACGGGCAGTGTGCACTCGCCCGTCGAGGTGTTGACGATGGGAAAGCGGAGCGGGCGGTCGTATTGCTTCATCGAACCGAGCACCGGCACGGCGGAGAGCAGCGCGCGGGTGTAATGGTGCTTGCCGCGATGGAAGATGTCGGCGGTGGCACCGGTTTCCACCTGATCGCCGCGGAACATCACAACCGTGCGGTCGGCCACCTCCGCCACCACGCCCATGTCGTGGGTAATGAACAGCACCGACGTTCCCTGTTCGTCCTGCAGCATCTTGATCAGGTCGAGGATCTGTCCCTGGATGGTGACGTCGAGCGCCGTCGTCGGCTCGTCGGCGATCAGCAGTTTTGGGCGCGAGGCCAGTGCCATGGCGATCATCACGCGCTGACGCATTCCGCCCGAAAACCGGTGCGGATACTCGTCGAAGCGCGAGGCGGCAGAGGGAATGCGCACCTTTTCCAGCAACCGGATGGTCTCGGCCCTGGCGTCGGCGAAGGACATGGCATTATGGCAAAGCAGCGCCTCGGAGATCTGGTCCCCAATGGTGAAGAGCGGATTGAGGCTCGTCATCGGCTCCTGGAAGATCATCGCGACGTCGTTGCCGCGCACCTGCCGCATCTTGTCTTCGGGCAGGTCGGTCAGGTTCCGGCCGTTGAGGACGATCCTGCCCTCGATGCGGCTTGTGTCGGGCGGCAGCAGGCGCATGATCGACAGCGACGTCACGCTCTTGCCCGACCCGGATTCACCGACGATGGCAACGGTTTCGCCGGGCGCGACATCGAAGGAGATGTCGCGCACGACAGGCTTCCATTCGCCGTCGACCATGAACGAGGTCGTGAGTTTCTGCACCGACAGAACCGGATCGACGGTCTGGCCAAGGCTGTTTTCCTGAACGCTCATTATCTCTCCTCCCTGACCTGATCGACAGGCTGCGCGCTCAATCCGGCCAGCGCAGCAGGCCGTCGAAGCGGTGACGGCTGCGGTTCTCGAACGGCGTGGCGATGATCTCGTTGGAGGCGCGTGCCCTATCGAGTTCCTCGGCCAGGCGCCGGGCGACGATCGTCTCCTGGCCCGGATGCAGGTTGCAGGGGTCGAGGTAGAAGTAATCATGCTCGACCTCGTGGTCACGCACGATGATGGGCTGGTCGCCGCCCGCCAGCGCAGATGCCAGATCCCAGGCCGTGATATGCGCCTCCTGCGCGCTGATGTTGACGCGCAGCCGGTCGAGCGGGTTCTTCGTCGGGTCCGGCTCGATCACGGCGTTGACGCCGGAGCGGCCGTCGAGCGTCTCCTTCCACAGCCTGAGATAGCCGGTCTCGCGTTCACGGATGCCGGCGTGGTCGCGCTTCTCCCAGGCTTCCAATGCGGCCATGGCGCCATAGACGCTTTCCTTGCCGACCTTCATGCCGCGGCCGATGCCTAGGTTCTGCAGGTAGGCGTGTCGGACCAATTCCTTCTTGCCGGCGACGATGCCGGACGTCGGCCCTCTCAGGAACTTGTGACCGGAGTAGAGAACCATATCGGCGCCCTGGGCGAGGAAGATGCGCAAATCATACTCGGACGCCGCGTCGACGATGACAGGCACGCCCCTGGCATGTGCGATCTCGACGAATTCGAGCAGGTTGAGCAGGCCGTAGTCGACGACATGGTGCGATACGACATAGACAGCCGCCGCCGTCTTGTCGGTGATCGCATTCTCCATGTGGAAACGGTGGGTGGATGTCGCCTGTCCGATGATGACCGGCTTCGCCCCGGCAAGGCGGACGGCCTGATCGACAGGCGCGCCATAGCTGACGATGTGCCCCATCTGGATGATTACTTCATTCCTGGCAGGCGTCTGATCCGGCAAACGTTCGATCGCCAGCAGGTTGTCACCGGTCATGGCGCCGGCGACGGCGAGCGAGATCCCGGCCGAGCACGACGCGGTTATGTAGCCGGCTTCGGCGCCCGTGAGGCGGGCGATGACCGCACTTGCCTTGCGTTGGAGATCGTTGATCTCGACAAACTGCGGCAGGATCTCGGCCATCGCGGTGATCGCTTCCGGCACGACGATCGAGGCGCCGAGGCTCGTCATCGTTCCCGACACATTGATCACCGGTCGCAGGCCGAGCTTGCGGCGGACGTCTTCGGTCATTTTCCTCTCCCGTGCATCGGCAAGCGTCGGCTTTCGGCTCGACAAGATATGCCATAATAATGTAATAGATTACCCAGACTATCAGGAGCACGCCCTTGGACGCGATAACTCAATCCACTGATGCGACTGACGAACCGACGTCGGCAAACGGCGCCAGGCGTTCTCGGGTTTCGGGCATCGACCGCGCCCTGCAGGTGATCGACTATCTCTACGAAACCGGCGAGCCGGCGGGCGCCTATGCCATCGCCAAGGCGATCAAGGCGCCGCTGTCGACCGTCTACGTCATCATCGACGATCTCGTCGAGAAGAACATGCTGGCCCGCAGCCCCGATGGTTCCATCTGGCTTGGCGCGCGGCTCTACCACTATGGCCTCGCCTATGCGCGCTCGCTCGACTTCATGGGCGTCGCCAACCGCGAGATGCACGATCTCTGCCGCGACGTCGGCGAAACGGTCCAGCTCTGCGGCCGTGAAGGCGACCACATGCTGGTGCTCGCCATGGCCGACGGCCCGAGCCCGTTCCAGGTCGCCTCCCGTGTCGGCACGCGGGTGCCGCTGAACTGGACAGCATCCGGCCGGCTGCTCGTCGGCCATCTGCCCGAAGCCGAGCGCATCGACCTTTTCAAGCGTTGCGCCCGCATGTCGCCGACCGGTCGTGCAGAAGTGGATGCGACTGCCCTTTCGGCCGCCGCGGGCAAGGCGTTCCAGCAGCGGCTTTCGATGCAGATCGCGGAATCCGACTATGCGGTGGCCTGCATTGCTTCGCCGGTCTGCGACCGCGACGGGAAATGCGTCGCGACGATCTCCATCGTGCTGCCGGAGCAGAAGGTCCTGTCCGACGAGAGCCACTACACAGACCGCGTGCGCGCCTCCGCCGAGCGGATCGAGACCTCGATGGGTTGGCGCAACCGCTAGCGTCATCGCTCAGCTCCGAAGTGCCACGATCGCTTCGATCTCCACCGTGATGTTGCCGGGCAGAGAACCGAAGCCGACGGCCGAGCGCGCGTGGTGACCGGCCTCCCCGAACACATCGATGAAGAGATCAGAACATCCGTTGATGACCTGTGGGTGGTCTTCAAAATCAGGCGACGCATTGACCATGCCGAGCAGCTTGACGACGCGCTTGACCCTCGAGAGATCGCCGAGCGCTTCCTGCATCACCGCCAGCAGGTTGATCCCGACAAGGCGGGCGTGCTGATAGGCCTGGCTGACGCTGACACCTTCGCCGACCTTGCCCGTCCACAACCTGCCATCCGCCTCGCGAGGCCCCTGCCCCGAGAGATAGAGCATGTCACCCTCGCGCACATGGGTGACGAAGTTGGCGACCGGCGGCGGTGCCGGCGGAAGCTGGACACCCAGCATGATCAGGCGGTCGGCAGGACTTGCGGTTGCGGAGGCGGCGATGGCTTGGGAGGCGGTCAATTCAGGTCCAGTCTCTGGGATCATGTTTCAGCGCCACGACAGGCCATGGCTGTGACGCACGAGCTTGCGGGCGCGTGGCACGTATCGGCTGGCGGCAACGGCCTCCGATCCGATGATTGCGTAACGCGGTTCGAACAGGCGCTTGAGCCGTGAGGTGTCGCCGTTCGAATCGGTGGCTTCGAGGTCGCCGTCGACGAGATCGAAGATGGTGAAATCCGCACGCGCACCAACAGTGATCGATTTCGGCATTTCCACCTTGATCGCCGAGGCCGGCGCATGGGTGACGGCTTCGACGACCCTGCCGAACGGCATGCCGACCGACAGCAGCTTGGACATCGTCGTCGCGAGATCCCAGACCGGAAAATTCATCGAGTGGCCGTGCAGGTCGGTCGAGATCGAGAACGGCATCAATCCGCGCTGGATCGCGGCCTCGGCGACCTTGAACGAGAACGACGCGCCACCATGGCCGATGTCGAGCCGCACGCCTTCGGCAGCGCAACGCTCGGCGAGCGTGAACAGGTCCTCGTCTTCCATGATGCTCGACCCGGCCTTGCCGTTGAAGCAATGGGTGACGATGTCGCCGGGCCCAAGAATCTCCAGCACCTCGTCATAAAGGGCCGGCGGCTCACCGACATGGACCATCATCGGGATCTTCAGGATCTTGGCGATCTTCTTGCCGAGCTTGACCGGGGTCACGCCCCATGACCCCGTGATGACGTGGCTTGCACGCACCTTGATGCCGACGATGTGCTCACTGTTGTCGGCATAGCACTGCAGGATGCGGTCGAGATCGATGTCCTTGATGTCGCGCAGCTCCGGAACACGATTGCAGGCGACGAGGCCGATGGACCCGAGATTGAGGAATGCCTTGATGCGTTCGCGCGCGGGTTCGATGATATATTCGCGAAAGCCGTGAAAATTGGAGTCACCCGCTGAACCGGCGTCGACCAGCGTCGTCACGCCGCGTTCGACCCCGCATTCGGACGGCCGGATCGAGATGTCGGTGCCGCCGTACCAGACATGGACGTGCAGATCGACCCAGCCCGGCGAAATCCAGGCTCCCCTGGCGTCTATACGTTCCGCGCCTTCTGGCGCCTGAAGCGACGGTCCGACGGCTGCGATCATGCCATCCGCCCCCACCAGTATGTCGGTTGGCAGCGACGTGCTGTCGCCAAGGGCGACAGGCCTGACATTGGAAATGAGAAGGGGCTTGCCCGTTGCTGTGGCTGCCATCTTACATGTCCTTTCGCAGTCTCGGGTCGAGCATGTCCCTCAGGCCGTCGCCAACCAGCTGCAACGACAGCACCGAGAGAATGATGGCGAAGCCGGGAAAGTAGGTCATCCAGTCGGCTTGGCCGATATACTGGCGTCCACCGGCGATCATGGTTCCCCAGGTCGGGATTTCCGGGCTGACGCCCAGCCCCAGGAACGACAAGCCAGCCTCGGCAAGCATGGCGCTGGCGAACAGGAAGGTGCCCTGCACCAGGATCGGCGACACCAGGTTGCGCAGCACGTGCCGTGTCATGATGTGGAAGGTCGAGATGCCCATCGACTTCGCCGCCTCGACATAAGGCAGCTCGCGAATGACGAGCGTCGAGGCGCGAACAATGCGCGCCAGCCGTGGCGCATAGACGATCGACAGCGCCACGATCACCGTGACCAGCGACGGGCCGAGTGCTGCAACAAGAGCAATCGCCAGCAGGATGTCGGGGAATGCCATCATGGCGTCGATGAGCCGCGCGATCGGCGTGTCGAGCGAACGGAAGAAGCCTGCAAGCAAGCCAAGCGTCACGCCGATGAGCGCTGACAGCGTGACCACCGCAGCACCGACCAAAAGCGACAGCCGTCCCGCATAGATGGTGCGCGAGAAGATATCGCGGCCGAATTCGTCTGTTCCGAACCAGAACATCTCGCTCGGCGGCTTCAGTCGGTTGACGATGGAAAGCTTGGACGGCGAGTAAGGCGCGATCCAAGGCGCAAGCAGGGCAAGCAGGACAAAGACCGCCAGCACGATGACGCCAAAGGCGACGGTCTTGCGCTTCAACAGTCGGCGCAGGAACAGGAACTTCGGCTCCGGGGCCGGCAAGGATGCGGAAGCGAGATCGGTCATCAGTAACGCACCCTTGGATCGACCAGCAGATAGAGCATGTCGATGGCGAAGTTGATGAGGACATAGAGGCCGGCAATGACCAGCAGTGCACCCTGGATGACGGGATAGTCGCGCCTCAGCACCGCCGAGACCACAAGGTTGCCGACACCAGGTAGGCCGAAGACCGTTTCGGTGACGACAGCACCTGAGATCAGCACGGCGGCGGTCAACCCGACCACCGTCAGGATCGGGATCAAGGCGTTCTTGAGTGCGTGTCTCAGCACAACGCGCCGCTCGACGACGCCCTTGGCACGCGCCGTGCGGATGTAATCGTCGCCCAGAACGTCCAGCATCGAGGCGCGGGTAAAGCGCAGGATCAGCGCCGACGACACCAGGCCGAGTGCCACGGCGGGCAAGGTGAGATGGTACATCCTGTCGAGAAACGCCGCATCCGGCCCGCCGTAACCGGACACTGGAAACCATTGCTGGCGAACCGCGAACACCTGCATCAGGATCAGGCCCAGCCAGAAGCTCGGGATGCTGGCAGCCAGCATGGCAAGCAGCGTCGAGGCCTGGTCGATGAAGGACCCGCGCCGGTAGGCGGCATAGATACCGATGGGCAGAGCGATGACGCAGGCGATGGACAGCGAAAAGACGGTGAGGAAGAAGGTTGGCTCAGCGCGTTCCATCAAGGCTGCAGACACTGGCATATTGAGGAAAATCGAGTGGCCGAGATCGCCCTTCAACAGTTGGGCGACATAGAGAAAATACTGGACGAAAATCGACTTATCGAGGCCAAGGCGCGTCCTGAGCTCCGCTATGTCCTGGGGCGTGGCATCGGGCCCCAGCATGACGGCGGCCGGATCGCCTGGTGTGACGCGCACGATCACGAAAACGATCGTCACGACGATGAACATCACGACGATCATTCCGGCGATGCGCTGAAGGATATAGCGTATCATGGCAGGTCCCGTATCCGCGTTGGCTTCGCGGCAATGGGCGGGCGCCGGTCTGATCGGCGCCCGCTGTTGTCAGCGTCTTACTTCTTGATCGAAGCGTTCCAGAAATAAGGCCACGGAGCGGGATCCACGCCCTGGAGCTTGTTGGAAATCGAGCCCACGGCGTTGAAGTTGCCGATCTTGATGAAGGGCACGTCGCCGTAGATGACCTTCTGCACGTCGGCCCAGAGGGCCACACGCTTGGCCGGGTCGACTTCGGCGGTGAAGGCATCGACCGCTGCCTTGCGTTCCGGCGTGTCCCACCAGCCGGGCGCCGTCGTCGACAGCGAACCGATCAGAGCCGGCTCCGGCAGGAACGGGCTGTGGGTGATGTAGATGTCCCAAAGGCCCTTCTCGGCGCGGCGCTGGGTCAGCGTCGCCCAATCCACCACCTGCAGATCGACATTGAAGCCGGCGAGCTTGAGATACTCGGCAGCGACCTGCGCCATCTTGTAGTGGAACTCGTACTGGCGACTGGTCAGGATACGGACAGGCTCGCCCTTGTAGCCGGCAGCCGCCGCAGCAGCTTTGGCGCCTTCCGGATTGGCGACGTTGTAGTTGCCTTCAACGCCGGCATCGGTGCTCCAGGAGAAACTCGCCGGATAGATGTTGCCTTCGAGCCCGTAGAAATCGGTGCTGCCGAAAGCCGCAGCCAGCATGTCTTCCATACTGAGCGCTTGGCGGATCGCCTTGCGGACTTCGACGTTCTTCGCCGATCCCTCGGCCGTGTTGAAGACGAACACCGGATAACCGAACGGCTTCAGCACGATCGGCTGCGTCGCGGCAGCACCCTTCAGCTTGTCGAAGGATTCCACCGGCAAAGCGTCGACATAATCGTACTGGCCCGAGACGGCGGACTCAACGCGGGTGTTGGCGTCGGGCACCGGCACGAAGCGGATTTCGTCGAGGTAGGCATGGCGAGCGCCGCCATAACCGTCGCTCGCTTCCGATCGCGCCGTGTAGCCGTCGTAGCGCACGAGCTGGATGTACTGGTCGGCCTTGCGCTCCTTCAGCATGTAGGGGCCGGTGCCGACAAACTCGGCCATCGTGTCGGCCTGCTTCTCGGACGGAATGATGATCGCGGCCGAGTTGTTGAAGGCGAGCAGCGAGGCCAGTGGCGCATAGGGCTGCTTGAGCGCGATGGTGACGGTCGACGGATCGGTCGCAGTGATCGAGGCAATGAAGTTGCCGGCCTGCTTGCCACGCGAGGCGAGCTTGACCCAGCGGTTCAGCGAGGCGACGACGTCGGCCGAATCCATGTCGGTGCCGTCGTGGAACTTGATGCCCTGGCGCAGCTTGATGGTCATGGTCTTGCCGTCGGCGCCGATCTCCGGCAGCGCCTCGGCGAGAAGCGGGGTCACGGTCCATTTCTTGTCGAAAGTATAGAGCGTCTCGAACATATGCTGCGTGACGATGCCGACCAGGTCGGCAGTCGACGTCATCGGATCGAGCGTCGGCGGCTCGCCAATGGTGGCGACATTGATCACGCCGCCCTTTTCTTGCGCCATGAGATAACCCGACTGCGCCAGCAGAAGTGCTGCAGCCAAGGATGCAAGTTTCAGCTTCATTGAACGTCCTCCCTAACGTATTCCATTTTTATGGAATATAAGCTGTTATTAGAGAGTACATGAGCGATTTCCGCTGTCAATGCCCGTGACGAAGAAGCTGGGAATCTCGGTACAATGCCAAGTATCTCTGGCATTTTTCACAACCCATCCATCCAGTTTCTTTGGAAGAAATGCCTCGATGAAGGAAACCTTGAATTTTCTGGGCTACGACAAGGTCGGCGACACACTTTACGAATTGTCGTCCAACGCCCGTTCATCTTGAAGCCATCAGGCCTTCCAACATCGATACCGACTGGGGCTTTCCAGCACACAGACATGGATCCACTCTTGTCTCCAGCCCGCGTGAAGGGCGGCTGTTTGTGCTGGCATGACGGGCATGGAACCGGTAGCGGAACCTAGGCACAGGCGACCTAGCCCGCCCCAGTCGAAGCCGGCATCGCTTCGCGAGGATCGCGGAATGCTCGCCTCCCCGGCGCCAGACGCAGACATCCTGAGTGGTCACCCCCACCGCGCGATTGGAATGCTGCGTTTGGTCTCCGTCACAAGCTCACGACATAATGCGTGCGCCTTGTCCTTGGCTCGCGCTTGGTGATCCTAAGCAAGGCCCCGGCCTCGTCCAACGCATTTACCTGGCGCAACACCCGCGAGTGCGCGACGCCAAAGATGCGGGCGAAGCTGCGGCCGTCATGGGCGATGTCCATCTCGTCTGCCGCGACAACGGCAGCCTGGAGTTTGCTCAGATCGGGATATACCTGCAGGACCTGCTCCACTGCCGCCATGAAGGCGCCATCACTCACGACACCTGGGCCTCGCGGAGCCGGAACGACACCATGATCGACTTGGATGTCGGCGTGGCGCTTTCGATGCCGGCGCTGGAGAGCGGCACGAGCACGTTGAGCTCGGGATAATAGCCGGCAAGGCTACCGCGCGGGACGTCGTAGGGCACGAAGCGGAAATTGCGGGCGACGCGCTCGATACCGTCATCACGCGCACCGACGACATCGACGCGGTCCCCTGCCCGGGCACCTATCGCCTCGAGGTCGTCCGGGTGAATGAAGATCACCTCCCGCTCGCCATAGACGCCGCGGCAGCGGTCGTCGAGGCCGTAGACGGTGGTGTTGTATTGGTCGTGCGAACGGAAGGTCTACAGCGCGAAGCGTCCACCGCTCTTGCGGGCGCGCTGATGCACTGTCTCCTCCGGCAGCGGCCCGGCGGCGAAGGTCGCCTTGCCGGCCTGCGTGTTCCATTCCCGATGCGCCGCGGCATTGCGCAGATGGAAGCCGCGCGGCTTGCGCAGCCGCCTGTTGTAGCTGATCCGGTTGAACCCGGCGGTCACAGCCGCCGGACACCTATTTCACGAAGGCCTTGCCCAGTCCCATGGCCCGTTCGACGACCATGATGACGCCAAGCGTCAGCAGGATCAGCAGCGCCGAGGCTGCGGCCACCAGCGGGTCGGCCTGGTTGTAGACATAATTGTAGAGTTCGACCGGGAGCGTGCTGATGCGCGGGCCGGTCAGGAACAGCGTGATCACCACCTCGTCGAAGGAGACGAGAAAGCAGAGCGCTGCAGCCGCGACGATGCCGGGAGTGAGCATCGGCACCGTGACGCGGAAGAACACTGTCAGCGGCTTGGCGCCGAGCGTGCGTGCCGCCTCCTCGCAGGCCCTGTCCTGGGTGCTGAGCGACACCGCCAGCACGCGCAGCGCATAGGGCAGTGTCACCACCAGATGGGCAAACACCAGTCCCTGCATCGTCGCCAGCAATCCGAAGGAGGCAAAGACGATCAGGATGGCGAGGCCGAGCACGATGGTGGGCAGAAGCAGCGGCGCGGTGAAAAGGTTGAACAGAAAATCCCGCCCAAGAAACTTCAGCCGCGTCATCACATAAGCCGCCGGCACGGCAATCACGATCGACAGCGCCGTGACGATCGCCGCCAGCGACAGGCTCGTCCAGAACGCCTTCAACATCTGGCTGTTGGCAAACAGCGCCTCGTACCAGCGCGTCGACCAGAAGGTCGGTGGGAAGCGCAGCACCTGGTCACCCGAAAAAGACAGCGGGAAGACGAGCAGGACGGGCGCAAGCAGATAGGCAAACAGCACGAAGACGAGGATGCGCATCGGCCAGGATGTCTTGTGGATTTCCATGATGCCCTCCTCAGTCCAGACGCCGCAGCACGGCGGAATATGCCCAGAGTGCCGCCCCGAAGACGATGAGCACCAGGATCGACAGCGTCGAGGCCAACGGCCAGTTGAGCGTCACGATGGCCTGGTCGTAGATCTCGGTGGCGAGCAGGAAGACGCGGCCGCCGCCCATCAGCTTGGGCGTGATGAAGGACGACACTGCGAGCACGAAGCACAAGAGGCAACCGAGGGCGATGCCGGGCAATGTCAGCGGCAGGATCACCTTCAGGAAGGTCCGCGACGGAGTGGCGCCAAGCGTCCGCGCGGCCTCCTCAACGCGCGGGTCGAGCCGCCCGAAACCGGCCATCAGCGCCAAGATCATGTAAGGCATCAGGATCTCGGTCAGGCCGATGAAGACACCCTTGATGTTGAACATCAGGCTGGGCGCCGGCAGTCCGACGCCCTTGATGGCGCTGACCACCGGGCCGTCGTCGACAAGAATGGCAATCCAGCCATAGGTACGCACAACCGCCGAGGTAAGCAGCGGCGAGATGACGAGCACGGTGAGGAAAGTCCGCCACGAGCCGGTCGACCGATGCAGGTAAAGCGCGATCGGATAGGAGACGACCAGCGTCGTCAGCGTGATGGCGAGGCTGATCCAGACCGAGTTGAAGACCAGTTCGAGATAGAACGGATCGCTCAGCAGCCCGGCCCAGTTGTCCCAGGTGAAGACGTTCTCGATGCCGCCGCCGATGCGCGACTTGTTGAACGAATAGCGAGCGAGGTTGAGCACCGGCAGGATGAAACCGATCGCATTGATCAGCGCGATCGGCAGGAGCAGCATGACGGCCAGTTCGCCGTTGCGCCATTGGCGCGGGAGGGTGGCTGCCGCGCTCATTGGCCGCCGCCCGGATAGACCAGCGTGTCCTCGGCCGACCAGCCGAGCACCACACTGTCGCCGACGCCGACCGGCCTGCGCTCGCGCCGCGTCGCCTCTTCGACCACGATCTCGTCGTCGCCGACACGAACCCCGTACTGGACGAGGTCGCCGACGAAGGTGAGGCCCGACACTGTGCCCTTGACCTTGTTGTCGGCTTCCCTGGTGTCGCCCGCCTGACCCTGGAGATGGATCCGGTGCGGCCGCACGAGGACCTCGACAGCCCCGGGGGCGACCGTGGTGGCGGAGCGGAGCTGTTGTCCGGCAGCCGAGAGGACGCCATCCGACCCGATCTTGCCCTTGAGCTTGTTGGTGCGGCCGACGAAGTTGGCGACGAAGGCCGTTGCCGGCCGCTCATAGACCTCGGTCGGCGTGCCGAACTGCTCGACATGACCGTTTCGCATGACAACGACGCGGTCGCACATCGACAGCGCCTCAACCTGGTCATGGGTGACGAACACCGCGGTGATGCCGCTCTCCTGCTGCAGGGCGCGGATCTGGACGCGCATCTCGTCTCGCAGCTTGGCGTCGAGATTGGACAACGGCTCGTCGAGCAGAAGGATCGACGGCTGGATCACCAGCGCACGGGCAAGTGCTACGCGCTGCTGCTGGCCGCCCGAAAGTTCCTTGGGCTTGCGGTGGGCGAGATGGCTGAGTTGCACCATTTCGAGCGCCCGGCCTGCCCGCTCCTCCGCCTCGCGTCCCGAGACATTGCGCATCTGCAGACCGAACTGGACGTTGCGCGAGACGTTCATGTGCGGGAACAGGGCGTAGCTCTGGAACACCATGCCAATGTCGCGGTCATGGATGGGAAGGCGCGTGATGTCGCGCCCTCCCACCACGATGTGGCCACGGGAGGGCGTGTTGAGCCCGGCGATGATCCTGAGCGTCGTGGTCTTGCCGCAGCCGGACGGGCCGAGGAACGCAACCATTTCACCTTTGCGGACCGAAAGATCGAGCGACGGGATGACATTGACGTTGCCGAAGCTGACGCCAATGTTTTGCAGCCTGAGATGCTCTTCGGGGGCGGAAGAGACGGGCATGTGCGACTCCCGAACCAACATCAGCGGCTGAGCGGGATGACGCGGCGGCGCCACTGCTCGGTGATGGCCTCGCGGATCTTGGCGACCTCGAGCCAGTTGATGGCGATCATCTTGTCCATCACGCCGGCCGCCGTGCGTTCGAGCGCCTTTTCCGAGATCAGTGCGGCGGCCTTCGCGTTGGTCGGCGCATAGAACATCTGTTCGGTGAACGCCGCCTGGGCCTCCGGGCTCAGCGCATAGTCGACGAACTTCTTGGCGCTTTCGCTCGCTGGCCCGCCCTTGACCAGGCCGATGACGTTGATCTGGAAGCCGCTGCCTTCCTGGGGCAGCACGACGCCGAGCTTGCCGGCCGACAGGTCGGAATAGACCTGGGCGCGTGCGTTCCAGCCGATGCCGATGGCAGCCGTGCCGCTGGAGATGGGCTGGTAGACGTCGGGGCGCGGTTCCCAGGTCTGGACATTGGGCGCCAGTTCCTCGAGCCGCTTGATGCCGGCGTCGACGCTCTGGATGTAGTCGGTGCCGCCGGCCATCTTGTCGGTAATGATGGTCAGCGTCGTGCCCTGGATGTCAGGCACGGCTGGGATGGAGACCTGCTTGGCGTATTGTGCGTCCCACAGCGCATTCCAGGAGGTCGGTGCTTCTTTCACCTTGTCGGTGTTGTAGAGCAAGACAAGGTTGTCGAAGGTCACGCCGACGGCGTTGACGCCGTCGGCCCTGGCCTGCGGGTAGAGGTCGGCGAGGTGCTTGGTGACGGTCTCGTCCATCGGGGCGAAGATGCCCTCATCGGTGGCAGCCTTGGCCACCGAGACGTCCATGATGGCGATGTCGATCTGCGGCGCGCTGACCTGGGCGCGGAGCGTGCCGAGCATCTGGGCCGAGTTCGGCATGCCGTAGAACTCGACCTTGACGTCGGGGTTGGCCTTCATGAAGGGCTCGACGACGGCCTTCACGTAGTTTTCCTGGAAGATGCCCGAATAGGCGGTGAGTACCACCGTGTCGGCCATCGCCGCCGATGCGGCGATGGACATGGCAAGCGCTGTCAGGCTCACGCCGGCGGCGCGTTTGAATGCAGTCATCAGATATTCCTCCGTTCCTGAACCGAAATTGTTCCCGTTTGTCGATATTGGGCCGCGTCAGGCGGCCGAGGCGTCCACGATCCTGGTGGCGCCTGAGATGTCCGGCAGCTTCTCGCCGTTGCGCAGCCGCTCGAGCAGGACGAGCTCGTTCTGCTGCATGCCGATGGCCTTGTCGGCCGCCCATTCGGCCTTCGCGGGATCGAGCACAAGGACGCCGCTCTCGTCGGCGATGATGGCATCGCCCGGGTTGACCGTCTGGCCGCCGACCGACACCGGCACGTTGATCGCGCCTTCGAGGCCGAGGATCTTTGTGGTGATCGGCGACGGGCCGCGGCACCACATCGGCAGATCGACCCGACGGATCTCCGAGAAGTCCGTCGCCGGGCCGTCGATGACGGCGCCGACGATGCCGCCGAGCTTCATCGAATGAGTCACCACGCCGCCCCAGCAGGCGTGCTTGTTGTCGCCGCAACGGTCAACGACGACGAAATCGCCCGGACGGACCAGCTTGGTGAGATAGTGCAGGATGGTCGAGTCGGCATGAGGCAGGCGCACGGTCACGGCAGTGCCGGCGATGCGCTTCTCCGGCAGCACGGCGCGCAGCTCGCGATCCATGAAGCCCGAATGCAGGAAGTGGCCGACGGTAGCTGTCTCGACATGCTCCATCTTCTTGATGAGGTCAGGCGCGATCTGCTGCGGCATGGCATTGACGACGAACATTGGGGGGCAGCTCCTTAGAGGACGTGGTGCTGGGCGACTGGCACGTCGCGGCGAACATTGGCGACGCGGTTCAGGTCGACCGTGGCGGTGGCCGAACCAACGCCGTCGGAGCACTGGGCGACCATCAGGCCCCAGGGGTCGATGACCATCGAATGGCCCCAGCACCATTTCTTGCCTTCGGCATGGGCGCCGGTCTGGCCGACGGCGACAAAATAGGTCTGGGTTTCGACGGCACGGGCCCGGGCCAAAAGCTCCCAGTGATCCTTGCCCGTCATCAGCGTGAAGGCGGCCGGCAGGACGATGACGTCGGCACCCTTGTCGCGCAGGGCACGGAACAGCTCGGGGAAGCGGATGTCGTAGCAAATGGCGCAGCCGACGGTCGTGTCGCCGACCTTGTAGGTCACCACGTCTTCGCCGCGGCTGATCGTATCGGACTCGCGGTAGGAGACGCCGCCGGGCGTGTCGATGTCGAACAGGTGCATCTTGCGATATTTGGCGATCTCCTCGCCCTTCGGCCCGAACACGACCGTCGCATTGTAGTGGTTGTTGCCGGCCTTCTCGACCATGGAGCCGCAATGCAGGGTGACGCCGAGTTCCCGCGCCAACGACGCCATCCGCTTGTAGGAAGCCCCGTCGGGGAAATATTCGCCGCTGCCATGGACCGCGTCGCGACCCTCGCCGAGGAAGGCGAAATATTCGGGCAGCACCACCAGCTCCGGCTTCTCCGCGGCGACCACCTCGCGCACCAAACGCTCGGCATCGTCGAGGTTCCGCGCCTTGTCGGAACCGGAATTCATTTGCACCATACTGATCTTCATCGAAGTCCTCCAAGTCTCATCTGGAGGTATCGTCAGGCCTCGGCGAGGTGATGACAAACGATAAAGAATTGTCGTCCCCGATAGAAAAAACTTGTGCACCCAAGGCTACGCCGAAACGCCCATCGTGTGCAGCGACGCCTCTCGCGCGATCACCGAAAGCATTGATGGAATTAGATTTTCAGGATCATCGGCATAGACGGCATGGAGCTTGAGCGCCGGGAACTGCGGCGTGATCGAGAGCAGCTGCAGCACGCCCGACGCGATCATCGGCGCCACGAGCGGCAGCGGCAACAACGCGACGCCGACACCATCGCAGGCGAGCCGCGACATCGCCGAAAGCGAGTTCGAATTGGAGATCACGGGGGGCGACACACCCAGTTCCTCGAACTGCCGGAGCAGCCAGATATGCGGCACGCTGTTGCGCGAGAAGGTCAGCACTGGATAGGCGCGAAGGTCCTCCAGATTGAGCCTGCTGTCGCCAAGACCGAAGGAGGGCGCGGCGACCCAGACGCATTCCATGCTGCCGAGGTCGATGTTCTTGAGGCCCGGGCTCAGCACCGGGCCCATCAGCAGCGCGAGGTCCAACCGCCGCTCGCTCACCTCGCGCCCGATCGCCAGCGACGTGTCGACATTGAGATCGAGCCCGAGCGAAGGAAAACGCTCCTTCACGCGTTCGATGAAGTTGGGCAGCCAGGCATGCACGATCGAATCGATGGTGCCGATCGTCACCGTTGCCCTCAGCTGCTGCGGGCTGCCGATCGCCACCTTGAAACTTGTCGCCGCCTTGAGCAGTTCCTCGGCCGGCTGCAACGCCCGCTGCCCGATCGTCGACAGCCGCACGCCGCCGGGCAAGCGCTCGAACAGCTCGCAGCCCATCTCCGCTTCCAGGCTGGCGATGCGATTGGAAACGGCCGCTTGCGTCGCGTTCAGCCGATCAGCCGCGGCGCGAAAGCTCCCCAGCCGGGCGACCCAGACGAAGGTTTCGACGAAGCGCAGGTTCATCGCCGATCCATAGTCCAGCCAATCGGCCAAGACAAATCAAAGTCGGCACTTCGTCACCATCGCGCCTGTAGCTGCTCGACATACGAGAAGTGGCGATCACAATCCGCTGTCGCCGCAGGTCGGCACCCAACTGGTCAGGCACTTTCAGCATAGCATTTCGACAATGCCCTGCATCAACGTGCGTTCCAGCGCCAAGCGGCCAAAACCGCTCACAAAAAAGACCCGCGGCAACACCGCGGGTCCATGGTTTTGGCATATCCGAGTACACTGGGAGCCCCTCACCAAATCCGGACGGCCGCCGGAGGGGACACTGTCAGCAAGGCAGCTTGTTCTAGCCGCAGCGGCGCATCGTGGACGGGGCGTTCTGGAAGAACCGATCGTCGCCAGCGGGAGCCCAGGCGAGATTCCCCTGCTGCTCGACAAGCTCTCGAGTATTTCAGATCTGGCGCGACATTTGAGTTTCAGTCATTCGCTTTGCCGGCTCCAAAACCCGGGCGCGCAGTCAGCTCTGCTGCAGACCGGTGATCATTGCGATGATCTCGTTCTTGTCGGTCTTGCTGGTCTCGCGCACGCCGATCTGCTTGCCGCGGCGAAGCACGCAGATGCGGTCGGAGAGCTTGAAGACCTGATCGAGGCTGTGGCTGATGATCAGGACGCCGATGTTGCGGGTCTTCAGCGAGGCGACGATCTCTTCCACCTTGGCGGTTTCCGCGACGCCAAGCGCGGCGGTGGGTTCGTCGAGCAGGATCAGCTTGCTGGCCCAATGCGTCGCGCGGGCGATGGCGACACCCTGACGCTGGCCGCCTGAAAGGTCGCGGATCGTTGAATGCGCGGAGGGGATGCGGACATCGAGTTCCGTCACCAGCTTTTCCGTCTCGGCGATCATCCGGCGCCGGTCGAGAAGGCCTAAGGCATTCGTCGGCTCGCGGCCAAGGAACATGTTCATGTAGACCGTCTGCTGGTCGGCGAGCGCGAGGTCCTGGTAGACGACCTCGATGCCATGTGCACGCGCCATCGTCGCATTGGACATCGCGACGGTTTCGCCCTCGATGGCGATCGACCCGGAAGTCGGCAGGTATACGCCCGAGATGATCTTGATCAGCGTCGACTTGCCGGCGCCGTTGTCGCCGACCAGGGCGACGATTTCGCCTGGATAGACCTCCAGTGAAAAGTTCTCGATGGCGACGATGCCGCCAAAAGTCTTGCGGATGTCATTGAGCCCAAGAACGGGACGGCCGCTGACGGCAGCGTTCGTGTTCATGCCCTGCCCTCTTCGATCGGCCAGGCTGTGGTTTCGCCGAATGAATTCTCGATGCTCTCCACCTTCGGCACGCCTGACGAAATGCCGGATACACCGACGACATAGGCCCGGGTGACAAACGCTTGTCCGCGGAATCCAAAGACGGCAGTGTCGCCGGGCTTTGGCGCGCCAGGGCCGGTCGCGTCGATCATCGCGTAGTAGTCGATGGCCGAGGGCGGCGGGATTTCGACGCTGCGCAAGGCGCCTGCCGCGACCGTCGGCTCGTCGGAGACGATGGCCTTGACGTCGTAGTCCGGGAAAATCGGGTCGATGTAGAAGCCACCACCGAAACAATAGGCCTTGCCGCCCGAGAGGTGGGAGACTTCGGTGAGATAGAGCATGGCGGGTAACTCCGGCAGGTCATCCACGACATGAAGGGCCGTGGTGCCATGCAGGCCATTGCCAGGCTCGCATTGCGTGGCGCCGGCTTCTGCCAGTGCGGCAAGCAGCACGCTTGAGGTCGTGCCGGGAGCGTTGACCTCGATATTCCGGCGCCCAACCCTCGCCAGCGCCTCAGCGGTTTTCGTCAGCGTTGCGAGATTGGGCGTCGGCAGGACCTTGCGGGCCTGGTGATCGAAGAGCAGCGCCGGGAAGGTGGTGATGCCGGCGAAACGGCCGCCATCAAGGCTGTCGAACATGCCGGCGACCTCAACGACGTCGGCCGCCTCGAACCCGCCTTCGTGACCGCGGTAGAACGTATCGCCTTCGGCATGGATGCGGGCGAGCAGGTTCTGTACGCGCCCGGCAGCCTTGGCGCCGGCTGCGGCCTCGCGCGCCTTTGTCTCATTGAACACGGTCCAGTAATCCGGCTGAAGCACCCTTGCAGCTCCATTGGCCTCGTGGCGGGCGACCTGCTGGAGATGGCCGAGATGGCCAAGCTTGAGGCCGGCCCTGTGGGTCGCCTTGGCACAGGCCATATCGACGGCCACGGAACGCTCGATGCCGCCGCGCAGGATCGCCTGGCAGGCCGAGCTCGAGCGGCCGAACTGCTTGGTCATGGCAAAGATCTTCAGGCCGAGCCGCGTCGCCTCGTCCTTGAGGACACCGGCGTTACGCTCGATCGTATCGAGGTCGACCACATAGGCATTGGCCGGGATCTTGCCCTCGCGGTGAAGTTTTTGCGCAGCTTCGACGAAGCCTGGATTGCGCCGGCGCAAGACGTCGAGAAACATTCGATCCTCCTCAGCGGGACTTTTCGCGCAGCGACACGGCGACTGCGGCAAGAATGATGAGACCGCGAACGATCATCTGGTCGGAAACGGAAAGGCCCATCAGGATGAGACCATTGTTGAGCATGCCCATCATCAGCGAGCCGACGAGCGCGCCGATGATCGAGCCCTTGCCGCCATTGAGCAGCGTGCCACCAACGATGACGGCAGCGATGACCGTCATCAGGTCGGTCTCGCCGAGCGTGTATTTCGCGGCTTGCAGGCGACCGGCATAGAGCAGGCCGGCAAGGCCGGCGAGCGCACCTGAGATCATCAGTACGGCAAGCCGCATCTTCGGCACCGAAATGCCGGAAACACTGGCCGCCCGGGCATTGTCGCCGATCGCCAGGACATGCGCGCCGAAACGGGTTTCACGATACAGGATATGACCGAAGGCGACCGCAATCGCCGTCCACCAGATGAGCGACGGAATGCCGAGCAGCGATCCGGAACCGAAGAAGCCGGTGAAGGCCTCATTAGTGACGGGAATGCTGCGCAGGTCTGTCATCGATCGCGACACACCGGCAAACAGTCCCAGCGTCGCAAGCGTGACAAGGAAGGACGGCAGCCTGACATAGGCGACGAGCACACCATTGACGAGGCCGATCAACAGGCCGCATCCGAGCCCCGCCAAGACGCCGGGGACGAGGCCGTAACCCTGCATGGTGACCGCGGCAGCAAGCGCTGCCACGGCAACCGTCGAGCCGATGGAGAGGTCGATCTCTCCCGCCGACATGACGAAGACGAGGCCGATGGCCATGATCGTCACCGGCGCGGTCTGCAGCACGATGTTCGAGAGGTTGCGGACGGTCAGGAACCCGCTGTCCTTCAGCACGATGGCGAAGAACAGGAAGATCGCCAGGAAGCCGACGTAGACGACATATTGCTGCAGGTTGACGCGGCCGGCCAGCCCCGCCGCGCGGACCGCGGCACCCTGATTGGTACTGGACATGATTTATCTCCGTGAATGAGAGCCGACCGGACGTGGCTTATTTCAGGGCATCGGCAATGGATTGCGGGACGTCCTTGTTCAGCGACGTCTTCCAGCCCTCCTTCACCGTGTCCTTGGTGACGGCTAGGGAATCGACGACGAGAAAGGGCGCAGCCTCCTTGCCGAGCATCGCGCCGGCCGCCGAGCGGGCTGCGGTTACGCCGATATTGTAGGCCTCGTCGGCGATCAGCGCCGCGACGCTGCCGCCCTTGACCATGTCGAGCGCCGCCGGCTCATTGAGGTCGAGGGTGACGATCCTGGTGTGGCTGTTGCCCGCCGAGCGCAGCGCGGACAGTACGCTCAGGGCCGGCTCAGCCCAGGTAACGTAGATGCCGTCGAGGTCGGGGTGCTGCGTCACCATCGCCTGGGCGATCTCCTCGCTGCGGGCGGGATCGGCCATGCCCTGCTCGGCGACGATCTTCATGTCAGGATAGTCCTGCTCGATGGTCTTCTTGAAGGCCTGGTCGCGCTGGTTGGTCACGTAGAAATCGGCGTCATGGAAGATGTAGCCGACCTTGCCCTTCTTGCCCAAGGCGTCGGCCATCGCGATGGCGGCCTTGCTGCCCATCTGGAACAGGTCGTCGGAAACGATCGTCACATAGTCCTTGCCATGTTCGTAGCCGGCCGGCGAATTGTCGACGAAGGCGAGCTTGACCCCGGCGGCGCGGGCTGGATCGTAGACGGCGGCGGCGCTGGCCGGATCGACCGGAAGCGACACGATGATCGATGGCTTCTTGGCCAGCACCGTCTCGACATCGGCCTTCTGGCGCGCGCCGTCAAAGCCGGCATCGGTCTGCGCAACGACCTCGATGCCGAGGCGCTTGAATTCGTCCTGGGCACCGGCATTCACCGCATTGGTGTATTCGCTCATCTCGTGCCAGACGAGGGCAGCGGTAAACCTGCCATCCTTGATGTTCTGTTCTTCCTCGGCTGTCAGTGTGACGGTGCTTGCGGCCGTCGGCCCTTCGCCATGCGGTCCTGTCGTCGCGCCGTCTGCCGCGTAGGCGTGAGCGCCAAGAAGGCCGGTCATCAAGGCCAGTGTCGTTGCAATGCGCATGGTTTCCTCCCGTGAAACTGCGATACTCGGGTTACGGGACTGCGGCGGCCTGGCGCCGCCGCAGTCAGGCGGTCACTTCGCTGCGTCGAGCACCGATTGCGGCGCGTCGCGGTTCAGCGAGTCTTTCCAGCCTTGGGACACATTGTCCTTGGTGACCGTCAGCGCCGGGGCAACGACGAAGGCCGGCGTCTCCTGACCGAGCAGCGACTTCATGCCGGCAGCCGCCATGGCGCGGCCGAGTTCATAGGCCTTGTCGGCGACCAGCGCCGTCACATTGCCGCCCTTGACCATGTCGAGGGCGACCGGCTCGGCGAGATCGAGCGTGACGATCTTCGTCTTGGTGTTACCCGCGCCGCGCAGCGCCGCCAACACGCCGTCCGCCGGCTCGGCCCAGGTGACGTAGATACCGTCGAGATCCGGATTTTTCAGCAGCATCGCATTGGCCAGCTCCTCGGCGCGCGCCGGATCGGAAATGCCCTGCTCCGCGACGATCTTGATGTCAGGATAGTCCTTCTCGATGGTCGACTTGAATGCCTGGTCACGCTGGTTGGTGACGTAGTAGGTGGCGTCGTGGAAGATGTAGCCGACCGTACCCTTGCCGCCGATGGACTTGGCCAACGCATCGGCCGCCTGCTTGCCCATCTGGTAGAGGTCGTCGGTAACGATCGCGGCGTAGTCCGTACCGTGCTTGTAGTCCTTTGGCACATTCGACAGGAACACCAGCTTGGCGCCGTCGGCGACGGCCTGGCGGAACGCTTCGGCCGACGTCACCGGATCGAGCGGCAATGCCAGGATGACGTTCGGCTTGGCGGCAAGTGCTGTCTCGATGTCGCTGCGCTGGCGCGCGGCGTCGAACTGGGCATCCGTCGTCACGGCAATGTCGATGCCGGCGCGCTTGAACTCATCGGTCGCGCCCTGGCCGACCGCATTGGTGAAGTCGGACGAGGTGTGCCAGAGCAGTGCTGCCTTGTAGCCCTTGTCCTTCAGCGCCGCGATGTCAGCGTCACTGAGCGTGACTTCGGAACTCGGCGTTGCTGCCTCACCGGCCGGGCCGACGGTCTGGGCAATGGCAGTTCCGGCGCTCATGATAAGACCGGCGGTTAAGGCTCCGGTCAGCCATTTTGTCATCTGCATGGTCTCACTCCCTTTGGTTCGGATGGTTCAGTCAACTGTTCCGCAAAAACGCGCCATGAAGGCCGCAAAGCCGATGACGCCCGCGAGAAATTCTTCGATCTCGACGTGTTCGTTGTAGGTGTGGCAATTCCGGATATCGCCGGGCGCGCAATAGACCGCGGGGATACCGAGCCGGTTCACGAAGAAGGGCGATTCCGACCAGAACGGCGCCCCTTGAATGGTGCCGCGCCCGGACAGCGCGCTACCGATCGCCTGCGACAGCATCGCAACCTCAGGGGAGCCCGCATCAATCTCCGCTGCCGTACCGCCGAGTGCATGGTCTCGGCCGGCAGGGTAGGAAAAGTCCACCGCGATATCCGGGTCGTCGATGGCGCCACGCACGGCGGCTTCGATCTCTGCGGCTGCCTGGTCGAGCGACTCGCCCGGCAGAAGCTTGCGGATCAGCGACAATTCGCATTTTTCCGGGACGGCGATGTAACCGCCACCGCTGAGCCCGGTGATCAGCAGGAAGGAACGGCCGACAAGCGCGTGCTCGGCGCGAGCGGAAATTACCTCGGAGTGTTTCCACAGTGCGCTCATCGCCGCGTGGCTGGCGCGCAGCGCATCCTTGCCGAGTTCCGGCACACCGAAATAGGCCGAGCGCCCAGTGATGGTAATGTCGGTGATGAAGAAGCCGATCTGCGCCGGGTAAACGGCAAGCTGCGTCGGCTCGACATAGATGACGAAATCAGGCCGCTCGACCTCGCCGGCCTCCATGCGTGCCACGTAGTCCTTGATGCCGGCCGAGACGCCGGTGCCCGGCTGGCCGCTCTCCTCGTCGCCGACAAAGGCGAAAGAAACGTCACCGGCAAGCTGGATCCCTGCCGCATCGAGAAGCGCCATGGCAGCAAGCGACGAAGTGATGCCGGCCTTGAGGTCGCCTGCCCCACGGCCCCAGATCGCGCCGTCGACGATGGCCGCGCCAAAGGGATCCTCACGCTCGGTACCGGCCCAGTTTTCGCGCCAGCCATCGACATGGACGACGTCGGTATGGCCGATGAAGAGCAGGCGTTTGCCGCCGCCGGCACCTTTGCGCTCACCCCAGACATTCGGCCGCCCGGGCAGGAAATCTGCCGTCGTCACGTCGGAGAGGCCGAGCTTGCGCATCGCGTCGGCAAGATAGGCGACGACATTGGCCTCGTTGCCGGTGATGCTGTCGCGATGGATCGCACCGCGGAACAGGTCGATGGCTGCATCGCCATCGAGTGCCGCGCGAAGACGGCCGAAAAGGTCGCTTTCTACCGTCATTCTGCGGACTCCTGGGGGGATTCCGCGCCGGTAGGCGGAAGGGAAAGGCCGGCATTCGGCGTTGCGACGCCGAAGAGCGTGTTGTGCAGCTGGCTGAGGCCAACCGCCGTCGCCCCGACAAGTGCCGCCCGCGCCCCAAGTTCGCCGGAGACGACGTCGACCGGGTAGGGAAAGCACTGCGGCAGGAAGTGGCGTGCGCGCTCCAGGATTTCTGGTCGAAGGCCGATGGAGCCGCCGAGGATCACGAGTTGCGGGTTGGCGATGGCGCAGATTGCGGCAATGCCGCAGGCGACCTGACGCGATGTTTCGTCGATGGCGGCAACGGCCGCTGCGTCTCCGGCTGCGGCGCGTTCAAATATGACGGGAACGCTGATGTTCTCGCCGGTGGCAGCTTCGTAGCGCTCGATGATACCGTGCGTGGCGACCGCGCGTTCATAGGCACCGACCCGAAGCGACTCCGGATCGAATGGATTGGCGCCAATCGGCAGGAAGCCCATTTCGCCGGCCGCGTTGGCCGCGCCGCGCACGAGATTGCCTCCAAGGATGAGCCCGCTGCCGATACCCGTGCCGAGCGCCACATAGGCAAGATTGTCGATACCCTGCCCCTGGCCTTGCCAACTTTCGCCGAGTGCCGCGAGGTTGACGTCGTTTTCAAGAACGACGTCGAAGCCAAGCGCTTGCCTGAAGGCCTCCAGCACATCCATGGTGTCGAAATCGCGGATATTCGGCGCAAGCAGCACCCGGCCGGTGCGGTTGTCGGGCGCACCGGGAACGCCCACGACTGCAAGCCGCAGTTTGTCACGCGCCACCTTGGCCCTTTCAGCGGCCGAAAGCGCCATACCGGCGATCTGCGTGACGAGCGGCCTGCCTCCGCGCAGATCAGTCGGAGCTGTATCTTCGATGACGATCTGTCCGGCAAGATCGGTCACCGCCACACGAACCTTGGTGCCACCCAGGTCGACGGCGACGATGAAAGCGGCATCGACGACCAGCTCATAGGTAACTGCCGTACGCCCGACATGACCACTCGTGCGCCCGGTCTCGCGCACCCAACCGCCATCCTCCAGGTCCCGGACGATTTCGGATATCGTCTGCTTCGAGAGCCCCGTCAGCTTGGCGATGGAGGCGCGCGAAATCGGCCCACCCTGAACGATCGCTTCCATGACGGAGCGCTGCGAGAATTGCCGGGAGATACGTGGTGCATCGGTCATATCGGCTCTATTTAGTTCGTTCTGTCACCGAACTAAATATCAATATACCTGCTTCGTCAAGATGATTTCAAACTGTGTCGCCAGGCGAAGGCTTGCCTCCTCCTTCGGCGCCAGTCCGCAGTGTGGCGCGAGCGCAGACCGACCTGGCTGCAGCTCCGCCAACACGGGTCTTCCAGTACGACCGGCCCGAACGGCTCTTCAGGATGGGCGATGATGTCGCGTACGAGATCGGCGATCTCAGTGTCCGATTACGCCGTCCGCATCGGGTAACAACGACGAGCGGATGGAAGAGTTGTCGAAATCGTTGACGGCGTTGGCGCAGTAGTCGTCAGATGCGTGCCAGGCACGGTGCACGCCCATGCTACGGCGCTCAGGCTGAAGGCGACGAAACCGGCTGCTGGCTCGCTGGCGCGCTGAGTCCGGCCGACGCCGGGCGCGATCCCGATGGCGGCGTTCGATGCGGCGAGCAGGAGGTTGCCGCGCACGATGTCGTCGGCGTTCGGCTCGGTCGGGAAGACCGAACTGTCGATCACCTGAGGCCCTCGATGCCCCTCACCTTCAGCTGGCCGTCGACGACGGCCATCGCATCCTCGCCCATGCGGCACGAGCCGCAAGGGTGGTAGGTGCTTTCCATCGTCTCGCGCACCCAGGCGTAGATCTCGCCATTGTCGCGCACATGTTGGGGCCACGGCGCACCTAGGTGACCGAAACTCCGATTTGCGGCGTCGATTTCGCCTGGGCTGCGGCGACCCCGCACATGGAAGGCACGCTGCTGCTGTTGCTTTCCGGCGCCTACATCGGCTTCCTCCCCGACCATTATGCCGAGGAGTCGGTGGCAAAGGCGATCTGCAGCTCCTGCTGCCCGAGCGCATGACCTTCGAGGATCCGTTTTACATCGCCTACCCCCGCTCGCGCCTCACGCGCGGCAGAGACCCTGGCCCAGGCGATCATCGGCCGCATTCGATGATCGCTTTACAACATCATCGAGCACCTGCGGCCTCTGGCGATGGTCCAAGTAGGCGGCGCCGCTCGACCGACACAGCGACTTAAATGCCAATTCGCGAGTGAGGACTCCGGCGGGCGCTCCACCGTCCATGACCACGACGGCATCTTCATCCGCCAGGAGCGGAAAGGTCTGGCGAAGTGTCGCCGCAGCGTCGATGCATGCAGCCCTCTTCGCACTATCCGGCTCGCCTGAGGTAACAACGCGCATCTCCGTACCATGCGTGACGATCACCGCCGGATGTTGGCGCAACAGCACGGCGGCCTCGTCACCCGTGGCTTCCGCCTGCGTCAGGACGGGAACCTTGGCAAAGGCGTCGTTGGCATGGAGCGCACGCGACAGGTCGACCTTGCGGACGAAACGCTCGACATAGTCGTCCGCCGGGCGGAACAGGATCTCTTCGCCGGTGCCGACCTGGCGCAACTCGCCATCCTTCAGAATGGCGATGCGATCACCGAGATGCAGGGCTTCATCGAGATCATGGGTGATAAAGATGATGGTCTTCTTCAGCCGTGCCTGGATCTGCTTCAGCTGTTCCTGCATGTCGCTTTTGATCAGCGGGTCGAGCGCGCTGAAGGCCTCGTCCATCAAGAGCACGTCTGCCTGCGTCGCAAGCGCCCGGGCGAGGCCAACCCGTTGCTGCATGCCGCCCGAGAGCTGGCGGGGAAAGCGGTGCTCGAACCCCTTGAGGCCGACGAGTTCGAGCTGCTCCATGCCGCGTGTCAGCGCCTCGCGCCGATCCACGCCCTGCAGGATCGGCCCGCAGATCGTGTTCTCCAGCACCGTCTGATGCGGCAGCAGACCGAAGCGCTGGAACACCATGGAAATGCCGCTGCGACGAAACGCCAACAATTCCCTCGCGTTCATGTCCATGATGTTGCGGCCGTCGACCAGGATGCGGCCGGCTGTCGGCTCGATCAGCCGGTTGAAATGACGGATCATCGTCGACTTCCCGGAGCCCGAAAGACCCATGATGACAAAGGTCTCGCCGCGGCGGATCGAGAAATCGATCCCCCTGAGGCCAACGATGCAGCCGGTCTTCTGCAGGACCTCGGCCTTCCCGGCGCCAGCGTGGAGTGCAGCCATTGCATCGTCCGGTCGGCTGCCGAAGATCTTGTAGACCTTATCGACCTGAATTTTCACGTCCGAAACGGTCACGATCCTACTCCCCGTGCTCGAGGTGTTTCTGGGCACGCCTGCCGTAGGACTGTGCGATGCGGTCGAAAATCACGGCGAGGAAGACGATGGCGATGCCGGCGACAAGGCCACGGCTTACCTCCAGCCGCTGGATCCCCTGCAACACCTGGTAGCCGAGCCCGCCGGCGCCGATCATCGATGCGATGACCACCATCGACAGCGCCATCATCGTCGTCTGGTTGATGCCGGCCATGATGGTCGGCAGGGCGAGCGGGATCTGGACCCTCACCAGCTTCTGGCTTGGTGTCGCACCAAAGGCGACAATCGCCTCGACCACCTCGCCGTCGACCTGGCGGATGCCGAGATCGGTCAACCTGATGACAGGTGGAATGGCGAAGAAGACGGTGGCGAGGATGGCCGGGATCTTGCCCGGCCCGAACAGCATGACGAAGGGGATCAGATAAACGAAGATCGGCAGCGTTTGCATGATGTTGAGCAACGGCAAGGCAATCGAGCGCAGCCTGTCGGACCGCGCCATGACGATGCCGAGCGGAATGCCAACCACAACGGCGACAACGGTCGCGGCGAGCATCAGCGCTACCGTCGCCATGGCGTCGTTCCACAGGCCAACAGCGCCGATGAAGAACAGCATGACGATCGCGCTGCCCGTCATTCGCACGTTACGCGAGGCCGAGTAGGTCAAAAGGGCGATGCCGGCGATCGTGACATACCAGGGCAACCATTGCAGGAAGGCCTCCATGGCACCGAGCAGCTTGAGCAGCGGTGCAAGCAACCGCTCGAGCGTGTCGCCGTAATTGGCAACGACCCAGCTGAAACCGTCATCGATCGCGAAGCGGAGCCCGCGCGTGTCCAGAAGCTCGGGAAAATTGTCTGCCACGGCATGACCCTTTCAAGGTTGGCAACCCGCGGCTCTCGCGGAGGCGGCCAGTTGCCGACGTTCCGCGGACAAGCGCCATGGGCATCGTATGCGAAGGGGCGGCCGCGCCCGGGGGAAGATACGCGGCCGCCAGGCTGCGATCAGAGCGCAGCCTTCACCTTCTCGGCGACATCGGCCGGGACCCATTTCGTCCAGATCGTTTCGTAGTTCTTGAAGAAATAGGCGGCGACTTCCTCGGGCGAAGCCTTGTTGTCGTCGCCCCAGGCCAGCACGTCGCTGATCTCGACGTTGGGCACCTGCATCTTCGACAGGAACTCGGCCACGGCAGGCGCCTTGTCCTTGAGTCTGGTGGTGGCCGCGACCGCAACTTCACCGACCGCCCAGCCCGTCAGTTCCGGCTTTTCGCATTTGGCATCGGTGAGGCAGGTGAATTTTGCCTGGTCGTAGGCCGGCATCTCGAGAACCTTGAGCTTGTACTTGCCGATCACTTCGGTCGGGCCCCAGTACCAGCCGATGAACGGCTTCTTGCGCGAGACCTGCCTGGCGATCATCGCCTTGAGGTTCGCACCCGAGCCGGTCGGATAGACCTCGTAGGTCGCTTCCAGGTCGAGCGCCTTGACCAGATTGTTGGTGATGATCTCGCAACCCCAGCCGGGCGGACAGGCATAGAAGCGGCCTTTGCCCGGGCTCGACGCGTCCTCGAACACCTGCCAGTTGTTCTTGAGATCGCTGACGGAGCGGATTTCCGGATGAGCCTCGGCGATGTAGTCAGGAATCCACCAGCCTTCCTGGCCGCCGCTGGCGAAGATGTCTCCCGCCTTGTAGACGGTTCCCTTGGCCAACATCTGGTCCCATGTCGACTTGACGGTGGAGACCCAGAGCTCGGGTGCGATGTCAGGCTCTCCCTTGGCCAGCATGGAAGATGCGGTCGGCACGGTATCGCCGGGCACGATCTGGACGTTGCAGCCATAGCCTTCGGCCAGGATCTCCTTGGCGACATAGGCGAGCGTACCGGCAGACAGCCAGGTCATTTCGGCGATCGTGATCGGGTCCTTCGTCCCGCATTCCGTGGCCTCGGCGGCATTGCTGCCGAGCACCATGCAGGCAAGGCACACTCCCGCAAGAATGGATGTCTTGAGCTTCATCGCAGTTCCCTTTGTTGTCGTTGTGATGGCCTCGAGGGATACGATGTCGAAAGCAGTCACTTTTATCAAACCGAAATAACTGATCCGGATTTCAGAAAAACTTTAGCGGCAGAGTGTTTCGATCCGATCCACGAGGCCGGCATCGACCCGCACGCCCTCCCGTTCATTGCGGCGCCGCGCAGCCTGGCGGCCGCTACCCGGAAGGCGGACATCGCCCTGATTGGCGATAGCTGCCACGAGACTTGCGACCTGATGTGAAAAGCCCGTCGAAAACGCCCTGGGGTCAAAAGCGATGAAACACTGTCCGGTTCTCGGCGGCCCGCCCGCCGTTCCGGAAAACGGACTGGCATCCTTGCTGAGAACGGCACCGGCAAGACAGGACGCCAGGATTTCGACGAGAAGTCCGACACCAAAACCCTTGTGGCCGCCGGCCGGCAGCATCGAGCCCTTCAGAGCGGCAGCCGGATCGAGCGTGTCAGCGCCATGTTCGTCGATGGCCCACCCGGGTTCGATCGGCCGGCCCTCCCGCGAGCGCAGAAGAATCTCCGATTTCGCCACCACACTCGCCGACTGGTCGAGCACCAGCGCGGCACCGCCTGCGCCATCCGGAGCGCCAAGCGCAAACGGATTGGTGCCGATCACCGGCAGGCGCCCGCCCGGCGGCGCTATCGACGCCGGTGCATGGGTGGTGCACAACCCGAGCAGTCCCGCCTCGGCGATACGCTCGGCATGGTGGCCAACTACGCCGCAATTGCAGGAATTGAACACCGTCATTGCAGCGACGCCGTTGCGCCGTGCGGCGGCAATGAAACGATCCCACCCGGCGTCGATGGCAGGATGGGCGAAACCGGTCGCCGCATCAACGACCACAGCGCCTGGGCGCGGCTGCGACACGGCAGGCCGTGCCTTTCCGTCGACCTTGCCGCAGCGGACATGATCGGCATAGATCGGCACATAGAGCAGGCCGTGGCTGCGGATGCCGTCGCGCTCCGCCAGCATCGTCGATCGGGCAACGGCCGCCGCATTGTCCTCGCTGGCTCCCGCTGCGGTCAGCGCACGCAGGCACAGCTGCTCGACCGCGGCGAGCGTCATTGTCCGCTCCGTCATGAAATCCCTCAATCGTTGTCGGTGGTGCCCGCGCCGGCGCCCTGGGCCCGCGACAGTTCCGAGGCCGGCACATACGTCCTCGCCGCAAGGCCGAGCGCTGCCGCGTAGGCCGCAGCGTCCGTCGCAGCCGGTCGCGGCGATCGACGCGGCATAGGCATCCCGCCGTCGGGTGGGGAATGCAGCCGCAGGCTCAACGCCGACGCGGCCAGTTCCGCAGGATTCGCCGCCAGCGCCAGCGGCTCCACACCGCCATCATAACGCAGGGTGAGGTTCATCGCCGTATTGGCAGCCACCGCTCCGGCGAGGCCGATCAGCATCAAGCTGCAGCTTCGTCCCTCGAACGCAATCTCGGCAGTTTCACCACAGCAGAGTGCATCGATGGCCGACTGGTCGCCGAGAACCTCCGCTTGGCTGCCAAGCGCGTCGATCACGACCCCGACAGCGTCAATGCCGCGCGCCGAGAGCCAGACGGCTGCCTGGCCGACATCCTCCGCCACGCCATGAGGCAATCCGGCGCCGCAGGCTGCCTTGCGGGCGAGCGTCTGCACTTCGTTGTAGGACAGCAGGATCGTCGTCATCTGAGCACCGGAAGCCAGCAATCGTCGGTTTCGCCGGCAGCGATTTCGTCCCGCGTCGGCGCCCCCTGAAAAAGTGTGATGCGTGTCCAGCGATCCGAACGCGGGTCGAATTTCGATGCGCCGAAAAAGGCAAGCTTGCAGCGCAGCATGTTGATCGGCAGGCAGCGGTCCGAGAGCAGGTTGTCGCGGATTTCCGAATAGGGTGCGGTCGCCGCCATCTGTATGCGGCGTACCGCATGGCGATGCTGAGGAAAGCGGGCAAGGAACGCGGCGACGGTTTGTGTTTCCGCCTCGTCCTCAAGGTCGGCGGCAAGGCGCTGCACCTGCCGGGCGATGTCGAGCGGAAGCTCGAGATGGGCGCCAGCTTCGGCGGCACGGCGGCCAAGCCGGGGCTCCAGCTTCTCCTCCGAAACATACCAGAACTGGGCGGTTTCCGCCGGCCTGTCGAACGCGATCGTCAGTGCCCAGCCATAGTGATCACGCAGCAGCCTGCGAAGTGCCGCAAGCCTCATGCCTGGCTGCAGCGTCGTTTCCCGCACCGCTGCCATGCCGTCTGTGAGATCGTCGTTTTCTGCCCCCGCCATTTCGATGACTAGCGCTGCAAGCAACTCCTGGAAGTCCACCGACATGAATTGCGAGCGCTCGAGCAGTGACGCCACCGGCGACGATACGGCCCGCAGCCGAGCGGGGTCGATCCAGGCCTGAGCCTCGGCCCACTCTCCACGCAGGCTCAGGATGCGCGCCATCAAGGAATCGTCTTCGACCGACCATTGATCGAGATGCCTGCCCGCCTGTCGCCAGAGGTCGCCGAGCCGATCCAGCGCGGCAGCATCCAGGTATCGTTTCGCCCGCACCCGCGCCAGCGCGCTCTCGCGCGCAAACACCCAGTTGTTCAGCAGCTGCGGATGATTGGCCAGGAACGGCGCCATGCCGAGACCAGTGGAGTTGCCGACTCCGATGTGGCGGCGCAGCTCCCGCGCAAGCGGCACGAAGGTTTCCGGCGCGCGGCGCCTGGCAACGTGCTCGACGAGATCGTGGGAGAATTCGCGGATCAGCCAGACCGTCAGCATCTCGGCCTGGAAGGGACCGGTGAGCCCCTCGCGTTCCGCCAGCACGCAACGGTCGGCGATGCCGAACTTGCCGTTGCCGTAGACGGCGGTGGTGCGCAGGAGATAGCCGACTTCACCAAGCCGGTCGCGTTCCGGCTGTCGCCCACGCGCCAGGCTGTCGACGACATGCTCGAAGAAACGCACGGACTTGTTGGCGCGGCTCAGCACCAGGTCGCGCGGTCCAAAACGCCCCGCCTCCTGGCGCGGCGCATTTTCCCGCAGCCGTTCGATCTCGGCCTTGTCGGGAATGCCGTCATAAAGCACGAAGCTGGTGTCCCAAGCCTCGGCGATGACGCGGTCGGAGCGCTGCTCGTCGGGAAGCGGACAGGAAAAGGCAACAAGGCTGTAGTCGTGCCCACCCAGCCTGAACGTGTAGACCGCATCGCCGAACCCGTTGTCGTCCATGCTCCAGACCGGGCGGCGCACCGTCGCACCGCTTGAAGCAAGACGCCGGATCAGCGTGCGCAGGAAGCTGAGCCGTGTCGGAAAGGAAGCGCCCATCCGCCGCAGGCGCATGACGACGTCGGGCGAGCGCATGGCTAGCTGCGGCGCGGTCGCAATGGCTGTTGCCCTGTTGGCCATCACATCGGTCCAAACGATTGGGTGTAGAACCGAAGCCAGTTGCCACCCATGATGTCGCTGACTTCCTCATTGGAGAAGCCTACCTTGCACAGCCCGTCACGGAGATTGCCAAGGTCGGCATTGCTGGTGAACCAGCTCGGCTGCCGCGGAAAGCCGGCCGCCGAAGCCGAGCCTTCACCATAGTCCGTGACCTTCGACCAACGGCCATTGCGCATCCAGGCGACCACCGAGTCCGGTTGGTCCTGGCAGAGATCGCTGCCGATGCCGAGATGCGCGACGCCGTAACGCGAAGCGGTCTCCGCGACCATGGCGCAGAAGCTCTGCAGCGTGCAGTTCGAGCCGCCCTTCATATGGTGGGGGTAGAGCGACAGGCCGAGCATGCCACCCGATCGCGTCAGCGCCTTCAGCACCGTATCGGACTTGTTGCGTAAGGCCGGATGCCACCAGTGCGGATTGGCATGGGTGATGGCGATCGGCCTCGCCGAGAGCTCGATTGCCTCAAGCGTCGAGCGCTCGGCGGAATGGCTCATGTCGACGACCATGCCGACACGATTCATCTCGGCGATCGCCTGGCGCCCGAAGCGGGTGATGCCGGGGTCTTCGCCCTCGTAGCAGCCGGTGGCAAGCAGTGACTGGTTGTTGTAACTCAGCTGCATGAAGCGCACGCCAAGCGCATGGCAGACCTCGATCAGGCCGATGTCGTCTTCGATCGGCGACGGGTTCTGCAGGCCGAAGAAGATGGCCGTGCGCCCCTCCCGCATCGCCCTTTCGATGTCGCTGCCGGCGCGACCTGGAAAGATGAGATCAGAATGGCGTTCGAAATGGCGGTTCCAGGCAATGATGTTCGCCACCGTCTCGCGGAAATTCTCATGATAGGCGATGGTGGCATGTACCCCATGCACGCCGCCGGCGCGCATCTGGGCGAAGACGTCCGCACTCCAGTTGGCATATTGCAGGCAGTCGACGACAGGGCTGGCGATCTTCGCGTCCATGACCTTACTCCGGCTCCCCTGCTCGAATATACGCTGTCTTGACCTGGGTGTAGAACTCGGCCGCCGAACGGCCCTGCTCGCGCGAGCCGAAGCTCGAGCCCTTCCGGCCGCCAAACGGCACATGATAGTCGGTTCCCGCCGTCGGCAGGTTGACGGTGACACAGCCCGTCTCCGCATGTCGCCGGAAATGGCTGGCACGAGCGAGCGAGCGAGTGAAGATGCCGGCGACCAACCCGAAACGCGTGTCGTTGACGGCGGCGAGCCCTTCGTCATAGCAGCCGACCTTCTGCACGGCAGCGATGGGCGCAAACATTTCCTCGCGATTGAAGTCCATCGCATTGGTCGTCCCGGTCAAAAGCGCCGGCGCCATGTAGAAGCCGTCATGGGCAAGTTGCAGCCGCTCGCCACCGACCGCCACTTCGGCGCCAGCGGTCCGGGCACGATCCATCCAGGCAAGGTTCGCCGCAAGCTGGCGCGCGCTGACGACGGGACCGACCTGCGTGCCATCCGCCAGGGCGTGACCGACCTTCAAGCCACCGACGGCAGCGGCCAATTTCTCGACGAAGGCATCGTGGATGCTCTCATGTATGACGAGGCGCGAGGAGGCGGTGCATTTCTGGCCTGTGCCCGAGTAACCGCCGCCAACGGCGGCCGCCACAGCCAGGTCGATGTCGGCATCATCCATCACCAGCAGCGCGTTCTTGGAGCCGAGCTCGAGCTGGAACTTCGTCAGTCTCGCGGCTGCAGCCACGGCCACCTGGCAGCCAACCTCGTAGGAGCCGGTGAAGGTGATGGCATCTACGCCTGGGTGGCCGGCAAGCCCGTTGCCGACAACCGCGCCTGGCCCCATCAGCAACTGGAACGCCCCATCCGGCAGGCCGGCGCGATGGATGATCTCTGCAAGAGCCCAAGCCGAGGCCGGTGTCTCGTTGGCGGGCTTCCAGATGACGGCATTGCCATAGGCAAGCGCCGGCGCGATCTTCCAGCTGGCGGTGGCGGTCGGAAAGTTCCAGGGCGAGACGACGGCCACCAGCCCCATCGGTTCGCGGCGCATGTCGATCTCGATGCCGGGACGCACCGATTCCGCGTTTTCGCCAAGCTGCCGCAGCACCTCGGCCGCGTAATAGGTGAAGAACTGGCCGGCGCGGAACACCTCGCCGCGACCTTCCGCCAGCGGCTTGCCCTCCTCGCGCGACAACAGCCTACCCAGTTCGGCTGACCGCTCCATCAGTTCATTGCCGATCCTGTTGAGGATGGCCTGACGCTGTTCGAGCCCGGTAGCCCGCCAGGCCGGCATCGCCGCCCGGCCAGCTGCGACCGCCTCGTCGACATCGCCCGTATCGGCCTGGGCATATAGACCGATCAGGTCGGTGACATCGGACGGGCTGCGATTTTCGTGGAAGCGATCGCCCTGCCGCCACCGGCCGCCGATCAGATTGGCGTAGCATTCTGCCATGTCGATCTCCATTGCTCGCCTGAAAATCCGCCACCGCCCCACTTCAATCAAGCAGATATTTCTGTTATCAATTTCAGAAGAATTGAAGTTGGTGTGATGATCAAACTGGAAGCATTGCGGGTCTTCGTCACGGTTGCCGAGAGCGGCAACATCAAGGACGCAGCCGATACGGTTGGCCGCACGGCCTCAGCCGTTTCGATGACCCTCAAGCAGTTGGAAGACGAGATCGGCGGACCGCTGTTCCAGACCGATCGCAAGAACAGCCTGACGGCGCTTGGCAATCTGATGCTCGATCTCGGCCGCGAGCAGATCCGCAGCTTCGACAAGTCGATCGGCATCATGCGGGCTTTCGCGCATAGCCGCATCGGCAGCCTGTCGATTGCCTCGGTACCCTCGGTCGCCACCAACGTGTTGCCGCCCATCCTGCAGCGGTTCCTGGAAACCCGACCACAGGTCGAGGTCGAACTGTTCGACATCGACAGTGCCCAGGTGCGGCGCATGGTGGAAAGCGGCGTCGCCGACATAGGCATTGCCGGCGAGAGCCGTGCCGGCGGCGGCGTCGAATTCACGCCGTTGTTCAGCGACCGGTTCAAGCTGCTCTGCAAGGACGATCACGAACTCTGCCAGCTCGAACGTCCTGTCGAATGGAGCGATCTGCACGGCGCGACGCTGATCCGCAACGGCGCATCCGACAGGATCGATGCGGAGGCGTACAGGCAGCTCTCCGCACGGTCGCTAATGACCGTCTACAACGTCACCTCGCTGGTTGCTTTGGTGAAGGCCGGGCTCGGCCTGACCATCCTGCCGTCATTGACCATGCATGGCGCCCATGATGGCGTGGCGGTGCTCGAACTGGCCGATGCGGCGGCAAGCAGGCAAGTCGGACTGGTCGAACGGCGAGACGTCTCGCCCTCACCCGTGGCCGCTGCTTTCCGTGCCTTCGCCCTGAAAGAAATCCCGGCACTGGTTGCAAGTCGCCTCGAAGACTAGGTGATCGCCCTGACCGTTATGCCTCGCCGATCGGCTGTCGCTCCGTCATCGAGAGCGATCAAGCCTGCCAGCGCCACCGGGTCGATGAAGACGACCTCGGCTCCTGCCTTGCCTGTTGGCTATGCCGCGAAAGGCAGCCCTCATCAGCTCGGCCTGGCCATCGCCCAGGCGGTGACCAGATACCCGATCGTTGCGGCAGTGCCGGTGAGAGCGACGCCCCAGGCCATGTCGACGACGCTGACCGTCACCGACCAGTTCTTCAGCGTGGCCAAGTTTGTCATGTCGTAGGTGCCGTAGGCGACGAGGCCGAGAAGAGCGCCATTGATCAGCGCTGTCGTCCAGCTCGCGCCGTTCAGCGCCGGCATTGTCGCGAAGTGCACGATGCCTGCGACATAGACGAGGTAGAACAGGCCGGCGACGCCGAAATGGGGCTGGTCGAGAAGCAGGGCGCCGATGCGGCTGCGGTAGAAGTTCGTCGAGATGGTCGACAGCCACAGGAAATCGAGGCCGAAGAAGACGATGGCAGTGGCGACGTAGGCAGTGGCGTAGCTGGCGATCATAGGCTGCTTTCGAACAACGGACCGGTCAAATCCCAAGCAGAGGCTGGATCGCCCGCATGATCCAGCTGCGGAACTGCAGCGGCGCGTCGGTCACCGCAAGGCAGATACAGTCGGCTTCAGGCGTGGCTACCGGTTGGTGCGTCAGGCTGGCGTCGGCGTCCTCGAGGTCGCCACGCGCAAACAGACCCGTGCCATCGTGAAAGCTGCCGGCCAGCACCAGCGTCAGCTCGCGGCCGCCATGGCTGTGCTCCGGCACCGGCTTGCCGGCGGGAATGCGCAGCAGCCTGACCATGGTTTCGCGATCGCCCGTCTTGATAGGGATCTGGTACGCGCCGCGTCCGAGCGGCCGCCATCTAAGCGTGTCGAAATCGCCACCGACATAGGAGCGCAACGGCTCCGGCAAGCCGCCGCTGTGCCCAACAGTGCTTTGGCGGGCGGCCGCGGTCTCGGGTTGCTGCAAACGGCTGCGCACGCTGGCCCAGGACTGGTCGACCGAGGCCTCGTCTTCCATCGTATCGAGCAACTCGCCGCCGACGTCCTCGGCCACTGTCAGGCGACGCCGGCAGGCTGGGCACAGCGCGAGATGCGTAGCCACCGCAATGCTCCAGCCCTCAGCTAGGCTGCCGGCGGCATAGCTGATGAGCAGGTCGTCGCTGATATGGTGACGAATGGTCACGACACGTCTCCGGAGCGGGCGAGCGCGGCCCGCAACTTGTCGAAGGCCAAGCGCATGCGCGACTTGACCGTCCCGAGGGGCAGGTTCAGGCGCTGCGCGATCGCGCTGTGCGACTGGTCTTCGAAAAACGACAGTTTGAGCAGCGACGCCTGTTCCGCAGGCAGGGCTGCAATTGCATGGTGAAGCTGTTCCGATGTCTCGCGCATGTCGAGCTCGGCATCGGCGGGAGCGACATCGTCGGGCACGAAGGCGGGATCTTCCGGGTCGAATTCCGGTCGCCTTTCACGCCGGAAAGCGTCGATGCGCAGGTTACGCGCAATGGCGAAGATCCAGGTCGACGCCGCCCCCTTCGCCGGATCGTAACGCTCCGCCTTGTTCCACACGGCGATCATGGTTTCCTGCATCAGTTCCTCGGCCTGCTGGCCGTTGCCACCCGTCCTCGCCATGTAGGCCTTCACGCGTGGTGCGAAGTGGCGAAACAGCTGTTCATAAGCTTCGATGTCCCGCCGGGCACCCACAGCGCACAGCAGTTCTCGCATGTCGGAACCATCGTCGACGCCAGTCGGGCGGTTCATGTCGGCTGTTCCCAAATCACCATGCCATGGCGCGGAGCGCCAATGCCCCGCCTTGAAGCGTTTCTGCCACGCCGGAACGCCGATGGAAACGACCGTGTTCATGCTGTTGGTACGCCGGCGAGCGACCGCCGGATCACTCGCATCGGAAAAATTTCGCGTCCCAGCGATCCGCCGGGGCCTGCGCTCCGTATCCAGCAGCATAAGGCGCAGCGGAAAGGCGAGACGTGAGCATCGACACCAGCAAGGAATTGCCCGATCACGCGCGCCGCGTCGCCGTCATCGGATCCGGCATATCAGGTCTTTCGGCAGCCTGGCTGCTCGGCCGCAAGCTTGATGTCACGCTCTACGAAAGCGAGCCTCGCCTTGGCGGCCATTCCAACACGATCATGGTTCCGACCAACAACGGCGCCCTGCCCGTCGACACCGGCTTCATCGTCTACAACGAGCGCAACTATCCCAACCTCGTCGCCCTGTTCCGTGAAATCGGCGTGCCGACGGCAGCTTCCAACATGTCGTTCGCCGCCTCGCTCGAAGGCGGCAAGCTCGAATATTCGGGCTCCGGCCTCAACGGCCTGATCGGCCAGCGCGGCAATGTCATCCGGCCGCGCTTCTGGCGAATGATGCGTGACATCCTGCGCTTCTACCGCGAGGCGCCGGCGCTGCTCATTCGCGCCGACCTGCACGGCGTCAGCCTCGGCGAATATCTCGATCGCAACGATTATGCTCCGGCTTTCGTCGAGGACCATTTGCTGCCGATGGGAGCAGCGATCTGGTCAACAACGGCACGCGACATGCGCGCTTACCCACTGCTCGCCTTCGTCAGGTTCTTCGCCAGCCATGGCCTGCTCAGCCTGGCCGACCGGCCGAAGTGGCGAACCGTGCTTGGCGGCAGCCGGGAATATGTTCGCCGGCTGAGCGCCAACTTCGCCGACAACATCAGGCTGAGCACGGCGGTCGGCAATATTGCGCGCAAGAACGGCCGGGTCGTCGTCACCGACACCAAGGGACATGCCGACACCTTCACCGATGTCGTCATAGCCACTCATGCCAACCAGGCGCTCGACCTGCTCTCCGACGCCGACCAGCAGGAGCGGGCTTTGCTTGGCGCCTTCCGCTACACCGACAATCTGGCGGTGCTGCATTCAGACGAGAACCTCATGCCGCGACGCAAGCGGGTCTGGTCAAGCTGGAACTATATCGGCGAGGACCGCGACGACAACAGCCAGCCGCTATGCGTGACCTACTGGATGAACCGGCTGCAGAACCTCGACATGCGCCATCCCCTGTTCGTGACGCTCAACCCGACGCGCCAGATCGATCCTGCAAAGATCATCGGGCGCTACGACTACACCCATCCGCTGTTCGACCAGCACGCGCTCGACGCCCAGCAGCAGCTCTGGCGCCTGCAGGGCCGACGCCAAACCTGGTTCTGCGGTGCCTATTTCGGCTTCGGTTTCCACGAGGACGGCCTGCAATCCGGCCTCGCTGTTGCCGAAAGTCTCGCGGACATCAGGCGACCATGGAAGGTGCGCGACGAATCCGGGCGAATTGCGCTGATGCCCCGGCTGGAGGCAGCCGAATGAGCCTGCGCTCCGCGCTGTTTTCTGGCACGGTCACGCATACGCGGCTCAGGCCGCGTCGCCACAGGCTACACTACCGCGTCTTCTCGCTGCTGCTCGATCTCGACGAAATGCCCGGTGTCAGCGTGACTTCCCGGCTGTTCGGCTACAACCGCTGCGCAATCCTCAGCTTCTGGGATGCCGACCACGGCGACGGCAGCGCCAGCGGCCTGCGCGGCTGGGTCGAGGCGCAACTGGCCAAGGCCGATAGGCTGGAGAGCGGCATGCGCATCCGGGTGCTCTGCTATCCCCGAATCCTCGGCTACGTCTTCAATCCGCTGACGGTTTATTTCTGCCACGCGCCCGATGGCCCGCTCAGGGCGATCCTCTACGAGGTCTGCAACACCTTCGGCGAACGCCACACCTACGTCATTCCGGTCGACGCCGGAGCGAGCGGCCCGATACGTCAAGGCTGCGCAAAGGAACTCTACGTCTCGCCCTTCATGCCGATGTCCTGCTTCTACCGCTTCCACATCGAGCCGCCCGGTGACAGGGTCCTGGTGCGCATCGATGAATCGGACGCCGAAGGCCCACTTCTTGCCGCCTCCTTTGCCGGCAGGCGTCAAGAGCTCACCGACCGCGCCTTGCTCGGCGCCCTCTTCCGCTACCCGCTGATGACGCTGAAGGTGACGCTTGGCATTCACTGGGAGGCGCTGCGCATCTGGTGGAAGGGCATCCCCGTCCACCGGCACAACGCCGCAGTTCAAAAGATCAGCACCACCGTCGTGACGACAAGGGTTCCGGAACACGCGCAATAGAGCCGGGTCCACCGACCTTCGCCGTGCCGTCAGTCGCGGACCATGCGCCGCGTGATCACAAAGCGCAGCCGCTCTGGCATCGCCGCCAGGAGCTTCATCGACAGCACCATCTTCCATGGAAAAGCGGTCATGAAACGCCGCGATTTCAGGCCAGTCATGATGTGGTCGACCGCAGCGTCTGCCGAGATCATGAACGGCATCGGAAAATCGTTCTTCCGCGTCAGGGGCGTGTCGACGAAACTCGGACAGACGAGGCTGAGCCGCACGTTCCGAGCCGCGAGTTCAGGGTGGAGCGCTTCACACATGTTGATCAGCGCTGCCTTGGTCGCGCCATAGGCTGCAGCGCCCGGCAGGCCGACGAAGCCTGAAACCGAAGACACCACGGCAACGTGCCCGCCCTGGCGCGCCAGCATGCGCGGCATCAGCGCGGCCAGGCAATGCACGCAGCCCATCAGATTGACGTCAACGGTGGCGCGAAAGGCGCCGGCGTCGAACTCAGCGGCGGAGTCGCGCGCATAGGTGCCGGCGTTCAGCACGGCGAGATCGATCGGCCCGATTTCGCCCTCGATGCGGGCAACCGTCTCGAGTACGGTCGCCTCGGCGGTCACGTCGAGCGGGAATGCACGGATACGACCCGGCGCCTTGGCGGCCAGTTCGGCGAGATCGCTCGCCGTCCGCGCGCTTGCCACGACCTGCCAGCCTTCGCTGGCAAGCCGCAACGCCAAGGCGCGGCCGATGCCGGAGCCGGCACCAGTGACCCACGCCAGCCGCCTGTTGCTCACGACCCGCCCAGCATCGTTGTTCCGGCGCATGGCTGCTCCTCGGAATGCCCGTTCTCCCTCTCTTACGAGCAAAGCCGGCGATTGGTTCATGGCTCCCAGCATCTCGACGGCCGGCATAGCCGCGAGGGCACTATTGCTCATAGTTTATGCAAAAATCAGATCTGGGCAAAAAACTGGCAATATCTGCTGTGCAATGCACAAATCCTGGGACACCGGCTGGCGGCATGAGCAGCCATGCCTTCGGGGGCATTAGGCCAACCTTATGAAAATGCGCGACTTTCCCTGCCTCCAAACTGGCCCTGAGCGATTGGCATGACGGTTGCATGACATTGTTCATTGCAACAAAGCCAAATGGGAGACTGGTAATGAGGGGACATTTCGCACGTTGGACCGCCGCAGCCATGGCCGGGATAGTCGGCGCCGGGCTCAGCCTGGCGTCGCCCTCCGCGGCGGCGGACGACACCATCAAGGTCGGCGTGCTGCATTCGCTGTCCGGAACGATGGCGATTTCAGAAACGACGCTGAAAGACACGATGCTGTTCCTCATCGAAGAACAGAACAAGAAGGGCGGGTTGCTCGGCAAGAAGCTCGAGGCCGTCGTCGTCGATCCGGCCTCGGACTGGCCGCTGTTTGCCGAAAAGGCACGCCAGTTGATCGAGCAGGACAAGGTCGCCGCCGTCTTCGGCTGCTGGACCTCGTCGTCACGCAAGTCGGTGCTGCCGGTCTTCGAGGAGCTCAACAGCCTGCTGTTCTATCCCGTCCAGTATGAAGGGGAGGAAAGCCAGCGCAACGTGTTCTACACCGGCGCCGCGCCCAACCAGCAGGCCATTCCTGCCGTCGACTATCTGATGAACGAAGAAGGCGTGCAGCGCTGGGTGCTCGCCGGCACCGACTATGTCTATCCGCAGACGACGAACAAGATCCTGCAGGCCTATCTGCAGTCGAAGGGCGTCGCCGCCGAGGACATCATGGTCAACTACACGCCGTTCGGGCATTCCGACTGGCAGACCATCGTCTCCGACATCAAGAAGTTCGGCTCGACCGGCAAGAAGACCGCCGTCGTCTCGACCATCAATGGCGACGCCAACGTGCCGTTCTACAAGGAGCTCGGCAACCAGGGCATCAAGGCCGAGGACATTCCGGTGGTCGCTTTCTCGGTCGGCGAGGAAGAACTCGCCGGCCTCGACACCGCGCCGCTGGTCGGCCATCTCGCCGCCTGGAACTATTTCCAGTCAGTCGATAGCCCCGCCAACGCCGAGTTCATCTCGGCCTGGAAGGGCTACACCAAGAACGACAAGCGGGTGACCAACGACCCGATGGAAGCCCATGTCATCGGATTCAACATGTGGCTGAAGGCGGTCGAGAAGGCCGGTACCACCGATCCGGACGCCGTCATCGACGCCATCGTCGGTGTCTCGGTGCCGAACCTCTCGGGCGGCTTCTCGACAATGATGCCCAACCACCACATCACCAAGCCGGTGCTGATCGGCGAGATCCAGGCCGACGGCCAGTTCGAGACGGTGTGGCAGACCGCGGGCCTCGTGGTCGGCGACGAATGGTCCGACTACCTGCCCGATTCCAAGGACCTGATCGCCGACTGGCGCGCGCCGATGTCGTGCGGAAACTTTAACGTCGCCACCGGCAAGTGCGGCGGCAAGGGCACGACCAACTAGCCCCATCAAGGTGCCGGGCAGGCCATCTCGCCCGGCACCCCAACCCTAATCGCACACAGGTGCCATCCCAGATGCAGTTCGTCCGCAGTCTAGTCCTGGCCATTGCCGTCATTTGCGCGAGCCTGCCGTCGCTTGCCCATGCCGACGAGGCGGGCTTGCGGGCATTGCTCACCCGGCTCGCCACGACGACAAACTTCCAGGAGACGGAATCCGTCGTCCGCGATCTTGCCGCCACCGGGGAGCCGGCCGTCGAGCGCATCCTGTCGGCCCTGGCCGACGGCAACCTCTATGTCAGAAAGTCCGACCAGGGCGTCTTCACAGGCAAGGAAGATGGCCAGACGCTTTCGCTGTCCGATCCGCTCGACGGAACGGCAGCCGGCACAGCTGCGAAGGCCGATATTGCCAAGGTCAAGGTCAACAACGCGCTCCGCCGCACCATCCGCGACGTCATGGGTGGGCTTACCCTCGGATCGGCCGATCCAACTGTGAGGCTGTCGGCGGCAAGCACCATGCTCAAGCGCCCCGACAAGACCGCGTTGCCAGCTCTCGACGCAGCGATTGCCGGCGAGACCGACGCCACGGTCAAAGCAGCGCTTGCCCAGGCCCGCGCCGCCGCAGTCCTGGTTTCCGACCTCGGCGAGGCCGAAAAACGCGCTGCCATCGCCGTTCTTGCAAACCGCGGCGACAGCGACGCGCTGGCCCAGCTGACAGCCTTCCAGGCCGCAAGCACCGGCGCATTGGCCGAGACGGCCGCCCGCTCGGTCGCGCAGATCGAGACCAGCATGGCCGCCTGGCAGGTGGCGCAAAACGTCTGGTACGGCATCTCGCTCGGCTCGGTGCTGCTGCTCGCAGCCATCGGCCTCGCCATCACCTTCGGCGTCATGGGCGTCATCAACATGGCCCATGGCGAGATGGTCATGCTCGGCGCCTACACCACCTTCGTCGTGCAGCAGGCGATCCGCGCCTTCGCGCCCGACCTGTTCGACTGGTCGTTGGCCATCGCTTTGCCTGCCGCCTTCCTCGTCGCCGGCGGCGTCGGCCTCGCCATCGAACGCGGCATGATCCGTTTCCTCTATGGCCGTCCGCTCGAAACGCTTCTGGCGACCTGGGGTGTCTCGCTGATCCTGCAGCAGGCTGTCCGCACCATCTTCGGCCCGACCAATCAGGAGGTCGGCGCACCGAGCTGGATGGCCGGCGCGTTCCAGCTCGGCCAGCTGACAATCACCTGGAGCCGGCTCTGGATCGTGCTGTTCTGCCTCGCCGTCTTCCTTCTGCTGGTCTTCATCATGAAGCGGACGAGCTGGGGCCTGCGCATGCGCGCGGTGACCCAGAACCGGCGCATGGCCGCCTCGATGGGCATCCGCACGCCATGGGTCGACGCCTTCACCTTCGCACTCGGCTCAGGCATCGCAGGGATCGCGGGGGTGGCGCTGAGCCAGATCGACAATGTCTCGCCCAATTTCGGCCAGGGCTACATCATCGACAGCTTCATGGTCGTGGTCTTCGGCGGTGTCGGCAATCTCTGGGGCACCTTCATCGGCGCGATGACGCTTGGCGTTCTGAACAAGTTCCTCGAGCCTTACGCCGGTGCGGTGCTCGGCAAGATCCTGGTGCTGGTGCTGATCATCCTGTTCATCCAGAAGCGGCCGCGCGGCCTGTTCGCGCTCAAGGGACGGGCGGTGGAAGCATGATCGCGCGTCGCCTGTTTTCCTCCGACCGGCGCATCGCCGTCACCATCGCCACGCTGCTCGCGGCTGCGGTCATCGTGCCAGTGCTCAATCTCGCGGTGCCGGCCGAGAGTGCCTTCCACGTGCCGAGCTACGTCGTGGCGCTGGCCGGCAAATATCTCTGCTATGCCCTGCTTGCGCTCGCGCTCGACCTCGTCTGGGGCTATTGCGGCATCCTGTCACTCGGCCATGGCGCCTTCTTCGCCCTCGGCGGCTACGCCATGGGCATGTATCTGATGCGCCAGATCGGCGCGCGCGGCGTCTACGGCAACCCTGACCTGCCCGACTTCATGGTGTTCCTAAACTGGAAGGAACTGCCCTGGTACTGGCTCGGCTTCGATCACTTCTGGTTCGCAGCGCTGATGGTCATGGCCGTGCCGGGCCTGCTCGCCTTCGTGTTCGGCTGGTTTGCCTTCCGCAGCCGCGTCACCGGCGTCTATCTGTCGATCATCACCCAGGCCATGACCTATGCCCTGCTGCTTGCCTTTTTCCGCAACGACATGGGCTTCGGCGGCAACAACGGCCTGACCGACTTCAAGGACATCCTTGGCTTCAGCGTCCAGGCAAGCGAAACGCGCTCGGCGCTGTTTGCCGCGAGCGCGGTAGCGCTGGCGCTCGGCGTGCTGGTCACCTGGCTGGTGGTCGGTTCGAAATACGGCAAGCTTCTGATGGCCGTGCGCGATGCGGAGAGCCGCACGCGCTTCCTCGGCTGGCGGGCGGAGAACGTCAAGCTGTTCGCCTTCACGCTGTCGGCCATGATGGCCGGCATAGCGGGCGCGTTCTACGTGCCGCAGGTCGGCATCATCAACCCCGGTGAATTCGATCCTGCCAATTCGATCGAGGTCGTGATCTGGACCGCAGTCGGCGGCCGCGGAACCATCGTCGGGCCGATTGTCGGTGCCATCGCCGTCAATGCCGCCAAGAGCTGGTTCACCGGCGCGTTGCCCGAACTCTGGCTGTTCGCACTTGGCGGCCTGTTCATCGCCTCCACCTTGTTTTTGCCGCGCGGCATCGTCGGCCTGTGGGACCGGTGGCAGCAGATGCGGGCCACGCGCGCGGTGCCGGCCGAAGGCAAGGCCGCCGCGCGGACCGAGCCCCAGCCGGCGGAGTGACGGGATGAGCATGAGCGGAACCATCCTCTATCTCGACGGCGTGTCGGTTGCCTTTGACGGCTTCCGCGCCATCAACGACCTGTCGCTGGTGCTCGACAGGGGCGAGATGCGGGCCATCATCGGCCCCAACGGCGCCGGCAAGACGACGATGATGGACATCGTCACCGGCAAGACCCGTCCCGACAGCGGCGAGGTCTTTTTCGACGGCCAGATCGACCTGACGCGTCATGACGAGGCCGAGATCGCTATGATGGGCATCGGCCGCAAGTTCCAGAAACCGACGGTGTTCGAGAACCATACTGTCGAGGACAACCTGCTACTGTCGCTCAAGGGGCAGCGCTCGATCTTCCCGGCACTCTTCTATCGCTCTTCGGCAGCCGACCGCCGGCGCATTGACGACATCCTCGGCGTCATCCGGCTCGGAGCCCGGCGCAACGAGCCGGCTGCCGGCCTGTCGCACGGCCAGAAGCAATGGCTCGAAATCGGCATGCTTCTCGCGCAGGACCCGAAGCTGCTGCTCGTCGACGAGCCGGTAGCCGGCATGACGGACGCCGAAACCTTCGAGACCGCCCGCCTGCTCAAGGACATCGCAGAGACGCATTCGGTCATCGTCGTCGAGCATGACATGCATTTCGTCCGCGAGCTCGGCGTCAAGGTGACCTGCCTGCACGAAGGCTCCGTGCTGTCGGAAGGCACGCTCGACTTCGTCTCGTCAGACGAACGTGTCGTCGAAGTCTATCTGGGGCGCTGACGATGTGGTGGCGCGGTACTTATCTAGCGACGGTCCCAAAGCGGGAAACTCCGGCATCGCCGCAGGCCATGTCGCAAACGAAATCCACCAACCTCCCCTGGCGCTCCGGAAGGGCCGCCACCCCCGTCCTGGCGACGGGGGCGCGGGGGGCCCAGTCGATGGAGCCGGGCGATGCTTGAGGTCAACGACGCCGTTCTCCACTACGGCGCGGCCGAGGCGCTGCGCGGCGTCTCGCTGCGTGCCGACGCCGGCAAGATCACCTGCGTGCTTGGCCGCAACGGCGTGGGCAAGACAAGTCTGATGAGATCGATCGTCGGCCAGCACAGGCTGACATCGGGTACGGTTGCCTTCGAGGGGAAGGCGCTCGACCGGAGCGCGGCATACGATCGCGCCCGGTCGGGCATCTCTTTCGTGCCGCAGGGGCGCGAGATTTTTCCGCTGCTGACGGTACAGGAGAACCTGGAGACCGGCTTCGCGCCGCTGAAGCGGGGCGAACGCACGGTGCCCGAACACGTCTTCGAGCTGTTTCCTGTTCTGAAGCAGATGCTGGCACGGCGCGGCGGCGACCTCTCGGGCGGTCAGCAACAGCAGCTGGCGATCGGCCGGGCGCTGGTCATGCGGCCGAAACTCCTGGTGCTCGACGAGCCGACAGAAGGCATCCAGCCGTCGATCATCAAGGATATCGGCCGTGCCATCCGCTACCTGCGCGACACCGCCGGCATCGCCGTGCTCCTGGTAGAGCAATATCTCGATTTCTGCCGCGAGCTCGCCGACGTCGTCTACATCATGGACCGTGGCAGGATCGTCCATACAGGCGCCGCCGGAGACCTCGATACGTCCGAAATCCGCAAGCTGCTGACGGTGTGAGCCGCAAAGAGACTGGAAAACGACCCGACAAGGACAATACCAGTTTAACACCTGAAAAAAATTCTGCATAAAGGAGCGACTTTCCACAGGTGGCTCCGATGGGCGATCAGGCAATCCTCGACTTCCTCGCAAGACAGCTTTCCGGCGAGAGCGGCGAACCGCTATACCGGCGGCTGGAGGACGCCATCAAGGAGGCGATCGGTGCCTCCCACCTCAAGCGTAGCGCCGTCATCCCCAGCGAACGCACGCTGTGCGATGCGCTCGGCATTTCGCGCGTCACCGTGCGCAAGGCGATCGACGGCCTCGTCTCCGACGGGCTGCTCGACCGCCGCCAGGGCGCAAAGACCGTCGTGTCGTCGCGCCTGGAGAAGTCGCTGGCAACCATGACCAGCTTTTCCGAAGACATGCGCTCGCGCGGGCTTGAACCCGGCTGCGTCTGGATTTCGCGAGAGATTTCACGGCCTTCGCCAGCCGAAATGATGGCCTTGGGCATCTCCGCCAGCGAAAAGGTCGTGCGCCTGCGCCGCCTGCGCACCGCCGACGACACACCCATCGCCATCGAGATCGCCACGCTGCCGGCACGTTTCGTGCCGGATCCCCAGGCGGTCGGGGAATCGCTCTACGAATATCTCGAGGCCACCGGCGCCCTGCCGGTCCGGGCACTGCAGCGCATGCAGGCCAAGCCCGCCACCGACGAGGAGCACCAGCTTCTCGCCACGCCCGAGGACACCTCTTTGCTGGTCATGGAACGTCGCTGCTTCCTCGCCGACGGCCAGATCGTCGAGTTCACCCAGACCAAGTACCGCGGCGACGTCTACGACTTCGTCATCGAGCTGATGCGATAATACCAGTATAAAGCCTGTTGCAATCTGGTATTGGACTGCTACCGTCTGGGCATCACAGGAGATGCCCGCGTGCCGCTTGACTTCAAAGCCCTCGACAATGGCCTGATCGTGTCCTGCCAGCCGGTGAAGGGTGGCGCCATGGACAAGGCCGAGATGGTCGTGGGCTTCGCGCTGGCGGCCATCGACGGCGGCGCCGCTGCTCTGCGCATCGAATCCGCCGAATATGTCGCTGCCGTCCGCGCCGCCACCAACAAGCCGATCATAGGCCTGGTCAAGCGCGACCTTGATGACACGCCCGTCCGCATCACGCCCTGGCTCGAAGACATCGACGCGCTGGCCGCCGCAGGTGCCGACGTCATCGCCTACGATGCCACCCAGCGCATCCGCCCGGTTGCGACCAACGCGCTGATCGAGCGTATCCATTCCCACGGCCGTGCCGCCATGGCCGACTGCTCCGTCATCTCCGACGCCGAGCAGGCGCTGGCCGAAGGCGCCGACGTCGTCGGCTCGACGCTCGCCGGCTACACCGGCCCGGTCGAACCGACCGAGCCCGACTTTGCGCTGATGGCGGCGATGCGGAAGCTGACGCCTCACGTCGTCGCCGAGGGCAATGTCCGCACCCCCGCCCAGGCGCAGCAGGCGCTGGCGTCCGGAGCCTCGATGGTCGTCGTCGGCTCTGCCATCACCCGGCCGGAATATGTGACCTCGTGGTTTCGCTCGGCGCTCGACGAAACCATCGCCAAGGCCGGAGCCTGATCACCATGGCTGAGGCCGTTCTTGCGCTCGACATCGGCGGCACCAAGATGCTCGCAGCCCTGGTGCGCGAGGACACGGTGGTCGAAACGCACAAGATGCCGACGCCGCGCAGCGGTGATCCGGAGCAATGGCTGACGGCTCTGTTCGACGCCATTTCAGGCTGGAAGGGCCGCTACGACACGGTAGGCGTCGCCGTTTCCGGCATAATCGACGACGGCTGCTGGTCGCCGCTCAACCGCAAGACGCTCGATATCCCCGACGGCTTCCCACTGGTCGCAACCGTCAAAAGGCTCGCCGGCACCGACGCGGTGCTCGCCGCCAATGACGCACAGGCCGCTGCCTGGGGCGAGTTCTCCTGCGGCGCCGGCCAGGGCGAGGACCTCGTCTTCCTCACCATCTCCACCGGCATTGGTGGCGGAATCGTCGTCAACGGCCGCCTGCTCGGCGGTCTATCAGGCCATTTCGGCCTGCTGCGCAGCCTCGACGAGAACGCCGGCGTCCTCGAGGACCACGTCTCCGGCAACTGGATGGCGGCACAAGCGGCACCGCGCCAGGCCGGTGCCACCGCGCGCGAGGTCTTCGAGGCAGCAGCTGCAGGCCAAGCCTGGGCGCAGGAAATCATCAAGGCATCGGTGCGTCAGACCGCCCTTCTGTGCCGCAACATCCAGCTCATGCTCGACCCGGCCCGCATCGTCATCGGCGGCGGCATCGGTCTGGCACCCGGATATCTCGAATCCGTCCGGCAGGCACTGGGAAGCCTGCCGCCACGGCTCACCCCGCAGCTTCACGCGGCAGCACTCGGAGAGAGCGCCGGCGTCGTGGGCATCGCGGATCTAGCAAAACGTCAGAACTGAACTAGAGGGAGAACACGACATGACATTTTCGACGCTCAGAAAGGGCGGCCTGATCGCGGCTGCGATCGCCAGCCTGATGGCGAGCCCTGCCTTCGCCACGGTGACCGTGCTCGGCTGGCCGGGCGGCCCAGAGGAGACCGCGCTGCGCGCCGCCGCCGACGCCTACAACGCCAAATCCGACACGTCCGACGCCAACAAGGTCGAGTTGCTGTTCTTCAACCGCGACGGCTTCTGGGACAAGCTGCAGGCCGACCTCGCCGCCGGCTCGAAGGCCTTCGACGTCAACCTGCTCGCCACATACTCCATCGGCCGCTATGCGCCGTTCATGGAGCCGGTCGAGCTTTCGGACGAGGCCAAGGCTGTCTATGGCGACTCCGTGCTCTCCACCATGCAGTATGAAGGCAAGCAGTTCGGCGTGCCGACCGATCTTTCGCTGCACTTCATGTATTACCGCAAGGACCTGGTCGAGGCGCTGCTCAAGGATGACGCAGCAAAGGCCAGATTCGCCGAGATTTCCGAGAAGCACCTCGGCAAGAAGCTCGAGCCGAAAAACCCGGACGAGTGGACCTGGGACGACTACGCGGCAACCGCGCTCTACTTCACCCAGGCCGTCAACCCGGACAGTCCGACCCGCTACGGCACCGTACTGCAGCTCAAGAACCTGCTGTTCAACATGATGGTGTTCCAGTCGCTGCCGCGTTCCTACGGCGGCAACTGGATGGACGAGAGCGGCAAGGTGACGGTCAATTCCGACGCCTATCGCAAGGGCCTCGAGACTTACAAGCTGCTCTATGACGCCGGCGCCACCCCGCGTGACTCGCTGTCCTACGAGTTCGCCGAAGCCAACGCCGCCTACGCCTCCGGCCAGGTTGCAGCAATGATGCAATGGAACGCGGCTGCCTCCGACCTGACTTCCAAGGAGAAGTCGCCGACGGTTGCCGAGGTCACCGAGACCATCGCCCCGCCGGCCGGACCCGAGGGCCGCTTCACCCACATCCATGGCCTCGGCTTCGGCCTCAACAAGAACGCCGAGAACAAGGATGGCGCCAAGGCCTTCATCAAGTGGCTGTCGTCGAAGGAAGCAGCGCTGATCTACGCCAGGAGCAGCGGCGCGCCGGCACTCACCCCCGACGTCGTGAAGGAAGTCGCGGCCGAGCGCCCCGACCTGGTCAAGCTCGGCGAGTTCGCCAGCAAGTATGGCTACGTCATGAACGGCGGCACCTCGGCCAAGGCGCTCTCGGTCTACGAACTCCAGGCCAAGGAGTTCACCGGCTACTGGTCGGGCCAGCAGTCGCTCGACGACGCCCTTGCCAACACCGAAAAGGGCATGACCGAGCTGCTCAAGTAATCGGCTGGCCGGCGGCAGCACCAGGCCATCGCCGGCCACTCCTACAGGTTCGGGATTTCGGCACTTCTCCGCGCTTCCATGCCCCTGGTATGGCCGGGCGATCCTGGCATCCGTTTTGCCCGCACGGGTCCGAGGTGTCGAATCCTGAGCCCGTCCAGGTGCATGTCCCGACACGACCGCCGCTTCGGGGGTCGGCCAGCCACCATTGCTTCCATTGGAACGCCGGCCTTAGATCCATTGGAACGCCAGCCTTAGATCGATTGATGACAACGCTTTCGCAACGCGCCCCCTCGTCCGAATTCCGTCTGCTGGCAGTGCCACTGGTGCTGTTCCTGCTCGTCTTCCTTGGCTTCCCGGCTATCGTCAATCTCGTCTACTCGGTCTCCGAGGTCAGTTTCGAGACCCTGCGCAGCCCCGAGATCACGGGTTTCTCCAACTTCGCCGCCGTCTGGAACGATCAGTCGTTCTGGCAGGCGAGCTGGTTCTCATTCCGCTTCGGCCTGCTGACCGCGCTGCTCGAATGTGCGCTCGGCCTGTTCCTCGCGATCTTCCTGTCGCCGCTCATCGAAAAGCGCAGCTGGCTGATGGCGATCCTGATGTTGCCGTTGATGGTGGCGCCGGCGCTCGTCGGCCTGATGTACCGCCTCGTGCTGCACGAGTTCGTCGGCCCGGTGCCCTATTATCTCTGGACCTGGTTCGGCGCGAGCTTCTCGTTCCTCGGACCGGGCTCGGCCTTCTGGACGCTGGTCGTCGTCGAAACGCTGCAGTGGACGCCGTTCGCCTTCCTCTTGTTCTACATGGCCTACCAGGCCATCCCCAAGGAGATCATCGAGGCTTCCGCCATGGACGGCGCGCGCTACCGCCACCGTCTCTGGTACATCGAACTGCCGCTGATGGCGCCGACGATCGTGGTTGCCCTGCTCATCCGCTTCATCGATGGCTTCCGCGTCTTCGACAATGTCTATGTGCTGACAGGCAGCGGCCCGGGCGGCTCCACCGCTTCACTGTCGATCTACATCTACGAAGCCTTCTTCAAACAGGGAGCTATCGGCAAGGCGGTCGCGGCTTCGGTCATTCTGTTCGTGGTGTCGTTTGCCGTGCTCTACGGCCTCAACGCGCTTGCCGCCCGTCGCAAGGGAGCCCGCTGATGATCAACGCCCTCCGCTGGATCGTCTTCGCCATCGCCGCACTGGCGATGAATTTCCCGATCCTCGTCACGCTCTCGACCTCGTTCAAGAGCGCGCGCGAGCTGTCGACCAATCCGGGCCTCTGGGTCTACGCACCGACGCTCGAAAACTACGCCACCGTGTTTACGGTGTCCGACCGGTTGAACATTTTTCTTTATCTGGTGAACAGCGTGGCTGTCGCGGCCCTCGGCACGCTGCTTGCGGTGGCGCTGGCTTTGCCCGCTGCCTATGCGATCGCCCGCGGCAAGCTCGGCGAACGCACGCTGTTGCCGCTCATCGTCAATTTGCGCGCCGTGCCGCTGATCATTTTCGCCATTCCGCTCTACATGATGTTTCAGTGGCTCTCGCTGCTCGACACGCGCCTCGGCCTCGGCCTGATCCTTGCGATCGTCAATCTGCCGCTGGCGCTGGTCATCCTGGTCAACGCCATCCGCGACCTGCCCGGCGAACTCGACGAGGCGGCACTGATGGACGGCGCCACGCGTTTCCAGATCCTGACCAGGGTGATTGCGCCGCTCTGTCGCCCGGCCATCGTCACCAGCCTGATCTTCGGCTTCATCACCGCCTGGAACGAGTTCCTGTTCGGCCTGATGCTGACCACGTCCAAGGCCGTGCCCATCACCGTCGGCGCTTCGTTCTTCTTCGCCGCCAGCGGCGGCGGCGTGCAGTGGGGCGTCGCCTCGGCCGTCATGATCGTCGGCGCCCTGCCGCCGATGCTGCTCGGCCTCATCATGTATCGCCAGATCAGCGGCTCGATGACGGCAGGCGCGGTCAAGGGCTGAACGCATATCAGCCCGAAAATCCCGTGATTTTCGGCATGCGCGATGTGCAGAAGAGAGTTTCCAGGAGGATTCTATGGGTACGATTTCGCTCCAAAAAGCAGGCAAGCGTTACGGCGGCACCGAGATCATCAGGGATCTCGACCTCGACATTTCAGATGGCGAGTTCGTCGTCATTGTCGGCCCATCCGGCTGCGGCAAGTCCACGCTGCTGCGCATGATCGCCGGCCTCGAGGAAACCACCTCCGGCCACCTTTTGATCGACGGCCGCGACGTCACCAGGGCGCCGCCGGTCGAGCGCCAGCTTGCCATGGTGTTCCAGTCCTACGCGCTTTATCCGCATATGACCGTACGCCAGAATATGGGTTTTGGGCTCAAGCTGGCGAAACTCTCACCGGATGCGATCAAGGCCAAGGTCGACCAGGCCGCCGACACGCTGAAGCTCACCCATCTGCTCGATCGTTACCCGCGCCAGCTCTCGGGCGGCCAGCGCCAGCGCGTCGCTATCGGCCGCGCCATCGTGCGCCAGCCGGTCGCCTTTCTGTTCGACGAGCCGCTGTCCAACCTGGACGCAGCGCTCCGCGTCGACATGCGGCTGGAGATCGCCAAGCTGCACCGCTCGCTCGGCGCCACCATGGTCTATGTCACCCACGACCAGGTCGAGGCGATGACGCTGGCCGACCGCATCGTCGTGCTCAAGGAAGGCCGCGTCATGCAGCACGGCAGTCCGCACGAGCTCTACGAGCGGCCCGCCAATCTTTTCGTCGCCCAGTTCATCGGCAGCCCCAAAATGAACGTGCTCGCCTGCGCCCCTTCAGGTGACGGCAAGCTCGACCTGTCCGGGCAGGGCGCGCTGTCCCTCACCTTCGCTGGCAGGCCGACCCAGCTCGGCGCCCGCCCCGAGCACCTGTCGCTCGTCGCCCCCGACAACGGCAACTGCCGCGGCACGGTCGAGGTCGCCGAATATCTTGGCGGCAACACCAGCGTCTTCGTCCGAAACGATCAGCTTGGCCTGATCAACGTCAATGCGCCCGCCGACACCCCAGTCCGGATCGGCGAGACTGTCGGCATCGCCATCGACGGCAAAAGGGTATCGCTGTTCGATGCTGACGGTGCGGCCATCGCCCGCGCGGCCTGACCGCCCATTCGGCTTGCGGCAGGCCGGCGTCAGCCGCGAGTCGGTGTGTCCGTCTCGCTCGACATACTCGGCGAGTACCTCAGCCGAAATGCCGCTCAGCCCTCGCGTGGACGCGCCACGTCGTTGGTGCCTTCGGCGTCGGGTGCCAGGCCATAGCTCATGCGGCGCATCTGATCGATCACCCTCCCCATCTCCTCGTCGGAAAGGACCGGCGGCTCACCGAGCATTAGCGCCTGGACATACATGCGCGACAGCGTCTCCACTTCGATCGCCAGCCACAGTGCGTGTTCGAGGTTGGTGCCGAGCGAGATCTGGCCGTGCTGGCCGAGCAGGCAGGCGAGCCGATCCTTCAGCGCAACAAGCGCGTTGTCCGACAGCGCCTGGGTGCCGAAGGTGGCATAGGCGGCACAGCGGATGGTGGTGCCGCCGGCAACGCCGGTCATGTAATGGAACGACGGAATGGTCCTGTGGTGGCAGGCGAGCGTCGTCGCATAGACCGAATGGCAATGCAGAACGACGCTGATGTCCTCGCGCGCCTTGAGTATGTCGCGGTGGAAACGCCATTCCGATGACGGGCGGCGGCCGACATAGGTGCCGTCGAAATCCATCTCGACGATGTCATCAGGGCCCATGATATCGTAAGGCATACCCGACGGGGTGATGAGGAAGCTGCGGCCCGACCGCACCGAAAGGTTGCCTGCCGTGCCCTGGTTGATACCGCTCGAATTCATGCGCCGGCAGATCGACACCATCTCCTCGCGCAGTGCCTTGTCAGTCATTGTCTACTCCAGATGAAAAACCTTGCGCAGCGGCACGACCAGCGGCTCGTCGCGGTCGGTGTACTGCATGATGTCGGCCATGAAGTCCCACCAGCGGCGGTTGACCTCGGTTTGCGGCAGCCTGTCCATATCGTGGTCATCGGTGCGGACCAGCGTGGCGAACAGGTGATTGGTCTCGGGATCGAGCCAGATCGTGTAGTCGGACACGCCCGCTTCGCGTAGCGCAGCACTGAGCTCCGGCCAGATCTCGTCGTGGCGTTTCTCGTACTCGGCGGCCTGGCCCGGATTGAGGACCATGCGGAAGGCGATGCGCTCGGGCATGTCCTGACCCCCTCAGACGATGCCGCCGCCACCGCCGACCGACGCCGGCCGCTCGGCCGCGACCTTCTGGCGGTAACCGCTGGCACGGTAGGCTGCGACCGGATCGATGGCGCCGCCCCGGTTCAGCCGCGCCATGGCAAGGATCGGCTCGACATCAGTACGGTAGGCCGCCTTCAGCGTCTGCGTCGCCATCAGTGCGTCATTGTCTTCCTGAAAGCCTTCGAGCGCCTTGCGGTCGACCAGCAGTGCGGCGGCATAGGCCCGCTGAACCTCGACGGCCGACAGCATCAGGCTTTCGATCGGGTCGGTGACGTTGTGGCTCTGGTCGAGCATGTGCGCAGGGTGAAAATCCTTGGCGCCGGAAAGCTCGGCGTCGACCAGTTCGTTGAAGACCAGGAACAGGCGATAGGGGTCGATCGATCCGGCATCGAGATCGTCGTCACCATACTTCGAGTCGTTGAAGTGGAAGCCACCCAGCTTGCCGAACTGGATCAGCCGGGAGACGATCATTTCGATGTTGACGTTGGGGGCGTGATGGCCAAGGTCGACGAGGCAATAGGCCTTGTCGCCCAGTTCCTTTGATGTGATGTAGTTGGTGCCCCAATCCTGCACGACGGTCGAATAGAAGGCCGGCTCGTACATCTTGTGCTCGGTGAACAGTCGCCAGTCGCCTGGCAGCGCCGCATAGATGTCCTTCATTGCGTCGAGATAACGCTCGAAAGCTCGGGCGAAATTGACCTGGCCGGGGAAGTTCGAGCCATCACCGATCCACACCGTCAGCGCCTTCGACCCCAGGGTCTTGCCGATTTCAATGCACTCGATGTTGTGCTCGACCGCCTGGCGGCGGACGGCTGGGTCCGCGTGGCTGAGCGAACCGAACTTGTAGGACTGCCTCTGTCCCGATGCGTCGGAGAAGGTGTTCGAATTCATCGCATCGAAGCCGAGGCCGAAACGGGCCGCGGCCTGCTTCAACCTGCTGGCGTCGGCCTTGTCCCAAGGGATATGCAGCGAGACGGTCGGCGTCGCCCGCGTCAGCTGGTTGATGACGGCGCAATCCTCGACCTTGTCGAACACGTCGCGCGGTTCGCCCTGGCCGGGAAAGCGGGCAAAACGGGTGCCGCCGGTACCGACGCCCCAGGACGGGATTGCGACGCCGAAGGCCTCGACCTTGGCAAGAATGGCATCGATGGTGATGCCGCGCCGGTCGAGCTGCGCGCCGAGCGACGCGTAATCGGCGCGCAGGGCTTTCTCCCTGTCGGCGTTGCTCTTTTCAACGGCGCCGCCCGATATCATCGTTTCCATCATATCCTCCTCTTGCGCGGCCTCACCACGCAAATGTCCGCACAAGAAAGTTAGGAATAGCGCCATGCTCAGCGAACAGTTTTTCACGCTCGGCCTGACTGCTCGTCTCGAGAACACCGGTCATGACAAGGGCGGTCCGCAGCCCAGCCCCTTGCCCACCTGATATGTCGTGCTCGATGCTGTCGCCGACGCAGACGACGCGCACCGGGTCGGGATTGCCGAGCATGTCGAGCGCAGCAGCGTAGATTTCGGGAAACGGCTTGCCGATCCAGGTCACCGCACCGCCAAGCTCGGCGTAGAGTTCGGCGATGCGTCCGGCGCCGAAGCGCGGTCCGACCGAGGTCAGCATGATCTTGTCGGGATTGGTGCACAGGCACCTTGCGCCGCGCGCGGCGGCGGGCTGGAGCAGCCGGCGGTAGTGGTCGAGGTCGAAACGGTCGCCCTCGCTGGCAGAGAGCAGGACGATGTCGGCCTCTTCGCCGGGTTCGACCAAGGTCAGCGGCAGGTTTTCGACGGCGGACCGGTCGCCATCGCGGGCGATGAGCAGGCAGCGCAGGCCTGCTTCGCTGCCGAGCTGCTTGCGCAGGCTCTGCCAGGCGACCTCGCCCGAGGAGAGAAAATGATCCCAGCTGCCGGGCACGAAACCGAGCCTGGCCAGCCGTGCCTCGTTGGGCGCCGAACGTTTGCCCGAATTGGACAGAAGCAGCAACCGCTTGCCAAGCTCCTGCAGCCGCACCAACGTCTCGATAGCGCCAGGGTAAGGCGCCACGCCGTCGTGCAACACGCCGAACTGATCGAGGATGAAGACGTCGAACCGCTCGGCCAGATCGCGAATGCCTGCAAGCTGGAGTGCGGACATCACAGGTCTCCCACGGCTTCGAGGCCGATGAGCGCCAGTCGTGCGGTGCCGGCGGCGGCCTCCTGGGAATGCGCCGGCGGGAACGGCACGCCGAGCCTGTTCTGGCGGATCGCGGTCCAGGCTGGGTTGGATGCCCCGCCGCCGAGGCTGCGCATGGACTGCAGAGGCGGCGCACCGAGTTCGGCCAACCTGTCATAACCGAGCTTCTCGATGGTGGAGATGCCCTCGAGCATGGCTTGCAGGAAGCCCGCATCATCGGCAGGGCGCGGCGTGAGCCTTGGCGGCCAGGCGGGATCAAGCACCGGAAAGCGCTCGCCCGGTTCGAGCAACGGGTAGAAATCGAGACCGGTCGAAACATCAGGGTCGATGGCGGCGGACACCCGTACGATCTCATCTGCGGAAAAGAAGTGGGCCAAGACTTTGCCGCCGCTGTTGGAGGCGCCGCCGGCGAGCCACATGCCATTGAGGCGGTGGCTATAGATGCCGAATTCGGGCGCGAAGATCGGCCGATCACACAGCAGCTTGAGCGTCAGCGTCGAGCCGAGCGCCGTGACGCCGTCGCCCGGCCTGTCGGCGCCGGTCGCCAGGAACGAGGCGCAACCATCGGTGGTGCCGGCGATGATCTCGACCTCTTCGCTCAGGTCGAGGGCCTTGGCCATGGCTGGCTCGATGGTTTCGATCGGCGCGCCCGGCGCCACCACGCGTGGCAGAAGTGCGGTCCTGAGCCCAGCTGCAGCGAGCCAGTCCGGCCAATGCCGGTCGATCGGATCGTAGCCGGTCTTCAGCGCATTGTTTTCGTCGGTGGTACCGAAATGGCCGGCGAGGCGTCCCGCGATCCAGTCGGCCTGGTGCAAGATTTTTGCGACGCCGGGCACGGATTGGAAGACCAGCGCCTTGGCCAGACCCGACGTGGTGCCGTGGGCCGCGCTTTCGGCCGGGATGACGGCGGCGATGCGGGCCAGCAACGCCTCATCACCGACCTTGTCGTCATACATCAGCGGTTCGGCGAGCGGCACACCCTGGCCGTCGACAGGCAGCAGCGTGCCGGAGGTGGCATCGACGGCAATGGCATGGACCCAGGTGCGGTCGACCTGGACAAGCACAGCCTTCAACGCCACCTCGACAGCCTGCCACCAGATTTTCGGGTCGCGCGGGTTGGGGCCGAAGTCCGCGAGTTTGGCCGCGCCCTGCGCCACGATCTCGAAGCCGGGCGTCATCACCACGGCGCGCGCACCTGACGTGCCTAGGTCGATGCCGATGGCGAGCGGGGTACTCATCTCAGGCGATCTTCTTGGCCGCGGCCTTGCGGGCGAGGTCCTGCCGGTACTTCTCGGCATCCCAGTCGGTCAGCTGCAGATGCTCTTCCGGTGTCAGCACCCGTACCGGCGCATTGTCCGGGACGCGTGCCAGGACATCGGCGAGGCAGCGGGCCATAGCATCGGCGCCCGGCGTCGCATCCCTGCGCATCAGTATACCCGTTCCGGGAAACAGGATCGAGACCGGCGACGTGCCCAAGCGTGCGACCACTGCAGCGACGTCTTCTCCGTCACGGGCGATGACGGAGCCGGTTCCAAGGAAGATCACGTGGTCCGGGTAAAGGCTGCCCTTGGCCGCCAGGTCCAGGCTCACGGGGTCGGTCGCAGCGGCATGCGCGGCATCGGCCGACGGAAGGCGATAATTCGTACCGTCGGCGAGTTGAGCGAGGCGAGCAGCATCGAGCGCAGGAGCGCTGCGCGGTGCAACACGCAGCCTCGCCTTGACATCCTCAAGCAAGGCCTCCGCCCCCGCCACCGTATCGGCCGCGACGACGAGACCATGATTGCCAAGGATCAGCACGTCGGGCCGCTGGCCGCGATGTTCCGAGATGGCGAGCGCCAGCGGCAAGCCCGGCCGCGCATAAGGCACACAAGCCCAGTTCAACCCCGCGAGGCGCGGGTCAACCTGTTGGACGCAGTCATCGCGCACGGCCTGCGCAATGGTGTCGACGCAATGAACGTGCAGAACCACGCGCTGCGGCATCAGCGCATGCACCGTCGTCTCGATGGACGGCCGCAGGCCCGAGCTGTTGAGAGCAGCGATGGTGAACTGATGCGCCTGTTCGGCAGCGGGATCGATTGCCTCGACGGCCGCGATCAATGGTGCCATTTCCACCGGCACCATGATGTCGCGCTCCAGCGCATGCGCCAGCCAGGTGCCGGAGGCCTTGATCCAGAGCGTACCGCCGACCTTGAGCGAGGTGTTGCCGCCGGCGCCCTGCGTCAGCAGCGGGTCACCGCCGATGCGGGCAGAGACGGCTTTCAGCTGTTCGAGTTCGGCTTGCCAGCCGGCCGCTTCTGGCATGGCGACGGTCCTTTCAAATGCGGGGTGAAGTTGGCCGGCAGCGCACTGCCGGCCAACCCCGAAATCAGAAGACGACCGGGGGGATGGCCGTCTCCCGTTTCGATCTCAGAAGTCGAAGTTGCCGATGTTGTCCTTGTTGAAGACGGTCGGTGCGCCGAGCAGAATTTCCGAGCCGTTGATGACCGAGAGATCGCCCAGCTTGCCGGCTTTCACCGAGGTCGCACCGGGAGCCAGCGTGCCGTCGGCGACCGCACGCAGCACGTAGGCTGCGGCATAGCCGAGGTCGACTGGGTTCCACAGCACCACCGACTTGACGCAACCGGCGCCGACATAGGGCTTCATCGCGTTCGGGGTGGCGAGGCCGACGACGGCGACGCTGCCGCACTTCTTGGCCTGGGTCACGGCGTCGGCGGCGGCCGGCGTCGCCACGCTGGTCATGCCGAAGATGCCCTTCAGCTCGTCGCCATACTTGTTGATGAGCGTATTCGACTGATTGAAGGACAGGATATTGTCTTCCTGTGCCTCGACCGTCTCGAGCCACTTCATCTTGGGATGGCACTTGGCTTGGTAGGCCGCCATCTCGGCGATCCAGCGCGCCTGGTTAGGCGTGGTGAAGGTCGAGGTGACGATCGCGAAGGCACCTTCATCGCCGATCTCGGCGGCCATCGAGTCGACCATCGCCTTGGCAATGCCGTTGAATTCGGCCTGGTTGACGAACCACTGGCGGGCATCGGGCGACGAGTTGGCGTCGTAGCCGACGACGTTGATGCCGGCGCCGAGCGCCTTCTTCAGCACGGGGGCGATGGCGACGGGGTCGTTGGCTGCGAACAGGATGCCGTCGACGCCCGAGGTGATGTAGTTGTCGATCAGCGTGATCTGGTCGTCGATATTGGCCTTGGACGGACCGTCGGTCTTGGCGTCCATCGAGCCCATTTCCTTGGCGGCGTCGGCAATGCCCTTGGAGGTGGCGTTGAAGTAGCCGATGCCGACCAGTTTCGGCACGTCGACGACCTTGATCGTCTTGCCTTTGCGGTCGGGCGCGTTGGTCGGCTGGCCACCGTCATAAGGCTTGGCGGCAGCGGTCGCGGGCGTGGCGTCGCAGGCCAGCGGGTTGGTCGGCAGGTCGTCGCCGCCCGTCCAGACAGACTGGGCATTGCTGAGGCTTGTCGAGAACGACAAGGCCAAGAGCGCGGAAAGTACTACGTTACGCATTCCATCCTCCATTGATCGTCCGGACACTGTAGAGCGGCAGTGAAGGACGTTGCTCTCCCTAGGTTCGAGTGCCGCTCCTCTCGAAGAGGTTGCTGGCGAGGATCGCCAGTATAAGTACCGCGCCGATCAGCATGATCGTGCCATCACCCTTGATGCCGGCAAGCGACAGGCCGTTCTTCAGCGCCTGGATCAGGCAAAGTCCGATGATGGTGCCGATGATCGTTCCGCGCCCACCGAAGATCGAAGTACCGCCAAGCACCACCGCGGTGATGGCGTCGAGCTCGATGCCTGTGCCCATGTCGGAGCGCGTCGTGGAGACGCGGGAGACGAAGATGACGGCGGCAACGGCTGCGGCGAAGCCCGACGCGGTGTAGAGCGCCAACTTGGTCTTCTCGACCGACAGGCCGGAGAAACGGCTGGCGACCTCGTTGGAACCGACCGCGTAGACCGTGCGGCCCCATGTCGTATAGGCAAGGATGACCGAGGCAACGATGGCCGCGAACAGCAGGACCCACAGTTGCGTCGGCACGCCGAGCACGTCCTTCTGACCCAGCACGTAGAACCATTCGGGATAGCCGCGTACCGAGCGTGCCTGGCTGATACCCTCAGCGAGGCCGCGATAAAGTGCGAGCGTCGCCAGCGTGGCGATCAGCGGTGGCACGCGGAAGCGCGTGATGATGACCCCGTTGACGAAGCCGGCAAAGGTTCCCGCTGCAATGGCGGCGGTAGCCGCGACCGGCAGTGGCAGGCCGACATTCTGCCAGAACACACCGGTCAGGATCGCCGTCAGGCCAAGGATCGAGCCAACCGACAGGTCGATACCGCCGGTAGCGATGACGAAGGTCATGGCGATCGCGATCAGCCCGATCTCGGTCATCAGCCGCCCCTGGTTGAGCAGGTTGTCGACGGTGAAGAAGCGGTCCGACTGGAACGACAGGACGATCAGGACGACGACCAGCAACAGGGCCAGGAAGGTTTCGTGACGGATGAGGGATTTCAGCTTCATCTCATGCCCCTCTGCCGCGACGGCGCAGCATGTCGGCCAAAACGGTTGCCAGGATCAGCAGGCCGATGACGGCGCGCAGCCAGTAGGCCGAGACGTTGACGAAGATCAGCGCCGATCCGATGGTGGCGAACAGGATGGTCGCCAGCGTCGAGCCGATCACCGTGCCCGAACCACCGAGGATCGACACGCCGCCGATGACGGCAGCTGTGATGACGGTCAGCTCGAGATTCGGTGGTACGGTCGACTGGATGACCTGCAACTGGGTGGCGAACAGGATCGTTGCAAGACCGGCAAAGGCGCCGTGGATGACGAAGACGGCGACGGTTCGGCGCGCAATCGGAATGCCGGTCGCAAGGGCCGCTTCGGCGTTGCCGCCTATGGCATAGAGCGAGCGACCGAAGGCGGTGTAGCGCATCCAGAACGCAGCAAGCAGCGTCAACACCACCATGAAGACCAGCGGCACCGGCAGCCCGAAGATCTGCTTTTGGGCGATCAGGTAGGCCGGCGGCAGGTCGGTGATCCAGGTGCCGCCGGTGACGCTGATCAGGCCGCCGCGCAGGATGGACAGTGCGCCGAGCGTCACGACGATGGACGGTATCCTGGCATAGGCGACGAGGATGCCGATGATCGCATTGACCGCCATGCCGACAACCACCGGCGCCAGCCAGGCGAACCAGATCGGATAGCCCGCAACCGCAAGCGACCCAGAGATCGTCGCGAGCACGCCGATCAGCGCCCCGACCGAAACGTCGATGTTGCCGGTGACGATGACCATCGCCATGCCGATGGCGGCAACCGCGATATAGGCATTGCCGGAGAAGATGGTGGTCAAATTGTTGGCGCTGATGAAGCGCGGATTGACCATCGTGACGATGGCGAACAGGACGACGATGGCGGCAAGCACCACGATCTCCTGGCCGTATTCGGCGAAAAGCCGCTTGAATAAGCCGGGGCGCTGAGGGGCCGTGCGTGAGCGGGCGGTCGCTTCGACTGTCGTCGTCATCATGCCGCCTCCCCGCTGCGATGCGCGGTCATGGCGGCGCCGACGCGCTCGGGCGTGGCGTCGGCGCGGTCGATCTCGCCGGTGATCTGGCCGCCGCTGATCACCAGCACGCGGTCGCTCATGCCGAGCACCTCAGGCAACTCGCTCGAAATCATGATGATGGCCACGCCCTGCTTCACCAGCTCTCCCATGATGGTGTGGATTTCAGCCTTGGCGCCGACGTCGACGCCGCGCGTCGGTTCGTCGAGGATCAGCACCTTGGGCATGGTCTCCAGCCATTTGGCGATGACCACCTTCTGCTGGTTGCCGCCAGAGAGTTCGCCGACCGGCTGACCGATGTTGCGGCAGCGGATGCTGAGCCGCTTGACCGCGTCCAGCGCGCGCTGTGCCTCCTCGCCGGCCTTGATGAAAATGCCCGACGACAGCCGCTCGATGGTTGCCATCGAGACGTTCTTGCGGATGGCCATGGCCTTGACGAGACCCTGCAGGCCCCGGTCCTCCGGCACATAGGCGATGCCCAGATCGCGCGCCTGGCGTGGCGATCCGATGCGCACCGCCTTGCCTTCCATTTCGATCTCACCCGACGTTGCCGGCGTCATGCCGAACAGGGTCAGTGCAAGTTCGGTTCGACCGCTGCCGACCAGACCGGCAATGCCGAGGATTTCGCCGCGCCTCAAAGCAAACGAGATGTCGCGCACATGACGGCCGTGATTGAGCTTCGTCACCCGAAGCACGGTGCCGCCGATGCTGGCTTGCGTTTTCGGGAACAGGCTTTCGATCGAGCGGCCGACCATCATCGACACGAGCTGGTTCTCGTCGACCTCGCCGATGTCCCTGGTGGCGACATGGGCGCCGTCGCGCAGCACGGTCACGCGATCGGCGAGCGCAAAGATCTCGGGCATGCGATGGCTGACATAAACGATGCCGACGCCACGTTCGCGCAACTGCCTGACGACCGCCATAAGCCGCTGGACATCGGACTCGACCAGCGACGCGGTCGGCTCGTCCATGATCAGGATGCGGGCATTCTTGCTCAGCGCCTTGGCGATCTCGACGCGCTGGCGCTGGGCGACCGACAGGCTCAGAACCTTGGTGTCGACGTCGAGGTCGAATGTGTCGAGCTGATCGAGCAGATCGCGGGTACGGCGGCGCACCTCGGCCCAGTCGATGATGCCTGTGGCCGTGCGCGGATAGTTGCCGAGGAAGACGTTTTCCGCCACCGACAGCTCGGGGAACAAAAGCAGCTCCTGGTAGACGGTGGCAATGCCCGCCGCGCCGGCGTCGCGCGTCGTGGAAAATTTCAACTCCCTGCCGTCGACGGTGATTGTGCCGGCGTCGGGCGTATAGAGGCCGGACATCATCTTGATCAAAGTCGACTTGCCGGCGCCGTTTTCGCCCAGCAGCGCATGCACCTCGCCGGGGCGGACGTCGAAGCTGACGTCCTTCAGCACCTTCACGCCGCCGAAGGACTTGGACATGCCGGTGAGGCTGACATAGGCGGTCGAATTGCTCATCAGCTCGCCTCCTTCGCATCAGGCCTTGCCGCCCTGGCAGCGGCGCGCGCGCCGTCTGCCAGTTCGCGCCAGCGAGCGCGGTAAGTGTCGAGACCGGGAATGTGGCTCGCCGACACCGGCACGGTCTCGTCTCCGAACGGCTTCAGGCCAAGCGCCTTGAAGGCCAGTGCCGCGGCGCCCGTTGCCGACCCTTCGCTCATCATCGAACGCACGACCGTCTGCGTCGGGCGCAATTGCGCCAGCATGGCGGTGAACAGGTCGATCTTCGCCAGGCCACCGTCGATGACCAGGAGATTTTCCGACTTGATCAGGTCGAGCGACAGGTCGGTCATCATGGCGACATAGAGTGCGGCGACCGCCGCCCTCTCCTCGCCGCTGACGTCGCCGCCGACGATATGTCCCTTCGTCTCGGGGAAAGGTCCGCCGGCCGCCCATGACGGTATGGCGAAGATGCCACGCTCCATCACGTGCTCGACTGCGGCCTGTGAGATCGACTTGTTCCAGTTGTTGCTGATGAGGTCGTATTCGCGCCCGCCCATGAAGCGCAGCGACGGCGCCGGTTCACCATTGACCGTCACATTGGCGATCATGTCGCGCTCCTGGTCGAGCGCGCCGAGCGGACAGTCGAGATTGATGATGATGACCCAGGTGCCGGTCGAAACCAGCGTGAAGTCGTGCAGCCCGGTCATGCGGTAATAGGCCAGCGCCGCGTTGGAATCATGCACGCCGTTATGCACGGCGATCGCCCGGGTGCTGCCATCCGCCATGGTGACGCTGGCCTCTCCGACGATCGCACCTGCCGGCGCTATCGCGGGGAAGCGATCACGCCAGCCGAGCCGCTCGACCAGCGAGCTGTAGTCTCGCTCGAGCGGTGCCCAAAGCTGGCTGTGCGCACCGAGATAGGACCATTCGGAAAGCTTGCGCCCGCTGAAGCGCCAGACCCAATATTGCGGATAGCACAGGATCGCCTCCGTGGAGGCGAACGCTTCGGGTTCTTCGACCTCAAGCCAGTAGATATGACGGGCGATGGAGAAGCCCAGCGGCAGCCAGGGCGTGTAGGTCTCGGAGAAGTTTGGCAGGATCGGGTCGATCTTGCCGGCAATCGCCTCCGGCAGTTCCTGTTCATAGTCCAGGATCGGATGCAGCAGCTCATTGCCGCGCACCAGCGCAAAAGCGCATCCGTGAGCGGAGACCATCATCCGGGTCACGTCATGGGCCGCTGCAACCTCGGCCAGCTCATGGTTCATCCAGGAAAACAGGCGCTCGTCGTCGAGCACGCTCTTTCCGCGATAACTATGCCAGACCGGCTTGGTGCGGCGTTCGTCGAGCAGCGTGCCATCGGGCGAGAACACGAACAGCTTGGAGTTCGTCTTGCCGAGATCGAAGACCGCCAGCGCCCCGCTCATGCCCCGCCCCCGTTGGACGCGATGCGCAGTGCGATACCCGCGCCCTCGAGCATCTTGGCATGCTGGTCAGACAGGCCGTCATCGGTGATGACCATGGCCAGCCGTGTCAGCGGCAGGGCGACGTTGCGCGCATGGATAGTGAACTTGCGGCTGTCGGCGAGGACGACGATCTGGTCGGCGTTGTGACTGAGCTCCTGGATCGAGCGCACCATCAGCGGATGCGATTCGAGCAGGCCGTCCGGGCTTATGCCCTGCGCGCCGAGGAAGAACTTGGAGGCATAGAAATTGATCGGCTGCGACGGCGAATAGATGACCCTTGGCTCGCGATGCAATTCGCCGCCCGCCAATGTCAGGCTGCACTTGCCGTGCTCGCCGAGATAACCCGCCAAAGGCATGGAGTTGGTGAACAGGCGGACATTGCGGTCGGCCAGCTTGACGCCGAGATGGAAGCAAGTCGAACCGCCGTTGACGATGACCGCGTCGCCGTCCGCAACCATGGTCGCGGCCAGTTCGGCGATCAGGCGCTTGGGCTCGACGGCCAGATCACGGTTCTCGTCATAAGGACGCGCAAAGGCCGTGCCTTGCGCCGCGCCATCAAGTGCCGAGATGCCGCCATAGACCTTGCGGGCACCGCCGGCCTCATCGATCTTGTCGATGTCACGCCGCACGGTGGCTGCGGAAACGCCTAGATGCTCTTGCAGATCGCGCACCGACGCAAAGGGCCGGTCGCGCAAAAGCTCGACGATCTGTCGCTGGCGGACCAGGTCGTTCACGAAAACACCTCCCATGGCTTCGCGAAAAGGCAGTGCCATGAGCTAACTTACGCAAATCCAATTGATGCGCAAGCGAATTGTGACGAAAATAGCTCATACCGCGCTGCAACTAGATCATGATGCGGCGCACAATGATCAACTTCAATCTTTTTGCGATTGACAAACCGCACGGCTTGGCCTGATTTTACGGCCAAACGAGAGCGGCGCCCGATCTCGCGCCGGGAGGAATCCGACATGCCCGACACCAACGCCACGCGGCTTGCAAATCTGTGGGACGACGCCAGGGCGGCCGCCATGAGCGAGCCGGAGCGGCTGGTCTATCGCTCCAACATCCTGGGCTCGGACAAGCGTGTCACCAACTATGGTGGCGGCAACACCTCGTCCAAGATCATGCAGAAGGACCCGCTGACGGGCACAGAAGTCGAGGTCCTGTGGGTCAAGGGCTCGGGCGGCGACAGCGCGTCGATCAAGCTCGACGGTTTCGCTACCCTCTATATGGACAAGCTGCGCGCGCTGAAGGGGCTCTATCGTGGCCTTGCCCATGAAGACGAGATGGTCGGCTACCTGCCGCACTGCACCTTCAATCTCAACCCGCGCGCCGCCTCCATCGACACCCCTCTTCACGCCTATGTTCCAAGGGCTTACGTCGACCACATGCATCCCGATGCGATCATCGCGATCGCGGCCGCCAAGGATTCACAGGCTCTGACATCAAGAATCTTCGGCGACGAGATCGGTTGGCTGCCGTGGAAGCGCCCCGGCTTCGAACTCGGGCTCTGGCTCGAAAAATTCTGCCTGGAGAACCCTTCGGCCAAGGGCGTCGTGCTCGAAAGCCATGGCCTGTTTACCTGGGGCGACACGCCCAAGGCGTGCTATTCCACCACCATCGACACCATCAACAAGGCGATCGGCTGGTTCGAAAGCGAGGCAAGGGGCAAATCGGCTTTCGGCGGCGCGGTCGCGACGTCGCTGCCGGCAGACGATCGCCGGGCTATCGCAGCACAGCTGATGCCGCGCATCCGCGGCATGATCTCGCAGCAGGGCGTGCGCAAGCTCGGTCATTTCGACGACAGCGATGCCGTGCTCGAGTTTGTCAACTCGCGCCATCTGCGCGATCTCGCGGCCCTCGGCACCTCCTGCCCAGATCATTTCCTGCGCACCAAGATCAGGCCGCTGGTGATCGACTTCGATCCTGCGAAGGCTGATGTGGACACAGTGATTGCAGCGCTGCCCAAGGCACTGGACGATTACCGTGCCGGCTACCAGGCCTATTACGATCGCTGCAAGCACGCAGACTCGCCTGCCGTGCGCGACCCCAACGCCGTGGTTTACCTGATGCCAGGCGTCGGCATGTTCACCTTCGCCGCAGACAAGGCAACGGCCAGGATTTCCGGCGAATTCTACGTCAACGCCATCAATGTCATGCGCGGTGCCTCATCGGTGTCGACCTATGTCGGCCTGTCAGAGCAGGAAGCCTTCGACATCGAGTACTGGCTGCTCGAGGAGGCCAAGCTGCAGCGCATGCCCAAAGCCAAGTCGCTGGCAGGCCAGATCGCCTTCGTCACCGGCGGTGCCGGCGGCATCGGCAAGGCGACGGCCGTCAGGCTTCTGCGCGAAGGCGCCTGCGTCGTCATCGCCGACATTGACGAGGCCGCACTTGCCACCGCGCATGACGAACTCGGCAAGGCATTCGGCAAGGACTTCGTGCGGGCCGTCCGCCTCGACGTCACCGACGAAACAGGCGTGGCCTCGGCCTATGCCGACAGTGCGGTCGAATTCGGCGGCACGGATATCCTGGTCTCGAATGCCGGCATCTCGTCCTCGGCGTCGATCGAGGACACGGAACTCGCCATGTGGAACCGCAACATGGACATCCTCGCCAAGGGCTACTTTCTGGTGTCGCGCGAAGCGTTCCGACTGTTCAAGCAGCAGCAGATCGGTGGCAACATCGTCTTCATCGCCTCGAAAAATGGACTGGCCGCCTCACCCAATGCAGCAGCCTACTGCACGGCCAAGGCGGCCGAGATCCATCTCGCGCGCTGCCTGGCGCTCGAAGGCGCGGAGCATCAGATCCGGGTCAACACCGTCAATCCTGACGCCGTGCTGCGCGGCTCAAAGATCTGGACCGGAGAATGGCGCGAGCAACGCGCGGCAGCCTACTCGATGCAGCCCGACGACCTCGAGGAGCACTATCGCAGGCGCTCGATGCTGAAGCGCTCGGTCTTTCCCGAGGATATCGCAGAGGCGGTCTACTTCCTTGCGTCCGACATGTCGGCGAAGTCGACCGGCAACATCATCAACGTCGATGCCGGCAACGCACAGAGCTTCACCAGGTAGTGCTCGTTAGAATTCCCTGAGCCGGCAAAAGGGCGGCAAAAAAGTCACGACCTGCCGGCTCCCGGTTTCGTGGGGGTTTGACTGCGGTCGGATGACCGGAGTTGTGACCTGCCGCCAGGCAGCAGGTCATCGTCGATTTCAGTCGGGCATTTTCCGTCTCCAATGTTCGTCGGCCGGCTCATGCGGTCCTGACAGCCATGTCGTTCGTAGCGAAGTCGTGAACCTCGAGCAGCTCGACGCCTATCCTGCAAAAGGTGCACAGGCAGTCGTCTGCGGACGGTTTATCGATGCGAACGGTCAAGCCATCCCGGAGAGATCGACCATCGCATGATCGGTATCGCGCTCGACGACATGCGCGGCAAGGAAATGGGCCTGCTCACCTCGTGCGGAACTGACAGGGTGCTTTCAATTCGCGCCACGCAGAATGGTGGATTTGCAACGCACCTAGCCACATGCGCGAAGACCGCTGAAGCGCTGATCGACCTGGCATAAGGCCGCAATCTGACGTTTCCGTGCTGTCGGGCCGCCAAATCCAAAACAAAGTGATTGGCTGGCGGGTAAGACGACGAGGGCGGCCCGGATAGATGCTTGCACGCCGCGTTCCAACGTCACGTTCGGCGCCAGCTGCTGTCAGTCCGCGCTGAGGCCATGCAAGGTCGAAAGCAGGCCGATCAATCGTGAAAGCCGACGGATCAGCCCGCAAGGCGCGCTCGAAACAACGTGCAGCCGTCCGCCAGGCGCGACCTGGATATATCCCCGAATCCAGCGTCGGTCATCCACGCGCGATACTGGCCTTCGGTGTACGATTCGCCGTGGCGATAAAGGTTCAAGAAGGTGAGGTTCAGAAAGACACCTTCAGGCGGGCCGAGGCGGTCGTCGTCGACGACACCCCAGCCCGCAATCGCGATCTCGCCTCCCGGCGTGAGACAACGCGCCGCGTTCAGGATCGAACGGCGTGCCTGATCAGGCGGAAGGACCTGAACGACGGCTTTCAGGATCGCCAGATCGTGCCGACCGATTGACGGCGCAACGGTGATGTCCCCCTCTTCGACAACCACGTCATCGACACCGTATTCCGACAGGATTTCTGGCGCGGCAGCTGCAACCGTCGGAAGCTCCATCAGTGTCGCGGCGATCCGCGGCCATCGCTCGCGAAGCCCGACGAGGATGGTCCCGGGGCCCCCGCCAATGTCGATCACCGATCCGATCGCAGAGAGGTCAATCTCCTGGGCCAGGTATCGGCCGAAAATTGCGGCGCCTGGCGCCAGCTTTCGGCTGAAGGCCGCGGCGGCCTCAGGCCCCGCTTGCGAAAAGTCGTGCAGTGCAGCCGGCCGGTTCTGTCGCAGCGACTCTGCAGTCAGCAGGTCGGCTCCCCAGAGCTCGCGCAGGAGCGCATGATCACCACCACGATAGGTCTTCTTGGATGCGTCAAGAAAAGCCGACGCTTCGGCTCCATTGCGAAATCGACCATCCTCGACTTCGAGTAGACCGAAGCTGGCGAGCGCGTAGAGGAGCCGCGACAGACGATCGGGGGCGATGTTGAACAGGGCTCCGAGGCCGTCAGCCGTCAACGCGCTGTCCCCGAGCTGGGTGAAGATGCCAAGGTCCAAACCGGCGCGAAGCGCCAAAGCGCGAGGCACCGCTGCGATCAGGTCGTCGATCCGGTCAGAACCTACCATCTCACGTCCCCTGCGCGAGCTAGGATCACGGTTGAAGCAGATCGGCAGATCGGGTTCAACCGTGGCAACCCTAACAGGCAGCGGCCAGAAATTGTGTCCCCAAAGCGAAGGGCATAGCGCATCTCAACTGTGCGGTTACGTTCGCTCTTGGCATCTAAAGCGCACAGCCTGTCGATCACGTCAAATGAACGATAATCTTGCATTATCACTCATTTGATGGCCTACTGCCGAAATGGCCTCTCACGTCGCGCAAAATCCGGAAAACCATAGCAAACGGCGTTCGCCTCGACGAGAGAGCACCTCTGAAAACGCTGTTCCGGGTCAAAATCGTTGTCATGACGATGTCTCCGTCGATGACCTGCCTGACATTGTCGATGTCGTGATGGCCATGGGCCGGCAGGCGGAGGCGGCCATCGAGCCCGGCGCTGTCGTCGGTGCCGACGGCGGAGGCACCTCCCCTGCCCTCGCGTCCGACGACGTCTCGCCCGTCCGCCGCCTCCCGGGCCAGCTCGACGAGCTGGCCGAGCGTGCGCGCGGTTATGTCAAGGCGGCCAGTTCCGCCAACACCCGGCGCGCCTACGCCGCCGACTGGAAGCACTTTTCCGACTGGGCCCGGCGCCAGGGTTTTGCCACCATGCCGCCGGATGCCGAGACCGTCGGGCTCTACATCACCGCGCTCGCTTCCGGCGCCGGCATCGGCGACAAAAAATCCGTGTCGACCATCGAACGACGGCTCGCGTCCCTGAGCTGGAACTATGCCCAGCGCGGGGGCGAAAAGCTCGACCGGAAACACCGTGCCATCGCGACCGTCATGGCCGGCATCCGCAATGCCCACGCCCGCCCTCCCCGGCAGAAGGAAGCGATCCTGCCCGAAGATCTGATCGCCATGCTGGAGACGCTCGACAGGGGGACCCTGCGCGGCCTGAGAGATCGGGCGATGCTGCTGCTCGGTTTCACCGGAGCGCTACGCCGCTCGGAGATCGTTGGCCTCGATTGCGGCCGCGATCAGACCCAGGATTCTTCGGGCTGGATCGACTTTTTTCCCAAAGGCCTGCTGGTGACGTTGCGCGGAAAAACCGGCTGGCGCGAGGTCGAGATCGGCCGTGGATCGGCCGACTCCACCTGCCCTGTCGTGGCCCTGGAGACCTGGCTGAACCTTGCCCGCATTTCCCATGGCCCACTGTTTCGCCGCGTGACCGGTCAAGGCAAAAAGGTCGGCACCGAGCGGCTCAACGACCAGGAAATCGCCCGTCTGGTCAAACGTACCGCCCTTGCCGCCGGCGTCCGCGGCGATCTGACCGAGTCCGAACGGACCGGGCTTTTTGCCGGCCATTCGCTGCGTGCTGGCCTTGCCTCTTCGGCCGACGTCGAGGAGCGCTACGTGCAGAAGCAGCTCGGCCACGCCAGTGCCGAAATGACCCGCACGTACCAGCGCCGCCGCGACCGCTTCCGCGTCAATCTCACCAAGGCGAGTGGACTCTAGCGCCCTCCCCTCCAACTCCGGAATTGGACGCATTTGAGAATGCCGCCCCGGTCACACAAAGCACCTCGATGAGGTCCGCGTGCGATTGCCACGGCATATCAGTAGCCCGCCGAAGATCCCTCCCCAAGCAAATTGCTGTGCCTGGTAGAACGCGGCCCCGCTTCGGAGTTGTAGCTTCCTCTACCCGCCGCAGCTTCCCTTAGGCAGTGATCGATGTCCCGACCGGAATTCAGCTGCCACCCAGCTTCTGCCCACCCGGCGTCATCCCGCTTTGGCCTGGGCCCCTCCCCTGCCGCGCAGCAGCGCCATGAGCACCGGCCCGATCGAGAATTCACCGGCCCGCGCTTTCGCCGTCAGGCTACGCAGATAGCCGCCCGGGCTGGAAATCGCCTCGCCCTTCTGCAGCATCGCCGCCACCATGATCGCTGCATCCACCGCCCCCATTGCCTCGCAGGCCTGGTTCCAGGCATCCGGGCTGACGCCGAGCGCGCCGCGCACTAGATTTGCCGTTTCCACCAGATCCGCCCAGCCCGAAATGCCGTTTCGTGCGTAGTCCGCAATGTCAGGGCAGGCACGCAGCACCATGCCAAGCGGATAACCCGTTGGCGGCTGGCTCCTGGTTTCAGGTTTCACCGCAGCGGCCGTCCCTTGGCCTTTCTCGAGGCCGGGTTCAAATTCATGAGGATGTGTATTTGAATTCTGTATGTGGCGCTCGGAATGAGACTCATTGGCGCTTGTTTCTTCAGTTTTTACGTGACTTTCCAGCGCCTTGCGTACCTCCTGGGCAAGCGCAGCCAGCTCGGCGGCAATCGGTTCGAGCTCGAGCCGGCTCGCCGTGCGTGGAATAGCCGCCACTATGTCACGATAACTGAGATGCAGGCGTGGCCAATCAGCCGCAATGCCCTCCTCGAGGCCGAATGCGATCATCTTGGCGATGTCACGACGCAGGATGGTGATGCGCTCGCGGACGAGCAGAAGCGACCGCCGCTCAGCCCTCACTGCCTCGGCCATGCGCTCGAATTCTTCGGCACGGGCCAGAAGCGGCGTCAGGTCGAAGCCAAAGGCCTGCTCGATCGCACCGTCAAAGCCTTTGCGCGCATAACGCTTGCCATTGGGGCTGTCGCGGCGCACCACCAGGCCGCAGTCGACGAGCACCGAGAGATGCCGCCTGAGCGTCGCCGGCGCCATGCCATGCGCCCTCAGCGCCAGCTGGGCATTGGACGGAAACACCACCAGCCCCTCCCCTTCCACGAGATCCGTGTCGGGATGGAAGCTCAGCAGCGCGTTGAGAACGGCAAGGGCGCGATCGCTGGCGCCAAGCAATTGCTTGGCCTCGCAGACGGCACGGAACACCTGCCATTTGTTGGAGCTGGCGCCAGGCGCGCAGCTGTCGGCCGCCATCTGACCTGCCACCATGGCAAGCGACAACGACCGCCGCCCAAAGGGCGTCGTCGAGATATGCTCAGTCATCCTTGTTTTACCTCAGTCGAGGCAAGCCGAAGGCATTCCGGAACGCGTCCAGTGGTTGACAAGTCGGCCCGGAAATGATTCTCTTACAATTGCTACATTGATGAGGGCTTCCGGAATGGCGACGTTTCGGGGGCCTTTTTCTTGCCGATTATCCTTCTGTTTCCGATCCTCTACGCGTTGGAACCTACGCTTTACGCTCCATCACCCGCGGGTGGCGCTGCGTTGAGGCAAACGCCCGTGCCGCTGGCTGTGGACAAACCTAGCCTTGCCCGGCCGAGCGGCCACGCTCCTGCTCGAACCTCTCCAACAGCTTGGGCAACTCCTCATCGAGGAAGTCTGCGAACCCATCCGCTGCCTTTTCCAGAAAATCGATCCTGGCTTTGCCCTTGGAAACAGTCAGACTTGCAACCGCCCTGCCCTTGCCATCGCGGATTTCGCGCACGGCGCCGGCGATTGGCTGCGTCTTGCGCTGCAGGTGCATGAACAACATGTTGAAGCGTTCATCGCTCGTTGCAGCAAGGAAGCGCTGGCTGGTGACCTCGTCGTCGGCCTTGACGCGAGCCGCCTCGCTCTTCAGCAGCTCGGCCAGTGCCATCCAGCGCGGACGGCCGATCTTGGGGGCCGCGCCGATCGCGCGTACGACCTGTTCAGGCACCGCGTCGGCCACCTGCAGGAAGCGCGTCATCTCGGCCTTGTGCAGCGACAGCGCGTCCTGAACGACGGCGCGCTCGAAGCCTCTGGCGATCAGCTCGTGGGCGAACAGCGCCCGCTCGATGAAGGAGAGGTCACGCCGCTCGCTGTTTTCCTTACCCTGGGCGAGCACCAGCTCGACGTCGGAGAGCGGCCGGACGATGGCCAGGACGGGAACGCCGAGCTTTCCGGCAGCGCGCACGCGGCGATGGCCGTAGGCAGTCTGGTAGCGCCCCGGCTTGTCGGGATGCGGCCTGAGCAACACCGGAACCTGCTGCCCAGACGTCTCGATGCTGCTGACCAGCGCGTCGAAATCCGGATCCTGCGCGCCATGGTCGAGCCGGTCGGCGACGAACGACGCCTCGATCAGTGACGCGTCGACCTGGCTTACACGCTCTGCGGCATCGAGGCTTTCCTTGAGCCTGCGCGCCTCCTCGATCTCCCTGGACAGGCCACCGAGCGACAGGCCCATGGCCTTGACGGCTCCAGAGGCGCTGCGCTGGCGCGCGGCATCCGGCTCAGCCGTTTTCGTCTCAGGCGCCTTCTCGGTCGGAGTTGCGGCCACAGGCGCCGGTTCGACCGTACCGAACAGCGCCTTGAGCTGATCCTTGCGGTTCAATGCCATGCCAGCCTCCCTCACGCCGCCCGGTTCCATGCCTTGAGCATCAGGCTCTCGATCTCGCCGTTGACAGCTGTCAACGACTCCATGGCGCGGTCATAGGTGGCACGGCTGAAGCTCTCACGTGACACTTCGTAAAGCGTCTGCTTGGTCAGGCCCGCATCCGAAAAGGCGGTCGACTTGACCAGCGGCGCGGTCAGCACCCGATCGCCGAACAGCGAGCGCAGGAAACCGACGATCTGGGTCTGCGGTCCGTCATTGGGCTCGTAGCGCGTGATCAGGTAGCGCATGAAATCGAAATTCAGCTCGCCGCCGGCCTCCCGCACCACCGACAGAAGGTCGGCGGTCATGAACAGGAACTGGCTCATCGAGGCAACGTCGAGCATCTGCGGGTGAATGGTCACCAGCACCGAGGTCGCCGCGCACAGCGCCGACAGGGTCAGGAAGCCGAGCTGCGGCGGGCAGTCCATGACGACGACGTCGTAATTGTCGGCAACGGTCTGCAGCGCTTCCTGGACACGTGCAAAGAACATCGCCTTGTTGTCGCCGGCCTGCCGCGCCGCCAGCATCTGCGGCGTCGTATGCTCGAACTCCTGAAGCTCAAGATTGCCGGGCACGAAGTCGAGCCCGTCGAAATAGGTGCGGCGGATGATGTCGGTCAGCGGCCGGCGCTCCTCGTCATAGCGGATCGCGCCATAGAGCGTGTCGTTGCCGTCGAGATCGAGTTCCGGCTGGTAGCCCAGCAGTGCCGACATCGAAGCCTGCGGATCGAGATCGATCGCCAGCACCCGGTAACCGGCCAGCGCAAGATGCTGGGCAAGGTGCGTGCTGGTCGTGGTCTTGCCCGAGCCGCCCTTGAAATTGGTGACGGCGATGACCTGAAGGTGTTCGCCACGCCCGGTGTCGCGGCGCGGCAGATAATGGCGCGCCTTGGTGGGGTTCTGCTCGGCCAGATGCCGGCGCAGCCCGTTGATGTCGTCGAGTGCGTAGTAGCGTCGCCCCCCTGCCCCGGTTTCGGGCTGCGGCCCTTCGCCTGCGATGGAGAGCTGGCGCAGATAGCCGTCGGTGACACCGATCAGACGTGCGGCTTCGCCGCTCGAAAACTTGCGCAGGACCTTCTTCGAGGTCGGCGAAAACAGCCGGTCGCGCATTGCCTGCAATTGCGCCGACAACATCTCGGCGTCCCGCGCAATGGCACGATCAGTCGCCATGACCTCGGCCTCGTCGCTCGCGTTTTCCGCCCGTGCTTGAACTGCCCCAACCAAGTCTTTAGTCCCCTCTCGCCCACCAGCGCATGCGTAAGCGACGCACCGTCAGGCTTCGTTAAGATTTATGCGCCGATTCGCTGCAGAATCCGAATCCGGGTTACGCCTTCGCACATTTTAACGTGCCGGAGCGTGGATAACGGTTTTCTGAGGCGGTTACGCTGGACGCGTCGAATTACGACCAATTAGCGTAACAAGGGTGCTGGAGAGGGCGAGTCGAGTCAACTTGTTTATAGTTAACGGAAATTAACCATTGTGACGGAGGCGTAACGGCGACCGTCGAGGACCGTTTCGGTCCCGGCATATCGTCGTTGACAGCTGTCAACCGACGGAGCTGTAGCCGCGCTTGACCTTGGACACCACCAAACGGCGCATCGCCTCCTGCGCCTGGGCAACGTTGGCAAAGAGATCGAGACGCCTCCGGCCCAGCGTACCGATGCGGCCCCATTCGCGCACCAGCACCGCGTCGCCAAACAGCGAACGCTCAACCGACAGGCAATAGAACCGCGCCATGTTACGGCTCGGATCACGACGCTGGAGGTGCAGGATGGGGCTCGGTTTGTACATGGACGGCAGAATCGCGCGCGGCGAACCCACCGTCCAATGAAACTCCTGAATCGATCAGCCGTGGTCGATTCAGGCCGTTGATGGGACCAGGCTCGTCAGGCCGCCTGCCCTACGGCCGTGGCCTGATCAAATGCGGCGAGCAGTTCGAGCTTACGCTTTTCGTAACGCTCGACGGCAGCTAGCTTGATGTGGCCATAGCCGCGGACGGTCTCGGCCAGGCTGGCGATCTCTGTCGCCATTGCTAGGTTTGAAGCCGACAGGCGGGCGGAAAGCGCCTCGACCAGCGTGAAGTAGTCCGCCGCCAGTTTGCGTTCCATCTTGCGCTCGGCGGTGCGGCCGAATGGATCGAAGCGGGTGCCACGCAGGCTCTTGAGGCGAGCCAGCACGGCAAAGGCCGGCTCGATCCAGCGGCTGCCGATGGCGATCTTGGCGGGATGGCCGGTGCGCGGATCGGTACGGGTCAGCATCGGCGGCGCGAGATTGTACTGGAGCTTGAAGTCGCCTTCGAACTGCTCGGCGAGCTTTTGCCGGAAGGCCGGATCGCGATGCAGCCGCGCTACCTCGTATTCGTCCTTATAGGCCATCAGCTTGAATGCGGCCTTGGCAACGGCCGTCGCGAACATAGCCTGCCCCGGAGCCACTCTCGCCTCGGCTTGCCGCGCCTTGTCGACCAGCGTCCGATAGCGCTCGGCATATCCCGCGTCCTGATACCCGGTGAGGAACGCGACGCGCTGCGCGACGATCTCATCAGGCGACTTGGCTTCGGGCGCCGAAGCGGGTGCCGTCCCAGCCTGCCGGCTGACGAAGTCCATGTCGTCGACGGAACGCCGGCCCCAGGCAAAGGCAGCGCGGTTCATGGCGACGCCGGCGCCGTTGAGGTAGATCGCCTTCTCGATCGCTTCGCGCCCGATCGGCACCAGGCCCTTCTGCCAGGCATGGCCGAGCAGGAACATGTTGGCGGCGATCGCATCGCCGAACAGCGCGGTTGCCAGCTTCATTGCGGGAAGCGTGGTGAGCGCGTCCTCGCCGCCGGCAGTGCGCAGCCGCCGCAGCGTCGCGCTTTCTCGGAAGTCAATCGTGGTGTCCTTGACGAAGGACGCCGTCGGGGCGAAGTGGTCGTCGACCACGGCCCTGGTACGGCCCTTGCCGAAAGTGGCGACGGCATTCTGCGATGCAGCGACCACGAGATCGAAGCCGAGCACTAGGTCGGCCTCGCCAGGGCCGATGCGGGCTGCGTTGAGCATCTCAGGCCGTCGCGCCAGGCGAATGTGCGAGACGACGGCACCATTCTTCTGTGCCAGGCCGGTCTGGTCGAGCGTCACCAGTGACAGGCCGTCGAGATGAGCTGCCTGTGACAGGATGGCACTGACGGTGATGACGCCTGTGCCGCCGATGCCAGTAAGCAGCAGGCTGTAGGGCGCATCGCCCAACCTGGGCAGGCTGGGCTCGGCCAGGCCGGCGTCGACGCCGCCGGCAGCCTTGGCGCGCGGCTTGCGCAGGCGCCCGCCTTCGACGGTGACAAAGCTCGGGCAAAAGCCCTTGGTGCAGCTGAGGTCGGTGTTGCAGCTCGACTGGTTGATGGCGCGCTTGCGGCCAAACTCGGTCTCGCGCGGCTCGATGGAGATGCAGTTCGAGACCGCCGAGCAATCACCGCAGCCTTCGCAGACCAGTTCGTTGATGAAGGCACGCTTGGGCGAGACGGCATAGGTGCCACGCTTGCGCCGGCGGCGCTTTTCGGCGGCGCAGACCTGGTCGTAGACCAGCACGGTGACACCTTCGACGTCGCGCAGCTCACGCTGTACCTCGTCGAGCTCGTCGCGATGCCGCACATCGACCGCACGCGGCAGCAGGCCGGCCAGCAATGGCGGCCTCTCGGAGACGACGACGACCCGCTTGGCACCCTCGGCGAGCACCTGGCCGACGATCGACGGCACCGACAATTCGCCGTCATGGCGCTGGCCACCGGTCATGGCGACCGCATCGTTGTAGAGGATCTTGTAGGTGGCGTTGACCTTGGCGGCGATGCCGGCGCGGATGGCCAGCAGACCGGAATGGAAATAAGTGCCGTCGCCCATGTTGACGAAGATGTGCTTCTCGTCGGTGAAGGGGGAAAGGCCGATCCACGAGCCGCCTTCGCCACCCATCTGGGTGAAGGTCGAGGTGTCGCGCTCCATGCCGATCACCATCATGTGGCAACCGATACCGGTGGAGGCGCGGCTGCCCTTGGGCAGAACCGTCGATGTCGAATGCGGGCACCCTGAGCAGAAATAGGGTTCGCGGTTGAGCAGACCCGGTTCGGCAGGGGAGGGGGCTCCAACCGTTGACAGCTGTACGGCGCGGGCCGCGAGGCCTGCGTCATCAGTGCCCAGCCATTGCAGGATGGCACGTGCCACCGAGAGCGCGCCAATCTCGCCGATCGAGGGCAGGAGTGGAGAGCCGTCCGGCCCGGTCTTGCCGAAGACTTGCGGCCGGCGGTCGCCCGGCTGGTTGAACAGCTGCGACTTGATCTGCTCCTCGATGACCGGACGCTTTTCTTCGACGACGAGGATCTGCTCCAGCCCGTCGGCAAATTCGCGCAGGCCCTCCGGCTCCAGCGGCCAGACCATGCCAACCTTGTAAAGGCGGATGCCAAGCTCGGCGGCGCGGCCCTCGTCGATGCCGAGCAGTGCCAGTGCACCCTTGAGGTCGAGCCAGGATTTGCCGGTCGAGACAATGCCGAGCCGTGCGGCAGGGGAGGGCCAGACCGGACGGTCGAGGCGATTGGCGCGGGCGAAGGCGAGCACCGCGGCAAGCTTGGTCTCGAGCCGCCGTTCCATCGCTTGCTGTCCGTCGGGCCAGCGCATCGACAGGCCGTCGGCGGGGAGAGGCATGTCTGGCGTGACGATCTCCAGCCGGGTCGGATCGAGGTCGACAGTTGCCGAGCACTCAACGATCTCGGTCTGGCATTTGAAGCCGACCCAAGCACCGGAATAGCGGCTCATGGCCCAGCCAAGCAGACCGTAGTCGATATATTCACTGATGCCGGCCGGCGACAGAAGCGGCACCATGGCCGATATCAGGTTGTGCTCGCTCTGGTGGGGCAGGGTCGACGACACCGCGCCATGGTCGTCGCCGACGAGCAACAGCACGCCGCCATGCTTGCTGGTGCCGATGGCATTGGCGTGGCGGATGACATCCATGGTGCGGTCGACGCCCGGGCCCTTGCCGTACCACATGGAAAAGACGCCGTCGTAGCGCGCGCCGGGGAACATGCCGGTCTGCTGCGTGCCCCACACCGCGGTCGCCGCCATGTCCTCATTGAGACCGGGCTGGAAGACGATATGGCTTTCCTTGAGATGTTTCCGGGCGCTGGCCATCTCGCGATCGAAGCCGGCTAATGGAGAGCCGCGATAGCCCGAGACGTAACCTGCGGTGTTGAGCCCGACGGCCAGATCCCGCTGGCGTTGGACCATCGGCAGGCGCACCAGCGCCTGCGTGCCCGAAACAAGGATGCGGCCGCGTTCGAGCGTGTAGCGTTCGTCAAGCGCCGAGGGCATGTCGACCGGGCGGGCGCCATTTTCAGGAGAAGTCACAGCTGTCATTGCGGCACTCAGACGTTGGGCAGGGCAGGGGGCATGTCGAAGATGCGGCCCGGATTGAGAATGTTGTTGGGGTCGAGCGCGGCCTTCAGGCGGCGCATCGCCGCGAGCTCGGCCGGCGCGCGCGTCAGATGCAGATAGGCCTTCTTGTCCAATCCGATGCCATGCTCTGCCGAGATCGAGCCGCCGCTTTTCGCGACGCAATCGAACACCGCGCTGGCGACCTGGTCGGGCCTGTCGGTTCGCACGACGTAATGCAGGTTACCGTCGCCGAGATGGCCGAAGACATAATCCCGCGCCGCGGGGTCGACCTGCCGCTGGGCCGTGCGCGCCATATCGAGGAAGGCGCCCATTTCAGGCAGCGGCAGGCTGACATCGAGGCTGAGCATCGCATCTTCGGCGAACAGGAAGCGATTGACGTCATCGCGCAGCGTCCACAGCGCATGAAACTCGCGTTCCGACTGCGAGACCACGACGTCCTCGACCAGTCCGTCCTCGATTGCCCGCGACAAAGTCTCGATGAAGGCCTCCTCGTCGGTTCCCGGGCTCATGCCCTGGATATCGGCGAGCACGTAGACCGGTGTCGAGAGGGCGACCGGCGCAGTGAAGCCGAGCGCTGCGACCATGTCACCCATCAGCGGCGCCAGGATGACCTCGAAGCCTGACAGCAGGTTGCCGAGGCGGGCACGCAGGAATGTGAGCAGGCCGAAGGCCGCGCCCAGCGACGGCAAGGAGCAGAAGGCCGCGGACTGCGTCACGGGCCTGGGATGCAGCCTGAGGCAGGCGCGGGTGACGACGCCGAGCGTGCCTTCGCTGCCAATGAAAAGCTGGCCGAGGTCGTAGCCCGAATTGTCCTTGGCGAGCCCCTTGAGCGAGGACAGAACACTGCCATCGGCGAGCACGGCCTCAAGCCCCAGCACCTGGGCGCGGAAGCTGCCATAGCGCAGAACGCGAATGCCGCCGGCATTGGTGGCGATGTTGCCGCCGATGGTGGCGGTGCCGCGTGCGCCGATGTCGACGCCGAAGACGAGGCCCGCAGTGTCGGCCTTTTCCTGCACGAGTTGCAGCGGCACGCCTGCATCGGCAACGATGGTTCCGGCCGTCGGCTCGACCTCCTGCAAGGTGGTCATGCGCTCGAGCGACAACACTGCCTCGCCTGCCAGCACCCTCGCCCCGCCCGACAGTCCGGTGCGGCCGCCCTGGACGACCAGCGGCAGGCGCGCGTCGTTGCAGACCTTCAGGATCTCGGCGACCTCGTCGGTGCCGCGTGGCCGCAGCACAAGCTCCGGCCGGGCGCCCCGCTCACCGGCAAGATCGTCGCTGTAGCGTGGATCGATGGCGTCGCCTGCCAGGATGGCGGCCTTGTCGAGCCGTGCCTGGAGGAGGGAGAGAACCTGATCGCTCTTGGGTGTCATGGCGCCTGGATGGCCCGGAGGAAGCCATTTCCGGGCGCTGTCTCGGTCAAGCTTATTTCGCTTGCAATATTTGTCAAACCTATATTGTTTATCTTCATATCGAAACGGAGGCGGCCGCAAGGCAGCACCGACGGAGGGCGAATGCCGATCGAATATCAGGACGTGGTTCGCACTGGCGTGGCCCGGCAGGTCGCCGACAAGATCCGCGCGGCCATTCTCGACGGCCGCCTGCAGATCGACGAACGCCTGCCGACCGAAGAAGACCTCGCCAAGAGCTTCGGCATATCGCGCCCGACGGTGCGCGAGGCGCTGAAGCGGCTTGCGGCACAGAACCTGATACGCTCGCAGCGTGGGCCGACCGGTGGCACCTTCGTCAGCCGCCCCGATCCGGAGGGCCTGTCATCGGCGATCACGGGGGCCGCGACATTGCTTGTCGGCGTCGGCGCCTTCGACATCGACGAGATCATAAGCGCGCGGCTGGAAACGGAAGCAATCTGCTGCCGGCTTGCCTGCGAGCGACGCAGCGACGCCGACCTTGCCGCGATGCGCGCCGAGATCACGCTGCAGCGTTCCAAGCTGCTCAGCGACGAGGATTTTTGCGCCTCAGACGTGCGCTTCCACCGCGCCGTTGTACAGGCGGCGGGCAACGGCCCGCTCAGCCTGATGATGTACACGGTGGTCGAGGCGTTCATGCCGATCACCAACATGATCGTTTCGCATGTGCGCGAGCGCAGCACAGTCGCCGATTTCCATGAAAAGCTTGCTGGCGCCATCGAGGCGCGTAACGCAAGCGATGCCACCGGCGTGCTGTCGGAGCTGCTCGCCTATGTTCGCGACAGCTATGCGCTCAGCCTGACGCGGCGCGCCGAACGCGAGGCCAAGCGCGGCTAAGCCGGAGATTACCCCCATGCCTTCCTGGAGACTTTCATGAGCGAGACTTTTACGGCGTTGATGCTTGAAGATGTCGACGGCAAGCCGCGCGCCGGCTTCCGCGAGATCACCAAAGCCGACCTGCCAGACAACGACGTGCTGGTCGAGGTCGCCTATTCAAGCCTCAACTACAAGGATGGCCTCGCCATTTCGGGCAAGGGCCGTATCGCGCGCCGCCTGCCGATGGTTGCAGGCATCGATATTGCCGGCACTGTCGTCGAGTCGCGCTCACCGGCATGGAAGGCGGGCGACAAGGTCGTGGCCAATGGCTGGGGCATGTCGGAAACGGAGTGGGGTGCGTACACACGCTTTCAGCGGCTGAAGCCGGAATGGCTGATCCGCCTGCCTGATGCCTTCACCATGGAACAGGCGATGGCAATCGGCACCGCGGGTTACACTGCGGCCCTGTGCGTCGACGCGCTCGAAGACTGGGGCAAGATCCAGCCCGGCAAGGGCGAGGTGCTGGTGACGGGTGCTGCCGGCGGCGTCGGCTCGACAGCCGTCAGCCTGTTGTCCTCCAAGGGTTATGCCGTCGTTGCCTCGACCGGCCGGGCCGAGACGCATGACTATCTCCGCTCGCTGGGCGCAACTGCCTTCCTCGACCGGGCAGAACTCGCCGGTGAGGTCAGGCCGCTGCAGAAGGAGCGCTGGAGCGGTGCCGTCGACAGCGTCGGTTCGACCACGCTCGCCAACGCGCTGGCGCAGACTGTTTATGGCGGCGCTGTCGCGGCCTGTGGGCTGGCCGGCGGCCACGACCTGCCCGGCACCGTGATGCCGCACATCCTGCGCAGCGTGACGCTGATCGGTGTCGATTCCGTATTCGCGCCGCAGGCGAAGCGGGAGCGCGCCTGGCGCACGCTGGCCGACCATCTCGACCGCACCAAGCTTGCGGCAATGACCGAGACCCACAAGATGAGCGAACTGCCTGACCTCGCCAAACGCATCGTCGCCGGCCTGGTCCGCGGCCGCGTCGTCATCGAAATCGCCTGAGGGGAGGGGAGACCATGAGCACTGACGTCGTTATCTGGGAGAAGGACGCCGAGGATGCGTTCGTCACCCTGACGCTCAACCGCCCCGACAAGATGAACGCCATGAACCAGGAGCTCGGCGACGCGCTCGAGGCGGCGATCGCCCGGGCGGTCAAGGATCCCGAGATCCGCGCCGTCATCATCACCGGCGCCGGGCGCGCCTTCACCGCCGGCTTCGACCTCGGCGGCGAGGACTTCGAGATGGATGCGGAAGCCTGGCGCGAGGACATCGGCGCCAACATGCGCCGCATGAAGCTCATTCGCGAGGCGCCGATCCCGATCATTGCCGCCGTCAACGGCTATTGTCTAGCCGGCGGGCTGGAGCTGATGATGTGCTGCGACATGACGGTCGCCGCCGAGGACGCAATGCTGGGTGAGCCCGAAGTTCGCCATGTCTCGGCGCCACCGACGCTGATGCTGCCCTGGACGGTGCCGATGATCCATGCCCGCCACCTGATGTACACAGGCGACCTGATCGACGGCCGCGAGGCCGCGCGCATCCATCTGGTCAACAAGGTCGTCCCGCGTGACCAATTGAGGGTGGAAGCCGAAAAGCTGGCGCGCAAATGTGCGCGCATGCCGGGTGCCGCGATCAAGTTCGCCAAGGCAGCGCTCAACCACCAGCAGCAGACGGCCGGTCTCGAGAGCTCCTGGACTTACAATCGCGAAACCACCGCGATCCTGCATGCCTCGGAAGAGGGTCGCTACTGGATGCGGCTGCTCAAGGAGCATTCACTGAAGGAATTCCTCGACATCCGCGAAAAGCCGTTCCGCGATCTGGACTAGGCTTTCAAGGCGTCAGGCGCCCACGGGTGCCTGACCGCCACCTGCCTGAAGCGCCTCGAACAGGTCGGCGTGGTTGCGCAGATAGCGCGACTGGACGATTTGGCCTTTGTCCGACTGCTCGCCCTTGCTGCGATCGGCCGGCGCAGTTGCGAGATCGAAACGGGCTATCGCGGTCGAACCTGAGGGATTGGCGGCGTTCCAGGCGGCAATGCGCGCGCTGAGTTCGTTGGGACGAGCGTTGCCCGCCGGCGAGGGAAACACCAGCGCCACGAGGCGGTCACGGTTCTCGCCCGAAATGACGATGTCGTCGGCAAGCGGCGCGCATTGCGCCAGAAGGCCGGCGCGCAGCGGCCCGGTGCGCACCTTGACCCCACTCGACAGCTTGAAATCCTCGGCGAGACGGCCATCGAAGCCGAACACGGCAACGCCATCCGTGCGCTGCCGCAGCACCGCCGCATCACCGGTACGGTAGAAACCGTGCTCGTCCATCGGCAGTTCGACCTTTCGGCCCTCGATCAGATAGCAAGGTGCGATGTTGGGACCAGAGACGCGCAGCTCACTGCGGCCGTCGATGTCGACAAGCGCCACGCTGTGGCCGGGCAGGGGGTGGCCAAGCTCACCCGGACGCTCGAGCGGCGCCGGCGACAGCGTGATCGTCGAAGCCGCTTCGGTAGCGCCATAACCTGAGAGAATCTGGAAATCGCCATGGCTGTCGCGAAAGGCGGCGAGGCGGCGCCACAGTTCGGCATCGATACCTGCACCGGCAAAGAAGATGGCGCGCAGATTCCGCGTCAGGGCAAGAGCGCCGGCATCGTCGTTTTCCAGCCGGTCGAGCAGGAGCCTCAGTCCGAGCGGAACGGCGATGTGCATGGTGGGGCCGACATCGGCCATCAGCTTTGCCGTTGCCTCAATCGTCGCGGGACCGGGTGCGGCATCGACATGCATCGCGCCGCCGTTCCAGATCACTTTGAAGATGTTGTCGAGCCCGCCGAAGACGTGATGCCACGGCAGCCAGTCGACGAGCACCGGTGGCGTCTCGGCGACGAATGGCCACATCGCTGCAATGGCGGCCTGGTTGGACGAGATCATGCCACGCGTGATCGGCACGCCCTTTGGCGTACCCGTGCTGCCGGAGGTGAAGAAGATCGCCGCCCAGTCGTCGAGCGAAGCGGGCTCGTCCCCCGCGGGCGCAGCTGTTTCAGTGCCATGATGTGCGAGGTCGTCGAGCGAAATAGCGTCCATGCCCTGGATGGCCGGATGACCAGATGGCGCCGCGATCAGCCGGGGGCCGGCGTTTTCAAGAAAGGATCTGGTTGCCTGGGTTTCGACGCCGTCGCGGAAAGGGAAGGGGGGCAGGGCCGCATGGACGAAGCCGCCGGACAGGCAAGCGAGCTTGAGCACGAGTGCGTCAATGCCGGCCGGAGCCAATGTCGCCACGCAATCGCCCTTGCGCAGGCCGTAGCGGCCCGTCAGCACCTGTCGCATGGCACGGGCGCGTGCAAGTGCCTCGCCATAGCAGATCGATCGTCTGGTGCCTTCCCGTGGCTCGGACAACAACACCTTGTCAGGCTGCTCCTTCGCCCATCTGGCAAGCCGTACCAGAATATCAGACAGTTCGTCGGGCAGGGGGATCGAACTGCGGTAGACACGGCGCCCGTCGGCAAGCTGCTGTTCGACCAGCTTCTGCCCCGGCGCCACGAGCTGTCCCATCAGGCTTCCTGCCGCTGGGCGCCGTCACCCTGGCGCGCCGACAGCGCCTTTTCGTAGACACTGGACTGATAGGCAATGAGCTCCTCGAAGGCCGCCGTGGCAGCCGAGGTGTCGCGGGCGCGCAGCGCTTCCAGGATATCGGCGTGCAGCGAGACGACGCGGCCGCGTTCGCGGAAGCGGAAGGAGATCATGTTGGTTGCCGGGATCAGCGAGTCGTTGACGACCAGCATGATGAAGCGCAGCTCGTTGTTGCCGGTGGCCTGGGCAATGGCGTGGTGGAAGGCGACGTCGAGCCGGCAAAACTCCTCGTCGGAAATGTCGTCGCGCTCGAACGCCTCCAGCGTCGCCTCGATCGTTTCGAGATCTTCCGTAGTGGCGCGTTCGGCGGCGAGCTGGACGCAGGTGCGGCCGAGCAACAACCGCGCCTCGACGATCTCGTTGAGCCCGAATACGCCGAGCCCGACGAACCATGTGGTCATCTCCTGCAGCATCTGGCTGGCGGCGGTGAGCGAAGGCGCATTGACGAAGACGCCGCCATTGGGGCCGCGCTTCGAGCGCACCAGCTTCTTCGCCGCAAGTATCTTGAGCGCCTCGCGCACCGTCGGCTGCGAGACGCCGAAGCGCTGCGCGATCTCGGCTTCGGACGGCAGCCGCGCCTCGACGCTGAGCGTGCCCTGCACGATCTCCTGCTGCAGCGACGTCGCGATCTGATGTGCCAGGCTCTTGGTCGCCTGGACTGCCTGCTTGGCGTCCTCCATGCCCTTATGCTCTCCCTCGTTGGCCGCTTCTTATTATTTCAATATTACAATATCTAAATTGTTGACCGCCTGATCCAAAAATGCAAGCCTTCGATCCAACAGGGCTGCGCTTTCGACCCGCGACGCAAGCCACCATAAGAACTTCAGTGGGAACATGGGAGATAATTTCCGATGAAGCTGACCAGGCGTGAATTCGCCGTCGGTATGACGACGGCTATTGCCTCGATGACCCTGCCACGGCTTGCCGCGGCGCAATCGCCACTGGTCGTTCCGACCTATGGCGGGCTATGGGCCAAATTCTGGGAAGAGAAGCTCTTGCCCGGCCTCACGGCCGCAACAGGCATCCAGCCGCAGCTCGACGTCGGGCTCGGCAAGGATTTCGTCGCCAAGATCCGCGCCGGCGGCGGCCGGTCGCCCTATAGCATCTTCATGGGCAACGAAAACATCGCCGCCGTGCTGCGTGCCGAGGGCTTCTTCGAGCCTTTCGACCTCGCCAAGGTGCCGAATGCGGCAAAGACCTTCCCGCAATTCGTCAACAAGGACGCCAAAGGAATCCGCGCCATCGTCTCACCGATCGGACTCGCTTACCGCACCGACCTGGTGAAGACGGCGCCCACCTCCTGGCACGACCTCTGGGACAATCCCGAGTTCAAGGGCAAGACCGGGCTCTACCAAATCGGCAACACCGGTGCGGTCCTCTTCCTACGCCTGGTCGCCGAATTGTTCGGCAGCGGCCCGGACGATTTCGACACCGCATTTGCCAAGATCAAGGAACTGCTGCCCTTCACGCAGGCTTCATGGAGCGGCGAGGTGGCAACGGCACTGATCCGCGGCGACGCCATCATCGCGCCGGTCGACTGGACCGAGATCATGACGCTGCAGGACAAGGGGGCACCGGTGGCCATCGTCGCCCCCAAGGAAGGGGTGCTCGCCTTCGAGCAGTCGTTCAACCTGGTCGCGACCGGGGCCGAGAAGGACGCCGCGCACGCCTATCTGAACTACATCCTCGACGCCAAGGTCCAGCAGGACATGGCCAAGGCCTTCTACACCTCTCCGAGCAACAGCGAGTCTTCCGTCGACGACGCGATGAAGGCGCGCACGCCGATCGTCGGCCCGCGCATGGCCGAGATCAAGAGCTACGACTGGGACAGCTACGTCGACAAGGCGGCAGACATTGCCGACCGCTGGAACCGGGAGATGGCGTAAAGCCACCCCGCCATCGCATCGACGTAATGGCCGGGAGGGATGCCCCCACCTCCCGGCCGAGAACCCCGCGAGGACGCCGGATGACCGCACTGACCATCGACCGTATCAACAAGCGGTATGGAAACCTGCACATCCTGAAGGACATATCGATCCCGATCGCCCAGGGCGAGTTTGTCTCGCTGCTCGGCCCCAGCGGCTGCGGCAAGACAACGACGCTGCGCTGCATCGCCGGCTTCGAGCGGCCCGACGATGGCCGCATCCTGTTTGGCAACCGCGACGTGACACGCGCCTTGCCGGAGCAGCGCGACATCGGCATGGTGTTCCAGTCCTACGCGCTTTTTCCGCACATGACGGTGGCCGAGAATCTGAGCTTCGGGCTCGAGGTGCGCAAGGTCTCCTTGCCCGACCGCCAGCGGCGCATCGCCGACGTGCTCGCAATGGTGCGCCTCGAAGGCTACGACAAGCGCTATCCGCGCGAGCTTTCCGGCGGCCAGCAGCAGCGCGTGGCGCTTGCCCGCGCGCTGGTCATCGAGCCGTCGGTGCTTTTGCTCGACGAGCCGCTGGCCAATCTCGACGCCACCTTGCGCGACGAGATGCGCTTCTTCATTCGTGACCTGCAGCAGCGCGTCGGCATCACCAGCATCTATGTCACCCACGACCAGGCCGAGGCGATGGTGATGTCGGACAAGATCGTCGTGATGAGCGCCGGCGCGATCTCGCAGTTCGGCTCGCCGCGCGACATCTATGAGCGGCCGGCGTCGCAATCGGTTGCCGGCTTCATCGGCCGGTCGAACACCATAGCGGGCAAGATCGCCGAAGCGCTTGGCCCGGACAGCTACAAGGTCGACACGCCATGCGGCAGCATCGGCACGACGGGCCCGGCGGGGCTCGCCAAGGGGGCTGAGGTCAAGATCATGATCCGGCCGGAAAACATCGACACCCGCAGGCAAGGGACAGGGGAGACGGGTGACAATGACAACGTGCTCGCCGGATCGGTGATCAACTCGGTCTATCAGGGCAGTGCCAACCAGCTGGCCGTCAGGCTCACCAGCGGCGACCGCATGATCGTCGACGTCAATGGCCGCAACCCGCTCGACATTGGCGAGCAGGTCGCCTTGCGTTTTGCCGCACGCGACAGCTGGGTCCTCGCATCATGAGCGCGGTCGAGGCGGCACCTCGCCTGGACAGCCGGGGCAACCGTGGCAGTGCTGCCTGGATGGTGGTGCCGGCGCTGGTGCTGCTGATCGGTTTCTTCGCGCTGCCATACCTGACGATCATCACCATGAGCCTGCGCGAGGCATCGACCCGCGCCGTCTATGGCGACGGCTTCACGCTGGCGCATTACACGACGGCGCTCGGTGATTTCTACATCTGGGGCATCCTCGGACGCACCTTGCTGATCGGCGCAACCGTCACCGTCATTTCGCTGCTGCTGGGCTATCCCGTCGCCTATCATCTCGCCAAGTCGCGCTCGCGCTGGACCAGCCTGCTCTACATCTTCGTGCTGTCGCCGCTGCTGGTCGGGCTGGTCGTCAGGACCTTTGCCTGGATGATCATCCTGTCCAACAACGGCGTCGCCAACCAGGCGCTCAAGGCGACCGGCCTGCTCGACTTCCCGCTGCAGCTGATGAACAATTCGCTCGGCGTCACCATCGCGCTGACGCATGTGTTCCTGCCCTTCATCATCCTGCCTTTGCTCGGCAATTTGCAGGCGATCAGTCCCGACCTTGCCATGGCGTCGCGCTCGCTCGGCGCCTCGCGCATGCGCACCTTCTGGAAGGTGACGTTGCCGCTCAGCATGCCCGGCATCCAGGCCGGCACGATCCTGGTGTTCGTGCTGTCGATCAGCGCCTATGTCACGCCCGCCATGCTCGGCGGTACCGGCGGCCGCACCATGTCGGTGCTGGTGGTGCAATATCTTGTCGACAACTTCCGCTGGCCGGCGGGTGCGGCACTGGCCATCATCATGGCGGCGGTGGCGGTCATCTTCGTCGGGCTCTATCTCAGGCTCACGGCGCGCGCGATGCGGAGACTGCCATGACAGGTTCGTCGAACGGCGTCGAAAAGACCATCTGGGACCGCCTGTTCACCGCGCTGGTCACGGCGATCTACATCTTCCTGATGTTCCCGATCGTTCTGGTCGTGCTGTTGTCGTTCAATTCGGGCGAGTTCCTGGCGTTCCCGCTCGAGGGCTTTTCGCTGCGCTGGTTCGAGGCGCTGTTTTCCAACAAGCGCTTCCTCGATGCCACGCTCTACTCGATCCAGATCGCCGCGACATCGACGGTCGTCAATGGCGTGATCGGCACACTGGCGGCGATCTACGTTGCCCGCCACGCAACGATGGCCCGCGACTACATCCGCTTGATCATGACCGCACCGCTGCTGGTGCCGGAGATTCTGACGGCGATCGCGCTGCTGTTCTATTTCTACGAAATCCGGATCGGCACCGACTATTCGATCGGCATCCAGATCGGCCACATCGTCGTCACCTTCCCCTATGTCTTCCTCAACGTGTCGTCGGCGCTGTTCAACTTCGACCGTTCGCAGGAAGAGGCGGCGCGCAGCCTCGGTGCCGGCGGCTGGATGACCTTCCGGCGCGTGACGCTGCCGGCGATCAAGCCTGGCATCATCACCGGCTGCCTGTTTGCCTTCGTCATCTCCTTCGACATCTTCAACATTTCGCTTTTGCTGAAGTCGCTCGGCAAGAACACGCTGCCGCTCGAACTGTTCGACTACCTGCGCTTCAACTTCGATCCGACCGCAGCGGCCATCGCCTCGCTCAGCATCTTCATGACCTTTGCCGCGATCCTGATCATCGACCGCACGGTCGGGCTGCGTTCGCTTCGGTTCTGATCGTGGCGGGTGAAGCACGAAGCGATATCGAGGGCCCGTTCTGCCGCCGCGATTTCTGTGACAGGGCCGGTGCTGCTCGCTTGACAATTCAGCGGCCATAAAAATACATTTCAATATCAGAATTGGTTCTGACGTGAACGCCGACGGCAAGAAGCACGCTCCATCGAGGGGAGGGCGGTCACGGGGACGAAGCCAGGGGCAGCCGCCGCCGGCCATCTCAGCATCATGAGGAGGAACAAAGTGCATCATTTTTCGCTTCTGCGCGGCGCAACGTTGGCCGCAACGGCTGCAACCGCCCTGGTGACTTTTGCCGGCGCGCTGACTGCCGCCGAACTGCCGAAATCGGCCGAGGTAAAGGACACCGGCAAGCTGATCATTGCCAACACCCTCGAATACGCGCCGTTCGAATTCATCGACGAAAACGGCAAGCAGGTCGGCATCAACATCGAGCTGGCCCAGGAAACCGCCAAGCTGCTCGGCGCCGAGCTTGAAGTCACCCGCATTCCCTTCCCCTCGATGGTGCCGGGCCTCGCCGCCGGCCGCTTCAAGGTCGCGTGGGAAACCTTCGCCGCCACCGACGAGCGCCTGAAGCAGGTCGACTTCGTGATGTTCATCAAGTCAGGCATCGTTGCGTCTACGACCGCCGACAAAGCCTCGCAGTTCCAGGGCGAGAACAATCTCTGCGGCAAGCGGATCGGCGTCATCGGCGGCGCGGTGTCGGACTTCATCGCCGACCGCCTGAGCGCCGAGTGCAAGGAAAAAGGCCTGCCGGAGATTGCCAAGAGCATCTTCCCGGAGGGTAAGGACATCATCCAGGCCGCGCTCTCCGATCGTATCGATGCCCGCCTCGACGACGCCACCGCATCGGGCTATTTCGAGGTGACCAGCAAGGGGCAGATGGTGGTCGTTCCGGGTCTCTACGACGTCGCACCGCTCGGCATCGCCATCCCCAAGGGTGACAAGGAAACGGCCGACATGCTGGCCGCCGGCGTCAACGAGCTGATCAAGAACGGCACCTACAAGACGATCATGGCCAAGTACGGCATGACCAGCGCCATGATCGACGAAGCCTATATCGTCGACAGCGCCGACAAGATCCGCAAGTAATACGAAAGGCCGGCGAGGGACATGGAACCTTCGCCGGCCATCAGCACTGCTGGGAGGGCGGCTGAATGGACCGGGCCGAAACGCAAACGCCGCCGCCGGAGGCGCTGACAGTCGTGCCGCTGCGCCACTATGGCCTGTGGGTCGGCACAGCGATCACGCTGGCTATCCTCGGACTGATCCTCAAGGCGCTGGCCACCAATCCCGCCTTCGACTGGCCGACAGTCGGAAAGTACCTGTTCCACCCCTCGATCATGCGCGGCCTCGGCCAGACTCTGGTGCTGACCGTCACCATCATGGTGCTGGCGATCGTCATCGGCACCATCGTCGCCATCATGCGGCTGTCGCCGAGCCGTATCCTGAACGCCTTTGCCAGCGCCTACATCTGGTTCTTCCGCGGCGCACCGGCGCTGATCCAGCTGATCTTCTGGTTCAACCTGGCACTGGTGGTGCGCGAGTTCTCGCTGACGCTGCCCTTCATCGGCACGCTGTTCACGGTCAAGACCAACGATTTCATGACACCTTTCGTGGCGGCCGTCATCGCGCTGTCGCTGCATGAAGCCGGCTACATGGCCGAGATCGTGCGCGCCGGCATCAACTCGGTGGCTTCAGGCCAGACCGAGGCTGCCGGCAGTCTCGGCATGAACCACCGGCTGATCCTGCGCCGCATCACGCTGCCCCAGGCAATGCGCTTCATCGTGCCGCCGACCGGCAACGAAACGATCAACCTTCTGAAGACGACATCGCTGGTCACCATCATCGCCGTCAACGATTTGCTCTATGCCGCGCAGAGCATCTATGCGCGCACCTTCGAGACCATCCCGCTGCTGATCGTCGTGGCTTTCTGGTATCTGTTCGTCGTCACCATCCTGTCGATCTGCCAGCACTACATCGAGCAATATTACGGCAGAAGCGACCTGCAGCAGGGCGCGTCCTTCGGCGACACGCTGAAACGCGCCTTCAGGTTCGGACGGGTGGCACAGCCAGCATGACATCGAAAGCAGAAAACCAGGCCCGCTTCGGCGTTCCCGACAATTCGATGGTGTTCGCACGCGGCGTGCGCAAGTCCTTCGGCGCAGTCGAAGTGCTGAAAGGCATCGACCTCAACGTGCCGACCGGCTCTGTCGCCTGTGTCATCGGACCGTCGGGTTCGGGCAAGAGCACCTTCCTGCGCTGCATCAACCATCTCGAAGAGGTCAGCGGCGGCGTGCTCCTGGTCGACGGCGAATTCGTCGGCTACGACCTGCGCCACGGCAAGCTCTACGAGGTCAACAACAAGCTTTTGTGCCAACGCCGTGCCGACATCGGCATGGTATTCCAGTCCTTCAACCTGTTCTCGCACATGACCGCACTGGAGAATTTGATCGAAGCGCCGATCATGGTGAAGGGCATGTCCAAGGCCGAAGCCAAGGACAAGGCCCATGCGCTGCTCGAGCGCGTCGGGCTATCGGCCAAGGCAGACGCCTATCCGCGCCAGCTTTCCGGCGGACAGCAGCAGCGCGTCGCGATCGCGCGAGCATTGGCGATGAACCCAAAGGTGTTGCTGTTCGACGAGCCGACCTCGGCGCTCGATCCGGAGCTCGTCGGCGAGGTGCTGGTGGTCATGCGCGACCTGGCCGAGAGCGGCATGACCATGGTCGTCGTCACCCACGAGATCGGCTTCGCCCGCGAGGTCGGCGACCAGCTGATCTTCATGGATCGCGGCGTTGTCGAGGAGCGCGGCGAACCGCGCGAAATGATCGCCAACCCGCAATCGCCGCGCACGCGCGAGTTCCTGTCCCACGTGCTGTAAGGCGACGGGCTGACCAAATAGGTGGCGGTGCTGATACGCTTGGCGCATGGCGCCCGATGCTGACAAGAAGCGGCTCAGAAGGCCGCCTTTTTTTGTTTTCGTGGCACAGCCGGCTAAAAGACTGCCAAGTATTTAAGCAGCGAAATGATACCGATAATGATCACAATTATCTGCGCAATCTGCCGCATCTTGGCGTCGATCGGCAGGCGCTGAACCAGATAAAGCACAAGTATGATCACCAGGAACGTGATCAGGATACCGATGAGCACGGATGAAGCCATGTGGTTCTCCTATGGGAACTGGTTGGAATGGGGCCGGCTGGTGGCGCTGTGATCGTTCAATACCAGCGGCCACCCTGATCGTTTGAGCCTTTCGCGATCGCAAAGCCGATTATGAACCCGACCAAACCTGCCAAACCAATCACGGCACCGGTCGTTGCCGGATTCTCGCGGGCGACCTCGGAGACAGATTGGGCCTGCGAGCGAAGCTGCCGGGCCGCTCGCGACGTCCGCGTCGACGCCCCCTCAATTGCACCGTGCGCCGTGTCGCGTGCTTCCGCGACAAGGTCCAGGCTGCGTTCGGTAAGGGATCTGTTGATTTTGGCGATCTCCTTGCGCAGTTCGGAGATCTGCTTTTCGACCGACTTTTGGATGCCGTCGATACCAGGAGCTTCGGTTTTGGGGGTGTCAGCCATGATTTTTCCTTCTGCAACCAGATGGCAACGGTGCAGACAGGAATTTGTTCCGTGGCCGGTCGACCACAACGGGTCGCGCCGACGCCCCTCCAAAAGAGAGCCGTGCAACGGCTCTCCCAGCTTCGTCGTGAAAAATCAGACGCCCGTGACGAGCCGCCGCAGCGAAGCCTGGTAGACGAGCGAGGTCCAGCTGTTGCTCGACGCGAGGTGGCAATAGACCAGCCCGAGCGCGCCCGATCTGCGCAAATCGAGAAAGGCTTCATCGGAGAGCTTGTTGAATGCCGGCTCGTCGATGACCTGGAAATCGGTGACGTTGAGCACTTCACCGCCTTCGAGCGTGACCGTGCTCTGGCGCGGCGCAAACAGGCCGTGCGCGTCGATCTTTTCCACCATCGCGCGGGTGGCATTGAAATCGATCTGGAACTGGTTGCAGAAGGCGAGCGCCTGCTTGCTTGCCTCGCTGGCTTCCGCCGCATTGAAGAACGGCGCGACCTTGCCGGCGCTGGAGGATGCCTCGGTGACGCGCTCGCTGGCGCGGTCGACGCACAGGGTCAGCCGGCCGGTGCCGGTTCCGGAGTCGTCGGCGAGGATGAAGGGGTAGCGGCGGACATAGGCCGGGATGTAATGCGGCTCGAACCACTTGCCGCTGGCCTCGACGAAGAGGTTCTCGTTCTGGCGCAGCCCGGTGATGATGACGGGCGCCTTGGTGGCCCCGATAAAGACGATCGGATAGGAACGCATCGCCGCCGGCATTTCGGATGCCACCACCGGGATGGCATGCGCCTCGCGGGCGAAGGAAAAATCACTGCGCGCCGTCAGGCCGAGCGAGCCATGCCGTGCCGGGTTGAGCGCCTCGGGCCTGGAATAGAACAGCGGCAGGCCGGCGGCCGCGGCCTCTTCCACCGCTTTGGCTTCGGTCGTCGATTCAGTCATGGTCGAGTCCTTCCGGCGGCTCGGATCGCGTGGCGACTGCGCGATCGTCTTGATATGTGCTTCATTGAGTTGGCAATGTCGTGAAACTGTACTGCGACTATGGACAGGACACTGGCAAGCAGCAAGATTGGGTGCTTCTCGGATTGTACACTAGTGGGCGGAACAGATGATTTCGGCTTCGGATTTTGAAAGCTCTGTCGGGCAGACCTTCACCGTCGACGCCGGCGGCACGCAGTTGCGGCTCGAATTGCATGCGGTGCGCCCACTGTCCTCGAGCGCGCGCCCGGGCGGAGGCTTTTCGCTGCAGTTCAAGGGGCCGCGCAATGCTGCCCTGCAGCAGGCAACGTACCGCTTTGTCGGCGCCGATTTCGCCGACGACATCTTCATCGTGCCAGTGTCGGCCGACGCGACTGCCGTGTTCTACGAGGCCGTGTTCAACTGAACGCGTCATGACGGCTGCGAGCCGGGCGGAAACGCCGCCATCAGGTCGTAGACGCCCTTGTCTTCGACGACGGTGAAGCCCAGCCTGAGATAGAGCCGCTTCGCCGGATTGTTCTTTTCGACGTGGATCGAGGCGCGCTTGCCCGCCGCGAAAGCCTCGTCGAGCGCGTCGCCCAGCACGGCGGTGCCGTAGCCCTGGCCGCAGGCCTCGGGCACGAAAGCGACATCGACGATACGATGCTCATCCTGCCAGCGCGCGACATAGAGCCTGCCGATGGGACGGCCCGCGTGATCGATGACGAGCCGCTCGGCACCGGGATAATGCTTGATGTAGTGGTAGTGTTGAGCGGCAAACTGCTGTGCCAGGAACGATTGTTTCTGGCCCTCCGACCATCCCGTCGGCTCGAGCTCCTGCCATCGCGACGAGGCATACAGCGCCGACAGGAACGGCAGGTCCTGATCGCCAGCCGGCCGGAAACTCAGCCTGGCCTGGCGAGAACGACGCCAGGACGACAGACTTCCCGCCGAGACGGTCTCGGCCTTACCCCTCAGAATTGCAGTCATCAGACCGGCGGCGTCAGGTCACGCACCACCGAGAAGCGGCGGATGCCGCCGTCGGCCAGTTGATCCCAGTCGAGGTCCCATTCCGTGCTGTCAAACGCTGTCTGGCGCTTGGCCCACAGGCCGCCTCCGGCCGGAGATCTCGTCGCATGGCTGAACAGCATCAGCCGGCCATCCGCGTTGTAGTCGAGCTTGAATTCGACATTGCTGTCGGAACTGGAAAAATCGCGCCAGCCGGTCCAGTTCTGCGTGCGCGCGCTGTTCTGCGCATTGAACTGATGGACGAAACTGCGGTCGCTGCCGACAAGGACTATGTCGTTGTCGCCCTGGATGCCGCTGGCGAGCGTGTAGATGGGCGTGCGCGAGAAGCCCGGTGTCGCCCATGGCGTCCACGTATCCGATCCCGCCGGCTGCTGCCTGGTGTGGACCACCTGGCCATTGCTGGTCAGGCCGAAGAAATTGAGTCCGCCGCCGGGCCCCAGCACCGGTGACATTCCCACAAACGTGCCTGTCGTCGGCGTGTTCATCATCACCCAGGGCGTCCACTGGCCGACAGCGGTCGTGCGCGCCACCGATTGCTGGCAGCGGTAGAGATTGAGGCCCGAATTGATGCCGAAAAGGACGATGCGGCCATCGCCCTGACGCTTGGCTGATATGGCAACGACGCTGCCCGGTATCTGCTGCCAGTCGCTCCACGGCTTGTCAGGTGGTGCCAGCTCCTGGACGGTTATGGTGATCGGCTTGTCGGTGCCGGGCGGCGTGACGGTGACCGTCTTCTCCACGACCTTGGGCGGGTTCTCCCGTATCCACCAGATCTGGCCATTGGCGGTGACGACAAAGATCTCAATCAGACCGTCGGCATCCCGTGCCATCGACATGCTCTGATAGCCCGTTGCGCCCGGCACCGCGCCGATGTTGACCGGCGGGTTCCATTTTTCGATCGGCCCAACCTGGTTGGCGTCTTCGGTGATGAAGACGAGTTGCGGGCCGCCGGACGGCTGTGCCACCACTGCGACCCGGCCATCGCGCGTCAAGCCTGTCGCCATGATGGCGTAGGTGCCCGGCGCGACAGGCGACCAAGCCTTGGCCCAGGGGCCATTGGGACCGTTCTGCGCCTTCTGCACGAGCTCACTGTTGCCATCGATGGCGATGACCATCAGCCGTGACAGCTCGAAAAACTTCACGCCAGGCGGCAGGTGGCGCAAGGCCGGTCCACTCGACCGTTTCGCGCGCACGGCCAAGGCTTTGACGGGCGTTGTTGCTTTCGCCGTCGAGGCAGACGCCTTGGCAAGGGCCGTTTTCTTCGTGGCCGAAGCAAGCGCGGCTTTCGCCTTCGATGCGGGCGCCGACTTGGCCGCCGCCTTCTTCGCTACCGGCGTCGACGTTGCCTTTGCGGTTGGTGCCTTGGCTGCAACAGGCTTCTTGGCGGTTGCGTTCTTGCCGGCGCTATCACGCGCCGTCGACTTTGGAGCTGCTTTCTTGGCCATGATGTTGGTCCTGCGTGGCTCGAAATTCATTAGCCTCTGGGCGGGAAGACGCCCTGCAGCGCGATACAGAAATAGCAGGTGAGATAGGGCTGCAGATTGTTGTGTGCTGCGTCGCCACCGGCGGGTGCGAGAGCATTGGCATTCATGCTTGTCAGATTGGCTGAGACATTGGTCTGGTAAAGCTTGCCGCCAACCGAGGTGGCCACGGTAATGTCTGCCGTCAGCGAACCTTGCGTGCCATCCTCGTTTGTCGCCATCAAAGTATGCGAATGCGTCGGGATCTCGGATTCGAGCAGGGTCACCGTCTCTTCCCCGCCTGTTTCGCCGAGATCGTGCAGCGACAGCCCCGGTCCCTGGCCGGGGTGCATCGGCGTTCGTCCCTGCAGATCGGGCAGGGCGAAATTGGACTTGCCATTGCCGCCATAGGTCGTGCCAAGCAGCGAGAACAGGGCGGTGTTCTGCGACAGCGGCAACAACTGGCCGTCGCACCACGCCCACCCCCTGGGCGCGAAGTTGAAGGGAAAAATACGGATTTCGGCGACGAAGGGGTCGGCCATTGCTTCCTCTCAGGTCGGCGACGGGAAAATTCCAAAAAGCGAGATGATGAAATTGATGCAGAGATAGGGCTGGAAGTTGGTGTGCGGCTGGCTGCCGCCGACCGACCCCACCGCGGCTTGCGCCATAGCTACAGTCACCGTCTCCGGAGCGTAGGGTGTGATCACAGTCGAGCTGGCCAGGACGTTACCCTCGGGTGCCGGCTGAGCGCCATTGACTGTCGAGCCGAGCAAGGGATGGGAGTGCGCGGGTATCTGGCCGATGGTCAGCGTGATCTCCTCGGCGCCGCCGGTCTCGGCCAGGATAAATCCATTGCCCTGGTGCAGCGGCACCCGGCCGCGCAGATCGGGCAGCGCGAACGTGCTCTCACCGTCGCCGCCATAGGTCGTACCGATGAGGTTGAACAGCGTCTCGTTCTCGGAGATCGGCAGCAGCTGACCTTCGCAGAACATCCATCCCGCCGGCGCGAAATTGCCGGCAAACATGCGAACCTCGCCAACATAGGGCTGTGCCATGGCTTTGCCTCCTCAGGTCGGCGAAGGGAAGATGCCCTGGAGGGCGATACAGAAGCTGAGCGTCAGGAACGGCTGCATGTTGAGATGCGCCTGGCTGCCGCCGACGTTGCTGATGCTGCCGGCTTTCAAAGCCACCAAACTCTGCGCGCTCGCCGAGTAGGTGTTGCCCGGGTCCTTGGCAAACACCGTGCCGTTGGTGTTCTGCGGCCGCGGATTGACGGCGTCACCTTGCGAACTGGACCCGCTGAGAACATGGGTGTGAGTGGGTATTTCGGAAATCGACAGCGTATGCGCCGGCTCACCACCACGTTCACCCAGCGTATGGTTGGAGCCGACATGGATCGGCAGCCGACCGCGATAGTCCGGCAGGGCAAAATTCACCCGGCCATCGCCGCCGAACGTCGTGCCCAGAAGAGAAAACAATCCCTGGTTCTGGTTTATGGGAAGAAGTTGTCCATTGCACAATGCCCAGCCTCTGGGCGCAAACGCAAAGGACATGATGCGAATTTCCGATAGAAATGGTTCCGCCATGATCGCCCCTCAACCCATTTCAACCTAGAATCAAGAATTAGAACTGTCTACTGAAACAACTATCCTATCAACTACTGAAATTATATTTCAAGACAGCTTAGGCACTATTCACCCAATCCGGACCATCCGAGCAAGAGATGAATGCCGGTCAAGGCAGCGGTGGTGGCGCCGCCCCGAAGGTGATTGTCCCTCCAATGCTAAGATCCGCCAGGGTAAGCCCGTTCAGCGTTGCGAGATCAGCCGCGCTGAGCTGAACCAGATTGAACGTTCCACCAGCCAGCTGGCGAAGCCGGATCTCGGTCCCGTCGCCGGCTTGGCCAGCGACATTGGCAAACGTGTTGCCATGAATGGTCGCGTTCATGATGCCCGGGGCCGTGCTGTTGTTCTGCTGGATGGTGATGCCGCGACTGTTGTCTACATCGGAAATAATGTTGTTCCGGACCGTGACGTTCTGGGTGCGGGTAAACGCCTGGGTAGCGATGCCCTGGTTGACATTGATCGCCGCGAAATTGGCAAGTTCGCGCACTGTGTTATTTTCGATCAATACCGTAACCGCATTTGCAGTTGTGGTACTGCCCTCGTTCTGGACACGAATACCGAAGCCGAGATCGGCACCCGATCCTGTGACACCTGCCGTGCCGATGATGTTGTTGCGGAAGGTTCCGGTGACCGCTCCTGTGCTCGACGCACCAACAAAAAGATTGAGACCATGTGCACGATTGCCGGTGGCGGTGACGCCATTGATGTCGAAATCGAGATTGCCGCCATTTGCCGACGACACGCTCACGGCGACGTTGTTGTTGGTGAACGTGCCACCATTGACGTTGACCGTCATCAGTCCGCTGCTGCCGGAATGATCGGCATGAATAGCAGTCGCGGTAATGGTGACAGGGGGGATAGCGGCATTCCAATTGCCCGTGAAAGTGCCGCCATTGGTATTGAGCGTCATGTTGGCGCTGCCAACCGCCAGGAAGTTGACCAGGTTGCCATGCGGAGAGACACCGTTGCCGTTGATAGGCAACCCGTCGCTGGATATCGTGTTGTTGGTCAGGCGGAAATCGCTAAGTGTGCCCGCGGTATTCGTGATCTGTACTTCAAACTCATTGTTGTTGCTGATCAGCGAGTCGATAATCCCGGTAGCGTTCGCGCCACCAAATGCGGTGCCGGTCAACTCGTAGACATTGATGCCGGATTCGTCGGTCCCAGCGTCGTTGCCGTTGCCGCTGATGTTGAACCGCTCGATCAGCAGCCCGTTGATCGTGGAACCACCGATGCCGCTGCCAAGGTTGTTGGTGATGTTCATCCGGGCGAGCCGCACCTGCGCGGTATTGTTCAGGCTGATGCCGTCTCCGCTCGAATTCTGGACGATACCGCCTGAGCCGTTGTTGCTGCCGCCGCCGTCGCCGGTCACCGTCAAGCCGCCAAGAGCACCCGTGGTGTTGAGCACGATGCCGTTGGCGGCACCGTTGGACGAAATGCTGCGGAAGGTCAGGTCATTTGCGCCGATGGTCGTGCTGGTGACGGTGAGCGCCGTGCCGGTCGTCGAGGCGATCGTGTTGTTCGAGCCCTGGACGCTGATCGTGCCGCCGCCCGTGGCGCTGAAACCGGCGCCTGACGTCGTGGAGATGGCCAACCCGCCACCGGTGAAATTGATGGTCGTGCCGGTGTTGCTGGCGAGGCTGACTGCCGTGTTTGCGCCCGTCGTCAGGGTCTTGGTCGAACCTGAGAAGTTGATCGTGCCACCGCTGTTGCCGGTGACCGAGATGCCATTGGCCACACCGCCCGTCGCGCTAAGGCTGCCGGACAGGGTCAGCGTGCCGCCGGTGCGGCCGGCGATGCTGACGACGTTGCCGGCCGTCGTCTTGGCGATGGTGCCGGCATAGTCGACATTGGCAGATCCGCCGCCGACGAGGAACGCCACTCCCCCAGCTCCGGACAGCGTGCCCGTGCCCAGATTGACCGTGCCGGTGACGTTGGTCAGGCCGACATTGTTGGTGCCGCCGGTCGAGGTGACCGTGGTAAAGGTGGCGGTGGCGGCGACGCCGCTGAGCGACACGGCCTGCGCCGAGGTGGCGGTGATCGTGCCGGTGGTGACATTGACCGTGCCGCCATTGCTGACCGAGAAGCCGGTCGTGCCGCTGGAGACGACGTCGAGGTTGGCGAAGGTCACCGTGGAGGCCTGGCCATTGTTGTTGATGGCAACGGCAGTGCCGGTCATGGCGGTCGTGGTGCCGAGGTCGACGGTTCCGGTGAAGCTCACCGCGCTTGCCGCCGTGGCGCCCGAGACGCTGATGCCGCTTGCCGCGCCATTTGCCACGACCGAGCCAGCGAAGCTGAAGCTGCCGCCGGTGCGGTTGGCGATCGTCACCGCCGTGCCCGAGCTGTTGGCGATGGAGCTTGCGGCATCGAAGCTGATCGCGGCATTGCCGCCGGTTATGGCAAGGGCGTTGGCGCCGCCGATGTCGACGTCGGTGGCGGTGATCGTGCCGGCCGGGCCGGAGACGCCGCCGAAGGAGATGCCGCCGGTACCAGCGCCGGTGATCGAGATGTTGCCGAGCGTCGTCGTGCCGCTGGCGTTGCGGATGTCGAGCGCGATGCCTGTCGCGCCGCTACTTGTCACATTTGTGATGGTGGTGTTCGAGGCGTTGAGGATCGCGTCGGACCCGTTGTCCGAGAACACGACGTTGTTGATCGTCGTGCTGGACGAAGGCGTGATCTCGATACCAGCGGTCAGGAAGTTCCTGATCGTCATGTTCGAGATCGTGGTGCCGGAAGCACCAGCGCCGTTGTCCTTGATGCCGCGGAAGGCTCCCGACGGGCTGCCGTCGAGGATGAAGCCGTCGATGAAGTTGCCGCTGGCGCCCAGCGTTATGACATTGCTGCCGGCGCTGCTGGTCAGCGTCGCGGCACCGCTGCCGACCGCCGCGATGGAGATCGTGTTGCTGGCGAGCTGGATCGTGCTCGGCACCGTCATCGCGAGGTTGATCGCGCCATTGCCGAAGCCGCGCACCTGCGTGCCGGCAGCCAAGTTGAGCGTGTTGTCGGCGTTGGTGCCGGCAGCCGTGATGACGCTACCGTTGTTGATCAGGACGATGATGTCGTTAACGCCCGCGACCGCCTCGGCCTCTGCCAGCGTCATCGGGTTGGCGCCGTCGATGCCCGACCCGTTGCCGCCGCCGATGGCGCCGTCCGAATCCACGAAATAGACCTTGCCGATGCCGAAGCCGAGGCCAGGGCTCGCCTGGAAGTCGACGTCCTGGAAGTTGTAGCTGCCGGCGACCGGCGCGCTGCTGGCGTCGATCGCCACATTGGCGCCGATCGTCGACAGCTTGTCGGTGGCAGACTCGCCGTCGCCATAGGTGAAGGCAAGGTTGGTCGAGCTGTTGAGGTAGATACCGGTATTGACGCCTGCAATGCTCGAGCTGTTGCCGCCGACGACGGCATCGCCGAGCCGCACGGTCTGGCCGCCTATGGCACCGCGCAGGTCGACGCCGATCGAGGTGCCCGCCGCGCCCGAATTGGTCACGTCGAAGTCGTTGGCCGTGACAGCGGCGTTGATGGTGGCGCCATTGAGGTCGAAGGCAACCGCCGAGCCGTTCAGGCCGATGTCCAGGTCGTTGAAGGAGACCGCAGCCCCCAGCGTGCCGGAGATGTCGACACCACGGACGGTGATGCCCTGGAGGTTGACGGTGCCCAGCGCGATGGCGCCACCGCCGCTCGAACCTACATTGTTCAGCACAATGCCCGTGGCCGCGCCGTTCGCCGAAACCGTCGCAAAATTCAGGCCTGCCGCGCCGACGGTGGCGCCGTCGAGGCGCAGAGCCGTGCCAGTCGTCGTGGTGATCGTGTTTGCGTTGACGCCGGTGCCGACACTGATGGTGCCGCCGCCGCTGGCGCTGAAGCCGCTGCCGCTGGTGGCACTGATCGCCAGCCCGCCATTGCTGAAATTGATCGTCGCGCCGGTGTTGTTGGTCAGGTTGACGGCGTTCGCGATGCCAGAGGTCAGGGTCTTCGTCGCGCCCGAGAAGTCGATGGTACCGCCGGTGTTGGCATTTACGACGATGCCAGCCGCATTCAGATTGCCCGACAGCGTAACCGTGCCCGACGTGACGCCCTGGACATTGGCCGCCAGACCGCTCGTCGAGGCGATCGCCGAATTGATGTCGACGGCAACTGCACCGGCGCCGCCGGTGACGGCAACGCCCGTGCCGGAGCCGGTGTTAACAGTGTTGCCGGCGCCGGAGACGGTGACGCTCGCGGTGCCGCCGGTGCCGTTGACACTGATGCCGGTGCCCGTCGTGGTGTCGATGTCGAGGCCGCCATTGATGAAGCTGACCGCCGTCGGCGAGAACACACGCACGGCGTTGAAGGTGCCAGTGTTGAGGGTCTTCTGCGTGCCGGAGAAGACGACGCTGCCGCCGCTGCCGCCATTGACCTCGACGCCGCGCAGCGCCTGGGTGATGTTGCCTGAGAGGGTGACGGTTCCACCCGAACGACCGGTGATCGACGCACCGAGACCGACGCTGGAGATAGAGGCGGCGCTGCTGATCGTGCCGTTGCCGCCGACCGCCAGGAACGCGGTGCCGGTCGAGGTCGTGGTGGCCAAGCTGCTCGACGCATGCTGGATCGAGAAGGCGAGGTTGCCTGTCGTGTCGCTGAGATCGACAGCGTTCAGGCCGGTCGTCACGTTCAACGGGCCGATGAAATCGACGGTCAGACTGGCGCCCGTGTTCCTGATGTAGACACCGTTGTCGTCGTTGCCGCCGGTGATGGTGGTGGTTCCGGCGAAGGTGTAAGTGCCCGTGCTGGCCCCACCGATGCTGATGCCGAAGGCGGTTCCGACCGTGGCGGCATCCGGTGACAGGGTCACCGTCCCGCCGAAGCGGACGGCGCCGGAGCCGGCATTGATGTCAATGCCGCCACCGCTGAGATAGCCGCTGGCGCTGACATTGTTGAACTCGGCCGCGCCGGCAGCACCGTTGCTGAAGTTGGCGCCGTTGATGACCAGCGCACGCCCATTCGTCGTGGCGATGTTTCTGGTCGCAGCACCCGACAGCACGACATTGCCGTAGGCGGCATTGAAGCCGACCCCAGCATTGTTCTGGATGTCGAGACCACCGGCGAAAGTCAGCGTATCGGTACTGCCGGCGGAGCGCTGCCACTTGACGCCGCCCTGGCCGGCATTGGTGATCCCGACGGTCCCGGCGAAGGTCACCGAAACGCCGTTGGTGACGTTGTCGAGCTGGATCGCGTTGACTGTGGTATTGGCGATGGTGACCGGACCGTTGAACTGGATCGTCGGCGAGGCGATCAGGTTAAGCAGCTTGATGCCATTCTGGCCGCCGGTCACATTGATCGAACCGAACTGTGCCGAGCCCGCAGCACCATTGGTGAGCGCAACATTCGAGACGTCCAGTGCCGGACCATTGACATTGAACGCGTTGCTGGCGCTGGCGAAGAACAGCTCGCCGCCAGTGGCTGCCGCGCTGTTGGCGGAGATGCCGCCGACACCGTTCGTGCCGGTGAGGCTGGTGGCGCCGGAGAAGCCAATCTTGTTGGTGCTGTTGACCAGCAGATACGCGCCGTTGAAGAAGCTGCCGGCCGTTCCGCCGCCCGCGATGTCGACCGTCGCCGTGCCGAAATCAAGCGTGCTTCCGGAACCGTCGAGAGCGTTGGCGTAGATGCCGAGTGCGACATTGCCGCCAAAGAGCACGTTCGATGCCTGCTGGACGGCAATGTTCGTCGTGTCGAACTTCAGATTGCCGGAGATCGTATCGTCCAGCAAAAGACCAAAGCCGCCAACACGGTTGGCCGCAGTGCCGGCGACGAAGGCACCGCCATCGACCTGGTCGATGCCGGCGGTCGCCGCGTTGGCGTCAAAGACCACGCCCCCAAGAATGAAGCCGCCGACTTCGCCATTGTTGCCCAGCAGCGTGACGTCGGAGAAGGCACTGACCTTCAGGACTCCCGCCCCCACCGCACCATCGACGACGCCGATGTTGCCGCCGGTCGCCGACAGGATCAGGTCCGACAGCGCGATCTCGCCATTGGCAACACCGTCGGTCAGCGACAGCGCGCCACCACCGCCACCAGCGATCATGGCGCGGCTGAGCATCAACTTGGTGATGTCGCTGCCCTGGATGCCGATGCCTGAGGCACCGGTGGTGGCGATAATGACGTTGTCGATGCTCGCCGTGCCGGTGAAGCTGATCGTGTTGCCGTTGGCGGTGGTCAACGTCGGCAGCACGGTGTCGATGCCGCTGGGTGCATCGATGATCGTCGACGAGCTGATGCCGCTGAAGCTGAAGGCATTGCCAAGGCCACCGCCGACGGCGCCGAGCGGCGCCGTGTCGATGGATTCGCCTGCCTTAAGTCCGATCAACACCTGGCCATCGGCCAGGTTGAAGGTGTTGTTGCCGGCACCGACCTGCTGCGCCAGCATCATGTCGATGAAGTCGCTGGTGCCGTTTACCGACGTGTCGATGAAGACGATGACGTCGGCGCCCGAGGCTTCCGCGCCCTCGATAGATCCCGGATTTGCTGCCGTGCCGTTGCCGGTGCCGTTCTGGTCGACGTAATAGACCGTCGGCCCTTGCGCCTCCGAGATATCGCCGACGAAACCGCCATTGGCGCCGTCGACGTCCTTGAAATTGTAAGTTCCGGCGACGGGGAAGGCGCCAGTCGAGGCCATGATGTCGACGGCCTTCACCGTCGACAGCTTGTCGACTGTCCCCTCGCCATCGCCATAAATGAAGTTGACGGCCGTCGTGCTGGTGAATTGAAAGCCGATCGCCGGTCCGTTCCCGCTGCCGCCGATGGTGGCAGCGGTCGTGTTGCCGGGCGCGCCCGCGTCGCCGAGCTGGATGGTACCCGTGCCGGTGGTGTTGGACAAATCCACTGCCGTCGTGCCGAGCGAACTGTCGCTGGTCAGGTCGAAGTCAGTGGCGGTGAAGGTCCCGTTCATCACCGCATTGGCGAAGCTGATGCCGGTAGCACCATTGCCGGACATGGCGATGCCGAGGCTGGCGAAGGACACCGTACCCGCATTGGTCCCGGACACGCTGACACCGGTCTGGCCCAGCCCTACATTGGTCACACTGGTAGCGCCGAATGCAACGGTGCCGGTGTTGTTGCCGAGACCGATGCCGGTCGCGGCGTCACTGACCGTGACGGAACCGAAAGTGGCGCTGCCGGCGACATTGGTCACCAGCAAGCCGGTCCCGGTTGTGTTGGAAATCGACAGCGGCGCGCTGGCGTTGAAGGTCGCGCCGGCGCCGAGCCCGGCAATCGTCACCGTTCCGCCGCCGCTCGCGGTCAGCGCCGAACCGGTGAAGCTGATCGTGCCGCCGGTCGGCGCAGTCGTCGCGCCGATGGTCAACAGGTTGCCGAAGCTGGTCGAGGTGACAGGACCGGTGAACGCAACCGAGCCGCCTGTGATGCCGTCGATCTTGACGGCATTGCCCCCCAGGACGGCCGAGCTCGAGATCGATGCTCCGATGGTGATCACAGCGCTGCCGCCCGAAACGACGACGCCGTCGCCGGAGCCGCCATTGGTGATGGTACCGCCGATCGAGATCGTACCGGTGTTGTTGGTCAGGCTGACGTCGGCGCCGGCGACATTGGACGTGACCAGGTTGTTGACGTTGATGGTGGCGGCACTGCCCTGGACGGCGAAGCCCGGACCCGTTCCGCCAACCATTGCGATGGTGGTCGTACCACCAAAGGTATAGGTGCCGCTCTGAACATTTGTCAGCCGGATGGCATCGCCCATGGCACGGCTGATGTTGACGGTACCGAAGGTGACGTTGCCGCCGCTGGTGTTCTCGATGAGGATGCCGGTCGGCACTGTGCCACCGGAGCCGTCGACGGTCACGCTGGCGAAACTGATTCCGCCAGTGCCAATCGTCAGGCCGGTGCCGCCGAGCTGGATGCCGCGTTCCGTCACGCCGGCGCCGGTGCTGATGGTGTTGCCGGCCGCCGTCACCGACACCGTGCCGCCATCGATGGCCCTGAAACCGAAGCCGCCATCCGTGGTCAGGCTGAGGGCACCAGTGAAATTGATCGTGCCGCCGGCATTGCTGGTGAGGTCGATGGCATTGGCCACGCCGGTACTGGCGGTGATTGCACCTCCGAATGTCGCGCTGCCTCCGGTCATGGAGCTGACGCGCACAGCGCTTGCCGCGCTGCTGTGGTTGATGGTGCCGTCATAGGTCAGGTCGGGCGTCGAGCTATCGATGTTGAACGCCATGCCCGCACTGTTGGCAATCGAGCTCGCCGCGTCGAAGCTCATCGTGCCGGTGGAGCCGCCGGCGATGTTGATGCCGGTGAATGCGCCCGAAATGTCGAGATTGGCGAAGGTCGCCGTGCCGCTGTAATTGTTGAACGACAGCGCGGTGCCACTGACGCTGCCGATCGTATTGGCGCCGGTGACGGTAACGGTGGCAGCCGTGTTGGCCAGCAGGATGCCGGTCTGGGCGGACTGGATGGCAAGATTCTGCACGCCGATCGCGCCGGCAGCACCGGTCAGGTCGAGTCCGGTAACAGCGCTGGCGATCGTGACGCCGGCAACATTGAGGCCCGAGATGCTCGTCCCGTCGATGGCAGCACCCGAGCCGCCATTGCTGACAGTGAGGTTCTGGACGAGGTTGCCATTGGCGAGGTTGATGGCGCTGCCGGCAGCGTTGTTGAGAACCGCGCCACCATGGCCGAAGGGATCCACCTGGGTCGCGCCGGTGACGACATTGGCGCCGGTGACGTTGGCAGGCGGCGCTCCCAGGTCGACCGTCGCGCCATTGGCAAAGGACACCACCGACTGGCCGTTGGCAAGCGTGAAGCCATCGGCGTCAGTGTTGATGAGATCGAGTGCCGAAGACTTGACGAAGACAAAGATCGTGTTGGCGTCAGTGGTCAGGTCGTCGGCGGCGGCGGCGTTGATGAGGTCGTTGACGCTCGAACCGGTGCCCGAACCGGTGTTGGACGATCCGACGAAAATCAGATTGGCCGTGTCGAACAGTTGCGGACCGACCAGAGCGGTCGTGCCAAAGGCATAGGTGCCACTGCCGGCCAGAAGCCCGCGCATATCGAGCGAGGCGACAGAGCCGGTGATCGAGCCGCCGCCAAACGAGAAAGTGATGTTCGCAGTCGCGCCGATCGCCCCATTGGGGCCCATCTGGACACCGGTGCCGACGCCCGAAATAACGCCGCTGCCGATCGTGACGGTGCCGCCCGAGGTGCCGGAGAGGTCGATACCCGTCGAGGTGCCGCCGGTTCCGGCAATGTCGAGCGTCGTTGCCGTGAAGGTCGAGCTGCTGCCCGACAGGTCGAGCCCTGTTCCGGTAGCCGAGACGCCGGTAACGTCGATGTTCTGGAAACTGATCGTTCCGTTGACGCCCTGGACGTCGATGCCATTGGCGCTTGGCTGGCTGATCGCCACGTCGGCGAAGCTGACTGCGCCCGAGTTGCCGTCGAGCAGGATGCCGCTTCCGCCGGCATTGCTGATCGTGACTGCGCCCGCGAAGCCGACCGTCGCCGAGCTGCTGACGATCGAGATACCGTGGCTGGTGGTGTTGGAAATCGTCGTCGTGCCGGAAACGGCGAAGCTTCCGGAAACGCCGTTGAGGTTGATGCCGGTCGCGCCACCGGTCTGGCTCAGGCTGCTCAGCGTGACATCGAGGCCGAGGCCTGTGGCGTCGAAACCGGAAGATGCGTTGCCGGAGATGGTTCCGCCGTCGATCGTCAGCAGACCCGCCGACGAGCCGGTGGCAACGACGCCGCTGGAGCCGTTGCCCGTCGCGTTGAGCGTGTCGAAACTGTAGCTGCCGGAGCCACTGCCGATCAGCAGTCCACTACCCGTATTGCCGGTAAGCGTGGTCGTGCCGGTAAAGGCGTAGGTGCCACCACCCTGGAGCGAGAGACCGGCACCGCCATTGCCCGACGACGTCAGGTTGGAACCCGTGACACTGCTGGCACCCGCGAGCAGTACACCATTGAGGCCGGCACCCGAAATCGTCAGCCCCGTCAGTGCGACGTTGGTGACGTTGTTGCCATAGATGCCGTTGCCGCCGCCTGCATTGGACAAGTTGAAGTCGAGCAGCGACGTGTTGTTGGCCAATGTGACCGTGTCGCCGCCACCGGTGTTTGTCAGCATCGCGGCGCCGCCGGCGTCCGATATGGTGGTGCTGTGCTGGACGTTGGCGCCGGTCACGTTGATCGGCACGCCGCCGAGCGAGAACTGTCGTCCGTTGCCGAAGGAAGCAAGCGTCTGGCCGGCACTGAGCGAGAAGCCGTCGGCGTCGTTGATGTCCGTGCCACGATTGACCAGCACGAAGATCGCCGTGCCGTCGGTGTTGGCATCGGCGGTGGCGATCGAGGCCAGGTCCAGCAGCGACGAGCCTGTGCCCGAACCGGTGGCCGAGGCGCCGACGAAGATCAGATTCTGGGCGTCGAAGAGCTGCGGCCCTACGAAGGTCGTCGATCCAAAGGCATAGCTACCGAGCGTCTGGTTGAGGCCGCGCGCGTCGAGCGACGCAGTGACGCCCGAGATCGAGCCGCCGCCGAATGTGAACTGGGCATTTGCAGAATTGACCAGCGAGCCGGAGATGCCGAGGCGGACGCCGGTGCCGACATTGGCAATGACGCCGCCATTGGTGATGACGATCGTCGAGCCGCCGACGGTCTGGGCCAGATCGATGCCGATCGATCCGGCGCCGGTACCTGTGATGTCGACCGACTGGGCGGTGAAATTCGTCTTGCTGCCGGAGAAATCGAGACCGGTGCCGAGGCCCAGACCCGAAATGACGATGTTGCCGGTAACGACAGTGGCATTGACGCCGGCAAAGGAGATGCCGTCGCCTCCCGGATTGGTGATGCTGATGTCGCCGAAACGGATCGACGCCGGCGAATTGACGATGTCGATCGCCGGGCCAGACGTGTTCGAGATCGTCGTCTGGCCGGTGACGGTGAAGCTGCCGGCGAGGTTGTCGAGCACCACGCCCGACGTGCCGCCGATATGGCTGATCGAATTCAGGGTCACATGGGCCGTGATCGGGTCGATGAAGACGGCGATGCCGCCATTGCCCGAAACGGTGCCGCCTGTGGTTGTGAAGCTGCCCGCAACGGAGGTGCCGGCGACGTAGATGCCGGCGTCCGCATTGTCCTGCGCATTCAGGATGGCGAAGCTGTAGGTGCCCTGGCCTGATATATCCAGGCCATCGTCGCCATTGTCCTGCAGCAGCGTGGTGCCGGTGAAATTGTAGGTGCCGTTGCCTACGATGTGCAGGCCATCGAGGCCATTGCCGGTCGAGGTGAAGTTGGAACCCTTGATGCCGGTCGACGTGCCGGTGAAGTTGGCGCCATGGCCGCCGGCGCCGCTCACGGTCACGCTGGTCAGGGTGGCGCCGTTGACGTTGTTGCCGAAGATGCCGTCGGCACCGCCTGTGATGGTGATGCCCCGGAGCGTGTTGCCGTTGCCGAGCGTAATGACGTTGTTGCCGGCGTTTGTGCCGGCAATAGTGCCGTTGCTGCCGCCGAGATTGTAGGAACCGGTGCCGCCGCCGAACAGCTGGGCGGTGACGCTCTCACCACCGCCGATGACCGTCTGGCCGTTGGCCAGTGTCACGCCCGCCGTCAGCAGGTTGCCGCTGCCGCCAAGCACGACGACAAAACCGTTGGCGCCCGCATCAGTGACGGCGTCATCCAGGGTCGTCGGATCGCCTAACGTACCGAGGCCGAGCGTGTTGGCGCCGTCGGCGAAGAAGAATTTGCCGAACGCCGTGCCCGTGGCGGCGTTTATCGCCACCCGCGTCGACGAGCCGACGAGCTTTTCGCCACCCTCGATACGGACACCGATGTCACCGCGGACGCGCTCGTTGACCCGCTTGCGCAAGCCTTCGCTGACCGCATGGACCGGCTCCGGTCCCTCGGCGTCACCCTGGGCCTCGCCCCCCGGATTGAACGGGATCGTCAGCCTGACGCTGCCGGCGAACTGCGTATCGTCGCGATTGTCGTTGCGCACCTCGCCGGCGAAGGCGAGGGACGCGCCGCTGCCGAAGACGTCGCCGATCTGATATTCGAAGCCGGCCTTGCCGCCGGTGATGCTATCGTCATCGCCGTCGGGGTCGCCGAAATGGTAGGCGCCGATGGAGAGCCGAAGCGCATGGTTCTCGGGCAGCTCGACCGGCACCTGCGCGCCGATCTCACCCTCGATGCCCCATGCGGCATAATTGCGCCGGTCGATGACCGATATCTGCTCGAGCAGTTGGTTGCCGACCATCGACAGACTGGAGCTGGTCGATTGTTCTGCCCGGTCTCCGCTGATCGGCAGGAAGACGTTCACATGCGCGTCGAAATTGGTCGTGATCGCTTCGAGACCCAGCGTGGCGCCGGTGAACTGGTGTCCGTCCTGTCGCTGGGTGTTGATGTAGGCATAGCCGCCAAGCATCAGGTCCGGATTGACGATCCGGCGGATGCCGATGCCGAAGTCCTGGCCAAAACCGTCCTCGAAGTCGTGCTTGGCCCTGACATCGAGGAACAGGACCGATTCGGCTGTCTGCTTGAGCGGAACGAAACCTTCGAGCGCCGCGGTGGCGCCGTCATTGTTGGCGCCGATGATGGCGCGCACTTGCGGCTGCCACAGCCCGCCTTCCTCGGCAAAGGCCGCCATGCCCGACAAGGCCAACGCGATCGTTGAAAGGGCGGACGTCCGCAACAAGCCCCGAGCGCTGCGCGACAGCCTATACTCGACCGAAACTTGCGTCGCGGTCGCGGGTGATACATTAGATACTGCTTGTCTTGCGTTTCCGGGCAGGAACAAACGCGAATGCATAGATCATCCATCCAAGGGGGGCGTTCTTGGTTGCTGCGATTGATCTGCCAATGCCCGGCACTTGCAAGAGGAGTCTTTGCTACCAACGCGTGTACACACACAAAAAACAAAGATGTTGCCGTCAAGCAACACCTAATATGCTTGTTTGCGCATAAGTTTCGCGCAGTTCACCAAGTCGATTTCCCAGAAAAGGCAAGCAATATGCGCTCCACGTTCACGCGAACAACAAAGCCAGGTCGCATCATCAACATGATGGCCGCCGCAATCGGACTGTTGTTTGCCGGCAGCGCGTTTGCGCAGGAAGCCAATCCAGTCGAAGCCAAGCCGGCCGACGCCAACCCCTGGGCGGTCAACTGCGCCAGCGGTGCGACGATCAACGAACTACAATGCCAGGTGTCGCAGAACCTGACCGAGTCGAAGACAGGTCAACGCGTGTTGACGGTCACTATTCGCAAGGAAAACGACAAAGGCGGCCTGGCCATGCTGCTTGCGCTGCCGCACGGCCTGTTCCTGCCCTCCGGCGCGTCCTACCAGATCGACCAGGGTGAGAAGGTGACCGTCGCGATTCAGACGAGCGACCAGAACGGCGCCTATGCCGCGGCACCGCTGACGCCGGAATTGATCACGGCAATGAAGGCAGGCACCAATCTGAACGTCGGCATGGAATCGGTCACGCGCAAGGCGGTGGCGATCCCGGTGTCGCTGGCGGGCTTCACCGCCGCGATCGACAAGCTGCAGGCCATCAAGTAGCGCGAGCAAGGACGGGGCGGTTCACCCCGCCCTGTCTTTCAACCAGGCCTGCGATCACTCCTGATCGTCATTTGTCTGCGCGTGGTCACGGCGACCGGCCATGATCTCGCGCTTGCCGACATGGTTCGGCGCGCCGACGAGGCCTTCCTTTTCCATGCGCTCGACCAAAGATGCGGCACGGTTGTAGCCGATGCCGAGGCGGCGCTGGATATAGGAAGTCGAGCACTTCTTGTCGCGCTGCACCACCTTCACCGCCTCGTCATACATTGCATCGCCGTCCTCGGCAGCGACCGAGCCCTTGTCGAAGACCGGGCTGTCATCGACGTCCGGCACCTCGTCCTCCTCGTCGGCGGTGACGGTCTCGAGATACTCGGGACGTCCCTGTGCCTTGAGGTGATTGACGACATGCTCGACCTCGGCGTCCGAGACGAACGGGCCGTGGACGCGGGCGATGCGGCCGCCTCCGGCCATGTGCAACATATCGCCCTGGCCGAGCAGTTGTTCGGCGCCTTGCTCACCAAGGATGGTGCGGCTGTCGATCTTGGACGTCACCTGGAACGAGATGCGGGTCGGGAAGTTGGCCTTGATGGTGCCGGTGATGACGTCGACCGAGGGTCGCTGGGTTGCCATGATCAGATGTATGCCGGCGGCACGTGCCATCTGCGCCAGGCGCTGGATCGCACCTTCGATCTCCTTGCCGGCGACCATCATCAGGTCGGCCATCTCGTCGACGATGACGACGATATAGGGCATCGGGGCAAGGTCGATTTCCTGCTCCTCGAACAGCGGCACGCCGGTGCCCTTCTCGAAGCCGGTCTGCACCTGCATCACCACCGTTTCGCCCTTGTCGCGGGCGATCGCGGCACGCTCGTTGTAGCCGTCGATGTTACGCACGCCGAGCCGCGCCATCTTGCGGTAGCGGTCCTCCATCTCGCGCACCGCCCATTTCAGCGCGGTGACCGCCTTCTTCGGGTCAGTGACGACAGGCGTCAGAAGATGCGGGATGCCGTCATAGATCGATAGTTCCAGCATCTTCGGATCGACCATGATCAGGCGGCACTCTTCCGGCTTCAGCCGGTAGAGCAGCGACAGGATCATGGTGTTGATGGCGACCGACTTGCCCGAGCCGGTGGTGCCGGCGACGAGCAGATGGGGCATCTTGGCGAGTTCGGCGATGACCGGCTCGCCACCGATCGTCTTGCCCAGGCAGAGCGCCAGCTTGCACGCAGTGTTGCGAAAGCCGTCCGACTCGATCAGCTCGCGGAAATAGACCGTCTCGCGCGTCTCATTGGGCAGTTCGATGCCGATGACGTTGCGGCCGGGAATGACCGCGACACGGGCCGAGATCGCCGACATCGAGCGGGCGATATCATCGGCGAGACCGATGACTCGGGAGGATTTGACGCCCGGCGCCGGCTCGAATTCATAGAGCGTCACAACAGGGCCCGGGCGAACATGGATGATCTCGCCACGCACGCCAAAGTCCTCGAGAACGCTTTCCAGCAGGTCGGCGTTCTGCTCCAGCCGCTCCTGCGACATGTAGAAGCCCTGGCCTGCCGGCGGCAGCTGCAACAACTCCTCTGAGGGCAATTCGTAGGCATCGCCGGTGGTCGCCGGCACGATCTTGCCCATCAGAGGCAATGGCGACACCGCGCGAAGGGGAGCCGTCGGCTCGGCGATGGTGACTGGTTCTGGCGTGGCAGCGACGACCGACGCGAGCTCAGCGCGTTCGGCAATCGTGGGAGCTTCGATCTTCACCTCATTGGAGTTGGCAGGTGCTGCAGGCGCTGTGTTGACCTGTTGGGTCGGAATGCACTCGATGACCCTGAACAGCGCCGTGATTTCGGCTGCGGCAATCTCGGCCTGCCTGGCGACAACAGGTACCGGCGCAACTCGCACCGGCACCGGCGCGGGGCGGGCGGTAGCAACCGCGGCTACCGGTGACGGACCGTCCGATGTGCTCGGCGCCATCAGCTCGAAAAATGCGTGATCGGAAAGATAGGACCACCGAGCCTTCTTGGGCTGGGCCGCCGCATATTCACCGGCGCCGGCCAGCTTGGCTGCGGCTTGCACTGGCGGGTTGGCGGAGTTCACTGCTGCAACGGGCTGTCGTACGGGCGAGGGCGCCTGTGGAACCGGCGCGGCAATCCTGCTTGCGATTTGCGCCTGCAAGGCCTCGATGACCTGGGCCCCCGTCGTCACGGTCGCCGGTCTTGCCGGAACTGCGACAGGTGCGACAACTGCCGCGCGCTCGGCCGTCAGCGGCTGGAGGCCGGCGGCGTTCGCCTGGGCTTCATTGTGGGCGGCCTCCGCCGCTTCATATGCCTGGCGCTTGGCGGCATCGTAATCCGGCGTGCGGGTGAAGCGCACATTGGGCGCGAGGAAGAAATAATCCTGCCAGCCGGGGCCATCGGCCGGCGAAGCCACATGCGTTCCGTCTGCCTTGCTTTCCGGGCGATTCTGGCCGTCATTGTGCGAGACTTGGTTCGAAAAATTCACTCGAGGCAAACGCGTGCTTCCCATGCTCAAGACTCGCTGATGAAACGTCCCCCGAGCAATAGGAAGCCAGTGGTTAACAGTTCCTTCCAGCTTCCTGCTTTGTGATCTGGAAGCGGCAATTCGCGACCACAGCATCACGCCATGCTGTGATTGTTAGATGAGTGTACGGCAATCACTGACACCAATGGATGGTTGTGGAGTTCGCACGCCGAGTGTTTGCAAGCCCTTGTTCCGCTGTGCTAACTTTACGTCATGCGGTAAGGAGATGCGGACTTGTACCGCTTTTGGAATTGGTTTGCGTATCCAAAGTCTGGGGGCAAGAGAGGCGGAGGGCCTGCGTCCTCGAACCTATCAACGGCCCGCGATGCCCGCCTTTCAGGTTTCCTCGCCAACACCACCGATCTCGTATCGTTTTATGACCACGAATTCCGGCTGACCGACTGCTCGGCCCGACTGAAAAGCATTCGCGGAAACGCCATGACCCCGGGCGCGGTGGCGTGGGAGATCTATCCGAACTTTGGCGAAAACGAGCTTCGCGCGGCAATGCAGCTCGCCGCGCGCGATGGCTCGTCGACGCGAATCAAGCTCAAGGCGCTGTCGGGCCAGCCGGCGGGAGTGGTTTTCTGTTTCGGAATGGCCGACGGCGTCGGCATCATCGAGACAGCGGAAACCGGTCATGACGGCCGCGCTGCCACCGAGGAAGCCGATCGCGTCAAACTTCTGCAGCATCAGGCGACACATGATGCGCTGACCGGATTGCAGAACCGCCGCCGCTTCAGCGAGCGCCTGGACGAGGTTCTGGCGGAAAGCGGCGATTCCCGGGACAAGTCGGCGCTGCTGCAGATTGATCTCGACGACTTCAAGTCGGTCAACGACACGCTTGGCCATGGCACTGGCGACACCTTGCTGCAGCTGGCGGCAAATCGAATCCGCGGCGCGCTCCAGGACGGCGATGCGGCCTACAGATATGCCGGCGACGAGTTCGCGGTGATCCAGGCCAACAAGCAGCAGCCCATGGCGGCCGAACGGCTGGCTCAGGCGATCGTCGATTCCTTCAAGGCGCCCTTCGTCATCAACGACATCCCGCTGTTTGTCGGCGCGAGTGTCGGTATCGCCTTCGGCCCGCAGCACGGCGCCGAGAGCGAGGAGCTCATGAAGGCGGCCGACATCGCCCTCTACGCCGCCAAGCGCGACGGCCGTGGCTGTGCCCGCACTTTCAATCGCTCGATGATGCTGCTTCTGGAGCAACGGGAGAACCTTAGGCGAAGCCTGCGTATGGCCCTGGAACGGCAGGAACTCTATCTCGAATATCAGCCGCTCATCCGCCCGCCATCGACGGTAGTCGGGTTCGAGGCGCTGCTGCGATGGCACCATCCCGAGGTTGGCCTCATCCCGCCCAACGTCTTCATTCCGATCGCCGAGGCCGATGGCCTGATGGACGACATCGGCCGTTGGGTGCTCGAGAAGGCCTGCCGCCAGGCAATGACCTGGCCATCGTCCATGAACGTCGCGGTCAACCTGTCGCCGGCGCAGTTCCTGAGTGGCTCGCTCACGGACACCGTGGCGCACATCATCGACAAGGTCGGCATCCGCGCCGACCGCATCGAGCTCGAAATCACCGAAACGGTGCTGCTGGAGCAGACAGTCGACAACCTCGACACGCTGAACACGCTGAACGTCCTGGGGATCCGGATTTCCCTCGACGACTTCGGCACGCACTACTCGTCGCTGAGCTATCTCAAGAATTTCCCGTTCGACACGCTGAAGATCGACCAGTATTTCATCAAGGACCTGGTAGCCGACCGCAAGAGCCAGGCCATCGTCCGGTCCGTCATGAGCCTGGCACACGGCCTGGGTATCAGCGTCACCGCGGAAGGGGTCGAAACGGCCGGCCAGGCAAACTGGCTGATCGAAGAGGGCTGCGATTGCTTGCAGGGCAACTTCCTGGGGCGGCCGATGGGGGCGGACGCGACGGGTGAGTTTGCGGACCGCCCGCCGGCGGAACAGAAGGCGCCGCAAGAACAAGACCGATCATGACGACAGGCAACACCCTGCAAGCTTGCCTCGACGGGGCAAGCGAAGAAGGCCATACATACGCATAGTGTGACGGCGCACCGACTTCGGGCCGGACACCGCAGATAAGCCGAGCAACCCTGTTGCACGGCCAGAACGGTAAGAGGGTGACATGCCTACGAAAGATGCGAATGCGGAACCAAGTTTTCGCACGATGATCCAGGTCGACATGGAGATCGCATCTTTCCTTTCGAATTGGGCGCATTGCGACTACATTTCGAGTTACCTTGCGCGTACTATCAGCCATAACAGACCAGACTCCGTTCTTTTCTCCAATCTCTTTTCGTCCGCACTGAATGAATTGCTGGAGGTCACTTTCAGGACGCGTCATTCTGGGGGAGCACTCGAGTGCAGGCTGTCTCGCTTGGGCGAGACCGACCGAATCGAGTTGACGTTTGCCTGCAGCCGGGAAGAGCACACCTTCCTGGAGGCTGCCATTGCGCGGGTCCAGGGTGCCGACCGGCAGGCACGTTACCTGAGTTCGCTTTCAGGCGATGTCGCGCCTAGCCGCGACATGATGCTTCTCGAACTGACCGTCAACTACAACGCCACGCTTCGGCTTGAAGAGGTTGATGGCGATACGGTCACAATCGTTGTCGACCTCCCGCTCGGGGGCCTGGCAAATTGACTGCGCACCCTGCCCCTTCCAGTATTTCAGGGCGCTTCAAGGCGCATTTCGACCTGAACAACCAGGAATTCTCGCTTGCCGGGTCGGTACGCCCGCAAACGATTGACGAGCTGGCGCCCAGCCTGGGCCTGCTGAAAGAATCCATCGAAAGCGTCCGCGGCGTGCTTTACATCAACGTCAGACGCCTCGCGCAGATGAACAACACTGCGTTCCATGCCTTTTCACGCGTCATCATCGACGCCTGCCGGGTCAGGCCGGACCTGAGATTTGTCGTCATTACCTCCAGCGTCGTCGGCTGGACGACGCGCAAATTCGGCCGTCTCAGCAAGATCGAGCCGGGTATCACCGTCGAGGAATATGACAGCGAGTTCTACCCCGGCCAGAGCTTCCTGGAAGAGGGTGGGTTCATTCCCATCCTGCGGACCCAGACCAAGATGACCTGGCGTCACGAACGCTCTATCTTGCCGCGTCACGGCATGCGGCCGGGCATCGTCATGGCCGACATCTGCTGCGGCATCGGTGATTTCGCGGTGCTGGTGCAGAAGGAGTTCGAACCGTCGCGGATCGTCGCCCTCGATCACTCCAAGTCGAGCCTGGCCTACGCCCGCAACGTCGCCAGCGAGTTCGACATCACCGGCATCGAATACACCTATGGCGATGCCTCCGAGATGCTGCTCGATGACGACCAGTTCGATCTCGTCACCTGCCGGCACTCGCTGCAGATCTTCAATCGTCCGGCGCAAATCCTCAAGGAGCTGTTCCGGATCTGCAAGCCGGGTGGCCGGGTCTACATCACCAATGAGAAGAACTCGCACTGCCTGGGCGAACCACGCGGCGAAAGCATCCGCTGGACCTACAACGAGGTAGCCAAACTGTTCGAACATTTCGACATGGACGTCGAGCTCGGGCCCAAGAGCCGGCGCTATCTGGCCGATGCTGGCTTCGACGACATCCGCGTCGAACAGTTCATGGTCACCAATCTCGACGGCGATCCGAAGGACTTTGCCGACATGATCGCGGCATGGGAAGACGTCTATGCCGGCGACATGGCCGTCAAGCGCGGCGATTCCAGCGAGTTCATCAAGCAGTTCAGGCAAGGGTTCAAGGACCACATCTCGGCCGCCCTCCACCCGAAGGGGTATGCCGGTTGGCCAATCTGGGCTGCCTCAGGGCAGAAGCCACTATGAGCACGGACATGCAGGACACCCCTCGTTTCGGACTGCATTCCTTCCGCGCGAAGTTCGTGCTGGTGGTGGGCGGAGCAGTGCTGTTCGACCTGCTGATGAGCGGTGGCCTGGCGCTGTGGAACGTGCAGCGGCTGTCCCAGGACGCGACCTCCGAGGTCGGCGCCGGCCTGACGACGGCAAACCAGGAGTATATCCGCTCCTATGCCGAGTCGACGGCGTCGCGGGTCGACCTGTTGCTCGACCGGGTCCATGCCGACGTCAAGACGCTTGCCGGCGTCATACAAGGGCAGATCGACGACCCTGACCGGCAGAAGCAGGTCGGCGCCACGCTGGCAAACCAGGCCGCAGCCTCGGTGAATGTGGTCTATGACACCAAGGGACAGTGGGCGCAGAACCTGCCAGGCGCACCTTCGGTGGTCAGCGTCTGGGGTTACCTGCTTGGCCCCGACCACAAGCCGCTGCCGGCGGTCCAGGATGAGATTGAAAACAGCGCGGTGCTCGACCTCGTCGCGCCGAGCCTGCTGACCAGCGGTTCGTCAAAGCTGCAGATGTATTACATTGGCCCAAAGGAGCGCCCGATCTTCAGGACGGCGCCTTATACGGACCAGGCCCAGACCTTCGATCGCCTCTATCCCGGCCACAACAATTCGGAATTCTGGGAGTTCTTTTTCCCCGGCATCTATGGCTCGTGGCAGAAATGGGCGCTCGATCCGGCGTCGCGTTTCATCCCTGACAACGACATCACCCAGACCGCGCCCTATACCGACGCGATCACCGGCAAGCTGATCGTCAGCTTTTTCCATCCGCTGTGGACGCGCGACCGCACGGGCGTGGCAGGTGCCGCCGGCGCCGATATCACCCTCGACCAGCTCGCCGAGATCGTAGAGAACGTCAAGATCGCCGAAACGGGTTTCGGCTTCCTCACGATGCCGAACGGCAATGTGGTCGCCATCAACGCGAAGAGCGAAGCGACGATCGGGCTGGTTTCCTCAAATGAAAAGGGCACGGACGGGGTTACCGGCCTCGAGCGCTCTCTGCGTGCCAGCACCCAACCAGCGATCGCAACCCTCGACCTCGACAGCAGCAATGACGGTGCGATTCAGCATGTCCTCTTGCAGAAGGACGGGGAGGACGTCCCTTACATCGTTGTCCTGAAGGGGCTGAAGCCGACAAACCTATGGACCACCGGGCCTATCGAAAAACAGGCGATGTCGGTCGGCATCGTCGTGCCCGAGCGCGAGATCTATGCTGCGCTGTTTGCAGCGCAGGACAGCATTTCGAAGGCGACCAACCGGATTCTGCTTTATCAGCTCCTGGCCATCATCGTTTCACTGATGATCGTGTTTGCCGCAGTGTTTGGCTTGTCCAAGCGCATCACGGCAGGCCTCAGCGCGCTTGCAGCTGGCGCCAGGAGGCTGCAGGCAAAGGATTATTCCGTCCGCGTCAACATCCCGTCGAAGGATGAGGTGGGCGAGGTCGGTGTGGCCTTCAACCGCATGGCCGAGCAGATCAGCTTCCACACAGAGAACCTCGAGCAGCTGGTTGACGCGCGCACCAGGGATCTCGAAGACGCCAATGTCGAAATCTCGACGCTCAACGAAAAGCTGCGCAGCGAAAATGTGCGGCTCGGCGCCGAACTCGACGTCGCGCGCCAGATCCAGATGATGGTGCTGCCCAAGCCACGCGAACTGGCGCTGATCCCGGGCATCGAGATCGCGGCCTATATGCGGCCGGCAGACGAGGTCGGCGGCGACTATTACGACGTCCTACAGGATGGGCACCGCCTGAAGATCGGCATTGGCGACGTCACTGGACACGGCCTCGAGAGTGGCGTGCTGATGCTGATGGTGCAGTCGGTGGCACGCGCGCTGCAGGAGACCGGCGAGGACAATCCTCGCCAGTTCCTCGACCGCTTGAACCGCGCCATCTTCAAGAACCTGGAGCGCACCAACTCCGACAAGCACCTGTCACTGGCCTTCCTCGACTATGAAGACGAGCGCCTGGTTCTGTCGGGTCAGCATGAAGAGGTGCTTGTCGTCCGCGACGGCGGCAAGGTCGAACGGATCGACACGCTCGACCTGGGCTTGCCGGTTGGCCTCGAACGGGACATCTCGCCGTTTGTCGCCACTCGCAACATCCCGTTCAGCAGCGGCGACGTCATCATTCTTCACACCGACGGCGTGACCGAGGCTGAAGGAACGGGCGGCAAACTGTTCGGCCTCGACCGGCTCAGCGAAAGTGCACGATCACGCTACGGTAGCAGCGCGGAAGAGATCAAGAGCGGAATTGTCGACGACCTGATGGCGTATATCGGCACACGGAAGATACACGACGACATTACACTCGTCGTCATGAGGCACAGGTGAGCACATGACAACTATGTATGGACCGGCCGACATTGCGATGGGCATGCGGGACAACATCAGCCGCGTCAGGTTGTTTGACGGGCCGCTGGACCTGAAATGGCACCACTGCGCAACGACTTCGGACTTCATCGCTGATCTTTTCGCGCTGCCCTTCCACGCGTCGCGAAACGACTACAAGGAAGTGCGCCACAGCATCGGATATCTGGTCAACGAGCTGATCGAGAATGCCGTGAAGTTTCGCGAGCCGGGCGAGATCATCGTCGAAGCATCGATGGACTCAAACAATTTCAAGGTGAAGGTTTCCAACGTCGTGGCAGACAAGACCGCGATAACGTTTCAGAAGCTTCTCTCCCAGATTACCATAGGAGATCCGGGAGACCTTTTGATCCAGCAGATCGAGGCGAATGCAGCTGATCCCGATGCTACCGGCTCGGGGCTTGGATTGCTGACGCTGATGAGCGACTATGGCGCCCGACTGGCATGGATTTTCAGCCCGGTTGAGTCCAGCAACCGAGTGCACGTCGAGACCTATGCCACGATCCCGATCTCGCAGGCTCACTAGGAAAGAATGAAGGCGCACATGGAAGTAAGAACCGATGACTATCGCGTCTGGACCGAAAACAGCGATGTCTATTTCGACGGCTCCATGCGGCTTGCCGGCTCCGAAGCCTATGCGCCGGTGCTGGCTGTCATGACCGCCATTCTGGCTGAAAAGCCTGAGACGATGACACTCAACTTGACCGACCTCGAGTTTCTCAACTCATCCGGCATCAACCTTTTGGCCAAGTTCACCATCGAGGTGCGCAAACACCCAGATGTGCAACTCGTCGTGCGCGGCAGCTCCGAGATCCCATGGCAGTCGAAGTCGCTGCCGAACCTGAAGAAGCTGCATCCGGCGCTGGTCCTGCAGATCGATTGAACGAACACCATCCAGCCTCCGCAACGCCGGACAGCAGAAAAAGCCGCGGCATCGATGCCGCGGCTTTTTCGTTTCGACTGACGTCATCCGATCAGTTGACCGCTGCAATATTGCCCAGACGAATGAACAGGGTTTCGCCCGAAGAGTCGTCGACGCCGTCATTGTCGGTGACGACAAAGGCCTCACCCGACGTATCGATGGCAAAACCTTCGACCTTGTCGACGACGTAGCCGTTGGTCGCGGCCTTGAGATCCGGCACCAGGTCGCGCACCAGCGTCTTCGCCACCACCGGCAGCTCACCGCCGAGCTTGGCCGGCTTGAAGCCATCGAGCGCGACCGAATAGAGACGCTTGTTGACAGCTTCCTGGCCGATCAGATTGTCGCGTTCGACGATGAACAGCTTGCCGTCATGGGCGGTGATTTCCGACAGGCCGACCCAGCCCTTCTCGGTCTTGTCGAGGGGATAGCGGACCGCCGACCATTCCTTGTCCTTGGGCTTGTAGGCCAGGAGCTTGACCTGGCCCTTGGGGTCGTCTGCCCATTCGCGCTGGATCGCCATGACCAGGGTCAGGTCGTCGCCTTCGCCAAGCGTGGTGATGCCTTCGAGGCCGAAGCGGGTCTCGTGCGCCAGCAGCTCGGCCGGGAACGCTATCTCTTCCTTGATCTCACCCTTGGCGTTGACGTTGAAGATGGCGTGCGGGGTCAGCTTGTCGGTACGGCCTTCGGAAGCGAGCCAGAAGCCGCCCTTGCCATCCGGTGCCAGGCCTTCGAGATCAAGCTTCTGCGCCGGCTTGCCGTCACGCGTGACGACGGTCGTTGCGGTGATCAGGGCAGGGGTCTTGGTCGTGTCGACTGTGAAGATCGCCGGCGCCGAGCGGTAGACCGAATCCGACACCGCATAGAGCTTGCCGGCTTCCTTTGGATCGGCGGCGAGGCCGGAGAGAGCGCCCCAGCCGAGCGGGGTGCCGTCCTCCTTGAGAGCGGCCACGATTTGCGGATAATTGGCGGCGCCTTCGCCGAGCTCATAAACCATGACATGCGAACGGACGAGGCCGTCCTCGACGAGATCAGTCTCGTTGGCGGTGACCAGCAGGTTGCGCTGCGGGATGGCGACGAGGCCCTCGGGGCCGACACCCGAGGGCAGGAGTTGGACGAATTCCGGCGTCTCGCCGGTGTCCTTGTAGACGCCGACCAGCGACGCCCGCTCGGCGGCAACGAAGATGTACTTCTCACCGCCGAACTGAGCGAACTCCAGGCCTTCCGGCTCGATACCCTTCTTGTTGCGGCCGTCGGGATAGTGGCCGGCAGCAGCTGCCTGGTATTCGAAGGATGGACCGGACTCGTAGAGCACTTCGCCTGACTTGGAGAAGATGGTGAAGCCGCGCGCACCGCCCTTGTAGTCGCCTTCATTGGCAACGACGAGACGATCATTGTCGAGCCACTTCACCGCATCGGGTTCGCGCACAGCGTTCTCGACCTTGCCGGTGAAGCTGAGCGCCCCATCCTTCTTGGTATCGACGTTTTCGAACGTCACTTCGCCTGCCGAAAAATGCGAGACGACCTTGCCCGAGGCTGCATCCACGATGGCGATGTGGTTGTTTTCCTGCAGCGTGACGGCGATCTCTCCAGCTTCGTTGAAGGCGACGAATTCCGGCTCCGGATCTTCCGGCGCAACCGCTGCGATACCGGTCAGGTCGACCGTCCTGATCGACGCACAGGCGGCGGTACCGTCCTTCAACGAGACGATCTTCAGATTGCCGGCCGGCAGCTGCGGCAGCGCACCTTCGTTCAGCTCTTCGTCGCGCTCGTTTTCGATCGCAATGGCGAGGAACTTGCCATCCTTGCTCAGCGCCACCGAGTCCGGCTGGCCGCCAAGATCGCAGGAGGCGTCGATTGCCTTGGAGGCGAGGTCGATAACGGTCAGGTTGCCCGAAGGCTCCTGCTTGGTCTTCGATGTGTTGACGCCGGCGAAGACCTTGCCGCCCAGGACCGTGACGGAAGTCGGCTCGCCTTCGATCTTGACGATACCGGCAGCCTTCGGCGCCTTGGCGTCGGTGATGTCGATGAAGCCGACCGCGCCGAGCGGGCTGTCGGAATAGACCAGCGTCATGCCGTCTTCGGTCGCGGCGATGATCTCCGACGAGGTCAGGGTCGCGGCGTCGACGCCAGCCGGCAGATTGGTTGCGACCGGGAAGGTGGCGATCCGGTTGAACGCCTGGTCGGCATAAGCGGGGATGGCTGCGGACGCCGCCAGCGCGGACGTCAAAAGCAGGAGCTTGCGTGACATGGGAAACCTCTTTGCCTGAACGGAATTGCGGTCCTCGTTTGGGGCAATGAGATTTCAGCGCGATGACAACAGCATGATGGTTTCATGACAGGTGCGACGAGCGCCGAACGATGGGGAGGGGGTATTGCATTGCCGCGAAAGACCTCCCGGGCGACGAGCGCCGCCCGGGAGTCTTTGCAGGTCAGGATGGGGTCGACCACTGGCCGCCCTTGTAGAGGCGGGTGGCGGTGTTGGTCGAGGTGAGGTCGATCTCGGTGGACATGGAGCGAGCCGAACTGAACATCGTCGAGGTGGCGATGTCCTGCTGGAACCACACCATCACGGTGTCGATCGGGGTCAGCGTCACCGAGCCCTGAACCATGCCGCTGGGCGCCACGTAGAGCGGCGTCGTCTGCTGGACGCCGTTCAGCGTCGAGATCTGGCTCAGCGCCGGGTGGATCAGGCCGAACTGGTTCTGCATAGAGACACCGGTGACTGGACCGCCGGTCGCCGGCGGCTGCAGGATACCGTTCGTGTCGAGCAGGCATTGCTGGCCGAGGCCGAGCGCCCGCTGGTTGGTTGTCGCCGTGACCGTCACCGTGTCGGCGAAGACATTGGTGCCGAACAGCGAGAATTGAGGCGTCCACGAGAAGGCAGTGCTGTAGACATATTTGGTCAGCGACTGCCAGACGACGTTGTAGCTGCCGCCGTCGCTGCCGGAGGCGACCTTCTTGGCAAAGCACATGGCGTAGTTGTTGGTCTTGAGCGTGGCCAGGTCATCGAGATCGACAAGGATTGTCACTGCCTTGGACACCGCGTCCAGGGCCGCGTAGAAGCTCGCCAGGCTCTGCCGTGCGACATCCCGTTCGTAGGTCTCCACCTCGTCGGCCGCCGCCGCGCTGAAGGTCGCGTTCTTGCCGTTGACCGCAGTGCAATTGCACAGGTCGCCGGTCACCGACTGGCCTTGCCTGATGTCGTAGGTGTTTCCGCTGGTGACGGACCCTGACGACAAGGTAACCGTGAACGGCTCGTCGGTGCTGACGGTGCCGTCACCATTGGCGATCTTCGTCCATGTATTCCCGACCTTCTTGTAGATGTGTAGCTTCGCCATTTTGGCCTCCTGGAACTATGGTTGACAAAAATCAGACACAACAGAAATCGCCGCGAAGCGCGCTCCCACGAAACTCTTGGAACTCCAAGAATATTTCGTAGTATTTTAAGTAACCTTCCGCCACGCCGCTAAATATAATCTGTCGCAATTTCGGAGACCCGTCCTCCGGCTGGCGTCCCAAAAACATGTCTGTCTGTCCCAGCAAGCTCTGCTGGCTCTCCACCGCGAGGCGCCTGTGGGTAGGTCACCCAGCCATCAACTCTTTGAGCCAATGCTCCAGCTGATTACCGCCCGGTGCGGGAGAGGCGACCGCGAGCCATTCAGCATCGCCGCGCTTGCTGGCAGCGCGTGCAGCACGGGGCGAACTGCCGAAGGCGTCGTGGAAGATCCGGCTGAAATGAGCCTCATTCCTGAAGCCGAGATCGTAGGCGATGTCGCCGATACGCCTATGGCGAAGGGCCGGGCTGCAGATGTCGAGCAGCGCGCGGCGAAGGCGGCGGCGGCTGATGTAGTGCCTGACGCCGCCAGATGTCTCGAACAACCGATAGAGTTGGCTGCGCGAAATGAGGAACGCTGAGGCCACTTCTTCGGGCGCCAGTTCCGGCCGATGCAACCGCGCTTCGATGTAACCTCGGATGGACCGCATGAGACCGCCGTGAGACGTCGTCGTGGGCGCCGGATACGAGACGGCGCCGATGCCCAGGCATGTGTCGGCCAGGTTCGCCGTCACCCGAGCGAGCGCCACCGCCTCGTGGAGCCATAGCCGTGGCGCCGTCTGGCACAAGGTCATGATGTGCTGCCCAAGCAGACCGCCAACCGGGGTGTCCCGCAACAGAATGCGGCCATGCTGTCTGTCCAGTTCGCCGGTGGTCGGCGACAGGAGCGATCGCGGCAACACAAGGCTTACGCTTTCGCTGGCATAGGCGACGAAATCGAGCGGGCTTGCCAGGTCGACGATCCCGACATCGAGATGGTTCAGTCGCCTGTTCTCGCCGGCGCGCCTGAGATGGCCGCCGCCCTGGCTGCAGACATGGATGAAAAGATGATCCAAGTCATCGCGCAGGGTCCAGGCATCGGATCGCGAGTAGCGCACGGCATCGCTCTTTCCGTGCAGAACCAGCGCCAATCCTAGGTGGTAAACGGTCAGCGAGGCGAAAAAACCATGCTCTCGCCGATGAAACGGCCGCGTCACCCTGAACAGCGACGCCAGAAGCTGTTGCCAAGATTTAAAGCTATCAGAGTCCGTATCACCTGAGACTGAATAATTGAGAGTCTGTACTTTTGAGCCATTCGTACCGATCTGTTGCATCTCGGGAAAGATACTTGACACGACCACACCGCACCCCCATGCGACCTACGGAGGTGATCAATTATCAAACTATCCTCTATTCATGAAGTTGCTTTTACGATGCACATAAATTTAAGTATATATATACAATATATCTCGGCGAGCTCGGTCATGGCAGCAAGACCAGACGCAGGCCATGTCGCCTGGCGATATCGAGATCAGCCGCGGTCCAGGCATCAGCTCCACCGGATCAGGGACTGCGGACGCGGCGCCGCTCCACAACCGAAGCGCAACGCCAAGCTTCACGGCAGTGTAGGCGTGGGCACGCTGTTCTATGCCATCAGGGCCGGTCTTAACCGGGCGAACCTCCGCGCCCCGAAGCAGCTTGGCGAAGAGGGATCGACGTGCATTGGCCCAAGCATCAATGCCACTGGATCGGCAGAAATGGTTTGACAACAACCGACAAAAGCCTAGCCTCTAAAATATGGAATATATTCCATTACATTGGAAGTCTGGGAGGACTGGCATTATGACGATGAGACTGGCTGTTGTTTCTGCGTTGGCCGCGCTTTCAACTGCATCTGCGGCTTATGCGGAGCCAACCAAAGGTGGCATCATCAATGTCGCGACGGTTGGAGAGCCACCAACGCTCGACGCGATGGTTACGTCGACAGATCTCGTCGGCATGATCAGCCAGCACATCTTCGAGACGCTCTTTACCTTCGACAAGAACTGGAATGTCGCGCCGCTGCTGGCGGAGAGCTTGCCCGAGGTGAGCGACGATGGGACCGTGTACACCATCAAGCTGCGCCAGGGCGTCGTCTTCCACGACGACACCCAGTTCGACGCCGCAGACGTCGTCGCTTCCCTGGACCGCTGGATGAAGCTCGCAGGCCGGGGTAAGCAGATCGCTCCGACCGTCAAGCAGATCGAGGCTGTCGATCAGTCGACAATTCGTATCACCCTGACCAAGCCCTATTCAGCACTGCCGGCTCTGCTTGCATTCAACAATTCCGCCGCGATCATGCTGCCCAGCGAAAAGCAGACAGACCCGATGGTCGAGGTCATCGGCACCGGCCCCTATCAGCTCAAGGAGCGCAAGCCGGATCAATACATCCAGCTGACGCGCTTTGACAAATACAAGCCGCGCGCCGAGGAAGGCTCCGGTTATGCTGGTGCGAGGATCGCTTATCTCGACGAGATCAGGTTCGTTCCGGCACCGGACGCCTCCACCCGTCTCGAAGGGGCCATTGCGGGGCAATTTGCATATACGGACTCGCTGCCCGTCGAACAAATGGGCCGGCTCGCCGACAGCAAGTCAGAGGCGGTTCTGTTGCAGAACTCCGGTTGGCTGATGATGCGCATGAATGCCAAGCAAGGCGTTCTTGCTGACGTAAAGGTGAGAAAGGCCGTGCAGGCGGCCCTCAGCGAAAGCGATATGCTCGCTGCCGCCTTTGGCGACCCGAAATTCTTTGCTGTCGAGGGCGCAATGTATCCGGAGGGATACCAATGGCATAGCAACGTCGGTGTTGAGGGCAACTATGATGTCGGCGATGCCGATGCAGCAAAGAAGCTGCTCACCGACGCCGGGCTGACGACGCCGACGCCGCTGCGGATTCTGACCAGCCGCCAGTACGAGTTTCATTACAAGATGGCGCTGGTCGCTGCAGAATACCTGAAGCTCGCTGGTTTCGACGTGAAAATGGAGGTCGTCGATTGGGCGACACTGACCCAGCGCATCCTGAATCCTGAATTGTGGGACATCTTCATCACGCACAGCCCGTTCTTGGCTGAGCCGGCGCTGATCAATATCTTTTCTCCAACGGCGGTCGGCTGGTGGAGCACGCCAGAAATTGCGGATGCGATGACGGCGCTGACAGGCACCGCCGATCCGGCGAAGCGCGTTGCTGCTTTTGGCACCGTGCAGTCGCTGATCATGGAGCAAGCACCAATAATCAAGGTTGGAAATTTTAGCGCACTTTCGGCCAAGGCGCCCGGATTGAAGGGTTTCTGGCCGTCTCCTTGGGCCTCGTTCTGGAACGTGTCGCTGGAGAAGTAAGGGACCGCCTGTCCCCGTTCCTCACGGGGACAGGCTTCTTGTCGCGGAATATTAGCGGAACATCAAATGTCTGTTTCTCAGCGTTCGGGATCGCTCGGATCAACCGAAGTCGCATTGCTTGATGCATGTATCTCCGAGGCAGCATCGCCCGACGGCCCCGGCGTCGCCGTAGCTGTTCTGCACAAGGGCCGCCCTGTCTATCAACGGGCGAGGGGGCTTGCCAGCCTGGCCCATCGACTGCCGCTGACGGACCGCTCGGTTGTGCGAATAGCGTCCCAAAGCAAGCAGTTCACCGTGCTGATGATCCTCATGCTGGAGAGTGAGGGCAAGCTTTCGCTCGAAGACGACATACGAGATCACTTTCCATGGCTGCCCGATTGGGGCAGCCGGGTGACGCTTGGCCATCTGGCATCGAACACCAGCGGCATTCGCGACATCCTGGATTCGATGATCATGGCTGGTATTCCAATCACCGCGCCGTCCTCCAGGTCGGCGGCGAAGGCGATCGTCGCATGGCAACTGGGGCTCAATTTTGAACCCGAGATGGACCTCCTCTACAGCAATTCGAACTTTCTCCTGCTGTCCGAACTGATCGAGAAGGTAACGGGCAAGAGTTTCAACGAAGCACTTGAGCACTACATCACCGGTCCCCTCGGGATGACTGATACGCAACTGATGGTGAGAGATGACGAAATCCGTCCCCGTCTGGCGGATCATCACCGGCGAGGCCCACAGGGCCAGTGGCTCAAATCCGCATGGGGCATTGCAATCGGCGGGGAAGGCGGCCTGGTGTCGACCCTGGCGGACATGATCATCTGGCAGCAAAACCTGCGCGAGCCAAAGGTCGGCACAGCCGAGATGATCGAGCGCATGGGAAAGCCCTATGTAACGATCAACGGCGTCGCGTCGCCCTATGGACTAGGCCTCGTCAACACATGCCACAAGGGCGCTCCGCTCGTCGGCCATGGCGGCTGGATCGCCGGCTCGCGTTCGGAATCGTTCCGCAACACCTCGGAGGACATCTCCATCATCGTCTTGTCCAATCACGATGATTTTTCATCGTTTGGGCTCGCGCGCGACATGCTCGACATCGTGCTTGGCCGCAGCCCTGGCGGCCTGCTCTCGCCGGAAGGCATTGCATCCCTCGAGACCCGTTACGGGTTCTGGCGATCCGACGATGGCGGCCGCGTCTTTGGTCTCGAGGAGTCGGGCGGACTGCCGGCGATCGTCGGCAGCATGGGCGTCTCGGCACTGGAGGAACCGGAAGTGGGCCGATTCCATGCCCGTGGTTCGCTGCCGGCATTTGTCTTTTGGTTGGAAGCGGACGGATCCATACGAACCGAAACGTTCGGCCGTTCAAGGTGCTATCGACGGGTGGAAGCACCAAGGCAAATCGGGAGCGACCCGTCTGGCACGTACAGCAGCACAGAAAGCGGTTTGACCGCAAGCATCGACAATGTTGACGGCCGCTGGAGCATGCGTGTGACATCGCCTTTTGGCACGGCACGGCTTTCGCTCGATGCATGCGATGCGGACATGTATCTCGCTCGCCCGAGCGAAACCGACATCCACGACCAATGGCGTATCGCGCCCTGGGTGCTGCCGTGGCTCTACAGTGTTCGCATCAGGAGCGACGCGATCGTGCTCAACAGCGATCGCGGTCGTGACGTGGTGCTCACCAGGCTGCCCTAGACACGCGCCGGACGCCTCGCAATGGCAGGCGGCGTGGCCGAATGTCCGTCAGCGGCCACCACCCTGTGTGAGTTCTCGTCGAAGCGCGACTTCGCAGCGGCTCAGGTTAGCCTGACGTTCTCGGCGCCGTCATCATCTTTTGCCGGAACACTTCAGCGGGCGTCTTGAAGCCGAGGCATTTGCGCGGCGTCGTGTTGAGTTGGTGGCAGATGCCCTTCAGGTCGCTGTCGTTGACCGACAGTGGATCGAGATCTCGCGGCAGCCATTTTCGGGCCCTGCGATTGGTGTTTTCGACCGACCCTTTCTGCCACGGTGACTGTGGGTCGCAGAACCAGGTTTGCACGCCGAGCCCGGCCTGGAGATACGGCCAGTCGGTGAATTCGGTGCCGCGATCAAAGGTGATCGAACGCCGCGCGCCATGGGGAAGGGCGCTCAACGTATCGATCAGCCCGTCCATGATTGGCTTCGACTGCCGGTCGTTGTTGCGCAGGAACACCGTAAATCGGCTGACCCGTTCAACCAATGATGTGATGTTGGCCTTGCCGAACTTCTTGCGGAACTGCAGCAGGTCGCACTCCCAGTGGCCAAGCTGCTTGCGCTCCCGGACGATGTCCGGGCGGTGCAGAATGCTGAGTTCTGGGCTGAATCTTCGGCCGTGACGTCGCCGCACATGGCGTGGCCGGCGCCGCGCCCGACGCTCGGGCAGATAATGCCAAAGCTTCATCTCCTGGCCGTCGCTCGAATAGGCAAAGCGGTAGATCGTCTCGTGGCAGACCCGCGTCGGGCTTCTCTCGAGGTGCAGCCGGCCGGCGATCTGCTCTGGCGACCAGCCATGCTTGATCCGCTCGATGATCGCCGATCGCAGGCGCGGGAAACGCACCAGCTTGCGATATCGGCTACGGCGCTCCTTGGCCTTGCTGTCGGCAGCGACACAGAAGTAGCCGGTCAGATCCGGCATCTCCGCGTCCTCGAAGACATTCCTGCGCAGCTCACGGAAAATCGTCGAACGATGTCGGCCGAGTTTCTCGGCGATCACATCGACACTGACCCCGGCTTGACGCCAGCGGGCGATCTTGCGCCGCTCATCGAGATCAATCTGCGAGTAGGTGCGTTTCATCTGCGGTTCCTTGCGTGCGATAACCCATTGGTATCGCTGCAAAGTCGCACTTCAAGGTAGAACCCACCCTGGCAACAGCAATTGCCGCGTAATCTATCTTATGGAACTTGCCAGACGACATTGCGACAGGTAACTACTTGCGCCTCACTCGGGAAGCCCCGCCTTGCAGAAACCGTCGACGAAATGCGCAAGCGTGGCGGCGTCGCGGAACGGCTCAGTCGCGGCCCAGTGGCGGGTGGTGTAGTCGGGGTTGCCGACAAGAAACAGTTCGGCTTCCGCACGTGCCTCGTCGAGCCTGCCCAGTTGGGCCAAGCTTGCCGCCAGGAAACGGCGCGAGCTCGTGCGATAGGTCTCGTCCTTCAGCAGCGTCTCGGCGGCAGCCTCGTAGTCCCGGGCCGCATACTGCGCCTGGCCAAGCACCAGATAGTACCAGCTTGCCGGAAATGGGTTGAGCCGGAACGCCTTACGGATGTGAGCGAGGCCATCTTCGATCCGTCCTGCAAGGATCGCGATGTCGGAGAGTGCAGCCCAGGTGTCGGCTTCGTTCGGGTCGAGCTCGATCGCCCTGGCGAACTCCGCATCGGCCTCGGCGAAGCTTTTGTCGTAGGCCAGCAGATATGCCAGCACCCAGCAGCAGCCGGCGTCGCCGGGATCGAGCGCCACAGCCTTGCGCGCAAGGTTAAGCGCGATCTTGCGGGCGGCTTCCGCCGGTCCGCCGCTGTGCACCCATCCCATCCAATGGTTCATGGCGAGCCAGCGATGGGCCTCGGCGTAACCGGGATCGAGCGAGATCGCGCGCGACAACATCAGATGCGCTTCACGCGCCGCTTGCGGTGAATCGTCCATCAGCTTGCGTGCCCGGACGCACAGATCATAGGCCTCGAGGTTTTTGGGCCGGACGCGCGGTGGCGGGGTGCGCAACCGGCCAAGCAACGCCTCGACGATCTTGCCCGTGACCTCGTCCTGCACGGCAAAGATATCTTCCAGGCTGCGGTCGAAGCGCTCCGCCCAGAGATGATCGCCGCTCACCGCATCGACCAGTTGGACGTTGATGCGCACCCGCCCGGCAGCGCGCCGGGCACTGCCCTCGAGCAGGTAGCGCACACCCAGCTCGCTTGCGATCGTGCGCACATCCATCGCCCTCCCCTTGTAGGCAAAGGACGAGTTGCGCGCGATGACGAACAGGCCTGGAACCCTGGACAGGTCAGTGATCAGGTCTTCGGTCAGGCCGTCCGCGAAAGCCCCCTGCTCTGAACCGTCGCCGACATTGACGAAAGGCAACACGGCAATCGACGGCCTGTCGGGCAGCGGCAAGGGTTTTCGCCGGGCTTCGCCAAGCTGCTCGACCCTGCCCAGGAAGCGGTAGCCGACGCGCGGGACCGTGGAGATCCATTCGCCGCCGTCGGCCTTAGGACCGAGCATTTTCCTGAGCTGCGCGATCTGGACGGTGAGATTGCCCTCCTCGACCGTGGTACCGGGCCAGGCCGCATCCATCAACTCGGCCTTGCCGAGGATGGCGCGCGACCGCCCGACCAGCGCCGCAAGCAGCTTCATCCCGCGATGGCTGACGGCTACGGGATCGTCGTTCCGGAGCAGCGTTCCGGCATCCGGATCAAGCAAGAACGGACCAAAGGCGAAACGCACTCCCTTCATGCAGCGCATCTATAGCCGGTTTGGAAGTTTTTGGAACTATTTGGCGGGACTTAAGGACGACGCCGTTCGTCTTCTGCAGAAATCATCCTCATCCGGGTCGAAGCTCCAGCACCAGACGGAGGGTGGCATGAACGATATTTGCATGGACACATCTGCCTCCCCTCGGGAGAGATGGGCGGCCCTGCCAGGCACCATAGCCAACTGGCGCTGGCGGATACGCTTCCGCTGGGAACTCGAGCAGAAATTGAAATCCGATTCCCACTTGATCGACGATATCGGCCTGACGGCACCACAGGTCGAGGCTGAGATCGCCAAGCACTTCTGGCAGGCGTGAAGAAGACCGATGACACCTGACCGCCAATACCCCGCACGCCTGCAGACGAGCCGAGAGTGCCTTGCCCTGTTTCGAGGCCTGCATGACGACCGATAGCGCGACATCGGGGCGAGAGGTCCCATGGGAAGCGATGGCCGGTGTCATCGCCACCGTCACGGTGTTTGCGGTGGCACAGGGGCTGACCTATCCACTGCTCAGTTTCATCCTCGAACGCCAAGGAACAGAGCCGAGCCTGATCGGCCTGTCGGCGGCGATGACGCCGCTGGGCTTCATCGTCTCTTCGCCGGTCATACCCGCGCTGACGCAGCGTATCGGCGCGGGACGGCTTGCGATCCTGTGCTCGATGCTGGCGGCAACGACGCTGATGGCGATCGCCTTGATGCAGGACGTCTGGGCCTGGATGCCGCTGCGCTTCCTGCTCGGCTTCTTCGCCAATCCGCTTTACGTGATCAGCGAAACCTGGCTGCTGGCGATCACGCCGGCATCGCGCCGTGGGCGCATCATGGGCCTCTACTCGTCGATCGTCTCAGGCGGCTTCGCCATCGGCCCGCTATCCCTGGGCTTCGTCGGCACCGATGGCTGGCCGCCATTCATAGTCGGCATCGTGGCATTCCTTGTCTGCGGCACAATCGTGCTTTTTGTCATACAACGCATGCCAAAGATGGCGCATAACGGAGACGCAGCTTCGATCGGCGGCTTCGTCGCGCTTGCGCCGCTGTTGTTGTTTGCGGTTTTCGCCGCCGCAGCCTTCGAGCAGACATTGATCTCCCTGTTTGCGGTTTATGGCGCAGCACTTGGCAGCGCCGAGGGCAGGATCGCTTCGCTGATCACCTGCTTCATCGCAGGAAACGCCCTGCTGCAGATATTGCTCGGACGGCTGGCCGAGCAGTTTGGCGCGGCGCGGACCATGCTGCTCTGTGCGCTGGGGTCCCTGGCCGGCTGCCTGCTTTTGCCGCTGGTCTTCGACGCGTGGCTGACCTGGCCGATGCTGTTTCTATGGGGCGGCGCATCGTTCGGGATCTACACCATGGCGCTGATCCAGCTCGGCGAACGCTTCGCCGGCCAGGCCCTGATCGCCGGCAATGCAGGCTTCGCACTGGCCTGGGGCGTTGGCGGCATCGCGGGCTCGCCCGCGACCGGCCTCAGCATGCAACTGATCGGACATCAGGGCCTGCCATTGGCACTGGGCCTGATGAGCGGTGCGTTGGCGCTGTTTCTGCTGTTGGCGCGACGGAGACTGTGACCTCGGTTCGAACCACACTCGCCTCGATGTCGACCTATTGCGCCCTCAGAAAACCCTCGGCAAGGCGCGTCTCGCCAAACCAGTTGATGCGGTTGATGGTGATGTAGCCGGCGTCGATGGTGCTGTTCTCATCACCCTCGACTGTTGTTTTTTCACGGCCGCGGGGCACCACGAGCACGGTGCGGTCGCCATCCTGTTCGACGACCTCGGAGCGGCGGGCGATCTTGTCGCGACCGATGCTTGGCTGGCGGATATCGGCCGGCAGCGACGACGGCAGGTTGATGCTGAGCCAATGGCCCTCCAGCACCCAATCAGCCCGCCTGCGCCAGAGATCGGCAATCAGGCCACCGAGCCAGGCATCGTCGCCGGCACGGATTTCCGGCGACTTGACCTGCGAGAAGCCGATCGCCGGCACGCCCCAGAAGCTCGCCTCGCGGGCAATGCCAAGCGTACCGGAGTAGGCGAGATCCTCGGCGACGTTGCGGCCGTCATTGATGCCGCCGAGCACGAGGTCGGGCCTGCCGTCGCCGGCAAGCAGCCAGGTCATGGCGGTCACGACGCAGTCTGCCGGGCGACCCGAGCACGTGTACCAGCGCTCGGCGGTACGACGCATGGTGAGCGGCTCGGCCATGGTCAGCGAGGCCCCCGCGGCGGTGTGTTTGCGTTCAGGCGCCACGACCCAGACATCGTCGCTGATGGTCTCTGCAGCTGCCGCCAGGTGGGCAAGGCCCGGCGAAGCGATGCCGTCGTCGTTGCAGATCAGGATTCTCATGGCGGACCTCAGGCAGCGAGAGTGTAGCTGTCGCCGGTGCGCAGGCCTGTGCGCAGCGACGGCATGTGGGGCGCAAGCTCGGCGAGCATGCCCGGCAGGCAAGAATGGCCGAAAGCTGTCGGGCGTCCAGCGCCTTCCCAGATGGCCAGGCTTCCCGACAATGTCGGGTGCGTCGGCATGCGTATCCAGTTGGCGCGACCCGCAGCATGCAGCACCTCGCCCGGCGAACCGGCCGGCAGGTGGCCAGAGAGCAGGATGGGATAGCCGGCAGCGTCCGCCAGCGGCAGAAGCATCGCCGACGGCCCGGCCTTGCCCATGCCGTCGTCGGCGAGCAACGGGCAGGCCGGCAAGGCATCGCAGTCATGCCAGTCAATGGCTTTGGCCAGACGCTGCCGTAACTGGGGGACCATCGTCGGATGAAGAGCCGTCCTCGCCTCGATCTGGACGGCGAGCGATGCCCGCATGCTGGCATGGATGGCAAAGGGGCCATCGAGAATGGCCATCAGCTCCAGCGAGCGGCCGGAAAGCGGCGTCGGCAGCAGGCAGCCGCCGGACCGGGCCGCGACCCATTCGGCGATGGCTTGCGCACGTGCCGTACCGCTTACCGGATCGGCGCCATAGGACGCATCGAACACAAGAAGGTCGCAACGCGGCATCGAATCCATGACGAACACGCTGCTGTCAGGCACGACGTCGGCGGAATAGACGACCTTGCGGCTGCCGTCATCGACGGCGAACCAGACACCGCCGACGACATGGCCGGAGCGGCCCGTCGCTATCGTCAGCCCGCCGATGATCAGGCTGTCGCCGGGCTCAAAAAGTTCTATCCGTTCCTCGGGAAGCGGAAAGCGCTTGAAATCATCCGGCTCGGCATAGGCATCGAGCGTTGCGGAAGCTTCCTCCCGCGTCTCGGCCGTCATCAAGATACGGCCACGATAGCCTTGCGCCAGCAACCAGCTCAGCGCCCCGACATGGTCCTCGTGGGCGTGGGAAATCAGCACTGCATCAATGTCGCCGACATCACCAGGAAGCACCGGATAGTATTCCGCGCCGGAAGCGCCGACTTTGATGCCGGCGTCGAGCAGGATGCGTCGGTCGCCGCCTGTCACGGCGACACTGGTGCGTCCCTTCTCACCGAAACCACCGCAGAGGTCGATGCGCATGCTCATGCCGAGGCACCGCCCGGGATGAGCCAGCCGGAGGCGATGCGGACGCGCGCCTTGGCGCCGGCCTCGAAGGGATTGGGATCGGGTTGTTCGAAGTGCAGCACGACCGAAGGATCGGCATCGGGGGCGAATTCGATGCGTGCCACGCCGCCCTTGTAGACAGCGCGCCTGACCGTGCCGTCGATGCCCGGCTCGTCTGGGGCGGCCGCCGAGATTTCAGGCGCCCGGCAGCAAATTTTGGCTTCGGCGCGTCGCGTCTCGTCAGGACGGCAGCGGACCACGACCTCCTGGCCGAGCACATCGACCTTGACATGGCCGCCTTCGGCCGGAATCAGCACCTTGGTCGGGATAACGATGCCCTCTGATATGAATGACGCGACCATCTCGTTGGCCGGCTCACGATAGAGATCGCGAGGAGCCGCGAGCTGGGCCAGGCGGCCATTGTCCATGACGGCGATGCGGTCGGCCAGCGCCATGGCTTCGGCCTGGTCGTGGGTAATGTAGACGATCGTCGTGCCGGTACGCTTGTGGAAGGCGGCGAACTCGTCCTCCATGGCCGCGCGCAGGTGGACGTCGAGATTGGCCAGCGGCTCGTCGAACAGCACCAGCGACGGTGCCGCCACCAGGCAGCGGGCGAGCGCGACGCGCTGGCGCTGGCCACCCGATAGATTGGCGGGGCGGCGGTCGCCAAAACCCTTGAGGTCGACGAGCGCCATGGCATCCTCGACCCGGCGCTTGCGCGTTTCGGCATCGACCTTGGCGACCTTCAGCGAATAGCCGATGTTTTCGGCAACAGTCATGTGCGGCCACAAAGCGTAATTCTGGAAGACGATGCCGACCCGCCGCTTTTCCGGCGGAACACAGCCTTGCGCGGTCGAGACGATTTCGCGGCCGATGCGGATGTCGCCCGATGTGACGTTCTCGAAACCCGCGACGAGCCGCAGAAGCGTGGTCTTGCCGCAACCCGACGGCCCGAGAACAGCGAGGAACTCGCCGTCCCTGACGTCGATGGAGACATCCTTGACGGCGTCGAAATCACCGAAGGTCTTGGTAACGCCGTTGATGGTCAGTCCCGCCATGGGAGCACTCCGCTGGGTAGGTGGGCGGCAAGCAGATTTGCCAGCAGCATAAGGACGAAGGTAATCGCCACCGTGATCGCCGAAATCGCCGACGCGTAGTTGGAATCGCCGCCTTGCTCGAAAGAGAACATCAGCACACCGATAGTCTCGGAACCTGATGACCACAGCAGCGCCGAGACGGTCAGCTCGCTGAGTGCGGTCATGAAGATGAGCAGACCGCCGGCAAGGGCCGCCGGTGCGACGAGCGGGAAGATGATGGTGCGCATGCGGGTGAACAGGCTGGCACCTGCGACCCGCGCCGCCTCCTCGAGCGCACGGTCGATCTGGTGGTAGCCGGAGATCGTCGGCCTGAGCGCCAGGACCAGGAAGCGTGCGAGATAGGCGTAAAGGATGATCCAGACGGTGTTGTAGATCTGGATGCCGGTGAACGGAATCGGCTTGAGGAACATCAGCAAGGACGCAATCGCCAGCACCACGCCCGGCAGGGCATAGGGTAACTCGACTGCGAGGTTCAGATACTTGACCCACTTCTTGCCGCTCCAGGCAACGAGATAGGCGACCGGGATGGCGACCAGCACGGCGAAGGCGGCTGCGGAGAGAGACAGTGCGAAGCTGTTGAGGAAAGCGCGCCTGGCGGCGCCATATTCGAACAGCACGAAGCGATAATTGTCGAGCGTGGCGGTGGCAGCGGTGAGCGGGATACCATAGCCGGGCACCAGCGACGAAAGCAGCAGGCCGAACAGCGGCAGCACCAGGATCAGCACGATCAGGCACCACATCACGACCTGCACCGGCACCCGCCACTTGCCAAGCTCGTAGGGTTCGGCAGCAAGCGAAGTCGAGCTGATGCGGTAGTCGCGGCGCCGGCTCATCACTTCCTGGGCGAGGATGCCCGCCATGGCGATGAGACCGATCAACACCGACAGGAAGGCGGCGTCGCCGAGCGCGGCCGGGCCGCCGCCGGCGAGGCGCTGGTAGATCAGCGTCGGCAGCACCAGATAGTTTGCCGGGATGCCGAGGAAGGCGGGGATGCCGAAATTGCCGACGCAGGAGACGAAGGCAAGTGCAGCGGCGGCAACGACCGACGGCGTCATCAGCGGCAGCACGATGGTGCGCAGCACTGTGAACCAGCCGGCGCCGCTGGCGCGGGCAGCCTCGACCAGCTCGCGCGGCAGCTTGCGCAGACCGGCGCGCACGAGCAGGAAGACCAGCGGGCCATACTGCACGCCGAGCAGCAGGATAATGCCCTCCGGCGAATAGAGCGGATTGCGGCTGCCGAGCGGGGGCGCGATGCCGAGCATCTTGAGCAGCGGGCTGGCCGGGCCGAACAATTGCAGCCAGGCGAGTGCCGTCACCTGCGGGGCGATCATCAGCGGCATGACGTAGCAGAGCACGAAGGCGCTGCGTCCCCGCACGTCGGTGAGGGTGACGAGCAGCGCGACGGAGGTGCCCAGGATCACGGCGAGAGCTGTGCCGAAGAAGCCAACCACGAGCGTGTTGCCGGTGGCGACCCAGGTCGTCGCATTGGTCAGTCCGGCGCTGATCGCTGCGGTGGACAGCGTCCCGCCGGGAGCAAAGATCTCCTGGATCAGGCGCAGCATCGGCAGGATGGACAGCAGCACGATGAGTGCGGCAACCACCACCGTCATGGCCCATTCCTGGCCGCGACCTTGTTTCAGCCTGACAGACATTTTCGGGTTCCGGAAAGCAGGGCGGCAGTCGCTAACAAGGATGCCGCGCGATACTGGCACATCGGCCAGTTCAAATCTGGAGAAAGGACCCGGAAGGCCGATCGGCCTTCCGGGTCGGACGATCAGCCGCCGAACAGGCCGGAGAACTTCGCCTTGTCGGCTTCGATCTTCTCGACGATCGCCTTGACGTCGAAGTTCATGACCTTGACCTCGACGCCTTCGGGCAGCCAGGCGGGCCGGCCGACGGAAGGCTTGGCCGGGAGGTAGCCCTGCTCGAGTGCCAGCTTCTGGCCATCGTCGGACAGGATGAAGTCGACGAACTGCTTGGCGCCCGCGACGTTCTTTGCCGTCGAAAGAATGGCCACCGGCTCAGTGACGGCAGGTACGCCCTCGGACGGGAAAACGAACTCGACCGGCGAGCCCTTGGCCTTGGCATTCATCGCCATGAAGTCGACCAAGATGCCATAGGGCTTCTCGCCGCTGGCCACGGACTTCAGCACGGCACCGTTGCCGCGAACCGAGATCGTGTTGTTGGCCTTCAGCTTGTCGAAATAGTCCCAGCCATAGTCGGCATTGCCGGTAAAGCCGGAGAGCAGGTAGGCGGCGGCGCCGGAATAGAGCGGGCTCGGCATAACGAGGCCGTCGGCGTAAGCCGGCTTGGCAAGATCGGCCCAATGCTCGGGCTTCTCGGCAGCTGCGGTGTTGTAGGCAATGCCGGTCGTGATCAGCTTGGAGCCGAAGTAAGTCTTGTCGACGTCATAGGAGTCCGCTGCGAAGCCATCGAGCTTGGCCTCGGCATAGGCCATCAGGCGAGAGTCCTTCTTCAGCAGTTCCATCGACACCGCATCGGCGATCAGCAGCACGTCCGGCTGCGGGCTGTTTGCGGCAAACTCGGCGGCGAGCTTGGCGAGGATATCGCTGGTGCCCGAACGGTAGACCTGCACGTCGACGTCAGGATGGACCTTCTTGAAGGCCTCGACGGTCTTGGTCGCATCAGCTTCCGGCTGCGACGTATAAAGGGTCAATGTTTCAGCGCTGGCAGCGCCGGCGAAGAGCGCCACGGCCAGGGCGAGCTGGCTTGCGGCCAGCCTGGCGAATGTCGTTTTCATGAAACCTCCTGTTGTGTCCACACATGGCAAGTCGGCTTCAGATCCGCGTGCCACGACCTCCCTACACAGCGCGTTTGACACTTGGGTGACGGAACGCTGACACATTTATGATATGATCATTTGTTGCGTGTCAAATACAAATGATCATGCTGCATTGCGAAATTTGGAGCATGAAAACAGGCTTCGGAACCGGCATCCGGCCCTTGCGCCAGACTGCAGAACAGCCATTCTCCAGAATCGTTGTGGCGCCGAGGGGGAGACCGGACAAGGAATGCGCACGAAGCAGGAAATGCCGGTCGAGCCGGGTGCCGCCATGGTCTCGTCCGACCTCGCGGTGAAGACGGCATGGCTCTATTATGTCGAGGGCCTGACCCAGGAACAGATCGCCGACAAGCTGAAGGTCAGCCGGGTCAAGGTGATGCGCACCCTCGCCGCCTGCACCGCCGACGGCGTGGTGGTAACGACGATCAACGCCCAGACCGCCAGGCAGGTCGAGTTCGAGCGGGCGTTGGAAAAGCGTTGGGGGCTCGACGCCGCGATCGTGGTGCCGACACCTTCGGCCGACGAACATCTGGAACGGGCGATCGGCCATTCGGTGGCGCTTTATCTCGACCAGCAGATGCAGGACGGCATGACGCTGGCGATCGGCGGCGGGGCGACGCTTCACTCCAGCATCGGCTTTCTCAACCGCCGGCAGCTCATGAACGCAAGCGTTGTCGCCCTGGTCGGCAGCCTGCCGCACTCACAATGGGTCAACCCGTCGGCGGTGGCGGCAAAGGTTGCGGAGACGCTTGGCGTCGACAGCTACCAGATCACCGCGCCGGTCATCGCCCACAGCCGCGAGCTGCGAGACCTGTTGTGGGCCCAGCCGGAACTGCTCGACGTGCGCAAACGCGCGGCAAAGGCCGATGTCGCTCTTCTGACCGTCGGAGAGATGTCGGCCAACGCCACCATCTTCCGCCACGGCATCGTGCCGCAATCCTTCGTCGCCCCGCTCAAGGCCAAGGGCGCAGTTGCCAATATGTTATGCTACTTCATCGATGCCGAAGGCAGGATGGTCGACCACGAGGTCAATGACAGGGTCATGGCGATCGATCTCGAGGCCGTCAGCGCCGTGCCGAACCTGGTCCTTGCCGCCGGCGGCAAGCGCAAGATCCCGGCCATTCGCGCCGCCCTTGGAGCCGTCAACGCCAATGTGCTGATTACCGACAGCGACAGCGCCGCAGCGCTGACCTAGCTGTCCTGAGACCTCCGGGCAGCGGTTTAGAGCAGCCCTCTTTCGCGCAGAAAATCCTCGATGCCGACATGGGTCATGGCCTCGAATTCGGCGATGGCCTCGGCCATCTTCCGGCGCTGCGCGGCAAGCAAGGTGAAGACCTGGCGCATTTCACCGGAGACGCCGAACCGGCCCCAGCGCTCGGCAATGTGGCCGGGAAGGCCGATATCGGCACAGAAGGCTTCCAGGCTGCCATAGCCGAGTTCCTTGACAAAAGCCCTCGCCGCCTCGGGCGACATACGCTCTTCGACGGCATGGTCATGCAGGCGCTGCGCGATAAGCCTGACGTCGGAAGGCGACGCCCTCATGACCTTGCTGACCAGGGAGCGGACATTCTCCGGGTTGAAATCAGGCATGGGACCTCCAATTGTGGCAAAGCTATCCGGTTCGTCCGGCGGCTCGTCGAGCAAGCCGCCATTCGCGATCATGCAGGCCACACCGGGGGATGACAAGCACGGCAGGCATTTGTAGCTCAGGGCGCTTCGATCATCCGTCTTGCGCTGTGTTCATCGGTGATCAGCACCGTCGGCTTGACCAGCTTCATGGCGCCGAGCAGCGCGTCGATCTTGTCTGAGCCACCCGAAGTCAGGATGCGCAGCGGCGCACGCAGGATGCGGTCGACATCGACCGACATGCCGAGCTGGTTGATGGGATGGTCGACAAGCTTGCCGGCGCGGTCGAAGAAATGGAACAGAAGATCGCCTACCGCGCCCTTGGCAGCCAGCTTTTCGCGCTCGGCCTCGGTCAGGAAGCCGCCGCGATAAAAGGTCGAGGCCGAAGCGATGTCGCCGACGCTGACCAGCACCGCATCAAGCGAATCGGCCAGCGCAAATACTTCGGACAGGCCGCAGCGCTCGATCAGCGCACGCTTGGTCTCGATGCTGTCGACGACGGCAGGCGCCGGAATGAGATAACCGTCGCCCTGGAAGGCCTGGGCGAAGCGCCAGGCGAATTCGGCCGGGTTGGTACGGCGCGCGACGCCGACGCCGCCGAGCAGCGAGATGACGCGGAAATCACTGAGTGGTTTGCCGCTGATGTAGGGCAAGGTGCCGGTCAGCGTGCGGCCCCAGCCGACGCCGACGGACATGCCCGACTTCATCGCCTCGGATAGATAAGCGCCGGTTGCCGCTCCAATCGTCGGGATCGGATCAGCGCCCTCCCCGGAGAGCGGTGCGACGATCGCCCGCTGGACGCCGAACTTCTGCTCCAGCGCCCGCTCCTGGCGGACGATGTCGGACAGGTCACCTTCGATGGCGATCTTGATCTCGTTGCGCAGGCGCGCCTCGGCCAGCATGCGCACCACGGTGACGCGGCCGACGCCGAGAACCTCGGCGATGTCGTTCTGGGTCATCTGTTCGATGAAGTACATCCACGCGGCGCGGACCCGCAGCCGGTCAGCCCGGCTGTCGGTGGGGGACCCCTCGACATCCTGAGGTGTCTCGGCGGTACGCGATTTTCCACCCGACCCTTTGACACCTTTGCTCACGCCGCCCCCCCCGTTTCAGTTCACATCACTTTTCAAGGAACCGCGGCAAGGTCAAGCGGCGAGGTGTCGCGATCGATTTGCACCCCGCGCAAAACAGTGCTGCAATGCCCCGAGGCTGCGGCTTCGTCACGGAGCCGCCACGGCAGCAGGGAATGCGCAAGATGCTGAGAAGTCTTTCGGAAGATGTTGTCGTCAACATCAAGGATCGCCTTCGCGACATGCGCCATCTCGTCCGCTCCAGCCGCCACGACAATCCCGGCGGACCGCGCCGGCCACAAATGGCCGAGCCGTTTGCCCCGCCACGTGAAATCGAGCGCCTGCTGGGTCGCGCTGCAAGCGTTGTCGATGACACGCTGACCGTCGCCGAGACGGTGTCGCGCACGCTGCTGCCGATGGTGCGCACCGGTGACGGCGCCCGGCTGCATGGCTTCGACACCTATTTCGCCACCGGGCGCTCGGCCACGGTCGAGGGCGAGCGCTTGTTCCGCCGCGACCTTTATGCAGCTTTCAAGGCCATGCCACGAAAGGCAGTCGGCGATGGATTGCCGCTTCACGAAGCAGGTTTCAGCCAGGCGCATCTGGCCGTCCGCAAGAAGCATGGCGGTTTGCTCACCGCCATGCACATGGCGAGCCCGGAGAGCCGGCTTGAAGCTGTCGCTGCCGTTGCCGCCGCAACGTTTGTCGAACTGCTTGCCTGCCAGCCCCTGTCTGGCGACGAGGCTATGGTCCGTGCTCTCGTGCCGCTTGCGCCCATGGTGCTTGCCGCGGCCATCTTGACGTTGTCGCCATCGGGTATGAGCGACGCCGACCTGCTGGAAGCCACCGGCATGGCGGTCGACGCGCGCCGCGAGCGCATCTTGCGCGCACTCGACGGTGCCAACCCGGCCAACGAGCTTGGCGCCATCTTCCGGGTGCTGCTCGCGCATCTGCCCTGAGCCGGCTAGGCGCCGAGCTCGGCTATCCGCTTCTTGGCACGCTGGATCGAGGCCGGGCTCATCGAGAGCTCGGTCAAGCCCATGCGCAGGAACTCTGGGATCAGGTCCGGCCGCCCGGCGGCCTCGCCGCACATGCCGACCATGATGCCCGCCGCTACCCCTGCCCTTGCCGTCATCTCGATCGCCGACATGACAGCGACATTGGTCACGTCGTTGAGCTTGGCGACCGTCGGGTTCAGTCGATCGGCGGCCATGATGTATTGGGTCAGGTCGTTGGTGCCGATAGAGAAGAAGGCGACTTCTTTCGCCAGCGCCGGCGCGATCAGAACCGCAGCCGGCGTCTCGATCATGACGCCAAGCTGAAATTCGCCGAAGGTTACCTTCTCCGCCGCAAGTTCGGCCTTGCAGGTTTCGATCAGCGCACGCGTCGCGCGCACTTCCGACACGTCGGCGACCATCGGCAGCATCACCTTGACGTTGCCATGGACGGCTGCGCGCAACAGCGCTCGCAGCTGCGGCTTGAAGATGTCCGGCCGATCGAGGCACATGCGAATGCCGCGCCAGCCGAGGAACGGGTTCTCCTCCTGAGGGAACTCGATACCCGAAATCGGTTTGTCGCCGCCGATGTCGAGCGTGCGCACGATAACAGGATAAGGCGCAAAGGCCTTGGCAAGAGCCGCATAGGTCTCGGCCTGCATGTCTTCCGAAGGCAGGTGCATGTGACGCATGAACAGCAGTTCGGTACGGAACAGGCCGACGCCCATCGCACCCGCTTCGCGGGCGGCGTCGATCTCTTCGAGTGAGCCGATATTGGCGGCCACTTCGATGACCGTGCCGTCGGCACGGCGCGGGGTGGTGTCGCGGAATGCCTTCAGCGCTTCACGCTCGCGTGCGGCCTCGTCGATGCGGGTGCGGAAGCGGTCGAGCACCGGGCCCTCGGGATCGGCCACGACATGACCGCGATGACCATCGAGCGCGATCTCGCGTGCCTTGGCGAGGTCATGCACCTGCGCGCCCATGCCGAGAACCGCCGGAATGCCATGGGCGCGGGCGATGATGGCGATGTGGGATGTAGCTCCGCCATGGCCGCAGACGATGCCGCCGATGCGCTTCAGCGGTGCGCGTGCCAGGTCCCAGGCGCCGATGTCCTCGGCGATCAGGATCGCGCTCTCGGGAATGTCGTCGAGGCTGATGTCGGCCTGGCCGAGCAGCGCCAGGCAGATCTGGCGACCGACCGCCTGAACGTCATCGGCGCGGGCGTTGAGATAAGGATCGTCGACCTGGCCGAACTGGGCCGAAATCTTGGCGGCGGCGCCGATGACCGAGGTGACCGCGTCGCTGCCGGTGTTGATGGTGGCGACCACTTCGTCGCGCAGCTCGTCGTCAGCGGCTATGTCGCGCAGCGCGGCGATGATGCCACGATCATTTGCCGACAGCGTGTCCGATGCCAGCGAGGCGTTCATGCGCGCCTGCACGGCCTCGACAGCCTCGGCGAAGCGAACGAGTTCGGCGTTGATGTCGCCAACCGAAAGCGTGCGGCGCTCCGGCTTGATCTCGGGCGGGAAGTGGGCGAAGGCGGTGCCGACGGCATAGCCCTCGCTGGCAGCCACACCCTTCAGGGCGCCTGATATCTCTTCCTCGAATGCCGCGGGCTTGGTCGGTTCGATCTTGAGCGTCACGCCCGCGGCGGCGGCGGCATCAGGCTCGCCCGGCGCCTGTTCCTCGGCCAGACCGGCGAGCGGGTTCTCGAGATAGCCGACCAGCGCTTCCACTGCCTCGATCTCGTCAGCACCTTTGGTGCGGATCGTGACTTCGTCGTTTTCCTTGACGGCGAGCAGCATCAGCTTGACCGCGCTCTTGGCGCTGGCCGACTTGCCGTCCTTGATGATCTCGACCTCGCTTTCGAAGCTCTTGGCGAGCTTGACGAAACGGGTGGCGGGCCGGGCATGCAACCCTTCATGCACTCTGACGATCGTCGAGCGTTCCATAGGCAGGTCTCTTGTTCCAGGTCAGTATAGCGGCGTAACGCGCGGCAATCAGCGGCCGATGGTAATGGCTGCGCCGGCCTTGAGAGCTCCGACGAGCACTTCGCCCTCGACCACCGAGGCGCAGATTTCGCCCGGCCGCTCGGCGGCATCGGCGCCGTTGAAATTGATGACCACGTGGCCGATCTCGCGCACCTTGTTCCAGGCACTGTCGCCCATGGCGGTGATGGTGCCCTCGAGTTCGCCGATGGCAATGGCGGCGCCGACGACTGGGGCCGCGTCGCTCGGCCCGACTTCAGCCTTATGCAGCACCGACACCTCGGCCAGTTCAGGCGGAGCACCGTCGGCGAACAGGATCAGCACGCCGCCTTCGGCCAGCTCTGCCACTTCCGGTCCGATTGCCGTTATGAGCGTCTTGAGATGAACCGACATGATCGAAGCCTTTTTCTGGGCCCGGGCTGGAATGCTGTCCGGGCGTACCTGTTTTGCCGGCTTGGCCGGCCGATGAAATGCCCGGCGACGACAAGCGCCGCCGGGCAAGGATCTTAGAATACGACCAGGCTGACCGCCCAGGCGATGAGCACCGAGACCGGGCCCATGATCTGGCGGCTGATCAGAACGGCGGGAACGCCGATCTCGATGGTCTTGGGCTTGGCCTCGCCGAGCGCCAGGCCGACCGGCACGAAGTCGCAACCGACCTGGGTGTTGTAGGCAAACAGTGCCGGAAGCGCCATTGCCGGCGAGATCGTGCCGTTGGCGATCTGCGGGCCGATGATCGCCACGCCGATGACCTGGGCGATGACCGCGCCTGGCCCGAGGATGGGCGACAGGAACGGCAGGCCGCAGATGGCCGAGATGACCAGCAGGCCAACGATGTTGTTGGCCAGCGGCCCCATCGGCTGGGCGAGCACGTCGCCAATGCCGGTATAGAGGATCAGGCCGATCAGCATCGTCACGAACGCCATGAACGGCAGCACGTTGCGGACGACCTGGTCGATGGTGCGGCGGCCGGCATTGAAGAAGATACCGACGACACGCCCCATGACGCGGCCGATGCTGGCGACGAGGTTGATGAACCCGCCGTCGTTGGACGCTGCGGGGGCGGTGGTGTTTGTCGCCGTCGCGAACGAGGCGTTGTTCGCGTTGGAGGCAGAGCTTGCCGATGTCACGGCTTCCGAACCGTCGGCCATGGTGATGTCGCTTTCCTTGACGCCCGACACGTAGATGTCTTCGGTGATGAACTGGGCGAGCGGGCCCGCCTGTCCCACCGGGGTGAGGTTGACGGTGGGGATGCGTTTGCGCGGATACACCCCGCAACGCGCGGTGCCGCCACAATCGACGACCACCACCGCCATCTCGCCTTCGACCGGCGGCGACTTGAAGCCATCCACGGCTTCAGCACCGGTCATCTCGGCGATGCGGGCAGCGACAGGGTGGATGCCGCCGCCGGTGACGGAGACGACCTTGTTGCGCTGGTCCGTCGGCTGGACGACCAGGGGACCGCCCCAGCCGCTCTTGCCGCGGGAAATCTTGACTGCCTTGTAAGACTTGGCCATGTGCCCCTCCCCGCCCTTACAGCTCGACGCCCTGTCGGCGTGCCATGATGGCGGTGATGCGCTCGGTCAGCATGCCCTTGAGCAGGATGACGACGAGGCCGACGATGGCGTACCAGATGGCCACCTGGATGTGATAGCCGCCGGGAACAACGCCCTTCTTCTCAAGCTCGAGCAGAGCCACGAGGATGCCGCCCCAGACGAAGTATTCGCCCGGATTGATGTGCGGGAACAGGCCGAGGGGTGGATGCACGTAGGACACGGCCGCGTCATAGAAGGCGGGCTTGTGCTTTTCTTCCAGGAAAGAGCCGAAGGTGTAGGCCATCGGGTTGGTCAGGAAGAACACCGAGATCAGCGGCAAAACGGTGTAGCGGGTCAACGCGATGCGCCCGGCGCCACGGGCGATGCCGTGAACCCTCTCCTCGCCGACGAGCTCGGTCAGCGCGTAGAAGGCAGTCATCAGCACGACGAGCGTCGGGATGATGCCGGTGACGAAACCGGCGAAGACCTCACCGCCCTTCTGGAAGATGCCGATAAAGTATTTGCCGATGCTGGTGAGCCAGCCGAGCTGTTCCTCCTGAGCAACGGTGTTGAGCTTTTCCTTGAACTGCTCGACGGTCAAGTCGCCGCTCGCCTGGGCGAGCACGACGAGATCGTTCGTCGCTCCCTTGACGGCGAGCTTGCCGTGAATTGCAGCATCCGTGGCCATTGAACCCGCGACATGCAGGTTCTGGACGGCCATGTCGGCGTGCTGCGCCAACATAGATAGGACTGACATTTCTCCTCCTTGATATCCTCACCCTAGGGACCGCGCCCGAAAGGTGCCGTCCCTACATACCCACTGGCTTGAGGCCGGCGAGGCCGGGCCCCTTTGGCTCGAGCCGTGCGCGGTCGACTTGTTCGACAGCCTTCTTCACGGCTTCCGCCACACCGGCTTCCCCCTCTCCCAGTACAGCGGGATTGGACCGGAGTTGATCGAGGGAAATTCCCTCCAGGTTTTCATGACGCTTGAATTTGGCGAAGACGGAGCGCCCGGTCATGGTCAGCAGCCGCTGGACCTTGAGGTCCGGCGTGACCACGATCAGCGCGATCGTTCCCTTGCCCAGACGGCCGCGGCAATTGCCGGCGCCGACATAGCCATCCTGGTACTTCGCCGTGATGCCCTTGAAGACATCGGCGTAGTGCCGCATCTGGATCCACACGCCGAGCGACTGCAGCGCCCAGACGACGCCCAGAAGCAGCAGTCCCCACTGCCAGATTGCCATAAGGCTCTTCCTCCCGAAGTCCTCCGGAGCGACGACATGCTGAGCCGCTCACATATCAATCAAAGAACATTTGTCTTTATGAATGTCAATATGTATAACTTTGGACACCCCGCACGGTGGTTCCGATCCACAGCGGCATTTGGCATTTTGCCTGCCGGTGGTATCTTCGGACAGGGCAGGAGCACTGCGACGATGGACCTGATCTTCAAGAACGAACTGGCGCTGGTGCCCGACCTCCGTCACAGGCTCAGGCAGTTGCGCTGGTTCCGCACGACCTTCCGCAACAGCGCGCGTGCCATCACCGCCCGCTATGGCATCCGCTTCGACATCGACGAGAAGAAACTGACGCGCATCTTCCTCGACTGGGTCGAGATCGTAAACGCCCAAAAATCATATGCACAGCTCGACCGCGCCGACTTCATCGTCTACGCCGCCGGCCTCGCCCTCAAGGAGCTGATCAGGCAGGCGCCGGTGCGGATCGACGATGCGCGTCCTCCCGACGCGTCGACACCGGCGCAGGCCATTCCCGACATCGTAAGGTTCTGGCCGGAGGGCTTCGTCTACACCAACTTCTGCGTCTGCTCGATTGCCGTGCTGTTCGAGCAGGAGTTTGGCGAAGCCCCTGCCCTCGACGCATGCGCCGACGACCTCAGGACCTGGTGGTCCTACAAGGAGAATACGGCCGAGATGCCGAGCTATGCCGTTGCCTATCTCGACCGCTTCCTCGGCGCCGAACCCAACTGGCTCGCGCCCGACCTGCCGGAAGAGCGCAGCGCCATGCAGCGTGCGCTGCAGGCGTCGCCACGACCCGAAGCGATCGGCCGGAACTAGATCTTCCACCATCGCGGCTGCAACGCGGCGCGACCGCAGCAGCCTGCTTTCGACAAACGACGGCCTGTGCGCCGCAAAGCTTCCTGGAGTTCGACTTGCCCAAAGACAGCCTGGTGATTTTCGATTGCGACGGCGTGCTGGTCGACAGCGAACCGCTGGCCGCCCTTGCCTATGTGCGCGCCTATGCCAGGAACGGCCTCGAGATCGAGGCAGAGGTCATCTCGCATTGCGTCGGCATGAAGCAGGCCGACATCATCGCCAAGATCCACCAGCTCACCGGCCATTTGCTGCCCGACGACGCCACCGACGATATCTGGGGCGAGACCAAGGCGCTGTTCACCGAGCAGCTGGCCTCGACGCTCGACATCGCCGCCTTCCTGTCGAAGCTCGAAGCCGCCCGTTGCGTCGCCTCGTCCTCGTCGGTCGAGCGCATCAACCACAGCCTCGACGTCACCGGCCTCGCGCATTATTTCGGTCCATCGATCTTCAGTTCGTCGATGGTCAAGAACGGCAAACCGGCGCCCGACATCTTCCTCTTTGCCGCCGAGAAGATGGGTTTTGCGCCCGAGCGCTCGGTGGTCATCGAGGACTCGCGCTACGGCGTGCAGGGCGCTGTCGCTGCCGGCATGACGGCCATCGGCTACGTCGGCGGCGGCCACACCCATGACGGCCACGGTCCGGAGCTTATGGCGGCGGGCGCATCAGCCGTCTGCGCCAGCTGGGACGAGATCTCGGCCGAGCTGCTCAAGCGCGGCTTCGTCTGACGACAAACCACCTTTCCCGTTGTTGCCGCTACTTGATGCGGGCATGGTCGCGCATCACCGCGACCAGCTGGTCATGCGGCATCGCCTGGATGCGGAAACGATCGAAGGCGGTGCCGCCGGCGTCCTCGGCCGCCAGCATCGCATTGACCACGGCTTCCTCCACGCTGTCGACGGTCGCGGCATAGACCTGATCCAGCTTCTCGTCATTGACGATTTCGAGGTTCAGCCTGGCCGGCGCATGGTGGGCCATGGGTTGCGAGTTGGCGGTCGAGAAGGCCAGGAAGATGTCGCCTGAATTGTTGCCCCCTGGTGTGCCGCCACGGCCGATGCCGATGGCGGCGCGGCGCGCCAGCCGCTGCAGCTGATGCGGCGCCATCGGCAGGTCGGTGGCGACGACGACGATGATCGACCCGCGTTCGGCGAGCTGGCTCTGGGGCGTGCCGTCGCGCATGTGCTCGCCGACGGGCACGCCCCTGATCGTCAGCCAGTCACGCTGGCCATGGTTGGCCTGGACCAGCGTTCCGATCCTGTGCTCGCGGCCGCCGAATTCGACGATACGCGACGACGTGCCGGTCCCACCCTTGAAACCATAGGTGACCATACCGGTGCCGCCGCCACAGTTGCCTTCCTGGACCGTCCCCGATGACAGGCTGTCTAGGGCGGCCCTGACGTCCGCTTCGGTCAATGGCAGGCCGTTGATGTCGTTCAGCACGCCGTCATAGGTCTCTGCAATGACAGGCATGATCCAGAGGAAGTTGTCGGTGTCATAGGTCGAGGCATAGCGCTCCAGCATCCATTTCACGGTCGCGTGGTGGGCCATGCCGACGGCATGGGTATTGGTGATGACGACAGGACCGAGGAAGTAGCCGCCATCCTCGATCCAGTGCGTGCCGGTCATCTCCCCGTTGCCATTGAAGCGGTGCACACCTGCATAAACCGGGACGGGCGTCGGCGAAGCCGCATGCGGCAGGATAGCGGTCACGCCGGTGCGCACCGGGCGCTTGCGGCCGGGCCTCGGTACATCTTCGAAAATTGTCCTGAACCCGACGCCAATGCCCTCGACATCGGTGATGGCATTAAACGGGCCGGGCCGGCCCGGAAACGGCAGGCCGAGGTCGCGGGCCCGGGCTTTGGTGGCGGGAGATTTGGGTTTGGTCATCAGGATCATTTCTGCCGGGAGCGCAGGTAGAGGCCAAGCGAGGCCACGACGAAGGAGAAGGTGAGCATCATCACCGCAATCGCATTGATCTCGGGTTTGATGCCGCGGCGAAGCATGGCGAAGATGAACATCGGCAGCGTCGTCACATCGACGCCGGCGATGAAGTAGGTGATCACCAGGTCGTCCATCGAAATGATGAAGGCAAGCAGCGCGCCGCCGATGATGCCTGGCAGCAACTGCGGGAACACAACCTTGCGGAATGTCACCCACTCGTTGGCGCCGAGATCGGCGGAGGCGTTTTCGAGCGTGCGGTCCATGCCGGCAAGACGCGCCGACACGACGATGAAGACATAGGAGATCAGGAAGGTGCACTGGCCGATGATGATCGTTTTCAGGCCGAGCGTGATCCCCGAATTGACGAAGAAGATCAGCAAGGCGATGCCGAGCACGATGTCGGGCATCAGCATCGGCATGAACATCACAGTGCGATAGAAACGTTTGCCGAAGAAGGCGAAGCGGTAGAGCGCAATGGCGATGGCGGTCCCGAACACGGTCGCGATTATGGTGGTGGAGGTCGCGATGATCAGGCTGTTCCAGACCGCCTGGACGAGTTGGTCGGTCGATTCGATGTAAAGGGCATTCTCCGAGATCGTCGTCTTGAAGCCGAGGACCTGAGCGTACCACTCGGTGGTGAAGCCGCTCCACGTCATCATGTTCACGGGATTGGAGTTGAACGAGTAGACGGCGATCAGCACCAGGGGGATGTAGATGAAGGCGAAGAACAGCATGGTGTAGGCAATCAGCCCACCGCGGAAGAGAAAGCGGGCAATCTTCATCTGCAGCCCCTCAATTTGTGGCGTCAGCGCCGCGGCGACCGGACGCGACGACATGGATGAAGAGCAGCACCAGCATCACGCTCATCACCATCATCGCCAGGGCCGACCCGAAGGGCCAGTTGCGGGCAGACAGGAACTGCTGCTCGATGAGATTTCCCAGCATCATCACCTTGGCGCCACCAAGAACAGCAGGAACGACGAAGTTCCCAAGCGCCGGGATGAAGACGATGATGGCACCACCGGCAATGCCAGGCGCGGTCAGCGGCAGGATGATGCGGACAAAAGTCCGGACCGGGCCCGCGCCGAGGTCGAGCGACGCGCGTACCAGCGTCCAGTCGAGCTTTTCGACGCTGGCATAGATCGGCATGAACATGAACGGGATGAAGATGTAGACCATGCCGAGCACGATCGCGCCGTCGGTGTAGATGAGCTCGAGCGGTCGGGCGATAAGGCCCGTCGCAAGCAACGCTTCGTTGACGATGCCCGTCTGGCGTAGGATGAGCACCCAGATGAACAGCCGCACGATCAGGCTGGTGAAGAACGGCAGTGTGATCAGGAAGAGGCAGAAATTCCTCCAGCGCTCAGACAGCCGCGCAATGCAGAAGGCTGCGGGATAACAGACGACCATGGTGGCGATGACGGTGAAGGCCGCGATCTTGAGCGAGCGCAGGAAGATCGAGAGGTAGACCGGGTCGAAGACCTCGAATGCCGGGTCGGCGAAACCGAGGATGCGGCCATAATTATGCGGATAGTAGGTCCACTCCACGCCCCCATAGAGGCCGGGGGCGAGAAAGCTGGTGACGATCATGATCGCCAGCGGGCCCAGGAAAAAGACAGCTAGGAACAGCGTCACCGGGGCGAGCAGCAGCGCCAGCTGAACGCGGCGGCGACCGGCGAGAGACATCTCAGATGCCATCGGCGTCGCACCTGATGAGATGGACAGCGGAAGGATCGTAGGACAACCGCGCTTTCCGTGCCTGTTCGACCTTGCCGATAAAGCTGCGCCGGCCGGCCGGGATTTCGGCAACGACCTTGCGACCCTCGGCCGTGTGGCCGAACAGCTCGAATGACGAGCCGACGAAGACGATCTGCTCGACCTCGACGTCGAGGAAAGGATAGTCCCGTCCCTCCCCCGTAATGAAGAACTGTTCGGGGCGGATCAACGCCTTGGCCTTGCCTGACACTTTCCCAAGCGACGGCTGGTGGCGGATCGCGAGGCCATCGCCGGTCAGCAACCATCCGTTGTCCAGTTGGCCTTCGAAGAGATTGCTGGCGCCGACGAAGGTGGCGACGAAACTGTTTGCCGGCCGGTCATAGATGTTGCGCGGGGTATCGAGCTGTTGGATGCGTCCGCCTGACAGAACGGCGACGCGATCCGACATGGTCAACGATTCCTGCTGGTCGTGCGTGACGAAGATGAACGAGATGCCGAGCTCGCTTTGCAGCGTCTTCAGCTCGATCTGCATCGACTGGCGCAGGTTCTTGTCCAGTGCCGACAGCGGCTCGTCGAGAAGCAACAGCTTTGGCCGGGCAATGATGGCACGGGCGAGCGCCACGCGCTGCTGCTGGCCGCCGGAAAGCTGGCGTGGCCAGCGGCCCTCCATGCCGGAGAGGCCGACCATGTCGAGTGCAGCCGCGACCTGCTTGTGGCGTTCAGATTTGGAGACGCCCGCAACCTCAAGCGCGTAGCCCGTATTCTCGCCGACGGTCATGTGCGGAAACAGCGCATAGTTCTGGAAGACGGTGTTGACGGGCCGGCGATAGGGCGGCCGTGTCGTCAAGTCGACACCGTCGATCAGAATGCGGCCGGCATCGAGCTCGACAAAACCGCTGATCGCCTGCAGCAAGGTCGTCTTGCCGCAACCCGAAGGGCCGAGAAGCGTCAGGAACTCGTTGCGATCGACATCGAGGTCGATCTTGTCGAGCGCGACCACGCTTTGACCTTCCGGCGTGGGGAAGGTCTTTGCCGCTCCCTCCAGCCGGACAATGGAATCTCGCATCTGTCGTTCCCCGAATTGTTATTCAAATAACTCTTGTGCGATTTCGAGATTTGGATACCATTTGATCATCCAAGTCAACGGCCACCAGAAGCCGGAGCCGGAACACGCGAAGCCGGCCTGGGCAGATAACCACACAGAGGAGAATTCGATGAGGATCATGAACCATGCCCTCGCGGGCGCCCGCCCGACCAGGCGAAGCCTGCTGGCGCAAGTCGCCGCACTATCGATTGCGGCCGCCATGACGACGATCGCGCCGGCCAGCGCTGCCGAGCTCAACATCTACAACTGGGGCGAATACATCAATCCGGCGGTGCTGAAGAAATTCGAGGACGAAACCCAGATCAAGGTCAACCTGTCGACCTACTCCTCGAACGAAGAGATGCTGGCGAAAATCCAGGGCGGCGCCACCGGCTACGACATCGTCTTCCCGTCGGTGCACATGCAAGACATCATGGCCAAGCTCGACCTGCTCGAGAAGACCGACATCAACACCTATGAAGGCTTCAAGAACATCGACCCGGCCTTCATGCGCGCCAAGAGTGACCCCAAGGGCGAGTACTGCCTGCCCTACGCATTCGGCTCGGTCGGCATCTTCTACAACCGCAAGATCCTCGGCAAGGACATCACCGGCTGGAAGGACCTGATCGCCACGGTCGAGGCCAAGGGCCTCAAATTCACCCTGCTCGACGACATGCGCGAGGTGCTCGCAGTCGGTCTCATCCTCAACGGCAACAAGGTCAACTCGACCGACCCCAACGAACTGCAGCAGGCCGCCGACACGATCATCGCGATGAAGCCCGATGTCGCCGCCTTCACCTATGACACGCGCCCGATGGTGCAGTCGGGCGACGTCGCAGCGGGGCATTTCTTCGTGGGCGCCATGGTCGACGTGTTCGGCAACACTGCCGACCTCGGCTATGTCATCCCGGAAGAAGGTGCCACCATGTACCAGGAGGACATCTGCGTCCTCAAGACCGCGCCCAACAAAGAAAACGCGCTCAAATTCATGCAGTTCTACACCCGTCCGGAGGTCGCCGCGCTCAATGTTTCCCAGCAGACCAACGGCACCGCGAACGTCCCGGCGCGGCAATTGACCCCCGACAACATCAAGAATAGCAAGGAGATCAATCCTTCGCCCGAAACGATGCAGCGGCTGCAGATTTTCGAGGATCTGGGACCTGGCCTGCGCCAGCTTGACCGGGTCTGGACCAAGGTGAAGACAGCCCAATAGCTGCCTGAAAGGCGGTTGGCCGGAGAGGACATGGCGCAGCGAATCCTGAAGCTCGTGCAAGGCGAGGAGCTGAGGCGGTCGAAATCCGACAAGCTGATCGCCAACTACATCGAGCGCAACCTGGCGGAAATCCCGTTCGAGACGGCGCGATCCATTGCCACCCGTCTCGAACTGTCGCCGATGACCGTCGGCCGCTACCTCCGCCGCATGGGCTTCGACGGCCTCGACCAGTTGAAGCATGAGTTGCGGCGCGGCAGTTCCAACCCTGCCTGGCAGGTCAAGGGCCCGGTCGACCGTTTCCGGAAGGACATCCGCGAGGGCAAGCTGCTTGCCGGGCTCATCCAGCAGCAGATCGACAATCTTGGACGGATCTATGAGCTGACGGCGGCTCCCGAGTGGCAGCAGACGATCGACGCGCTGGTTTCGGCAAGCGAGGTCTATGTCGCCGCCTACCAGAATGTCCGCGGCATCGCCCAATATTTCGCCAGCCAGCTGTCCTACACGCGCCCGCGTGTGCAGTTCGTAGACGGCCTGAACGGCACCTATTCCGAACTGCTCGATGGCTCGGTCGAAGGCCGTGTGCTGTTCCTGCACGACGTCAGGCGCTTTGCCGCCAAGGCGCGCCCACTTGCCATGGAAGCGCGGCGCATGGGCGTGAAGGTCGTTCTGCTGACCGACGAGTTCTGCCCCTGGGGGCCGGAGGTGTCAGACATCTGCCTCGTCGTGCCCGGTTCGCACGGTCCGCTCTGGGACGGCTCGGCAACAATCGTCGCGGTGATGGACCTGATGCTCAGCAACATCATCGTGCTGCTTGGCGACGAGGTCGGCGAACGTGTCGACCTGCTGACCCGGCTGCAGAACACGTTTGGCGACTTTGAGAGCTGATCCAGTCGCATACAAAATCCCCACATACGTCGCGTGGGGATCTCGAAAGCATTAGGCCCGCGCCATCTCCAGGAGGATCCTGAGCACCTGCTCACGCCGCTCGACCTGCGGCATGTGGCCGGTGGCCTGGAAGACATGCAGCGCAATTTCGCCGGGCAACCCCTGCGACTGACTTGCCGGGATGATCCGGTCGTTGGCGCCGACAATGACACGAACCGGAATGCGCAAGGCTGCCAACAGCCCCCTGATGTCGAAGGTCTGGGTGCCATCAGCGAAGAAGCGGTCCGATATCACGCCTTGTGCAGCACGCAGTTCGCTGTCGCCCGCCTGCGCCAGCGTGGCGTTGACGAAAGGCTTTGATAGAACCTGCTCGTCTGATACCAGTTGGCGAAGCCATGGCATCAGGCTTGCCTCGCTCTTTGCCCGCACGAAACCCTGCAGGAAGGCACCGTTGATCTCGGGGCCGAGGCCGGCCGGCGCGATCAGCGCCAGTGCACGGACATCGGCATGGCCGCGCGCGGCAACGGTTGCCGCCACGGCTCCACCGAAGGAATGGCCGACAAGCAGGATCGGGCCAAGGCCAAGCGATGCCAGCGTCGCCTCGACATCCGCAGCGATGGCGTCGAGGTCGGCAGGTGTCTGGCGCGGCGAGCCGCCATGTCCGGGCAGGTCGAGCGCCAGCAGCGGTGCATCGACCGGACCGGCCGCCAGCATCGGCCGCCAGCTGTTGAGGTCGGCCCCGAAGCCGTGGATCAGAACGATCGAACGCCCTTCACCCTGTCGCAGCCAGGCAAAGTTCAGCGGTGCCGCGCCAGCGGACCGCTGTGGCGCCGGCCGCGGCTGGGAGGATGCCGGCGGCCTGGAAATGATCCGGTCGGGCCAAAGCGCGGCTTTCGCCTCAAGCTTAGGCGCCGTCATGGCGCTTTCGACGTCCTTGCGCATGATGCGGCCCTTGGGGCCGGATCCTGCGATGGTGTCGAGCGCGAGCCCGGCTTCCGCCGCGAGACGGCGTGCGAGCGGCGTGGCGCGCGTGCCGTTCAATGACATGGACGGGGCGACGGTCTTCACCCGGGCGAGCTCTGCCGGAGACACCGGGGCGATCGCTGCCGCGGCAGCCGGCGCAGCAGGAACCAAATCCTGCACAGGCTTGGCTTCGGCTGCTGCGTCCTTGGCCGGCTTGCCGGCTTCGCCCTCGGCGTAGATCCAGGCAACGGCTTCGCCGACCGGGATGTCTATACCTTCCTTGCCTGTAATGTCGCGGATGGTGCCCGAGGCTGGGGCGTCGATTTCCATCGCCGCCTTGTCGGTCTCGATCTCGAACAGCAGGTCGCCCTTCTTGACCGCAGCACCTTCGTCGACATACCAGCGCGAGATGCGCCCGGTCGCCATGTCCATGTCGACCTTGGGCAGAATTACTTCGACCGGCATGGTCTAGCGGCTCCCCGTGGCGAGGCTGCGCGCGGCGGCCAGGATGTCGGGCACTTGCGGCACGGTCGCCTTTTCCAGTTCCGGATTGTAGGGGATCGGCGTCTCGGCGCCGCCGAGGCGGACGATCGGCGCATCGAGGAAGTCGAAGGCCTCGCTCTCGGCGATCATGGCGCTGACTTCAGCTCCAACGCCAAGGGTCTTCACGCCTTCATAGACGCAGAGCAGGCGCGACGTCTTCTTGACACTCTCGATGACGGTTTCCTTGTCCATCGGCCTGATGGTGCGCAGGTCGACGACCTCGACGTCGATGCCTTCGGCTTCGAGCGTCTTGGCGGCTTCCAGCGCCTTGTGCACCATGATCGAGGTGGCGACGATGGTCAGGTCGCGGCCCTCGCGGCGGATCTCGGCCTTGCCGATCGGCACGGTGTAGTAACCCTCGGGCACCGGACCCTTGGTCTTGTAGAGCAGCTTGTGCTCGAAGATCATCACCGGATCCGGATCGGCAACGGCCGCGAGCAGCATGCCCTTGGCGTCGTGTGGCGTCGCCGGCTGTATGACCTTCAAGCCGGGCACATGGCCGAGCCAAGCTTCGAGGCTCTGGCTGTGCTGGGCTGCAGCACCCGTGCCCGACCCTGCCGGAAAGCGCATGACCACGGGCACCGACACCGCGCCGCCGAGCATGTAGCGCATCTTGGCGGCCTGGTTGACGATCTGCTCCATGGCGAGCGTGGCGAAGTCGGAGAACTGGAACTCGAAGATAGGCCGGAGGCCTGTCACGGCGGCACCTACGGCAACGCCGGCGCCACCAAGTTCCGAGATCGGCGTATCGATGACACGGTCGGCGCCAAAACGCTCGACAAGGTCGCCCGTCACCTGGAAGGCGCCGCCATAGACGCCGATGTCCTCGCCCATCAGGACGACGCGTTCATCGGTCTCCATGGCAATCGCCATGGCTTCCTGGATCGCCTGGGCATAGCTCAGCTCGCGCACGGCCTGATCCATCACACAGTCTCCGTGTAGACGTAGCGTTCGAGATTGCGGATCTCGGGCGACGGGCTCGCCTTGGCAAACTCGATGCCGTCGGCAATCTCCTTGGCGACCGCCTCGCGGATGGCCTCGATACCTGCCTGGTCGATGATGCCGAATTCCATCAGTTCATTCTCATAGCGGACGATGGGATCGCGGTTGGTCATCCAGTCCTCGATCTCTTCCTTGGTCCGGTAGCGGTTACGGTCGCTCTTGGAGTGGCCGCGATGGCGATAGGTCTTGGACTCGATCAGCGTCGGCCCCTCTCCTGCCCTTGCACGGCGAACGGCCTCGTAGCTGGCTTCGGCGACGTCGGACAGCACGTTGCCGTCGACGATCACACCCGGCATCGAATAGGCGGCGGCGCGGTCGGCGACATTCGGCACCGCGGTCGAGCGCGCCATCGAGGTCGACATGCCGTAGCCGTTGTTTTCGCAGACGAAGATGACCGGCAGCTTCCACAGCGAGGCCATGTTGAGCGCCTCGTGGAAGGCGCCCTCATTGTTGGCGCCGTCGCCGAAGAAGGAGATGACGACTCGATCAGAGTTCAGGCGCTTGGCGGTGAGGGCCGCACCCACGGCGATCGGAATGCCGCCGCCAACGATGCCATTGGCGCCGAGATTACCCGTGGTCACGTCGGCGATGTGCATCGAGCCGCCGCGGCCGCGGCAATAGCCGGTCGTCTTGCCAAAGAACTCGGCGAACATCTTCGATACTTCAGCACCCTTGGCAATGCAGTGACCATGGCCGCGATGCGTCGAGGTGATCTGGTCGTCATTGGTGAGCGGCATGCAGATGCCCATGGCGCTCGCCTCTTGACCGATGGACAGGTGCATCGTGCCGTGGATCAGGCCACGCATGTAGGATTCTTCCGCGCCCTCTTCGAACTGGCGGATGAGATACATCTTGTGCAGGGCCTGCTTCAGCCGCTCGGCACTGTATTCCCGGTAGATGAAGGGCAGGTTCACGCCCGTCGGCAGGTCCTTGGTCTTAAGCTGGGCCACGATTATGCCTCCGCCCCATAGACCAGCCGGTCCTGTCGTGCGCGCAGCTCGGCGATCTTGGAGCCTGGCGCGACTGATGCATTGGCCGTGGTGATCAGCTCGCCCTTCTTGATCGGGGCGGTGACGGTGCCGCCCTGCAGCAGGCCGCAAGGGATCGCTTTTGCCGCACGGGCCTCGCCTGCCGTCATGATCCAGGCGCGGTAGGTGTATTCGCCGATGGCGTCGAGCGTATCGCCGGGCGCAAGATCCTTCTTGGCGACGGCACAGACATCAGCCACCGGCCTGGCCAGCGGCACCATGTCGGCCTTGCCGTAAAGCACCACACGGGCACAGGTCAGCGGCACCTCGAGCGAGGTCAGGTGATAGGGCCGGTGGAAGGTGAAATACGGGCCATGGCCCATCTTCAAATCTTCCATGCGCTCGCGGATGCGCGGATGCGACATGTCGGCGATGACGAACACGCCGGGGGCAACCCCCTTGCCGATCGAATAGTCGACGACGCCGACCTTGGAGAGAACACCGCCGTCCTTCTCCGGGACCAGCACCTTGTTGAGCTCCGGCAAGGTCGCGGCCGGGCCGTGCATGCCGGCCTTGTCCGGCACCAGACCGGTGGCATTGGCGATCGCCGCCATCTCGACCATCGTCTTGGAGCCGTCGACGAACTCGACAAGCATACGCACGTTCATGTTGCGGCGGGCCGCTTCCTCGGCATAGTCGTGCGGCACCGCGTCGATGTTGAGCGGGTTGTTCTTGCCCTTGCCGGCAGCGACGATGGTGTGGCCCATCGCCGAGACGAACTCGATCAGCTCCATGCAGGACGACGGCTCGTCGCCGGCGCCGAGCGAATAGGTGACGCCAAGCCTGTCGGCCTCTGACTTGAGATAGGCACCGATGGTGACGTCGGCCTCGACATTCATCATCACCAGATGCTTGCCATGCTCCATGGCGCGCAGGCCGATCTCGGCGCCGACGGCAGGAACGCCCGTCGCATCGATGACGACGTCGATCAGGCCGCTGTTGAGGATGAGATCAGCATCGTTGGTGACCGCGACCTTGCCGGCCTCGATGGCTTCGTTCAGCGCCGAACCGGAGGCAACTTCGCGGGCGTGACCCTTCTCCTGATAGGCGATGTCGACGGCGCGATGCGCGTTGGGCAGGTTGAGCTCGGAGATCGCGCCGACCTCGATGCCGGGCATGTGCGCCACCCGCGCCACGATGTCGGTGCCCATCTCGCCCGAGCCGATCAGGCCAATGCGGATCGGCTTGCCGGACTTGCCACGCTCGGCAAGATCCCGCGCCAAGCCGACAGGGGCTACGTTGATGGTCATCCGATGGTTCCTCCCGAGCACGCTCTGCAATTGCGCCCAGAGGTAATGAACATCTGTATTTGTGTCAATACGAATGTCCATGGTTGGGCGATTCATGGACTCGGTTTGAAGTTTCCAGCTGTGACTACTCAAGCACTCTGAACGGCGGTAGCCGCCGCTGCGCACAGATGACGAACAAAGCGACGCGACAGGGTTTCAGCCAGTGACGAAGCTGTGCAGAAGGCCGACCTGCGCCAGCAAAGCTCGACCGGCCGGCATGATAAGCTGTGAACCAGGGGAGGCCCTATGCTACGTCCACCACAAGCTTGAACAGGCAATCTCCGGGCTCGGTCAGTGCCGGAGCACGTTGGCAGGCGACAAGGCCAGACTGCGCGAAGTGAACTGACCTGGCAGGCTCCGACGGCCCTGCAATCGGATGGATTGTTCCGGCAAGATCTCCTGCCTCAACCTCGTCTCCCACCGCCACCGCAGGTTCGAAGATCCCCCTGACCGGCGCATAGGTGAAGGCCTGCCTGCCATCGACCCGCATGGATCGTGTTGCTTCAGGCGGCTCGACGATGGCCTCGGGCAGGATGCCCATATGCTTCAGCACACGCAGTACCCCGTCGCGCGCGAGCTTTTCACCCGCCCGTGACAGCGACGCGCCGCCGCCCAGTTCGGTCGTCAGGGCAGGAATGCCGAGCGCCTGGGCTGTCGCCGACAGGGTCGTGGCACCGCCGCCGCCCGAACCATCGCTGATCGAGCCGATGGGGGCGCCAAAGACATGCATGAGTTCGACGAGCCGTGCCGTCTCGGCTGCGGACTTGCCCACACGGATCAGGCAGCAGGGGAGATAGAGCAGCGAGCTGCCACCGGAGTGCAGATCGATGACGATGTCGGCGAGCGGCAGAAGCACCTCTGAGACATAGTGGGCGATCATCTCAGTCGGTGAGCCATTGGCGTCGCCGGGAAACATGCGGTTGAGGTTGCCCTGATCGAGCGGCGACACGCGCCTGCCTGCGTCGACTGCAGGATAGTTCAATGCCGGCAGGATGATGATGCGGCCACGGAGCTCGCCGGCATCGAGCTGCCGGGCGAGCTTGCTGAGCGCGACCTGGCCCTCATACTCGTCACCATGATTGCCTGATATCAAGAGTGCGGTTGGCCCGGCACCATTCCTGATGCAGACGATCGGGATCGGGATGGTGCCATACGCCGAACGGTCACTCGAAAACGGCAACCGCAGAGAACTGATCTGCTTGCCGTCCCTGTCAAAATCAACGTCCGTCCAGATGCGTGTGTCGTTCGCCACCGGTCCGTCCCTTCTCATCTGCCCACACGTCGTCAATGCAGCAGCGTGTTGAGGAAAGACTGGGCACGCGGATGACTGGGCGTCGAAAAGAACGTCATCGGCGATGCCTGTTCGACAATGCTGCCCTGATCCATGAACACCACCTGGTCGGCAACCTCGCGGGCAAAGCCCATCTCGTGGGTGACGCAGATCATCGTCATGCCTTCCTGGGCCAGCCCGGTCATGACGTCGAGCACCTCCTTGACCATTTCGGGATCCAGTGCCGAGGTTGGCTCGTCGAACAGCATCAGCCGCGGGTTCATGCAGAGCGCCCGCGCGATCGCCACCCGCTGCTGCTGTCCACCTGACAGTTGCGCAGGGTATTTGTCGGCCTGTTCGGGAATACGGACCTTTTCCAGGAAATGCCGCGCCAGGCTCTCGGCCTCCTTGCGCGGCATGCGAAGTACCCGCCGCAGGGCAAGGGTACAGTTCGACAGAACAGTCAGATGCGGAAACAGATTGAAGCTCTGGAACACCATGCCGGTCTGCCGGCGGGCGAGAGCCGTCTCCCTGGCATTGTCACCCAGCCGGACCGTGCCAAGTGTGACGGTTCCCTGCTGGTAGGCTTCAAGTCCGTTGAGGCAACGGATCAAGGTGGATTTGCCCGACCCGGAGGGTCCGCAGATCACGACGCGGGAACCGCTTGGGATGGTGAGGTTGACCTCCTTCAACACATGGAAAGCGCCATACCACTTGTTGAGCGAGGTGATCTGAACGGCAGGTTTGTCGTCTGTGAGGGTCATGAAGTACCTCTGCAATCGCTTGAAGGCAGCGATTTAAGTGTGTGATTTCGTGTAAACGTGACTGGCGACTGGGATGCCGGCTGGTCGGCTATCTGGCTGTCGGCCCCATCAGCCTGACCTCGAGCCGTTTGATGGCTTGCGAGATGAGGAGTGCGAGGCCGAGGAAGATGAGGCCGGCGACCGTCAAAGGCTCGGCATAGCGGTAGGTCTCGGATGCGATGTCGAAGGCACGTCCCAGCATCTCCGGCACGGCAAGCACGGCCAGATAGGGCGTCGCCTTGAGGATCGAGACGAAGTAGTTGCCCATGGGTGCTGCGATGTTGCGCAGCATCTGCGGGGCGATGACAAAGACGGTCAGTTCCATCCTGCCGAGTCCGAGTGCCCTTGCGGCCTCGCCCTGGCCCTTGGGGACGGCATCGATGCCGGCCTTGAACACCTCCGCGAGATAACCGCTGTAATAGAGGCTGAGCCCGATCATGCCTGTGGCAAGCGCGCCAAGGCGAATGCCATAGAACGGCAGAATGAAATACAGGCAGTAGAGCCAGACCAGCACCGGCGTTGCCCTGATGAAGTCGATCAGAAAGCGAACGAACAACCCTCCCGGCCCGCCGGAGCGGCGAACGAGTTCAAGGCCGAACCCGACTGCCGAGGCGCCAACGCAGCTGACTGCTGCCACCAGCAGCGTCATGCCAATGGCGCCAAGGATGGTCGGCACAGTCGACAGCGCAAAGGCGATATCAAACTGCACAACGCGCCTCCCTTGCCGGGTTGATGCGCCGTTCCACCCAGCGTCCGAAAAGTGCGACCGGGTAGCATACGATGAAATAGGCGAGCAGCAGCGAGCTGTAGATCGGCACCGGGTCATACTCGATCTGCGAGATCTCCTTGGCGCGGAAGGTCATGTCGGTCAGCGTCACCAGCGAGACAAGCGATGTCGCCTTCACCAACTGAATAAGCTGGTTGATAAAGGTCGGGCTCATGGCGACGAGTGCCTGCGGCAACTCAATGCGCAACAGGATGGTGGCACGCGACAGCCCCAGTGCCTGGCCAGCTTCCTTCTGGCCGCGATCCAGCGCCTGCAGGCCGGCTCTCACCGCCTGGCTGGCATAACCGCCAATGTTGAGCCCGAGCACCATGGCACTGACAGTCATTGCCGACAGCGCCAGTCCGGCAAGCGGCAGGGCGTAATAGAACACGAACAGCAGGATGATGACGGCGGAGCTGCGCCAGAACTCGATGACCGATGTCACCACGAGCCGCGCCGGGCCCGTGGTCAGGTACTGGGCAACGCCAAAGACGAGGCCGAAGGGAATGGCAAAGACAAGGCCATAGAGCGTCACCAAAGCGGTGACGCGAAAGCCCTGCAGGATGCCGAGCCAGATCTCGAATATGGTCATTTGCCGGCACCAGCCCTACCGCAGAGCTTCTCGACGGTGACGGTATCAGGCACGACCTCGGTCTCGCCAAAGCCATATCTGGCCATGACCTTGGTCACCGTGCCATCCTTGGTCAGCGCCAGAAGCCTTTCATCCCATAGTGCCCTGAGATCCTGGTCTTCGCTGCGGAAGGCGACGGCGGCATAAGTTGCCTGCTCGTCTGTCGTCACGAAGGGGTTGGCACTCTCCAGTCCCTTGAGCTTGCCACTGGCAAGCAGCCCGATCACGGTCGGCGACGACAGCACCGTCACATCGATGCGGCCGGAGCGCAGGGCCGAGATGTTGGCCTCGATGTCGGGGAACAGCAGCATGTTGCTTTCCGGCACGCCGGCGACAGTCGCATTCCTGACCGACACGCTGCCGCGGCCGGCACCCATGATGATCTGCTTGCTGACGATATCGTCAAAGCCATGGATCTGTTTTGGATTACCAGTGAGCACGATGGCTGCGTCATGCACCTTGAGATCGGGAGTGCCAAAGGCAACCTGCCGGCAGCGCTCCGGCGTGATCGAGAGACCAGAGGCCACCGCATCGAAGCGGCCGGCGAGCAGCCCCGGGATCAGGGCGCCGAATTCGGTGACCCTGATGTCGATTTCCTTGACGCCAAGTTCGGCAAAGGCGGCCCTCAACAGATCCGGATGCCATCCCTTGGCCTCGCCGGTGGCTTCATCACGAAAGCCCCAGGGCGTCCGGTTGTGAATACCGATGACGATCTTGCCTTCGCGCCGAATGCGCTCCTTCGTCGTCTCGGCAAAGGCCGGACCACCTGGCAAGGCGACGATCAGCGCGAGCAAAACGCACCACGTGAATGCAAGCCGCAGGCGTACAGAACTTCTGAAGGTCATTCTCTCTCTCCCATTGTTGTAAAAGGTGCCTGCCCACCCGCCGCTCCACGGCACGCCTGATACGTGACGGCGGGCATCGCCTGCCTCGCCTCCCGCGATCCTGCAGTGCGTTCAGCTTCGCTGTTGATGGCTTTCGCGGACTATGGTGCCGTCGGGCACGGATGCGCGAAGGCGGTTCGTCTCGCCGTCCAGGCCGCGATGCTCAGCGTGCTGCCGCCGGCTATCCGCCGGCAGCACGTCCGCGCCGCGGTCGCCCAATGCCTGGAGATCCGCCAGGACCGACTGAATTTGCGGCCAGGGAAATGCCGATGTGTCGCCCATGTTCTCGCCGCCGCCGACGATGATCTTCAGCTTGGCGATCACCCCGGCAAGTGACTGGGCGGGAGTGGCGGCAACAGCGTCGAGGATCTCTTCTTCTGCCTCAACGGCCTGTGCCTCGGCGGCACGGGCTCGTGAGTATCCGAACTCCTGGTCGAGCTCGTTCCAACGTGTCTGGTGATCCGCTGGCAGCGGTGCGCTCTGCTGGTCGTTCTCAGCTCCAACGCGTGGTTCAGAAGCCCTCAGGGCATTCCTGATCCTTATCTCCAGACGCTGCTGCAGCCGGCACAAAACCACGGCCATGTGGTGTGCCTGTTCCCATTCCTGCAGCAGGACCACGCATGGGTCGATGGTGCCAAGCAAACGCGCGGCGGTCTTCTCGGCCAGTCTTACGCCAAGCGAGCTGTCACCTTCCGCCTCGTCATCCACAGCACAGCTCTTCCTTCGTCCTCCTTGGGTGACGAAAGGCAAAGCTGTGGTATTGTCGGAATCAGCCATGATCCGAGCTCCAACCAGCTTGGGTTTGGTCAGGCCGAGTGAGGTGCAGCAACACCTCGTCGGCCGTCTAACTAGCTTTACTAGTCGCCGTCATTAACCCGAGTTTTTTGACCAATGTCAATTAAAAATAACGACTTTGAATGATGGGGGCTATTTCAGTCGCGCAATGCAGAGCGGCAAGGGCTATGCTTGGTTGGAGCCAAGGCGAACTAGCCGAGGCCGCGACAGTCTCCAAGACAACTGTCGTCGATTTCGAACGGGGCACACGTACTCCTCATCGCAACAACCTTGCTGCAATTCGTCATGCACTTGAACGCGCGGGTATTGTGTTCATACCGGAAAATGGTGGTGGAGCCGGCGTGCGGTTTGCACGGCCAACCAGCGACAATTGATGTTGGCCGCTGAAGTGAGTTGAATTTGCCGCGGTGCTTCGTCACGGTTCATCCACCCGATTGGTGCACGGATAAATTAACTTGTAGAGAGCCGCACGCCTTTATTAAGTCTGCGGAACCCGCACATTACCAAATCACTCGCCAAGGTGAAGGCTTTGAGGGCGCTCTGAGCGGCCTCCCCCAAAGACTTATGCTGCGCCTGCGTTTCATAGCTTCCACGCCAATCCCTGGCGCTGTGCCATTCGCAGCTGCTCGACCTGCGTCAATGTCTGCGCTGTGCGCTCATGAGCAGCGAGTTGCTGGGCGACACGCATCAAAGGCCATGCGTCACGTAGCTTCTCTCGCTCGCTAGCTCGAAGGCCCTCCGCGGCCTTGTCAAAGAGAGCACCCGATGCCTCACGCGCGGCGTTGCCGAGCAACGTCCGCTCGCCGAGGCGTTCAGCAATGGCACGGTTGAAGCCATCGATCTCCAGCCTCACCTCACGATTGTCGCGGATATGGGCGAGTGCGGCTGGAAGATCGTTGCGGTCGATTGCCTCGCGGATCGTTTCCAGCACTGACCTGGCGGTCGGTGACAGGGCCGGGATGTCGATCGAGACACGGTGACGATGTGCCTGCTCCTCCTTTTCGATCCTTTCGGTAGCAACCGTGCGCATCTGCAGATAGCGCTCGATGTCACGTTTCAAGGCCGGCACATTGACCTCGGCAACACGGCGCGCCTCCTTGTCAGCTTTTGACGCGAGAAGGCCCGTTCGCCCTTTGAATGCTCCGAGCGATGCCGGCTCGCTGACGAGCTGAGCAAGCGTGTGTTGCGCAGCCTTGTGGTTAGTCAGAAGCGCATTGAAGTCCATTGCCCGGAAAGCGGCCTCCGGATCGGCAAAGACGTAGCGGAAGCGTGTGGACATCTCCTCCCACTGCTTGGCAAGGGCCGGATCGGCGAGAAGCCTTTCCTCGACGATATCAGCCAGCGACCTGGCAAACACCGTGACACCGGCGACCATCGGTTCGGCCCTGTTGCGGATTTGCGTTGTCGGGCTTTGCAACAGGCCAAGGCACTCGCCGTGGACACGGAACCGTTGCGCCAGGTCGGCAAGCCTCTCCTTCTGGCGCAGCATCCAGTCGAGCCGGTCGCGGACGAGCGTGCGCGCAACACGCGATATGTGCAGCCCACGGTTCTCGGCAAAGCGCAGTGCCTGTCGGTAGAGTGTGCCACGCTCGTAATCGAGCGTGGTTTCCTTGGCGTTCGTTCGAGATAGGATCGTCTCAAGCCCGCCCACTTTGCCGAAGGAACGACGCCCGTAATAGAGTGCCATGTCCTCCCGGTGCCGGGTCATTGCGACATAGGTGAGATGCCGATCCAGTGAGAGCGAAGCCAGCACCTTGACCCGGTCGACGGTCGCGCCCTGAGACTTGTGGATCGTGGTCGCATAACCATGATCGATGTTGGTGTAGAAGCGCTGCTCGACTGTGACCAGCCGGCGATGCTGACCCTCGCCGATGGCCGCAACGATCCGGTTTGGTGCCGCCTCGACGACACGCCCGATCATGCCGTTCTTCACCCCGAGCGACGTCTCGTTCTTGAGGAAGACGATCTGGTCGCCAGGGTCGAACCGGCGAAGGCCGTCCTCGGTGCGGAAGGCATGTCCCACGCCGACGATCCCCCGCTCGACGAGCTTCTCACGCGCCAGGCTGTTGAGCTCGCGCACGTCGCGCCGAAGATGGGCCAGGATGAGTGTAGTCTTGGTCGGATCGTAGTCACTGTTCCAGTCGCCGATCAGACTGTCGATCGCCTGTGCCTTGAGCTCTGACCCACGCACTCTGCCATGCTCGCCATAAGCATGGATCGCCTGTGCGACGCGGCCACGCGCCAGATCGAGAGAGGCGGCCCGCATCCATTCTTCACGCTGGCGGTAGATGGTCTCGAGTTCAGCGTAGCCGATGCGGTCAACGATGGCCCGAAACGCAGCTCCTGCTTCAATCGGCTGGAGTTGCTCGGGATCACCGACCAGCACCAGCTTTGCACCGGCCAGGGTTGCTGCTTCGACGACAAGTGCCATCTGCTTCGAGGCAACCATGCCCGCCTCGTCGACAACAAACACCGTGCTTTTGTCGAGCATGTCCCTGCCCTGCTTCCAGCGCAGCTCCCACGACGACAGCGTGCGGCTGACGATGCCTGCTTCCTTCTCGAGGCCCTCCGCCGCCTTGCCGGCAAGGGCAGCACCGACAACACGATAACCCGCCAATTCCCAGGCCTCGCGTGCTGCCTTCATCATCGTGGTCTTGCCCGCGCCTGCACGACCGACGACAGCAGCGATGCGTGCCTCGTCCACCACATGTTCGATGGCGACACGCTGCTCCTGCGACAGCTGCGCATGACGCGCCAGCACACTGTCCAGCACCTTCTGCCGGACGCCATGTGATGTGCGTTGTGACAGCCACAGCGATTGCTTCGCCATCTTCGCTTCGATGCGGATCAGCTCACGCGTCGTGTAGCGGGAACGGATCCTTGCTCCCGTCGCAAGGTCGATGCCGTCGCGCTCGATGCGCAACGCCTCCGGGCTCTGCAGAATGCGCACCATCAACTGCTGGAACGTGACGGCATCGTCGACATAACGATGCAGGATCTTTGCGATGTCGCGTTCATCGAAGACGCTTTTCTCCGAAGAGACGATATCGAGCACAATCTCGGGTCGCTTCAGGATCCGGCTCGCATTCTCCTTGCGCCTCGCCTCGAGCAGCTCGATCCGCTCGAGCGACATCTCATGGCCTTCACGCGCTGACTTGCGCTGGATCGCCTTGGCGCCAACACCGATATGGGTGGTTGGCACGAGGTCGATGCCACGCTCGGCATAAGAGCGACCATCGACACGCAGGTCGATCCCGCCAAGTGCCAGATGCTGGTTCTGGATCTCGAACCAGGCATCGCGCAGGGCCGTGAAGTCGTCGATCCCGCCGGCCCAAAGCTCATAGACGATCTTGCCGGTCTTGGTGCGCAGCACCTCGCCATTCTCACCCATGACAGCAACCTTCTTGGACCCAAACCCGTCCTCGGTCAGTGGTCGCAGGGTCATCATCAGATGGACATGCGGATTGCCAGGCGCATCATGATAGACCCAGTCCGCAACCATGCCCCTGGCGAGAATGTGTCGTTCGACGAAATCACGCACCAGCGCGATGTTCTGCTCGGCTGACAGCTCCAGCGGCAAGGCGATGGTGATGTCCTTGGCAAGCTGGGCATCCGAGCGTTTCTCGAAAGCTTCGACCTTGTTCCAGAAGGCTTCCGAAGCACCTGCCACCGAGCAGTCGGCAATCAGGCTGCGCAGCCATTGCGGCGCATCGGGTGGCACCGAAAACGCCTCATGCAGCAGCCCCTGCTTGCGTGTGTAGTCAACCGAGCGCGCTTCGCGTTCGTACTCCATCTTGGCGCAATGGCGATAGGCGGCCGACAGAACCACGCTGCGACCGTCACCGCGGCTGACAATGCTGACGGAGAAATGCGGGACAGCCACGGCAGAGATTGCTCCTGGACAGCGAACGGACACTCATGCGTTCGTCAGGAGCGGCTGCTGGGCAGGCCGCTGAGCAAGGCGTCGCGTCAGCGACGTATAATTGCGCCCTTGGACCGCTCCTTCGGAACGGCGGGATCATCATCCAATGTGCCGGCTTCGCCGACTGCGCAATAAACGGGGATGTGCTGCGCATCCTCCCCGTTGATCCTGACTTGGCGTTTCGCTCAATCCAGACAAGGGAGGGGCGAGTAGAAATCGCCCACCTGCTGGGTCGATCAGGACAGCACTTCGGCGAGAGGGGGCAATCCCACAGAACTTAGACCAGGACAGTGGATGGCCCCGAGCACCCCCGCCTCGAATAAGGCCCTCAGCTGCACTTCGATGGTCGAAAAGACCGGAGACTATCGGACCGCTCACGTCAGGGGCCGCAATGCAATGGAGGGCGGCAAGAAGCAGCTTTGTTGGACCGCGAGGAATGCGAACCGTTGCGGGATAACGATCGAGGCGAAGCCGTTCTTCGATTAGACATGCCCCATCGGGCCCGCGGAAGGACCGGCTGTCGCGACACGGAAGGAAGGGCACTGCGGCCAGTGTGCCGATGCCATCTGCACCACACGGCTGACTGACGTGAAATGGCCTCTCCCGCCGCGGCATGCCCCGCTCAATGCCCGATCAACCACACAACCAAGGGCAACATGTCACTGCCTCTGTGAGCACCGGACTCGAAGCCGCCAGAAGCCGAGCAACAGGGTCGCCATCAATCGACGGCGAGAGCAATAGTTGCCGAAACGCCCTCTCACCACGCGTCCGTGACAGAAGGCGGTAGGTCCTGAAGGCCCAGAGACCAGCCTTCGAAATGCCCTTCGGACTGCCAGCTCTTCCAACATGCGGGCCGTACTGGCTTGGCTACCTGCATCGTGCAAAAAAAAGAGCTCAGGGCGTTAGTCATAATCAGCCGTCCGGCTAGGCACACGATTCAGCACTAACGACAGCGACATGCGCGCTAGCACCTCCCGCGAGATTTACAGCCGTCATATTTGGGCCGAAGCCGGCAGTTGGATTGTTGCTGCATTGCGGGCATTAAGGTAAGCAACAGCTAGCAGTTAGACATGGGATTTCGGCCATTGAGCGTGGCATTTGCCAAAGAGGAAAGTGCTGAGGCGGCATCGGAAACCATACTGCCGGCGCGCCCTATCTCCGATCGGATCAACCTTGTCACGGAGGTGGGACTCAAAATGCTGCAAGATGCATTTGCGGGCGCCCAGCAGGCTCTCGAGGCCGCCAACACGCTGGAAGACGTTAACGAGCGGCGACGGCAGTCGGCGGTTCCGGTTCGAGATATGCGCTACTATGCCGAACGCGTCCGTACAGCCCAGCTCATGCCGGCGCCGACCTCAAACGATGTGGTCGCCTTCGGTCACACAGTTACGTTCGCACGTGACGATGGCCGCACGCAGACCTTCCGCATCGTCGGTGAGGATGAGGCCAACCCGTCTCGAGCTTCCATTTCGCATGGCTCACCCGTTGCCATCGCGCTGATTGGCAAGACTGTCGGCGACGTAGTCCTGCTGGGGCAGCGCGAGCTGGAGATCCTTTCCATTTCTTAGCCGGACATCGGGCGTCGGGTACGACCGCAGTGGGGCCGGAAACGGATGGTCCGGTTTGGCCGTCGAAGTTCTTATAGCCGCCGTTCAGGGCGGGCCGAACTCAGCGACGGTTTCCGACCTCATTGCGGTTGTTGCCTTCCTAAAACTCCTAGCCCGAAAGCTGCCGCTAGGTCGCACGAGGCTCGAAAACTGGCTTCACTGCCCAACAGTTAGTCTTGGATGAACAGTAAGGTCGGCATCATCACTCAGGATTTGGTGATGCCATCCTCGCGCAACATGCTCTTTTCGACGGCATCGACCATGAACGAGCGGCGAAGGAATGGCAGCAATGGATGAAGCCAATAGGCGCTGGGGGCGTGGCACGGTCGTGCCGGCCGATGTCGGCATTGCGGCGAAGTCAGCCTTTACAACCAAATTCGCGATGCCATCGCCTCATTCCACGACGAGGTGGGAAGGGCTTCCAAATGCCTATTGGGTACCCTCGCCGTCATAGCGGTCCTTGCCGTCACGTTCCTCACGCCACTTTTGCAGAATCGCTGCACGCGCTTCCGGTTGAGGCCTTTCGGCCAAAAAGGCCTGCAGCAGGTTTCGCGTCATCCTGAGCGCAATGTAAAAAGTGTCCGCAAGATCGTAATAGGCGCTCTCCGGCCATTTGGCATCCACGCCAGACAGGTTGAAGAACGTGTCATGATCAAGGTGAGTGAGCTTCGAAGTGACGTTCATTCGATCGAGATGGACATAGGCAGATGTAGCCTCATAAGACTCTGAGACCCATTCATATTCCTTTGACAGCTCTTCGTGGAGGATCTTGTCGCGAAGCGCGTCTTTGGTCCCCGCCAACTTTAAGCTCGAGTACTTGGCGCCATGCATGAGCTTGGTGCCGGCATCCTCGATGTCGTCGACTAACGTGAGGCCGAAGAGCCGCATCGCTGCCTCGATCTGCATGCGTACCACTGCCGCGGCGGCCACGGTGTTTCGAGCATTCACCAGAAGTTCGAATGCGTTGGCGTTCGATGTGCTCTTGGTCACCGCAGCCAACGAAAACCACTCTACGTCCGCGAGAAAACTCCCCTGAGGCGCATAGGTCTCGTCGGGCAGAAGCTCGATCTCTCGCGAAATCGAGCGGATGCGATCGAGACGACCAGCCAAATCCGGTACTTCCGGCAACTCGATAAGTTTTGTCTCAACCGCCAATGTCCACCCTCCTAAGCCGATCGGAATCGGCGACACGCGCATCGGCCGCTCTGATTTGACCCTTAGTCAGCGACCGCTGGCCGGAGAATACCGCCGGCAGAGCAGCTACGGCGATATGCTCGGGCCCGTTGAACACCACAAGACCTTTCGCCCGCTCGAAGTCCAGGTCGAAGAACAGGAGATGCTGTGCCTTCGCCTCTGTCTGACGGAATGCTGGCCCAGAACCGGTGCCTGTAGCCTTCACTTGCACCGTCCGACCATCGGGGGAACGACCGTCGATTCCAGCGGTTGATCTCGCCTCAGCAAGACGGAGGCCGAAAAGCTCAACGGCAATGGCTTCGCCCAAATCACCGACCAGATTGCCGTCCAGGGTGAATTTCAAGCCCACTGCCTTATAGTAATCGCGCAGTTTATTGCGGGCAGCGACGAGATCGGCGATCGCAGGCGGAAGATCGAACTCCAGCATCAAGAAACGCCCATCTTGTTCCAAGACGGCTGAATCATGTCGATCAGTCCGGCCTCGAGCCCGGCAGCCGTATGAATTGGCAAACCGTTCCACTCCAGCGCTGGCGGCACGGCGATGTAGATCTCAACAACGGCGCCTGCGCGGGAGTGCTCGCCGATGATCCCGTTGATCCGCTGGCTGGTGCGCTGCGTGCTGCCCGGCTTGGAGTAGCTGTACATGCGTCGCGCGAACCCCATCTTTGTCAGCCCGATGTATTTGACGGCGCCATCGACGACGAAGGCATAAACACCGGGGTCCTTGGGCGCCGGCGCGGAAAGCCCGATGCCAGCATCGGCGACTACCCAGCTGCCTAGCAATGTGAACCCGGCATCAATGAGCATATCGACCGCAGTCTCTTCGCGGACGGCAGGCAATGGTTTCGTCGCTGGTAAGATCACGATCCCGCGCTGCAGGCCCTGATTGATGCCGGCGTCTACAGCAACCTTCCGAACATGCTGGTAACGAATGTCGAGGAAGCGAGCGACGTCCGCGCGAAGATAGCCCTCGCGGAGCAGTGCCCTGATCTTATCCGCGGTCGTGTCGAAGCCAATGACAACCTCTGACATTGATCTCATGAAGAAGGGGCTCCCTGTTTGGAGGAGCCTATGGTCGCCGAGCGACCATGGTCAATGTTTGCGATCGAGCTTTTCCTCGGCTCTGTCGCGGCGTTTCGGATACTATCGACGGCTTTCTTCACCGCCTCTTTTGACACGTGCTCCTTGTCGGCCTTCGTAGCGGAGCCATGATCCTACTGGCCAGCGACCTTGATCGCGTCTTCCTTCAGCTGCTTATAGGTCTTTCCGATTGCCTCAATGAAGCCGATCCTCTCGCGATCTGCTTCCTCTGTCTTGCCATCCTTAATCAGCTTGTCCAGTTTCTTCTCGATATCGCCAGCAGTCTTGATCGCTGGCAAGGAAGCTCCGGAGCCGATGAGAAAGTTCAGATTGCCGGATTGGATGTAGGGCGCCAAGAGCTTCGCTGTTTCCTCATCGTCATTACTGACTATGTGGGATTTGCACCATAGCAAACCGTCTCTCAAGCCAGAAGAATCTACAATCCGAGATATGTTAGATGCCCCGTCGCCGAAGCGATAGGCCTCGGCTACTTGATCCTTGCCACAGGAGAAGCGGGCGCCAACTGGCCTCCATCCCGCCGCCCGGAATGCCGATTCCGGACGGCTATCAAAGCCCACACATGGTGGATCGACGACTGACAGGGCGCGCGCAAGCAAGGTCTGCTTTTAAGAAGCTGCGAAGTGGCCCGTTAGGCCGATATGGGGCGCAATCCCGTGACTCTATGGGGCGATGGACTTCGCCGCGCTATTGGCAGAAACTCGCTCGCGAAATGCGGGGAACGAAATGCTGCGGGCAACTGACGAAGAGATTGAAGAGGTCAAATCCTACTTCAATTGGCAAGCTCCTGACTTGACCATAACCTTCCTGCAGAAGGTATATTCCGAAAAAGTTGTTAGCCATGCGCACCACGTCTGGGACGTTCATACCGACCGTGATCGCTGGTGGGTAATCACCAACCCTAACAATCTCTACTCGCAAGACCAGTTCCCGAATATGGACTTGGCCCTCACGTTCCACATCGGTCTCTGCCTACGCACGCCTCGTTCGGAGGAACAGCAGCTCAAAGATCTGCGTGTTTTGCCGTTTGGAGCGGTGTTCGCGCAAATGGAGGAAACAGAAGCCGCTCTGTCTCAAGCAGCCGACGTTGCGGGCTACCAGGCGGTCGGCATGAGGTGCAGAGAGGTGTTACTCACTCTCATCGGAGTGGCGCAGGACGTTACGATCTGGGAAAGCCCGGCGGTTCAGCGGGCCAATTTCAAGGGTTGGTCGGAGATCATTGCCAACGAAATGCTGGCGGGCGACAAGAACAAGGAGCGCCGAAGAGCTCTCAAATCTGCCATGGAGGAAGCATGGGTCTTTGCAAACTGGCTGACACACGCCAAATCAGCTGTTTGGATGGATGCCGAACTCGCCAAGTCCATGACCAGTCATGCCATGGGGATCTGTGTTTCCTATTTTATGCGCCGCCTGCGTGACGTACCCGACGCCTGCCCGCAATGTCAGTCGCCTCGACTCGAACCGCAATATGGCAACAGCGAAACTTCGCCTGACACACTCTTTGAATGGCCGCATTGCGCGGACTGTGACTGGGAGGGAAAACCGGTGACCGTTGCTCAGCTCAATGGCTTCGAGGGATTGGTGACCGGTGAGGGCGAGCGCTCAGATGAGCACAGCGTGATGGCCGCCCCCTTTCGAACAATCAAAAGACCCTAATGCGTGTCGCAAGATCGCACGGGCAACTGGTCCAAGCGAATGTCTGTCCGCTTTTGGACGTTGAGCAACTTAGGTCGAACGTCTCCAAACGGGCGCGAAGATGCCGTTCACACCCCTGTGGTCTTGCCGGAGGGAAATGGCACACCTTCGCTCGACGCCAAATGGCAATTGGAGGGTCCTAGAGGCTATCCCGCGTGTCCCGCCAAACACCGCCAAGGCTAAAGGCAATTTTCGCGACATGAATGTACAAGCAGTGGACCTTGCGCCAATCATGATCGGTGCGCTCCTCCACCACTCGTTCATAACTTGAAATTCGCATTGCTCGGCAATATCGTTGTCGCACCTCGGTTCGCTGGCATCTGGACCACCTGTCACCAGCAGCCGATCAGCGCTCGAACCGAGTCGGTGACATGCAGGCTGGGACCGATCCGAACAATCCTGCATTGGCGTGTGGCGAGGAACCGGAAGGATTCCGGCTCGCACGCATCCGCGACCTGCAGGATCTGGAAGGCGGCGTGTATTGGCCACGGCTACAGCCGCACTTCCTCAATCCTCATTTCAAGCTGTTGCGCTACAAGATACAGGAGGGGACCGGAAGCGACCGGACCCCGAGGGTCTTCTCGGTCCGGGGCGCGAGCGGGGTCGGCGAGCTGGACGTCGCCTACATTGCGGATCGGCTCGCCGCGTCGCTGACGGTCACCGAATCCGGCATACCCGACTACTGCCTCACCGCCGTGAGCAGGGGCGCCCTTGAGTTCGGCGGCGGCGCACGGACAGTGCTTGGAATCGACCGCAGCGTGGGCCTGGTGTACCGCGGAGAGCCCGGAACGACGCTGTCTGCGACCGGGAGCCACGAGCGACTTTCGTTGTGGATCCCTGCGAAGAGCCTGAACCAGCGATTGGCTGCGTTGTTAGGTGGGCCCGTGCCGAAAGATCTCGCCTTTGAACCGGTCTTCGACTGGGGCGCGATGCCAGCGCAGAGCTTGAGGCGCCTTATGAAGTTGATGGTGGAGGAGCTCGGCGCGCCGACACCCTTTTCGGGCAGCGAACTCGCCAGCCGTTCCTTCACCGACCTCATGCTCTACACGCTCCTGCGCGCAGTCCCTCACAACCATTCGGATCATCTGGCACGGACAGGCAGCTCCGCTATCCCGGGAACCATACGGCGGGCGGAGGCCTATATCCACGCCCATCTCGAAGAGCCAATCGCGCTGCATGAGGTCGCGGAGGCGGCGGGGTGCAGCGTGCGCAGCCTGCAACTTGGCTTCCGGCGGTTCCGCGAGACGACGCCGCTGGCATCGATCCGCCTCGCCCGCCTCGTGGCGGTGCGTGACGCTCTCCGGTCCGGTGACATCGCGGGCACGGTCACCGACCTCGCCCTTCGGTTCGGCTTCACCAATCCCGGCCGCTTCGCGCACGACTACAAGGCGGTATTCGGTGAGACCCCGCGCGAAGCCTTGCGTCGCGATTCAGGACATCGACGACCCGGTCGGTGATCGAGGCGCCACGCAGGCCTGGGTGCTTCGCCACTTTCGCGATGTTTGCGCGATCTGTCCTGTTCTTTCGCTTTCCGCATAGAACACCGCCTTAACGTTGCGGAAGATGGCCTATCGCGCTCAGTCCGGCGAAGCCGCAACGCAGCGGCGGGGAGTGAAGCGATCGAGAGGCAGTCTGGGCAGGAGCCCGGGCTAAACTCTCTGCGGGCTAAAGGGGTCGATCATGAAACTTGCGCTATCTGCAGTTCTGGCAGTGCTTGCACTGTCGCAAAACGTACAGGCGGAGACCAAAACGGTTACGGCTGAAAAGAAAGTAGTCGCGGTCGAAAAAAGCCTTCCGGTTCTCGACAAAAAAGCCACCGGGTCGATCAGGCCTGCATCCGACAAAACCGACAAAAATCTGCCTTACCCTCCCGCGCTATGGTTTAGTTTCTAAAGCGAGGCTCGTCCTTCCTGCTGGGCAATAGCGCCTCGCGTTCAACCTGAACCTTCGAAGGGGCAGGCAGAATCGCTAGTTCTCCCGCATGCCTCGATTGAGCGAGTCGCGAAGCGGTGCGAGCATGTAGTCGAACAGCGTGTGCTCACCGGTTAATATCATGACCTCGGCAGGCATGCCGGGAGACAGGCGGACCCCGTGGAGCTTGCCCAGTTCAACGGCGTCGACTTTCACCTTGGCGAGAAAATATGGCTCTCCGGTGCGCTCGTCGGTGAACCTGTCCGCCGACACCGAGGTCAGCAGGCCGTGGATCTGGGGCAGATGGCGTTGCGGATAGGCTGACAACACCACGCGGGCGAGCATGTCGGGATGCAGCATGTCGATGTCGGAAGGCTTGATCCGGGAGTCGATGATCATGTTCGGTTCGCTCGGCACGATGTCGAGGATGGGCTGGCCGCTGGCGATCACGCCAGACTCCGTGGTCACACGCAGATTGATGACGGTTCCGGAGATCGGCGCGACGACGGTCGTCCGCGCCAGCACGTCCTGACGCCAGGGCAACTGGCTGCGAACCTCGGCAAGACCGCCCCGTATCTTGGTCAACTCCTCGTTCACCGCTTCGCGGTCTTGCTGGCGAAGGTTGAGGAGCTGCATCTCGGTCTCGCCGATCTGCTGCTGGTTGCGTGCGACCTGGGCGCGATTGGCCGCCTGGTTCGCCCGGATGTCGGCCTGGGCACGCTGCATCGCCAAGACGCGGGGCAATCGTTCCAGCCCCTTCTTGTAGAGCGCCTGCGCCGACTGGATTTCGCGGTCGATCAGAGCCAGCTGTTCGTTCTGGGCCACCATGACTTCATTCAGCCCGGTGATTTCTTCTTCGATCTGCCGCCGGCGCTGCTGGAGAATCCGCTCCCGTCCTTCGCGGGACGCAAGGCGGCTTTGCAAAAGCTCCTGCTCGCCGGCCTTGAGCTGCTCCGTGTCCTTGCCTTCGCGCGCCGCCAGTTCCTCGGGGAAGATGATTTCGGTCGCGCCGACAAGTTCCGCCGCAAGGCGTGCCTCGATCGCCAGCAAATGCACGTAGCGTTCGTCGAGCTCGTCGAACCGCCCTTGCGCATCGGTCGCCTTCATCGAGATCAGCACCTGACCGGCAGTGACCTTGTCCCCTTCCTTGACGAGGATGGCATTGATGATGCCGCCTTCAAGGTGCTGGACGGTCCTGCGATAGCCTTCGGGGCTAACGACACCTTGTGCCACGACGGCGCTGGCGATCATGGCCATGGCCGACCAGACACCGAAGCCGCCGACAAAGATCGCAGCCGAGAGGTAGCCGAGAAGGCGGGCCGAGCGCGTGCGGCTTTTGAGGTCGCGCCGGGATGCCCGATAGGCGCGGGAAGGCCGCTGCAGAAACCACAGGAGGATAAGCAGCAAGCCGAGCCCCGCGGCCACGGCCAGGGCCAGGGCCATCGACATGTCGACGGCGCCGAATCCGCTCAAGGCCATCATGTCGCGAACAGCTGCGGCCAGCTGCTCGACCAGTTCTGAGAGTTCTCCGAGAAGCTCGTTCATCGCTTACTCCGCCGCGTTGAGCTTGACCGCTGCGTTAACGGCAAGACCGCCCTGACCGGGAGCCGCAGTGACGATCTTCGGCGGCCGCCCGGCCAAGGCGCCCAGCACCTCGTCGCGTGGGCCGAACATCCGGATGCTGCTTTCATGCATGAAAAGCACGTTGTCGGCGGTGCGCAGTAGGTTCGTCTGATGGCTCACCACCACCACGGTGCGCCCTTGCTGCTTCAACTGCTCGAGCACCCGGAACAGCGCCAGTTCGCCCTCCCCGTCGAGGCCGGCATTGGGCTCGTCGAGCACGACCAGGACCGGATCGCCGAATAATGCGCGGGCCAGGCCGATGCGTTGCCGCTGGCCGCCCGACATGCGCGTGCCGCGCGGGCCGACCTCGGTCTGATAGCCCTTGGGCAACCGCAGGATCATGTCATGAATGCCGGCAAGCTGGGCTGCGGCGATCACAGCCGCGCTGTCAACGTCGCGCATGCGCGAAATGTTGTCGGCAATGGTTCCGGGGAAAAGTTCGACCTGCTGCGGCAGGTAGCCGACATGCATCCCCAACTGATCGGCGGGCCAGTTCGAAATCTCGGCGCCGTCGAGACGCACATGGCCGAATGAGGGCTGTAACGCCCCGACGAGCAGGCGGCACAGCGTCGATTTCCCGGATCCCGAGGGACCAATGACACCGCAGGTCATTCCTGCTGGCACGCCGAAGGACATTGCGTTCAACAGGACCTGCTGGCTATCCGGTGCGACGTAGCGCAATTCCTCGATGTTGAGGCGCCCCTGCGGCGGCGGCAGCATCACTTCACCGTACTGGGTCGCCTGGTCGTCGGCGAAGAGCTGCATGAGGTTGCGGCGAGCTGCCCGCGCCGCAACGAAGCTGCGCCAGGCGCCGATCGAGCGTTCTATCGGTGCGAGTGCGCGGCTCAGCACGATCGATGCGGCAATCATCGATCCGGGCGTCAGTTCGCGGCGCAAGACGAGATATGCCCCGAGCCCCAGTATGGCCACCTGCAGGGCCAGGCGCAGGGACCGCGACAGGCTGCCGATAATGGTCGTTCGCTCGAACAACCGCTCCTGAAGGGCCATCAGCGCTTGCTGAGTGACTTCCCAGCGTCGCAACGCCGTCTGGACCATGCCGAGCGCGCGCAGCGTCTCGGCACCGTCGATATACTGTCCCGCAATCGTCTGGTTGCGGCGCAGGCCGGCCGTCGCTTCCTGGCTCTTCTTGCGGGTCAGAAATTCATTGGCGAGCGCGCCGCAAAACAACAGGATCGCACCGGCAATCCCGATCAAACCCAGCACGGGATGGAGCAGCCAGATGAAGGCCAGGAAGACAGGTGTCCAGGGGGCATCGAGGAAGGCCAAGATGCCGTCGCCGGAAATGAAACTCCGCAGTTCCTGAACATCCTTCAGGCCGGCGTCGACGTTGATACCCCTGAGGCGTGCGTCCATGACCCGCTCGATCACCGGGACGCTCAACTGATCGTCAAGCCATTGGCTGATGCGCCCGAGGATCATCCGGAGGGCTTGTTCCAGGAGGCCATAGACGGCGATCGCGCCGATCACGGCGAGCGTCAGCCACAACAGCGTGTCGATCGACCCACTCGACAGCACCCGGTCGTAAATCTGCAGCATGTAGATGGCGCTGGAGAGCAGCAGCAGGTTGGCAAGCAGGCTGAAGAAAAAAAGAGCAGGCGCCTGCCGCCACGCCAGATGGATCACCTCCTGGAATTGCGGTCTTGGCTGTATCACCGATAGCCCCCGTTTCGATGCTTCACTCGGGGCTGTCCAGGCCCCCAGACCGGTACCCGGTCGGTGTTGTCAGAACGGGGGGCAGCTTGGCTGCCCCCCGTCGGTAACATGTCAGGCGATCTCAACAAGGATATGCTGCATCGCCGTCTGGTCCCCATCGGCGTCCTCCAGCTGGAAGGCGAAGTCGAGGCTGGCATTAGGCGTCTCGGTCACGGTCGACGTGAAGCCGATGTCGGTGATCTTCAGCACGTCATTATCGACGGCATCGAAATTCACCAGACTGCCGGTCGCATTGCTGCCGCCGCCAGCGCCGGTCGCGCCGGTCAGGTCGATCGCCGCGTTGGCGCCGGTGATACCGTTGCCCGACTGCATGATCTGCACACCCTGCAGCACATAGTCTTCGCCGGCCGCGTTGTAGTCGTTCTGTTCGATGATCAGGAGGCCGTCATTGTTGTCGAGCGTGAACTCGCTGTCATAGGGAGTTGGGACCTGACCCGTCCTGAAGATGTCCGCGTTCGCCGCGTACACAGCACGCGTGATCGTGGAGTTGTCGTCCGCGTTTCCGGCGATGTTGTCGGCGCCGTTCTTGTCGATCAGGTTGAGGATCAGCATCAGGTCTTCGCTGTTGCCGATGCCGTCGAACTTGATGGCCATGGCGCCGGCGGTCGCCGTCGGGGTGAGGGCCTCGCTCTGGATACCGACGTTGCTGTTGAAGAACCGCAACGTCAGCAGTTCGCCTTTCTGGATCGTGTCACCGGCGACACCGTTGGTGCTCTGCGTCGCAGACACCCAGGTTTCATTGTTGTTGCTCACCATCTCATGTCCACCGACGGTGAATGTGGAGTCGGCGGACGAGTTCTCGCCATCACTGGTCAAGCTGAACGGGTTGGGTTTGGTGATCGCATTGCCGGTAAACTGTACGTAGAAGTCTTCGTCGGTCGGTGTGCCCGGGTCATCCGCCTGCAACCGCGACACCACGATCTGCGGGTGGCCGACGTTGCTGGTGGGCTCCTTGGACAGGAGCTGACTGGTGTGGATGACATCGAAGGTGAAGCCTTCCAGCGGGTCGGTCAGGGTGATGGTGTAGGTGTCGTTGACCTTGTCGAAGACGAGGGTGCCACCGGCCGTCCCCGTCTGGACGCCGGCCGCCGGGTCCTTGTCGTAGGTGAAGCTGAAGTTGAACGTCGCAGAGGTGGGGCTCTCCGACGCAAGCGTCACCTCCTGGGTAAGGAGGCTGCCTCCGCCGCCACCGACAATCGTGCCGCTCAATCCGATCTGGACGCCAGCAAGCGCACTCTGGTCGACAAAATCAGAACCACCGCCCGTATAATACGCGGCCAGGCGGCCATCCGTGCCGATGTCGTAGCCGAATGCCCCGGTCGCCGACGCATTGAGCGCATTTGCCAGGGTCTCGTGGGTCCCGTTACCGTTGCCGGCGTTCTGGTCGCCGTCGAACGGCGCCGTAATCCGCGGGCCGTCATCCCTGATCTGAACCTTGTCGCCGATGGCGATGCTGGTCTGGTCGGTGTCGCCGTCGCCGTCTTCGATGTCGACCACGGCCAGCAGCACGCCGTCGGCCATCGTCTTCACGTCGTTGGGATTGGTGTCGTCCGGATGGGCGATCGCCAGATATTGCGCGACGCTGAGAATACCGGCCTGGTCGAGCGAGATGGCGATGGCCACGGCGTCGGTGTTGTCGACGCTGCCGTCATTGTCGTCATCGACCCGGCCAACGACGAGGCCGCCGGCCTCGACATTGAGCAGGATGTTGTGTCCGTCGAGCGTGTCGAAGCCTGAATCGGCATTCGCGGCGCTGACGTCGAGCGACAATGTTTCGCCGCCGTCCCCGTCGGCACCGAAGTTCGAACCGGGCGTCACCGCCGCCGAGGCGCTGGCTGCCCAGCCGAGCGCCGCGCCGAGCGCGGCGAAAACGGCAGGCAAGGCAGTCGCCTTGTCGTTGGAAGCCGCGTCGACGCCCGCCGTCTCGTCATGCAGCACATCGGCGTCTTCTTCGGTCAATTCGGCCGTTGGGCCGTCGTCCTCGAAGTTGAAGGCATCGCCGATATTGACCGTGGCGTCGTCGGTGTCGCCGTCACCATCGGTGGCGGTCGCCGTCATCGTCACCAGGTCGGCTGCGGCAAGTTTCGCTGCCGAAGCGCCGCTCTCTTCCGGATCCGCCGGGTCGTCATGGACGACCGAACGGTTCTGGGTCAGCGTCACCTCGCCGGTGTTTTCGTCGACGCTGATCACGAAGGCGACCGTGCTCGTGGCGTTCGCCAGATAGCCTTCGACTTCGCCGCTGGCGTTGAGGCGCAGCAGGATGTCGTCGCCACTCAGCGTGTCGTCGAGCCCGCTATCGACACCCGCACTCTTAACGCCAAGCGCATAGGTGATGGCGTCAACGTCCTGGACATCGTTGTCGTCGCTGTCCTTGAAACCGTCGGTGCCGAACGTCGCGGTGAAGATGGTCGAGAAGTCATCCGAGTCGCTGTCGGGAATGTCGGTATCATCGGTGGTCAATGTTGGAACGGCGCCGTCCGCCGTCACTGTCAGGCCGTCGTCCTCGAAGTTGAAGGCGTCGCCGATATTGGCCGTGGCATCGTCGGTGTCGCCGTCACCATCGGTGGCGGTCGCCGTCAGCGTCACCAGGTCGGCCGCGGCGAGTTTCGCTGCCGAAGCGCCGCTCTCTTCCGGGTCCGCCGGATCGTTATGGACGACCGAACGGTTCTGGGTCAGCGTCACCTCGCCGGTGTTTTCGTCGACGCTGATGACGAAGGCGACTGTGCTCGTGGCGTTCGCCAGGTAGCCTTCGACTTCACCGCTGGCGTTGAGGCGCAGCAGGATGTTGTCGCCGCTCACCGTGTCGTCGAGCCCGCTATCGACACCCGCACTCTTGACGTCGAGCGCATAGGTGATTGCGTCGGCGTCCTGGACATCGTTGTCGTCGCTGTCCTTGAACTCGTCGGTGCCGAACGTCGCGGTGAAGATGGTCGAGAAGTCATCCGAAGCGGTATCGGGAATGTCGGTATCATCGGTGGTCAATGTCGGAACGGCGCCGTCCGCCGTCACGCTCGGACCGTCGTCTTCGAAGTTGAAGGCGTCACCGATATTCGCCGTGGCATCGTCGGTGTCGCCATCACCATCGGTGGCGGTCGCCGTCAGCGTCACCAGGTCGGCTGCGGCAAGTTTCGCTGCCGAAGCGCCGCTCTCTTCCGGATCCGCCGGGTCGTCATGGACGACCGAACGGTTCTGGGTCAGCGTCACCTCGCCGGTGTTTTCGTCGACGCTGATCACGAAGGCGACCGTGCTCGTGGCGTTCGCCAGATAGCCTTCGACTTCGCCGCTGGCGTTGAGGCGCAGCAGGATGTCGTCGCCACTCAGCGTGTCGTCGAGCCCGCTATCGACACCCGCACTCTTAACGCCAAGCGCATAGGTGATGGCGTCAACGTCCTGGACATCGTTGTCGTCGCTGTCCTTGAAACCGTCGGTGCCGAACGTCGCGGTGAAGATGGTCGAGAAGTCATCCGAGTCGCTGTCGGGAATGTCGGTATCATCGGTGGTCAATGTTGGAACGGCGCCGTCCGCCGTCACTGTCAGGCCGTCGTCCTCGAAGTTGAAGGCGTCGCCGATATTGGCCGTGGCATCGTCGGTGTCGCCGTCACCATCGGTGGCGGTCGCCGTCAGCGTCACCAGGTCGGCCGCGGCGAGTTTCGCTGCCGAAGCGCCGCTCTCTTCCGGGTCCGCCGGATCGTTATGGACGACCGAACGGTTCTGGGTCAGCGTCACCTCGCCGGTGTTTTCGTCGACGCTGATGACGAAGGCGACTGTGCTCGTGGCGTTCGCCAGATAGCCTTCGACTTCACCGCTGGCGTTGAGGCGCAACAGGATGTTGTCGCCGCTCACCGTGTCGTCGAGCCCGCTATCGACACCGGCACTCTTGACGTCGAGCGCATAGGTGATGGCGTCGGCGTCCTGGACATCGTTGTCGTCGCTGTCCTTGAAGCCGTCCGTGCCGAACGTCGCGGTGAAGATGGTCGAGAAGTCATCCGAAGCGGTATCGGGAATGTCGGTATCGTCGGTGGTCAGCGTCGGCACGGTACCTTCCGCCGTCACCGTCAGGCCGTCGTCTTCGAAGTTGAAGGCGTTGCCGATATTGGCCGTGGCATCGTCGGTATCGCCGTCATCATCGGTGGCGGTCGCCGTCAGCGTCACCAGGTCGGCCGCGGCGAGTTTTGCTGCCGAAGCGCCGCTCTCTTCCGGATCCGTCGGATCGTTATGGACGACCGAACGGTTCTGGGTCAGCGTCACCTCACCGGTTTGTTCGTCGACGCTGATCACGAAGGCGACAGTGCTCGTATCGTTCGCCAGATAGCCTTCGACTTCGCCGCTGGCATTGAGGCGCAGCAGGATGTTGTCGCCGCTCAACGTGTCGTCGAGCCCGCTGTCGACACCGGCACTCTTGACGCCAAGCGCATAAGTGAGCGCGTCGACGTCCTGGACATCGTTGTCGTCGCTGTCCTTGAAGCCGTCCGTGCCGAACGCCGCGGTGAAGATGGTCGAGAAGTCATCCGACGCGGTATCGGGAATGTTGGTGTCGTCGGTGGTCAATGTCGGCACTGTACCGCCCGCCGTCACCGTCGGGCCGTCGTCTTCGACAAAGAGCTGGTCGCCGACCGACTGGGTAACGTTCACCCCCTGCGAGATGTCGACCCGGCCGACGTCGAACTTGCCGACGACGCCGGTAACCTGGAAGCGATTGAATGTTTCCGTCCCGGGCGTGCCGCTGTCGTCGGTGAAGACCTGCACCGTATATTCGGTATCAAGACCGGAAACCGTCACGGTGCCGTCGGCATTGAACGTGACCGTGCTGGTCGAGGTCGTGGTGTCGACGACGACTTGACCGGTCTCGTCCTTGACGACCACGCGCACGATGTCCACCGCGGTATCGTCGGCAAGCGCGCTATCGCCCGCATCATTTCCGAGATCGGGGCCGGCATCCGGCAGATCATTGTCGATATAGCTGCGGCCCTCTTCGGGGTTGGTCCCCGCGCCACCGGCGCTGAACGCGCCGATCTTCAGCGTGTAATCGGTGTTCGGACTGCCCTCGGTCTGGGAAATGAAGATCGCTGCATCGGTGACATCGACGAAGTCGTCATAGTTCATGTTGTCGATGTCGCCGAATGTGCCCGTTGCCTGGCCGGAGACGAAGCTGAACACCGCCGTCTCACCTGGGTCGAACATCTGGTTGTTGACGCCGATCGTGGCGCCTGTACCGCCCTGGCTCGTCTTGATGTTGTCGCCCGAATTGTCGAGCGTCCCGTCGGCCTTGATGACCGGATGCAATCCGCTCACCACCAGCCCGACATCCGCCGTGCCCACGGCAACGAACAGGTGATTGCCCGAGTCCAGATTGTCGAAGTTGAAGGATGTCGAGCCCGTGGCCGTGACGTTGAGGACGTCGCTCCAGTCGATGCTGTCATCGCCGCTTGTCGCGTCGGGATGGGCGATGGCCTCGAAGGTCACCATCTCAATGCTGGCACTGAGGTTGTCGCCGGCTGCGTTCAGATAGAAGGCGGCGACCACATCGCCTTGGCCGGCAATTGGGCTGGTCGTGGCTAGCACGATCTTCCCGCCCTCGAAGGAGTGGAAATAGATGTTGTCCCCGTCTACCGTTTGCAGCGGATTGCCGTTGAAGAAGACCTGGTCACCGTCGAGCGGGTCGCCGTTGAGGTCGGAAAAGAACAGCTCGCTGATCGTGCCGCCATCCGGAGTGACCGTTACGAGCGCAGGCCCGCTCACCGAGGCCTCGACGTCGTCGGCGTAAGCAAGCTGGCCGGCCGAAAGCTCGAGGTCGCCGCCCAGTCCGAGCAGGAAATCCTTGAAGAATGTCGAAAGCCCAGTGAGGTCGTTGCTGACGACGGTATCGTCGTCCTGGACACCGGAGCTTTGATCCAGAATGAGTGTGTCGGTGATTTCGATCGTCGCCATGACCTGTCTCCACTGTGCGGCCGGCACAGACGCGACCGCCCGCGCGGCACAAGACACCACACGCTTGCATGTCCGCCGACATCGGTCAGCAGCACGCATTTCGGTTTACTGGAACTGGGAATAATCAGCCGGCTTAAGGGGGTAGAGGGTGTTGAGGGGGCGCGCCGCTACCGCTCCCCGCTCCGTGCCCCATCAGGCATTTCTTCGGAGGCGGATCCTGTGCGCTTCAGGCGCACACACGCGGTAAGTGCAGGTCAAAAACAAAGAGGGCATTGCCATTGCCCCTCCCCCGGCAGGCTGCATACAGCCTGCGTTCAACCCAAGTTGCCCAACACTAAAATTTTACTCCAATCCCACGCTAATTCAAGATAGCACTCTTGATCTAGATGCAACCCTGGATTTAAGAGCATTTTGGCTCGAACTCAGCGTCGGTTCACCCTGATCTCGCCGTGCGAATCCGCCAGTCCGCATGTGCTTTGCCTTGCGCATCTGTGCATCGAGCCCATGCCCCGCCTCGGCACCAGTCGCGCGAAATGCATGCACCAGTCACTGACGTCGCTCGTCAACCGTTTGATTGATACAATTAACGCGAGCATATTTACCGGGCCTGCACGCGGTTGTCATAAGCTGCATGAGCCGGTCCCGTACGACAGCGACAAAGGGCCGCTCGATTGAAGGGCCAGGGATGACCCAGGGATGACAATGAGCACTACGGTATCACGGATTCGGGCAAGAATGCACCCAGGTGGCTCCCGGCAAAGCTGGTCTTAAGCTTACAAGCCGATTGACAAGCTACTTGCAAGTCGGATTGCTGACGTCCGCAGGGGCGCCCGTCGCCTGATCAAGGCAGATCCCTGCTTCCAGCAGTACCTTTGTCAATGCTTCGGCCTCGCCGCAATGAAAGCATATTAGCGCGGACCATTCGCGCTGTTCCAAAACATAGTCGAGTGGCAGTTCAAAGGCTGCGGCCGGCAGGCGGCCAAGAGGCAAATTTTACCGAGAACCCTCACCAACGCCCCCTGGAAGATTCTTCGCACGCACAACGGTATATCACAACCTACACACGGTGGTGCTGTGAGCGCACATGGAGCGCGTTCCTGCCAACTCGAAATGAGATGCGATCGGAGCAGTCAGAGCTTTTTTGAAACGGCGGGTAGAAGCACTACGGCCAAGGAAGGTTGATTACTGTAATTGCATGACGGCCCACGGCGCATCCTAACCGCTGCCGATGCCGGCTGCGGTTAGGATTTTTGACTTACGTCTTTAGTTGACGGGCACCACGAGGGGCGCAGGGGCCGGCTCTATCGCAACCTCGGGTTCTGGTTCGAGCACCGGTGTCACTTCCGCTGCCTCTGTCGGCAGGGTGGCCTTGATCTCGTCGATCTTGCCGTAGGCATCGCCAACGCCAAGAACATCCTTGGCCCAATCCATAACCTCGTCATTCAAGTAGTCGTCGCCATATTCAGCGACGCGATTGGGATTGGCTGCTGCGAGCAGCGCCTCCTTGAGGTCGTCTTCGCTGGTGCCTTCGGCCGCGGCATCGGCCGTCGCTTGGGCATCTGCGAGTTCCTCTTCTGCCTTGGCCAAATCAGCCGCGGCCGCAAGTGCATCGGACAACGCTTCCTTCTCGGCCTCGAATGCGGCCAGTTCGGTGGGGTCGACAGGTGGCTCCAAGGCATTCAGTGCGTCGAGGCGTGCCTGAAGTGCATCAGCGGTCGGATCCACGATCGGCGCACTGCCGTCAAAAGGCACGATGGCTGCTGCGGCCGCATCCAATGCAGTCTGCAACTGGGCTGCCTTTTCGGCTGCTGCTGCAGCAGCTTCGACCGCCAATTCGGCCTGGGCTGAATTCAGCACATATTCCCTGACAAGCGCCATGCGCGGAGACTGCGAGTTCAGATAGGCATGATAGTTGCGATTGAGCGAGTTGAGACCCGCCAGACGCGCATTGAGGTTCTTTTCCTTGACAGGCTTTGTCCCTGGCACCTCCACGGAGGCGGGCAGAACATTGGCCGTCAGTGCTTTGGGATTCTGCTTGGCCTTGGCGGTTTTCGGCGCCGTGTGCTTGTTGCCCGCAGCCGCCGACTTTTTCGTCTGTCCGCCGCTGAAGATCGACTTCATCAACCCGCCAACAGAGGCCGGCTGAACACCCCCGCTCGATTTGGTTTTACCGGCAGCCGATGCAGACTTGCCGTTGGACGAGCCGCTGCTCTTGCCACCACTATTGCCCCGATCGCCGCCACCACCATTGCCGCCGCCACCGCCATTCTCGCTCTTGGCGAAAGCTGAAGTCTGGGCGAAACTGCCGACTGACCCGATGTCAAGCTTGATCGGCAATGCGCTGATGGCGAGCGCGGATGCCGCGCTGACAAGAAGCTTCCTGCTATTGGTCACCGTATTTTCTCCCTCTCTCGGTGCAGAATTCGAATCAAGCCCGACGCCACATTAGGATCCCGCGATACGCGTGCCAGCCAACTCGTGTTGCAGTTTGAAATGTCTTGATGGCATGCCATCAGCGCACCAGCCTGATGATGCGGCCGGCATACATTTTCTTGCCACCGAGCTCGGCTTCGCAGTTCGACGTGACCGATGAATTGCCGGTCATCTCGATGGTATTGGCGACAATACGAATACACTGACCTGAACCCGACATCTCAGAGTTGCCGGCATAAAAGACATGCGCGCTCGGCGCGTAGATGAATCCGGTCACATCCGAACCAGCCCCACCATTGATAACCACGGAATTGGTGTTGGTCCGCTGCTGGTAGATCGTAATGCCTGCGTAGATTCCTTCCGATGGCGGTGACAGATTGATGATCTCGTTGGCGTTCGAGGTGAATTCCGCGCCTTCCATCAGGAAAATCGTCACGCCACTCCCGGTAAGCGAACCGTTGCCGCCCAGTTTTATCTGCCCGCCTCTCAGAACGTATATTCCTGGTTCGAGTGTGACCTCGCCAGAGATTGTCTTATCGCAGAACGTACCCGGTGATAGCGTTTTGGTCTTGCCGCCAGGCACTGACTTGCAGGCCGTATAGGACGGCGGAACGACGTTCGCGAGCGGGTCGAGCGACGCATATTGGTTCTCACGCGGAATGCCGCAGGCGAGGTTTGTGTTGTAGCCGGTGAAGCCATCCGTACGGCCGACGGTCGTCACGCACTCAGCCGCCACCTGCGCCGATCCACCTCTCGATACTGAGTCGCTGGCGCTGGAGTTCGAGGCAATAACACAACCATCAAGCACGACCTGGGTCGAGCCCTGAAGCTTGACCGCAGCCGATGCGGCCGGATCGAGCGCCAGCACACAAGCCGGCTGTCCAGGCGCCACCTCGACCACAGCGCGCCTGGCGGTCCGCCATTCGATGTTCCCGACCATGCCCGGCAGCTCGATCGTCGAGGTGACCTCAATGTGGCTGATATCGCCCGAGGTCGTCGCAGACGCATCTAAATCAGTGACCTGATCTTTGTAGATCAGCTCGCTCGCATCGTCGCGGGTCCGCGCGAGATTCGAATCAAAGAAGTCTCTGCCGAGGCTTATCAGTTCGTCCCCGGACATGCCTGAGTAATATTTAGTTGCAATCGCGAGCGCAGAGACATCGAGCGAGTTCTGCAGTTTGTTCGCCTTGTTGTTAATGCTGACGAAGTCGACCACGCCGGCTACGCCGGTCATGATCGGCACCATGGCAATGGCTGTAATGACCGCGAAATTGCCGTGCTCCGACCCGAGAAAATTCCGCATGGCCTGCCCCGCCAGAAGTTGCAGTCACATTAGGGCATGCTGACATTTATGGATTTGTTGCCGGAACCGTTAAAATGCCTACGACTTGCAGAGAAGTAGCGATGCCCTAGCGTGTAGTGCCTACTTCAGGCATTGAGGGTGGGCTTGTCGTCGCTATCGTCCGACATATCGGTAAATTCGACACGGTTGCGGCCACGGGCTTTTGCCTCGGTCAAACGACCATCAGCCTTGCGGAACATCTCGTCGAACTCGAACTGATCGTCGAACAGGACTGCTCCCACACTAACCGTCAGCGGGCATTTGCGGCCTCCCGGCTCGAGCACGGTATCGGATATGGAGCCCCGAATGCGCTCGGCGACACGCTCGGCATTCTCCTTGCTGGCGCCGGGCAGGAAGACCCCGAACTCCTCGCCGCCGATGCGGCCGACGAGATCGCCGCCACGCACCGACGATTTGATTGCACCGGCAACGATCTTGAGAACCTCGTCGCCCCAGGCATGGCCAAATCTGGCATTGATCGCGCGGAAGTCGTCGATGTCGACGACCAGCAAGGCGCCCTGGCGGCTGGAAGGCGAATTGCGAAAGGCGTCGATCAGACTGGCGAACACGCTACCGTTCAGGCATGAGGTAAGGGCATCGACCGAAGACAAGCGGCTGACTTCGGATTTCAGCGCGCCGAATTTGCGTCGTTCGTTGGCAATGATCGTAAGAAGCGGTGCAGCAACAACACCAGCAACGACGCCGGCGCCGATCACGCCGCGCCAGAATGCGCCGTCGGCCTGGCCCTGAAACAGCAGTGCCGCGGCGCCCGCCGCGACGACGACGCAAGCAGCCGTGCCAAGACCGGCATAGCGCGCCACCGCCCCAAAATCGCCAGCCGTATTCCCCGTACCAGAAGTGTCCACGCCAGATCCCTCCGCTCCCATGGTCGAATCGATCTACCTGTGGAGAATGAAACATTCCTTGTGCGATTTCGAACAGTTTGACGAAACCGGTCGAATGTCGCGTCGTTTCAGCATAATAACAGCCTCGAACGCCGGTTTGAATGGCCCGGCAGGCTCAATCTGGCGGCCCGAACACGCCCATTTTTGCCTTGCGCGCCACGGCCTCGGCCTTCTCGTACCCGCCGCCTGGCCGCGCGTAGGCCCAGCCATTGGCAACCAGCCAGGCACCGATATCCTGTTTGCCAAGCCTGCAAGCGGCCGCAACCGGCTGCCTCTCGGCCGGCGAAAACACCTGACACAGCGGTGCGCGGCCTCGCAACCAGTAGCGGAAGGCGAGCCTGGCACGTTCGCCACAGCGCCATGCAACGCCTGCGAAGTCGCAGGACTGGTCCGGTCCGACCGGCTCGGTCCCGGCGACGAAGATGGTATGGCCCATCGCCTCGAACGAAGCCGATGAAGTCACGACCGGACGGAAGAGCACGGTGCCCTCCCAATCATCAGGCTTGACCGGTTTGGGAGGCGAGGCAAGCCCGAGCTCGCTGAGCGGCGGCCTTGCCTCGATCCGCTCCAGCCCAAGCCCGGAAACCTCTGGCGGCGCGACGAAATGCGGCGCGATTGCGCGCGAGGCAGCAGATTCCGTCGACCTCGCCGGCCGCCCTGTTCCAAGGACTCGAAGTGGCTGGCGTTCTGTGTCAACCGCACCAGCGTCGCTGAAAACAGGCGGTCTTGGCAGGTTAGGCACTGACGCGACCACGAACGCGACAAGGCAGATGGCTGTCGCGGCTCCGATCTTGCTCAGCAGGGAACGCACCAGCTTCATGTGTCTTACCACACTGCAGAGGAGCGGCGTCACGACCAAATTGCCTTGTTCCAGTTTCACAACAAGAAGGCCACGGATCGCGGCACAGCGCCAGCCACCTATGCAGCAAGTGAAAAGATTCGATAAAATTTGATCTAAAATATCGCCTCAATATTACAGAAGAATTTCCCTAGTTCCTTTCCGATAATTTGATACGCCGTTGCTATCGTTCATCAAAATAGGTGAACGCGATGATAGCAACGACAGCCAATCCTGCAAGATACCTGACCAAGAGCTTCGCAGCCGCGGCATTCCTTGCCGCCTTAATGCAAGGCGCCACGGCAAGTCAGGATCGCGCCACTGAAGCAACCGTCTCGATTGAGACGCGCATGCCCCAGCTTCTTGGTGGCTTGATGCTGGCGGAACCTCTGGCAGCCGTTGCAGCCCAGCCCTTCCAGTTCGGACCGGACTTCGACGGCTACGGGCTCGTTGCGCGAACCGCAGTTGATCAAGCGGAAACGCCGGCTGGCGTCGACCCGATGAAGACTGCGGCCATCATCCCGGGCGTTTTCGGTTCCGTCGCAATTCCGATGCGCAACTTCCCGGTGGCTGGCCGGTGGGCCAAGGTCTATCGCGACATCGGCGGCTGCACCGAAACCTCATGCGGCAAGAATGGCGCCGCACTTTTCGGACTTGCCGCGGACAGCCGCGACAGGAAATTTCTCGACAAGCTTGCCGTCGTGAACCGCGCCGTCAACACCATGATCGCCTATCGCAAGGACCAAGGCGTTTATGGCAATCTCGATTACTGGGCGAAGCCCTCCGAAATACTGTCGCGCGGCGCCGGCGACTGTGAAGACTTTGCCATTCTAAAGATGTCGGCACTGATCAAGGCGGGCGTTCCGGCACAAAGCATGTCGCTGGTGGTTCTCCAGGACGCGAGTCGGGGTGTCTTCCACGCGGTGTTGTCCGTTGCCACCCAAAGTGGAACCTTCATCCTCGACAATCTGAGCAACCAGGTCCTGCGCGACGAGGCACTCAAGAGCTACGTGCCCCTCTACTCCTTCAGCACCGATCGAGCCTGGATCCACGGCGCGCGCGCCGGATCAGGGCAAATCGCGTCTGCAGGCAACAATTTTGCTGCTATTGCGCCTGGTGAAGGCCCATTGGCTCAATAGATCGACGCGGACCGGCGACCCGATGCGGAAGATTTCTACACGAATCAACTGAGCGGCTCCCGCCCAAGAAATTTCTAGCGGCACGAATGTCAGGAGATCATGTGTAGTGTCCAGCTTCGCAACCTCAGCGTTTAACCCGACCCGGTCACTTTAGTGCCACGAGATGTAGCATTTTTGCATCAGCGCTCAGGTCAAATGGCGCAAAACCAGTGAAAACTACGCCAGAGTGATCAAAACGCTGTCGATTTTAGTTCACTGCTGGATAATTACGTCTAGTTGGGTACGATCGGGTTCCCGAACGCTTCGGCATCGGGATGGAGTGGGGAGATACTTAATGCCTAAGCGCCTTGGACAACTGGCGGTACGGCTGACCGTCATGCTTGCTGCGACCATGCTGTCGGGCACGGGTGCAAATGCGCTGACGCTCAAGGAAGCAATGGCCGTCGCCGTCGAATCCAACCCGGAAATCGGCCAGGCCATCGAGAACCGCGAAGCAATCGAATTCGAGCTCAGGCAGGCGAAGGGGCTCTACCTCCCAAGCGTTGACCTTGAAGCATCGACGGGCGTGCGCCGCCTCGACAACCCGTCACGGCGCCTGAGCGGCATCGAAGACGACGAGTTGTACCCGTCGGAGGCTGGCGTGGTGGTCACCCAGAAGCTGTTCGACAACGGCGCGCGCCGCGCCGAACTGACCCGCCAGGCCTCACGCGTCGACGGCGCATCCTTCCGCGTTCTCGAACGCTCCGAGTTCATCGGACTGTCGGTCGTCCAGGACTACCTCGAATACCTGCTGCAGGCCCAGATCGTGGGCGACGCCAAGCGGAACCTCGGTTTCCATCAGTCGATCCTCGGCGACATTCGCGAAGGCATCCAGGGCGGCGCCCTGACCGACGCCGACCGTCAGCAAGCCGAAGAACGGCTGTACGCCGCCAAGGCCCGTGTGCAGGAAGCCTCTGAAGAGCTTGAAGCGGCAAAGATTCGGTTCTTCAAGACCGTCGGCAAGCCGCTGACCAACCCGTCCAAGCCTGGTTCCGTCGCCAAGGCCCTGCCCCGCTCGCTCGATGATGCGCTTGGCCTTGCGCGCCGCAACAATCCGCGCGTCCACATGGCCAACAGCGATATCGACGCGGCTGCGTCGCTCGTCGATGCGGCCCGCGCCAAATACGGCCCCGAGGTCGTCGCCGAAGGTCGCGCCCGGATCGGCAATGACATCGACGGCGCCGAAGACGAAACCAACGATCTGCAGGCCCGGCTGGTTTTGCGCTGGAACCTTTATCGCGGCGGCATCGACAAGGCCAACGAGCAGGAGCAGATCCGGCGCGTCAGCGAACAGCGGCTCGCCCTGCACCAGGTGCAGCGCGAGATCGAGGAGGCAGTGCGGATTTCATGGGACCGCCGCTTCCGACAGGCTGATCTGGCCAAGACGCTGCGCCAGCAGTCCATTGCCAACGACAGGCTGGTCACCTCTTATCGCGAGCAGTTCAAGGTCGGCCAGCGCTCGCTGCTCGACGTGCTGGACGCGCAGAACACGCGTTTCAACACAGCGACGCTTTCCAACACCGCCGCATTTGCGTCGCTCTTTGCCGAGTATCGCCTGCTGGCAGCAACTGGCCAGTTGCTCAAAACGATGAACCTTGCGCCGGCAAAGCAGGCTGACGCCTATGCCCGAACAGAGTTCAACGTGCCGGCGACAGCCGACACCGAGACCTATGCGCGGACACCTTCGCAGCAGGCAAACGACATGCCTTTTGATCTCTTGGCCCCAGTCAGAAAGAAGTAGGGCGTCTGACGGCAGACCCCGTCCGTCATGAATCAGCAGGCGCATATCCAGACCCCGGTCGAAGCATTCAAGTCCTGCTTTTCGGCTGTGGCCGCGTTCCTGGGCCGGCCGAGCGCCGAAACCGTGCTGTTCGCCGGCGTGCCGATCTCGGAAGAGCGGATCGAGGTCCAGGAAATCAGGCACCTTGCCGAACGGATCGGCCTTGAAACGACCGAGTTCGCGCATCGCGACTTCATGCGTGGCCGCTTCGACCTGCCGGCCATCATCTTTCGTCCCAATCGCCTGCCGATCGCGGTACTGGCCGAACAAGGCGACGGCGCGGAGTTCCTGACCGGTCCGCAGGAAGACGGCCGCACATCAATATCGCGCACTGAGCTGACGGCCGTTCCCATCTCAGGCGGTGTCGGCTTCTCCATCACCTATGCCAACACCACCGAGAACATGAGTGTCGGCAACGCGGCCAGGATCGAGCGGCCGCATTGGCTCTATGGAACACTCGGGACGTTCTGGCGGTCCTATTCACGCGTTGCCTTGGCTGCGATCTTCATCAACCTTCTCGCCATCGCGTCGCCCATCTTCACGATGAACGTCTATGACCGCATTCTGCCCAACAAGGCGATCTCATCGCTTTGGGTCCTAGCGATCGGCGTGTCGACCGCAATCCTGTTCGACCTTTTGCTCAAGACGGCGCGCGCGGCACTCATCGACCATGCCGGCCGCAAGGCCGACTTGCGCATTTCCTATATGCTGTTCGAGAAGGTGCTCAACACTTCGCTCAGTGCTCGCCCGGCATCCACCGGCGAGTATGCCAATCGGGTTACGCAATACGAATTCGTCCGCGAGTTCTTCACCTCCAACACCGTCAGCACCTTTATCGACACCGCCTTCGTCTTCATCTTCCTGCTGGTGATCTACGCCATATCAGGATGGCTGGTGATTATTCCGATTATCGCCTTCGTAGCCGCAGTCGTCATCGGGCTTATTGCCCAGCAGCGCATCGGCAAGCGTGTTGCCGCTTCCATGAATGAGGCTTCGCAACGTCAGGCGTTGCTGGTCGAGTCGATATCCACGGTCGAGACGATCAAGTCGCTGCGTGCCGAAGCCTATCTGCTGCGGAAATGGCGCGAGCATTCCAAGAACGCGGCCAATACATCCGAAAAGATCAAGCAGCTTTCGGCTGCCGCAGCCAACATGACGCAGTTCGTCCAGCAATTGGTGACTGTAGCGCTGGTGGTGGCTGGTGCCTACGCATTCGACAACGGATCGATTTCTACCGGAGCCATTATCGCCGCGGTCATGCTTTCGGGCCGCGCTGTGGCGCCGCTCGGGCAGCTGGCCATGACCATTGCCCGCTTTCGCCAGGCCATGCTGTCGCTGCGGGTGTTGAATGCCATCATGCAACAGCCTGAGGACCGGCCCGACACGGTAGGCTTCGTCAATCGCCCGATCCGGGTCGGCGCCCTGACGCTGCGCAATGTCGGCTTCGTCTATCCAGGGACCGAGACCGAGGTCCTGACAGGCGTCAACCTCTCGATCAATCCCGGCGAGCGCGTTGGCATCATTGGCCGTATCGGATCCGGCAAGACGACCTTCGGCCGGCTGGTCGGGCGGCTGTTCCTCCCTACCAGTGGCGAGCTAATGCTCGATGGCATCGATGTGCGCCAGTATCACCCTTCGGAGGTTCGTGCCGCCGTCGGCATCGTCGCCCAGGCCGGTGACCTGTTTTCAGGTACGATCAAGGAAAACCTCCTGATGGCGCGCCCCGAGGCGACAGACGAGGAGATCATCCTCGCAGCAAAGGCCGCCGGCGTCGACGAATTCGTTTCACGCCATCCGCGCGGCTACGACATGAATGTCGGCGAGCGCGGCACCAATCTTTCCGGCGGTCAGAGACAGGCCGTGGCGATCGCACGGCTTTTGCTGACCAGACCGAAGATCGTCTTTCTCGACGAGCCGTCAGGTTCGATGGACCTGGCCTCCGAGCGCCAGCTTATCAAGCAGCTCAAGGTCGCCTTCGACGACAAGACCACACTGATTATATCGACCCACCGCTACAGTATGCTGGAAATCGTCGACCGCCTTATCGTGGTGGAACAAGGACGTGTCGTTGCCGATGGGCCAAAAGAGAAGGTCATTCAGGCGCTGCAGAAGCCCAGTGGTTGAGATTTCGTCGGCTTTGGGGGTGATTATATTGGCCTTGTTCAATATAATGGAGATCTAATGATAGCCAGGGAAGATAGGCCGCCATTGTTTGCATCGGCTGTGGTGCTGATCATCGCAGCCCTGTTTGCGGCGTTTGTGGTATGGGCTTCATTCGCCGAAATCGACGAGATCGCCCGCGGCGAAGGCAAGGTCATCCCGGCCTCCAAGACCCAGATCGTGCAGGCAAGCGAGGCAGGTGTGGTCCAGGAGATCGCCGTCAAGATTGGCCAGGTGGTCAAGAAGAACGACCTCATCATCCGGCTCGACAACACGGTCAGCACCTCAAGCCTCGGCGAGCAGCAAGCCAAGGCGCGAACGCTCAGTGCCCGCATCGCCCGTCTCAAGCAGGAGCAGGAAGGCCGGATCGGCGAGCCGCTCGCTTGCCCCGAAAGCCTTGTGAAGGCAGCCCCCGAGATTTGCGAGAACGAGCAGAAGCTGCTGGTGGCACGCCGGCAAAACTTCGAAACCAAGCTCAATGTGCTGAAGTCGCGGCTGGACCAGCGCGAGAAGGAGCTGAACGAGGCCAAGGTCAACGTCCAGCGCCTGACAGAAAGCCTTGGCGTCAGCGACAGGGAAGCCGAGCTCGTCACCTCCATGGTCAAACGCAACCTGATGGCCAAGACCGAGCAGATCCGCGTCGACCGCGAACAGACGGAGATGCGAGGACAGCTCAATCTCGCCGACGAGACGATCAAGAGAACTGGTGCTGCGATCGTCGAGGCGAAGCTCCAGGTCGACGAGTTCGGCCTGCAATTGCAGCAGGAAGCGCTTGACGAACTGACCCAGGCCTTGGCCGAGCTCTCGGTGGTGGAAGAAACGATCCGCGGCGCCACCGACCGTGTCGCCCGCACCGACATCCGCTCGCCTGTGGACGGCATCGTCAACACGCTCGACGTCAACACGTTGGGCGCCTTCGTCCAGCCCGGCGCTGTCGTGGCTGGCATCGTGCCGACCTCCGAGACTTTGCTTGTCGAAGCACGCGTCTCGCCGCGCGACGTCGCCTTCATTCGCCCGGACCAGAAGGCACTGATCAAGGTCTCGGCCTATGATTTCTCGATTTTCGGCGGTCTCGACGGCAAGGTGCAGAACATCACGGCCGACAGCCTCGTAGACCAGAACACCGGCGAACCCTATTATCAGGTCAGGGTTTCGACCGACCGCTCTGCGCTGGAACGGGATGGCAAGTCCTACTCCATCATTCCAGGCATGATCAGCACCGTCGAGATCATTACCGGTCGCAAGACAATCCTGAGCTACCTGCTGAAACCCATCAACAAGGCGCGCGACGAGGCGCTCCATGAACGATAGTGGAGCGGCGCCTGGTGGACCCGTACACCACATCTATTCGGCCGACGATCTGACATCGGATTTTCGCGTTGTCGTGCGCCAGGGCACGCGACGCGGCATCAAGCTCGAGCGCGTGTTTTGGGCAACGCTGAAACAGCTAGCTGAAGACAAGCACCTGACGCTCGGCGAAATAGTGGACGAGATCGAAATTTCCAACACGCAAACCGGCAACCTCACCTCGGCCATCCGTGTTGCGTGCCTGCGCTGGATGACCGATCAGAGCACCGCCTTGGCCAAGCTGGCATCGCTGCGAACCATCAACGCTATCCTGGGTGCCTGCCCGGCGCCGGCTTTTGCATTATCATCGACAAAGAAGATCCTGACCTTCAATCCATCCTTCCAGAACCTGGTCAAACGCCATCTGCCGGTCGGATTCGGAGAAGAAGGGCGCCGCGACCTCCGGCTGTCCCTCGACCTGAACGTCGCCGACATCTTCGCCAGGCTCGACGCCAATTACGGCGTGCCGATCGCCAGCGGCTTCGTCCTCGCCACAGCCGACCGGCGTTACCGCGGCCAGCTCAATATCGTCCGCGCCCCGGTCAAGTCGCCGGATCTGCTGCTTTCTTTCGTGGTCAACGGATAGTTGCAGCCACCTTTTCCTATGCCCACATGACACCTTGCACGATACTCGCGCGACGACCCTAAAGTCTGTTCGACAAGATGCTTCAGGTGCATCTCACCTCTCCAAATTAACCACCCATTAAGTTTTCCTGCTCGCTTGCATATGGGGATATGCAGCTTTGCGCACGCCCCCGTTGCAATCACTCAAATCTCGCTGCTCTGCTGTTGCCAGCAAGAAATTAGGGGATGGGTTATGGCAACCTCCGTTGACCAGGGAAATCTTTCGGCAGCAGCTGCAACCGGCAGCGACGCGCTGCTTGAACAGGCGGCACCATTGTCGGAGGCGCAGATCCTCGCGCAGGCGACCGATCCGGCTGCAAAAGCCGACCCTGTTCCGGTCGATGCAGGCTCGGGCCAGCCAATCCAGGCTGCTCAGCCCAGTACGACGCCGCCCGTGCCGGAGGCAGTCTCCGGTGAATATGCCGCCGACGCCTCCAATGTCGTTCACCTCCCTGCCAACGTCTCCGTCGACAATATCAAGGTCGACGGCAAGAACCTGATCCTCGAGCAGGCCGACGGTACCGAGATCGTCGTCAAGGACGCCGCCTCGAACGTGCCGACCTTCATGCTCGGCGATGTCGAGCTTCCGCGCGTCGCCCTGATCGCCGCGCTTGAAGCCGGCGGCGTGGACGTCGCCTTTGGCCCTGACGGATCGATTTCGGTCGGACCAGGCTCCGCCAACAGCTCCGGCGGAAATTTCGAGACTCCGGTGGGCGGCATCGGCAACGGCTTCGACCTATCGGCTCTGCTGCCACCAACCGCATTGCAGTTCCCGCAATACGAGTATCGCGAACTTTTCCCGGGCGGGCGGCGCAATCGTGCGCCGGAGATGCTCGATTTCGCGGTAAGAGTGTCCGAAGAAGGACTTCAGAATGGCATCAAGGATGACTCGGGAAGTAGCGACACGACCGATCAGGCTATTGCGACTGGCCCGTTCTCGGCGACTGATGCGGATGGCGATCCGTTGTCATATACGTTTGGCGTGCCCTCGTTGCCTGCAGGCATGGCAGACTTGTACTCCGGCAATGACAAAATCGAATGGATTGGACAGGGCACCAGTCAGTTGGTTGGTATGGCCAATGGCTTACCAATCATAACCATCACCGCAACGGGCGATAGCTATTCTGTCGTCCTCTCCGGACCGATCAACCATCCCATAAGCGGCAGCGAGGATGAGCTGACGCTGGTCATCCCTGTCACCGTCAGCGACGGGAAAGGTGGCACGGCAACGGCCAATATGTCGGTGACCATCGAGGATGATAGTCCCGTCAACAATGCCGCGACGGTCAACCTCGGCACGGTGCATGAAGATGCGCTGAACACGGCAGGTGCCGTTGGCAACAGCGAAGGCGGCCAGACGGTGACGGCGTCGATCACCGCGGCCCAGATCGCCGCCCTGGTGACGGCAGGCGCCGATGCGCCGGTGGCGATCGCGCTGAACGCTGCGGTGTCGGGCCCGAGCGGCCTGACCCAGGATGGCCATGCCATCAACTTCGTCTATGACGCCAACAGCGGCGTCATCAACGGCGTTGTGGCCGACGGCCCGAATGCCGGCGGCGTGGTGTTCACCATTGCGCCGAACGGCAGCGACTTCACCTTCACGCTGAAGGACAATGTCGACCATGGTGCGCTGGATGTCGGCGGCGGCGACGCCGAGACGACGAGCCTGAGCCTTGCCAATGTGTTCACGGCAACCGACAGCGATGGCGATGCGATCGTCATCAATGCCGGGGCGAGCGTGACCATCGAGAACGACATTCCGGTCAACAATGCCGCGACGGTCAACCTCGGCACGGTGCATGAAGATGCGCTGAACACGGCAGGTGCCGTTGGCAACAGCGAAGGCGGCCAGACGGTGACGGCGTCGATCACCGCGGCCCAGATCGCCGCCCTGGTGACGGCAGGCGCCGATGCGCCGGTGGCGATCGCGCTGAACGCTGCGGTGTCGGGCCCGAGCGGCCTGACCCAGGATGGCCATGCCATCAACTTCGTCTATGACGCCAACAGCGGCGTCATCAACGGCGTTGTGGCCGACGGCCCGAATGCCGGCGGCGTGGTGTTCACCATTGCGCCGAACGGCAGCGACTTCACCTTCACGCTGAAGGACAATGTCGACCATGGTGCGCTGGATGTCGGCGGCGGCGACGCCGAGACGACGAGCCTGAGCCTTGCCAATGTGTTCACGGCAACCGACAGCGATGGCGATGCGATCGTCATCAATGCCGGGGCGAGCGTGACCATCGAGAACGACATTCCGGTCAACAATGCCGCGACGGTCAACCTCGGCACGGTGCATGAAGATGCGCTGAACACGGCAGGTGCCGTTGGCAACAGCGAAGGCGGCCAGACGGTGACGGCGTCGATCACCGCGGCCCAGATCGCCGCCCTGGTGACGGCAGGCGCCGATGCGCCGGTGGCGATCGCGCTGAACGCTGCGGTGTCGGGCCCGAGCGGCCTGACCCAGGATGGCCATGCCATCAACTTCGTCTATGACGCCAACAGCGGCGTCATCAACGGCGTTGTGGCCGACGGCCCGAATGCCGGCGGCGTGGTGTTCACCATTGCGCCGAACGGCAGCGACTTCACCTTCACGCTGAAGGACAATGTCGACCATGGTGCGCTGGATGTCGGTGGCGGCGACGCCGAGACGACGAGCCTGAGCCTTGCCAATGTGTTCACGGCAACCGACAGCGATGGCGATGCGATCGTCATCAATGCCGGGGCGAGCGTGACCATCGAGAACGACATTCCGGTCAACAATGCCGCGACGGTCAACCTCGGCACGGTGCATGAAGATGCGCTGAACACGGCAGGTGCCGTTGGCAACAGCGAAGGCGGCCAGACGGTGACGGCGTCGATCACCGCGGCCCAGATCGCCGCCCTGGTGACGGCAGGCGCCGATGCGCCGGTGGCGATCGCGCTGAACGCTGCGGTGTCGGGCCCGAGCGGCCTGACCCAGGATGGCCATGCCATCAACTTCGTCTATGACGCCAACAGCGGCGTCATCAACGGCGTTGTGGCCGACGGCCCGAATGCCGGCGGCGTGGTGTTCACCATTGCGCCGAACGGCAGCGACTTCACCTTCACGCTGAAGGACAATGTCGACCATGGTGCGCTGGATGTCGGTGGCGGCGACGCCGAGACGACGAGCCTGAGCCTTGCCAATGTGTTCACGGCAACCGACAGCGATGGCGATGCGATCGTCATCAATGCCGGGGCGAGCGTGACCATCGAGAACGACATTCCGGTCAACAATGCCGCGACGGTCAACCTCGGCACGGTGCATGAAGATGCGCTGAACACGGCAGGTGCCGTTGGCAACAGCGAAGGCGGCCAGACGGTGACGGCGTCGATCACCGCGGCCCAGATCGCCGCCCTGGTGACGGCAGGCGCCGATGCGCCGGTGGCGATCGCGCTGAACGCTGCGGTGTCGGGCCCGAGCGGCCTGACCCAGGATGGCCATGCCATCAACTTCGTCTATGACGCCAACAGCGGCGTCATCAACGGCGTTGTGGCCGACGGCCCGAATGCCGGCGGCGTGGTGTTCACCATTGCGCCGAACGGCAGCGACTTCACCTTCACGCTGAAGGACAATGTCGACCATGGTGCGCTGGATGTCGGTGGCGGCGACGCCGAGACGACGAGCCTGAGCCTTGCCAATGTGTTCACGGCAACCGACAGCGATGGCGATGCGATCGTCATCAATGCCGGGGCGAGCGTGACCATCGAGAACGACATTCCGGTCAACAATGCCGCGACGGTCAACCTCGGCACGGTGCATGAAGATGCGCTGAACACGGCAGGTGCCGTTGGCAACAGCGAAGGCGGCCAGACGGTGACGGCGTCGATCACCGCGGCCCAGATCGCCGCCCTGGTGACGGCAGGCGCCGATGCGCCGGTGGCGATCGCGCTGAACGCTGCGGTGTCGGGCCCGAGCGGCCTGACCCAGGATGGCCATGCCATCAACTTCGTCTATGACGCCAACAGCGGCGTCATCAACGGCGTTGTGGCCGACGGCCCGAATGCCGGCGGCGTGGTGTTCACCATTGCGCCGAACGGCAGCGACTTCACCTTCACGCTGAAGGACAATGTCGACCATGGTGCGCTGGATGTCGGCGGCGGCGACGCCGAGACGACGAGCCTGAGCCTTGCCAATGTGTTCACGGCAACCGACAGCGATGGCGATGCGATCGTCATCAATGCCGGGGCGAGCGTGACCATCGAGAACGACATTCCGGTCAACAATGCCGCGACGGTCAACCTCGGCACGGTGCATGAAGATGCGCTGAACACGGCAGGTGCCGTTGGCAACAGCGAAGGCGGCCAGACGGTGACGGCGTCGATCACCGCGGCCCAGATCGCCGCCCTGGTGACGGCAGGCGCCGATGCGCCGGTGGCGATCGCGCTGAACGCTGCGGTGTCGGGCCCGAGCGGCCTGACCCAGGATGGCCATGCCATCAACTTCGTCTATGACGCCAACAGCGGCGTCATCAACGGCGTTGTGGCCGACGGCCCGAATGCCGGCGGCGTGGTGTTCACCATTGCGCCGAACGGCAGCGACTTCACCTTCACGCTGAAGGACAATGTCGACCATGGTGCGCTGGATGTCGGTGGCGGCGACGCCGAGACGACGAGCCTGAGCCTTGCCAATGTGTTCACGGCAACCGACAGCGATGGCGATGCGATCGTCATCAATGCCGGGGCGAGCGTGACCATCGAGAACGACATTCCGGTCAACAATGCCGCGACGGTCAACCTCGGCACGGTGCATGAAGATGCGCTGAACACGGCAGGTGCCGTTGGCAACAGCGAAGGCGGCCAGACGGTGACGGCGTCGATCACCGCGGCCCAGATCGCCGCCCTGGTGACGGCAGGCGCCGATGCGCCGGTGGCGATCGCGCTGAACGCTGCGGTGTCGGGCCCGAGCGGCCTGACCCAGGATGGCCATGCCATCAACTTCGTCTATGACGCCAACAGCGGCGTCATCAACGGCGTTGTGGCCGACGGCCCGAATGCCGGCGGCGTGGTGTTCACCATTGCGCCGAACGGCAGCGACTTCACCTTCACGCTGAAGGACAATGTCGACCATGGTGCGCTGGATGTCGGCGGCGGCGACGCCGAGACGACGAGCCTGAGCCTTGCCAATGTGTTCACGGCAACCGACAGCGATGGCGATGCGATCGTCATCAATGCCGGGGCGAGCGTGACCATCGAGAACGACATTCCGGTCAACAATGCCGCGACGGTCAACCTCGGCACGGTGCATGAAGATGCGCTGAACACGGCAGGTGCCGTTGGCAACAGCGAAGGCGGCCAGACGGTGACGGCGTCGATCACCGCGGCCCAGATCGCCGCCCTGGTGACGGCAGGCGCCGATGCGCCGGTGGCGATCGCGCTGAACGCTGCGGTGTCGGGCCCGAGCGGCCTGACCCAGGATGGCCATGCCATCAACTTCGTCTATGACGCCAACAGCGGCGTCATCAACGGCGTTGTGGCCGACGGCCCGAATGCCGGCGGCGTGGTGTTCACCATTGCGCCGAACGGCAGCGACTTCACCTTCACGCTGAAGGACAATGTCGACCATGGTGCGCTGGATGTCGGCGGCGGCGACGCCGAGACGACGAGCCTGAGCCTTGCCAATGTGTTCACGGCAACCGACAGCGATGGCGATGCGATCGTCATCAATGCCGGGGCGAGCGTGACCATCGAGAACGACATTCCGGTCAACAATGCCGCGACGGTCAACCTCGGCACGGTGCATGAAGATGCGCTGAACACGGCAGGTGCCGTTGGCAACAGCGAAGGCGGCCAGACGGTGACGGCGTCGATCACCGCGGCCCAGATCGCCGCCCTGGTGACGGCAGGCGCCGATGCGCCGGTGGCGATCGCGCTGAACGCTGCGGTGTCGGGCCCGAGCGGCCTGACCCAGGATGGCCATGCCATCAACTTCGTCTATGACGCCAACAGCGGCGTCATCAACGGCGTTGTGGCCGACGGCCCGAATGCCGGCGGCGTGGTGTTCACCATTGCGCCGAACGGCAGCGACTTCACCTTCACGCTGAAGGACAATGTCGACCATGGTGCGCTGGATGTCGGTGGCGGCGACGCCGAGACGACGAGCCTGAGCCTTGCCAATGTGTTCACGGCAACCGACAGCGATGGCGATGCGATCGTCATCAATGCCGGGGCGAGCGTGACCATCGAGAACGACATTCCGGTCAACAATGCCGCGACGGTCAACCTCGGCACGGTGCATGAAGATGCGCTGAACACGGCAGGTGCCGTTGGCAACAGCGAAGGCGGCCAGACGGTGACGGCGTCGATCACCGCGGCCCAGATCGCCGCCCTGGTGACGGCAGGCGCCGATGCGCCGGTGGCGATCGCGCTGAACGCTGCGGTGTCGGGCCCGAGCGGCCTGACCCAGGATGGCCATGCCATCAACTTCGTCTATGACGCCAACAGCGGCGTCATCAACGGCGTTGTGGCCGACGGCCCGAATGCCGGCGGCGTGGTGTTCACCATTGCGCCGAACGGCAGCGACTTCACCTTCACGCTGAAGGACAATGTCGACCATGGTGCGCTGGATGTCGGTGGCGGCGACGCCGAGACGACGAGCCTGAGCCTTGCCAATGTGTTCACGGCAACCGACAGCGATGGCGATGCGATCGTCATCAATGCCGGGGCGAGCGTGACCATCGAGAACGACATTCCGGTCAACAATGCCGCGACGGTCAACCTCGGCACGGTGCATGAAGATGCGCTGAACACGGCAGGTGCCGTTGGCAACAGCGAAGGCGGCCAGACGGTGACGGCGTCGATCACCGCGGCCCAGATCGCCGCCCTGGTGACGGCAGGCGCCGATGCGCCGGTGGCGATCGCGCTGAACGCTGCGGTGTCGGGCCCGAGCGGCCTGACCCAGGATGGCCATGCCATCAACTTCGTCTATGACGCCAACAGCGGCGTCATCAACGGCGTTGTGGCCGACGGCCCGAATGCCGGCGGCGTGGTGTTCACCATTGCGCCGAACGGCAGCGACTTCACCTTCACGCTGAAGGACAATGTCGACCATGGTGCGCTGGATGTCGGTGGCGGCGACGCCGAGACGACGAGCCTGAGCCTTGCCAATGTGTTCACGGCAACCGACAGCGATGGCGATGCGATCGTCATCAATGCCGGGGCGAGCGTGACCATCGAGAACGACATTCCGGTCAACAATGCCGCGACGGTCAACCTCGGCACGGTGCATGAAGATGCGCTGAACACGGCAGGTGCCGTTGGCAACAGCGAAGGCGGCCAGACGGTGACGGCGTCGATCACCGCGGCCCAGATCGCCGCCCTGGTGACGGCAGGCGCCGATGCGCCGGTGGCGATCGCGCTGAACGCTGCGGTGTCGGGCCCGAGCGGCCTGACCCAGGATGGCCATGCCATCAACTTCGTCTATGACGCCAACAGCGGCGTCATCAACGGCGTTGTGGCCGACGGCCCGAATGCCGGCGGCGTGGTGTTCACCATTGCGCCGAACGGCAGCGACTTCACCTTCACGCTGAAGGACAATGTCGACCATGGTGCGCTGGATGTCGGCGGCGGCGACGCCGAGACGACGAGCCTGAGCCTTGCCAATGTGTTCACGGCAACCGACAGCGATGGCGATGCGATCGTCATCAATGCCGGGGCGAGCGTGACCATCGAGAACGACATTCCGGTCAACAATGCCGCGACGGTCAACCTCGGCACGGTGCATGAAGATGCGCTGAACACGGCAGGTGCCGTTGGCAACAGCGAAGGCGGCCAGACGGTGACGGCGTCGATCACCGCGGCCCAGATCGCCGCCCTGGTGACGGCAGGCGCCGATGCGCCGGTGGCGATCGCGCTGAACGCTGCGGTGTCGGGCCCGAGCGGCCTGACCCAGGATGGCCATGCCATCAACTTCGTCTATGACGCCAACAGCGGCGTCATCAACGGCGTTGTGGCCGACGGCCCGAATGCCGGCGGCGTGGTGTTCACCATTGCGCCGAACGGCAGCGACTTCACCTTCACGCTGAAGGACAATGTCGACCATGGTGCGCTGGATGTCGGTGGCGGCGACGCCGAGACGACGAGCCTGAGCCTTGCCAATGTGTTCACGGCAACCGACAGCGATGGCGATGCGATCGTCATCAATGCCGGGGCGAGCGTGACCATCGAGAACGACATTCCGGTCAACAATGCCGCGACGGTCAACCTCGGCACGGTGCATGAAGATGCGCTGAACACGGCAGGTGCCGTTGGCAACAGCGAAGGCGGCCAGACGGTGACGGCGTCGATCACCGCGGCCCAGATCGCCGCCCTGGTGACGGCAGGCGCCGATGCGCCGGTGGCGATCGCGCTGAACGCTGCGGTGTCGGGCCCGAGCGGCCTGACCCAGGATGGCCATGCCATCAACTTCGTCTATGACGCCAACAGCGGCGTCATCAACGGCGTTGTGGCCGACGGCCCGAATGCCGGCGGCGTGGTGTTCACCATTGCGCCGAACGGCAGCGACTTCACCTTCACGCTGAAGGACAATGTCGACCATGGTGCGCTGGATGTCGGTGGCGGCGACGCCGAGACGACGAGCCTGAGCCTTGCCAATGTGTTCACGGCAACCGACAGCGATGGCGATGCGATCGTCATCAATGCCGGGGCGAGCGTGACCATCGAGAACGACATTCCGGTCAACAATGCCGCGACGGTCAACCTCGGCACGGTGCATGAAGATGCGCTGAACACGGCAGGTGCCGTTGGCAACAGCGAAGGCGGCCAGACGGTGACGGCGTCGATCACCGCGGCCCAGATCGCCGCCCTGGTGACGGCAGGCGCCGATGCGCCGGTGGCGATCGCGCTGAACGCTGCGGTGTCGGGCCCGAGCGGCCTGACCCAGGATGGCCATGCCATCAACTTCGTCTATGACGCCAACAGCGGCGTCATCAACGGCGTTGTGGCCGACGGCCCGAATGCCGGCGGCGTGGTGTTCACCATTGCGCCGAACGGCAGCGACTTCACCTTCACGCTGAAGGACAATGTCGACCATGGTGCGCTGGATGTCGGCGGCGGCGACGCCGAGACGACGAGCCTGAGCCTTGCCAATGTGTTCACGGCAACCGACAGCGATGGCGATGCGATCGTCATCAATGCCGGGGCGAGCGTGACCATCGAGAACGACATTCCGGTCAACAATGCCGCGACGGTCAACCTCGGCACGGTGCATGAAGATGCGCTGAACACGGCAGGTGCCGTTGGCAACAGCGAAGGCGGCCAGACGGTGACGGCGTCGATCACCGCGGCCCAGATCGCCGCCCTGGTGACGGCAGGCGCCGATGCGCCGGTGGCGATCGCGCTGAACGCTGCGGTGTCGGGCCCGAGCGGCCTGACCCAGGATGGCCATGCCATCAACTTCGTCTATGACGCCAACAGCGGCGTCATCAACGGCGTTGTGGCCGACGGCCCGAATGCCGGCGGCGTGGTGTTCACCATTGCGCCGAACGGCAGCGACTTCACCTTCACGCTGAAGGACAATGTCGACCATGGTGCGCTGGATGTCGGCGGCGGCGACGCCGAGACGACGAGCCTGAGCCTTGCCAATGTGTTCACGGCAACCGACAGCGATGGCGATGCGATCGTCATCAATGCCGGGGCGAGCGTGACCATCGAGAACGACATTCCGGTCAACAATGCCGCGACGGTCAACCTCGGCACGGTGCATGAAGATGCGCTGAACACGGCAGGTGCCGTTGGCAACAGCGAAGGCGGCCAGACGGTGACGGCGTCGATCACCGCGGCCCAGATCGCCGCCCTGGTGACGGCAGGCGCCGATGCGCCGGTGGCGATCGCGCTGAACGCTGCGGTGTCGGGCCCGAGCGGCCTGACCCAGGATGGCCATGCCATCAACTTCGTCTATGACGCCAACAGCGGCGTCATCAACGGCGTTGTGGCCGACGGCCCGAATGCCGGCGGCGTGGTGTTCACCATTGCGCCGAACGGCAGCGACTTCACCTTCACGCTGAAGGACAATGTCGACCATGGTGCGCTGGATGTCGGTGGCGGCGACGCCGAGACGACGAGCCTGAGCCTTGCCAATGTGTTCACGGCAACCGACAGCGATGGCGATGCGATCGTCATCAATGCCGGGGCGAGCGTGACCATCGAGAACGACATTCCGGTCAACAATGCCGCGACGGTCAACCTCGGCACGGTGCATGAAGATGCGCTGAACACGGCAGGTGCCGTTGGCAACAGCGAAGGCGGCCAGACGGTGACGGCGTCGATCACCGCGGCCCAGATCGCCGCCCTGGTGACGGCAGGCGCCGATGCGCCGGTGGCGATCGCGCTGAACGCTGCGGTGTCGGGCCCGAGCGGCCTGACCCAGGATGGCCATGCCATCAACTTCGTCTATGACGCCAACAGCGGCGTCATCAACGGCGTTGTGGCCGACGGCCCGAATGCCGGCGGCGTGGTGTTCACCATTGCGCCGAACGGCAGCGACTTCACCTTCACGCTGAAGGACAATGTCGACCATGGTGCGCTGGATGTCGGTGGCGGCGACGCCGAGACGACGAGCCTGAGCCTTGCCAATGTGTTCACGGCAACCGACAGCGATGGCGATGCGATCGTCATCAATGCCGGGGCGAGCGTGACCATCGAGAACGACATTCCGGTCAACAATGCCGCGACGGTCAACCTCGGCACGGTGCATGAAGATGCGCTGAACACGGCAGGTGCCGTTGGCAACAGCGAAGGCGGCCAGACGGTGACGGCGTCGATCACCGCGGCCCAGATCGCCGCCCTGGTGACGGCAGGCGCCGATGCGCCGGTGGCGATCGCGCTGAACGCTGCGGTGTCGGGCCCGAGCGGCCTGACCCAGGATGGCCATGCCATCAACTTCGTCTATGACGCCAACAGCGGCGTCATCAACGGCGTTGTGGCCGACGGCCCGAATGCCGGCGGCGTGGTGTTCACCATTGCGCCGAACGGCAGCGACTTCACCTTCACGCTGAAGGACAATGTCGACCATGGTGCGCTGGATGTCGGCGGCGGCGACGCCGAGACGACGAGCCTGAGCCTTGCCAATGTGTTCACGGCAACCGACAGCGATGGCGATGCGATCGTCATCAATGCCGGGGCGAGCGTGACCATCGAGAACGACATTCCGGTCAACAATGCCGCGACGGTCAACCTCGGCACGGTGCATGAAGATGCGCTGAACACGGCAGGTGCCGTTGGCAACAGCGAAGGCGGCCAGACGGTGACGGCGTCGATCACCGCGGCCCAGATCGCCGCCCTGGTGACGGCAGGCGCCGATGCGCCGGTGGCGATCGCGCTGAACGCTGCGGTGTCGGGCCCGAGCGGCCTGACCCAGGATGGCCATGCCATCAACTTCGTCTATGACGCCAACAGCGGCGTCATCAACGGCGTTGTGGCCGACGGCCCGAATGCCGGCGGCGTGGTGTTCACCATTGCGCCGAACGGCAGCGACTTCACCTTCACGCTGAAGGACAATGTCGACCATGGTGCGCTGGATGTCGGCGGCGGCGACGCCGAGACGACGAGCCTGAGCCTTGCCAATGTGTTCACGGCAACCGACAGCGATGGCGATGCGATCGTCATCAATGCCGGGGCGAGCGTGACCATCGAGAACGACATTCCGGTCAACAATGCCGCGACGGTCAACCTCGGCACGGTGCATGAAGATGCGCTGAACACGGCAGGTGCCGTTGGCAACAGCGAAGGCGGCCAGACGGTGACGGCGTCGATCACCGCGGCCCAGATCGCCGCCCTGGTGACGGCAGGCGCCGATGCGCCGGTGGCGATCGCGCTGAACGCTGCGGTGTCGGGCCCGAGCGGCCTGACCCAGGATGGCCATGCCATCAACTTCGTCTATGACGCCAACAGCGGCGTCATCAACGGCGTTGTGGCCGATGGCCCGAATGCCGGCGGCGTGGTGTTCACCATTGCGCCGAACGGCAGCGACTTCACCTTCACGCTGAAGGACAATGTCGACCATGGTGCGCTGGATGTCGGCGGCGGCGACGCCGAGACGACGAGCCTGAGCCTTGCCAATGTGTTCACGGCAACCGACAGCGATGGCGATGCGATCGTCATCAATGCCGGGGCGAGCGTGACCATCGAGAACGATATTCCGGAGTTAATTGCGCAGGACCTGGCAGTTTACAGGGTGACCGGCGTCACATCGGGCAATTACGATTTCGATGTCGGCGCTGACAATGCTCCGTTCCCACAGTCCTTCGCCGCGCCAGCGCTAACATGGACCAACGTCCCAGATGGCTACACATTCGCCCTCAAGCCTGGCACAACGGCGACCTATCAGGCGCAGTTCGTGGAAGATGGCGTCACGAAAACCTACTTTGAAATCACAATCAAAGCTGATGGTACGTACGACTTCAATCTGGTCGATGCAGCGCCCTCAGTCTCCGTGCCGAGCGGCAACCTGTTGAGCGGGATTTCGGGAGGCAGCGGTCTGCCGAGCTATACTATTCCGGCCAGCACGTTCGGCGGCGCCTTTAGTATTGTCATAACCGGCACCAATAACGGCAACGCGGATACGCTAACGATTTCGTCAACCGACCTTGGCGTCGGCGACAATGTCGTGCACAAGAACGGCGACGTCCTGAAATTCGATCTGCTGCAGCAGGCAGGCTATGAGACGAGTACGCTGAGCACCATGACGTTCTCGGTCGCGTCAGCCGGTATAGCGGCTGGCGACGACGTTTCGATCACCGTACGATACACAGATGGCACAACGCAGACGTTCAACGAAGAGGTAACGGCGGGCCCTGGAGGCAGCATGCAACTTGTTGTCGACGGCTTTAACGCGTCAAAGACCGTCGACTATGTCACGATCGATCCGGTTGACAGCAACATGAAAATTACGGGCGTGGCGCTTTCATACACCACGACCATCAACCCTGCCGACCAACTCCTGAACTTCCAGCTCACTGGCACAGACGCAGACGGCGACAAAGCGTCGGATGCGTTTACGGTGACAGTCATGGCCGGTACCAGCGGCGACGACAATATCACAACCGGCAGTTCCAACGATCAGGTCTCCGGCGGCGCGGGCAACGACACTCTCAACGGCGGCGCGGGCAATGACGTGCTGATCGGCGGTACCGGCAACGACGTTCTGAATGGAGGAACTGGTAGCGATACCGCCTCCTATTCTGACAGCGCCACACCAGTTCGCATTAATCTGGACGACAGCGGCAATGCGGCGACCGATACCGCCAGTTTGACCCCTGCTAATGGTGAAGTTGGCGGTGCTGCATTCGGTGATGACTTGATCGGTATAGAAAACCTCACCGGCGGCTCCGCAGGTGACTATCTCGCCGGCAATAGTTCGTCGAATGTCTTGATGGGGCTTGGTGGCGATGATTTTCTGTTCGGCGAGAACGGCAACGACATTCTGAACGGCGGCAGTGGTCAAGACACCATGACCGGCGGAGCAGGGGCCGACACCTTTGTCGTCAGCGCGGATGCGATCGGTGGATCGATCAATGACATCATCTCAGACTTCACGATTGCCCAGGGCGATCAAATCGATCTGAGCGAGCTGTTGAAAGGGCTTGCCGCCGGCACCGATCTGGAAGCGGGGGGGTATGTCAAGATCGAGCAAACCGGAGTCAATACTTCGACCGTCAGCGTCGACGTCGATGGTGGTGGCAATTCCTATCAGGCCGTCGCCGAGCTGCAGAACTTGACCTACAACAGCGCAACAACCGACACGGTGAAGATACTGTTCGAAGATAATTCGGGCACCAAGCACACGGATAACGTATAAGCGTGATCAGGTGCGAATGATTTGGTCGATGTCCCGATGACAAAGGCGATGGCCGACAACAATGACAAGGGCGTCGGTGCGATCTTGCCGACACCCCTTCAAGACGTGGGGGCTGCGCAGGAAGAAGTTCTGCTTGATGCCGGAGTCTTGCTTGCGCTGCTGGCCACGCCTGCGGTCGAACCTATGGCGCTCGGCGAGATACTGGCCGATGCAGTTATTGGTGACGTCGTCGACATCTCGGACATGCTGCCAGGCATATTCGAAACGACACTGGCTCCGGAGATGGTCGCTGTCGAAGGGCAGCGACTGGATGCGGTCAGCGTGGTCGGCGACCTGATCGACCTTCCGGGCGGCTTTTTTACTTCGGCAGTTGCCTTGGTGCCATTGTTCGACGATGGCGCCAAGGTGCATACTGATGCGTGACAGCAGCTTAGGGTTGGATTGCCGTTTTGACAGTGGGACGCTGGCGAGAACTACTCCCAGTAAAGAGAGGGACTATCGATGCTTGACGGACTGAAGCGGTCGGCCATTGGCGGCCTGTGCGTACTCGCCTTTGCCGGGCAGGTGGCGGCGGCGGACCTCATCGACGTGCCGACGGCAAGCTACTGCCGCCTGGCGACGACGTCGGACCTAGCGCTGAACGAAAACATCGGCGAGGTGAAGACCGAGGTGGTGCGCATGATGGACGAGGCTGTGGCTGCCGCAAACAGCTCGCAGTGGCTCGATTCCTCGCGCCCGGTGTTCGTCTGGGCGTCGGAAGCCAAGGTCGCCTGCGGCAAGGCCTATGGTTACCTCAAGACCAATTATCGCGACGAGGATTACCTCAACAAATGCGAGTGTTTCCACAGCCGCATGGTGGAGTACATGAACTAGTTGAGCGGCGACCGGGCCCGCCCTTCGTAGCGGTCGCTTGATGAGCCCCGGGCTCCGCATGATGACAAAGCATGTCGCCCCGGCACTCCTGGCCGCCAGCCTGACGTTTTCGGCTGCGGCCTCGGCTGCGGTTCCGGAGCAGGTACGGCCACAAGCTGAAAGGGTAGTCCACGCGCGCGCCGCGGCCTGTGATGGGCCCGGCAACGAGGCAGACAGGGAAGCGTTCCGTGCCCTCGCCGCCTGCGAGGCCCGCGCCAAGGAATTGCCGGAAGAGTTCGCTCTTGCGGTGATGGAGATCGAGAGCTTCTACGATCCCGAGGCGCGCGGCGGCGATGGCGAGGTAGGGCTCATGCAGGTCATGCCGGCGACCGCCCGGCTAATGGGGTTCCGCGGCACGCTCGATGAGCTGGCCGATCCCCGGACCAACATATCCCTTGGCGTGCGCTATCTCGCCGGTGCGTTTCGGCTGGCAGAAGGCGATCTCTGCACGACAGTGATGAAATACCGTGCCGGCCACGCCGAAACGCGGTTTTCAGCCCTCTCGGTGCGCTATTGCCTCCGCGCCCGGGCGATTCTCGAACGGGACGGTTTCAAGGTCACCGGCACGGTGCCGGAGGCGACGTTCGGCTTTGCCGCCGTGGCCGGCCTGGGCGAGGTCAACGCCAAGGGTTCGGCTGCGCCCAAAGGCGTCTGCGTCAGAAGGTCCTTCGTGCCTGGCCCGCGCTACATGCGCTGCGTCGAGTACCGACCGGCAGCGCAGGCGCGCCATATCCGTAGCCTGCGCGCCAAGTTGTTCGGTGGCTAAAACCGATGGCACACCTCGGAAGGCTGCAGGAGTGTCAGTTTGTGCCCAACACGGCCACGGTGATCGGACGCTTGTCCACCCGTCCAACTGACTGGTCAATTTTGCAACAGGTGGCGGAACAATTGCTGGTCTGTTCAACGGTCCCTCGCGAAATGACGTGGACATTCCCCCACGCGATAAGCAGGTTGATGGTCGGGGTGCGAGTTTGCGCTCCTGGGGAGGAATGATGAGGGAACCTAAACGGCTGGGGCGTGCCGCATTGCTGGCACTCGCCTTGGCGCTGCCGCTCGGCCTTGGCGCATGCCAATCCGACACCAGCACCGAAGACGTCCTCGGCTCCGCGTCGGACGGCCAGATCGGCCCGCAAAATACTTCAGTTGCAAAATCAGGACCTGCGAAATCGGGCGAAAGCCTGGGCAAGGGACCGATCAAGGTGTCGATGCTGCTGCCCTTGTCGGCAGGCGGGACCGCCGGCGACCGCGGCCGCAAGATGCGCGACGCCGCTGCGCTGGCCATGGCCGACCTCGGCAATGACCTATTGACCTTGAACATCGAGGATACCGGTGGCGACGAAACGCGTGCTCGGACCCTGACGACGGGGGCGCTTGCTTCGGGTGCCAAGCTGGTCATCGGTCCCTCCGAGCAAGGCGCGGTGCGCCAGCTGGCAGCCGTATCAGGCGCCAACAGGCCGCTCGTGCTGGCGCTCGCCGACAACTACGCCGGCGCACCGGGCGTCTATTCGGTGCGGCTCAACGAGGCCGACAGCGCTGCGGCTGGTGCTGCGGCCATTGCCGCCAAGGGCGCGCGCAAGTTCGTGCTGTTCATGGCTGAAGGCGATGCCGGCAAGGTTATCGAAAAACGCGTTGCGAACAGTCTCAGCATCTATGGTGCGTCACTGGCGGTAGCGCTGCCTTTCGGTCCAGCCGGTGGCGGTTCGGACAAGGCAGTTGCAGACATGATGGCACTTGTCGACGATCCACAGGCCATCGTCATCGCCAGCGGCAGCGCCAATCCGGCGCCTCTTGTCTCGGCGCTGAAGGCCAAGGGCGTGCTCGGCAAGAACGTTGCGCTGGTCGGCTCCACCCGCTGGCTCGAGCACGGCATAAGCGACCCGGCACTGCAGGGCGCCCACATCGCCACCCTCGACGCGGCCGAGATCGGGCCGATCGCCGACCGCTTCCGCAAGACCTACAATTACGAACCTGACATCAACGTCGCCTATGGCTACGACACGGTTGCCCTGGCCGCCGGCATTGCCAGCGCCATGGGTCCGAAGGGCTTCACCAAGAAGGTGATCGAAAACCCGACCGGCTTCCGTGGATCGACCGGCATCTTCCGCTTCCGCGACGACGGCGCCGGCGAACGGGCAATGCCCTTCTTTCGGATCGAAAACGGCAAGCTGAAGCAGATCGAGAAATCGACGTCAGGGTTCTGACAGCTCATTCGATGCAGGCACGAGCTCCTATTGCAGTGTCTGGCCGCCGTCGGCGAGCAGGGTCTGGCCGGTGATCCACCCGCTCAATGGCGAGGCGAGGAACAGGACTACGTTTGCGATGTCTCCGGGCGTGCCGAAGCGGCCAAAGGGAAAACTCGCCTGCGTCCTGTCGTAGAGCGCCGGGTTCTGAACCCGGCGTTTGTCCCACCATCCGCCAGGAAATTCCAGGGAGCCCGGGGCAACGCAGTTGACGCGAATGCCCTTGCCGGCAAGGGCTGCGGCCTGCGACCGGGTGAAATGCATGATCGCCGCCTTTGCCGCCCCATAGGCCGGTGTCGTCGGGGCGGGTGCGAAAGCAGTGCGCGAGGAGATGTTGATGATCGCCGGGTTGGTCCCGTTTTCCAGGTAGGGTTGAGCGGCCGATGATGCACGAACGGTGGCGAGTACGTCCACACTGAGGCTTGCGGCCCAGTCCTGTTCGGTGTCGGAACTGGCCTTGCCGGTGGCGTTGTTGACCAGGATGTCGATGCCGCCAAGCCTGGTAGCGGCTTCCTCGACATACGCCTTGATCGAGGCGTGCTCGGCGAGGTCACAACAGGCCGCGTGGGCGACGACACCGTGCATTGCGATCCTTTCTCCGGCAGCTTCAAGGTCGCTTTTGCCGCGGGCGCAGATGGATACCGAGGCCCCAGCCTCGGCGAATGCAAGCGCGACATGGAGGCCAAGCCCCCTGCTGCCGCCGGCGATGACGACATGGCGCCCTCTGAGATCGAGCTCGAACATCTGATACCCTCCCCGCGTTCTCGCCCGCGAACTTATCTGCAATAATTTCATGCTCAAGGAGAAAATTTCCTTGCATGATCCCTTGGCATCGCCATGCTGGGGCGGGTGTGCATGCCCGACGAAGCCATATTGCACCGCCAGCTTCGGCGATCTGCCGAGGTTGCGCGATGGCCAGCCACGGAAGGGAAAGCTGTGGTGTGATGGCACGGAGGCGCCTTGCGAATGTGTGGAAACAACAACAGTGGAACAGGCGAGCTGGCAAATTCGGACATGCGGAAAATGACCACCAAAGAACCGGAAGAGCTGGCGACACTTGAAGCGGATGGGGCTGTTCGCGAAATCAATCGGACTGCGCGCAGGGCTTCGGGCCGCAAGCCGAGCCGCAAGACCGAAGGCGTGCAGGAAAAGATCCTCGACGCTGCCGCCAAGGTGTTTGCCCAGAAGGGTTATCAGCTCACCAAGCTCAGTGAAATTTCCGACGCGATCGATCTGCATGTGACGGCGCTGCGTTATCACTTCCCGACAAAGGACGTGCTGGTCGAGGAAATGATCAACAGCCTGACCCGGGAGCTGCATTTGAGACTCCTGGCCACGCTGCAGCAACTGCCGCCGGAAACGTGCTATCGCGCGCGCATCGAGGCAGCGGCGATCACCTATCTCAACACGACGCTGCAGAAGCTCGACTACATCGCTGCGCATGGCAATGTCATCAATCAGGTTCCAGAGGATGTGCGCGAGCGGCATTTCGGGCTGTTGAACGAGACCAACAGGATCTGGCGCGACCTGATGGCGGCCGCTTCCGAGGCAGGCGAACTCAGGCCAGGCATCAATGTGTCGCTCGCCAACCAGGTGCTGCAGGGAACACTTATCTGGACCCGCGAATGGTACCGGCCTGGCGGGCTTACGCCGACCGAACTCGCCGTGCAGATCCTCGATATCCTGTTCGATGGCATCGCGCCGCGTTAGGCACTGCTGTCAGCGTGCAGCGGCCGCCGGCGAGAAATGGGCCTCGAACTTGCCATCGAGCCCTTTGAAGGCATGCGCATCCTGAGGCGGCGGCAGTTGGGCCGAGATGACAGGCCAATGCGCTGAATATTGCCTGTTCACGGCCAGCCACTTCGCTGCCAGCGGGTCGGTATCGGCGAGGATCGCATCGGCCGGGCATTCCGGCTCGCACACGCCGCAGTCGATACAAACCTCAGGGTCGATCACCAGCATGTTCTCGCCTTCGTGGAAGCAGTCCACCGGGCAGACAGCCACGCAGTCGGTGAACTTGCACCGCACGCAGGCGTCGGTCACCACATAAGTCATTTTTCGTCTCTCCAAAGCCGTGGCGGGAAGCTAGCGAACATTTTTTGTACTTCAACATGAAATTTCATGTTCGAGGAGAAAAAATGTCTTGCACCCTGAACCGGAAGTGCGTAGCTCTAGGGTCACGAGCAACCGGGAGGGGTTACTTGGAACTCGATCTTTTCATTTCCGGCATTGGCGGGCAGGGCATCCAGCTCATCGGCAAGTCGCTGGCGCTCGCCGCCATCAAGGATAGCCGGCATGTGATGCTCGCCGGCGAGTATGGCGGCCACATGCGCGGCGGCAGCTCGATCGGCACCGTCGTCATCGGCGCGAAGCCCTTGAAGGCGCTGCCTATCCTTCCGCATGCCGGCTCAGCCATCGCGATGTCGCATCTGTTCTGGGAGCGTGTCGGTTCGCGTCTGCGGCCGGGTTCGTTCGTGCTGGCCGAAGAGACCATCGCGGCCGACCTGCCCGATATGGAACAGCACAGGCTTGTGAAGCTGCCTGCCACGGCGATCGCCACCGAGCTGGGAAGCCGCATGGCCGCTGGCATGGTGATGCTCGGCGCCTTCGCGGCGCTCACCGGTGCCGTGGAAATCGACAGCGCTGTGGCTGCAATGGCCGAACAGATCCCATCCTATCGCCGCCAGCACATCGAAGCCAACGAGCGGGCGATACGTGCTGGTGCAGCCTCAGTCACGCCGATGGCCTTCGCCGTCGACCTCGACGCACGGGAGGTCGCATGAGACAGGTCACGCGCGGCACGCTCGTCATCGATGCCGACCGCTGCAAAGGTTGCGAACTCTGTATCGTTGCCTGTCCGCCGAGGGTCCTGACCATGTCCAGGACAGGTAACGCCACCGGCTATCTCTATCCCGAACTTGCTCCCGGTTGCACCGGCTGCACCGCCTGTCAGCAGGTGTGCCCCGATTTTGTCTTCGAAGTCTACAAGTACCACGAGCCGATCGTTTCGGGCTCCGACGCCGAAAGGATGCAGTGATGACGATGCGCCTGATGGATGGAAGCGAGGCGATCGTCGAGGCGGCGATCCAGGCTGGCCTGCGCTTTTATGCTGGCTATCCGATGTCGCCGGCGACCGAGCTGCTCGAATACATGGCCGAGAAACTGCCGCACCATGAAGGGGTCTGCATCAATGCGGCGACGGAGATAGAAGGCATCAACATGGCGCTGGGTGCTGCAGCCGGTGGTTTTCGCGCCGCCAGCGGCTCCTGCGGCCAGGGTCTGGCGCTGATGCAGGAGGCAATTGCCGAGGCCGCGCTCAACGAGACGCCGATCGTCATCTTCAACATGGCCCGCAACCAGCAGGATTATTTCCAGGCGACACGCGGCGGCGGTTGGGGTGACTACCGCACCATCACGCTGGCGCCAAAGGATCTGCATGAGGCGGTCGAGCACGCGCAACTCGCCTTCCACCTCGCCGACAAGTACCGCGTGCCTGTCATCTTCATGGGCGACAATCTGCTCGCCCGCACCCAGATGGGAACGACGCTGCCGCAGCTCGACCTCGAGCCGCTGCCGCCCAAGGACTGGCAGCTCGACGGCACTTCGGGTGGCACCGGCAAGTCGCGCCAGATCTGGACCTTCGGTTGCGGCAAGACCAATGATCCTGGACCCGGCCCGAGCAAGCACTGGGAGCGCATCGCCGCCAAGTTCGACGCCATCGCTGACGTCGAGGCGCGCCATGAAGAGGGCTTCACAGACGATGCTGAAACGCTTGTCGTCGCCTTCGGCTCTGGCGGCAAGTTCGTCGAGCATGTGGTGCGCGAGATGCGCGCCGACGGCCACAAGGTGGGCTATTTCCGCCCGATCACGCTGTGGCCCTATCCGGGCGAAGCGCTCGAGCGGGCGTCGCAAGGCTGCAAGCGCGTGCTGGTGTTCGAGCTCAATGCCGGCCAGATGATCGATGACGTCAGGCTCAACGTGCACGACCGCAAGCTGGTGAAGGCTATCGGCGGCGTCAGCTTCGATGAGTCCGGCCTGAACCTCGGCCCCCTCATGGATGCGACCGTGATCCGCGAGCGCATCGAGCTAGCCATCCACGGAGCCAGCAAATGAGCATTGTCATGACCACGCGCCCGCCCGAGGCGCCCAGCAACAAGGTGGCTTCGTTCAAGCCGACGCTGCTGCAGACCGAGGAACATCATCTCTGCCCGGGCTGCGGCGAGCCGGTGGCCATCCGCCTGGTGCTCGAGGTCATCGAGGAACTCGGCCTAGCTCAAAAGAACGTATCGATCATCGGCCATGGTTGTTACGGCTCCTTCATCATGACGATGGATGTCGACTCCACGCTTTGCTTGCACGGACGCGCACCCGCGGTCGCGACCGGCCTCAAGCGCATGCGTCCGGAGGTCGCGGTGTGGACGCTGCAAGGCGATGGCGACATGACCAGCGAGGGCCTCGCCGAGATACTGCATGCGACGGCACGCGGTGAAAACATCACCTGCATCCTGCTCAACAACGGCGTGTTCGGCGACACCGGTGGCCAGATGACGGCGTCCTCCGTCATCGGCCAGCGTACCAAGAACACGCTCGAAGGCCGCGATGCCGCCTATCACGGCTATCCCATCGTCATCGGCGATATGGTGGCCGCGATGCCGGGATCGGCCTTCGTAGCGCGCGGCTCGGTGCACAACGCCGCCTCGATCGCGGCGACGCGGCGACTGATCCGCAAGGGCTTCCAGCGACAGATGGAAAAGAAGGGGCTCAGCCTCGTCGAGATCCTGACCATGTGCCCGACCGGCTGGTTCGTGCCGGCATCTGGTGGCGCGGACTACATGATGGAGTCGCTCGGCAAGACCTACCCGCTGGGCGAGATCAAGGACATTGCGGCTACGGAACAGGCATGATGCAACGGCTCGTCCATCGCATACTCAATCTTGCTGTCAGTTCGACGCCGAACGCACAGGCCGCTTCGTTCGACGAACGCACCATCACGTTCGCCGAGGTCGACGGCTTGGCCAACGCCATGGCGAGGAGCCTGCAGTCGCTCGGCATCAAGCGTGGTAGCCGCATCCTGTTCCAGGCTGAAATGACACTCGATCATCTGGCCTTTTATTTCGCCAGCCAGCGACTGGGAGCTGCCTTCGTGCCGCTGAACCCGGCGCTGTCGCGAGACGAGCTGCTGCCGATCGCCGACTATATCCGGCCGGACCTTCTTGTGCTCGATCCGTCGCGGCAGGACGGCCATCGCTTGTCCTCGGCCTGCGCCGATATTCCGGTGGCGATCCTCGGTGCCGGCGCCGCGGCAACTGCGGGCGTAAACCTTGATGCTCTGGCCAGCAGGGCCAGTTGCGACGGACTTCCCGACCTCGGCGTCGAGGAAGAGGACACCCATGCGATCTTCCTGACCAGCGGCAGCACGGGCCGGCCGAAGGGCGTAGTGCTGTCGCATAAGGCAAGTTGGCTGCGCTCCTATCTCGGCGCCTCGCGTTTCGTCACGTCGGGTGGCCGTGGCGAACTGATGACGTTCCCGATGTTCCATTGGGCCGGCTGGAACTACCTGATGGAGAACTGGGCGCATCGGCGCGCTGTGCACTTCGTCAGCCGTCCCGAAGGCGACATGCTTGCCCGCGCCATAGACCGCTGGAAACCGGCTTTTCTCTACTGCATTCCGGCTGTCTGGGAGCGGCTGCTCGCCTCCAACGTCCCTTTCGACGGCACAGTGGTACGCTCGGCGGCGTCAGGCACGTCGCGCTTCGACCCCGTGCTGATGGATCGCATCCGCGCCCGCTTTCCGCGCGCCTATCGCGCTGCGATGTATGGCTCGACCGAGTTCGGCGCAGCACTCGGCCTCAACGATTCCGAGATCGACCGCAAGCCCGGCAGTGTAGGCCTTCCCTTGCCTGGCAACGAGACGCGCATAATCGATGGCGAGTTGCAACTGCGCTCGCTCAGCATGATGGACGGCTATTTCGAATTGCCCGATCAGACTGCCGAGGTGTTCGTCGACGGCTGGTATCGCAGCGGCGATATCGCCGAGACGGATGACGAAGGCTTCCTGACCATTACGGGTCGCCGCCGCGAGGTCATCCGATCGGGTGGCGAGACGGTGGCACCTGCCGAGGTGGAGCTCGCGCTCGCCGGCTGTCCGGGAATCCGTTCGGTCGCCGTTGTCGGTTTGCCGGACCCTGTATGGGGCGAGCTGGTCTGTGCCGCCGTCGTACTCGACCGCCCGGGCGAATGCCCGAGCCTGGAGGCCGTGCGCAGCCATCTCGGCCAGTCGCTGGCGACCTTCAAGCATCCCCGCCGCATCGTGGCTGTCGACGAACTGCCAAAGACGCCGGCCACCGGACAGATCATGCGCTCGCGCGTGAGGGAGTTGGTTCTGCAGATCCACTGACCGTATTTCATCCGGGGAGGAGGAAGCCCCGGTCTTTTGGGAGGAAGACATGCGATTGAACAGAAGACATTTTTTGACGACTTCTGCAGCGGGCCTCGGCACGCTGGCGATGCCGGGCATCTTGCGAGCCCAACAGGGCGAGGCGGTACGCATCGGCCTGATCACCACGTTGAGCGGCCCGGGCCAGCTCTACGGCAACTACATCAAGGATGGCTGCGAGATTGCGGTCGAGCGCCTCAATGCTGCCGGCGGCGTCAATGGCGCGAAGATCGAGTTGGTGGTGCGCGACGACAAGAACTCGCCCGAAGGTGCCGTCACTGCTTTCCGCGAACTGACCGGCAATGGCATCAAGCTTTTTGCCCAGGGCACCTTCACCGCCAACCTTCTCGGCACCTTGCCGCTGCTCGAGGAAGCTGATGTCACCATGGTCATGGTGGGAGCATCGGCGCTTGCACTGACCCATGAAGCCTACAATCCGCGCGCCTTCCGCCTCGGCTTTTCGTCGCCGATGTGTTTCGGCGGCTACGGCACCCTGATGGCCCAGAAGCACCCGGAGATCGAGAAGTGGGCGACGCTGCGCTCCGACGTCACCGCGCTTGCCGACATCACCAACGCCTTCACCAGGGGGCTGAAGGCGGAGGCCGAAAAAGCCGGTCGCAAGGTCGAGGTGCTCGACCCGGTGCTGGTGCCCTATGGCGGGGCCGACTTCCGCAACCAGATTTCCAACATCATCGGGTCGGGCGCGCCGGGGCTGTTCAACGTCCTGCAGGGCGCCGACGCCATCAGCTACTACAAGCAGGCTCGCACCTTCGGTCTCGACGAGAAGTTCAAGGTGCTGTGCGACAGTGCCAACGAGTTCGCCATCGCCAAAGCCATGGGCGCCAACACGCCTGCGTCGCTGTGGAGCTGGACCGGCTGGTATCCGGCTGCCAACAAGGGCAACCCGGTCAGCGACGAGGTCCACAAGGCCTACATCAAGCTGCGCGGCGACGAATATCCGAACTGGTACATCGGCGTTTCGCACGACAGCATCCTGACGATCGCCAATGCCGTCGCCAAGGCGGGTTCGCTCGACGCGGCCAAGCTGATCCCGACCATCGAGACCGAGACGCCGCAAGGGGCGCTGGGCAAGATCCAGTTCCGCAAGGAAGACCACGGCTTTGCCGGTGACCTGACCTACATCCGCTTCGGCCGCGACGACAAGAATGCCAATGGCTGGAGCGTGTTCGAGACGGCGCAGCTTCCGGGCGCGGAGTTCCTGGAGAAGGCAACTCCTGGCTCCAAGCTCAACTAGAGGCGGAAAGTACGATGTTCACGCTGGTCAACGGTCTCACGACCGGGATGGCCGTGTTCCTCGTCGCCGCGGGTCTGACCCTCGTCTTCGGGATCATGCGCATCCTCAACTTCGCCCATGGCGCCTTCTTCATGATCGGCGCCTATGTCGCGAGCTCGCTCGTCGGCTCGGCTCCGCGTTCGGTCCTGGCGCTGGTTGCCGCGGCCGTCGTTGCGGCGCTGGTGGTGGGCGTCCTCGGGATCGTTGTCCAGCGTTTCGTCCTTCGGCGCATTCAGCATGTCGACGAACACTACATGCTGATCGCTACCTTCGCGGTGATGCTTGTCTGTGTGGGCTTCGTGAAGCTTGTCTGGGGACTGGAGTTCCTGTCGGTCGATCCGCCGCCCGGCATCGATACCGGCGTCGACATCTTCGGTCTGTTCGTGCCGTCCTTTTCGCTGTTCATCATCGGCTCCGGCATCGTCGTTTTCCTGGTACTCGACTTCGTCATCCATCGGGCCTGGGCCGGCAAGATGATCACCGCGATCGCCCGTGACGGCTGGATGGCCGAATTGCTGGGCATCAACGTTCCGGCGGGCATCATGGCGGCGGTTGGCGGCAGCTTTGCCCTTGCCGGGCTTGCCGGCGGACTGCTGCTGCCCAATCAGACGCTGTCACCAGCACTCGGTGACACCTTCCTGCTGCTCGCCTTCATCACCGTTGTCATCGGCGGGCTGGGCAATGTCCGCGGCGCCTTTATCGCCGCCATCCTGCTTGGCCTGATCGACGGCCTCAACACAATGTTCCTGCCGGCCTATCCGGGCGTTGCCGTCTATGTCGGCATGGTCGCCTTCCTGCTGATGTGGCCGAACGGCATACTCGGGGAGAGCCGGCTATGAACCGCACCATTTCGGGCGCTCTGCTCGCGGTCCTTGCGGCAGCGCTTGTCCTGCTGCCCATCTGGGCCAATTCCGGGCTTGTGTTCCTCGCCGGCACGACGATGGTTGTCGCCGTCTTCGCACTCTCCTGGAACCTGCTGTTCGGTTATGCCGGCCTGGCCAGCTTTGGCAGCGGTGGGCTGTTTTCCATCGGCGCCTATACGATGGCAGTGACACTGCGAGGCGGGTATGAAGGGCAGTTCCTGCTGCTGATCGCCCTGTCGACGGCCATTGGCGGAGCGGTGGCGTTTGCCATCGGTGTCGTGGCGCTCAGGCGGTCGACCGGCATCTTCCTGGCCATCCTGACGCTGGCGCTGGCCGAGCTGCTGCGCATCACGCTCGCCAAGATCCATTGGCTGGGTGCGGAGGACGGCATCCCGAGCATTGTCCGGCCGAAGGCCTCCATCGGCGTCGCCACCGTCGATCTCGCCCAAGGCAACCACTATTACTGGTTCCTGTGCGTCGCCTGCGCTCTTCTGGTGGCCCTGTGCTGGTGGATCGCCCACGGTCGCTTCGGTCGCACGTTGCGCACGATCCGGCTGGACACCGAACGCGCCGCGTTCATGGGCGTCGATACTCATCGCTACCGCCTGGTCGCATTCACCATTTCAGGGGCGATTGCCGCCTGTGCGGGCTCGCTCTTCGCGCCCTGGGCCCAGATCGTCACGCCTGACATCGGCAACATGATGCGCTCGACGCAACCGATACTGTTCACCCTTCTTGGCGGTGCTTCGTCCTTCTGGGGGCCGATGATCGGTGCCTTCCTGTTCTCCGCAATCGAGTTCTCGACGCGCACCCTGGTCGGTATCCAGGAGATCATCACCGGCGGCATCCTGCTTGGTGTCGTACTGCTGTTTCCCACTGGCGTGGCCGGTGCCTGGAACGCGCTGGTCGCCCGTCTTGCTGATCCATATCGGGCCGAGGCGAAGGCCACAGCGACGACCCTCCGGCCGGTGAAGGAGTAGGCGTTATGATCCGGCTGCATTCCGTCGACAAGAGTTACGGCGCGCTCAAGGTACTGCACGGCATCGAGGCGGAGATTCTGGAAGGTGAGACCTTCGCCATCATCGGCCCCAATGGCGCCGGCAAGACGACGCTGTTCAAGGTCATGACTGGCGAAGTCGGCTGCGAGGCGGGCACCGTCGAGTTCCTCGGCAAGGATGTAACGAAGGAACCGGCATACCGCCGCACACGCGCGGGCATGGGCCGCACCTTCCAGATGGCGCGCATCTTCAAGGAAATGACTGCTGAGGAGAACATCGTCGTTGCCATCGAGGCGCGCGCCAAGAACATGGGACAGCGGGACACCCCCTGGTATCAGGTCAGACCGTCGCGCGCGACCGTGGACGAGGCCGGTGAAATCCTGGCCAGGCTGTCGCTCGAGCGCAAGGCAAGGATTGCCGCCGCCCAACTGTCGCATGGCGACAAGAAGCGCCTGGAACTTGGCATCACGCTCGCCGGGCGGCCCAAGGTTCTGATGCTCGACGAACCCACCGCAGGCATGTCGCCCAGCGAACGCGTTGGCGTGACCGAGCTGATCCGCAGCATCAGTGGCAAGGGCAGCGGCCTGACCGTCATCATGACCGAGCACGACATGGGCGTCATCTTCGGGCTGGCCGACCGTATCATGGTGATGAACCAGGGCCGCAAGATCGCGGAAGGCAGCATCGATGATATCCGCGCCGACCCTGTGGTGCGCGACGTCTACCTCGGCAAGGAGGCGCATCATGCTTGAGGCGAACCGTATCAACGCCTTCTATGGCAGCAGCCACATCCTGCACGGCGTCGACCTCGATGTTCCCGTCCTCGGCCGGGTGGCCGTGATCGGCCGCAATGGCGCGGGCAAGTCGACGCTCTTGAAGTCGATCATGAATGCCGGCCCGACCGTCGACGGCGAGGTCCGCTGGGAGGGCCGGTCGCTCAAGGGCCTGCCGGCGTTCAAGCGGGCACGGCTCGGCCTGCAGCTGGTACCGGAGGACCGACGTATCTACCAGCATCTGACGGTGCGCGAGAACATCAGGATGGCTGCCTATGCAACCGCGCCCGGCCGTACGCCCATTCCTGCTCAGGAGATCGTCGACCGCTTCCCGATGCTGCAGCCGATCAGCGAACGCGGCGGCGGCCAGATCAGCGGCGGCCAGCAGCAGATGGTGGCGATTGCCAGGGCAATCGCCTGCCGCCCGCGGTTGCTTCTGCTGGACGAGCCGACCGAGGGGCTGGCACCGGCGATCGTCGAGCAGCTTGCCATCAGCGTGCGTGAACTGTGCGAGGCCGAGCAGGCAGCGCTGCTGTTGTGCGAACAGAACATCTGGTTTGCCAGGCAGACAACCGACACGGTGCTGGTGATGGACACCGGCCGCATCGCCTTCCGCGGCAGTTGGCAGGAGTTTGACGCCGACCCTGACATCAAGCAACGGCACCTGGCCGTCTAGCCGAGTACCCACCCACACGTCCACCGTCCAAGCGGACCTGAACCCTTAGCGAGGAGCACGGGGAATGAGCAACCTTACCCAACAGCAGGTGTTGAGCGTGCATCACTGGACCGACACACTTTTCTCCTTCACCACGACACGCGATCCGGCGTTCCGCTTCGAGAATGGCCAGTTCGCCATGATCGGGCTGGAGGTGGATGGCAAGCCGCTGCTGCGGGCCTACAGCGTGGTCAGCCCAAATCATGACGAGACGCTCGAGTTCCTGTCGATCAAGGTGCAGAATGGCCCGCTGACCTCGCGGCTCCAGCACCTCACTGTTGGCGACAGCATCGTGGTCGGCCGCAAGGCGACAGGTACGCTGCTGCTTGCCAATCTCACGCCAGGCCGCAATCTCTACTTGTTCGGTACGGGCACGGGGCTGGCTCCTTTCATGAGCCTCATCCGCGACCCTGAAACCTTTGAGCGCTATGAGCATGTCGTGCTGGTGCATGGTTGCCGGCAAACAGACGAACTGGCCTACAAACAACAGATCACCGAGGAATTCCCGGCCAACGAGTATTTCGGCGAATTGCTGTCGGAAAAGCTGATCTACTACCCCACCGTGACGCGGGAACCCTTCCGCAACCGCGGCCGGATCACTGACCTCGTCCGCGCGAGCACACTTGTGTCAGACATCGGCCTGCCGGAGATTTCAGCAGAAAATGACCGAGCAATGCTTTGCGGCAGCCCTGCTTTCATCGCTGACATGCGCGAGATCCTCGAAGGGCTCGGTATGCGTGAGGGTAACAGCTCGATACCTGGCGACTACGTCGTCGAGAAGGCTTTTGCAGAGAGAGCTTAGTTGGGCTGCGATGCGGCGGCAGCGAGACAGTCGCTGCCTCAACGGTCGAGAAATGGAGTTCTCGACGATCATAAGGGATGCACGCCCCCGCAGGAATGAGGGCAGGTGTAACAGTACCTCGTCGATTTCGCCCGGTTGTCCGCCCCGGCATCTCTACTGCGCCTCGATCTGGCGTCTACGCCAGGTTGAAGGCGCTTCGCCGCAGCGGCGGCGGAAAAAGCGCGAGAAATAAGCCGGGTCGCCGAAGCCGGTCTCAAAGGCGATGTCCTCGACCGGCCGGATGGTGAACATCAAGAGCCGCTTGGCTTCGAGCAAACGCCGCTCCAGCACCACGTCCTTGACCGACATGCCCAGCACCTGGCGCGCGGCCTTGTCGAGCAGGTGCGGGGTCGTCGCCAGTGCCGCGACATAGTCGTCGACAAGCCAGGCTTCGCGATAATGCGCTTCGACGGCTCCGCGCAACGCCGTCGCAAGAACGACAGCGGGGGATCCTACCGCCTGCGGCTGACTGTGGTTGAGCCGCGCGATGTAACACAGCGCTGAGGCCGCCAGTTCAGGCATCAGCTTTCCGGCCAGTGGCGCGTCGTCGCGATACTCGGAGGCCAATGTTTCGACGACCGTTGCAAGCCGGCGCCAGCTGTCGCTTTCGCCTTGGCCGGCGACGAAAACCGGCGTGTCGAGCGACAGCTGAAGCTGCCGTGCCAGATCCTTGAGCATGTCGTCGGCTATGGAAACCACTGTCGCGTCGGCACCAGGCTCGACGTCGAAACCATGGACGATACTGCTCGGGACGAAACTGACCGCTGGCGCGGAAAAGTCCCATGACGTGTCTTCGATCCGGTAGTGGCCACTACCCTGAGTCCACAATGTGATCTGGCCCATATGCGGGTGTCGATGCGCTCGAACCTTGCCGAAATGGATGTCTTTTCTGTCGCTTACAGCCTCGACATGGAGAAAGCCGACTTCGAGCAGGCGGCTAGGTTCGCCATAGACGAAAAAGCTCGGAATGTTAGGATCGGACTGCATGCCGGAAAAAGTACAAGCGAATTTGGCAACCTGTCCATCCCCTGCCCGCTCCTTTCGCGCTAGGTTCGGGCATCATCAGGGGAGGACAGCGTGCGTTCCGAAGATTTCCGCCAAGACAAGACCAAGCCATTCACAGGCGCTGAATATCTCGAAAGCCTGAAGGACGGGCGCGAGGTCTATATCAATGGCGAACGCGTAGCCGACGTCACCTCGCATCCGGCGATGCGCAACTCGGCCCGCTCGCTGGCCCGGCTCTATGATGCGCTGCACGACCCCAAGCGCAAGGACAGCCTGACGTCGCCGACCGACACCGGTTCGGGCGGCTTCACCCACAAATACTTCCGCGTCGCGCGCTCGTCGCAGGAGCTTGTCGCCCAGCAGGGCGCGATAGCCGAATGGGCGCGCATGTCCTATGGCTGGATGGGGCGGACTGCCGACTACAAGGCGGCGCTGATGAACACGCTCGGCGCCAATGCCGACTGGTACGGCCCGTTCAAGGACAACGCCCTGTCGTGGCATAAGCGAGCGCAGGAATCCGTCCTGTTCATGAACCACGCCATCGTCAACCCGCCGATCGACCGCCACAAGCCGGCCGACGCGGTCAAGGATGTGTTCGTGCACATCACCAGGGAAACCGACGCCGGCATCTATGTCTCGGGCGCCAAGGTGGTGGCGACATCGTCGGCGCTGACGCACTACAATTTCCTGGCCCAGAGTTCGGCCACGGTCACCGAGGATCCTTCGCTGTCGGTGATGTTCATCGTTCCGATGAACGCGCCCGGCATCAAGATGTTCTGCCGTGTCTCCTACGAGCAGACGGCCAACACAGTCGGCACACCCTTCGACTATCCGCTGTCGTCACGCTTCGACGAGAACGACGCGATCCTGGTGCTGGACAATGTCTTCATCCCCTGGGAGGACGTGCTGGTGCTGCGCGACGCACCGAAGATCCTGTCGTTCCATCCCGCTTCCGGCTTCATGCATGGCTACTGCTTCCAGGGTTGCACGCGCTTTGCCGTCAAGCTCGATTTCCTCGCCGGCCTGCTGGCCAAGGCGCTGCGCGCCACCGGCGGCGATGCCTTCCGCGGCAACCAGGCAGCCCTGGGCGAGGTCATCGCGCTCAGGCACATGTTCTGGAGCTTCTCAAATGCCATGGCCTACAACCCGATCCCATGGGCGAATGGTGCCGTGCTTCCCAATCTCGAGGCCGCGCTATCCTACCGAACCTTCATGTCGGAGGCCTATCCACGCGTGATCGAAACGGTCCGCAAGGTTATCGCCTCGGGCCTGATCTACCTCCCCTCCTCCGCCGCCGATTTCGACAATCCCGACATCAATCCCTACCTCGCCAAGTATGTTCGCGGCTCCAACGACATGGGCCATGTCGAGCGGATCAAGATCATGAAGCTTCTGTGGGATGCGACCGGTACCGAGTTTGGCGGCCGTCACGCGCTCTACGAGCTGAACTACGCCGGCGCGCCCGAAGAGGTCCGTCTGCAGGTGCTGAAGGGTGCCGAGCGCGGCGGTCGCCTGAAGGCGATGGAAGAACTCGTCGACACCTGCATGGCCGACTACGACCAGAACGGCTGGACCGGTGATACCTGGCTGCCGCCGCTTCGCGGCTGACGGCCAAGGGAGGAGAAAAGCCATGCCGGACATTCTCACGAAGGTCGAGTTCCGCAACGCCATGGCCAGGGTCTGCGCCCCGGTCAACATCGTCTCCACCGACGGTGAGGCCGGTCGCGGTGGCTTCACCGCAACTGCCATGTGCAGCGTTTCTGACGAGCCGCCGACCATTCTGGTCTGCATGAACGGGCGTTCGGCGCAGTGCGACATGTTCCTCACCAACCGGCGCTTCTGCATCAATGTGCTTACGCAGGAACATGCACACCTGGCCGGCAAATTTGCGGGCACGACACAGGACATGGATGAACGTTACGCCGCCGCCGACTGGCTCGTCATGGGCTCCGGTTCGCCGGCGCTGACCGACGCCATCGTCAATCTCGACTGTGAACTGGAGACTGTGCACCGCGTCGGCACCCACAACGTGATGATCGGGCGCGTGACCGAGGTTCGACAGCGCAACGACGGCAACGCGCTGCTCTATGTCGATCGCAACTATGCCCACCCATCGGCGCCTCTCGGCAGTTTCGGCGGCTGAGCCGATCGTATGGAAATGAGGAAAGGGCGGCTCAAGGCCGCCCTTTCTGCTGCCGGCTTTCGGTCGCCAGACTATCCGGCAGCGATCGCCGGAACCTGATCGGCGTAGTGACAAGCCGACTGGCGGCCAGCCGCTACCTGCCGGAGTGCGGGCACTTCACTGCGGCACTTGTCCTGCGCCATCGGGCAGCGCGTGTGGAAAAGGCAACCGTCTGGCGGATTGACCGGACTGGGCAACTCGCCTTTGAGCACGAAACGCTTGCGGGACGCCGCGCGGTCAGGATCGGGATCGGGCGCAGATGAGAGCAGCGCCAGCGTATAGGGATGCAACGGCCGCTCGTAGAGCGGGCCGACCCCCGCGATCTCGACGATACGTCCGAGATACATCACCGCGACGCGGTACGAGATATGGCGAACCACCGACAGGTCATGGGCGATGAACAGATAGGACAGGCCGAGATCGCGCTGCAGGTCCTGCAGGAGATTGATGACCTGGGCCTGCACCGAAACGTCGAGCGCCGACACCGGTTCGTCGCAGATGATCAGCTTCGGCCGCAATGCGAGCGCCCGCGCGATGCTGATGCGTTGGCGCTGCCCACCGGAAAACTCGCGGGGGTAACGGTAGTAGTGCTCCGGGTTGAGCCCGACCCGGCGCATCAGCTCCTGAACCGCGGCTTGACGGCCTTCGGCCGGTGTCATGCCCTGGATCAGGAACGGCGCGCCGATGATATCGCCGACCGTCTGGCGTGGATTGAGCGACGAATACGGATCCTGGAACACCATCTGGATGTCGCGCCGCAGCGCGCGCAGATCGGGCCCCTGGATGTGCGACATGTCGCGGCCCTGAAAGCTGACCCGGCCGCTGGAGACATCGAGCAGCCGGGCGATCAGGCGCCCCGTCGTCGACTTTCCGCAGCCGGATTCGCCGACGAGGCTAAGCGTTTCGCCCGGCGCGACATCGAAGGACACGCCGTCGACAGCGCGGACCGATCGCGCCTGCCCGCCGAACAGACCGGTGGACAGCGGAAAGTGCTTGCTCAGCTTTTCGACCTTGAGCAAAGGGGCAGCGTGTTGCGACGCTGACGCTGGCGCGTTCATGGCTGGACCTCGGATGCTGAGGGCTGGCGTGGATTGGAACGGGCGGCGGCCCGGCCGGTATCCGTAAGATGGCAGCGGATGGAATGGCCGGCAGCGATGTCGGTCGGCAATGGCGCCTGGCTGGCGCACAGCCCGTCAGGCACAGAGGCTGCATGGCCACATCGCTTCCGGAAAGCACAGCCTTCGGCAAGGCCGGCAAGCGAGGGCGGCGACCCCGGGATCGCCGTCAGCCGGTCGCGCTGGTGGTCCAGCCGTGGAATGGATTCGAGCAGGCCCCAGGTGTAGGGGTGCGAAGGCCGATAGAAGACGTCGCGCACTGTGCCGGTTTCGACGGCGCGTCCGGCATACATCACCACCACCTCGTCGGCGACTTCCGCGACGACACCGAGATCGTGGGTGATCATGATGATCGCCGACCCGAACTCGCGCTGGAGATCCTTGAGCAGATCGAGGATCTGGGCCTGAACGGTGACGTCGAGTGCCGTCGTCGGCTCGTCGGCGATCAGCAATTCGGGGTCACAGCACAAGGCCATGGCAATCATAACGCGCTGGCGCTGGCCGCCGGAAAGCTGGTGCGGATAGCTGTCGAAGGCGCGTTGGGCATCGGCCATGCCGACACGCGCCAGCATGTCGAGTGTGCGCTGCCGGGCTGCTTTGCGCGACACACTGCGATGCGTGCGATAGGCCTCGACGATCTGTTCGCCTACCTTGTGATAGGGGTGCATAGCGGTCAGCGGATCCTGGAAGATCATCGCCATACGGTTGCCGCGCAGCCGTCGCAGCGTCGATTCCGAAGCGCCCACCACCTGGGCATCGCCAATGGCGATCTCGCCGCGGATGTGCGCTGCCTTGCCGTGCAGGCCAAGCATGGCAAGGCTTGCCGCCGTCTTACCCGATCCGGACTCGCCAACGATGGCAAGCGTCTTGCCGCGCTCGATCGAGAAGGACAGTCCATCGACGGCGCGGACCAAGCCCTCCTCCGCCGGGAAATGCACCTTCAGATCGCGAACAGAAACGAACATGTCGTCCTCTATTGCTCCAGTGTGGTTTGGAACAAGCGCCCTGCGCCTTCGGCACGGGGATCAACCCCGGCGCGACTGACAGTCGCCCACAAGCCGGCCAGCGGCGAGGTGATGACGGGAATGCCAGCTTCAGCCTCGATTGTGCGTACCGCAGCACGGGTCGCGAGCCCGCCACACGAAATCAACACGGCCTCGGCGTCCGGCGCGGATGCAAAGGCGCGGCGTCCGAGATCCGTGACGTCGTCCTCCGGCACCTGGTGAACCGCATCGACCGACGCGATGCCAAGGTGCTCCAGCGACAACACTTCAATTCCCGCCGCTTCCAGGAAGCGCTGCAGTGAAGCATTGACGTCATCGCGATATGCAGTGGCGACCGCGAGCCGACGTACGCCAAGGGCCGTCGCCGCTTCCAGAATGGCGGTGCTCATGGTCAGCGCAGGAACGCCGGCGCGCACCGCGATCTCGTTTTCCAGCACCGCGTTGAAATCGGGGCCGCGATAAAAGCTGAGCGAGGTGCCCATCAGCGAGACCACACTTGCGCCACGGGCCGCAAGGCGCACGGCAGCAGCGCCGACCGTCTCGATGACCGAGTCGTAGCCGTTGCTGGACAGTTCGGTGAGGCCAAGCCCTTCGGCCAGGAAACTGTATTGTGGGTAGATCGTGGCGGCATCGGGCGGCACGGCACCGGACGCCGGCGGGACGATCAGGCCGAGTTGCGGGCGGTTCAGCATGACCGCCCCGAGAGACCGCGAATGTCGCGCAATACCAGAAACATGAACAACTCCACTGGATGATGTCAGCCGAGGCGGACGCGGGGGTCGCGCACGGCCTGAAGGATGTCGACGCACAGATTGGCAACGACGACGAAGAACGCGGCGATCAGCACGGTGCCCATGATGACTGGAAGGTCGCCGCTCTCGACCGCCTGCACGGCAAGCGAGCCGACGCCGTTGAGACCCCAGATGCGCTCGGTGATGATCGTGCCGCCGAGCAGGCCGCCGAGATCGAGACCGACAAGCGTCATCACGGGTGTCATCGCCGGCGGCAAAGCGTGCTTGTACATGACGCGCTGTTCGCCGAGGCCCTTGGCCCGCGCCGTGCGGACATAGTCCTGATTGAGCGTCTCAAGCATCGAGCCGCGGGCAATTCGGGTGTAGGTACCGGTGCCGACGACCGCCAGGGTTGCCCATGGCAGGATCATGTGGCGCAGCCATTCCAGCGGATCGCGGGTGATCGGAACGAACCCACCCGAGGGAAAGAGCGGAAATCCTGCATTGGTGAGCTGGAAGAACAGGACATAGAACAACAGCGTGCCGACCACGAAGGTCGGAAACGACATGCCGGCAAGTGCCGCCATGGTGATCAGGCGGTCGGCGGCCTGGCCGGAACGCCGAGCCGAGAAGATGCCGGCCGGAATGGCGATCACAAGCCAGACGGCAACCGAGCCCAGCGCAAGCGAGATGGTGGCAGGCATGCGCCGTACGATGGTTGCCAACACCTCCTCCTGATTGACGAAGGACATGCCGAGATCGAAGTGGAGCAGCGCCCACATGTAGCGCAGATATTGCACGTAGACCGGCTGATCGAGCCCGAGCCGGGCACGGACCATGGCAACCTGGTCGGCTGTGGCGAACTCGCCGGCGAAGTTGAGCGCGGGGTCGCCCGGCGTGGCCAGGAAAAACAGGATGAAGACGGCGAGCGTGATCAGCCAGAGCGTAAGCAATCCGAACAGGAGCCGGCGCAGCAAGAACCTCAACATGACAAATCCTATCTGCTGCGCTGGGCCGTCGGGTCGAGCGCGTCGCGCAGGCCGTCGCCCAGGACGTTAAAAGCCAGCGTCGCGGCGAGCAGGAACAGGCTCGGAAACAGGATCGACCACCAGGCAACAGCATAGTTGGTCTGGTTTTCGGCAATGATGCCGCCCCAGGTGGCCGTCGGCGGCGGCACGCCGAGGCCGAGGAAACTCAGGGACGCCTCGAGCACGATGACCTGCGGGATCAGCAGGCTGCCATAGACGATGACCTGGCCTGCGATGTTGGGCAGGATCTCGCGCACCATGATGTGGGTGTCGGAGGCGCCGAGCATGCGTGCCGCGTCGACAAATTCGCCGCTCTTGGTCGCCACCACGAGGTTGCGCACGACGCGCGCCACTGGCCCCCAGGTGAAGAAGACGATGGTGCCCATCATGATGCCGAAGCTCGCGCCATAGACGGAGACAAGCGCCACCGCGGTGATGAGCAACGGCAGGCCCAGGACCACGTCGACGAAGCCGGACAAGAGCGTGTCGATGAGGCCCCCGCGATAACCCGCCAGCATGCCGATGACCACGCCGATGACGATGGCTGTCAGCGCGCAGGCGATGGCGACGAAGACGGTCACCTGGGTGCCGACCACCAGCCGAACGAACAGGTCCCGGCCGACGACGTCGGTGCCGAGCAGGAAGAGCGACCCCGGCGGCAGAGGCACCCCGCCGGCGGTCAGGCCCGTGTCGCGGAACTGTTCGTTGGGCCCATGTCCGACCAGGGCCACGATCAGTGGCGCGAAAACGGCCATCAGCACAAGCAGCAGGATAACGGCACTTGCCGCCATCGCAGCCTTGTCGCGCAGCAACTGTCGCATGACGCGCTGCCGTGTGCTGAGCACTGGCGCGGCCGGCGGCCGCGATGTGGCTGTGGTATCGGACATGGGCATTTCCAACGAGACGGGTCAGTCCTTGGCGGTTCAGTCCCTGGTCAGGGGCGTGGCGTGGTTCGGCGGCAGATCGAACTCATGGCCGGCGACGCCAAAACCGGCGAGCGCCGCGACGATGGCCTCGCCATGCTTTTCGACCAGCGCCACAGCGCCGACATTGTCCTCGAGCTGGCCGATGCGGCTGGCACCGAACAGCAGCGACGCCGTCTGCGGGTTGGCGATGCAGAAGGCGATCGCCAGCTGTGCCATGGAGCAGCCAAAGCCCTCCGCAACCTCGCGTAGCTTCGGCACAAGCGCGATGATCTCTTCGCGGACATTGCCTGGGTCGCGCCCGAGCACGCGCTCGCGGACCAGGCTGCCGGCCAGGATGCCGCCTTCGAGACTGTCGGAAGCGTGGATCGAAATGCCAGTCTCGGCACGCAGCTGGGTGTACTCCTCGGACTCGACGATGTGGCGGCGGGCGATGTTGTATTTCAGCTGGACGATTTGTGGTGTCGGCAGGCCTTCGGCGACGCAGGTTTCGTGCGCGATGCGCAGATCCTTGGCCGACCAGTTCAGGCCACCCCAGGCGCGCGCTTTGCCCGAGGTGACGAAGCCGGCATTCAGACGCGCGGTTGCCGCCGGATCGTCTCGGCCCGGACGCATGCCGTAGCACATGATGACGTCGAGATAGTCGGTGTCGAGGCGGAACAGCAGCTCGTCGAGTTGGTGCTCCAGCGTCGGCTCGTCATTGTCGTACCACCAGACCTTGTCCATGATCATGATCTGGTCGCGTTTCAGGCCGGCATCGCGCAGGGCGCGCGCGAGCACCACTTCGGTGTGCGGGGCCGTGCGATAGTGGGCGACGTCGAAGAGATTGATGCCGAGCTCCGCAGCACGCCGCACGAGATTGACGACGTCGCGATACTCCATCCGCGAATAGGTTTGGTAGGACCCTAGCGACAAGACCGAGGTCTTGAGGTCCGATGTTCCGATCTGACGATACTGCACTTCAGGCTCCGGGCATTTGGATGAGAGGGGGACGGGGCGGCGGTTGGCGCCGCCCGCGCAGGCTTGCTTATTCGTCGATCCAGACCAGAGTCGGGTCGACGTTGTTGAACAGCAGGTTGACGGTGGTGCCGCGCATGCGCTCGGAAGCGTAGAGCGAGATCTTGCCGGTGATCAGCGGCACGACGGGCGCATCCGCCATGATCGCGCGGTCGGCCTGTGCCCAAGACTCGGCAGCGACCGCTTCGTCGGTCGCCGTCAGCGCCTTGTCGATCAGCGCATTGACCGCCGGATTGTTGTAGCAGGTCCAGTTGCTGGTGCTCTTCTCGCAGGCCTCGCCATGGAACATCGGCACGATCATGGTGCGGGCGGAATCGCCGACCCAATCGGCGCGCAGCGAGGTCATGCCAAGGTCCCAGGCGCCGGCATTGGTTGCCTGGCGGTTCTGGTACATCTGCGACATCACCGTGCGCGACGGCCCCGGCTGCATGATCAGCTTGATGCCGGCCTTGGCGAGGTCAGCTTGAAGTGCGGCGGAGTAGAGATCGTAACGGCCGCCGGCGGCATAGCTGTATTTGAGCTCGATGCCATTGGGGAAGCCCGCTTCGGCAAGCAGCTGCTTCGCCTTTTCGGGATCGCCCTTGCTTTCCGGCGTCGGGTAGGGGTCATACGGCTTGTGACCGATGACGTTCGCCGTCAGAAGCTGGCCGATCGGCTGCTTGACGGCTGGGCCGCCGCCGACCTGGACGATCGCCGACTTGTTGACCGCGTAATTCAGCGCCTGACGAACGCGTATGTCGGCCAGCGCCTTGTTGTTGTTCGGCGATGCCAGGTTGATGACAAGGACCGGATTGATCGCGCCGTCGGCGAACTGCAGCAGCTGCGTATCGCCTGGATTGGCCATGATGCGGGTCAGGTCGGCGGTGGCGATAGACAGGTCGAAATAGCCATCGATATCGCCGGCTTCGATCATACGCTGGGTCTTGCCGGCATCGGGTGTCCCGAAAGCAACTTCGATGCGGTCGACATAGGCCTTGTGGATCGGATCGGCAGCCGCGTTCCAGCTCTCGCTGCGCGCAAGCGAGATGCTCTCGTTCAGGATGTAGTCTTCGATCACATAGGGACCGGAGCTGACATAGTTGCGGCGCAGCTCAGGCGAATTGGGCAGGTGGTCAAGCATCTCCAGAGCCACCGGTGCAGAAGAGACGAGTGCCAGGATCGAGGCGAAGTCGGCGGTCGGCCGTTCGAGCGTGATCTTGAGCGTGCGTTCGTCCTCGGCCGTCAACCCTTCGACATCGGTGCCCTCGACATAGTCGCGAATGGCCGCGACATCGGCAGGCACCTTGGCGAAGCCAGCGCAATAATCGGCGAAACCCTTGATGACGCCGATGTAATAGGTCGGCGTGCCGGTCGGCTGGACCGGGTTGCACAGGCGCTTGAAGCCGCGGATTGCATCGGCTGCGGTGATCTGGCGCGGCGTCTCGGTGTTCCAGGTCGCACCTTCGCGAATGGTCAGTCGATAGACGAGCCCCCCCTCCTCGGCCACCGGCACGGCTTCGGCCAGATCGGCGACCGGCTGCGCGGCAACCTTCGGGTCGGCATCGGTCGGGAACGCCACGAGGGTACGTGTCAGGGCGCGGTGCAGGAATACGGCGGCCGTGCGCGCGGATACCGGATCGAAGCCGGCTACGTCACCCGATCCAACGAGCTTGAATGTGCCGCCCGACTTGGGCTCCGCGGCCACGGCCTGGCCGGCCAGGCAGAGCGCCACAGCAGCGGCACCCAGCATCCACCTGCCGGCTGATACGATCTTCATCCTCATGTTTCCTCCCCTGTCAGCATGCCGGGCAACGATGCATTCGTCTTGTTCCGGCGAATTTAGAGTTTGCTTTCTGTGCCGTATTTCGGTATGATGTTCCAAATTACGGCATGATTGCTATTTCAGGCTTGGGAGGATGTCAAGGCATGAACAGCGTGAGGAAGGCTCTTGTGGTGCTGGAAACCGTTGCCGACCTGCAGCCGGTCGGGGTCAGCGAACTCGCCGTCCACCTCAAGCAGCCGAAATCATCGGTTCAGCGCGCGCTTGAAACGCTGCACGAGGCGGCTTGGATCCGGCCGGCCAGTGGAGAGCGCACACGATGGGAACTGACGTTCCGGGCCAGCCGCCTCGCCCGCAAGGCGGGCAACCATTTCGGCCTGCGCGAAGCGGCCTTGCCGGTGATGGAACAGCTTCGGCGCGAAACCGGCGAAACCATCCATCTCGCGGTTCTGGACGAATCCGAAATCGTGCTGATCGAGCGTCTGGAAAGCCCGCATGCGGTGCGCCATGTCGAACCGCTCGGCGGTCGCGCTCCGGTGCTGGTCACCGCAACCGGCAAGGCCATGCTGGCGCAGATGCCGGAAGCGGACATCGAACGGATCTATAGCGAAGCGGTCAAGGCAGACAGCCAGGCAAGTGCCGTGTCAGCCGCGTTGCCGCTTGGCGAGCTGCTCGTCGAACTGCGCGGCATCGCCTCGCGCGGCTACGCCACCACCGCGTCGTGGCGCGACGGCGTGTTTGCAACGGGCGCCGCCATCAGCGGGCCGGACCGGCGACCTATTGCTGCGATCAGCATCTCAACGCCGGCTGCCCGCGCCACCGCCGAAGCCCGCACCACGCATGCCGAGCTTATCGTCGCCGCCGTCAGCCAGATCGCCGAGCATTTGAACTAGGACCTGCAAGCCTCAGCCGGCCGTGTTGAGCAGCTACGCGGCCGCTACCCGCAACTTGCTCGGCAGGACCTTGAAGTGATCGCGGAAGCTTTTCGAGAAATGCGATGACGAAACGAAGCCGCAGGCAACCGCGACGTCCATGATCGGCATCGCCGTCAGCTCGATCAGCTGGCGCGCCTTGGCAAGCCGCAGGCCGAGATAATGCTGCCACGGCGTTGTCGCGAGATGGCGTTCGAACAGCCGTTCGATCTGGCGGCGCGACAGCGAAACCCGCTCCGAGATCTCCTCGAGCGACAGCGGCTCTTCGATGTACTTTTCCATAAGCTGGATGATGCGCAACAGCTTCTTGCCGGTGTTGCCGTAGCGCAGGCCGGGTGGCACCGACTGGCAGGCCGCGCCATCACGCCAGCGGTCGGCTGTGACGTGTTGGCAGATGCTGCGCGCCAGCTCGGTGCCGCAGCGCTCCTGCACGATGTCGATGGCGAGGTCGAAGGCCGCCAACTCACCGGCGCAGGTGATGATCTGGCCATCACGCACGAACAGCGCATCGTCGATGGCGAGGTCGTAAAAGGTCTCGGACAGCGCCGCCATCTTGCCCCAGTGGATGGTGCAACGGGCGTCACCGAGCAATCCAGCGTCGGCCAGCAGCCAGGTTGCGGTGCCCAAGGCATAGATCGGGAGTTGGGCGCGGCCGACACGGCGCAGGCAGGCGCGCAGTTCCTGCGAGCCGTGCCGTTCCACACCCTCCCCGGCGCAGATCGCCAATGCCGCCTGCGGCTCGAACGGCAGCGCCCTGGCCGCCTCGGCGAAGCTGCCGGAAACCTCAATCGAAATGCCGCTGGCGCTCGCCACCGAGCGGCCGTCGAGGCTGACGAGCTTCCAGCGGAACAGCTCGGCACCGGCGAGGGAATTCGCGAGCCGCAGCGGTTCGACCAGTGACGACAGGCAGAGCTGGGAAAAGCCCTGCAAGAGCAGGATGGAGAACGCGGCAGATGCCTGCGCCACCTGGGATCGCGGCACCGGACGCTGGAAACCCACGCCCGGCCAGCGGGCTGCCACATCGAAGTCCGTGTGCTTGCTTGGCGCGTTCATATGGCCCTCCCGGCGCAGGCGGCAAGGCAGGAGCTCGACTTTTCCCAGGCCAAAACCGTCGAGGCACAAATTGGCGCAAAATAGCACAAAATGCAACATTGCGATTCTTGGCAGCGTCACTCCAGGCAGTCCTGGTTCACTGCCCGACAGCTGCCACGGGCGCAGTCACGCTCAACAGCCAGTCACGGAAAGCCGTCACCTTCGGTGACCTGGCTTTCTGCGGCGTGGCAAGGAACCACTGGATTCTCAAGGGTGAGGAGGTGGACCTCAAGGAAATCGAGGTCAAGGCCTTCGGCCGCCGCAGCCGGGCGACGGTCGTCGAGCGCTGCGCCTACGACTAGCCAGAGCGCCGCGCGTCCGAACAGACATATGCGGCGTTCTGATGTGGCGCCACACTCCACATGCCACACATTGCAACATCTGCTTGCCATAACAGGTGCAATGCCGCCACATAGAGTGCATGTCCGACTCGCAGAACCACAGGGCGCTCGCGCCGCGCCGCCACGATGAGATCCTGAGGCGGCTGGCCACCGACGGATCGGTCGGCATCACTGAGCTCGCCGCCTTCTTCGACGTGTCGCGCGAGACCATCAGGCGCGACATGAAGTTCCTGGCCGAGCGCGGCCAGCTCGACCTCGTCCATGGCGGCGCAACCCTGTTCGAGGCGACCGAACCGACGCTCACCCTGCGCAGCCAGGAGAATGCCGGCGGCAAGGCGGCAATCGGCCGAGCGGCGGCAGCACTTGTCGAGGACGGTATGGTGGTGTTCCTCGATTCCGGCACGACCACGCTCGCCGTGGCGCATGCGCTGACAGGCAAGCAGAACCTGACGATCTGCACCACCAGCCTGACGATCGCGCTGCATATGTGCCGCCAGCAGCATCTCCGTGTGCACATGCTGGGCGGCGAGATCGACCCGTCGGAAGAAGCCGCCGTCGGAATCGACGCGCTCGACGCTATCGGCCGCTTCCGCATCGACGTCGCCTTTCTCGGTGGCGGCGCGCTGTCGCCCGATGGCGAGATTACCGATTTCACCCGCAACGGCGCCGAACAGCGCTCGCGCATGGCGGCGACTGCCGCCCGCTCCTATTTCGTGCTCGACAGTTCCAAGTTCGGCCGACTGACGCCGCTGCGCATTCCCCGCTTCGAACTCGCCGCCGGCGTCATCGTCGACGCTCCTCCGCCCGCAGCGATGATCGAGGCGCTGGAGCGCAAGGGGCCGAAGGTGATCGTCGGGGAATAGATGGCGAAGCGCGGCGCCGTCGCTCCGCCTTTTGCGTGAACGTCAAGTCAGCTTCCGCCGCCGCTCCAGTTCCGCCTCGGTCGGCGTCTCGAACTCGAACGAACCGGTGACGATGTCGCCGTCGCGGACATATTTGTTGACGGTCACGCCGGTGCCGGAAACCTTGGACGACACCAGTTTCAGCTTCGACGGCAGCGCCGCGTCGCCGAACAGGCGCTTGCCCTTGCCGAGCACCAGCGGAAAGATCGAGACGTTGAGCTCGTCGACGAGGTCGCTGGCGAGCAGGGTCTTGAGGAAATCGGTCGAACCCTGGGTGAGGAGGTCGGGCCCGTCTTCGGCCTTCAGCTTGCGCACGGCAGCTACCGCATCCGGGCCGAGCGAATGACTGTTCTGCCAGCCGAGCTTCAGCTCGGGGTTGCGTGTCGCCACATATTTGTTGATGCGGTCGAACAGCGGGCCGATCGGGTCGTCGGCGTCGACATAAGGCCAGTGCGCGGCGAAGATGTCCCAGGTCTTGCGCCCGAGCAGAAGGTCGAAGGGCCTGGCGAACATCCCACCCACCGCCTCGGTCATGGTCTCGTCGAAATACGGCGCGGCCCAGCCGCCAAATGTGAAGCCGCCGATCGGATCCTCGTCCGGTCCGCCCGGCGCCTGCATGATGCCGTCGAGGCTCATGAATGCACCCACCACGATCTTTCTCATGTCATTCTCCTTCATCGCCCCTGCCGGCTTTACGTCTTCAAGACGTTCGGCGGCGGCGCGTTCCGACAGCGCCGCGAAAATTTCTGCCAGCCGCGCCACGCAGCCGCAAGGTCGCCATCAGGCGCGTGATCCAATGTGGCTATTTGTTGCATTTTGTGTTGCATTTTGTTGCGATCAAGATATGGTGACAAGCATCACCTTTGGGAGGTTCTTTCATCATGGCGCAGCAATTCCCGACGCAGGCACGCGTCGTCATCATCGGCGGTGGCATCATCGGCTGCTCGGTCGCCTATCACCTGACAAAACTCGGCTGGACCGATGTCGTGCTGCTCGAGCAGGGCCAGCTGAGTGGCGGTACCACCTGGCACGCCGCCGGCCTCGTCGGGCAACTGCGCAGCCACGCCAACATGACCAGCCTGATCAAATACTCGACCCAGCTCTACAGCGAACTCGAGGCCGAGACCGGGCTTGCGACGGGCTGGAAAAACTGCGGTTCGCTGTCGGTGGCACGCAGCGCCGACCGCATGACCGTGCTGAAGCGCACCGCCGCCTCGGCCCGCGCGCAGGGCGTTGACATCGAGGTGATTTCGGCCAGGGAAGCGCAAGAGAAATGGCCGGTGATGGCCATCGACGATCTGGTCGGCGCGGTCTGGCTGCCGGGCGACGGCAAGGCCAACCCGACCGACCTGACCCAGTCGCTGGCCAAGGGCGCGCGCAACCGCGGCGCGCGGGTCATCGAGCGTGTCCGCGTCACCGGCATCCAGACCAAAGACGGCCGGGCGACAGGTGTTTCCACCGACAAGGGAGACATCGCAGCCGAAATCGTGGTCAACTGCGCCGGACAGTGGGCGCGCAAGGTTGGCGCGATGTGCGGCGTGACCGTACCGCTGCATTCGGCAGAGCACATGTACATCGTCACTGGCAAGATCGAGGGTGTGCATCCGGACCTGCCGGTGCTGCGTGACCCCGACGGCTACATCTATTTCAAGGAAGAGGTCGGCGGCCTGGTCATGGGCGGCTTCGAACCCGAGGCCAAGCCGTGGGGCATGAAGGGCATTCCTGACGATTTCGAGTTCGCGCTTCTGCCCGACGACTGGGACCAGTTCGAGATCCTGATGCAGAACGCGCTTATCCGCGTGCCGCAGCTGGAAACCTCAGAGGTCAAGAAATTCTACAACGGGCCCGAAAGCTTCACCGCCGACAACAACTTCATCCTCGGCGAGGCACCGGAACTGAAGAATTTCTACGTTGGCGCCGGTTTCAATTCGATGGGCATCGCCAGTGCCGGCGGCGCCGGCCGGGCGCTGGCCGAGTGGATCGTCAATGGTGCAGCGACCATGGACCTGTGGCCGGTCGATATCAGGCGCTTTGCCGGCTTCAACAACAATCCGCGCTGGCTGCACGACCGCGTCAAGGAAACGCTCGGCCTGCACTACGCCATGCCCTGGCCGAACCGAGAGCTCGACACCGCCCGTCCCTTCCGTCGCTCCGCGCTGTACGACCGGCTCGCCGCGAAGGGCGCCTGCTTCGGCTCCAAGATGGGCTGGGAGCGCGCCAACTGGTTCGCCGCCCAAGGTGAGAAGCCCGAGACGCAATACGCCTTCGGCAAGCAGAACTGGCATGAGGCGGTGAAGCGCGAGATGAAGGCCACCCGCGAGGCATCAGGCATTTTCGACCAGACCTCGTTTGCCAAGATTTTGGTGCAGGGCCGCGACGCAGCGCGAGTGCTCAACCGCATCTGCGCAGCCGATATCGACGTCGAGATCGGTCGCTCGATCTATACCGGCCTGCTCAACGAGCGCGGCGGCTATGAGAGCGATCTTACCGTGATGCGTCTCGGCCGCGACAAGTTCTTGCTCGTCACCGGCTCGGCCCAGGCGGTGCACGATGCCGACTGGATTTCAAAGAACGTCCCCGAGGACGCGCATGTAACGCTGACCGACGTCACCTCGTCTTATGCCGTGCTGGCGCTGATGGGACCACGCTCGCGCGACATCCTGGCCAAGCTGACTTCGGCCGATCTTTCCAATACCGGCTTCCCCTTTGCCACCATCCGCGAGATCGACATCGGCTATGCCACCGCCTACGCCAACCGCATGACCTATGTCGGCGAGCTTGGCTGGGAGCTGATCGTGCCGACCGAATTCGCCATCGGCGTCTATGAGGCGCTGCACGAAGCGGGCCGCGAGCATGGCCTTGCCGACTGCGGCTACTATGCGCTGGAAGCGCTGCGTATCGAGAAGGGCTTCCGCGCCTGGAGCCGCGAGCTGACGCCCGATATCACCCCGTACGAGGCCGGCCTCGCCTTCGCCGTGTCGATGGACAAGCCTGACGGCTTCATCGGCAAGGAGGCGCTGGTCACCGCCAAGGCCAAGGGCAAGCTCACCCGCCGCATCGTACAATTCACGGTGGACGATGCGGCACCCATGCTCTGGGGCGGTGAACTGATCCTGCGCGACGGCAAACCAGTCGGCGAAGTGCGCTCGGCTGCTTACGGCCACACGCTCGGCCGCTCGGTGGCGCTCGGCCTGCTGCACAACGAGGCCGGCATCGACAAGGACTTCATCGAAAGCGGCCGCTTCGAGATCGACCTTGCCGGTGAACGCTACACGGCAACGGCTCATCTCAAGGCGCCCTACGATCCCAAATCCGAGCGCGTGAAGGCCGACAGCACGGAACTGCACGAAGCTGCCTGATCATTCCCAGACCCCTCCCCCGACTGCCCCTCCCGCCGCGGGAGGGGCTTTTCTTTTGCGTCAGGCTTCCGCCAGCTTCAGCATGGCGATGCCGGCAAGCACGACAATGACGCCACCCAGCTTCAACGGCCCAAGCGTCTCGCCGAACAACACGACGCCCATAATGACCGTGCCGGCTGCGCCAAGACCGGTCCACACCGCATAGGCGGTGCCGACGGGCAGGACCTGAAGTACCTTGCCAAGCAGATAGACGAAGGCTGCCAGCAGAAGCACCGAGACCACCGTCCAACCGGGCCGAGTGTAGCCTTCGGCATGTTTCATCGACACCGCCCAGGCAACGTCGAGCACGCCCGCCACCACCAGAAGCGCCCAGGCAAGTCCCTGGCCCATGGTCAGGCCGCGAGCTTCATGCCTTCGGCCCGCATCGCGTCGCGCACCTTGGGCCGCGCGCCGACACGATCCATGTAGGCGCGCAGTTGCGGGAACGCGGAGAGGTCGACCTTGGCATAGGCGGACCAGCCGACAATGGTGAAGAGATAGGCGTCAGCGGCGGTGAAGGTCTCGCCCATCAGATAGAGGCCGCTGCGCTCCAGATGGCGTTCGACATAAGCCAGACGTTCGGTGATCTTGCCGCGCGCCACCTCCTGCGCCTGGACGCCATATTCGGGGTGGAACAGCCACGGGCTGTACATCTTGTGCAGTTCGGTGGCGACGAAGTTGAGCCAGGACTGCAACTGGTAACGCTCGCGGGTGCCGGCCGCCGGTGCCAGCCCGATTTCCGGCTTAAGATCGGCAAGGTACTGCACGATCGCTGCCCCCTCGGTGAGGAGCGAGCCGTCGTCGAGTTCGAGCACCGGCACATAGGCGTTCGGGTTCACCTTGGTGAAGTCCTGGCCTGCGCCGGTGACATGCGGCTTCCTCATGATGTCGACGCGCTCGATGTCGAGCGGGATACCTGCTTCCAGCGCCACGATGTGGGGCGAAAGCGAGCAGGTGCCGGTGGCATAGTAGAGTTTCATGGTCTGTCCTCTTGGGTTCTGACCTGACGGTCGTTGCTTCAGGGGACAATCTAGAGCTTGCGATCTGGCAACGCTCATTGGCATTTCGCCAACCACGCTTGCATGACTGCAAAGATACGCCGTGCTAGAACGTATGCATGGAAGACTGGAATGAACTCAGGCTGGTCCTGGCAGTGGCCCGTGCCGGCAGCCTCACCTCAGCCGCAGCATTGCTCGGCATCGACCACTCGACGGTGTTTCGCAGGCTCAACGGGCTCGAACAGAAGCTGGCGGTGCGGGTGTTCGAGCGCCTGCCCGGCGGCATCTACCAACTGACACCGGCAGGCGAGCGCATGGCGGCGGCTGCCGAGCGCATGGAGGACGAGGCGCTGGCGCTGGCACGCGACATCGCTGGCGCCGATGGCCGCCTGTCCGGGCGGCTGCGCGTCACCTCGTCGGAAACGCTCGCCTACTCCAGGCTGACCAAGCATCTGGCCGGGTTCCGCGCCGTGCATCCCGGCATCGTTGTCGAACTGGCCATCGAGAACCGTGTTCTCAGCCTGTCGCGTCGCGAGGCCGACGTGGCGCTCAGGCCGATCCGGCCCAGGGAAGGCGACCTCTGGGGCCGCAAGCTTGCCGGCGTCGCCTGGACCTTCTTTGCCTCGCCGGCTTATCTCGACGCCCATGATGGCGCGATCCGCGACACAGCGGCGCTCGGACCGCATGCCCTGGTCGGCTGGGAGGAGACGGCGGGTGGCATCACGGCCGCAGACTGGCTGGACCGCAACGTTCCGGCCGAACGTTTCGTCTACCGCACCAACAGCCTGGTCAACCAGTCGGTGGCGGCCCGGGCCGGCATCGGCCTGGCACTCCTGCCTTGTTATCTCGGCGACGGCGAGCCGGGGTTGGTGCGCGCGCTGGCCCGGCCGATCGAGGAACTCGCTGGCGAGCTCTGGATCGTCACCCATCAGGACCTGAAGGGCACGGCGCGTGTCCGTGCCTTCTTCGACGTCGTCGGCGAGGGATTGGCTCGCGAGCGCGAGCTTTTCGAAGGCATACGCATGTGATCGGCTGCCGTCCTGCCAAGACGGCGACCGGGCAGCTTTTGACACTTGAAGTCAGCGCCAAACAATGGCTCGCTTGTCCGCAATCGGAAGGTGCGGAAGAAGAGAGGAACAACCATGCTGTATGCCATCCTGGCCTATCACGCCGAGGGCGTTGTCGAATCCTGGACCGAGGAAGAAGACGCCGCACTTATGGAGGAACTGCTCGAGGTCAATGATCGTCTCGTCGGCGAAAAGCATCTGGGACCGGCAGCGCGCCTCGGGCCGACCGAAAGCGCGGTCACGCTGCGGGGAAAGGGACTGGGACTGGTCACCGACGGTCCGTTCGCCGAGACGAAGGAGCAGCTTCTCGGTTTCTACGTGGTGGACTATCCCAGCATGGACGGCGCGGTGGCCGCGGCACGCGAGCTGCGTTCCGCCAACCCGACCGCGGTTTACGAAATACGGCCGATCTTGCTCTATGTTCCTGGCGCTGCGATCGCCGTCGACGGCTAGCAGGCATTCTCCTCCGGTTCCGCCTCAGGCCTGCGCTGTCAGGCATTCGGTGATCGTCTGACGTCCGGCTCCCGCCATGGTCTGCAGGGCACGGCGCACACCCGGCGTCTGCATGTCTCCCGCGCCAAGGACCCGGGCAACGAGGCATGCGCTCAGGGCCAACAGCTGGAGGAAGGTTGATGCCGTTTTCATAGCCATCGCCAGTCAATAGCGACCTGCCGAAGCCCGGAGGCTTCGGCACATGGTTCGGTTGCTTGGGTCTGCGAATGTTCGGATGGCGGCCGATTGCCGATCTGATCCGAAGTCAGATAATTCCTAACATGAAATCTTGTTTCACACCAGAGAAAATTTTTGCAAAGTGTTGAACCCGGAACCGCCAGATCGCTAAGACCATGCCTGGGCCGGTGAGCCAATCGTCCGAACAAGAACTGCAACCGATATGGCAAACAGCAGATAGGCAAGCGCCGCCTCCTGGGCGCCTATGGGTAGCCCCACCAGCAGCAGCGTGTCGTTGCCACCAGGGATAAGCACTGCCCCGCTTCCCATCAGCGTCCCTCCGACGAGGCGGCGAAGCGCGCCGCGGAGGCTCGGCCACTTGATGCTGTTTTCGCCTCTTTCCGACCAGCGACTGCCAATACTGCCGGCAAACATTGCCGCTGTAATGGCTATCGACGCCAATGGAAGCGATTGAGCATGTGACAACGCGATGGACCAGCCCGGCTTGAGCAGGACGATCGTGGCGTAGGCCACGCCGATGGCCAGCATGGCGCATGTCATCTTGAGAAATGCCGTGACGTTGTTTCGCTGGATCACAAAACGGAGGACGGCGAAACCGATCAGCATCGACAGCGAAACCGGCGCCGCAACCTGCAGCGACATCGACGATGTCGCTACGGCGGGCAACAGGTTTGCAAGGCTTGCGACTATCGAGACCGCATAGATGCCAAGGAATGTGAAGCCGAATTGGGTGTCGCCATTGCCGAGATGGCCGACACTGCCGAACGCGCAGGCGCCGTTCACGAAAGCCCCGATACCAAAGATCACGCCGCCGGTTGCAGCGTAGACCAACCCCGACCAATGCGCCTGCGGCATCAGCTGCCATACGGAATAGGTGAGCGCGCCCCAGAGCGTGCATTCGAAGAATGCTACGAAACGCGCCGGTTTGCGCTCCTGGATCAGTTCGGTGATCGCGATCACCGCGCAGGTCGAGCCACGGTTAAGGGCAAAACCGAGCGAAAAGGCCAGCGACAGCAGCAGCAGCGAGAGGACGATGATCTCCAAGATTGGCACGCCTCCCAGGCTGATGGGCAAGCAAGCCTAGCACAGGTCGCTAGCCGATGCTCATGTACGTCGCAGTGATCGATAGCAACTTACGCCGATCCCGGCCCTTATCAGAAGGCTCAGCCCTCCCCACAACACCGTCATGAACGGCTCACGCCCATCCAGTCCCGGATTGGAAAACCCGACCGGCATGATCGAACAGGCAGACGCGCCATCCAGCCAATATCCGAGACCGAAGAGAACAGCATAGTAGCTATGCCAAACGGCGACCAACAGCGGCGGCACCAGAGCAATGTAAGCCAACCATCCGGGCCGCCGCCAAATAAGAATCGCCAAGCCAACAGCATAAAGGACGAATGTGTAGAGGCCACCCATCAAGCTGTCGGCAGAACCACCGGTACAGGTTTCCACGGTCATCGCGAGTATCGCGTTGGCCGCACCCAACCAGATCAGGACTATTGCTGCGGCGGTCATGCCTTCGACATCCTCTCGCGTAGTCTGGCATTACCCCGTAGCCATCGACCTAGCGATATCGAGGAAGACCCGCACCAGCTTGCCGCCGCTGCGCTCCTTGAGGCAGATCAGTGCTTCGTCCATCAGCATTTCGGGCGCAGCGATCGGGATCTGGACCAGTCGGACGTCCTGTCCGAACTCTGCCGCCGATACGAAGCCGACACCGGCGCCCGAGGCGACGATCTCGCGCACCGCCTCGCGGCCTTCCGCCTCGATCGCCGGCTTGAATTCGTAACCCTCCTTCGAAGCGAGGTCCTCCAGCTTGGCGCGGGTTTTCGAGCCGCGTTCGCGCATCACCAGCGGCAGCAAGGACAGTTCGTGCAGCGACAGCGACTTGGCTGTCGCCAGCGGATGATCGGTCGAGACGAATGCTATGATCGGCGTCGAATTGAGCTTGACGATCTCGAAATCGCGGCCGGTCGGAATTTCGCCGAGCACGCCGATATCGGCTTCGTAGCTGTAGAGGCTGGAAATGACCGTTTCGGTATTGCCAGCGCGGACCGAGACCTGGATACCGGGATACTTCTGGCGGAATTGGCCGAGAATGTGCAGCAGATGGTGGGCGGCGTCCGCGACGATGCGCAGCGTGCCTGAGCGTAGCGCGCGGGATTCCGACAAGAGCTCGAGTGCCTGCTGTTCCGTGTCGAACATGCGCCGCGTGATTTCGAGCAGTTGCAGGCCCGACGCCGTCGGCGTCACCTGCTTCTTGTGACGGTTGAACAACAGCACGTCATACTCTTCCTCCAGCTTGCGCACCTGGTCGGAAATGGCCGGCTGGGTGAGAAACAGCATCTCGGCGGCGCGTGAAAAACCGCCGCACACCGCGACATAGTGGAAAGCCCTGAGCTGCACGTAGCGCATGTCTGATCCCTGATATCAGATCAGACTAGCAATAAACTGGAGCGATAGAAACATCGAAACTAACGATTTGATTTATGGCCTGACATGCCGAGGATAGGGCAGGCGCCACCCTTGCGCGCCGCGCGTTGGGAGGCACGGCACCATGCATCTTCTGTATATCCTGCTGCAGCTGGCAGGCGCCATCATGCTTCTGCTGTGGGCCGTGCGCATGGTGCGCACCGGCGTCGAGCGCGCCCATGGCGTATTGTTGCGCGAGGCGCTGCGTGGCGCCACCAAAGGCCGGGTGCGTGCGGCGGCTGCCGGCACCGTGCTTGCCGTCATGTTGCAGAGTGCGACGGCCGTTGCAGTGCTCGCCGCGGGTTTCGCTGCAACCGGCGTGATGACCGTCTCCGGCGGGCTTGCCGTCATGCTGGGCGCCGATGTCGGCTCTGCGCTGGTGGTGCAGGCGCTGTCTTTCGACCTCAGCTGGCTGGTGCCGTTGCTGCTGTTCGCCGGCGCCACAATGTTCCTCAAGGTCGAGGCCCGGATCGTCAAGCAGACCGGGCGCACGCTGCTCGGCATCGCCTTCATCCTGATCTCGCTGCGCATGGTCGGCGAAGCGACCGCACCGATGCGTCACAGCGCCTTGCTGCCGATGGCGATCGACTATCTGCGCGGCGATCCGGTGACGGCCTTCGGCGCAGCTGCACTGTTTACATGGCTGATCCATTCCAGCGTCGCCTCGGTGCTTTTGTTCATGTCGATGGCGGCCCAGGGCGTGCTGCCGGCAGAGGTGGCGCTGCCGATGATCCTCGGCGTCAATCTCGGCGCCGGACTGGTCGCTGTCGGCTTGACCCGTGGCCAGGCAATCGATTCCAGACGCATCCCACTGGGCAACCTGATCTTCCGGGCAACGGCAGCGGTCGCCATTCTGGTTGGCCTGCAGGCGACTACCTTGCCGATATCCTGGTTCGGCGAGTCGGCCGCCCGGCAGGTGGTCAATTTGCACCTCGCCTTCAACCTTGCTTTGCTGGTCGTCTGCCTGCCCTTCACCACGACAATGGAACGACTCGCGCGGTTGATCCTGCCTGACGCGCCGGCAGGCGAAGAAACATTCGACCTGATGTCGCGGCGCAAGAGCGCCCTCGACCGCACCGTCATCAAGATGCCTGGCGTGGCGCTGGCGAGCGCCACCCGCGAGGTGCTGCGCATGGCCGAAACGGTGGAGATCATGCTGCGGCCTGTCATGGAGCTGTTCGAAAGCGGCGACAAGGCACGCGTGGCACAGTTGCGTCGGCTCGACGAGGAGGTCAACCGCGCCCACACCGACATCAAGCTCTACATCGCCGAGGTCAATCGCGGCACGATGAGCCAGGACGAGGCGCGGCGCGGCATCGAACTGACCGACCTCGCCATCAATCTCGAACATGCCGGCGACATCATCGCCAAGAACCTTTTGGTACTGGCCGAGGAGAAGAGCGACAAGAGGCTGAGCTTCTCGAGGGAAGGCTGGTCGGAGCTGACGGCCCTGCATGACCGGGTTCTGGCCAACATGCAGATTGCCATGAACGTTCTGGTGTCGGGCGACCTCGAAGCGGCGCGCCAGCTGGTGGTCGAGAAGGAACGCATGCGCAAGCTGGAGCGCGACAGCCATGAACGCCACCTGAAGCGCCTGCAATCGGGTACGGTGCAGAGCATCGAGACCAGCGACATCCATCTCGAAGCGGTGCGGGCGCTGAAGGAATTCAACTCGCTGCTGGTATCCGTCGCCTACCCGATCCTGACCCAGAGCGGCGACCTCTTGGAAAGCCGGCTGGCCAAGACGGCCTGAGCGAATTTGCCCGTGTCATCCAAACATCATCACCAGGACTTATCATTGGATACGAAATAACGATTGTACATATGGATCAGGGGATTCCAAGGTGAGCCATAGGCAATCTCAGGATGACGGCGAGGAGACGAAAATGCTGTCCGAACATAAGCTTGCGGCTCAGGCCACCTTCCCTGCTCCGGCCCCCCTCCCTGCTCCGGCATTGGGCGAGCCCTATTTGCTCACCCCTGGGCCGTTGACCACCTCCTATGCCGTCAAGCAAGCGATGCTGCGCGACTGGGGCTCATGGGACGGCGACTTCCGGGCGATGACATCAGAGATGCGCCAGCGGCTGCTCGCCATGCTCGGCGATACCAACAACGAATTCGACTGCGTACCGATGCAAGGCTCGGGCAGCTTCGCCGTCGAGGCGATGCTCGGCTCGTTCGTGCCGCGTGACGGCAAGGCGCTGGTGCTGGTCAATGGCGCCTACGGCCAGCGCATCGTCCAGACCCTCGGCTATCTCGGCCGCGACCACGTCGCCATCGACAAGGGCGACTACATGCCGCCGCGCGGTGATGAGGTGGCTGCAGCCCTCGACGCCGACCCTGCCATCACCCACGTCATCCTGGTCCACTGCGAGACCAGCTCCGGCATCCTCAACCCGGTCGCCGAGATATCCGAAACCGTCTACGCCAAGGGCCGCAAGTTCCTGGTCGACTCGATGAGCGCCTTTGGTGCCATCCCGCTCGAAGTCGGCGACGTGCGCTACGAGGCCATGGTGTCTTCCGCCAACAAATGCATCGAGGGCGTACCCGGCTTCGGCTTCATCATCGCCCGCAAGAGTGAGCTCGAAGCCGCAAAGGGCCGCAGCCACTCGCTCAGCCTCGACGTGCATGCCCAGTGGGCGCACATGAACAAGACCGGCCAGTGGCGCTACACTCCGCCGACGCATGTGGTTGCTGCCTTCCTCGAGGCGCTGCGCCAACACGAGGCCGAAGGCGGTGTCGCCGGCCGCGGCGCCCGCTACACCAGGAATCGCGACGTCATGGTTGCGGGCATGCGCGAACTCGGCTTCGAGACGCTGCTCAAGGACCGCTGGCTCTCGCCGATCATCGTCACCTTCTTCAACCCGGCCCATCCGGACTTTGCCTTCGACCGCTTCTACGAGCTGATGAAGGAAAAGGGCTTCATCATCTATCCGGGCAAGCTGACCGTGGTGGACAGCTTCCGCGTCGGCTGCATCGGGCGGATGGACGAGCATGTCATGCGCAAGGTCGTCGAGGCCGCCGGCCAGTCCCTGCGTCAGATGGGCGTCGACACCGCTGCTCCCCCCGCAGCCGCCATCGCCGAGCGCGCCAAGCTCGCCGCCTGATAACAAGAAGATCACAAAGGACCCCTCCCAATGAACAAGATGACCACGATCAACGTCAGCGCCAATGGCCGCAGCTATGAATGGCCGCGCGTGCCGGCGATAGCCATCTGCCTCGACGGCTGCGAGCCGGCCTATCTCGACGAAGCGATCAAAGCGGGCCTGATGCCGAACCTGGTGAAGATCCGCGCCAACGGCACCGAGCGTACCGCCCACAGCGTCATTCCGAGCTTCACCAACCCCAACAACCTGTCGATCGCCACCGGCCGTCCGCCGGCAGTCCACGGCATCTGCGGCAACTATCTCTACGAGCGCGAGACCGGCAAGGAAGTGATGATGAACGACCCGCGCTTCCTGCGCGCGCCGACCGTCTTCCAGGCCTTCTACGATGCCGGCGCACGTGTTGCCGTGGTCACCGCCAAGGACAAGCTGCGGGCGCTTCTCGGCAGCGGCCTGAAGTTCGACGACGGCCGCGCCATCTGCTTCTCGTCTGAGAAGTCCGATGTCTCGACAAAAGCCGAGCACGGTATCGACAATGCGTCGGCCTGGCTCGGCAAGCCGGTGCCGGAAGTCTATTCGGCCGAACTGTCGGAGTTCGTCTTTGCCGCCGGCGTCAAGCTGCTGAAGGAATTCAAGCCTGACGTGATGTACCTGACAACGACCGACTATGTGCAGCACAAATATGCACCCGGCGTGCCACAGGCCAACGCCTTCTACGAGATGTTCGACAAATATCTCGGCGAACTCGACGCCCTTGGTGCGGCCATCGTGATCACCGCCGATCACGGCATGAAGCCCAAGCACAAGGCCGACGGCACCCCTGACGTGGTCTATGTCCAGGACCTGCTCGACGAGTGGCTCGGCAAGGACGCAGCGCGCGTCATCCTGCCGATCACCGATCCTTATGTCGTCCATCACGGCGCGCTCGGCTCGTTTGCCACCGCCTACCTGCCCGAGGGTGCAGACCAGGCCGGCATCATGAAGCGCCTCGCCGCCATCGAAGGCATCGACGTCGTCATCGACAACGCCACGGCCTGCGAACGCTTCGAACTGCCATCCGACCGCATCGGCGACATCGTTCTGGTGTCCACCGAGAACAAGACGATCGGCACCAGCGAACATCGCCACGACCTCGCAGCCCTCAACGAGCCGCTGCGATCGCATGGCGGCCTGACCGAGCAGGCAGTGCCGTTCATCGTCAACCGCAAGCTTGAGACGCTGCCCAACGAGCCGGTTCTGCGCAACTTCGATGCGTTCTACTATGCCGCGCTTGCCGCAGCACAGGCCTGAGGGAGGACCAACAATGGTCAAGGCTGAAACGACGTTCAAGGTGCGCCACGAGCCGATGCGCATCGCCGGACGCAAGGTCGATGCCGATGGCGTCGTCAACGTCCACTATCCCTACACCGATGCGGTGATCGGCACGGTGCCGGCGGGGCGTGCCGAGCACGCCCGCCAGGCCTTCGAGATCGCGGCCAACTACAAGCCGAAGCTGACGCGCTACGAGCGTCAGCAGATCCTGTTCCGCACGGCGGAAGCCCTTGCCGCGCGCAAGGAAGAGATCTCCGACATCATCACGCTGGAGCTCGGCATCTCCAAGGCCGACTCCCTCTATGAAGTCGGCCGCGCCTATGACGTGTTCACGCTGTCGGCGCAGATGTGCATCCAGGACGACGGCCAGATCTTCTCCTGCGATCTCACTCCTCATGGCAAGGCGCGGAAAATCTTCACCACCCGTGAGCCGCTGAAGGCGATCTCGGCAATCACCCCGTTCAACCATCCGCTCAACATGGTGTCGCACAAGGTGGCGCCGGCGATCGCCACCAACAACTGCGTCGTGGTCAAGCCGACCGAACTCACCCCGATGACGGCGCTGATCCTCGCCGACATTCTCTATGAAGCCGGCCTGCCGCCAGAGATGCTGTCTGTCGTGACGGGCATGCCCGCCGACATCGGCGCCGAGATGATCACCAATGAGAATATCGAGCTGATCACCTTCACCGGCGGCGTGCCTGTGGGCAAGCTGATCGCTCGCACCGCTGGCTACAAGCGTCAGGTGCTGGAGCTCGGCGGCAACGATCCGCTGATCATCCTCAACGACCTCTCCGACGACGATCTCGCCAAGGCGGCCGATCTAGCGGTCGCTGGCGCCACCAAGAACTCGGGCCAGCGCTGCACCGCGGTCAAGCGCATCCTGTGCCAGGAAAGCGTCGCCGACCGTTTCGTGCCGATGGTGCTGGAGCGGGCCAAGAAGATCAGGTTCGGCGACCCGATGGACCGCTCGACCGATCTCGGCACCGTGGTGCACGAGAAGGCTGCCGCACTCTTTGAAAAGCGCGTCTACATGGCCGCCGAACAGGGTGCGGAAGTGCTCTACGACCCCGGCCGCAAGGGCGCACTGTTGCCGCCGATCGTCGTCGACCGCGTGCCGCACAAGTCGGAACTGGTGATGGAAGAGACCTTCGGGCCGATCATCCCGATCGTGCGCGCACCTGACAATGACGACGAGCTGATCGCGCTGTCCAACTCCACCGCCTTTGGCCTCTCGTCGGGCGTCTGCACCAACGACTTCCGGCGCATGCAGAAATACATCGCCGGCCTGCAGGTCGGCACGGTGAATATCTGGGAAGTCCCGGGATACCGCATCGAGATGTCGCCATTTGGCGGGATCAAGGACTCGGGCAACGGCTACAAGGAAGGCGTCATCGAAGCGATGAAGAGCTTCACCAACGTCAAGACCTTCTCTTTGCCGTGGTAGCCTGAAATGCGGCCGCCGGTGCAGCCACCGGCGGCCGCATGCAAGGATGGATGTTCGCCGTTTTGCCGGTCTACGAAGACCCGATCAGGTGCCCGGAATGATTGCCAGCCCCCGCCGCCGACATCTGTCGCGAACGCTGGCGCTGACGCAGCTTTCTTGCGGACTTGTCAGCGCCGCAACGAGCTTTGCCCTCTAGAGGCTTTGTCAACGCCGCCATCGCCAATCAGCACCTCACGGCTTTGACGCCATAAGGTGTACATTCTTGCCGCTACGCATCATAACGGCAACGTTGGTTGATGCTGGGTGCTGGCAGGAATGGTGGCGTTGTCGCCCGAACACTTCTCTGAAGGCGGCGCCGATGCGCGCATGGCGCAGGTCAGGCGCGTTCGCGCGCTGCGGCTGCTAGACGATGCCGGTGACCGGCGCCTTACACTGGTCGTTGCGCCGGCCGGTTTCGGCAAGTCCTCCCTGATGAACCAGCGCTACAAGGATCTACGCAAACAAGGCCATCAGGCGGCCTGGGCAGCGCTCGATGGCGACGATCGCGACGGCACCCATTTCCTGCTCGGACTGCTCGGAGTTCTCACTTCGGCCCACATTTTCCCAGCGGCTGCTCAGGATTATTCCAGCCTGTCGCAGCAGCATGTTCTGGGGGTCATCCTGACCCAGCTGCAACGACTGCGCCGTCCGCTCTACCTGTTCCTCGACGACTATCATTTCGCCCAGAGCGAGGAAAACGATGCGACGCTGGCGCGGCTGCTGTTTTCGCCACAGGCGCGAAACCTCAGACTGCTGATCATCTCGAGATCGGAGCCGAGACTGGCGATTTCGGCCATGCAGCTGAATGGTCAACTCACCTATCTGAAGGCCGCCGACCTGCGTTTCTCGGCCGGAGAGGCCCAAAACCTTCTGGCCATGGCCGGGGTCAAGCTCGACAAAGCGCAGGTCGAGGCACTGGTCCACAAGACAGAGGGCTGGGCCGTGGCACTGCAGCTGGCTCGTGTGCTTTTGCGCGACGGAGCCGTGACCGATAGCGACCTGCTGGAATTCAGCGGCACTCAGCTCGACATGGCGCGCTATCTGTCCGAACAGGTTTTTTCTTCGCTCTCGGTCGCCATGCAATCGGCGCTAGTCCGCGTCGCTGCCCTGCCCTATTTCAGTGCCGAGTTGGCGAGCGCAGTTGTCAGTCCATCGGCCGCCGCCGAACTGACCTCCGACATCGCCGTCGGCGGCCTGCCGATCGAGGCGTTGGACGATGGACACAAGCAGTTCAAGCTGCATCAGGTATTCCAGGAATACCTGATGCATGAAGCCCTCTTGCGCGGGCTCGATATCAACCAGATCAGGCGCACTGCCGCACACTGGTATGCGGCTCGCCGTGACTGGGCCAATGCCATTCGCCACGCCTTGCATGCCGAAGACTTCGGCCTTGCCGGGGAACTTTCCGAAAATGCCGGGGGGTGGCGGCAGGTCTATGCCGGTGCCCGCGGATTGCTGCAGCAGTTTCACGCACTGGCAGCGGTGTTGCCGGAGCCGGAAGCCGCCAAGTTCCCACGCAGCTTTCTCGGGCTGGCCGTCGCGGCCGCCAAAGGCGGCAACCTGACGCTGGCAACTCATTATTTTGAGCTTGTCAGTCGGAAAATCGACCGCACCGACAATGTCCTTGTCAACGAAATTCGCCTGATCGGCGCACTCATGGCGCTGTACCGGGACGACCGCATCGAAGCCCTCGACCTGTCACTACTCGAGCGCGACCTGACGCTGCTCGAGCTGACGGAACCGGTACAGCGTGCGCTGACCTATAACCTGCTGTGCTTCCAATACCTGGAACGCAGCGAATTCGAGCGTGCCGAGCGCCACGGCAACCTGGCGATCCAGTACTTTACCCAGGCGGGAGCGCATTTTGGAGCGATGCACCTCTACGCCCATGTGGGGCAGGCACAGTTCTTTCGCGGCGACATGGAAGGCGCGAGTGCGGCCTACGAGCGCCTGGCCAGCGACGCGCAAAACGCCATCGGCAAGGGTTGCGACCTCGACGCGATCGCCCAGGTCCTGCTGGCCGAGACCCTGTCGGAGCGTGCCCTGCATGATGGCGCCGAGCGCATCCTGGAATGGTCGTTGCCACATCTGGAAAAGAACGACTGCTGGTTCGACCTCCTGGCAGCAGCCTATCTGTCCCGCATTCGCGTACGGACGGTCCGCAACGATTTCGACGGCGTCGACGCCGTGCTGGAACAGGCAAGGCGCACCGCACAGCGCCGTGGTTTTCCTCGCCTGCAAAGGCTGGTCGCACGCGAGCAAATGCGTGCGATCATCCATTTCGGCGACATTCAGGGCGCCAAGCGTTTTGCCGACCGTTTCGATCTCAGCCCGGAATCGGCGTTCGACGTCGAGCGCAACCGGCTTTCATTCCGGCTGCGCGGCGAAGTGCCGGCAACGCTGTGGGTTCGCGTCTGGATACAGGAAGGACAGACAGAACGCGCGCTTGACATGCTGCAACGCCTGGAGGTGGCGCAGGAGCGTCCCTTCAGCGTGCCTCGAATGCTCCGGATGCGCCTGCTGGCGGTGCTGGCCGGCATGAAGGCCGGCAAGGCAGAGCGAGCAGCTTCGGTGCTTGACGAAATCCTGCTGACGCTGCCCAGCGCAACCTACCGCGCGGCCTTTTTCGAAGAGGGTCCCGAAATGCTCGCCTTGCTGCGGCGCCGCGCGCAGGAGGCCGGCCCTGACAGCCTGATCGCCCGGCGCGTCGGCCAGATATTTGCACCGGCAGATGCGTCCGCTCCTGGACAAGGCACATCCGAAACGGCGCCCGGTTCCGCAAGCGCACCGCATACGCTGACCCAGCAAGAACTGAAGGTAGTGTCATTGATATGCGGCGGCTTCTCCAACAAGGAGATAGCCCGGCACATGGACGTCAGCGAAAACACGGTGAAGTTTCACGTCCGAAATGTCTTCTCCAAGCTCAATGTCCATTCGCGCACCTCAGCCATTTCTGTCGCGCGCGAGCTAGGACTATTAGCCTAGCCGTCATTTTGGGTGGGGCCTTTACCAGGCAGCCCACCCGATTGGTCGGGTAGGCAAGCTTCTTCCACGATGCAACCTTTCCGCATGGGCAGCAGATAGGCGCTGCAGTCATAAAGGTGCGGAATGGAGCAGCAAGTGCGAGCCGTCGATCCCGTGACCCAGGAGATCATCCAGGGCAAGCTACTGTCGATGGTCGACGAGATGGGCATCGTGATGGCGCGGACCAGCATGAGTCCCGTCATCTATGAGGTTCTGGACTTCGCCTGCGGCATCTGCACCCGCGACTGCGACCTGATTGCCCAGACCAACGGCATCACACTGTTCACGGGCACATTCGCCACCCAAGTCCGCAGCCTGGTCGAGAGGTTCGCCGACGACATGGCGCCGGGCGACGTCCTGGTCACAAACGATCCCTATGCCGGAGGCACACATTCCTGCGATCTGGCCATCATGCGCCCGATCTTTGCCGAAGGCCGCATCATCGCATTTGCCATCAATGTCGCTCACTGGCTGGACGTCGGCGGCGCGGTGCCCGGCAGCCTGCCTCCGGACGCCAGTTCGGTGTTCCAGGAAGGCCTTCGCCTGCCTTGCGTGCGTATTGCGCGCGACGACAAGCTGTTGCCCGACATGGTCCGCATCATCAGCGAGAATGTCCGTCTGCCGGAAGTCGCGCTGGGCGACCTCAATGCGCAGCTTGCCACGGTGCGCATCGCCGAGCGCCGCATCCTGGAGATGGTCGAGAAATACGGTGCGGCTACCGTTCAGGACGCATTTGATCACCTCCTCGACGTCAGCGAGCGGCGCAGCCAAGACGTCATTGCGGCACTGCCGGATGGCACCTACGAGGCGACCGACATCATCGACGGCGATGGTATTTCCACCGATCCCATCGAGGTGAGGGTCGCCATCCGGATCGCGGGTGGCCGCATGGAAGTGGATTTCACCGGCTGCCCGCCTGCCGCGGCAGGGCCGATCAACTGCGCGCGTGGAGCGCTCAGTTCGGCCGTGAAGACCATCTTCAAGGCGCTGGTGGCACCGCAGGAGCCGTCCAACGAAGGATGGTTCCGGCCACTCTCGGTAATCGCTCCCGACGGAACGGTGTTCACGGCGCAGAAGCCCTCGCCGACAGGTTGGTACTACGAAGGCTCGGTCCATGCCTCCGAACTCGTGTGGAAGGCGCTCGCACCGCTGATGCCTGAACGTTTCTCGGCCGGCTCTTACTCCAGCCTCTGCGTCACCTACATCAATGGCCGGACCGCTGACGGCGAAGAATTCATCCACATCGAGCCACAGCATGGCGGTTGGGGCGGCGCGCCCGGTCGCGACGGCGCCAGCGCGGTCATCGCCCTGACCGACGGCGATACCTACAACTACTCGGTGGAGTTGATCGAAGCCAAGTTTCCGCTCCACGTCCGCCGCTACGCGCTTAATGTCGAAGGCGGGGCCGGCGCAGGCCAGTGGCGCGGGGGCTTCGGGGTCGTGCGTGAATACGAGATTCTATCCGGAGAGGCCGATATCCACAGCGGCTTCGGCCGCTCGCGAACGCCGCCCTGGGGCATGGACGGCGGCGGTTCCGGCAGTCTCAACCGGCTCGATGTCGTCGACCAGGAGACAGCGAACACCGTCACCTATGGCCGCCTGTCCCACCGCCGCGTCGTCAAGGGCGACCTGTTGCGCATCGCTACCGGCGGTGGCGGCGGCTGGGGCGATCCAGCCATGAGAAGCAGGGACGCGATCGCCGAGGACATCCGCTCGGGCTACATCAGCGCAGAGCGAGCGGCATCGGAATACAATCACCGGGACACGGCGACGAAATGATCAGACTTGCAACCGATGTCGGCGGCACCTTCACCGATCTCGTCGGATATGACGAGAAGACGGGCAAGGTCTTCACCTCAAAGAGCCTGACCACTCCGCAGGACCAGTCGATCGGCGTGCTCGACGTGATCGACCGCGCAGAGAGTGCCAGCGGCCTGGACACAGACAAGGTCCGGTTCTTCGCCCATGGCGGAACGACGGTGATCAACGCGATCACCGAACGCAAGGGCGTCAGGACCGCCCTCGTCACCACAGCCGGGTTCCGCGACGTGCTCGAGATCGGCCGAGGCAACCGCCCGGACCTCTACAATCTGCAGTTCCACAGCCCCGAACCGTTCATCCCCAGGAAGCTGCGGACCGAGGTCCGCGAACGGGTTGGCGCGGACGGACGGGTCATCGAACCGCTCAATGAAGACGACGTGCGCGAGGCTGCGCGCCTGTTCCTTGAAGAGGGAGTTGAGGCCGTAGCGGTCATCTTCCTGCACAGCTACGCCCATCCGGATCATGAGAAGCGCTGCGCCGAGTTGTTGCGCGACCTGCTGCCTGATGTCACCGTCTGCGCCAGCTACGAGATCTCGCGGCAATGGCGCGAGTATGAGCGCACCAACACGGTTGCCCTCAACGCTTATGTGCAGCCGATCATCCAGCGCTACTTCGCCAACCTCGAAAAGGCGCTTGCCGCCAAGGGCGTGTATTCGGCCTATTATGCCATGCTGTCGAATGGCGGGGTCGCAACGTTCTCGCAAGCCGTCGCCAGTCCGCTGACCCTCGTCGAATCAGGTCCTTCGGGCGGCGCGGCCGGCGCAGCAAGGATTGGTGCGATCCTCGGCGAAAGGGATGTGCTTTATCTCGACGTTGGCGGCACCACGGCAAAATGCACGCTCATCCGTGACGGCAAGCCCAATCTCGATGCTGAATACAAGCTCGAATGGGCCCGTACCTTCCCCGGCTACCCGGTCCAGGTGCCGGTGGTCGACATCGTCGAGATAGGCTCGGGCGGAGGCTCGATCGCCTGGATCGACGCTGCCGGCGGCCTGCGGGTTGGCCCGAAAAGTGCCGGCTCCGCGCCCGGACCTGCCTGCTACGGACTAGGCGGAACCGAGCCGACTGTCACTGATGCCAAGGTGGCCATCGGGCTGCTCGACCCTGCCGCATTCGCCGAAGGCGCCATGACCCTCGACGTCGAACTCGCACAGCAGGCAATCGCCGGGCTAGCCGGACCGCTCGGCCTGTCGGTGGACGACGTCGCCCAGGCCATCATCGACGTTGCCGAGTCCAACATGATCAATGCGCTGAAGCTGGTTACCGTCCAGCGCGGTCACGACCCACGCGATCTTGCTCTGGTCGTCAGCGGCGGCGCCGGGCCGATGTTGGGCGCTCGCCTTGGTCGCGAACTCAACGCCAAGTCGATCATCATCCCACCGCATTCGGGCATCTTCTCGGCCTGGGGCATGCTGGCCGCGCATCCACGCGCCGACATTCGCAAGACGTGGTTTTCGCCGCTCGTCGCCTCGTCGCTCGGCGAACTGGCCAAGCTCTTCACCGACATGGAAGGCGAGGCGCTTTCCTATTTCGACCGCGACAACACGGACGGCGTCACCTTCAGCTACACGGTCGAAATGCGCTATCACGGACAGGAGCACAGCGTATCGACCCGGTTCACACCGTCGATGCAACTGGTCGATTTCGCCGAGGCTTTCCACAGTGCTCACGAGACCGCCTATTCGTTCCGCCTGCCCGATGCACGCATCGAGGTGACGAACCTGCATCTTCAGGCCGAGATCGCCGGTAACGTCATCGACTGCCCGCCGATCGACAATGACGGCCGCACTGTCGCCAAGGCACGAAAGGGCGAACGCAAAGTCTATTTCGGCAACGATGGCGGCTGGAAATCATGCGCTGTCTATGATCGTAACGGCCTGCCCTGCGGTGAGCGTCTGAGTGGCCCGCTGCTTGTCGAGGAGCCCACCACGACAACGCTCGTGCATGCAGGGCAAGTCCTGGAGGTCACCGACCGGGGCATCATGGTAATCACCGAAGAGGTCCGCTAGTCCATGGCCATCTCGATTGGAATTGACGACGTAACCAGGACCTTTGGCACGGTCAAAGCCCTGGAGCGCGTGGGTCTCAAGATCGAGGCCGGCGAATTCTTCACATTGCTCGGCTCGTCGGGTTCGGGAAAAAGCACGCTGCTTAAACTGATCGGGGGGTTTGATCGCCCCACCACCGGCCGTGTCCTGTTTGATGGGCAGGACGTTACCGACCTGCCGGCCAACCGCCGCCCGTCAAATACCGTCTTCCAAGACCTCGCTTTGTTTCCCCACATGACCGTGGGCGACAACGTCGCCTACGGGCTGAAGGTGAAGGGTGTGGCTGCCGCTGAACGCAAGAAACGCGTGGACGGCACGCTTGCCCTGGTCGATCTGGCAGGATTTGCCGAACGCAACGTCAACCTGCTCTCTGGCGGGCAACGGCAGCGGGTCGCTCTGGCACGCGCGCTCGTCATGGAGCCGGGCATCCTGCTTCTCGACGAGCCCTTGACCGGACTCGACGAAAGACTGCGCCAGCAGATGCGCGACGAATTCGGCAGGCTGCACAAGCGGACCGGTTCGACCTTCGTGCTGGTCACCCACAATCAGGACGAAGCGCTGAGCCTCAGCGACCGTATGGCCATCATGCATAAGGGCAGGCTCGAGCAGGTCGGACGGCCGGCCGACTTCTTTGCCGCTCCCGCCAATGATTTCGTCGCACGCTTCGTCGGCATGGAACGCGTCCTCAAGCCTGAAAGGCTCGAACGCAGCGGCGGCGACACAGTCGCTGTCATAGCCGGTGAGCGACTGGTTCTGCCAGGCGCTCGCGACGTCGGGGAAATGGGACTCCTGGCGGTTCGTCCCGACCGCATTTCGCTCGCGAACGTGCATGCAGCGCCCGGAAGCTCACTTGCAGCGACCGTGGCCGGACGCCAGTTCCGCGGCCGGTTCTTCGACTTCTATCTTGAGCTCGGCGATGGCCAGAAGCTCGACGCCGAAATCCCGGTCGAGTTCGCCGACGCCTGGCCCGAACCGGGCAATCCGGTGCGGCTCGAATTCGCCGGAGGTGCCTTGGTGCCCGTGCCCGCATCCTGAACTGCGGCGAACCGTGACACCTGATCATCCTGAGAAGATTTTCATAAAAAGAAGGGGTAACGCGATGACAAACAGCATGAATTCCTTGAACGGCGCGATGGCGAGCAACATCAGCCGACGTCAATTGCTCAAGACGCTCGGGGCGGGAGGTGCGGCATTGGCGGCCGGATCCATGTTTCAGCCGATGTCGGCACTGGCCGCGGGCGATCTGGCATTCTGGGCGACCGGCACGCTTGATGTCGGCGACGCCTGGTCGCGGGCAGCTGACGATGCGGGCCTGAACGTTGCCTTCACAGACAATGGCAACGACCCCGGCCCTGCCGTCGCGCGACTTGTCGCCGGCAACGCAAACGACCTCTTCGATATGGGTGGCCTGCAGGGCGGCGCCGAGAAGGAACTCGCTGTCCAGGGCGCAATCGTTCCCTGGGACCTGTCGAAGATCCCCAACTACGAAAGCGTCTGGCAGTGGGCAAAAGACATCCCCTACCTGCACCATGACGGAAAGCAGTACGGCCTGCCTGCCGTCATCAACGCCGACTCGATCATCTATCGCCCCGACAAGCTGGGTAAGGTCGACAGCTACGGCGTCATCTTCGATCCGAAGCTGAAGGGCCAAGTGGCAATGGAAGACGCCTGGATCAACAGCGCCGTCTTTGCAGCCATGTACCTGAAAGAGACGGAAAACCAGAAGATCGGCAATCCGGGCAACCTGACCGCGGACGAGCTTGGCCTGGTGATGGAGTTCCTCATCAAGCACAAGAAGGATGGCCAGTTCCGCACCTTCTGGAGCGGCTGGGAGCAAGGCGTGCAGCTTGTCGGCGATGGCGAGGTGCTGGCCATGACCGGGTGGGAGCCCATCGTCTACGAAGGTCGCAAGCGCGGTCTGCAGGTCGAGTACGCCGCACCCGTCGAAGGCTACGAAGGCTGGGGCAACAACCTCGTTCTGCTGAAAGGCGCGGTCGACCGCGGCCTTGGCGACGACGCCCACAAGCTCGCCAATTGGCTGCTCGACGGCTTCTATGGCTGCACGCTTGGCGAACAGCGCGGCTACGTCGTGCCGAGCGATCGCAATGTTGCCTACGCCGAGGCAAATGCGAGCCAGTTCGACCCGTCAAAGGTCAAGGCACTGGCCGAGCACGTCAAAGCTAAGTTTAGCGGCAAGGTAGCCTGGCAGAACACGCGCCCGGACAATTTCCAGCTCTACGAAGAATGGTGGCAGAAGCTGCGTAACGCCTGATTGCGACCAACAGCGGCGGGAGCGGTTCGCGCTCCCCCGCCTTTTTCTGGAAACCAGATGAAATCGCCCGGCCTTCTACTCGCACTCCCCACCGCACTCATCGTGCTGCTGCTGGGCTTCGTGCCTCTGATCGTCATCCTCGTCTGGAGTTTCTGGACCTGGGATCCCGCGACCTACTGGATCAGGCCGGAGTTCAGCCTGGCCGGCTATGCAGCGATCCTCGAGGCCGGGCGCTGGAGCGTCATCGTCGGATCGCTGGGCAAGGCGTTTCTGACCGCCGCGATATGTGTCGTCATAGGCTATCCCGCCGCGATGGCAGTGCATTTTCTGGCAAGCAGGCGGACTGCACTGCTGCTGATGGCGCTGTTCACCATTCCGTTCTTCACCTCATACATGATCCGCGCCTTTTCCTGGCGGCTCGTGCTCGGCCGCAACGGCCTTATCAATGGCTGGCTGATGGATCTCGGGATCGTCGACCAGCCGCTGGACTGGCTGCTGTTCTCCAATTTTGCCGTCAATGTCGGCCTCGTCGCCTCATATCTGCCCTTCGTCATCTTTCCGCTGATCCTGTCGATGCAACGCGTCGAGCCATCGCTGCTCGCCGCCAGCCAGGATCTCGGCGCCGGCTTCTGGCGGACCTTCCGCTCCGTCCTGCTGCCACTGACCCAAGCCGGCATATTTGCCGGGTTCCTCTTCGTCTTCGTCATGGCGGCGGGCTCGGCCACAGAAGTGCAGATGCTCGGCGGTGCGGCCGCATCGATGATCTCGGTGATGATCAACGACGTCATGCGGGTTGTGAACTTCCCGCTGGCCTTCGCAATCTCGACCCTGGTGCTGATCATCCTGTTCGGACTGATTTTCATCGGCAACCGACTGTTCAAGCTGACCAGCCTGTTCGAGGGATTCACATGGTAGCCGGTTTCGAAAGCCGCCCGCTTAAGGCCGCCATCTGGCTGATGACTGCCATAGGGCTGGCGATCATCTATCTGCCGCCGCTCTACCTGGTGGCGGTGTCGTTCAATCCGGCGCTGCAGCCCGCTCTGCCGCCGCTGTCCGACATCAGCCTGACCTGGTATTTCGCGCTCGCCAAGGAACGCACCCTGATCAGCGCATTGCAGGAATCCCTTCTGGTCGCGACCATCACCGCGCTGGTGGCAACCGGTCTCGCGCTGTTGTCGGCTCTGGCCTATATGGATCTCGGCAAATGGCGCTCGCGCTGGTTCATGTTCGTGCTGTTGCCGATGTTCGTTCCAGGGATCATCCAGGGCCTGTCGCTTTCGGTGATCTTCGGGCGCATCGGACTGAAGCCGTTCTGGGGCACGGTGGCTGCGAGCCATCTGTTGTGGGCGCTGCCATTCGCCTTCACCGTCATCCTCACCAGCATGGCAGCCGTCAGGCGTTCTTACCTGCTTGCCGCGTCCGATCTCGGCGCTTCCTGGTGGCGGCAGCTGGTCGACGTGACATTGCCACTGATCAAGCCAGGCCTGGTGGCTGCCTTCATCTTCTCGTTCCTGCTGTCGCTGAACGAATTCGGCCGGGCCTTCTATCTGGTCGGACGGCAGAACACGCTGCCATTGGCGATGTTCGGCAAGATGAACTCAGGCGCCTCGCCGACGATCTATGCCCTGTCGGGCTCGATCTTCCTGGCTTCGATATTGGCGGTGTCGTTCGTGCTGCTGGCAGCGCAAGCCAAGGATCGCAAACTGCGGTAGAGCACGGTCGGCCCGCCGCTTTGCGGAGACTGGCTGTGTTGATGAACCGATCGATGCCGCCAGCCGACCCGCACTGCCGGCTACAGGTGCAAGGTGCAGGAACTCGGCGGTAACTACCACCGATCAGCCTCAACGAACTGTCCGATAACTATGTCGCCAAGGCGGCCGATTCGGCTGTCGCCGGCGCGACCAAGAACTCGGGCGACGAGCCGATCGCTGCACCACCTTCGGCCTCTGCTCAGGCGTCTGCACCAACGATTTCCGCCGCATACAGAAATACATCGCCGGCCTGCAGGTTGGCACGGTGAATATCTGGGAAGTCTCGGGATATCGCATCGACTTGTCGCCATTTGGCGGGATCAAGGACTCGGGCAACGGCTACAAGGAAGGCGTCATCGAAGCGATGAAAAGCTTCACCAACGTCAAGACCTTCTCTTTGCCCTGGGTCTGAGCCTTGTCTTGAGCCGGCAAATCAGATGAGTGTCGATGAGGGAGCCTGGTGCTCCCTCATGTGCTTGGAGGGGAAATGCTGTTGCCTAACGCCGGCTCGTACTCGACCGGGACACTACCCTTGCCTGCGACCTTCCTGAAAGCCTGAACGCATGTCCGGCTTTGCCCTTACCATCGTGCTGGTGGCAGCCTTGCTGCATGCGAGCTGGAACGCCGTCGTCAAGGCCGCAACCGACCGTGCCGTCGTCCTGGCAGCAGTGTCCGCCACCCATGCCACGCTCGGGCTCTTGTTGGTGTTCTTCGCCACGCCACCGTCGCAAGCGAGCTGGATCTACATCTTCCTGTCGACGGTCATCCACTACGGCTACTACGTCTTCCTGTTCCAGTCGTACCGGCTGGGTGATCTCAGCCAGGTCTATCCCATCGCCCGCGGACTGGCCCCGGCGCTTGTCGCTTTCGGTGCCTATGTGATGATCGGCGAGACTCTGCCGCCCTTAGGCTGGGTCGGGCTTGGCGCGATTACCTTCGGCATTGCCTTCCTCGCCTTCCAGCGCGGCGCAGCCCATGCCGATCCGCGCGCCGTCGGCGCTGCCGCCATCAACGGCGTGCTGATCGCCTCCTATTCGGTCATCGACGGCATCGGCGTGCGCCTGTCCGACAGCCCGTTCGGCTATATGGGCTGGCTGTTCCTGCTCGAATTTCCCGTCACGCTGTTCGTGCTGTTCCGACGCCGCGGCGCAACCCACACGATCGATCGCAAGACGGTCACGCTCGGCCTCGTCGGAGGCCTGGGCGCCGTCTCCGCCTACGGCCTCGTCATCTACGCCAAGACGATCGCGCCCCTGGGCGCGGTCTCGGCCGTGCGTGAATCGAGCGTCATCATCGCAGCCCTCATCGGCCTGTTCATATTCGGCGAGCGACCGTGGCAGGCCCGCATCTTTTCAGCCGTCATCGTTGCCGGCGGGGTGATCGCACTCGCCTTCTCAGGCTGACAGGCCGGCAAGCTTTTGCGTTTCGGTGCAAAAACCAACGCCCGTGCACAAGCATGCGGCAGCCTTGTCACATGCCTGTCGCAACCCTGTGCATCACATAAGCTCAGCCTACCAGATCATAAAAAGAATAGATTTTACTTATTGACCGCCCGTTCCCACTATCGACCATGGACGAGGCGCAAACGGGCACAGCCAAAACGCGGCCCGACAAAACCTCTCCCAATCAGAACGTGCCTAAGCGATTCAAATGGGAGCCACTTCAATGAACCAGAAGAAAACCTTCGCGCTTGCCGCCTTTGCGACGATGCTGATGTCATCGGCGGCCTGGGCGGAGACGGAGCTCACAGTCTACACGGCCATCGAGGCCGAAGACCTCAAGCGTTATGCCGAGACGTTCAACCAGGACCATCCCAACATCAAGCTGAACTTCATCCGCGACTCCACCGGCGTCATCACCGCCAAGCTGCTCGCTGAGAAGGACAATCCGCAGGCCGACGTGGTCTGGGGCCTCGCCGCCACCTCGCTTCTGGTTCTCAAGTCCGAGGGCATGCTGGAAGCCTACGCGCCCAAGGGAGCCGACCAGCTGAAGCCCAATTTCGTCGACAGCGACAATCCGCCGAGCTGGGTCGGCATGGACGCCTGGGCAGCCTCGATCTGCTTCAACACCATCGAAGGCCAGAAGCTTGGCCTGACCGCGCCGAAGAGCTGGAAGGACCTCACCAAGCCTGAATACAAAGGCCACGTGGTGATGCCAAACCCGGCGTCATCAGGCACCGGCTACCTCGACGTATCGAGCTGGCTGCAGCTGTTCGGCGACAAGGACGGCTGGACCTATATGGACGGCCTGCACCAGAACGTTGCCGCCTACACGCATTCGGGCTCCAAGCCGTGCAAGATGGCAGCCGCAGGCGAGACGGTAATCGGCATCTCCTTCGAGTTCCGCGCCGCCAAGTCGAAGGCAGAGGGTGCGCCCATCGATATCATCATCCCCGAAGAAGGCATCGGCTGGGACATGGAAGCGTCGGCAATCGTGGCCGGCACGTCCAAGGAAGAGGCTGCCAAGACCTTGCTCGACTGGTCGGTCTCGAAGAAGGCAAACGAGATGTACAATGTCGGCTATGCGGTCGTCGCCATGCCCGGCGTCGCCAAGCCGGTTGAGCACCTGCCGGCCGACATCGAAGCCAGGATGATCAAGAACGACTTCGAGTGGGCGGCCAACAACCGCAACGCCATCCTCGAGGAATGGACCAAGCGCTACGACTCGAAGTCCGAGCCGAAGAGCTGACCTCCATCAGCCACCCTCGACAAGCGGGCGTCGCCTCGGGCTGCGCCCGCCCCTTGCCCCCAAGCCGGATGGTTACGATGAGACACGAAACCCTCGCCGGGCAGCCGCGAATTCCGACTGAAGTGAGCGCCATGACCGCCGCCAGCCCGAACGTGAAGCCTGCCTATCTCAGAATCGCAAACGTCTGGAAAGCCTTCGGCGAATTCCATGCGCTGAAGGACATATCGCTCGACATCAGCGAGGGAGAGTTCGTCTGCTTCCTCGGCCCGTCGGGTTGCGGCAAGACCACGCTTTTGCGTGCCATCGCCGGCCTCGACCTGCAGACCCGCGGCTCGATCCAACAGGGCGGGCGCGACGTCTCGACCCTGCCGCCGTCGCAGCGCGATTACGGCATCGTCTTCCAGTCCTACGCGCTGTTCCCCAATCTGACGATCGCCAAGAATATCGCCTTCGGCCTCGAAAACACCAAGCGCCCGCGTGCCGAGATCGAGGCTCGCGTCACCGAGTTGCTCAAGCTTGTCGGCCTGCCCGACCAGGGCAACAAGTACCCGGCCCAGCTTTCCGGCGGCCAGCAGCAGCGCATCGCACTTGCCCGGGCGATTGCCATTTCGCCCGGCCTGCTGCTGCTCGACGAACCGCTGTCGGCACTCGACGCCAAGGTGCGCACCCATCTGCGCCATGAGATCAAGGAATTGCAGCGCAAGCTCGGCGTCACCACCATCATGGTCACCCATGACCAGGAGGAGGCGCTGTCGATGGCCGACCGCATCGTGGTGATGAACCACGGCGTCATCGAACAGATCGGCACGCCGACCGAGATCTACCGCCACCCGGCGACCCTCTTCGTCGCCGACTTCATCGGCGAGGCCAACAAGTTCGAGGCCAGGGCGTCGAAGGGCACAGTCGGCTTCGGTGCGGCGACTTTCAATTGCGCACAGAACGGCTTCGACGAGGGCGCGCCCGTCATCGCGGCGATCCGCCCCGAGGACGTCATTCCGCATGCCGCAGGCTCTCTTGCCAACGGTGCGACCGCCAACGCCATCGACGTCACCATCAGCGAGATGGAATTCCTGGGATCGTTCTGGCGCACACGGCTGCACGGCCACGCGCTCGGCAACGAAACCCTGATCGCCGATTTTTCGATCAATGCCGCGCGCCGCCTGTCGCTGACCGAAGGCGTGGCGCTGACGGTCGAACTGCCGGCCGAACGGCTGCTGATCTACCCCAGGGGTGCCTGACATGGCGATGGCTCTCGACTCTGCCCTTCCCGTCGGCCGCAGCCTCCGCCTCAGGCTCGACCGCGACGAGCTGATCAAGCGCGGCCTGATGGTCGTGATCGCGCTTTATCTGGTGGTGGGGCTGGCAGCCCCCCTTGCGATCATGCTGTCCAAATCGTTCTCGACCTACAGCTTCAACCTCGCCAATTTCGAGTTCCAGGTCAGCGACAAGGACGGCAACTGGGGCCAACCTGTCACCGCGGCAGCGCTGAACGAGAAACTCGATGCGGTACCGCCGGCCAAGCTCGCCACCAACTCCGACGGGCGGCTGCAGGCGACGAGCTTCTTCCCCGACTTCAGCTTCCGCAGCCCGGTGAAGTACAAGATTCGTGGCACGACGTCTGATGCAACCTATCTCGTCGGCCTCAAGCCGCAGACCGGAACGGAATGGCAGGAACTCACCTCCAACGACTTCCGCCGCGTGATGCTCAGGCCGTCACGGGCGCTCGGACTTGAGAACTACGCCGCCTACTTCTCGACGCCGACGCTGTTCCGCTCGATCGAGAACTCGGTGTTCATCGCACTCGTCAGCACCATCATCACCGTCGGACTGGCCTTCGGTTTCGCTTATGCGCTGAACCGCAGCTGCATGCGCTTCAAGGGTGTTTTCAAGCTTGTTGCCATGGTGCCGATCCTGGTGCCGTCGCTGCTTCCCGGCATTGCCCTGATCTACCTGTTCGGCAACCAGGGCATGCTCAAGGATCTGCTGATGGGGGCCTCGATCTACGGCCCGCTCGGCATCGTCGTCGGCTCGATCTTCTTCGCCTTCCCGCATGCGATGATCATCATCTCGACGGCGCTGGCGATCTCCGACCAGCGCCACTACGAAGCGGCCGCCTCGCTGCGCGCCAGTCGTTGGCGCACCTTCTGGACGGTGACCATTCCCGGCGCCCGCTACGGCCTGATCTCGGCAGCCTTCGTCGTCTTCACCCTTGTCATCACCGATTTCGGCCTGCCCAAGGTCATTGGCGGTCAGTACAATGTGCTTGCCGTCGACATCTACAAGCAGGTCATCGGCCAGCAAAACTTCGAGATGGGCGCGGTCGTCTCGGTCATCCTGCTCGTCCCTGCCATCGCCGCCTTTATCGTCGACCGCATGGTGACCAAGAAGCAGGTGGCGCTGCTGTCAGCGCGCTCGGTGCCCTACCAGCCCAAGCCGAACCGCGGCTTCGACACGCTTTGCCTCGCCTGGTGTTCGCTGATCGCCGTCTTCATCCTCGGCATCATGGCGACCAGCCAGTTCGCGGCACTGGTCAAGCTCTGGCCCTACGACCTCAGCCTCGGTCTCAAGCATTTCGCCTTCGACCGCATGGATGGCGGCGGCTGGGGTTCGTACTACAACTCGATCCGGCTGGCGGCGCTGACGGCGGTCATCGGAACGGTCATCATCTTCGTCGGCGCCTATATGGTCGAGAAGACCGACGGCTTCCGCGCCGGCCGCACGGCGTTCCAGTTCCTCGCCATGCTGCCGATGGCGGTGCCGGGCATGGTGCTCGGCCTCGCCTACATCTTCTTCTTCAACGATCCGGCCAACCCGCTGCATGCCATCTACGGCACCATGACCATTCTGGTGGTCTGTACAATCACCCACTTCTACACGGTGGGACACCTTACCGCGCTGACCGCGCTCAAGCAGATCGACCAGGAGTTCGAGCCGGTGGCGGCTTCGCTCAAGCAGCCCTTCTACAAGCTGTTTGCGCGCGTCACCGTGCCTGTCTGCCTGCCGGCCATCCTCGACATCTCGATCTACATATTCGTCAACGCCATGACGACCGTGTCGGCGGTGGTGTTCCTCTATTCCAAGGACACGACACTGGCTTCGGTGGCGGTGCTCAACATGGACGACGCCGGCGATGTGGCACCGGCGGCCGCGATGGCGATGATGATCTTCTACACCAATGCCGCCGCACGCCTGATCCACCTGTTCCTGTCGCGGGTTCTGATCAAGCGGACGCAGGCGTGGCGGATGCGCTGAGCCTCAGCCTTTGGCGCGATCCGGATGGGCTTTGGCGAAGGCCTCGAGGCCTTCGCAGCGGGCGGAAATCTCCAGCAGCCGCTTCAGGCCCGAAATGTCGACGTTCCAGCGCCGGGCATTGTAGACCTGCGGCACCAAGCAGATGTCAGCCATGGTTGGATTATCGCCATGGCAGAAGGCGCCAGTAGCCGGGTGGTCGAGCAGCCTTTCGAAGGCTGCCATACCATCGCCGATGAACTTCTGCATCCAGGCGTCGCGCGCCGCCTCGCCATTCGGGACCAGCCGCATCAGCTCGGCGATCACACCGGTGTTGCAGACAGCGTGGATTTCCATGGCGATGGCAAAGGACAGCTGGCGCACGCGCTGGCGGCCGAGCGGATCGGAGGGCAGGAAACCGGCATGGCGGGTCTCATCGAGATATTCGATGATCGCCAGCGACTGGGTGAAGGCGTGGCCATCGATGTCGAGCACCGGCACCAGCCCCTGCGGATTGCGTGCCAGATGCTCGGGCGACTTCTGCGCCTTGGCCAGCAGGTCGACCGATACCGGGCGATACGCCTGACCCAGCATGTTGAGCGCGATGCGTACCCGGTAGCTCGCCGACGAACGCCAATAGTCGAACAGGACGGTCTCGCTCATCAGACCTTCTCGTATTTCGTCACGGTCTGCTCGATGGCACCAAAGATCGAGTGACCTATCTTGTCGTTCATCTCGATGCGGACCTTGTCGCCGAACCTAAGGAACGGCGTCTTCGCCGCCCCCGTGTCGATGGTTTCGATGGTGCGGATCTCGGCGATGCAGGAATAACCCGCGCCGCCTTCGGCGACAGGCTTGCCCGGTCCGCTGTCGAGCTTGTTTGACACGGTGCCCGAACCGATGATGGTTCCCGCAACCAGAGGCCTGGTCTTGGCAGCATGCGCCACCAGCTGGCCGAAGTCGAAGGTCATGTCTGTGCCGGCATTGGCGCGGCCGAACGGCTGCCCGTTAATGCTGGTCAGCAGCGGCAGGTGCAGCTTGCCGTCGCGCCAGGCGTCGCCGAGTTCATCGGGCGAAACGGCGACCGGCGAGAACGCCGTTGACGGCTTGGACTGGAAGAAGCCGAAGCCCTTGGCGAGCTCGGCAGGGATCAGGCCGCGCAGCGACACGTCGTTGACCAGCATGACCAGGCGGATGGCATCGCGCGCCTCATCTGATGTTGCCCCCATCGCCACGTCGTCGACGATGACTGCGATTTCGCCCTCGAGGTCGATGCCCCAGGCTTCGTCGGCCATGACGATCGGGTCGCGTGGGCCGAGGAACGAGTCCGAGCCGCCCTGATACATCAGGGGATCGGTCCAGAAGCTCGCGGGCATCTCGGCGCCCCGCGCCTTCCTGACCAGCTCGACATGGTTCACATAGGCTGAGCCGTCGGCCCACTGATAGGCGCGCGGCAGCGGCGAGGTGGCATCGTGCTCATGAAAGCGCATGGTCGGCTGCGAGCCGGTCTCGATGCCCTCGGCGACATTGGCGAGGCGCGGACCGACATGGGCCCAGTCGTCAAGTGCCGCCTGCAAGGTGCGGGCGATGTGGCCGACTTCCGAACAGCGTGTCAGGTCGCGGGAGACCACGACAAGGCGGCCGTCGCGGGTGGAATCCTTCAGCGTGGCGAGCTTCATCTACGTCCTCACTTGATGCTTCACTTGATACCGGGCGTGCCGTCGAACTTGCGCTCGAGATCGTCCCAGCAGTCGATGTAATTGTCCTGCAGCGTCTCCAGTTCGGCGGCGAACTTGGTCAGCTGCTGGGGGAAACGCGTCTCGAACATGAAGGCCATGGTGTGGTCGAGCTTGACCGGCTTGAGCTCGCCGTTGGACGCCTTCTCGAAACCCATCGCATCAGGCCCATGCGGCAGCATCATGTTGTGCAGGCTCATGCCGCCGGGCACGAAGCCCTCCTCCTTGGCGTCGTACTGGCCATGAATGAGGCCCATGAACTCGCTCATGATGTTGCGGTGATACCAGGGCGGCCGGAAGCTGTGCTCGGCCACCAGCCAGCGCGGCGGGAAGATGACGAAGTCGACATTGGCGGTCCCTGCTTCTTCGGTCGGCGCCGTCAGCACTGTAAAGATTGACGGGTCCGGATGGTCGAACAGGATCGCGCCGACAGGCGAGAATGTCCTGAGGTCGTATTTGAACGGCGCATAGTTGCCGTGCCAGGCGACGACGTCGAGCGGCGAGTGGCCGATCTCGGTGATATAGAACTTGCCGCACCATTTGACGTGCACGCGGCAGGGCGTTTCCTTGTCCTCATAGGCGGCGACGGGCGTCTTGAAATCGCGCGGGTTGGCAAGGCAGTTGGCGCCGATCGGGCCGCGATCCGGCAGTGTGAACTTGGCGCCATAGTTTTCGCAGACATAGCCGCGGTGGAAAGCGGCATCGCCGAGGCGCGAAACCTTGAACATCATGCCGCGCGGCACGAGGCAGATCTCCGACGGCTCGACGTCGATGACGCCCATTTCGGTAAAGACGCGGATGGTGCCCACCTGCGGCACGATCATCAGCTCACCATCGGCGTTGAAGAAGTAGTCGTCGACCATGTCGCCGTTGAAGATGTAGGCATGCGCCGCCATGCCGACCTGGGTCATCGCATCACCCGCCGTCGTCATGGTGCGGATGCCTTCGATGAAGTTCAGCTTGTCCTTCGGCTCCGGCAATGGGTTCCAGCGCAGCTGGCCGAGCGGCAAGGAATGGTCGTCGAGGCAAGGTGCAGTCTTCCAGTGCGGATAGCTGGCATTGGAAAAGCGCTTGGTGTGCCGAACGCTCGGTCGGATGCGGTAAAGCCAGGAACGCTCGTTGGTGCCACGCGGGGCGGTGAAAGGCGAACCCGACAGCTGCTCAGCATAGAGGCCATAATTGCACTTCTGCGGACTGTTCTGGCCTTGCGGCAGCGCGCCCGGCAATGCCTCGGTCTCGAAATCATTGCCAAAGCCCGGCATATAGCCGGTGGCAGTCGCGAGTGACGCTTGTTTGGTGGCCTTGTCCAGCATGTCTTGCACCTCCCTGGCGGACGTGAGAACGTCGATATGGTTGCAAGTGTAACCGTCGATTTTGTAACTATCAAAGGATTGAGATGCCGGACGCATTCGATCTGGAGAGCTTTTTGCCCTATCGGCTGAACCGGGCGGCGGAGCTGATCAGCCTGAGCTTTTCCAGGGAATACAAGCAGCGTTTCCAGATGACGCGGCCCGAATGGCGAGCGCTCGCCGCCTTGGGCAGCGTCGGCAGCATGACCGCGACCGAGATCGGCACGCATTCCAACATGCACAAGACCAAGGTCAGCCGCGCCGTCGCCGCACTCGAGGAGCGCCGCTGGCTGAAGCGCCGGGAGAACGAGACCGACCGGCGGGTCGAACATCTGGAACTGACAGCAGCCGGCCAGAAAGCCTATCGCGAAATCGCTGACCTCGCCCACACCTATCAGGCTACCCTTGAAAAGGCGCTCGGCACGGGTGCCATCGAGCGCGTCGAAGCAGGACTGGCCGATGTCGAGCGGGCGCTGTTGGCCAAGCGGCGTTAGTCCGCTCCCCACAAGGGGGCGGGAGGGCGTCCGCGTCGCGCTTTGCGCGCCCTACCCGATCGGCAGCGGCCCGAACTGCTTCAGCGTGTTCAGCACGATCGCTGTCTTCACATGCTGTACGGAATCATGTGGCAACAGAACCTCGTTGACGAAGCGCGACAGGTCCGACAATCCCCGCACCACGACCTTGATGTGGTAGTCCATCTCGCCGGTCAGCGAATAGGCCTCGAGCACCTCTGGCAGGTCGTTGACCAGGCGGGCGAAACGCTGGGCGTTGTCGCGGTTGTGGGTGGCAAGCGTCACCGAGATCACCACCAGCAGATCGAGCCCCAGTCGCTCGCGGTCGAGCATGGCCTGATAGCCGCGGATGAAGCCTTCCGCCTCCAGCCGGGCACGCCGACGCGAGCACTGCGAAGCTGACAACGCGATCTTCTCCGACAGTTCGTTGTTGGTCAGCCGCCCGTCGAGCTGCAGCGCGCGCAGGATCTTGAGGTCGAATTGGTCAAGCACGTCATTCATTGCATACACCTCCACATCCATGCACGTTCCGCGCATAGATCGACCCATAGGAGGCCAGAATGCAAGCACATTGCATGGAATCGAGGGCACAATATGCACTACCGAGTTTTGAGGAGGAATTTCTATGGGTCCGTTCCCGCACGATGCGCCCCCGGCCAGGATCAGCGACGACAACCCGGCCGGCACCGACGGCTTCGAATTCGTCGAATTCGCCCATCCCGAACCCGAGAAGCTGGAAGAGCTTTTCGCCCGCATGGGCTACCAGCCTGTGGCTCGCCACAAGACGAAGAAGATCACCGTCTGGCGCCAGGGCGACATCAACTACATCATCAACGCCGAGCCTGGCAGCCACGCCATGCGCTTCGTCGATGAGCACGGCCCCTGCGCTGCCTCGATGGCTTGGCGCGTGGTCGATGCCAAGCACGCCTTCGACCACGCGGTGTCGAAGGGCGCTACCCCCTACACCGGCACGGACAAGGCGCTCGACGTGCCGGCCATCGTCGGCATCGGCGGCTCGCTGCTCTATTTCGTCGACAAATACGGCACCAAGGGCTCGGCCTATGAAGCTGAATTCGACTGGCTCGGCGAAGCCGATCCGAAGCCTGCGGGCGTCGGTTTCTATTTCCTCGACCACCTGACCCACAATGTCTATCGCGGCAACATGGACAAGTGGTGGGACTTCTACCGCGAGCTGTTCGGCTTCAAGCAGATCCATTTCTTCAACATCGACGGCCGCATCACCGGTCTCGTCAGCCGTGCCATCACCTCGCCCTGCGGCAAGATCCGCATTCCGCTGAACGAGTCGAAAGACGACACCAGCCAGATCGAGGAATATCTGAGGAAGTACAAGGGCGAAGGCATCCAGCACATCGCGGTCGGCACTGACGACATCTATGCCGCCACCGACCGGATCGCCGACAAGGGCCTGAAATTCATGCCCGGCCCGCCCGACACCTATTACGAGATGTCGCGCAACCGCGTGCATGGCCATGACGAGCCGCTCGACAAGATGAAGAAGCACGGCATCCTGATCGACGGCGAAGGCGTGGTCGACGGCGGCATGACCAAGATTCTGCTGCAGATCTTCTCGAAGACCGTGATCGGGCCGATCTTCTTCGAGTTCATCCAGCGCAAGGGCGACGAGGGCTTCGGCGAAGGCAACTTCCGCGCACTGTTCGAATCCATCGAGGAAGACCAGATTCGCCGCGGCGTGATCTCCCAATCTGCCGCCTGACCGGCAGATTCAAACAAGCCTCTGTTGGGGCGGGTTGCACGCAGGGCAACCCGCCTTCTTTTTTTGCCGCCAGCTTGATCCAGCGCAAGGAACGCTGCCGCCCCGCCTGCAACAGTTGCAAAGGGAGGGCGTCTCGTGAATGTGGGAGATAGCAGCAATGAATACGATACCGCAGTCGTACGAGCTCTGGCGATCAGTCGTGCTCCGCTTTAAGGACTGGCGCCAGCGGCGTGCCGCGGTGTGGGAGATCAGCCAACTCGGCAATGACGGCGAACGCATGCTGGCAGAGTGCGGGCTATCGCGGTCGGACTTCAGGCAGGCCATGCGTCTTGCCTTCGCCTCAAAGATCCTGCTGCCCGAGGCCATCAAGTCCAAGGGCATCGACGCAGAGACTTTCGAGAACCGCTACCCGGAATGGAACCGCGACATGCGCCGGACCTGCATGATGTGCCCGGCACGACGCGTCTGCAGCGACCGGCTGGAAACCAGAGATTTCGAGGCATCCTATCGGGATTTCTGCCCCAACGCCGACAATCTCGACGCCTTGGCCGGCGTGGCGATTGCAGGTTGGCGAGCAAGAAATTTCACCGTCTAAGCAATTCGCGAGAGTCTGTCCTGGTGCGTGCAAATACGCGAAAGAATGCAGTCCGGACGGCAACAAAGACTTCAATCAGCAGACTAGTGAACTGCGGCGAACTGTGAAAAACCGCAGCGAATTGCATAAAGCCTAACCGCGCGGTAACCGGAGGAAAAGGTCATACCTACCTCACTTGCGATGGGATGCTGCATATCTCAGCAAGAGCCGGGCGATATTTGTGAAGCGTCCACGATAAGTCAGGTTGATGATTGGAGCAACTCGGCGAATTCGCTTTCGAGGGCGACGAGGAAGCTCCGATGCGATCTCTTGGATGTCAGCCCAAGTGCGCTCCATGCGCGGCACATCCTCTAGGCGGGAGCCGCCAATGAAGTCTTGTATTGTTGAGCGGAAGAATCTAGGCGCAATATGATCCCTGAGCCAGTGCGTATGCAGGCGAGGTTCGTTCGGAAACATCCCTTTTAGCTTGCGATAATAAATCATTCGAGAGACGGCCATTTTCATGCTGTACGACGTAGAGGAGCCGTGAATACGCCACCTTGTCACTGGTTGATCAATGTAAGTGCTTCGGTAGCCTCCACGGAAAATCCTAAGAAAGAGGTCGTCGTCCTCATATCCCGACAATTGCTCGTCAAAACGGCCCGCTTCAAGGATAACCTTTCGATCGATAAGTGAAGCGCCGGGTAGGATAAACATGTCCTGCCCAATGCACTGTTCCAGTGTCGTTCTGGGATGTTTGGTTGAAAAGATATCCAGGCAACTGTGGGCAACCATTTGCCCAGTCACATCGACGTGGTCAAGATTCCCATACACCAGCGCGAGCCGATCCGCAGGGGATGCCCTCTCAAACGGCCGCTTGAGGATAGCAAGGTGCTCAGGATACCACGCATCGTCCTGGTCCAGAAGTGCGATATGGCTGCTCTGGCAGTTCTGAATTGCAAGGTTACGAGCGGACGATTGCCCTCCATTTGCTTTGCGCAGCAGGACCACTGGACGAGTTTTGGCTAGTTCCTCAACGACAGCGGCACCATTGTCTGTGGAGCCGTCATCCACGACAATGATCTCGTCTGGCGGCTCAGACTGAGCGAAAACGCTTTCCAGTGCTTCACGGATGAATGCCGCACCGTTGAATAGTGGGATTACCGCCGCAACTGTAATGACTGGCATGAGCCCCCCTTGACCGGCAATTCTTTATAATGGCGGCAGACGACTATCAAGCACTGCAAAACTGCGTACACGGCCTCGACAACTGGTACTGCATTCGGCCACATGCGAGCATTCGTATTAATAGCGATCTTGTGGGTGGTTGATGAACGCTCTCAGCTCGACCCCTGCCACGCAGGCGGTCCATATGGTTGATGCACTTTGGTGCGATGCGCATGGTGTCTTTGTTAAAGGCTGGGCCCACGCTTATGGCCGGGCCCCCACTGCGATCCATATTAGAAGCGGGGCATATCGCGCTACAACGAACGCACTCTTCGATCGACCGGATTTGCAGCCGTTTTTCCCCACGCTTGTCTCTACCCTCTGTGGATTCGCCGTTTATCTCCCCTGCAGCCCGTTTCGACCGGTAACACTCGAAGTCGAGACTATCGACGGCACCGTAGAGTTCGACGTTACTGAGCTGGGTCCAGAGCATCCAATCAACGCATATTATGCAGATGGTGAGTACCCAATCGACGCGTTCGCATCAGAAATGAAGAGGATTGGCGGCACGGTACTCGAAATCGGTGCTCGGGTCGTAGGTCCATCGTCAATTTTGAACGCAGGTAAATTTGAGCCAGAATGCAATTTCATCGGTTTGGACATTCACGAGGCTCCCGGTGTTGATATCGTTGAGGACGCTCATTTTCTGAGTGACTCGATTGCTCCCGGAACCATTGATGGCGTCTTCTCAGAGGCGGTAATCGAACACTTGGCCTGTCCCTGGCTGCTCGCGGTACAAATCAACAAGGTGCTCAAACTCGGTGGGCTGACGTTACACGCGGTACCGCACTCGTTCCCGATCCACGAGACGCCCAACGACTTCTGGCGGATGTCCAGTGAAGGTCTGAAGGTGCTCTTCTCGCCGGCGATGGGCTTCGAGGTAATCGAGGTGGGGATGGCCGATCCGGTCAGGATGTTCATTCACCCATCAAAGAGGGTTGGCCCAATGCTCGAGTTCCCTCTCCACAACGGAATGGCATCGTCATGGATATTAGCTCGAAAGACGTTTGATTTGCCGCACGGAACGGTCACGTGGCCACTTCAACGGGATGAATCACTGAGTCAAAGCAAAGCCTATCCATCTCATAAGCAGGATTGAGCGACTTGCCGGCCTGGCTCAACTACATTGTTTCGCGAGGGACTGAATTTTGAGTACCAACATTGTCGATTTTTGCGATGACCAAAGCCGGCAATCTTCATTTTTATGCCCGGTATGCGGAAGCTCCAACAATAAGTCATGCGTGCTCACGGCAAAGAATACGCAGCCGACATTTGACGCAAATTCGACGCTTTATCTTTATCGCTGCGATGCCTGCAGATCTCTAGTTTATCACCCCTACCCCAATATCGATTACACTCAGCATACATCTGCTGAACTCAGTATCCGCGACTATGTTGAGTTCAACGCTGCGATTGACCTCATTTCCAAAAATATCTTGAAAGTCATACCTGACGACGGCCGCCCAGGCAGACTTTTGGATATCGGATGCGGCTTTGGATTTGGTCTAGACTCTGTTCGAAGCATGCTGGATTGGCAAGTAAAAGGCTTCGAACCGTCGCGCTATGGAGAACAAGGCCGAGAACAATTAGGCCTCGATATCATCAATGATTTTGCAACTCCGAATCTCAACCAGGAACAACTTTTTGATATTGTGCACTGCTCAGAAGTTGTCGAGCATGTACACGACCCACATGAATTCATTACCATCCTCAAGTCCTATCTCACTGAAGACGGTGTCCTAATCCTGACGACTCCAGATGCAGACCGCATCAACAGCCGAACGAATCCCAGTTCCCTGCTGGCTCTGCTCTCGCCTGGCGCGCACACCATTATCTTTAGCGCCGAAGCGCTGATGGAGGCCCTAAAAAAGGCTGGGTTGCACCACGTCCAGGTAGATACAAGCGCACCAAGCATGTTGATGTATGCGTCAAGGTCGCCGCTGAAATTTCAAAGGCGTTCGGCCGACCATCTCGCAATGCTTGTCCACCGGTATTTACAGGAAGCTCTCGGAAAAGCGCGCCCCGGTTCTTCGCTCGAAATTGGGCTACGCTATCGTCTTTTCCGGAGCGCCATGGATTCCGGAGACTACGCGCTCGCTGAAAGAGCGTTTGCACCCATTTTGGCGGTTGCGGACCCCTCCCTAGGCGACATAGCGACGCTAGATGACTTTGCCACTCGCTGGCCGCTCTGCATCGCCGCCTCTACATACTATCGAGGAATGTTGCTGTTGATTCATACTGGCGACTACGTTGGCGCCGCAAGCTTCTTTCGTTCGGCGTTTCGCCTGTGTCGCAAGAAGATAGAACTGTCACCGGCGACCGCAGTCGTGGAGGCAGACTTAATCTGGCGGGCTGTTTACCACGAAGCGCTCGCGCTAAAGTACTTGGGGAACAACCTTCGTTCTCTCGCACTGTTAGCCAGTTTCGTCGATTTCCAGCACACTCTTCAACCGCCTGTACCGGAAGACTTGCAACAGGCTGTGACAGCATTGCGCGACGACCTTGGCGCTGAATTCCAGATGCTCTGAGCCCTTCGCTGCGGCTGCCGGGAGTTGCGGCTTACCGCCTAAACCCAAGGTCGACGGCGCACATATTGATAAGGCTTGGACTCGCTTAGCTACGGCCTAAAATCCACCCGTCATGATTGCTTGACGCCTGCCTTGTCGTCTTTTCTCAAACACGACGACACTATCATATATAGTCATGGAGTCAGTGGACCGCGCGAACTCACTGACCGGAATAACCCCGCGCGCATGCATCGCGTTGATGTCGTCTATACGCTCTTTTATCAATTCGATGAAGCTGCCCTGCCGTCGCAGGCCGCCGCCGTACTCTTCCCAGTAACAAGTGTGCAGATCTTCGACCAAGTACAATCCATTTACATCAATACGCGGATATAGATGCTCAAACGTCGCAATCATATCGCTCATGACGTGGCTTCCATCATCTAGGGCAATATCGATCTTTGAGTGGCGCATCAAAATTTCGTCGAGGATTGCTGTATCAGCTTGGCTGCCAATGATAATTTCGATCCCTTCGGCTTCGTGTTGCTTACACTGCGGATCAATGTCCAGTCCTATTATCGTAGTTCGAGGTCCGAAATAATCTCTCCACATTTGAAGAGAGCCACCACTGCCTATGCCAATTTCAAGAACTACTGCGTTCTGACCACGGAACCGCTGAAAATGGCGCTCGTAAATGTCGAAATAGTGCAGCCATTTGTGGGCCATTTTGTCGCCATTGTTTAAGAACCAACGATGCAGATGTCCCTCGCTCATCTTTGTGATCCACCTATTCACATGACAGCCCCATAGCTATTCTGGGACACGCCATTATTCAATACAGGACGACGACGCACGGAATCGGAACCAGCCAGCACTCGGCGATGCGACGGGAGGGGTAGACCCGCGTCGCTCGAGTTTCTCGGAAGGGCTGCTAGGTACCCACTTCTCCACGATGCGCTACGCTGCGCATATACGTCGCTTTTCCGCAACGGGGCAGCCACGCGGGCGCACGACCGTACCCGAAAACCTTTCCGCCACAAGACAAGAACGGTTGCGGCTATGCATGAAGCCCACTGATGCCTAAAATCGTCCATGATGATCACGGGGAGACATTGCCTCGAGATATCCTAGGCAAATCTCAATGACGCACTGAACCGGAGGCAAAGTCGCCTCTAGGTGCTTGGCTCACAACACCGGGTGGTTATCTAGGACCACGCTAAGACCCTAACGTTCCTCGTTACGGCTGACGTCATGCTTTGACCTCGATTCTTAATCGGGAGCGAATGCGTGCGCGTGGGCCGGCATTTGTTTGGCTCGATCGTATCGCGTCGCCCCTTGGCAGGAGCAGTACCGATGGAAACCAACTTTCAGATGCCCGGACCTCATCACGCGTCGGCGGAACGATTGCTCACGATACGCGAGGCCGCCGACGTTATCGGCACTCACTACTAGCAGCTTCAGCAAGCTGTGAAGCACCGTGACATCCCAGCTACACACCGTTCAACTCCCGGAAATTGGTCAAGCTTTCCGAAGTCGTGGCCTTTGTCGACGCCTCGCGAATGGAAGGCAACCTATTAGCACGCCATTCCGCCCCACTTCGAACTATGACGACCCTGTCGAATTTCTTGCCTCGCGGCCGGCGGATACCGTGCCTGCGCCAGCAGTCGCCGGACACGAACTGATCCACAAGAGCCGTTCGCGCGAGTGAGTTTGCTTCGGCGGCTCGATGGAAGAAGCGACGCTCTTATTGGATACCCATAAACAAGACGCGATGACGCTTCTGCGGCGCACCGTAGTCGGCCGCGTTCACCTTAACCACGATACCCTGTACGTGCCATCAGGCTCCTTCGCACGAAGGCGATCGAGTTGGTCCGCCGTGTCCTCACCCGCGTCCTGCACGAGATCAGGTTCAGCCAGAGACAATCTAACCCAGTCCAGGTGATCGGCGAATTTGGGGCGCAGTAGGCCGCGCACATTCTCGAAAAGGAAACCCATCGGGCCAATCTGGCGCACACCGCGCAAGGCTTCAGGCCACATGTCCCTGACATCTTCGTCGCCACGATGCAAACCGCCGATGGAGAAAGGCTGACATTGGCGGCCCGTCGGCAACGAACTCCGCCTTGCCCTTAAGCCTTGAACAGTCGACTACGCGGACGTCGTCCGAATGGACCTGCCAATGATCGAGATGCTCAATACGACGGGTCGATGTTGTGTCGTATGTTGTCAACTGAGTGCTTATCGCGTTCGACAAGGAGCAGATGCCCAACGCCTGCCCGAGCGAGGCCCAAGCCCCCCCCCCCCACAACCACTGAACATCTCGGCACTACGCATACTATTCCCCCTTCAATGCGAAGAGTCGCTAGGTCCCAACGATGAGGAATCAAGAACTGACAACGATAGGTTTCGCTGCTCTACGTGCGATACGGCAGTGCCCAGGGGTCAACGGGCAGCCGTCGTCACCGATGTTGGCGACTTGAACGCTTGGTCTGAAAGTAGCTCTTGGAATACCTCACGGAGGACGGCATCGAGCTTGCCGCAATAAAAGCCCGATTTACACGCGGGTCCGATCTAAATCTTGTAACCCGCCGGTAACTCGGACCTCGATATTCTCAATTGGGGCCAAGCTGCCCCCAGAAACGACGAAGGCCGCAGTGAACCGCGGCCTTTTTCGTGGGACATTTGGAGCGGGTTAAGCAATTCGAACGCTCGACTCCAACCTTGGCAAGCTGAAAGTCAGACCTTCGGAGCCATGAACCAGCGTATCCGCGCCCGTCGATAGGCATCCGGTATCGACAGCGCCCAGACGAACAGGCCGCCGGCATGGCGGCCAAGGAACGATGTTTCCGGCGTCGTAGTGACGTAGGACAGCACGGAAAACAAAACGACAAAAAAGGCGAAGGCGAGCCCGCGCGTCGCGTCGCGTACCGCGACGTGGCCGGCACCGGGCAGCACGACAGCCAAGGCCAGAACGACATAAGGATTGATCGTTTTTGTCATGGAACCCTCAAGCCGCTTGATAGACGGGAGCGACGATGTCGTCTTCGACCAGCAAGGCGCTCAGCGTTTCAGCTTCGTCAATGGCCAGTGCCACCAAGTCAGCGGGAATCGCCGTCAGCGGAAAACGCACCTGCCTCAGCACCTTGTGCGCACCAGGCTCGCCCTGCGCGGCCTGGCGGATGATACGGGTGCCACGCGGCGTGATGACGGCTTCCTTGACCTTCGGGTCGGCAAACAGGCTGCGGAACAGCGCCGAGACGCGCTCCACCTGCCATGCCGTTGCACGACCATCGCCGCGCATCAGCAGCGAGGCGTCAGTCTGCGCCGGTGATAGCCATTCCGGCATGTCATGGACCAGAGAGTAGTATTCCGCGCCTGTCGGCCGGGCGAGCGCGCCGATTGTCGGCCTGTTGCGCTCCCCGCTTTCGCTGAGCGTCACCCTGAGCCACAGCTGCGGCAGTCGCCGCGTGACCATCGTGTCGGCAATGAGTTCGATCTTGGCCCGGCGGCCATCTCTGGTCTCGCCGACCAGGACCGGGAACTGGTCGTGGCCGAAGGTAACCTTCGAATTCTGGAGCAGCCTGGCCGCGTCATCGAGCAGCCTCCTGCGTTCGGCGAGGGCGCCGCGATGCTCACGGACCGCGCGCGTGCCGATCCAGCCGCAGGAAACTGCGACGAAGGCAGAGAAGGCAAGCGTGGTGAGCATCGGCAACGCCTTGTTTTTTGGAAGATGGCGGCGCGGAGATCCGCGCCGCCATGCCTGGTCAGTAACCCTGCGGCTTCGGCCAGGGCATGGTGAACTGGTCGCCGCGGCGCACGAACTGGTAGCGCCGAAAATGGAACCAGAGCGACGCCACGATGTAGAAACACATCATCGCGCTGAGCTGCGTGCCATAGCCGAGGAACACCGCGAAGTAGGCCGTCGAGCACAGGATCAAGAGCACGATGGTCGGCAGCGGGTGGAACGGATGGACATAACCGCGCTTGATCGTGTCGAGCGGCCACTTGTTGCGGAACATCACCATGTTGAAGGTCATGAAGGTGTAGCCGAGCAGGCCCGACAGGATCGAGAAGGTCACGACCTGGTCGAGCGGTGCGCCGAGCGCGAAGATCAACGCGATCGGAACAAGGAAGACGATGGAACGGTAAGGCGTGCGGTAGACTGGGTGCACGGCACCGAACCAGCTCGGCAGGTAGCGGTCGCGGCCCATCGAGAACCAGGCGCGCGAGGCATCGTTGATGCAGCCGTTTGCCGATGCAAGCGTTGCAAAGGTGGTGCCGACAAACAGCAGGATCATCAGTGTAGTGCTGCCGGTGACGCGCGCTGCATCGAACAACGGCGTGCCGGCCTGTCCGAGATATTCCCACGGAATGAGGCCCGAGCAGACATACCAGGTCATGGTCGCGGCGATCAGCAGCGTCATGATGCCGGCCATGGTGCCGTAAGGCAGCGACCGCGCCGGCGAGCGCACTTCCTCTGCGGCCTGGCAGGTGCCTTCTATGCCGAGGTAGTACCAGAGGCCGAAATGCAGTGACGCGATGATGCCGACCCAACCGTAAGGCAGCGGATCGGAGGTCACGGCCGAGAAGTCGAGCGGCACACTGGAGGCGCCGAACTGTACCGAGATGAACAGCGTGATGATCGCAAGGAAGGCAATCGCCGTGATGATCAGGTTGAAGGTCAACGTCGCCAGCACGCCGCGATAGTTGAGCCATGCCAGAAACATGATAGCGAGGATGATGAAGGGTTGCTGGTTGAGGCCACTATGCCCCTGCATGCCGGCCACCGTGTCGAGCAGGAAGCCGACAGTGATCGCGTTGGCCGCTTCCAGCATGGTGTAGGCCATGACCAGGAACAGGCCTACATTGAAGGCCATCAGCGGGCCGACGATATGCTTGGCCTGCGCGTACTGGCCGCCGGCCGCGGCGACCGTCGAGGTCACCTCGGAGTCGATCATGGCGACGCAGGTATAGAGCAGGCCGGCCACCCAGCAGGCGATCAGGCCGGCGATCATGCCACCTTTGCCGACCGAGAAGTTCCAGCCCATATATTCGCCGACGAGAACGATGCCGACGCCCAGCGCCCAGATATGGGCGGGGCCGAGCACGCGCAGCAGCTGGAGCCGTTCGGGCTCGGCTGCGGTTGAAGTCACATTTGCCATCGTCGTCCCCTCAAATCTCGTGGCGTTCTGCGGTCGCCTCGATCTCGCCTTCGCGAGAGGAGATCAGCAGCTCGTTGTCATAGGTGCTGTCGATGCGGACGAGGTCGATGAGCATCAGGACGCCAAACAGCGCGGAGAGCGCCCAGGCCGCGTATTCCAGAATGTTCCAGATATCCATTGTGGCCTCCCCTAGCGCTTCTTGTCGCCGAAGCGCTCGTCGATGACTTCGCGGTATTCCTTGTCGGACAACCGCACGACCATGACGAAGTAACCGATGACCAGCACGACCATGACGATCAGCGCGCTCCAGCTGAAGCTGTAGTCGAAGCGGGCGGTGATGATGTCATTGGCGGCCGCCGGATCGGTGATGCCGAGGGCAGCCCATTGCTGCTGCTCGGCGGCGTTCTGGCCGAGCGCTTCCCAGGTCGGATTGGCGATCGGATTGGGCACTTTGACGGCGCCCGCCAGACCCAGATAGAGCGGAACGTAGAGCGCGCCGATGGTCAGGACGAGCAAGGTCACGACGTCGAAAATCTGGCCGGCGAGACTCTGTTTCGGAGGTTTGTAAGCCATTGAGCGCTCCTCAGCCGCGCCGACGACGCATCTCGTCGAGATGCTTGAGGTCGAGGCCATAGATGAAGTGTTTGTCTTCGACATAGTGGCGCAGCATGGCGACGATGGCCGCTGTGTTGAAGATCAGGACCAGCCCGCAGGCGATGGACAGGATGATGCGGATTTCCGGCAGCGCGATGTAGGACCACACACTGAACAGGGCAAACAACATGGTGCACCACAGCACCACGACAAATGCCACCAGGCCCGCTCGATCACGCCCGTGCATCTTGTCGATGCGCTGTTCGAGAGTCGCGTCCCCGCGTTGCTGACTTAAAGTCGCTTCCATTTTTCCTCCTGCACCACGGCCGTTTTCGGCTTCATTCTGGTTTGCTTCTGCGGGAAATTAATTTCCCCTGAGGAATGTCTGGCAAAGTTAATTTCCTGTCAAGTGACGACCGCGCGCACTTGTCGCACCACGACTTTCGACGAAACCCAATGTCATTGAATCGATTGGATTTTGTTGGCCCGACGCGGTGTCGGAAATTTTACGCCAGAGGTCGCTAACGGGCGGTCCGCATTGCCCAAACGGGCGGGAGCGTCCCTGCACGTTATGTTTTCGCAGAGTGAGCGGCAAAGAGAGTCGGCTGACGTTCGCGGCAACCTCAAACGCCAGCGGCGGCAGCCAGTATGTGAAGCCGGTTGCCGCCAATCACTATGGGAAGGTGGGGATCAGGCGCCTGATTTGACCGAGACCAGAACGAAGCTTGCAGGCCCTTCCTTCTTCGTCTTGTCTGTGACCAGCAGATAGAGATCGCCACCAAGGCCGGTCAGTCCTTCGAAGTTGTCAGTGAGCAACTGGCTGACCCCCGGGTCGAGATTTTCGACAGCGCAAACATTGGCCTCGCCGCATGTATTCGGATCGAAAACCCTGAGGCGGCCGATGCTTGGCGCGCCCTTCTGTTGGCGCGTCCGTTCAATCAGCAGCAGGCGACCTTCCGGCATCGGCTCGATTGCCTTGAGGTTGCTGCGCTTGGGCTGGAAGGTAGCGAAGCTCCAGCGCCTGCCGTCGAGGCCATGGATGGTGTGGGTGTCGCCCGGCTCGCTCAGCAACGCCTCCTCCGGTGCAGTGACCACACCAAGCGAACCCGCGATTGCCACCGCTTCGAGGCGGCTGTTGGCCTCGCTGTACTTTGCCGCATCGGCCAGTGCTTCCGGCAGTTGCAGCGCACCGAGCACGGTGCCGTCGGGCTTGACCCGATGGATAGCCGGCCCATCCTCGAAGGCGACGAGAAGTTGGGTGTCGCCCTGCTTGCCGTTGTTGCCATTGCTGACGGCCAGCCCCTCGGCATTGACGACCTGTGGGGCCACGCCTGCCCTCAACGGCACCGACTGGACGGGCTCCAGATTGGCGATCCTGCCGTCCGCGATCTCGAGCCGGAAGTGATGCAGCACGCCGTCGTCGGAGACGGCGTAAAGCAGCTTCTCGTCGGCATCCCAGGCAAGGCCGGACAGTTCGTTGATCGATTGGCCGTCCGGCGCGGTTGCCGGAGCAGGCCTGCTGTCCAGCACTGCAAGTTCGGACGAACCTGCCATGACGGGGGCCGCGAGCACGAGGGCTGAAGCGCCGAGCAGCGCGGCGGTAAAGTGCTTGATCATGTCTCTCACTCCTATTGGATGTTTGGCTGGTGCAGGGCTGGACGATCGGTCACGCTGCCAAGCTTGCGCAGCGCCGGCAGGAAGCGGTTGTGCTTGGTGCCGGGGTTCAGCAGCGCGGTGGCGACGCAATATTTCGAGCAGCGCTTGGTCGGGTGCTGGTGCAGCGCCCTGAGGATGCCGTCGGCAACGCCATTGCCATTTGCCGACTTGGTTTCGAGGATGAACAGGTTGGGGTCGACGGCACGACGCGCGCCGCCGGCAAAGAACTCGAGACCGGTGTCGATGGTCATGCGTTCGCCGCCCTGCCGGGCCACCAGCGTCATGCGGCGGTAGCGCATGTCGAGGACACGGGACAGCTGATGTGGGAAGGCCTGGCCGTATTGCGCGTGGTAGACCTTGTCGATGAAGGTCACTGCCTCGTCGTCGAGTTTGCCGAAGCTCTCGACGTCGAGGTCGAGGCGCTTCTTGACGGTCATGCCGCGCTTGTCCTTCAGCTTCACTTCCAGAAAGCATAGCCCCGCCTCGACATAGCGCCGGATGCGCACCTTGGCCCGCTGCCGCCGGCCCTGGTGGTGGTCGAAATAGCTGCGGCGCCCGGCGTCGTCGAAGTAGCAGGTCTCGTAAGTGAAGGCGCGCCGGCCTTCGATCTCCAACATGTCGAAGACCTCGGTGAAAGTGCCGGCGGCCTGCATCAGCACGGTGCCGTCGACAACATATTTGTTGTCCAGCCGCTCCAGCATGGCGGCCTTGCCGTTCAGAGCCTTCAGGCTGATCGGCGCGAAGCCGCCTGCGATCAGCACGTCAGTGCTTGCGATAATGGACATTGAGCTTCGCCATTTCCGTGATGTAGTCGAGCTGCAGCACCTGGTAGGACAGCACGTCGACGCCCAGCCGCTGGGACAGCTCGCAGCGCATGGCAGCGGGGTCCGACAGCAGCGCGACATTGATCTTGTCGAGCGACACCTTGGTACCGCTGACCGACTGCAGCATGCGGGGATGATCAACGACGAAGGCACCGACGAGCACCAAGGCAACCGTCACCGCCACGAAGGGCAAGGTCGTGCCCTGGACCGAGCAGATGACGGCAATCGCCACGCTGCCGAAGAAGTAGGTCATTTCGGTCTTCGACAGTGGCTCCGATCGGAGCGTGAACAGCGCCAGGATGGCGAACAGTCCGAAGCCGGCGGCGACGCCGAACTGGACAGTTGACAACACGGTCAGCACGGCAAAGACGAAGATGTTGAATAGCGCCGCGGCGGTGACCAGTTCCTTGTCGCGATAGCGACGGTAATACATGCCGAACAGCAGTGCCGACATGCCGGTCAGGTTGATGCAGAAGCGAGCGAGTTCGGCCGCGAAGGGCGTCTGTAGCAACTGCGCGATCATTGCCCTCTCCCCGTCGTGGAAGAAGGCCTTCGTAGTGCCTGACAAGGCGAGCAAGGGATTGGCATTTGCGGTTCTCCTGAATTGCGCCGCCGAGCGGCTACGTCAGGAAAAACGGGCGTTGCGAGAACCTATTCCATCGCCGGCAAACTATTTTCAATCTAGGCGCGGAACCTGCAAATCGGCATGAAAACAGTATGATACGAGACGCCTCTCGCGCGTCGCCTGCGGCTCAGCTCCGACAGATCGTTCGCGCATTGAGCAGGCCCCAGCCAAACACCGGATCCTTGCCGGGCTTGCCGAGATCCTCGGCACCCTGGCGCAAAAGCGTCTCGACCTCGCCGGCCTTGAGCTCAGGATTGGCGGCCTTGACCATCGCCACTGCCGCCGTGACAAAAGGTGCGGCAAAGGACGTGCCGGTCTTTGATGAGGCGCCCTTGACCGAGGCCGCCGTCCAGACCTGAACGCCGGGTGCTGCGATGTCGATATGATCGCCGGCTCCGGCCCGCCGGTAGGGATTCTTGCGCCGGTCGATCGCCGTTACGGCGATCACAGGCTCGTAGGCGCCGGGGTAGAGCGGGGCGGCGCGCGGGCCGCCATTGCCGGCGGCCGCGACCAGCACGATGTCGCGCATTGCCGCCGCTTCGACCGTTCGTTCCAGCAGAAGGTTAGCCGGACCCGTCAGGCTCATGTTGATGACGAGCACCCCCTTGCCCGCCAGCAGGTTGATCGCCCGCACAAGATCGTAGACGGCGGACCGGTCGTCATTGCCATTGCGCTGGAAAGCATCCACCGCAACGAGTTCGCCGCCGGGCACGAGGCCCGGCGTTCGGCTTTCCGCCGAGCCTACGAGAAGGGCTGCCACCGCGGTGCCGTGCTGGCGCCCGGACTCAGGCAGGTCACCAGCCGCCAGTCGGATCGTCTCGATCCGCCCGCCGGCAAAGGCGAGATGTTCCTCATTGATCGCCGTGTCGATGAGTCCGATCCGCGTCGATGCCGTGCAGCGATCCGGCATGTCAGATGCCTCCGGCCAGCCGACGACATGGCGCGCCAGGCATTGTTCCGCGCCACAAGCTTCGGCACGGTCCTGGTCGGGGCGGTAGAAATGGTTGAAGTCGACGACCGCATCGGGTGCCGTGGCCGCTACCTCGGCACGCGCCGCTTCGAGCGTCGTGCCGTTGGGAACAGTGAGCTTGACGATTTCGGCTCCAACGAGCGGAACATCGGCCCGGTCGCTGATGGCGTAGCCCGCGGCGGTCAGGCGCGTGATCGAGGCCTGATCGAGGCCGATTGCCACGATCTCCCGTGGCGCCTCGCGCACAAGCGCGGGCGCTGTACGGACTACCTTGCGTCGTGGCTCAGGCTTGCCGAAGAGATCGAAGAGATTACGCCCCTTCCCCGTTCCCGGCGAGCTGGAATCCCTGCTCTCCGAGCGGCTTCCGCCGCCATCATCATCGTCGTCATCGGCCAGCGCAATCCCGCCGCCGAAAACCTCTCCCCGCATGGGAGTGACCACGGACGCGCCAAAGGTCGCGCCGCCCAGCGCCACCGCGAACACAAGCGCAAGGGAACCTGACGGGCGCTTCAGCTTCATGGTTTGTCCTTTCCCCGGCGATATGGCGCGCTGATGGCAATTGTTAGCGATCCACATAAGCCTTTCGTCATCCCATATCATTTTGACTACATTTGTGCATTTTGAGCCCAACGGACGGGAGACCGGTTTATTCCATCACCTCGCCGATTTCCGCGGGAGAGACAGGATAGGACTGCATGAAGGGTGACGATGTTTCGGTCAGCGATCGGCTGATCGCTTTCCTACCCAATCTGCGTCGGTTCGCCATCTCGCTGTGCCGGTCGCGTGATCTAGCCGACGACCTCGTGCAGGCGGCATGCGAACGAGCGCTCGCCAGCCAGGACCGGTTCGAAGCGGGCACCCGCTTCGATGCCTGGATGTTCCGCATCCTGCGCAACCTGTGGATCGACCAGGTGCGCCGGACCAAGACGGCCGGGCCGCGCGAGGATATCGACAACCGCAACGACATCGTCGGCGTAAGCGGCGAGCATGACGCCGAAGCCCGGCTGACGCTGAAAAGCGTGGCTGTGGCAATCGACGAGCTTGTTGACGATCAGCGCGAGGTCTTGCTGCTCGTCTGCGTCGAAGACCTGTCCTACAAGGAGGCGGCCGAGGTGCTGGGCATCCCCATTGGTACAGTGATGAGCAGGCTTGCCCGGGCCCGCAAGAATCTTGCAGAGGCGGCTGGAATAAACGCCGCAACCGACCGTTCACCGGGTAAAGGTGGGAAGGCATGAACAGGCGCGATTTCGACGACGAAACACTGATGGCCTTCGCCGACGGCGAACTCGACGCCGAAACCACGGCGGCGATCGAGGAGGCTATGGGCAGCGACGATGCGCTCATTGTCCGCATCGCCACCTTCCTGGAAAGCCGCGCCAAAGCGTCAGCGGCGCTGAAGCCGCTGATCGACGAGCCGGTTCCCGAGGCGCTGACGCAGTCGGTGCAGAAGATGATCGATGAGGCGCGCATGCGCGAAAACGCAACTGCTGAACCAAGCCAGCAGCCTGCGACAGACAACGTCGTGACCTTCCAGCCGAAGGCAACACCAAGCAAGGTCGGCTCGAGCTGGACGCTGCCGCTTGCGGCATCGCTTGCCGCCGTCATCGTCGGCGCCGGCGGCTATCTCGCCGGCAAGGCAGGCATGCCAGTTGCGGACGGCCTTGCCATTGCTGGGATTACCGACCCGGCGATGATCAGAACGCTCAATGCAACGCCGTCAGGTAGCGATGTGACTGTCGGCGACACGACTGTACGGCTCGTTTCCAGTTTCCGTGATGGCGCCGGCGCGCTCTGCCGCGAGTTCGAGCTTCACCGCGCGTCAGGCTCGTCCCTCGTTTCGGTCGTTTGCCGCGCCGGCCAGCAGTGGGACGTAAGGCTTGCCGTGGCGGCACCGGCTGCCGGACAGGACTATGCTCCGGCCGGGGCTTCGGAAACTGTCGATGCCTATCTGTCCACGACCCAGGCCGGGGCGCCGCTCTCGGAGGCTGAAGAAAAACAGGCCCTCGGCTTGCCCTGAACGGCTCTATCGGGTGCCCGTCTGCGGGCCGCGCTTGCGTTCGCTGGCATAAAGCGCGACTGCCATGGCGCGGTTGCGCACGCCCAGCTTGTCGTAGAGATTCTTCAGGTGATACTTGACCGTGTTCTCGGAGATTCCGGTCCGCGTCGCGATCTGCAGGTTGGTCCAGCCGTCGGCTAGCACGCCGAGCAGCTCGAGTTCGCGCGTCGTCAGTCGCGACAGCGGCGTCTCGTTGATCTTGGCGACATCGATGTAGGGGATACAGATGCGGCCATTGGCGACCGCAAGCAGCGTGTCGAACAGGATGCAGGGATCGTCGAACTGATAGCAGAAACCCTGCACGCCCAGGCGCACACATTGCTTCAGGATGCCGACGTCGTGGTCGTTGGAAAAGATCACCATGCGCGCGGTGAGCTGTCGCCGCTGCAACTCGGTGAGAACCTCGCTGGCATCCATGTCGGACAGCTTCCAGGCAACGATCGCGACATCGAATGCCGGCTCGGCCGAGGCCACCGCCCTGATGAAGGCATCGCCGCTCTGCACCCCCTCGACGAAGGCGAAGCGCTCGTCGCGGCTGATCATGTCGCGCAAAGCCGAAATCACCAGCGGGTTGCGCTCGGCGATCAGGACTTTGAGCTTCTTGTGTTGCGCCATCAGCCAGCCATCGACATCGTACCTTGGCGCATTCCAATCGAATTCGCCAAGGTGCGCCCGCTCTGCAGCGACAGATTTCAGTCGTAGATTCGGAATCGGCTGACCAAATCGTGCGTTTCCTCACGAACGGCAGCTTCGATCTTGGCGTTGCCTTCCTCGCCATTGGCCGCAAGCCCGTCGATGACAGCCATCGTCATGCGGCCGACCTGGCGGAACTCCTCATTGAGGAAGCCGCGCGTCGTGCATGCCGGTGTGCCCAGGCGAACGCCTGACGTGACCATCGGCCCCTGCGGATCAAACGGGATGCCGTTCTTGTTGCAGGTGATGTGGGCACGGCCAAGGGCCGCTTCCACCGCTTTGCCGGTCAGATTCTTGCGCCTGAGATCGACGAGCATCAGATGCGTGTCGGTGCCACCGGAGACGATGTCGACGCCACCGTCCTGGAGCGTTTCGGCCAGCGCCTTGGCGTTCGAGACGACATTGGCGGCATAGACCTTGAAATCAGGCGTCAGCGCTTCGCCGAAGGCGACCGCCTTGGCAGCGATGACATGCATCAGCGGACCGCCCTGGAGACCCGGGAACACCGCCGAATTGATCTTCTTGCCGATCTCTTCGTCATTGGACAGCACCATGCCGCCGCGCGGACCGCGCAGCGTCTTGTGCGTGGTCGTCGTCACGACATGGGCGTGTTCGAGCGGGTTGGGATGCACGCCACCGGCCACCAGGCCGGCGAAATGCGCCATGTCGACGAACAGCTTGGCGCCGACCTCGTCAGCGATCTCGCGGAATGCCTTGAAGTCGATGATGCGCGGATAGGCAGAACCGCCGGCGAGGATCACCTTGGGCTGATGCTTCTTGGCGAGGTCGCGGACCTCATCCATGTCGATGCGGTGGGTGTCGGTCTTGACGCCATAGGAGACGACATTGAACCACTTGCCCGACTGGTTGACCGGCGCGCCGTGGGTCAGGTGACCGCCCGCGGCGAGATTCAAACCGAGGAACGTATCGCCCGGCTGCATCAGCGCCATGAACACCGACTGGTTTGCCTGGCTGCCGGAGTTGGGCTGTACGTTGGCGAAGCTGCAGTTGAACATCGCCTTGGCGCGTTCCCGCGCCAGATCCTCGACCTCGTCGACATACTGGCAGCCGCCATAATAGCGGCGGCCCGGATAGCCCTCGGCATATTTGTTTGTCAACACCGAGCCTTGTGCTTCGAGCACCGCCCTGGAGACGATGTTCTCCGAGGCGATCAGTTCGATCTCGTCGCGCTGGCGCTGAAGCTCGCGCCCCATCGCATCGCTGACTGCGGGGTCTGCCTGGGCGACGCCCGTGCGGAAGAAGTTGCGGGCACTGCCGATGCCGGGTCTTGTCGGGATATTCATGGGCTCCTCCTAGCGGCGCCTGAGACGCCTGAAATCTGGGTCATCCGGTCCAGCCGAGACCGGCGGAAATACAGTTGATCGAAAGCAGAAGCGCATTGACGGCCCGCTTCGGGTTGACGGTCGCGTCGTCCTGGGCGCGCACCTCGCGCAGCAGTTGCACCTGCAGCCGGTGGATCGAGTCCATCTGCGGGCGGATGCGGTCGAAATGGCGCTTGAAGGCCGGAAAGCGCTCGGACAATTTCAGGCCGCCATTGACCTCGGAGATCATCCGCCTGGTCAGCGCATACTCAGCCGAGATCTTGGCGTAGATGCGCTCGCCGACCTCGCGGTCCTGGACCAGCCCGGCATAGAGCTTTCCGATGTCCATGTCGGATTGGTAGAGACCCTTGTCGACCTCGTCGATGACCAGCCGGAAGAAGCGTGAGCGCTCGAACATCTGCCTGAGCAGATCCAGGCCGGCATCGCCGCGGACATTGACGAAGGAGTTCAGCGCACTGCCGATGCCGTACCAGTTGGTCAGCAGGTGGCGGTTCTGGCTCCAGGCGAACACCCAAGGGATGGCGCGAAGATCGGAGATGTCGCGGGCGCCGAAGCGGCGGGCTGGACGCGAGCCGATCTTGAGCAGCGCCAGCTCCTCGACGGGGCTCGCCTGATTGAAGTAGTCGATGAAGCCCGGCTCGTTGATCAGCCCCGAATAGGACGCCTGGGACATGCCGGTGAGCGCTTCCAGAGCCTCGCTGAACTCCGGAATGTCCTTGAGTTCGGCCTCGTTCTGCGACTTGACGCTGTGGGCGAAGACGCTCGCAGCAAGGATCTCGAGCTGATAGAGCCCGGTGCCGCGATTGGCGAACTTGGACGACACCACCTCGCCCTGCTCGGTGACGCGCATCGCGCCGCCAATGGTCCCCGCCGGCTGGGCGGCGATCGCCCTGCCCGTCGGCGCACCGCCGCGGCTGACCGAACCGCCGCGGCCATGGAAGAAGCTGATCTTGACCTTGCGCTTGGTGCCAAGTGCCGTGATGCGCCGCTGTGCCTTGTTGAGCTCCCAGTTGGAAGCGAGGAACCCGCCGTCCTTGTTTGAGTCGGAATAGCCGAGCATCACCTCCTGGCGGTTGCCGAAGTCACGAACCGACCGGCGAACGATCGAGACGCCGAACAGCTGATCGAGAATGTCTGGCGCGGCACGCAGATCGGCGATGGTTTCGAACAGCGGAACGACACGCAGCGCGATGGTGCCACTGCCATCCATGGCCGTTGCAAGGCCGGAATATTGTGCCAGCAGATAGACGGCGAGCAGATCGTCGCTCGACCGGGTCATCGACAGGATGAAGGCACCGACAGCGCCACCATTCAAGCCGGCCGAAGCCTTGCGGATGACGTCGAACAGATCGAGCAGCTCCTGCGCTTCCTCCGACAGCGCCAGCCTGTCAACCTCCAGCTGCTCGCCGGAGTTGAGCGCCGCCCTGATACGCTGCGTCCATTGCGGCGTGTCGGGTGCCGGTGCCGCGGCCGGGTCGGCGAGCTTGAACAGCTCTGCCAGCACACGGTTCACCACCGTCGAATTCTGGCGGATGTCGAGCGAAACGGTACGGAAGCCGAAAGTCTCCACCTGCTGGCGCAGCGGCCGGACGAAGCGTCTGGCAATCAGCTTGCCGCCAAGCTGGGTCAGCACGTTTTCAAGCTCATGCAGGTCGGTCTTGAAGCCCTCCGAGCGTGTGTAAGGCTTGGCAGAGGCTGCGCCGCGCATTGCCTCCAGCCGGTCGAGCATGGCACCGGCGAACTGGCGCAGCGGCTCGTCGGGATTGCGCGCCACGATCTCCGAGGCATTGCCGGAGCGATGCAGCGCATGCCCAAGCGCCTTGATGAAGGTATCGGGAATGTCGACGACATTGGCGCTGATGCTGAGCACGGTGACCAGCTTGCGCACCTGGCCGATGTACCAGCCGACGATCGCCTGGCGGCACTCGTTGAGCGCATAGGCCGTGATCTTTGCCGTGACGTTCGGATTGCCGTCGCGGTCGCCACCGATCCACGAGGCGTACCGCATGAAGGACGGCACCTTGATATCGTATTCGGGATAGTGACGGGCCAGCGCCTCTTCGACGCTGTCATAGAGCTTGGGCGTCGCTTCGAAGATCACTTCGCGGAAGAAGTGCAGGCCCCAGGCGATCTCGCGCTCGACCGACGGGCGCTCGAGCCGCAGCTCGCCCGACATCCACAACAGCTCGATCTCACTCTTGAGATCGTCGATCAGCTGTTCGCGTTCACGCGGCGCCCAACGTTGCTGCTCGAGCTCGGTCAGCTTGCGGTAGATGCGGCGGTGGATTTCGAGAACCGTGACGCGCTTGGCCTCGGTCGGATGCGCCGTCATCGTCGGGCCGACGCAGAGCTCTTCGAGGGTAGTCTGGATCTGCTCGGCCGGGTAGCCGCCGGCTGCTATTTCGCCCATCACATTGGCAAAAGAGCCGATGACCTCGTCGGCCCCGCCCATCTGTTCGAGTTCGCGACGCGAGCGCATCGCCAGAAGTTCATTGGCGATGGCAACAAGCTGGAACCAGATGCCGGTGGCCTGCAGCGCGGCAATGCGTTGCCCGCTTTCGAGCGCATCAAGGCTCACGCGGCCGGTAAGAACCTCCGCCATATCGGGCTCGCGTTCGCTGACGACAGAAAGCAGCACCCTGAACAGCAGGCTGCGCACGTCTTCGCGAAAGCTGAGTGGTCTGCTCTCCTCCAAGCGACACCCATTCATCTCGAGTTGTTTCCCCGTGCCGTTTCGTTGAGCCGGCTGTCGGGAAAGATGCAGTTTTCCTAACTGACAGCAGACAGTTTTTGTGCCGGCTTGAAAACGCCCCGGACGGGTAGATTTCCCATTCGTTCGGGTGGTGCCGAAACTGGCCGAACGATGATCTCCAAGCCCAAATTGGACTATCGCCGCAAGCACACGATCAGGATGTTGGCGTGGATTGGTCCAGCGCGTTTTGCAGTGGACGCGATTTAACTCATGTGCAAATATGTTGCATATAAGGCAAGTACGGGAGGCGCGTGAAAGTGAGGTCCACTACCCTGATCCGCATCGCCGCAGCACGATCCAAACGAGATTGAAGAGGAACATGCACATGCAGAAAGTGCTGCCGGAACTGTATGAAGGCCACGCGCCCATCACCCTCCACAACGCGTTCCATGACGCGCTCGAAGCGCTTGAGGAATGGAAGGAAGGCAATGAAGAGCCTCTCGTAGCCGTCGACGGCTACAACGTCCCCATCAGCCACATCTTCGCGCGCATGAGCGCGTGCACCGACCTGTTGCCGCTGCGCACCCGCGACGTGCTCGAAACCATCGTCGACAAGGGTTCGTTCCGCGCTTCGGGAGGCTCGCTTTATGCCGATGGCGCCAAGCTGGTGATGCCGATCTGCGTCGAGCGGCTGACACTGTCGCTGCTGCGTCCGACAGCCTCGTTGATCGAGCTGCGCAAGGCCTGCGAGGCCTGATCCAATCCTCTCCGAACGACCTTTTGCCGCGAACGCTCCAGCGTTTGCGGCAACATCATTTTTTGCGACTGAGTTACAGCCTGCCCTCGCGAACCAGCGAGCCAAGCGAAAAAAGCCCCGCTCGCTGGAACAGGGCTTTGTATCTCCTGGAACGTTTGGCGCCTCAGGCCGCCCGGGCGCTCGCCGCCTCGACGCCATATTCCAGCGACGAGTCCACGATGGTGTGCCACAGGCTGTCGGCAAAGCTGGTGAACACCAGCATGTTGTAGACAGGATGCCCGTCAGCGCCATTTGCGTCGCGCCACAAGTTGACTGCCGTGTGGTCGACCGACGTGTTCGCCGCTGCGCCGACCGGAAAGGCCAGGTCATGCAGATCGAGCGACGAGAATTTGGCGATGGCGTCGCGGCCGCGTGGGCCTGAAACCCGAATCAAGCAGCGGCCATCCGACTGGTCGGACAAAGATGCTGATCCGGCAAAGACCTGCACCATGGCCGCAAGCTGCGACGCCTCGTCGGTCCGGGGCGCAATGACCGTGAACTGATCGGGGCCCGACCAGATCAGCGTCGCCGTCTTACCGGTGACAGCCTTGGGCGTAGCCGGCGCCTCGATGCCGAACAGCTTCTTGGCGGCTTTGGCCGTCTCTGCTGCCTTGCCGCGCCGGGCCATGACCTGCACCAGCACGATATCGCGCACTTCATTGAGCGTCACGCCGGCATGTGCGCCGGCGGCGCCATGGCGGCCGGGAACAAGCGCCTTCTGCAACGGCGATTGGGTGTTCCAGAGATAATCAACCACGCTGGCGCGCTCCTTCTGGATCGTAGAAGACTGGGTTGCAGATTTCGGCTTCGTAGTCTTCGCTGCGCAACGGGTCGTGGATGCGCACGACTTCGCCGAAGCGCTCGCGACCGCGTTCGACCAGGCCAAGGCCGATCCACTGTTCCAGCATCGGCGAATAGCAGACCGAGGTGACGTAGCCCTGGTCGGTCTCGGGACCCGGGATTGCGCCCTTGGGAACGACATGTGCACCGGAGCGCAGGCGACGCTTCTGGTCAAGCGGCTTGATGCCGACGACGACCTGGCGGTCGGGTGCCGTCAGTGCTTCACGGCCAGCCATGACGCGGCCGATGAAGTCCTTCTTCTTCGACATCATCTTGCCGAGGCCGAGATCGTCGGCGGTCGTGGTGCCGTTGAGCTCGGGACCGGCGACGTGGCCCTTCTCGATGCGCATCACACCCAGGGCTTCGGTACCGTAGGGCGTGACGCCAAGATCGCGGCCGGCGATCATCAGGTTCTGCGCCATGGCAGCGCCATAACGAGCCGGGACCGAGATTTCGAAGGCGATTTCACCTGAGAACGAGATGCGGAACAGGCGAGCGGTGACGCCGCCACGCAGCTTGACCTCGCGAGCGCCCATGAAGGGGAAGCCTTCGTTGGACATGTCCTCGGACGGATCGACAAGTTCCTGGAGCAGCTTGCGGGTGTTGGGTCCAGCAATCGAGAACTGCGCCCACTGGTCCGAAGCCGACGACAGTTGCACGTCGAGTTCAGGCCAGAGCACCTGGCGGCAGAATTCGAGATGCGCCATCACAGGGCCGGCCTTGGCCGTGGTCGTGGTCAGGAAGTAGTGGTCTTCGGCGATACGCGAGGTCGTGCCGTCGTCCATGACAATGCCGTCCTCGCGGAGCATCAGGCCGTAACGCGCCTTGCCCACGGCAAGCGACGAAAAGGCATTGATATAGACGCGGTCGAGGAAGGTGCCGGCGTCCGCACCGCGGACATCGACCTTGCCGAGGGTGGAGACGTCGCAGAAGCCGACGCCGTTGCGCACGGCCAGCACTTCGCGGGTCACCGACTCCAGCCAGTCCTTTTCGCCCGGCTGCGGATACCACTGCGCGCGCTTCCACAGGCCGGTGTCGACGAAAACAGCGCCCCGGGCAGCAGCCCAGTGATGCGACGGCGTCAGGCGCCAGGCATGGAAGTTCTCGTCACGATGATGACCGGCGAGCGCACCGATCGCCACCGGCGCATAGGGCGGACGGTAGATCGTCGTGCCGGTCTGCGGGATGGTGCGGCCGGTGGCTTCGGCCATGATGGCGAGGCCGGTGATGTTCGACGTCTTGCCCTGGTCGGTCGCCATGCCAAGCGTGGTGTAGCGCTTGAGATGCTCGACGCTTTCAAACCCTTCGCGCTGCGCCAGCGTCACGTCGGACGCGGTGACGTCGTGCTGGAAGTCGACGAAGGCCTTGCCCTTGGCCTTGACCTGCCAGAGCGGCGAGATCGCATAGACCTCGTCGCCGGCTTCCGACGCTTCGCCGGCATTGCCGGATGCGCCGCATTCGGCGGCGGCCGCAGCACCTGCCGCATGGCCATCGCGCAGGCAGGCACCGAGCGAGAACTCGCCATTGGCGGCACCGGCAGTGGTCATGCCCTTCGGCGAATCGCCGGGAACGAAGGCGGCGATGTCGTCGCGCCAGACCGGCCGGCCACGATGGAAGCAGGACAGCCCGACATTCGGGTTCCAGCCGCCGGAGACGGCGAGGCAGTCGGCGTCGATCTGCTGCGTACGGCCATTACCGTCGGTGACGACAACACCGCGCACGCCGTCGACGCCACCCTTGACGTCGGAGACACCGCCCGAAAGCACGCGCAGGTCGGAAAGCTCGGCAAGCGCCTGGTATTCCGCCGGCACCTTGCCGCGCGGATCGATCACGGCAGCGATGTCGCCGCCGGCCTGCTGGATCGCCTCGACAGTGCGCCAGCCGTCGTCATTGTTGGTGAACAGTGCCACCTTGCGGCCCGGCATCGCCGCGAAGCGGTGGACATAGGTGCGCACGGCGGATGCCATCATCACGCCCGGACGGTCGTTGCCCGGGAAAACGATCGGCCGCTCGATGGCGCCTGCCGTCACCACAGAACGCTTGGCGACGATGCGCCAGACACGCTGGCGGACCTGATGCGGACCCGGCACCGGAACATGGTCGTTGACACGCTCGAGCGCGGCATAGACGCCGCCATCATAGACACCGAACAGCGCCGTGCGGACCATGATGCGGACATTCGGAAGGGCGGTGAGTTCGTCGGTCGTACGACGCACCCACTCCTCGGCATGCATGCCGTCGATCTCGCCACCGTCGCTGAGCAGACGACCGCCGAGACGGCTGTCTTCCTCGACGAGGATCACGCGCGAACCGGCGCGGCCAGCCGCCAGGGCAGCCGAAAGACCAGCGGCACCACCACCGATGACGAGCACGTCACAATGCACCCAGGCCTTGTCGTAATGGTCTGGATCGGGCAGCTCGGCGCTCTTGCCGAGACCAGCCGCACGGCGGATCAGCGGCTCGTAGACCTTCTCCCAGAACTTCGCCGGCCACATGAAGGTCTTGTAGTAGAAGCCGGCAACGAAGATCGGCGCGGCCAGCTGGTTGATCGACATGAAGTCGCGGCGCAGCGACGGCCAGCGGTTCTGGCTCTGGGCAACCAGCCCGTCATAGAGCTCCTGCGTGGTGGCGCGGGTGTTCGGCTCCTTGCGGGCGCCGCTGCGCATCTCGACCAGCGCGCTCGGCTCTTCGGAGCCTGCGGTGATGATGCCGCGCGGGCGATGATACTTGAACGAGCGTGCGACCAGCTTGACGCCGTTGGCAACGAGCGCCGAGGCCAGCGTGTCGCCGGCAAAGCCCGACATGACCTTGCCATCGAACGAAAACTGCAGCGGCTGCTGGCGGTCGATCAGGCCGCCGCTGCGCAGGCGATGCGACTGGCTGGCTGAAGCTGCCTGACTGCGGGCGCTGGTCGGCGCGCCCTCGAGTGCGGCCGTCCTGCCGAGCGGTTCGGATCCGGAATAGCCCGACATCTTTATTCTCCTGCCTGCACCGGCTTGGCCGCGCCAACGCCTGGGGCTGCGGTCACCGACCTGAATTCATGCGTCACCGTGTTGCGCTCGGCGATCAGCCACGAGCGACAGCCACCACCGTGGTACCAGTACTCGCGCATGTAGCCGGCGACGTTGTCGCGCAGATAGACGTAGTCGTAGAAGGCGTCCTCGACGCCCTCGGGGCTTTCGCCGCTATCGACTGCGAAGTTGGGCCGCTTGGGCGAAGCGTCGCCGAGATAGGTGAACTCGCCGTTCTCGCGTTCGCCGCAGAAAGGACATGCAATACGCATTCCGCCAGTCTCGCTTTCAGTGCAGGTTGGGTTGGGCGCCCTGGCCCTTTTCATCGATCATCGCGCCGCGGCGGAACCGGTCGAGCCGGAAGCGTGCCGCTTCCGGATGCGGTTCGTCGCGCGCCAAGAGGTGGGCGAAGACGAGGCCCGAAGCCGGCGTCGCCTTGAAGCCGCCATAGCACCAGCCGGCATTGAGGTAGAGGCCATCGATAGGCGTCTTGTCGATGATCGGCGTGCCGTCCATCGACATGTCCATGATGCCGCCCCACTGGCGCAGCATGCGGACGCGGCCGATCATTGGCATGACCGCCATGCCACCTTCGCAAACGTCTTCGATGACGGGCATGTTGCCGCGCTGGGCGTAGGAGTTGTAGCCGTCGAGGTCGCCGCCGAAGACAAGGCCGCCCTTGTCGGACTGGCTGATATAGAAGTGGCCGGCGCCGAAGGTGATGACACCTGGGATAAGCGGCTTGATCGCTTCGGAGACGAAGGCCTGCAGCACGTGGCTTTCGATCGGCAGCTTCATGCCGGCCATCGCCGCAACGCGGGAGGTGTTGCCGGCGACCGCCATGCCGACCTTGCCGGCGCTGATCTTGCCGCGCGACGTCTCGACGCCGGTGATCTTGCCGTTGTGGTCGCGCACGAAGCCGGTGACTTCGCAGTTCTGGATGATGTCGACGCCGCGCTGGTCGGCGGCGCGGGCGTAGCCCCAGACAACCGCGTCATGGCGGGCGGTGCCGCCGCGGCGCTGCATCAGGCCGCCCATGATCGGGAAGCGCGGGCTGTCATAATTGAGGAACGGCAGTTCCTTGCGGATCTGCACCGCGTCGAGCAGTTCGGCGTCGATGCCGTTGATCCGCATGGTGTTGCCGCGACGGGCGAAAGCATCGCGCTGGGCATCGGAGTGGTAGAGGTTGATGATGCCGCGCTGGGAAACCATCGCGTTGTAATTGAGATCCTGCTCCATGCGCTCCCACAGCTTCATCGACATCTCGTAGAAGCCGGTATTGCCGGGAAGACCGTAGTTGGAGCGGATGATGGTGGTGTTTCGGCCGGCATTGCCGGAGCCGATCCAGCCCTTTTCCAGCACCGCAACGTTGCGGATGCCGTATTCGTTGGCGAGGAAATACGCCGTCGCCAAACCATGGCCGCCACCGCCGATGATGATCACGTCGTAGTGGCTCTTGGGCGCCGGATCGCGCCAGGCCCGGGTCCAGCCCTTGTGGCCCGACAATGCAGCCTTGGCGAGTGAGAAGATCGAATATTTCATCGCATGTGTTCCGGCGAAATGTGAGGTGTATCCGAGGCCCGCGCCCGGCCTTCAAGACCGGGCGCGGTACCTGTTTGGGTGCCTCAGACGTCCAGCGTGTGGTCGCGTTCCCACTGGGTGAAGTGCGACGCGTAGGAGTTCCACTCCTGGTGCTTGAGCTTGATGTAGGCGGCGGAGAACTCCTCGCCCATCGCAGCCTTCAGCTCGCTGTCTTCGTCATAGGCGCGCAGTGCGTCGAGCAGGTTGAGCGGCAGCTTGGCACCGTGGGTGACGGTGTGGCCCTCGCGGTACATGTCGACATCGCTGCGCGGGCCGGGATCGGCCTTGGTGCGAATGCCGCTGAGGCCGGCGGCGATGATGATCGCCTGCATCAGGTACGGGTTGGCCGCGCCGTCGGGCAGACGCAGTTCGAAGCGGCCGGGGCCGGGCACACGCACCATGTGGGTGCGGTTGTTGCCGGTCCAGGTCACCGTGTTCGGCGCCCAGGTGGCACCGGAGACTGTGCGCGGTGCGTTGATGCGCTTGTAGGAGTTGACGGTCGGGTTGCAGATCGCGGCAAGTGCGGAGGCATGCTTCATGATGCCGCCGAGGAAGTAGCGGCCCTTTTCCGACAGGCCCAGTTCCATGTTCTTGTCGGCGAAGGCATTGGACTTGCCGGCAAGGTCCCACACCGAGATGTGGGCGTGACAGCCCGAGCCGGTCAGGCCCTGGAACGGCTTCGGCATGAAGGTTGCCCGCAGGCCGTGCTTTTCGGCGATCGAGCGAACCATGAACTTGAAGAAGGAGTGCTTGTCGGCGGTCTGCAGGACGTCGTCATACTCCCAGTTCATCTCGAACTGGCCGTTCGCGTCCTCATGGTCGTTCTGGTAGGGCTTCCAGCCGAGGTCGAGCATGGCATCGCAGATTTCGGCGATGACGTCGAAGCGGCGCATCACGGCCTGCTGGTCGTAGCAGGATTTTGCAGCCGTGTCGTACTCGTCGGCGATCTGGTTGCCGTCCGGCGTCGTCAGGAAGAATTCCGGCTCGACGCCGGTCTTGACGCGCATGCCTTCCTTGGCGGCTTCGGCGACAAGGCGCTTCAGCGTGTTGCGCGGTGCCTGGGCAACGCCCTTGCCTTCCATCAGGCAGTCCGATGCGAGCCAGGCCACTTCCGGCCGCCAGGGCAGCTGGATGACCGAGAGCGGATCCGGCACGGCAAGCATGTCGGGGTGCGCCGGCGTGAGGTCCAGCCAAGTCGCGAAGCCGGCAAAGCCGGCTCCGTCCTTCTGCATGTCCGAAATGGCCTGGGCCGGTACCAGCTTGGCGCGCTGGCCGCCGAACAGGTCCGTATACGAGACCATGAAGTATCTGATGTTGCGAGCCCTTGCGAACTCTTTGAGATCGGTCACCTCTGACTGATCGATTTTGGCTTCGAAGGCCGTACCCATGAATTGCTCCTCCCAATCCTCGTGGTTTTAAAAGGGACCCTTACCAGGTACCCAGCTTGTCCCCGCAAGCGGCACGCCAGCCATGGCGGCAGCTTCGATCGAAAGAGCGCAGAGATCTTCAGGCTCGAGATTGTGCAGGTGATTTTTGCCGCAGGCACGGGCGATCGTCTGTGCCTCAAGCGTCATGACCTTCAGATAATTCGCCAGACGGCGACCAGCCGCGATCGGATCGACGCGCTTCATCAGCTCGACGTCCTGCGTGGTGATGCCGGCCGGGTCCTTGCCCTCGTGCCAATCGTCGTAGGCACCGGCGGTGGTGCCAAGCTTCTGGTATTCATCCTCCCAACGCGGGTCGTTGTCGCCGAGTGCGATAAGTGCCGCGGTACCGACCGATACTGCATCGGCACCGAGCGCCAGCGCTTTGGCCACATCCGCACCATTGCGTATGCCACCGGAGACGATGAGCTGAACCTTGCGGTGCATGCCGAGATCCTGCAGCGCCTTCACTGCCGGGCGGATGCAGGCAAGCGTCGGCTGGCCGACATGCTCGATGAACACTTCCTGGGTTGCTGCCGTGCCGCCCTGCATGCCGTCGAGCACGACGACGTCGGCACCGGCCTTCACGGCAAGGGCCGTGTCATAATAGGGGCGTGCGCCACCGACCTTGACGTAGATCGGCTTTTCCCAGTCGGTGATCTCGCGGATTTCGAGGATCTTGATCTCGAGATCGTCCGGACCGGTCCAGTCGGGGTGGCGGCAGGCCGAGCGCTGGTCGATGCCCTTGGGCAGCGTGCGCATCTCGGCGACGCGGTCGGAAATCTTCTGACCCAGGAGCATGCCGCCGCCGCCTGGCTTTGCGCCCTGGCCGACAACGATTTCGATGGCGTCGGCGCGACGCAGGTCACGCGGGTTCATGCCGTAGCGCGACGGCAGGTATTGGTAGACGAGCTGCTTGGAGTGGCCGCGCTCTTCCTCGGTCATGCCGCCGTCGCCGGTCGTGGTCGAGGTGCCGGAGAGCGTTGCGCCACGGCCCAGCGCTTCCTTGGCCGGGCCCGACAGCGAGCCGAAGCTCATGCCGGCAACCGTGATCGGGATCTTCAGCTCGATCGGCTTCTTGGCGAAACGCGTGCCCAGAACGACCGTGGTGTCGCACTTTTCACGGTAGCCTTCGAGCGGATAGCGCGAGATCGAGGCGCCGAGGAACAGAAGGTCGTCGAAATGCGGGACCTTGCGCTTGGCGCCGGAGCCGCGGATGTCATAGATGCCCGTCGCTGCGGCGCGACGGATTTCGGACATCGCGTATTCATCGAACGTGGCCGACTTGCGTGGCGTCGTCGGAGGATTGTGATAGCTCATAGTGTTCCTCAGTAAGCGTCGGCGTTGTCGATGTTGAAGTTGTAGAGCGTGCGCGCCGAACCGTAGCGCGAGAACTCTTCCGGCTTGACGTCGGTGATGCCGGCGCGATCAAGCAGGTCCTTCAGGATGGCAATGTGCTCGGGGCGCATTTCCTTCTTGATGCAGTCGGCGCCGAGGCTCTTCACCGAGCCGCGCACGAACAGGCGGGCTTCGTAGATCGAGTCGCCCAGCGCATCGCCGGCATCGCCGAGGACGACGAGGTTGCCCGATTGCGCCATGAAGGCCGACATGTGGCCGATATTGCCACGGACAACGATGTTGATGCCCTTCATCGAGATGCCGCAGCGCGACGAGGCGTTGCCTTCGATGACGAGCAGGCCGCCGCGGCCGGTGGCGCCGGCGTACTGGCTGGCGTCGCCCTTCACGATGATCGTGCCCGACATCATGTTTTCACCGACGCCGGGGCCGGCCGAACCATGCACGGTAATCGTGCTGTTCTGGTTCATGCCGCCGCAATAGTAGCCAACGGAACCCTGCACATCGATCGAGATCGCGTGTTCGGCGCCGACGGCAACGGCGTGGCTGCCCTTGGGGTTGAGAACCTCCCAGTTCGATTCACCGGCGGCATCCTTCACATTGTGAAGAGCTTGGTTGAACTCGCGCAAAGTGATCTTGGACAGATCGAAGGTCTTCGGCGCGTAGTTGGCCTGGTGCAGAGGCGCGGTCGCAAGATTTGTTGAATGCATAATCTCAGTGCTCCCAGAAATAGACGGTGGACGGCTCGGGCTCCCAGACCTTGGCGTCTTCGATGCCTGGCAAATTGGCGAGGGCGCGATACTCGGAGCCGAAGGCGACGTACTGGTCGGTTTCGGCCATGACGGCGGGCTTGCAGGAGATCGGGTCGCGGACGACGCCGAAGCCGTTCTTGGTGCCGACGACGAAGGTGAAGAAGCCGTCGAGGTCGTTCAGGCTGCTCTCCAGCGCCTCACCGAGGTTCTGGCCGTGCGCGATCTTCGAGGACAGATAGGCTGCGGCAACTTCGGTGTCGTTTTCCGTCTCGAAGCGCATGCCGTCGCGGATCAGTTCGCGGCGCAGGTTGTTGTGGTTCGACAGCGAGCCGTTGTGCACCAGGCACTGATCGGGGCCGGTCGAGAAGGGGTGCGCGCCGAGCGTGGTGACGGCGGATTCGGTGGCCATGCGGGTATGGCCGATGCCGTGGCTGCCGCTCATCTTGGTGACGTCGAAGCGCTTCACGACTTCGACCGGCAGGCCGACTTCCTTGTAGATTTCGATCGCTTCGCCGGCGCCCATGACACGGACGCTGGGGCGCAGTTCGGCAAGTGCTGCACGGGCTTCGGCGACCTTTTCGGTCGGCACGTCGAGCACGGCATGGGTCGACTTGATCGTCGACGAAACCTTGGCGCCGATCTTCTTGCCGAGCTCGGCGTCCAGACCCTTGAAGTCCACGTCCGGATTGGCCGACTGGATGGTGACCTTGGCATGACCCTTGGTGCCGCCGCCGTAGATGGCGATGCCCGCGCTATCGGGGCCACGATCGGTCATGGTTACGAGCATTTCGGACAGCAATGCGCCCAATTGGGGCTCCAGCGACTTGTCCTTCAAAAAGAGTCCTACAATTCCGCACATCCCGGTTTCCTCACCTGATTGGCTGCCTGTGACAAAAGCTAGCAGGTTCCGGATGCCAATTCAACTGTGATGAATTTTTTATTCCTGTAGAAAAACAAAGAGCGGCAGACAAATGGCGTTGCCGCCAACGCTGACCGACCCGGGCGGGGCACTCCGCCTCAACCTTGCTGCGAGTCGTGAGGGAGGCGTAGATTGCCAGTGAGCCCGCAGCACTGTGCGCTGGATCAGGAGACAGGATGGGACCATTGCCGCCATTGGCCTTGAGGCTGGCCCATGTTGCCGTGGCTGCATCGGCCGGCGGCGTCAACCTGCGGCGGGTGTTGTGTAAAGCCGCGACCGTTATGATGCACCGAGGCCGCTCGACATGGCTCGTCTGCGCGAACTTGTATTCGAAAGCCACACTGCTTTCCTCTGCGGTCGCAGCGGCCGCGAAATACGACTTCGTCGAATAGTTCCCCAGCTACGAGATGGTGACGCTCTCAGCACCTGCAGATATTTAGGAGAGCGATGGCATCCATGTAAAGCCGGCGATTAGTGAGAAGGTCCTGAACCGATTTACCGAGGCCTACGTCAATTGACGAGCGCCTTATTGCAGGTTTGGCATCAGACGCCCGTCTAGCTCTAGCAGATTCCGTCGAGCGAGCGTCTGGTAGTATCCACTGGTGGGTGTTCAAGTTTGTGATGCACGCCGTTTTTGGTAAGAAAGGCGGCATAGCGATCATACAGCCGCGTGTATCGCGTTTCGAAAGCGTCAAAATCGGCCGACATGAACAAGTCATTTACGTCAAAACGGTCGATCTGATCGACCCGTCGGTGCGGGATCCGCATAAGTTCGGCCATTTCGGTCGTTCTAGAGTCATGAGTAACGACAAATGCCGGCACGCCGTTCGTCAAAGAGATCAGATTCCCGTGAAACCGCGAGCCAATCGAAGCATCGACAGTCTTTATATATGCGTCCCATGAATTCAGATCGAAAAACGTTCTGAACCTTGTGCGGATATGGGCCGCATATTCTTGCGGGCTCAACCCGAGATCAAACCGCTTGACGAGCACCCCCAGAGTCGCAAGGTCGTCAGTTGTCGGGTCAGCGTTGTGCTGAACCGTCATCTCAGGGGTTTCATTTTGGAGTACGTAGTTGAAACCCTTCTCCAAGGAGAGCCGCAACAGGGCGCTTTCCACCATCTTAGCGGCTTCGACCGAAACCGAGTGCTGCACCACGTTGCTCGATCCGTTCAAGGATAGCTTCAAGTCGCTAGCGACATGGCTGCGTTTGACCTTCAACTCACGCTTCAGCGTTCGATACAGACTGGGACAACCGAGCGGTTCCACGTTTTTGTAGCCAAGGTCATTCAAAACCTGCGCAGTGAAGTCACCGCGAACGCCGATAACTTTGCTGCGGTCCGCGACAAGCTGAAGCAGATGCATGGTTCCTGCAGGGATACCCTCTATCCGCGCGCTATCGACCGTCGGTGCCTGCGCCCCCAACCCAACCATCATGCAAGGCAGCGTGGTCGCTTCGACGAAATCGGCAAGGTAGCCAAAGTCGAAATTCTTGAACAAGAAATTTGCCGCAGGTATCAAGATCATGTCGAAGCGTTCTGAGGCTTCCTTTGGGTTGATCCCGTGACCGAAATGAAAATCCGAAACAGAAATCTCCTCCCGCAAAGACTGCCCTATAAGAAGATTGCCTGTATTATGTCCAAAATATTGGAATTTTTCCCGCCACGATAGCGAGGTATCAGAATGCGGAGCAATCGGCGCTCCGAGAAAAAGAACCTTCATTCAACAGTTCCTACGACTCAACCCAACTACCGGCAGCTGCCGCCCACCATCGGCGTGTTAGAGCATGCGATTGGCCCCTTGGAAACCCTTTGCGATTTCATCCGGTCTAAGTCAAAGGGGCAACGTCACGCCAAACCAGACTTAAGTAAGCGTCCGCTAGTAGCGGCACTTGGCTACCCATAGTAGCCAAGTGCCGTCCTCCGTCGCAAATTTGCCCGGATTTACTCGATCGACATTACTCTCCAGCTGGCTTCACTCGATTCCCGACGCGAGCAGCAGTGGAAGGTTTGCGAATGACATAAAGATCCTGGTGTTCCCACCAGCCTGCGGGCTCGTAGGTTAGGTACTCGGCGCCGGGCAATAGCGCGATATTCGTGTCTACAAATTCCTTTGATGTGATCGTCTGGCCGTATCTCGTGGCATCGGGACCGCCGTGGCCGACATTCTGGTCAAACCAGTAGCCAGTGCCATCCAGCGTCGCCTGCGGGAAATACTGCATACTCGTCGTGCCGTGGGTCGTGAAAAGGAAGATGCCCCCCGGTTGGAGTCCGGCATAAAGCCGCTGGAGCCATCGCCCCCAAGTCGAGCGCGGCATGTGCGAAAAGAAAGAAAGCGCAAAGACGACGTCGTATTCAGTCGGTAGCGAAAGCTCCTCGGGTACGTCTGTCGACGGTACCGACCTGACGCCCAATACGTTAGTGAGGAAGTCATTCGCGTGGACGTCAGAACTGTGCAGGGTGTGTGGCGCCAGCGCTGCCGTTGCATGCCGGGTCACGGCTCCATAACCCGCCGCAAACTCAAGAATAGTCAGCAGCTCTGCACCGCCCGTCCATTCATCGATGATCTTCCGCACCTTGGCGGCGGAACGCGCACCGTCATTGAAATAGTAGCCGATTGCCTCGTCCTTTGTCGGAAACCCCGGATGGTCGTAGACAAAGCGAAAGCTAAGATCTTCCTTGTGCACGTCTGGCAACACCCCGTGGGGATGGGATGCGTTTACGCACATGGCGTGGACCTCAGCCGGCCACCCGTCATCGGCATTGAGAGTTGCTGTTTCCCCCTCTCCCTGCGAAGCCATTCCGAACGGCTTTGTCGCTAGGTACACCTCGGTAAAATCGCCGATAATGCCGCGGCCGTGATCGTGGAAGCGCACTACCTCCACATCCATCCCCGACCATTTGTGAATCAGTTCCGCGAGATCGTAGCCGTAATGGAAGGTTACCAGCGAGTTAGCGTCACTGACGGGGTCGCCGTGATACTCGGGTTCGCCGTAGTGCTCCACAGAGCCGTCTGGTCTGTACAGCGCACGCCGCTCGCTCGTTGCTCGCTCCTTGTACGTCGGCACGGTGAAGAGGTAGACGCCCCCGGGCTTGAGAGTCCGCGCGATTTCGCGCAGCACCTCTGCCGGTTGGTTAACATGCTCCATGACGTCCAGGGTGACGACCAAGTCAAAGCTCTCGTCGGGGAAAGTCTGAAGTTCCAGATTTTCGTTGCGGTAGCCAGCAATCTGCTTGCCGAGCAGCCTGCCCGGAAAGTACTGCGAGGCTACGTAGCCGGCGCAGTCACGCTTCAACTTAGGTGAGATCCCGCCGATACTGGGTGAGGGTTCGTGGATTGCAAGCGTGCGCCAATGCGGAAAGTGGCGCGTCAATACCAGCGCCAAGGCCCGCTCCCTTGGAATAGACCCGCATTGCGAACAACGCAGGTGATCGCGATACCAGTCATACTGCGCCGCGAACTTAGTAGTCGCCTCGCAAATCGAGCAATAACCGACGCGGCTGTAGGGAGAGTGTTGGTTCATCGGACCATTTTCGGAGCGTTGTTGTGCGTCATGGCGGACGCGGTATGAGGGGGAGGGAATCGAGGTTTTCGACATCGCCTTATGAGACGACAACTGCCGTTGAGGCGCGTCTGTCGCGGAAATCTCGTTTCGCTTGATGGATGTCGGACCACGTTGCTCCAACAACGGCCACAGGTTCGTCCAGCTTCGCTTTCTCAAATCTGTTCATGCAGCGCCCTTTGCCCTGCCAGGAGTATCCGATAACTCCGGGTTCAAGCCAAAGCGGGGATGCTTGCTTGTTGCCAGCCCGAACTGCTCGTAGAGCCGCTGTGCGTAGCGGTCTGAAGCGACTTTGGCCGACGCGCCGAGCTGGAACCGTCGGATGGTCTCGCGCTGTACCTGCACGATCTCGCGTAGCTGCCCAAGGTTAAAATTGCCCACAGTGATGCTTTGCTGGTGACGCCGGTGCGAATTGCGCGACTTGGGCGAAAAGGCAAGTGCGCCTTTTTCAAGCAGACGCAGATAAGCCACCCAGTCGCCCGCGTGCCGGAACGATGCGATCTCCTCGCCATGCGAGGCGAGCATCGCCTGCAGCGCATCCCGCCGGAACAGCACCGCGCTGACATTCGGTATGGTATTCTTGACGTGGAGGGACCGTTCTATCTCCTCGCGGCCCTCGGCAACGTAGGGCTTGGTCCAGCGATCGACGTCGATGTCGGCGACATAGTCGAGGTAGTCCTCGCTCAGAATCTTGCCTCCGCCGTCCATCTGACGCGACTGGCAGTAGCTCATGACCACATCGGTCCGCGCAAATGCCGGCAGCAGTTCGCAGAGGAACTCCGGATCGGCGAGATCATCGGCCTCAGCGATCCAGACGAAATCGCCACGCGCCATCTCAACACCTCGCTGCCACTGGCGAAACACAGAGCCGGAATTCTCCGAGTTGACGACCAGCGTCGACGGGATCGGGCAATCAGCAAGGAACTCGCCGATAACTTCGACGCTGGCATCGCTCGAGGCGTCGTCGAGCACGATCAGTTCGTATGGAACCACCGTCTGTGCTGCAATCGAGGCAAGGCGGTTCTTGATATAGCGGGCGTAGTTGTAATTCGGGACCACGACCGAGACCCGCGGCAGCGGGCTACCCGCGAATGCCATCAGGTCATTCAGGTAGTGGCGGAAGCTAAATTCGCGCTCGACTATGGCTCGGCCGTTGCGCCCGAGCTCTGCCGCGCGCATAGGCCCGTTGAGCAGTTCAGCGATGCCCGCAGCCATCGCGTCAGTATTAAAGGGCGGAACGAGCTGGCCGCAACCACGTATGAGCAGGTCGGTGAAGCCGCCAGCACCGTCGAAGGCCACCACTGGTACCTCGACATCGAGCGCCTCAAGTACAACTGAGGGGAATGGGTCCTCACGCGACGTCAGCGCGTAGACGTCGGCGGCGGCATAATATTCCTGCGGCTTTTCGACCAGTCCGGCGAAGGCGAATCGGTTGGCCAGGCCCGCAGCCCGGATTCGCTTCATCTGCGTGTCCATGAGTTGGCGCTCCACGTTGCCAACCCAGACAGCGCATGCCCGTCGGTCACTCGCGAACAGGGCTATGCAGGCGTCGATGAAGAGATCGAAACCCTTTCGGTGATCGCCGTAGCCGACGCCGAGTACGATAGAAGCGTCGGGAGCAAAGTTGAGCTTCTCACGCACCGTGCGGCGGGCTGTGTCCACATGATCTGATCTGCGGAACGGAGTACGCTGGTACAATCCCTGCGGTCGGATCACTGCCTGCTCAACGGACTTGCCGACGAACCTCTCGAAGCCGTCCTGCACCTGACGGGCGGCAAAGACCACTTTGTCCGCATGCCCGGCGATAGCGCGAGCATGGTTCATTAGCTCGTAGCTGTTCAGGATCCCTGGCAATTCATGCACCAGCGAAACCGTGCGGAATCCCGCATGCTTAAGCAGTGGAACCAGCAGGCCCGAAACGGTTGTATTGGCAATTGCGACTTCCGCGCCATTCTCGCGCAATCGCTCTAGTCGCCTGACCACTTCCACTTCGGACTGACTGTTCAGATCGATGCGATGAACCGTGGCCACCTCCGCAAAGCGAGGCAGCAATGGACCTTCTCCGAGCACGATCATGTCTGTGTCGAAACCCAGCTCGCCGAAGGTGCGGGCCATGTGCAAGGCAAGGTACTGCGCCCCATGTGGATGCGCGTCGTGTGATACCACCACCATCCGCTGCCTGCCGGAAGGGTTGGGCTTTGGACCTTCCAACGCGTCACGCGTGGCCTGCAACCAGGCGTAGCCATAACGGGCGTCGGGCTCGAGATGAGCTCCTTCCGCCCACTCGTTCCAGGCATTTACGAAGATCAGCCGTTGGTCCGGGTTAGTGAAACGCTTTTTGGTGTCGTCGATGGCATCGGCCAACCATCCGCGATAGAGCGCGGGCGTGTTGTTGATGAAAGCCGTGCCGGCGTTCTTGCGCCGTGCCGTGTTATCCCAGCCGGGGCAGACAGTTCGGTACAACGAATAGCCAGGGCGGCTGTAGGATCCGCTGCGCTCCTTGAAAATACGCCAATCGTAGACCTTCATCGAGAATTCTGCATGCAGCGGCGTAACCGCTTGCGTCACGTCCGGTGGCTGCGATCGATTTGGCGGGAATTCGATCGCCGCGTCAAAGCCATATACGCTTGGGTCCACCTGCTCGAAGGACTGTGTGTATGCCAGGTGGATATCGCCTATGCCATTCTCGACACACCATTTGCGCCAACGTTGCGCGGTTTGTTTTGCAGATGGTAGCTCGCTCGGACGGTAGACCAAGAGCAGAGGCTTGCCATCGACACGAATGTACCGTGGATCACGCAGATATGGTGCCGCCTCGGCGATGAAGGCAATATCATCCTCTGGCGAGTGCTTCTGGTCGATGAGAATTTCCGCGTCCAGTCCGTCCCAGCGACGCGTCCAGTTTTCGTTCGCCCAACAAAGGCAGAATGGCAGATCCAGGCTCTTGTCGTTCAGCCAGTTCTCGACTGGCTTCTCCAGCAGCCTCTTGCCGCCGAACCAATAGAAATAGAAGCAGAACCCCTCAACGCCATAAAGTTTCGCCAATTCGATCTGTCTGCGCTGCACAGCCGGATTGAGGAGATTGTAATAGCCGAGCTCCCCCGGCACGTGGGGCTGATAATGACCTTTGAACTGAGGCACCGCAGCGCGTACGTTTGTCCACTCGGTAAAGCCCTTTCCCCACCACTGGTCGTTTTCAGGAATGGCGTGAAACTGCGGGAGGTAAAAGGCGATGACGCGCGCGGGCTTTGTCATAAGGGCAGCGACCGTCGTCAACGGTACGGGGACGACGGGCGCATCGTCCAACTCAACCAACGCGTTAGGTCGCCTGCCTTCGGCGCGTCCCTTCGAGATGTAGTGAACAAAGGGGTTCACCCCACGTGCCACGACATCCGGATGGTTCTCAAGATAATAGGAAGTCGAAAAAGTTGGTGTCGGATCGCGTCCTTCCCTCCAGCCGGTCCGAAGATAGTGCAGGAAGGGATCGACGCCAGCAGCTGCGATGTCAGGGTTCTGAAGAAGATAATAGGCGGCGTCGAATTCCCGCTTTGCCCGCCAGCGTCGCCAGAACTCTTTCAGCCTCCGCGGCAACGAACGTCGCCGGCGCCTGGCGGGTTGCACGACGGTTGCGACCGGGTGCGGATCCTGCACTTCGACCTTTTCAACGTCTGCGTGCGTGTCACCGGCGCGCCATTGCTCCAGCGCTGCGCGTAATCCTCTCGCCTGTCTCTCAGCCCTGTCCAACTGAGATCTCAACGTGGCGATTGCGCCTTCCGAGGTGCTGATACGCTTGTTCAGCTCGTCAATTGTACTGTGCAGGTTGCCGAGATAGGCGCCGCTAAACAAGAGGCTATTGGCGACGTCAGGCAATTCCCCCGTCGAAGCAATTGCCACGAAATAGTGGGGCGAAGGCACGCCAGAATGGTGTGCGTAGGCCAACCCGTCTGGACTGTCGAATCCTTCAAGCGGCGAGCGCGCACGCGCTTCCGCCATGATGACCGAGCCATCGATGGAACGCTGTTCCAACAGCACAACATTTGCAAACTGCGACTGCAGCGCCGTACGGAACTCCTCGCGGTCAAGTTCGCGCGCGTGGAACGGATTGGCGTGCTGGTTCTCCTCGGAATATACTGGACGGTTCGGAGACGAAATGATCAGCAAGCCGCCAGGGCGCAAGACGCGCGCGACTTCGGCGAGAAACCGTTCGTGATCGGCAAAGTGCTCGATGGTCTCGAAGCTTGTGACGACGTCGACACTCTCGGCTGGCAGCGGAATGGCGGTTGCGTCGCCGATTTCGAACCTCAGGTGAGATGAGGCATACTGTCCCTGCGCATAACGGATTGTTTCGTCATCGATGTCGACTCCGACCACCGAACTCGCAATTTGCGCAAGAAGGTGGCAGCCATAGCCTTCGCCGCATGCAATATCGAGCACGCTACGGTCACGGCAATATGGGGCCGCGAAAAGATAGCGATGGTAGTGCTCATGTTGGATTGGGCCCGCCAGGCCGGTAACGTAGCGCTCACCAGTGAAATCAATCTTCTTTTCTGGATTTGGGAACGTGAATCGGCCAAGCGTATTGCGACCGGTGCTGTCAATATCGTCCATAGGCAACTCTCGCTGGCTAGCCATTCACATTCCCGCGGCAAAGCCAAATATGCGGCGTTTGGCTGACACCATTGCTCTCAAGCAACGTCGTCTCTCTGTCCTCGATCAAGAATCGTCCCGAATATCGAGAGGTCGACTGCGCATGCCAGACGCCGGCAGCCATGTAAAGCTCTCAGAACTGAACAAAGAACGGCGACCTTCAACGCCCAGGGTTGCTCAAGAGCCAATTCTCACAACTAAAAGTACATCGGGAAAACGGGCGAGACCTAGAGAACGATAATGCAATTGCGATGGCCAGTGCCAGTGATCAACACTGATTGGTCGCCGCCTCAAACGCCTCAGCCACGACCACCTGCAGCCAGAATCCCGCAGCGATTTGCCGCCCGGAAAATGGGGGCATCCGTAAATTCATGGCTGTGAACGGAGCGAAGGCCATCCTGGGCGAGCTGACCTCAGTCCCCGCCGCGGCCGCGCGGATAAGAAATAATCGACAGATACTTGATCGGCAGATGGGTCAGCTCCTCCGGGCCGTGCGGCGCATCGGCATCAAAGAACAGGCTGTCGCCCGGCGTCATGCGGTAGAGATTGTTGCTGTGGCGATAAACGACCTCGCCTTCCAGCATGTAGAGGAACTCCATGCCGTCATGCTGGAAGGTCGGGAAGACATCGGAATCTTCCGACAAGGTGATGAGATAGGGCTCGACCGTCACGCCCGATGTGTCGGAACCGATATGGCCGAGCAGCGTATACTGGTGCCCGGCACGCGTGCCGCGGCGTTCGACGTCGACGCCCTCGCCCGATTTGACGAACACGGCGTTGCGCTCCTCCTCGAAGCGGCGGAAGAAGGCCGTTACCGGCACGCCGAGCGCTCGCGACAATGCCTGCAGCGTTGTCAGTGACGGCGAGGTGATGCCGTTTTCGATCTTCGACAGCATGCCGAGGGAAATGTCGGTGGCCGAGGCAAGGTCGGCGACGGTGATGCCGAGCTTCTTGCGGAAGGCCCGCACCTCGTGGCCGATCGCCACTTCAAGCACTTTTTCGCGCGTGTCGCGGACGGCGTGCGGATCCTGGTGCAGCGGCGGCGAGACGTGAGACAGCGCGGACTTTGCGGCACCGGCTGAAACCGCAGCCGACATGGCCTTGCCATTCTTCTTCGAATGCCCGTTCTTTTCCGCTGCCTTGTCCTTGCTCATATGCCGCCGCCTGTCTCTGCTCGCTGAATCTATTTCACCGAGAGTAAACATTTTCGGCGGCGCGTTCAACAGATTCTGACAAACGCAGCAATGCGGTCAACAGGCCAGCGACTGGCCGAGCGCAGACTGGACAGGTTCCGAAGAGCGCAGTCGCGGCTACTGCATCAGCAGTATTTGCAGGTCGGCGACATTGGTGCCGGTGGCGCCGGTCATCAGCAGGTCGCCCGACGATGCCAGCGCATGATAGGAATCGTTGTTCTGCAGATGCGCCACCGGGTTGCAGCCGAGCTTGCGCATCCAGGTGGTCGAGCCGGCGTCGACGATGGCGCCAGCGGCATCCGTGGGGCCATCGCGGCCATCGGTGCCACCGCTCAGGAAAACCCAGGGGCGCTTGATCGAGGTCCACTCATTGAGCAATGCGAAACGCAGCGCCAGTTCCTGGTTGCGTCCGCCCTTGCCGTTGCCGGCGACGCGAACCGTCGGCTCGCCTCCGGCGACGATCGCGACGGGACCGCGCTGGCTGGCGGCGAACACCGCCATGCGGTGCAAGGTCTTGGCGACATCCGAGACGTCGCCGCTCAGCCAGTCATCCGCCTTGACGACGACCGGATAATTGGCCTCGGCGCTGTGCATCACCCTTTGCAGGCTAATGCCATTGCTGCCGATGACGATGTTCTCGACATGGTCGAAGCTGGTCGCGACCTCGTCGCGTTCTACGAGCAGGTCGAGATGCGCCTTGAGCGCCGGCGACAGCGTCCTGACCAGACCATAACGGTCGAGAATGGCGATGGCCTCGGCCTGTGTCGCCGAAGGCCGCGCGGTCGGACCGCTGGCGACAGTGCCGACATCATCACCGGGCACGTCGGACAGGATGAGCGACAACACTTTGGCCCGCGACGCGAGTTGGGCGAGGCGTCCGCCCTTGAGCCGCGAAAACAGCTGCCTGACGGCGTTGATTTCGCTGATGTCGGCGCCGCAGCGGATCAGCGTGTCGTTGAGCGCGATCTTGTCGGCGAGCGCAATACCGGCGGCAGGAGCGCAGGTGAGCGCTGAACCGCCGCCGCTGACCAGCACCAGCACCAGGTCGCCCGGTTCGGCCGACAGGGCTGCGCGCTCTATGGCCTCGGCACCCCTGATGCTGCCTTCGTTGGGCAAGGGATGACCGCCTGATATCACTTCGACGCCTTCGATCTCCGTCAGGTTCTCGAAATTGGTCACAGCAACAGCGGCAACAAGCTTGTCGCCGATGAACGGCAAGGCCGCGCGCGCCATCGGGCACGCCGCCTTGCCGAAGGCGATCAGGATGACACGCCTTGCCGCGGCGATCTCATCGGTTCTCGTTTCAAGCGTGGAAGTGACCGCCTGCTCGGGATCGGACGCCGCGATACCTTCGCGAAACAGGGCGGTTGCCTGCGCGCGAAGCTTGACCAGTGCCGAGACCGAGCAGTCGAGATACATCACACCACCTTGTCGGGTAAGGCGCGGCCCTCGAAGAAGGCGGTCAGATTGTCCACCGCCTTCATGCCCATGGCCACGCGGGTTTCCTCGGTGGCGCTGCCCAGATGCGGCAACAGCACCACATTTTCCATGCGCATCAGGGCGCCGGGCACGTCAGGCTCGCCGTCATAGACATCGAGGCCGGCGCCGGCGATGGTGCCGCTGTCGAGTGCCGCAACGAGTGCCTTCTGGTCGACCACGTCGCCGCGCGCCGTGTTGATCAGGAACGCGCCGCGCTTCATCGCAGCGAGACGCTCGGCATTGATAAGGTGCCGGTTCTCGGCACCGCCGGGGCAATGCAACGACACGAAGTCGGACGCTGCCAACACCTCTTCGATGCTTGCCAGCTGCCGCGCGCCCATGGCGCGGGTTTCCTCGTCGTCGACCTTCGAGCGATTGTAGAAGACGACATCCATGTCGAAGCCGAAATGCGCGCGCTTGGCCATGGCCTTGCCGATACGGCCCATGCCGATGATACCGATCGTCTTGCCAGTGACCTTGGCGCCGATCATGTGGGTCGGGCACCAGCCCGCCCACTGGCCGGCGCGAACCTGGCGCTCCCCCTCACCTGCACGGCGGGCGACCGAAAGCAGCAGGCTCATGCCGATGTCGGCGGTGCAGTCGGTGAGCACGCCAGGCGTGTTGGTCACCACGATGCCACGGGCGCGAGCGGCGTCCGTGTCGATATGGCTGAAGCCGACGCCGAAATTGGCAAGGATCCTGGTGCGGATGTCGGCATCGGGGAAGACCGACGCCGGCAGCTTGTCGCTGACGGTCGGCAGGATCGCGTCAAAGTTCAGGAACGCCGCCTTGAGCTCGGTCGGGCCAAGCGGCGCATCGCCCTGATTGAAGGTCGTGTCGAAGCGCTCCGCCAGGATCTGCTCGACTGCCGCAGGCCAGCGGCGGGTGACGATAACGCGAGGTTTCATTTCCATTCCTTGGTCATGCTTGGAGCGCCACGAATCCCGGTCGGATGCGCACGACGCACTTTAGCAGTTCGAAACGACACATCATGCGATGGATCATCGATAATCGGCCGGTGCACCAGACGGACCGAGGGGAGCCGGTCGGCGCCGGCTCCCCAGAAGGCCGGGTCAGGCGGCCTTCTTCTGCTGCTCGAGCACGCTGGCGACGGTCGGGCCGAAGGCGGCCGGGGTCGGCACGATGGTCACACCGGCTTCGCGCAGGATCTCGACCTTCTCCTGGGCGGACTCGCCGAAGGCCGAAATGATGGCGCCGGCATGGCCCATGCGCTTGCCCTTCGGTGCCGAAAGGCCGGCAATGTAGGCGATAAGCGGCTTGCGCATGTTGTGCCTGGCCCATTCCGCAGCCTCGGCTTCCTGTGGACCGCCGATCTCGCCGATCATCACCACGGCATCCGTGTCCGGATCGTCTTCGAACAGCTTGAGGATGTCCTTGAAGGACGAGCCGTTGATCGGGTCGCCGCCGATGCCGACAGAAGTCGAAACACCGATGCCCAGCGCCTTCATCTGCGATGCGGCTTCATAGCCGAGCGTGCCCGAGCGGCCGACGATGCCGACCCGGCCCGGCAGGTAGATGTTGCCGGGCATGATGCCCATCAGCGCCTGGCCCGGCGTGATGACGCCGGCACAATTGGGCCCAACGAGGCGCATGCGGTCTTCGTAGCGGAAGCGGCGCATGTAGCGCTTCACCCGCATCATATCCTGCGAGGGGATGCCGTCGGTGATGCAGACGCAGAGCTTCAGGCCGGCCTCGGCCGCTTCCATGATCGAATCGGCCGCGAAGGGCGGCGGCACGAAGACGATGGAGGCTTCGGCGCCGGTCTCGCGAACGGCACCGCGGACGGTGTTGAACACCGGAATGCCCTGGTGGACCTGCCCACCCTTGCCCGGAGTGACGCCGCCGACAACGTTGGTGCCGTAGCGCTTCATGTCGTCGGCATGGAACGAGCCGATCTTGCCGGTCAGACCCTGGACGATGACACGCGTCCGGCGATTCAAGAGAACTGCCATTTCGACCTCCCTTAGTTCTTTTTTGATTTCGCGTAGGCGCGCATCGCTTCGACCGATTTCTCGGCTGCCTCGGCGAGCGTATCGGCGACGATCACCTTTTCGCCCGACTCGGCGAGAATGCGCCGGCCCTCTTCGACATTGGTTCCGGCGAGCCGCACGACCAGCGGCACGTTGACGCCGACCTCGCGGATTGCCTTGATGACACCCTCGGCCACCCAGTCGCAGCGGTTGATGCCGGCGAAGATGTTGACGAGGATGGTCTCGATGTTCTTGTCGGCCAGAACGGCGCGGAATGCCTTGGCGACTCGCTCGGGCGACGCGCCACCGCCGATGTCGAGGAAGTTGGCAGGCTCGCCGCCGGCGATCTTGATCATGTCCATCGTCGCCATGGCGAGGCCGGCACCATTGATGATGCAGCCGATGTTGCCTTCGAGGCCGACATAAGACAGGCCACGGTCGCTGGCGAAGGTTTCGCGCGGATCTTCCTGTGACTTGTCACGCAGCTCCGAAATCTCGGCGCGGCGGAACAGCGCGTTTTCGTCGAAGGACATCTTGGCGTCGAGCGCGATCAGATTGCCGTCCTTGGTGATGACGAGCGGGTTGATCTCCAGCATCGAGGCGTCGAAGTCGCGGAAGACTCGGTAGCAGCCGAGCAGCGTATCGACGGCCTTGCCGATCAGGCTGTTGTCGAGGCCGAGACCGAAGGCGATCTCGCGGGCCTGGAACTGCTGCATGCCGGCGCCCGGATCGACGATGGCGCGGATGATCGAGTCGGGCTGCTTTTCGGCGATCTCCTCGATCTCCATGCCGCCGGAGGCGGAGGCCACGATCATGACGCGCTCCGACTTGCGGTCGAGCACGATGCCAAGATAGAGCTCCTGGCGGATGTCGACGGTTTCCTCGACATAGAGGCGCGACACCAGCTTGCCTTTGGGGCCGGTCTGATGCGTCACCAGCTTGCGGCCGAGCATGGATTCGGCGGCCTCGGAGACCTCGTTGTCAGTGGTGCAGATACGGATGCCGCCGGCCTTGCCGCGGGCACCGGAATGGATCTGTGCCTTAACCACCCATTTGCCGCCGCCGATCTCGCTGGCGCGATAGGTCGCCTGCTCCGGGCTGTAGGCCAGGCCGCCGCGCGGGATCTGCACCGAGTAGCGGGCGAGCAGTTCCTTGGCCTGATATTCATGAATATCCATGTCGAACTCCTCCTCAGTTTGGCAGGCTGTTGCGCGACCGCGCCGACTGCTCGATTGCGTCGTGCATGACCAGGACGTTGCGGGCCATACGTTCGGATGCGGCGTCAATCATCTTGCCGTCGAGAGCTGCGGCACCCTTGCCCTGCTCCTCGGCTTCCTTGAGCACTTCGATGATGCGGCGGGCGCGGGTGACTTCCTTCTCCGGCGGCGAGAACACGGCGTTGGCCAACTCGATCTGCGAGGGATGGATTGCCCACTTGCCCTCGATGCCGAGGGCTGCCGCACGCTTGGCGGCGGCGATGTAGGCCTCCGGATCGGAGAAGTCGCCGAACGGGCCGTCGATTGGGCGCAGGCCGTAGGCGCGGCAGGCAACCGTCATCCGCGACAGGGCGGCGTGCCACTGATCGCCGGGGTAATCGGGGTTGAGGCCACCGATGCTGACCGTGCGCGCCTTGCAGCTGGCGGCATAGTCGGCAACGCCGAAATGCATCGCCTCGAGCCGGCCGCCATAGGCAGCAATGGCCTCGACATTGGCCATGCCAAGTGCTGTCTCGATCAGCGCTTCCAGGCCGACGCGGGTCTTGAAGCCTTTGGCCATCTCGATCTGGGTGACCATGGCGTCGACCGTATAGAGGTCGGCGGGCACGCCGACCTTGGGCACCAGGATGGTGTCGAGCTTGTCACCTGCCTGTTCCATCACGTCGACCACGTCGCGGTACATGTAATGGGTATCGAGGCCGTTGATGCGGACCGAAATGGTCTTGCCTTTGGCGCGCCAGTCGATTTCGTTCAGCGCCTGGATGATGTTCTTGCGCGCCCGCTCCTTGTCAGGCGGCGCCACCGCATCCTCGATGTCGAGGAAGATGTAGTCGGCTTCGCCGTCGGCGGCCTTGCGGATCATCTCCGGATTGGAGCCCGGAACGGCGAGCTCCGAGCGTTGCAGGCGCAGCTTGCGGAGGTGGTGGAGTGTATGGCTCATGCGATCCTCCCTCAGGCTGCCTTGGCGACGGCCGGCTGAGCCGACAGGCGATAGTGTTCGAGTGCGGCACCGACGCCAGAGCCCGGCTGAACCTTGACGCCGCAGTCGCGCAGCGACATCTCGGCGGCCGAGATCGCACCGCACATCATCACTTCGTTGACCCAGCCGAGATGGCCGATGCGGAACACCTTGCCGGCGACCTTGTTGAGGCCGACGCCGAGCGAGGTCTGGTAGCCGTTATAGGCGCGGCGGACGATGTCGGCGCTGTCGATGCCTTCCGGAACCACGATCGCGCTGACCGTGTCGGAATTCCACTTCGCTTCCTTGGCGCAGACGCGCAGGCCCCAAGCGTCGACCGCCTTGCGCACGCCGGTCGCCAGCCGGTGATGACGTTCGAAGATGTTGTCGAGCCCTTCTTCCTGGATCAGGTCGAGGGCAGCGCGCAGGCCGCGCAGCAGTTGGACGGCCGGCGTGTAGGGGAAGTAGCCGGTGTCGTTGGCGCGAATCTGGTCCTCGAACGAGAAGTAGCAGCGGCTGAATTTTGCAGTCTTGGCAGCGTTGAGGGCCTTCTGGCTGACCGACAGGAAGCCGAGCCCGGGCGGCAGCATGAAGCCCTTTTGCGAGCCGGACACTGCGCAGTCGACACCCCACTCTTCCTGGCGGAAGTCGATCGAGCCGACCGACGACACTCCGTCGACGAACAGCAGCGCCGGGTGCTTGGCGGCGTTGAGGGCGGCACGCACGGCGCCGACATCGCTGGTCACGCCGGTTGCGGTTTCATTGTGGGTGACGAAGACCGCCTTGATGCGGTGCTCCTTGTCGGCTGCCAGGCGTTCGGCATAGATCTCGACGGGAACGCCCGTGCCCCATTCGACATCGACGACGTCGACATCGAGGCCGAAGCGCTCGGCCATGTCGACCCACAGATGCGAGAACTGGCCGAAGCGCGACATCAGCACGCGATCACCGGGGCTCAGCGTGTTGGTGATGGCGGACTCCCAGGCGCCGGTGCCCGAGGACGGGAAGATGAAGGCGCGGCCGGTCTCGTTGCGGAAGACCTTCATCAGATCGGTGAACAGACCGCGCGTGAAGGTCGGATAATCCGGCGCCCGCATGTCCTCCATCGGCATGTTCATCGCCTGCCGGACACTCTCCGGAACGTTGGTCGGTCCTGGAACGAAAAGCTGATTGAAGCCGGCCATGAAAAGTCCTCCCGAATATTGTTGCGGCGTGGCGCCTGTCTGTGGCTTTCGGGAGGATGATCGGTTTTGCACCGCCGGCTCACAACACCTGCCGGGATAGATTCGCGGACCTTTGGGCGTTGGACCGGGCCTACTCTTTCAGATGTGCCGACCCCCTGTCGGATAGGGTGAAACCTACCCGGCCACCGCATGCATGGCGCCAGTTCCGCTCACGCAAACTTGTCAGCAAGGGGGCTCGTCCTGCCGCCGCTTAGGCCGATAATGGACCGGAGAAGGAACCGCCCATGGACATCAAGACCCTCGGCTTCCTCATGGCGACAGCCCTCCATCTGCTGCAGCCTTTGGCAGCTATGGCGGATGAGGCACCGCCGAAATCGGGCAACGCCGTCTTTGACCGCGCCGTCGAGCTCGTCATCGACAATTTCCACGACGCCTCGGCGCTGCCACGGTTCAGCGCAGCAGTCAGGCAGGAAATCGGTACCGGGCCACTCAACGCGAACAGTTCGGAGACGCGGGTCGACAAGGCGATCGATATCGTGCTTGCCAGTCTTCAGTCCTCCCACACCGGCCGTTTCGAACCCGACACGATCGCGTACTTCGAGCTCGCCGACATCTTCCGCTTTGCCATCCGCAACGACATGCGGCGGCTGTTTCCGCCCGACGGCCAGGTCAGCTATCCCGGCATCGGCATGATCGCCGAACCGCTGGCAGGGTCGCTGTTCGTCAGCGACGTCTATGACGGCTCCCCGGCGGCCCGGGCAGGGATCCTGACTGGCGACGAGATCCTTTCGGTCGACGGCGCGCCCTATCATGAGATTGCATCATTCAGCGACAAGGTCGGCCGCACCGTCGAGATCAGGCTGCGCCGGAACGCCGGTGCCGAACCCACGACCGTCAAGGTAGCGGTGGAGCGGCTGCGTCCGCTCAGGACATTCGAGCAGGCGATCGAGGCAAGCGTCGGCGTCTCCGAGCAAAACGGAAAGCGCATAGGCTATGTCAGGCTATGGACCCTTTCGGCACCTGATGGTCTCGACATCGTTGCCCGTGAAATGGCCGACGGTCGCCTCAAGGACGTCGACGGCATGGTCGTCGACCTGCGCGGCCGCTGGGGCGGCGGCCCTTCCGATGCGGCCGAGCTGTTTGTCGGCGACACACCGACATTCCGGCTCATCCCGCGCAAGGGCGAGGCGACACTTGCCAATATGCGCTGGCAAAAACCTGTTGTCGCGATCATCGGCGAAGGCGCGCGAAGCGGTCTGGAACTGTTCGCCTATGCGTTGAAGAGCAACGGCATTCCGCTCGTCGGCGCCCGCACCGCCGGCGCGTTGCTGGCCGGGCGTGCCTATCTGCTGCCCGACGACAGCCTGCTCGAAGTGGCGGTCTCCGACGCCGTCATCGGCGACGATGTGCGGCTGGAGGGGATCGGCGTCGCACCCGACATTCCGGTGGCTTTCAGCCTGCCCTACGCCGCGGGCCGGGACCCGCAACGCAATGCCGCCGTGCAAGAGATGCAGCGCATCCTCGCCGGCGGCTGAGCCCATCACACCCCTGTCGTCGGGCGATGCCTGGTGCCGTCGATGAAGCGCTCGTAGCGAAAAGCCGTGGGGGCCACCAAAGGCGTGTCGCCGGTGACGATATCGGCTGTAAGTCGCCCGGCGGCCGGGCCAATGCCAAAACCGTGGCCGGAAAAGCCAGTGGCGATGACCAGCCCGGGCAGCGATTTGACAGGCGAAATCACCGGCACGGCATCCGGCGTGGCGTCGATGAAGCCGGCCCAGCGCTGCAGCGTGGGTACGCCTTTCAGCACCGGGAAGACCTTCTCCATGTTGGCGCGAGCAGCCTCGAGCGGGGCAACTGCCGGTTCGGGATCAAGCGTGCGGTGCCGCTCATAGACACTGCCCTCGCCTTCCAGCCTGGGCGAAAGCCCGAATGGGCCACCGAGGAAATCGCCGAAGCGCAGGCCGATGGAGCGCCACTCCCGCGACAGGATCGGCAGGAAATCGGTGAAGTAGCGGAAGCTGTCGGGGTTCACATGATGATAGCTGATGGTGCCGTCGGCGATGGTGTAGCCGCCGTCGAGACGCTTGCGGTAGGCAAAACCTTCCGTCCAGGCAGCGCCATCGGGGCCGCCTTCGACAGGACCGGTACGCATCACCGACGAGCGCACGGCAAGTTGCGGCAAGCGGATGCCGACCGATCGACAGAGGTGGCTCGACCACGCGCCGCCGGCGACGACGACAGTGCTCGCCCGGATCGGTCCGTTCTCGGTCACCACGCCCGAGACGCGGCCCGCTTCGGTCTCGATCTCGCGCACCGCGCAGCGCAAAAGGATGCGTGCGCCGGCGCGCTGGGCGGCACGGGCGATCGCGGGTGCTGCTTTCTGCGGCTCGGCCCTGCCGTCGCTCGGCGTGTGCAGTGCTGCCCTAAACGTCTTTTGCGCGCCGGGCATGAGATCGGCCAGCGCTCTTCCCTCGATCATCTTCGAGTCGAGCGCATAGTCGCCGGCGCGTCTCACCCATTCGGCATGGTGCTCGACGTCGCTTTCGTCCTGGCAGAGATACAGGATGCCCGTGCGGCGAAAGCCCACGTCTTCGCCGACCAGCTCTTCGATGCCGCCCCACATCTTCAACGCTTCGACGATCAGCGGCAGCTCGCGCGGGTCGCGGCCCATGCGCCGGCACCAACCCCAGTTGCGGCTCGACTGCTCGCCGGCGACGTGGCCCTTCTCGCAGACGACGACCGAAATGCCCTTCCTCGCCAGGAACAGCGCAGCACTGACGCCGATGATGCCGCCACCGACGATGACGACGTCGGCGATCTTCGGCTGGATGTCGCCAGCGGGCACCGGATCGACTGAAGGCCCCATTCATTTCTCCCCGATGTGCCAACGGGAGGTCTGCCAACCCGTCTTGAAAATAACATACAGTACTGTATGCATTGACGCCCAATCCATGCAATGCCGCCGAAGCTATCCGGCGATCGAACCGGGGGGAAGAGCCATGTCGCCGCGAAAGATCATCATCGACACCGACCCCGGCCAGGACGACGCCTTTGCCATCCTGTTCGCGCTGGGCTCGCCCGAGCTCGAGGTGTTGGCGCTGACCACCGTCGGCGGCAACGTGCCGCTGGCGCTGACCTCGCGCAACGCGCTGCAGATCGCCGAGCTCGCTGGCCGGTCCGACGTGCCGGTCTATGCCGGCTGCTCGCGCCCGATGGTCAAGGCGCTCAAGACCGCCGAATATGTCCATGGCCCGACCGGCATCGACGGCTGCGTCCTGCCCGAGCCGGAAAAGCCGCTGCAGGACAAGCATGCCGTCAACTTCCTTGTCGACACGTTGATGGCCGCCCCCGAAGGCGAAATCACCGTCTGCACGCTTGGACCCATGACCAATCTCGGCATGGCGATGGTGATGGAGCCGCGCATCATCCCGCGCATCCGCGAAGTCGTGCTGATGGGCGGCGGCTTCTTCGAGGGCGGCAATGCAACCCCGGCCGCCGAATTCAACATCTGGGTCGACCCGCATGCGGCTGCGGTCGTGTTCGATTCCGGCGTGCCGGTGACCATGGCCGGCATCGATTGCACCTACACCGCCCAGATGACGCCGGAATGGCTGCAGCAATTGCGTGCGCTCGGCACCCGTTCGGCAATCGAAGCCGCCAATATGGCCGATTTCTACCGCCAGTACGGCTCGCACAAATTCCCGACCGAGGCCCGGCCGATCCACGACGCCTGCGTCACCGGCTACCTGCTCGCACCGCATCTCTACGAGCAGAAGCAATGCAACGTCACAATCGAGTTGATGTCGCCCGAGACCATCGGCATGACCGTCGTCGACTGGTGGCACGTCACCGGTCGCCGCAAGAACTGCAACGTGCTGCGCCGCATCGACGCCGATGGTTTCTTCGCGCTGATGCTGGAGCGCTTCGGCAACCTCCCCTGAGGAACGACGAGATGAAGCGCAGCCCGACGTCTCCCGAACGATCGGCCAGGTCCGAAGCACGGAAAACGCTGTCGCGCGAGGCGTGGATTGCCGCTGCCATCGCTGCGCTGGAAAAGAAGGGCATCGCCAACGTCAAGATCGATCACCTGTCGAAACAGCTGAAGGTCACGCGCGGCAGCTTCTACTTCCACTTCAGGAACCTGAAGGATTTGCTCGACAGCCTTCTCGAGGAATGGCGTCAGCGCAACTGCAAGCCGTTCGAGGCACTCATCGACCAGGAGGTCATCGACGGCCCGGCCTTCTTCGACGCGGTAACCGGCGTGTGGATCAGGGAGGACCCGTTCAGCCCGCGGCTTGATCTCGCCATCCGCGACTGGGCGCGCGGTTCGGCAGTGATCGCCCGCAAGGTGCAGGCACAGGACGATTTTCGTATGGCGCTGCTTGTCCGGGCTTTTGCCGCGATGGGCTATGACCAGGACGAGAGCCTGATCCGCGCCCGCATCACCTATTTCCAGCAGATCGGCTACTACGCCACTCACTTCAAGGAGCCGCCGGCGGACCGCAAGCGCTTCCGCTCGCTCTACACCAAGATCCTGATCGGCTCCGACTAGACTTCAAGGAAGCGAAATGTCCCTGCCAGTCCCTTACCTGTCCGCCCGAACGCTGACCGTCGTCAAGAAAATCGACACCACGGGTGCGGCACGCGTCGTCAATCTCGGCCTCAACGAAAGCTGGCTCGGATCGGCGCCCGGCGTGGTCGAGGCTATTCGGGAGGCAGCTCCCAACGTCTATCGTTATGCCGACCCGAACTGCGGAACGATGCGCGCGGCGATCGGCAAGCAGTTCAATCTCGACCCCGCCCGCATCGTCTGCGGCAACGGCTCGGAGGAATTGCTCGATGCCGTCGGCCGCGTCTATGCACGCGCCGGCGACGAGATCCTGTTTCCGGCCTATTCTTTCCTGCAGTTCGCCATCGTTGCCTATCGCCTCGGCGCCAAGGCGGTCGAAGCACCGCTTGGCCCCGACTTCTCTGTCGATGTCGATGCGCTGCTGGCCGCCGTTACGCCCAAGACGCGCGTCGTCTTCCTCGCCAATCCCAACAATCCCACCGGCTCGGTGGTGCCGATGAACGAGGTGGCGCGGCTGGCGCGCGAACTGCCGTCACACGTCGTCCTGGTGCTCGACGCCGCATATGCCGAATATGTCGACCCGGCCGAGGCGGTCGCGACCTTCGAGACCGCCGATCACCACCCCAACGTCATCGTCACCCGCACCTTCTCCAAGGCCTACGGCCTGGCCTCCGCACGCGCCGGCTGGGCCTATGCCTATCCGGAGGTGGTTTCGGCGCTGAACAATGTCCGCGGCATCGGCAACGTCAACGGATTGGCTCAGGTGGCGGCTACTGTCGCGGTCGGCGAACAGGACTTCGTCCAGCACGTGCGGACCCGCACCGCCGAAGAACGCGACTATCTCGAAGGCGAACTGCGCAAGCTTGGCTTCGAGATTTCGTCGAGTGCCGCAAACTTCGCCTTCGTCCGCCTGCCCGGCGCCTATACCGGTTGGGCCCAGGAGACCGTGGCGCGGCTGGCCAGGAAAGGTTTCATCATCCGCTCGAACGAAGACTACGGCTTGCCGGAATGGCTGCGCATCTCGATCGCCGACCGGGCCGATCTCGATGAAATGCTCGCCCTGTTGCGCATCGAGGTACGTGCCGCCAACGGCTAGGTCGCAACAAACCCAGCTGCTTTGCGCCGGGAGGGCGAAGCGTGAACGGTGTCCGCACCTAGGTGGTCCTTCTGCTGTTTGGCTCCAGTTCTGGTGAAACCCAACCTGGCAAGACCAAGCCGGACTTCATGAGCCCCCATGAACAGCTTCCACAAGAGCCCGGTTCTGTGGTTTTCGATCATTGCGACGATGGGGCCCTGGTTTATGGCCAGATAGGTCCGGGCATACCAGTTGCGGTTTTCGCAGAACGCATCGACAAAGCCGAAACGACCCCAGATGCGATCCCTCGGCTTGGTCAGGAAACCGCGTAGGGCGGCCATCGCCTGGTCGGGCACATAAGGAAAACTGGACAGGGCCGCACTCGGCGTAATGACCCCGACATCCCTGTCAGGAGCATGCGCGATGTAGGCAGTCGGCCCGTGAGACGCGGTAAGCCCCCAGCAATCCGCGCCATAGCCTTTGTGACCATGCGGGTTGAGCACGCAATGCTGGTGGTTGATCAATGCGTGGCAAGTATTTTGCTGCCAATAGTCGGCATAGCGATCACTGAGACCGTTGGGATCGAGCCCGCAAAAGGAGTAGTGCGCGAAAAAGAGCGGTCCGCCAAAGTTAGGTCCAAGCGGCAGGACGATTCCGTTGTAGTTACGCCCGTTTTCAAAGGTTGGGGCGCGAGCAAAACCGTCGTGGTAGCAATCCGGATCAATGGCATGATGCTGCGATCCCGCCGCAAGAACGAATGCAAGTAGGCACTCGTTCCAACCCTCGATCGGATTGTTCATGGCCCAGCCATGTCTGGGGCTCCAGTGCCAGTAGAGCTTGCCTTTCCGCGCAAACCAGTCCCACTCGGCCTGAGCCAGCAGCGTGTTCACCCGAGCGCGAAAACGCTGCTCCTCGCTCGCAGTCTGATCAAGATATTCGCGGGCACAAATCAGGCCCTGAAATAGAAACGCCGTCTCGACGATGTCAGCGCCATCGTCCTTTCGTCGGAACGGAATGGTGTCGCCCGTACTGCCGTTGATGAAATGCGGCAACATGCCGTGGTAGCGCGGCGAGCCCTCAAGCAGATCGAGCATCCGATGCAATCGATGAAGGGCTTCAGCGCGATCGACCCAGCCGCGCTCCACCGCAACGATGATGGCCATGATCCCGAAGCCGGAACCACCGATCGCCACGAGATCGTTCGGCGCATCGCCAGCGGTCTTCTGGCGGTCGCGGGCAAGACCGCTGACCGGATGGGCACCCTCCCAGAAATAGCGGATCGTCTGCCGCTGCACGATATCGAGCAGCACGTCATCAGCAAATTCGAGCGCATCGTTTGGAAGGTCGGGCGTCCGACAGGAGGCAAGAATCATGAAGCCAGTATGCAGCCAAATGCGTCGTTGAGACGCTCATTCGCGCAAGCTAACCAGACGCACCCCAATCCATACGCCCTCGGCGCTTGACTTTGCCCAGCGCAAGCAAATCCAAATGCAACGCGCCACGTATTACGTGGCTCTGCTCATTGCCATTTCAGAATCGTTTGCCGCGCGAAATATTTCACAATCCGCATAGACGGGAACTTAATAAAGGCGCAGGGTCGATTGTCGGCCGCTCGTCTTAGGGCGCGGCTGATTGAGGGCGGCCATCGTGCCCTAGCCCCAACTGAAAGGAGGACACCCTTGTCTTCCAACTGTCTGAATTCCGAAAACATGAGCGCGATCGGCGCCCCTGATTAGAGCGAACCGATTTCCAGGCGATGGACGTTTGGGTTCCAATCCGCAGGAAGCCAAAGCTACGCCTGGGACCTAGCGCCTTGGTGGCTCACCATTCGTTGGGCGCCCTTCGGCAATCTGATCTTCCCGACGACATTGTATTGGAGCAACCGATGACACTTGCCTTTCCCAACAGAAGCCGCAGTTATGACGCCGCGAGAAAAGCCATACGTTTCCTTGGATACGACGGCACGTTCGAAGTTCCGTTTTTCGTCGAGGTTCAGGCGCTCAAAGCCAGCCAGCCGGCGGTTGACAATGAAACGCGATATCTTGCCGCCTTCGATGCAGCTCGCATCTCAATCCAGGACGTCGCTCGTGAAGTCTATTCTCACGGGCGCAAGCGCCTGTATGTGCTGACCGCATACGACTTTAAGTGACGCGCTTCCGGCCGGCCTGAGGTCGGCTTTTGTCGGAGTCGCCACAAGGACGGCTCCGACAGGGACAGCTAGGCCTTGGTTGCGGCAACCGCAGTCGATGGCTCGCGGCCTGCACTGCGGTGCTGCCACCAATCACCGAGCAGGAGCAGGATCGGTGCTGCGATGAAGATCGACGACGTCGTTGCGATGAACACGCCGAAGACCATCGGGACGGCGAAGTTCTCGACCGCGCTGCCGCCCCAGATCGCCATCGGCAGCATCGACAGCAGGATGGCGACGGAGGTGTAAATACAACGCGCGAACACCTGATTGATGCTCATGTCGATGATCTCGCGCAGCGGCATCTTCTTGTACAGGCGCAGGTTCTCACGCATGCGGTCATAGACAACCACCTTGTCGTTCACCGAATAGCCGATGATGGTCAAAAGCGCGGCAATGGCCGTCAGGTTGAAGTCCAGCCCGAACAGCGCGAAGAAGCCGACCATCTTGGTGGTATCCAGCACCAGCGTGGCGATGGCGCCGATGGCAAAGTTCCATTCGAAGCGCCACCAGATGTAGACCAGCATGGCAAGGGCTGCCAGCACCACCGCCATGATGCCGGACTGCGCCAGCTCGCCGCTGACCTTCGGTCCAACCACTTCGGTGCGTTCGAACTTCACGCTCGGGTCGAGCTTCTGCACCGCTGACTTGATGGTGTCGACGGCAGCGGTCTGCGCCACCTCGCCGCCCTCCTGGCGCTGGACACGGATCAGCACGTTGCCGTCGCTGCCGATCTGCTGCAGCGCCACCTCGCCGATGTTCAAGCCGCCCAGCGTGCTGCGCAGTTGCGCCAGGTCGGCCGGCGTCGACGTCGCGATCTCGACCTGGATGCCGCCCTTAAAGTCGATGCCGTAATTGAGACCCGGCTTGAAGAACAGGCCGATCGAGGCCAGCGACAGGAAGATCGACATGCCGATACCGAGATAACGCGCCTTCATGAACGAGATCGAGGTCTTTTCCGGGAAGAAGCGGACCAGCGGTTCGATGGTGATGGTCTTCAGGCGCCTGCGGCGAACGACTGCCGCCATCAGGATACGGGTCACCGAAACGGCGGTGAACATCGACAGGCAGGTGCCGAGGAACATGGTGATGGCGAAGCCACGCACCGGACCGGAGCCGAACATGAACAGCAGGCCGGTGGCGATCAGCGACGTCACATTGGCGTCGACAATCGTCGAGTACGCGCGCTTGAAGCCGTTGTCCAAGGCGGCGAAGGCGCTGAGCCCCTTCTTCGATTCCTCCCTGATGCGTTCATTGATCAGGATGTTGGCGTCGACGCCGAAGCCGATGCCGAGAATGATGCCTGCAATGCCAGGCAGAGTCAGCGTGCCGCCGATCAGCGTCAACACACCGAAGGTCAGGATCAGGTGCAGCAAGAGCGCGAAATTTGCGATCATGCCCCAGGTGCCATAGAGCGCCACCATGAACAGCACGACGGCCACGAAGCCGGCGATGCCGGTGTAGATGCCCATCTTGATGACGTCGCCGCCCAGGTCGGGACCGACGGTGCGCTCTTCGATGACGGTCAGCGGTGCCGGCAGCGCGCCGGCGCGCAGCAGCGCCGACAGCGTCACGGTCTCTTCAACGCTGAAGCTGCCGCTGATCTGGCCGGAACCGCCGGTGATCGGTTCGCGGATGTTTGGCGCCGACAGCACCTTGCCGTCGAGCACGATGGCGAATGGCTTGCCGACATTGGCGGCGGTGATCTCGGCGAACTGGCGCGCGCCGACGCTGTCGAAGCGGAACGAAACGAGCGGTTCCTGAGTGCGCTGGTCAAAGCCGGCGCGCGCATCGGTGAGGCGTGCGCCATCGAGCGCGACACGGTCCTCGACGGGATATTGTGCGCCGGACTTGGCGTCGGGCAGCATGGTGACGCCACGCGGCAACGGTTCGCCATTGGCGACATTGGCCACCATGTGGAACGTCATCTTGGCGGTGCTGCCAAGCAGCTCACGCAAACGGGTCGGATCCTGCAGGCCGGGTAGCTGGACGAGCATGCGGTCGCTGCCGACCCGCTGGATCGTCGGCTCGGCAACGCCGACCTGGTCGACACGCTGGCGCACGATCTCGAGGCTCTGCTGAAGGGCTGCGTCGAGCTTGTCGCGCTGGCCAGCCTCGGTCAGCACGACCTTGATCTGCTCGTCGGCAGTGGTGACCTCGATGTCCGGCGTGCCGCCGCCAAGGCCGAGGCCGCCACTGACGGGAACAGCCAGTGCCTGCAGCGTTGCCAGCGCCTTTGCGCGCTGCGCATCGTCGGCGACGTTGACGACAATGGCATCACCGGCAAGTCGCGCCGAAGATGCGTTGATGCGCTCCTTGCGCAGGGCGCCGCGCACATCGTCGAGCAGCGAGCGCAGGCGGTCTGTCTTCAGGGCCGCCGCATCGACTTCAAGCACCAGGTGCGAGCCGCCCTGGAGATCGAGGCCGAGCGTGACCTGCTGTTTCGGGAACCAGCTTGGCAATGCCGCCAGTTGCTTGGCGGTCAGAACGTTGGGAAGCGCGGCAATGATGCCGGCCAGAATGATGATGGTGTATGTCCACACCACCCATCGGGAGGTCCGCATATGATCTATCCTGCAAAGGCCGTCGCCGCGGCGTCGGGACGCGCGGACGACGGCTGTTCGTTCAGCGGCGCGGCGTCGGGCCGCACCATTCACAAATGGTCAGGAGATTGCTGGCGGCGCGCGAGCGCCATAGGTCGGCCCAGAGGGCAAGACATCCGTCTGCAAGACGAGATCGGCCTGCGGACGGGCAATGGCCATCGCAAGCATGTCCATCCTGGAAGGGATGATTGCCGACTTGCCGTCATCGTGCTGCGGCATCGCCTTGACGCTACGCCAATCGACGACGACGAACGATCGTTCGGGAATGGCGGGGCCGCCATGCCGTCCGCGTGCGTCCATCTGACCCGAAGCGGGCTCTGTGGCACACGATGCCTGAGGCAGGCTGTCGACCAGCGACCCGCCAAGCATCACCGCCAAGCACAGCAGCATGGCCGGCAAAAGGCCGGTCGCAAGCGATCTATATGCCTTGGTCTGGTGCATCAGGCGGTGGCGCGGTCCGTGATCTCTGGGGCTGAATTGCCCAAGACGCCTCCCAGTACGGCATTTTGATGGATACGCCAAGCAAGTCTCGCTGCCTGAGGCGAGCACACCGGTGCAAACGCAAGGCCTGTTGCCTGATCAGGCGTAGAGATAGCCGACCCCGCGAATGGTCTTGATCACCTCGGGCTTTGTTGGGTCAGTCTCGATTTTCTTGCGCAGCCGCGAAATTCGGATGTCGATGCTGCGGTCGAACGGATCCCAGCCGCGGTCATGCGCAAGTTCGAGCAACTGGTCACGGTTGAGTATCCGCCCCCTGTTCTCGGCGAACACTTTGAGCAGCCGGAATTCCATCGGGGTGATCGCGATATCAAGGCCGTCGGCGTCGAACAGCTTGCGCTGCTCAAGGTCCAATCGACAGCTGCCGAATTGGGCGCTCTGGGGCCCAAGCGCATTTTCTGCAACACGATCCCTGCCCGTTGTCCTGCGCAGCACGGCCTTCACCCGCGCCAGCAGTTCGCGCAGGTCGACCGGCTTGCCGATATAATCGTCGGCACCGATCTCGAGACCGACGACCCGGTCGATGATCTCGGCCGAGCCCGTCAGCATGATGATCGCCACCTCGGAATGCTCGCGCAGGTAGCGCGCCAGCGAGAGGCCGTCTTCGCCGGGCATGCGGATATCGAGGATCACGACATCGACGGGCTGGCTCTCGACGATCTGGCGCAAGGCCGGCCCGGCATCGGCTGTCGTCACGGCATAGCCGTGGCGTTCCAGATATTCCGCGACCATGTCGCGGACATCGGGCTCGTCATCGCAAACGACGATCTGCGAAATGGCAGTCACCGGGTCCTCACCTCGACTGGAAAACTACCTCGCTTCGGCGAGGGCGGCAAATCAAACGACATCCCTCACACCTGCCTGACGACCAGGCCTGAAACAAACCGGCGCAGTTCGATCGGCTTCACCGGCTTTTCCAGATAGGGCCGCTTGGTGGCGCGCAGGAACACCTGCGCGTCGGGGCTGATCGTGTCGCCGGTCAGGAAGGCGAGCCTGTCGACTTCGGCCGGGTGGTAGTCGGCGATGTAGTTGTAGAGCCGCCGGCCATCCATGCTCGGCATCTTCAGGTCGCTCAGGATGACGGCAAACGTCCGCTTCCTGAGCTGTGTCAGAGCCTCTTCGCCCGAGCGCGCAACGACGACAGTGAAGCCGTCGCGCATCAGGACCTCGGCGATCAGGTCGGCAACCTCCCGCTCGTCGTCCACCACCAGGCATGAAAGCCCTGCCGAGTTCTCCGGCTCGTCGTCTGAAGGTCCTGACGTTTCGACGAACCGGTCGGAAGCCGGCAGCGAGACGACAAAGGTCGAGCCGCCGCCAGGCATGGTCTCGACCTCGATCGTTCCCTGATGGGCCTGGATAATGCGATGGCAGAAGGACAGGCCGATGCCCGTGCCGGCGCCCACCTCCTTGGTGGTGAAGAACGGCTCGAAGATGCGCGGCAGGATTTCTTCCGCAATCCCGGGGCCAGTATCGGTGACACTAATGGTGATGTTGCCGCATTCCGGATGCCGTCCCGTGGCAACGAGTATCTTCCTTGACCCCTCCCAATGGTGGAGCGCGTGCTCGGCATTGACCAGCAGGTTGATCAGCACCTGGCTGAGCTGATCGGGGTCACCCCAGATCGCCGGCAGATCCGGCTCAAGATCGAACATGAGCTGGATGTCGGAAGACCGGATCGAATAGTTGACCACTTCGAGAGCTGCCGAAACAACCTCGTCTATCGACACATTCGTGGCGCGCGTCGGCTGCTGCCTGGCCATTGCCAGGAAGGTCTTGACGATACGGGCGCAGCGTTCCGCTGCCTTGCTGATCTTGTCGGCTCGCTCGACCGTCTTAGCGTCGACCGATGTTTCCTTCAGCGTCAGCGACATGCCGAGCACCACCGACAGCGGATTGTTCAGCTCATGGGCAACACCGGCCAGTAACCCGCCGAGAGCCGACAGCTTCTCGTTCTGGTGCAGCTTCTCGCGCTGGTGCTCGACCTGCTTCTGCAGCTCGATGCGGTCGCTCAGGTCGTGCGTATGGGAGACGATGACCTGCTCGCCATGGAAATCGATCAGTCGCGACGAGATCGAGCACCAGAATGTCTGGCCGTCGCTGCGCTTGAGCTGTGTTTCGAATTCATCGACAGCGCCATCACGCAGCAGGCGTTCGATATATTCGTCGCGATGCGCCTGACTGGCGAAGTGGTCGAGCGCGCCAACGACATCGCCCAGCAACCTCGTCGTCGCCGGGCTGCTGTAGAGCTGCTTGCCGTCGTGGGCGCGCGTCATCTGGATGCTGACGGGGCTGGCCTCGAGGACCCTGCGCACGAGGTCGTCTGCTTCCTTGGCCGCCAGTTCAGCTCGCTTGCGCTCGGTTATGTCGAGGCGGGTGACGACGAAGCCGCCCTCCCGTGTCGGGCTGTTCGAAACGAAAAACCAGCCGCCGTCTGCATGCTGGAATTCCTGCTGGCGGTACTCGCGCCGATCCCTCGCCCGCTCGGCCAACCACTCGTCGATCTTGTCGCCGGGAACACGGAACTGGCTGCGTTCAGCAGTCACCCGCAGGAAGTCGAACCAGTTCACCCCGGGGACCAGCACGTCGGCGCATATGGCATGCATCTTCCGATACTGGCTGTTGGCCAAGACAAGGCAATCGTCCTTGTCATAAAGCGCGAACCCTTCGGCCAGCGACTCGATCGCGTCGGTCAGGCGGTTGTTTGCCTGGCGCGTCTGTTGCTGCGCCATGATCATGGCGTTGATGTTCGTGGCGTTGGAAACGATCACCTTCTTGCCCTGGAAGTCGATCAGCCGCGCCGAAAGCGAGCCCCAGAAAATGGTGTTGTCGGAACAGTATTGCCGCACACGGAAGTCGTCGATGCTGCCCTTGTCCAGCAGGGTGCTGACCAGAATTTCCCGGTCGGCCGGGTTGACATAATAGTCAGCGATGTGAGGGCGATCGCCGTAGAGTTCCCGGCTGGCGGGATTGGCATAGAGCGTCTCGCCTTCGATCGTCGACATGCGTGTCGGCGACGGGCAAGCGTCCAGCACCCGTTGCATCAGCGATGTCGCCTCGCGTTCCGCTGCTTCGGCTTTCTTGCGCTCGGTGATGTCGAGCACGCCGATGACCAGCGACGGGCGCGAACGAAAGACGCTCCGCCGCCAGTTCGTCGAGCACCAGACATTTGAGCCATCTTCACGCTGCATCTCAATCTCGCAATCGCGCAAGATGTCGTTGCCGTGGACATGGCGACAGGCCTGATCGAATTCGTCCGGGTTCACAAAATGGTCGGTGAGGCGCTGTTGCTGTTGCGGCTGCCATTTGCGGCCAAGCAGGTGCGACCCGTCGAGGCTCTCATAAAGGATCTGTTTGCTTTCTTCGTCGACGACCCAGACCGGCAGCGGATGGCTGTCGGTGATACAACGGAAGATCTCGGCGCTGTTGAGATGTGCGATCTGGGCCAGCTTCATTTCGGTAATGTCGGTGCTGATCAGCGCGATGCCGGTGCCAAGGCGGGGGTGGCTCGTCAGCAGTTTCCAGCCGCCGTCGACGGTTTGCGCCTCGATCGGCGGCACGTTCGGCTGCCGCCAGCGCAACGCGGCGCGCCGAACGAAGTCATCGGTCTGTTCCACAACAAGACCGTCGAAGCTGGCAAACTGACGAAGCACCCGGGCGACCGCTGCGAGGACATCCATCGGCGGCTGCTCACCGCGCGGCTGGACAATGCCGCCGAAAATCTCGGTATTGGCGTCGACAAGCATGTCGTCGCTGTCGAAAAGCGCGTAGCCCGTCCGAACATTCACCGCCGGATCGCCAGCTCGCATGATCGTCTCCTCAATCCTGAGCGCGGCCACATCACGGCGGCGTGAGCGCGGCGGATGATTACAAGCCTTCTGTTTCGATATGAGGTCGAAACTCACTCACTTTGTTTCAATTATTTCGGCCTGAGAGCCATTTTCGCGCAATCGCGCGAACAAACGAAACCTTTTCCCCCAGATCAGAAAAAGCGTCGAAACAGGCCTGAGCTAACTTCCGCCATGTCGACTTCGTTGGGTCGGCTCCGGCATGCGGAAGCATCCAGTCTATCAAAAAACCACGGGATGTTGATAGGCGGCCCATCCGCAGGCGAGGCGCCCGGCAAGGTCGAGAACGCGAACGTCCCCAAGGAGACATGAGATGCGATCGACCATTCTAGCCTTTTGCGCTGTTCTGCCGACCTTCGGCATGGCGCATGCTTTCGACATCGCTTCCACCTTTCAATTCCCACCCGCCGGGATGATGTCGTCACTGCACGACCCTGCTAACGCAACGTCCCCGCGGATCGTGAAGAAGCAGCGAACCGACGTCTATTCACGCGTGTCGCTGGGCGCGACACCAGGGCGGCTCACGTCGCGCCGCCTGTTCAGCGGCCTGCCACTGTCAGCAACGGGCGACAACGGACACGGCTCGATCGGGCTTTCGTCAGCAGCTTCGATGGCGGTTGACGTCCCTGCTCGCCCGGGCAGCCGTCATGCGCCCTGCGGCAACCCGCAGATCGACTAAACATCGCCACTGAAACAAACGAAACACTTCTCCCGATGCCGGGAACATGCCCGAAACAGGAGAGGTCTAGATCCGTATCGCCGACTTGGCACAGCTCAAAGGAGTTCCAGGACATGACTACCCTGACCATCCGATCCCCCGCCGCCGGCCTCGTTTCGTCGCTGGTTTCGCGGATCGCGGCCGCCCATCGGGCATTCTGGCTGCATCGCGCCCATCGCCGCGCGGTGTGGAACCTTGGGGAACTTGACGACTACCTGCTCAAGGATATCGGCGTGGCTCGCTCTGAAATCCAGTCGCTTGTCAGCGATCCATCCGGTGACCGGAAGCGCGGCCATGAACACGATGTGGAATAGCGCTAGCTGGCAGTCCGACCCGGGCCCAATCTGCCAGCCTATACTCAGCAACACCGTACTCGCGCTGCACGGCTCGGCGAATACAGGCAGGCTGTGGCAAGGCACCGCGGAATACCTGCGCGGCCGCCACCGGCTGATCGCGCCTGATCTGTCTCGATACGGCAGCGATCGGACGGCCGGCAACATCCCCGATGTTGCCGGCGTCGTCATTGGCGCGATGGCGGAGCCGATGCACCTTGTCGGACATGGGCATGGTGCGGCAGTGGCGTTGGAAATAGCGCTGTTACGGCCGCAACTGGTCAAAAGCCTGACGCTGATCGAGCCCGCATTGTTCCATCTGCTGCGCGCCGGGGCTCCGTCGGATCTGGCCTTGTTCGCCGAGCTTGCCGGCATGGCCGAGAAACTGGCGACAACAGCACGTGCCTCCGGCCCGTCAGCCGGCATGCGCGCCTATATCGACTTCTGGCATGGCGCAGGGGCCTGGCGCCGGACCAGCGAAAACCTCCGGCAAGAGCTCGTGCGCCATGCCGAGCAAGCGGGCCGTGATCTCGCAGCCGCACTTGCCGCAACCTGGCCGGCGAACCGCTGTCGCGCGCTCGGTTGCCCGACGCTTGCGGTGATGGCGCTGGACAGCCCTGTCTTGAGTTTGCGCGTCACCGAAATGGTCGCCGAGGCTGTTCCAGGCGCCAGGCTTGCCATCGTTCCCGATGCCGGACATATGGCGCTGCTGACCGCCCCCCACATCGTCAATCCGATGATCGCAGCGCATCTGCGCGCCGCCGACGGAGTGCGCACGGCCCGCAAGTCGCGGCTTTCAACGACGGCACTCTCCCGTTCGATCTGACCGGCCGGCGCTTGCCGGTCGGTGCGTTTGCGTTTTCCCGTCCGAACTGCGGGAGCGCATCCAGCGCCACGAAGCACGGTCAAACCTCGCCGCTTTCGCCCTCCCCTTTCGATCGCGTTGCCGTTGGCTCGACAGAGCGAGACTGCCCCTCGCGCCCTGGCTGCCGTCATTCCGACAGTCGCCTGCCCCCATCAGCCCTCGCCAAGCCCGATCGTCGCGCGCCGGTGTCTGGTCACAGGCCGTCGTCGTCCCCACACGATCGCTGTTCAAGCAGAACACGCCTGCCCTTTCCAACCGGCAAGCAGCGTTTTGTTTCGCTTACCGGCGGCGACTGAAACAAACGAAACACTTATCGCCGTGTTCTGAAAACAGCTCGAAACGGGACGCCGCTAGAAATGGGACGTCGCCGATGTTGGCGTCACCTCCCAAGAAAGGAACTACCAAATGAAGAAGATCATCCTGGCTGCCGCATCCCTCGCCTTGATGTCGGGCGCAGCGCTCGCGTCGTCGAACAACGGCGTGGTCATGAAGTTCAGCCCGGCATCTCGCGTCATTACCCTCGACAACGGCCACAGCTTCACCGTGCCGCGCGACGTCGGCCTTCCTAATATCCAGATCGGCGAGAAGGTTTCGATCGGGCTCAACGATGAAGGAGACAAGGTCACCAGCGTCCTGCGCTGAACGACACCTCCCCACCGCCAAAGGCAGCTTGATGTTGCCGCAAAGCCATGGGCCGCCCCTGCCCATGGCTTTTTTGCTGTTGGTCGCCACAGCGGCAGGGCTGCGCCGAATACTCCGCCTGATCAGGCGGCCGGCGTCTGGCCATTCTGCTGCTGGCCCTTGGCCTTGGCGTGCCAATCGAAATCGATCGAGCCTTCCTCGGCTTTGTGGAAGAACTGCGAACACACCAGCCAGCCCTTGAGCGGCCGCAACAGTGCCATGCAGCTCAGCACGGTCAGCGGCAAGGTGATGAACAGATGCACCCATAGCGGCAGGCCGAATGCCGTCTGGAACCATGCGCCGAAGGCGAGCGCCGGCACCGCGGCAATGGTCATGGCGAAGAAGGCGGGGCCATCGGCCGGATCGGCGAAGGAATAGTCGAGCCCGCAAACCTCGCAACGCGGCGCAAGCTTCAGGAAGCCCTGGAACAGGTGCCCCATCTGGCAGCGGGGGCAGAGCCCCTTGATACCCGTCTTCATCGGGTTGTCGGTGGGGGTAAACCCCTCTGCCGTATATCTGGACCGAGACATGCGCGTCTCCTTCTTGCGGGTCGCAAACATGCGGGCAACGCCACAGCGCGCCCCTACGCCCCGACACATAAGGCGCTTCAGCCTTGCCGGCAAGGTGCAATATACATATAATTCACATACATTCCTGACAATTGATGAATGTATGGACCTATTGTATGGAGAATCAGCGCGCCGTAAGACGCCTGCGCGGGTCCGCCACATGGGGCAAAATGTCCCCCGGGGTGCGTCGACTTTCCGCGCTGCGCAGATCAAGATGGGGGTCTATTGCAAGGTGTGAGCAATACCTGACGACAATCGACGAGTATTACGCTTCGACCAGCAATCGCGCTCAAGCCGATTGTACATGCAAGAGAGGTCCTTGATGTTCGGCCTAACCGCACTCGAACTGGCCCGCATACAGTTCGGCTTTACCATCTCCTTCCACATCATCTTCCCCGCCATCACCATCGGGCTCGCAAGTTACCTCGCGGTGCTGGAAGGCTTGTGGTTATGGAAGCGCGATACCGTCTACCGCGATCTCTACCATTTCTGGTCGAAGATCTTCGCCGTCAACTTCGCAATGGGCGTCGTCTCCGGCCTCGTCATGGCCTACCAGTTCGGCACCAACTGGAGTTACTTCTCCGCCTTCGCCGGCTCGGTGACCGGGCCGCTGCTCGCCTACGAAGTGCTCACCGCCTTCTTCCTCGAGGCCGGCTTCCTGGGCGTCATGCTGTTCGGCTGGAACCGGGTCGGCCCTGGTTTGCACTTCTTCTCCACCATCATGGTTGCGGTCGGGACGCTGATTTCGGCAACGTGGATTCTCGCCTCCAACAGCTGGATGCAGACCCCCCAAGGCTTCGAAATCGTCAACGGCGTCGTCATCCCGGTTAACTGGTTCGAGATCATCTTCAACCCGTCATTCCCCTACCGCCTGGCGCACATGACCGTCGCCGCCTACCTGGCGACCGCCCTTTTTGTTGGTGCGTCGGGCGCCTGGCATCTGCTGCGCGGCAACGACAACCGCCACACCCGCACCATGATGTCGATGGCGATGTGGATGGTGCTGGTTTCGGCGCCGGTGCAGATTCTGATCGGCGACCTGCACGGCCTCAACACGCTGAAACACCAGCCCGCCAAGATCGCAGCACTCGAAGGCCATTGGGAGAACAAACCCGGCGAAGCCGTGCCGCTGACCCTGTTCGGCTGGCCCGACATGGAGAAAGAAGAGACGCTCTACGCGATCAAGGTTCCGAATCTCGGCAGCCTGATCCTGACCCACAGCTGGAACGGCCAGTTCCCTGGCCTCAAGGAATACGACAAGGAGGACCGTCCGAACTCGACCGTCGTATTCTGGAGCTTCCGGATCATGGTCGGTCTCGGCATGCTGATGTTGCTGCTCGGTGCCTGGGGGCTATGGCTGCGCTGGCGCCAGCAACTCTATGAAAAGAGGCTGTTCCTGCGCTTCGCCACCTTGATGGGCCCGGCCGGTGTGATCGCCATCCTTGCCGGCTGGTACACCACCGAGATCGGCCGCCAGCCATGGATCGTCTATGGCGTGATGCGCACCAAGGACGCCGTGTCGAACCATTCGGTGCTGGCGATGAGCACCACCCTCATTGTCTTCGTCGTGGTCTACTTCATCGTCTTCGGCATCGGCACGAGCTACATGCTCAAGCTGGTCGGCAAGGGCCCCGAAGTCGACGAGCATGATCCGGGCGACGACGATCTGAGCGGCCGGCCGGCGCGGCCGCTATCTGCCGCCCACGAACAGATCGACATGTTCGCGCCGACCCACGCCGACAGGAAAGGCTGAACCGATGGGCATCGATCTTCCAGTTGTCTGGGCCGTCATCATCGCCTTTGGCCTGATGATGTATGTCATCATGGACGGGTTCGATCTCGGCATCGGCATCCTGTTCCCTTTCGTTCGCGACCGCGAGCAGCGCGACACAATGGTCAACACGGTCGCCCCGGTCTGGGACGGCAACGAGACCTGGCTGGTGCTCGGGGGGGCCGCCCTGATGGCGGCCTTCCCGCTTGCCTATGCCGTCATCCTCAGCGCGCTCTATCTGCCGCTGGTGCTGATGCTGCTCGGGCTGATCTGGCGCGGGGTCGCCTTCGAGTTCCGCTTCAAGGCCGACCAGCATCACCGGGCATTCTGGGACAAGGCCTTTGCCGGCGGCTCCTATGTCGCCACCTTCTTCCAGGGCGTGTCGCTCGGTGCCTTCCTCGACGGCTTCAAGGTCGAAAACAACGCCTATGTCGGCGGCGCGCTCGACTGGGTCACGCCTTTCAGCCTGTTCACCGGCTTCGGGCTGATTGTCGCTTATGCACTGTTGGGCAGCACATGGCTGATCATCAAGACCGAAGGCGTTCTGTATGACCGCATGGTCGCACTGGCGCGCCCGATAACGCTTGCCTTGCTGGCCGTCATCGGCATCGTCAGCCTGTGGACGCCGTTCGCCCATCCCGACATTGCCGAACGCTGGTTCAGCTTCCCGAACATCGTCTTCTTCTCGCCGGTGCCGATCCTGGTCCTTGTCGCCACCTGGCTAATTCTGCGCAGCCTGCAGGGCGCACCACATGCCGGGCCGTTCATCCTGGCGCTGTTCGTGCTGTTCCTTGGCTATAGCGGCCTCGGCATCAGCCTGTGGCCGAACATCATCCCACCTGACATCACCATCCGCGAGGCCGCCTCGCCGCCGCAGAGCATGGGCTTTGCACTGGTCGGCGCCCTGTTCATCATCCCCTTCATCCTCGGCTACACCGCATGGTCTTATTACGTGTTCCGCGGCAAGGTGAAAGCCGGCGAGGGCTATCACTGATGGCCGCCCCCTCGCAGGCACCGGTATCGTGGCCGAAGCGGATCGGCTGGCTGATCCTCATCTGGACAGTCAGCGTTCTGGGGCTCGGTGCCGTGGCCTACCTCTTCCGCCTGCTGATGAATATCGCCGGCCTTACCGTGTGAATTGCGGAACGATCTGATGTACAGCGACGTCTCCGAGGCGCCCGGCCCGCGCCTGCTTCATGACCGGATCTATGCCGGCGACATTCTTCGCTTCGGCGCACTTGTGCCGATGGCCGACCTCGTCAGCTTCACCCAAACCTTCCTGGAGGATGCGTTCGCGCCCTTCGCACCGGAGGAAATACATCGCCACCTGTCGCATCACGAGCAGACGGAGAGCTTCGCCCAGCGCCAGCGCGATTTCGCCCGGTCGCCGGAGGTCAGGCGGCTGTGGCGCGATGTCTTCGAGGCCTGCGGCCTGGAGGCGGAAGGGCTCGCACGAGATACCCTCTATCTCAGGTTCCAGCCGCACCAGGATCCGGGGAGCGTCGTGCCGCGTGCCCGCACCACCGCGACCATTGCCTTCCACCGCGACACCTGGGGTTCCAACCTCTATGCCCAGACCAATTGGTGGGCGCCGGTCTACGACATCGATGAAGGGCGCACCTTCGCGATCTACCCCTCGCTCTGGGATCGTCCGGTCGCGAACACCAGCGCCGACTTCGACCTTGCCGCGCTGCTGGAGCGGTCGAAGGCTGGTGGTCGCAACGCTGTCGACGCCGACGCGGCGATACCTCATCTGATCGAGGAGCTTGAGGTCGCAGACGCTACGCCGGTGGTCATCGCACCGGGTCAGATCATCGCGTTTTCCAGCGCTCATGCCCATGCCGGCGTGCCGAATTCGACCGGCCTGACCCGTATCTCGCTCGAAACACGCACCTTATGGATCGACGATGTTCGTTCAGGTCGCGGCGCGCCCAATGTCGACGGCTTTGCGCGCTGGATGTCGCCCGGCATGTTTCGCCGGGTGAGTGACGAGACCCCGCTGCATCAAATCCTTGGCATGAACCGGATCGAGCGTTTCGCCGGCCCACTGCCGAGCGCCATCCCCTAGACGACCATCAACGACATCGCCGACTGCTGCACGAGCAGGTCAGCGACTGTCCCAAGGCTTGCGGCAAGCGACGCCTGATTGGGCGCTGCACCCAAACCGAGGCGCACTGCCTCGGGTGCAGGCCCCGAAACCGAGAACGCATCGCTGGTGACGACGCCGATGCCGGCCGAGCGCAGGCGCGCGGCAAAGTCGCTCCGGCTCCAGCCAGATGGAAGCTTCAGCCAGACGTGGAAGCATTCGGCATTTGCCTGCACAAGGCTGGACGGCAGCAGTTGCGACGCGATCGCTTGCCGCTGCCTGGCTTCGCTTCGAATTGCCGCCAGCACGGATTGTGCAACCCCAGTCTCGATCCAGCGCGTGGCAAGCGAGGCCGTCAGCGGCGAGGCCATGCCGGCGGTGGCGCGGATGGCGCCGGCTAGATGGGCGACCGTGCGCTCCTGCGGCACCACCACATAAGCCACGCGCAGCGCCGGCGCCAGGCACTTGGCCAGGCCGGCAATGTGATAAGTGATTTCGGATGCGAGGGCCGCGAAAGTAGCCACCGGATTGACCCGCAAGGCGCCATAAGCGTCGTCCTCAACGATCAGCACATTGTGCTGGCGCGCGATCGCCACGATCTGCTCGCGCCGTACCTGCGACAGCGTCGTTGTTGTCGGATTGTGCAGCGTCGGCGTGCAGTAAAGCAGCTTCGGCGCGCGCTTGCGGCACACATCTTCGAACGCTTCGGGAATCAGCCCTTCCTCATCCATCGCCACGCCGATGACGCCGATGCGCAGATGCTCGGCAACGGCAAGCAGGCCGGGATAGGTCAGAGCCTCGGCGCAGATGGTTTCGCCCGGTGCTGCCAACGCCCCCAGCAGCGCCAGCAACGCCCCTTGCGCGCCCGGACAGACCATCAACCGACCAGGGCCGATATCGCCCAGACGCGGTGCCAGCCACATGGCGCCCGCGGCGCGGTCGCGCAGCGTGCCGCCGGCTTCCTGGTAGCGCATCAACAGGCCGAGCCCGTCGCCGGCCTGCAGTTCGGCGATGCCGTCCCACATCTTTGCTGCGAGCTCCGGATCGTCGAACCGCGGCGGCAGGTTCATGCTCATGTCGACGATACCGGTCACCGTCGACGGCGAGTTGGACGGACGACGCATCCTGACATAGGTGCCCTGCCCGACCCGACCTTCGACCAGCCCGCGCTTGCGCGCCTCGGCATAGGCACGGCTCACCGTGGTGAAATCGATGCCAAGCTGGTCGGCAAGTGTCCGCTGCGGCGGCAGCCGAAAGCCGCCGGGCAAGCGGCCAGACGCGATGTCGACCGACAAGGCGTCGGCAATCGCCAGATACAGCGGCCCGTCGGCCTTCGAGATCGCAGGCGACCAGACGTTGACTGTCATGGTGCAACAGGTTCCATCATCGTTGTCCATATATAGGCATAATGTATGCCCAAGGCCACCATCAATGCGTGGGTCTGGTTGACTGAACCCCCAACTGTTCGATCCGCAGATCCCTGTGGCTCAATCGCGCCCCGGTGGACGACGCCGAATTCGCATGGGATCATTCTGAAACCAATTGTTTAGGCTGGCTCCGGCTGCCCACTCATGTGGGCGGCCGCGAGAAGACAGGCCGTCTGCGCGACTTGTCGAGACGCTAACCAGGCAAGTTGTTGGCCGGCCTTGCGATCACTCCAAGGGTTGGCTCGTCGATCGGATTAGGAGTCGACCGCGACCAAGCGTGGTCGTCCCTCAGTCGTGGGTTCGCTAAGGCATATCCGTCTCTCGTATGAAAGATCGAACCGTTTCAATGTCCCACGACAGTGGGCGATCGTCGGCATAATGCGCGACACGTTCACGAACCGAGCGATAGATCGCATCCGTTCCAGGCGCGCGCGTTTCGTCGCCAGCCAGGAAGTCATGCGCTTGGGCTGCCGCCATCAATTCAATTGCCAGGATATATTCGGCGTTGTCGATGACCGCCAGCAGCTTGTTGGCGGCAACGGTCGGATGGGCGAGGAAATCTTCCTGCAACCCTGAGGTAACGCCGCCGTCGGTTGCAGCTGGGGCTGCGAGGCGGCGGTTTACATTGCTCAACGAGGCGGCAGTGTACTGCGCGATCATGAAGCCGGAATTGCAGCCGCCTTCGCTGGCGAGAAACGCCGGCAGGTTGTTGACGAGAGGATTGACCAGACGATCAATCCGCCGTTCGCTCATCCCCGCCACCTGAGCCAGCGCGATCGTCAGGCTGTCGGCCGCCTGACCCAGCGCCGGCGCAACGGCATGAGCCTCCGAAAAGACCAGCGGGTTTTCCAGCGTACCCGATACCGCCGGATTGTCGGTGACTGAGGCGAGCTCGCGATCGACAAGTTGCGCCGAACGCTCCGTCACTTCAAGCGCTGCACCGTGCACATGAGGCACGGCACGAAGGCTGAGTGCGTCCTGCGTCCGGCGCCCGCGTGCCGCGCTTATCAGGCCGCTGCCTTCGAGCAAAGCACGCAGCGTTACGCCTACTGCCTCAATGCCGGGTGACGGCCGCATAGCAAGCACTCGCTCGTCAAAGGCCTCCATCTGACCACCCGCGGCTTCAAGCGTCAGGGCCGCCGCAGCATCAGCCCAGCGTAACAGCCGTTCGACGCGCGCCAGCGCTACACACAGGAGCCCAGTTGCGCAGGCGGTGCCATTTACCAGGCTCAGACCTTCCTTGGCGCCAAGCACCAATGGCTCAACTCCAATGGCGGCCAGCGCATCACGGCCATTCATTCGGCGCCCGGCCACTTGCGCCCTGCCCTCACCGATCAGAACCAGCGCAATGTGGGCGTTGTGCGTGAGATATCCCGCTGACCCTCGTGACGGAACTTCCGGAATGCAGTCACGTTCCAGGAAGCGCAACAAGTGCAGAACGATCTCAGGGCGCACGCCAGAGTGACCATGTGCAAAGTTGGCCACCTGCGATGCGATAATGGCCCGGACGCTGTGCTCTGGAACTGGTTCGCCTACCCCGCAAGCATGGCTGAGGATAATGTTGCGCGACAGTCTTTCCTGCAAAGCTGGTTCGACCACCGTGTTCGAAAGCGCGCCGACCCCAGTGTTCACACCGTAAGCACGCACGCCGTTCTCAACGATACGCTTCACGATACGATTGGCATGTGCAACGCGTTCCCAGGCGGCTGGGGCAAGAGCCAGCATCTCACCTGAGGCAACCCGCGCGATATCGCGCCAATTTGGAGGGGTATCGATTGATATTACCATGGCATGCTCGCGAGATGGCTCATTGGTGACAGATGGCAGATGGCTGGCATTGGATCTGAGACGAGCCGCGACAACGCATCGGCTCGCACCAGTATTCCTCTGTCGGTGCCAACAGGCTGCAGACGCGCCTCCGCCAACTTGAGGTTCGCGCGCTGGAGCGAAGGTCATTCCTGCAGTCGCATGAGCAGCCATTGTGACGCCTGCCCACGCTAGCGTTTTTGATAAATGAGCGGTTCCGACAACCAGGCTACGAAAGCGACCTGGACCGGTCGAAAATGCTGCACCAAGGGCTGCCAGACAGGCTGGGCGGAAGATAGCTGTCCTCCACTCCAACCCGGAAGCGGGTGGGCATACCAACTCCGGCGCTACAGCTCGGCTCAAGGCATTCTGACCACGACGCTCAAGCTGTCCGGCCGCGCCAGCAGCGGTCGGACGCCAGATCGAGCGCCCGCCTCCCTCACTTACACGTGCAAAAGCCCTGATCTGCCGGTTAAGAACCGCAATCGACAGGCTATTCCTTGCAGCCTCCCGATCAATCTGATTCCCTGAGCCGGTCCGATTCGGGCAGGGGCGCTGCGCAGGAAACGGAACCATGAACACTTCCAAGAAACCTGAGATCTCGGAAATGAGGCCGAAGCTGACCGTTATCGGTGTCGGCGGCGGTGGCGGCAACGCCGTCAACAACATGATTGCCGAAGGTCTCGAGGGCACAGAGTTCATCGTCGCAAACACCGATGCTCAGGCGCTGACCATGTCGAAGGCCTCGAAGCTGGTTCAGCTCGGCGCGATGGTGACCGAGGGTCTCGGTGCCGGCTCCATGCCGGAGGTCGGTCAGGCGGCAGCCGAGGAATCGATCCATGAAATCATGGATCAGCTCTCCGGCACGCATATGTGCTTCGTGACCGCCGGCATGGGCGGCGGCACCGGAACGGGCGCCGCACCTGTGATCGCACGGGCAGCACGCGCGGCAGGCATCCTCACCGTTGCCATCGTGACCAAGCCGTTCACCTTCGAAGGCAAGCGGCGCATGCAGATGGCCGAACAGGGCATCGAGCTTTTGCGCCAGGCCGCCGACACGGTCATCGTCATTCCGAACCAGAACCTGTTCCGCATCGCCAACGCCAAGACGACCTTCGAGGATGCGTTCGGCATCGCCGACAAAGTGCTCTACTCCGGCGTCAGCTGCATCACCAACTTGATCGTCAAGGAAGGCCTGATCAATCTCGACTTCGCCGACGTGAAGACGGTGATGCGCGACATGGGCCGCGCCATGATGGGCACGGGCGTCGGCAGCGGCGAAAACCGCGCCAGCAAGGCGGCCGAAGCGTCGATCGCCAACCCGCTCATCGACGAAAATTCGATCAAGGGCGCCAGGGGCGTGCTGATCTCGATCTCGGGCGGCATGGACATGACGCTGTTCGAGGTCGACGAAGCCGCCACCCGCATCCGCGAGGAAGTCGGTGATGAAGCCGACATCATCGTCGGCGCGATCTTCGACAATTCGCTCCAGGGTCAGTTCAAGGTGTCGGTGGTCGCCACTGGCCTGGCAGCCCCGGCCTCGCAAGGCGAGCCGGTCGTCAACATGCGCGGCGAGCCTGCACCGGGTTCGATGCAGCCCTACCACTGAGGCCGAAGTGCCGGACCCCGGCCGCCGACGCGGCCGGGGGGCCAGATAGGCTGGCTCAGTCCCTGTTTCTTGTCATCTCGGCGGCAAAGGTGAAGTGGCGCATCACCAATGCCTGCAGGTGCTCGGACAGGCCGGCCTTCGCCACCGCCTGGCGCATGCATGTCAGCCAGAGATCGCGCAGTTCCGGACCGATCGCCACATGCGCGTGGATTTCCTTCAGCCGCGAATGCCCGTGCTTCTGAACGTAATAGCTCGGACCGCCGAAAAAGCCTGAGAGATAGTTGAACTGTTCCTCACGCGAATGCGCGACGCCATGCCCCCTGCGATGCAACAGATGCAGCTCGGCTGCAGCCTCGTCCTGCTCGACGATGTCGTAGAAGATTTCGACCAGCCGGCGTACGGCCTCTTCGCCTCCCAGCTCGAGATAGAGCGAACGCCCCTTTGGCTGTACAGTTTCATTCACGACAGGCGACCTCCTCCCAGTTGCGATCCGTGTCGCACTGACTGTCCGGACATCCGGCATCGCATTGTCAAAGCCTAGCAGCAGAGCCCCTGACGACAAGGGTGGCATACTGCGACTTATTAGCCATCACTCATTCGTCCCATCACTCATTCGTCGGTGACGATGATGTCCATCGGAATGTCGTGCGGCTGCGGATAGATCGTGGCGATCCGGCTGCCTGCGTAGCCGACGCCGACAACGAGCGGTCGCTTGGGCATCGCGGCAAGGGTGCGATCGAAAAAGCCGCCGCCATAGCCCAGCCGGTAGTTTGCCCCGTCGAACCCCACGACCGGCGCGATGACGACATCGGGCAGGATCGCCGGACCATTGGCGGGAACCAGGATGTTCCAGACACCGCGTTCGAGCGGATCGCCCGGCGACCAGGCACGGAACTCCAGCGGCCAAGCCTTCTTGATGACGACAGGCAAGGCGATCCTGCCGCCGCGCCCGATCACCCGGACAGCCCAGTTGCGAAGATCCGGCTCGCCGCGGAAAGGCCAATAGACACTGACGATCCGGCCGCTGACCTTGCCGATTGCCAGGTCGAGTTCGGCAGCGATGCGCTCGGAGCGAGCCTTGCGTTCCTCGGGATCGGCAAGCAGTCGCTCGTCAATCAGGCGCGCCCGCTCCGCCTTGCGCCATCGCGCGACATCAGGCCACGCGTCCATGGGATCCGTATCAGTCCGGAAGCCCGGTTCCAGTTCGTGCATGAAACAAGGGGGCGACGCGTATTCGCGCGTTTCGGGAGGAGCGCCTTTTTGGTCAGACATCATCTTCGTGTCCCGTCTTGGCAGCGAGATCGATCTCGACACGGAAAAGCTGCGCTCCGTCACTCCGAAAGGCAAACGGATTTAAATGCTGCATTGATGCAATTTTTTTGCACTAATGGCGT
>NZ_CP062114.1:0-120900 GCF_014843375.1 Aminobacter sp. SR38
ATGACGATTGCAGAGCACATCGCCATAATGGCGCGCATGGAAGCTGCCCGCCGGGAGACGCATGCCCATCTCGGGCTGATCGAGCGGCAGATTGCGGCGCGCGCGGAGCGCCTGATGACCACCTTCCGCGCCAGATCACGCGATTACCGGAAGTCCAGGTCGACATGGAGCCATGCCGACGAGCAGCTCTACCGGGCCACGCTATCGGAGCTGAACTTTTCCCGTCACCGCGAGGTCGATGGTCTGTCGCGCAAGCTCGCCCGCCAGGATGCGGCGATCGCCGCCTTCCGTCGCCGGCACGGGTTCTCGGAGGTCGATCCGGAGCTGGATATGGCGGTCCTCCGCGGCCTGATCCTTCGCAGCGCGTCTCCATGCGCGGTTTCGTGAGCCCCGACCTGCGATCAGGAGGGCAGCCCTGTCCGAAACCGTGTGGCGGGCTGTGCGGGTAACGGGGCAATATCCGGGTAGGGCCTGCGGCGACTGTCCGGCCGTGATGCCGGCGAAGCGGATTGATCTGTCGCACTTCCTCGCGCGAGCCAATTCATGGAAACGACCCCGTGCCGGTCTTCCCGGCGGGTTTGCTGCGGTCTGAACCGGCGGCTGACCCCTTCAAGGCCGCTTTGCGCCGCGATGCGGCCGGAGCCCGCCGGTCTCGACAAGGCTGGCCCGCGTTCCGCGCAGGGCTGTTAGCCCCGCTTGTCCGCAAGCCAACCTTGCTCGCCTGGCAGGCCCCGGACCCTGAAGCGTCCAGTTTCCGCCGGTTCTCTTTGACCGCACCCGCAGGGAAGACCGGCACGGGGCCGGATCGCCCGAAGGGCATCGCTAGAAAGGATTGCTTCATGTCCAGTTCAACCCGCTCCACCAAGACCAAGGCTCGCGTCGTCCAACTCCGCAAGGGCACCACCCTCGAAATGGTGCGCCTGTGCTGCCCGGATGCCAACCAGGCCGCACTCATCTCCGAGAGCTTCGGGCTCGCTGTCCTCGACAGCGACGGTATCCGGGACTTCCACGAGCGCACCCTGATCGAAAGCGCCGACACCCTCTCCGACGGCCTTTCCGAGAAGGCCATGCAGATCCATCTCCAGCGGATCGTCGGTTCCCATGTCGGGTCTGCCTACGGGGCGGGGCAGTTCTATTCCAAGGCTGTCACCGAGGCCAAGGACGCGACCGCCCGGCTCGCCAACGACATGCGCGATGAGGATCGCGACGGCCCGGTCGGGTTCGACAGCGCCGCCCAGCGCAAGCGTGAGTTCGCCGCCGACATGGGTATCCAGGCCCACGCTCTGCGCATGGCCGCCGAGGGCGTGGTCGCAGCCTACGAGCACATCGTCGGCGAGAGCTGGAAGCCCTACGAGCGTCAGGCCGAAAATCCCGGCCAGGCCGTCAGCCGGCAGGCCGCCGACCTGCAGATGGCCGCTCTCGGATAGGGGCCGCGGGCGGAGCTTCGGCTCCGCCCATCCTCGGGGGCTCCCACCCTTGGGATCGCCCGCCGTTCGAACGCCATCTATCCCGAGGAGTATCGTCTCGAGGTTGAGGGACTTATCGAGGCATGGCGGCCGGAAGTGTGGGCCCGTTCGACAGAATCCCGCCTCGGCTGATAGCCTCGCATCCTCTTAGCTCGCAACAGGTCGAGGAATAGGCTGACCGCATCTAGCTCGTTGTCGAACGAATGCTGGACCGTTCGGCCTCGTGTTCCGATCCGGCCCCACCGGCGAACGAGGCGGGTCTGGCCGAACAGGGTCTCCTCGATCGACAGCGCGTAGAACCGCGCCATCCTCCGGTCCGGGTCTGTGCGTTCGACATAGAGATGGTATGGCTGCGCGATCATGCTGAGCAGAATCGCGCAGCCGGAATCCGTCGTCCAATGACAGGTTTGAATCACTGGGAAGGGATCGATTTATTCCCGTGATAGGTGGCGGGAACTTCAGCAGGTATAGGGCGGCCTTACCCGCGTCCGGCTTGCGCGGGACCGGGAGACGGAGGGAAGCAGGAAGACGCATGGCGCGGCCGGCGCAATCGCGGCCGTCACGATTGGTGGTCCTGCTCCGGTCCTCGTTCCGCGAAACGGCGAAGCCGTCCTCCACTGCCGTTCCGGCCCGGCTGCGACCTCTCTCATTCTTCCGATTCATCCTCCGGGTTCGCGGACCTGCGGTCCTCTCGCGGGCGGACCTCGTGACGGCCGCGATCGGCGCGGCCTCGAATGGAGGTTCGAATGATGAACAGGAAAGACAGCAAACCCCGCGTCGACATCTACGCGAAGATCACCGACCGCATCGTCGCGGATCTCGAGAAAGGCGTCCGCCCATGGGTAAGACCCTGGAGCGAAGCCAACACCGCCGGCCGCATCACGCGACCGCTGCGGCATAATGGAACGCCCTACCAGGGCATCAACATCATCCTGCTCTGGTCGGAGGCGGTCGCACGCGGCTTCGCTTCGCCCATCTGGATGACGTTCAAGCAAGCGATCGAGCTTGGCGGGCATGTCCGCAAGGGCGAGAGCGGCTCGACCGTCGTCTATGCCAGCCAATTCACCAAGACCGAAACCGACGAGCGCGGCGATGAGGTCGAGCGCGGTATCCCGTTCCTTAAGGCCTATTCGGTCTTCAACGTCGACCAGATCGAGGGATTGCCGGACCACTATTACGGTGCGCCGCCGCCGGTGACCGATCCCGTCACGCGCATCGCCCACGCTGATGCGTTTTTTGACGCGACCGGCGCCAGGGTCGTCTATGGCGGCGCCAAGGCATTCTACGCGCCCTCGTCCGACCACATCCAGCTCCCAGTCTTCGAGAGCTTCCGCGACGCGGAATCCTTCGTTGCCGTCAGGGCGCACGAGACCATCCACTGGACAGCTCCGGCCCACCGGGTCAACCGCGATCTCAGCCGCTACCACAAGGATCGTAGCGAACGCAGTCGCGAGGAGCTGATCGCCGAACTGGGGGCGGTTTTCCTCTGCGCCGATCTCGGCATCGTACCGGAGCTCGAGCCGCGGCCTGACCACGCCAGTTACCTCGCGTCCTGGCTCGAGGTGCTCTCCAACGAGAAGCGCTTCATTTTCTCGGCCGCCGCGCACGCTCAACGCGCAGCGACCTACCTGCACGATCTTCAGCCGGCGGCCAGGATTGCGGAGGCGGCCTGATGCCAGGGCCCGACCGTTGCCGTGCGGGAACTCTGCCGCTGGCCGGTCAATGACGGGAGGTCGGGATGGGGATGGCACCTCTCGCCGCGCGGGGATCCGCAAGGTGATGCCGATGTAGGGACGTCCGTCTTCATTCCGGTTGTTTCTGCTACGGGCACGCCCAACTGCGTCCTCGATGTGGCTGGTCTGACCGAAGGCCGATCTCGCTGCGCTCGGTCTCGCTCTCATCCCCGCAACGGCTGGTCTCGACTTTCTTCCCCTGACGGCTTCGCCGCCATTCCGCGCGGATCAAGAAAGTCTCATCCTGCCGCCCTCCACTGACGTTCCGGCCCGTTGGGTGCCGGTCGATCGCCTCCGGTCTGTCGACCGCCATCGAGGTCGCGGCGGTCGCGGCCCGAGAAATCAAAGGAATGAGACAAATGGCTACCATCGGCACCTTCACCTCCACCGGCACCGGCTTCAACGGCGTCATCAAGACCCTCAACCTCAACGTCAAGGCCAAGCTGGTCCGCGTCGAGAACCCTTCCGACAAAGGTCCGCACTTTCGCATCTTCGCGGCAGCCAACGTCGAACTGGGCGCCGCCTGGCAGAAGACCTCCAACGAGGGCCGCGACTACCTTTCGGTCAAGCTGGACGATCCGAGCTTCCCCGCTCCGATCTATGCCACCCTGGTTGAGGTGGAAAGCGAGGAAGGCCTTCAGCTGATCTGGTCCCGACCGAACCGGGACTGAGGCTCCCGCCAGAGGGCTCCGCCGCAAGGCGGGGCCTTCAGCCTTCCACCGACGAGCAGCCACAACCGAAAGGAACCATACATGACGACTACCAACCGCGCCGAAGCGAAGGCCCTTCATCCTCAGGACATCGCCGTCTGGCCGGACGGAACATGGGCCGAACTCGGCGACGTCTGGAACGGCGAATACGGCTTCATGTCCGACGACTACGAGGTCGTGCCGCTCGAGGACCATGCCCGTCTGAAGGCCCTCGGCATCGACGGAGAGGTGCTGTGACCGGCGCCACTGCACGCCCTCGCCGCCCCGGAGCGGGGCCTTCTGCTTGACGCCACGGTCAAATGGAATGGCCAGCCTTAGCGGCGAAAGGACTGCCGAGACTGGCTTTCGAGCCGAATTTCGGCTATACAAAAGAGCAAGTTACAGGAGCCTGAAACATGACCGCAACGCTAATGGAAAGCCCCGTTGTCGCGGATCGAGCACACGCGTTGCGGCTTGCCAAACAGGTCATCAAGACCCTCGACCCGAAGCCGCTTGAGCCCATCGTCGCAGCGATGCTGACCGACGGCCACAAGGCCGCGCTTTCGGCAATGGCCGTGTCGCGAGATGAGCCGAACCTGTTCGAACAGTTCCTCGTCCTGTGTGAAGAGGCCGGGCGGTTGAGCGAAGCGGATTGCGATCAGCTGGGCGAAGCCTATGTCGAAGCGAGGCGTGCCCGTGCCGCTTGATGAGTGACCCCTATCTTTACCCGGGCACAACAGTCCTCATCAATCATTTCAACATCAGGGATCAGGCCAAACTCGACAGCAAGGAGCGTCGGGAGACCCTGAAGACGTTGAAGGGTCTCTACGACAATCCGGTCAAGGGCGAATTCGACCTCGCGCACCTGCTGGAAATACACCGGCGCGTCTTCGCGCCGGTGTATCCGTTCGCCGGCGAAATCCGCCGCATCGATATGGTCAAGGCCGAGGAGAAACTGGGCGGCGGCAGTGTCGAGTACGCGCCGTTCCATCTGGCGCGTCTCCAGGCCGAACACTGCCTGAAGCAACTCAATGCCCGCGACTGGTCGGGTCTCATGGACCTGTCGCGGCCGGAGGACATGGCCTCATTTGCAGGCATGGTTGTCGACCTCTGGAAGGTCCATCCGTTCCGGGAAGGCAATACGCGCACGACCATGACCTTCATGCACCAGTTTGCGGCGGCCAAGGGGTTCGCGCTCGACCGTGAGTTGATCCGTACCAATGCTGAATATGTCCGCCATGCGCTGGTGGTCGGCACCCATGGCGAAACTCATTATCTGACACGCATCCTGACCGACGCGCGCCAACGCGAACATGCGCGCGAGCAGAGCCAGGCGCGCATGGGGAACCAAAGCCGCACTGACATTGGACAGTCGGAGCGGGCTGTACTGCTTCCCGGCCGTACCCTTGCCCCGGAAGTTCTCAAGGCCGAGCTGCAAGAACGGATTGCCGCTTCCGAAAGCGCCACCGAGGCTATGAAACGCCTTATCACCACGGCAAAGGCGGTATTTGCCGACCACGGGCCGGTGGTGGAAATTATCCGGAATGCCGCTCTTGAGGGCGAGATCGGCAATCGGCAGGTGATTTCGGAGTTGCGGGATGCTCCGGAGCGTTTCGGGCCGCTTGCCGGAAGGGACGCTATTCTTGCGAGCCGGCAGGAGCGGGAGGCACACCGGCAAGCGATCGCTGCAAAGCGCACGCTTCGCGGGATCGCCGAGAGTTACCTCAAGATCGTGTACGGAATCCGGCAGACGATGCAGCAGCAGCGTCATGATGAGGTGCGGCGGGCCAGCGTGGAGGTCCGGCGGCCAAGCGGCGAGCTCCTGAGCGCGATTGATAGGGGTGATGCGCTGTCGCCCGAGCTCAAGGTCGAGCTGCGGCAGACCACGAGCGCATTCGAGCGCCGTTTCGGCGATGATCTGGCCGCATTGCGCTCGGGCAAGAATCTCGGTCCACTTGCCACCAGGCACGGCGTCGACGAGAAACGGCTCGAGGAAGCGACAGGCGTACTGAAGGCGCTCGACCGAGCCCAGGCTCAGGAGTGCACCAGGGCACAATTACGGTCTCTCGATAGGCACGGCCCCACCCGATAATCCCATGCCGTCTGGAACGTGGCATTCAGCTGTGCCGGCCGGCCCGCCGAGCGCGGTCGTTCAGCCCTCTTTGGACCTCCCCTTGTGGGGGACATCTGTCGTACGTTTTCTCGATCTGAACGAGCAGGCAGCGCCATGCGCCGTTTCTCCACAACCCAACCTTTGCGCTGCAGCTGAAGTCGACCGTTTGCGGACCAAGACAGCGGAGGATTACCGGAATTCCGTTCCATGACGCCGGACTCTAAGCTAAACCTCACCAGAGGGCGGGAGGACGAAGATGATGGTGGGGTTAGATTTTGTCGCACTAGACGTAGAAACAGCGGATAGCAGCTTTCCAGAAAGTATCTGCCAAATGGGCTTCGTGATTGTTCGCGAAGGGCGCATCGTCGAGACTTTTACGCAGACCGTAAATACACATCATCGGTTCGGGTGGTGGCAACAAGCCAATTTGTCGATCACCGAAGAGGACATTGATCGAGCTCCGCCGTTTTCTGAGATCGCTCGATCGATTGCGCATCTGATGTGTGGGGCGGTCTTTAGTCATACACCCTATGACCGTTTCGCGGTCGGTCGCGCTTGCGACGCGTGCGGGCACAGCTTCGCAGAGACTACTTGGCTTGATAGTGCGCAAGTCGTGCGACGAGCATGGCCGGAAAAGTACGGGAAGACGGGGTACGGATTGAAGAATGTCGCGGCCGATCTAGGCATTGAATTTCTGCACCATGACGCTGGCGAAGATGCGCGGGCTGTGGCGGAAATTGTCATTCGAGCGAGCCTAGAGTGCTCACTAGATGTAGCCGGATGGGCAGAACGGGTCCGAAGACCAATCTTAGGCAATTCAAGCGCAAAAACCGACCTACGTCGGGACGGCAACATTGATGGACCGCTGTATGGCGAGGTTGTCGTCCTCACAGGGGGCTTCGATTTGCGGCAGGAAGAACAGGCCAATTTGGCCGCCTATGCAGGCTGCGAGGTGGAAAATAGCGTTACCAAGAAAACGACGTTGGTCGTCGTGGGTGATGATCGTTTCGCGCGTGGGGAACGTTCCGGCAAGTGGAGAAGGGCCGAGGAATTGGCGGGCCAAGGCATTCCTATTCGGGCCATGTCTGAATCCGATTTCCGCGCGCTCATTGCAGATTGAACGGCACACGCCTTCCGCAAGTCTTGAATCGGCGTGGGCGAGGAAGAGGACGACGGGGTTCAATGACCGCACGCCACCCCGAGCGGCCGTGCAGCGTCACGCTGGTGCTAAAATTTAGCGTACGAGCTCGGCGGTTTAATGGCCCAGAAGCTGACCTTTGACCGGTTCGGTGTTGACCTTCAGGTTCCGACTGATATCCGCCCCCTTTGGTCGGCGCTTAGAATCTGCCGGCCTGTGCCTGCTTCACACGATTGATCATACGCAGCGTGTCAGTATGACCGGCGTCGGCGGGAATACCGCGGCAACGGTTGACTCCATTTAGCCCGAAGCGTCTACGGATGAGAGTTTCCTGATCTCGGCAAGGTCATCGTCTGTCTTGCGCAGAATGAGTTGGAAGCACGCATCGCACACACGCCGTTCAGTCGAATAGGCCTGCCCAAGCTTTGGAATCTCGATGCAGGTTGTTCCCATGACGAGGTCGTCGTGGCAGCGATAGCATTTGCTGAGGCGTTTGACGGGAGTCCGCTTGGGGCGGCCGTTCGTGCCTCCAATCAGCGAAGGCGTTGGCCCTCTAGGATTCGATTTTGTCATACTCCGCCTTCGCTTTGCGAACGCGCCTGACAAGCACTTGCAGCAGGTCGTCCAGGTTATCGAGGACAGAACGGAATTCTTCTGTTGTCGCCTGCTGCCTCTCTTTGCCCAGGCGTTTTTGCATTTCCTTGTTCACCATCATCAGCGCACAGATGTAGTTGTTCCTGCCGGTGAGCTTCAAGGATTTGTATTTGTAGACCATCTCATTGCCGGTCTGTTTAAGCTCAACATGATTCAGCAACACGTTTGCGAGGCGTTTAGCCTGCTCCTGCATGCGCTTCCTGGCCTCTTCCCACTCACGCTGTGGCTGGACCATGAAAGGTGCCGTGGCCGACCTCTTTCGCATTGGAGACTGCTGCGCGAGCCGAACCATTTCCTCAGCCTTGCTGTCGTCGAGGCCGAGGAGCTTCAAACGTTCCCGTAGGTCCGCGACGATCTGCGTGTCCTCGACCGACGTGAAATCTTCTTCCCACAAGGAATCGACGACCTCACCGTGGACGACGACCTGGTCGCCCGCACGAAGCCGCGCGCTACCGTCGAGCACCCCTTGCGGTACCTCCGGTTCGTCGCCGCCAATGACCTTGTCCCAGAACGCCTGGTCGTCGTTCTCGAACTCCTTGAATTCCTTCAGGCGTGCGTCGAGGTTCATGCCCAGATGGGTGACGATATGGCCGACATTGTCTGGATGACCCGGATCGTTCTGCACAACGACCCGCATTATGCGCCCGACAAACTGGATGTAGGGCGCCAATGACCGGAACGGGCGGAAGATCGCTGCAACGCTCAATTTGGGATGGTCGAACCCCTCGCCAAGCATCTGCACCTGGATGATACAATCGAGTGAGCCGTTGCGCAGTGCCGCAAGAATGGCCGCCTGCTCATCCTCCGTCTGCTTGCTATGGATAACGTCGGCGTTGAAGCCGCGCTCCTGATACAGCGAACGGATTTCCCGCGCATGATTGATGGAGCACGCGACTGCGATGAGCTGGTGCTGCGTCCCGCTTTGTCTAAGCTCATCGAGCTTCTGCAAACTGCTATCGACGATGTGCTTGTTGCACAGCCTAGCAAGCGCCACGCCGCGGCTGAACCATTCTTCCTCCTTGAGCTTCAGCACCTCGTCCAAGGTGTACGTTCGCCCGCCGGCGTCGGAAAATCCGAGCTCAATGGTCGACGGAGCGACGTAACTTGCCTTGAGGCGCTTGATATAGCCTTTCAGGGTGGCGTTGCGGAATGGATACCGGAACACCAATTCGCCATCGAGTTCCTGGCGATCGCCCCGGAATGGGGTCGCCGTAAGCAGGATGACCTTGGCGTTTGGAAAACGCTCGATGACTTTCTGCCAGCTAGCGGCCGCGCTGTGGTGCGCCTCATCAACTATGATCATGTCGAAAAAGTCATCGGGAAACTGGGTCAGCCACTTATCGACGTTGGTCGCGAGCTGATGGACGTTCGTGATGACGATATGGGACTTTGTTGCTATCGAGATGTTGCCGCTATCCAGCGTACATGCCAACGGACCAGACAACATCTGGTCAGCGCTGAGCACACCCGCTTTCCGCCAGAAGCATTTCTGCCGGTTTGTGATGTCCATCGCTTCGTAAAGCCCGTCCTTGATGGTGAGGTTGGGCGCGATAACAATGACCCTGCCCTCGGAGAGTCCAAACGGCAGGAGAGAAGCCAGGCCGGTCTTGCCGCATCCGACCGGAACCTGGAGGATCGCCTTATTCTTTCCCGCCCGGAAGAATTCATAAGTGCGCAGATAGCCTTCGCGCTGTGGGTCGCGGAGGTGGTCGTTCCCGTCGATGACGAATTCAGCGTCCAGGAAGAACGACTGCAGGGGGCGGGCGGTGCGTACCCACTGGTCGAGCCCGCTCTTTTCGAAGATCCATTTCTTGCCGATCTTCCGCGCCGGGATGCGGTTCTCGCGCGCCATCGCATACAGCGCGGTCTTGCCCATTCCTAAGTAGATCGCGGTCTCTTCAAGAGAGAGCCAACCGTCAGTATCCGTCATACATCCTCACAATCTGATATCTAGCGATAGCAAACGACAGATAGAATTGCAAAGGAAATCGGCGGTGGTAGTTGTCGCCCGCATTTGAAGGCGCCACAGTGGGTTTTAGCCTGGGCAGGAGCGCCACTTGTGCCCAACGCCTGGTTTCGAGCCCCCGGATGAGTGGCATTGGATCATGGGTCACGTTGCTGGCCGTTCGACAAAGGTCAGCAACTGTCCGAATGCCGAAATCCGAGTCCTTGCCGGGACCCAGCCACGTCGGTTTTTGTCGTGATGCTTGAATGATGATCCCCCTTCGTCAGCGAGAATAGTTGCGTGAACAGCCGCCCGTCATGCGGCCAAGGCACAGAGTCCCGTGCCGTCCCTGTTTTCCACCCCGCCCAAGGCGGGGCGAAGCGAAGCGGAGCAGGCGAGGGGGCTGAACGCGCTTCCCACATTGCGCCGAAGAGAAGCCCCCGAGCTTGTGGTAAACGGGGGCGGGACGGCTGCCGTTTCAGGATCCAGCTGCTCCCGTCTTCGGTTGGAAATTGCTCTTGCCGACGAGCGCCGCCATTTCCGGACGGCGGAAGTAGATGGCGCGACCGCAACGTAGCGGCGGATTACCGCCGGTGAGGATGATCTGCTCATCGGCGCGCATCTGGGTGACTTCATGCGGCAGGATCAGCGGGCGTTGCGAGAGCTGTTGGGAGCGGGTGCGGGACGAACCCATGTCGCGCGAGGTGCGGCTGACGTGGTTCACCTCTACCGTGGTCATCCCGCAGCGCTCGGAAATGTACTTCGCCGTTTCCGGATCATTGATCGCCGAGAACGACACCCAGGAAGCGGACTCGAACCATTTGCTGGTCGCGTCGCGCCCACCAAAGGCCTCCCGCATCTGCCCGAGCGACTGGAACAGCATCAGGAGTGTGATGCCATATTTGCGGCCGGCGTCGCGGGCGGTTTCGACGATGCGCATGTAGCCGAGGCGGGCGGCCTCATCGAGCAGGAACAGGGCGCGCTCTTCGAGATCGCCATTGCGATTGTAGATCGCCTTGAGGAACGCTCCGATGACGACGCGAGCCATACCGGGGTGATTTTCCAAGGTAGACAGATCGACATTGATGAACACCGTCGTGCGCCCATTGGCGATGTCGTCCGTCCTGAAAGTGTTGCCCGACACGATGGCCGCGTAGCTGTCGTAGGAGAGCCAGTGCGTCTCCTTGGCGGCGGTCGCATAGACGCCGGAGAAGGTTTGCGGCGTCATGTTGATGAAGGGGGCGATGACCTCTTTGACGAACCGGGAGGTCGAGCTTTGATAAAGATCGGCGAGCTTTTCCTTGAGCGTTTCTTCCGGCTCGGCCAGTCGCGCGCGGACGATGCGCAGCGATCGTTCGCGCTTGGTATCGTCCGGATCGGACAGCATCACGTCGGCGATGACGCCGGTGATGAGCTGTTCGGCCGAGACGCGGAAGAAATCGTCGGCGCCGGAGGTGACGCGTGGTTTTTCCGACATCAGCCACGCCGCCACGGAGGCAATGTCTTCCTCCGGCGCATTGCCGAAGCGGCCGATCCAGTCGAGCACGTTGAACCCGATGTCGGGTCGTTTCGGATCGAGAATGAGCACGTCCTGACCATGCGCTTCGCGATGGGCGGCGACCATCGGCGCAATCTCGGTCGAGGGATCGAGGATGATCATCGAGCCCTTGAACTTGAGCGCCGTCGGCACGACCACGGAGGTGGTCTTGTAACCGCCGGAACCAGCAAAGACGATGCCGTGCGTCGAGCCAAATCCGCAGTCGAAGCAGACGAGCGGTGATTTTCCGCCCTTGCCCCACGTCTCCTTGCGGCGCGGATCGAAGTTGACGCCGGCGACGGAATCCTCGTCGACGCGATAGCGCTCACCGATGACGATGCCACCGCTTTCGGGAAAGAGTCCTGCGATTGTGGCGCTGTCCATCCAATGGCTATCGCCATGGATGGCGCGACGGCCGGAGAGCCGTTTCGGACCCGTCGCGCCAAAGACGGCATTGCCGCGCAGCGCAACCCGCAATCCGAACATGCCGGCGACGAAGGCCGTCGCCGCGCCGCCGATAGTGTAAAGGTCAAGTAAGGAAAACAGCGTTCCTTGCGGCACCTGGCTGGCGAAATCGGACAGGCGTAGCGTCTCCGAAATGGCGGCGAACGCGGCGGCGGCAACCCCGCCGATCAGGACGCCGAGGCCGGCCGACTGAATGGCAAGTGAGCCCTTGGCGGCAAAGAGGAAAATGACGCCGATCGCGGCCGCGGCGGCGTAGGGGACGACAAGGCCGCCGCGCCCGAGGGTCTGGTAGCTTTCCGGCGAAGTGCCGAAAGCGGCGAGCCAGGACTCAATCCCCTGGAGCCCCAGAACGGCTCCCAACATCATCATCGCCGGTGCGGTCAGCAGCATCAGTTTCTTCGCTGTCATTATCGAATATCGCCTTTCCGATTGCGGCCAATCGAGCGCGCTCGGTTGCGTCGCTGAGCCGCGCAGCCGCATCGATGAGGGCGCCGAGAATGACGGCGCGATCCGCACTGCGAAGTCCCGCCTTCACGACGAGACCGCCGAGCTGGATCTTCTCGCGCGCATCCTTCTTCCGGGCTTCCGTTTGTGACGCCCGGTAGCGGCGCTCATGCATCAGGAGCGCCCGTTTGAGAGCGAGCAGCCGGCCCGGAGGTCTTCTGTTTCGTCCCCGCTTGAAATCGCTTTGCCATCTCTTCGAAGCCTGTGACCAGCTCTGTGTCGGATGCGTTCACTTCGCCTAATCCGGCCTTCAGCGCGAGCCGGCCGATGCGTTCGGCCTCCTTGGTTTCGGCAAGCTTCAGCTGCTCCTGTAGGCGTTCGATTTCCTCGCGGATACGGGAAGAGGGTCGTCTCATCGGCGGGGTTCTCCGGTTTCGTAGATGGTCATTGCGATGCGGAGAATCGCATTTGACGTGCGCGCAGCGCACCCTGCGAAAAACCACAGGTAGGCGAAGCCTATGCATTGCGGGAAGAATCCCGCCGTTCGGAAGAACGGTCCAAGGGCGCAGTAATACGTTGCTAGCAACGTTCCCGCGTCCGGCCCTGGATGGGCCGCGCTCGACCGAACAGCATTCGCGTTCGGATCGAGAGAGCACCTGCCCTGTGGCGATCACGCACTTCACACCCCAATTGATCAGCCGCGGCGAAGGCCGCAGTGCTGTTGCGGCGGCTGCGTATCGCCATTGCGCCCGCATGGAGAACGAGCGCGAGGGCAGGGTGGCAGACTTCTCGCGCAAGCCCGGAATGGTCCATGAAGAGTTTGTGTTGCCGGGCGATGCGCCGGACTGGGCAAGGGCGCTTATTGCCGATCGCTCGGTTGCCGGCGCGTCCGAAGCCTTCTGGAATAAGGTGGAGGCGTTCGAGACCCGCAAGGACGCTCAGCTCGCCAAGGAGTTCATACTGGCGCTGCCGCGCGAGCTGACCGCCGAGCAGAATATCGCAATGATGTGCGAGTTCGTCGCGGAACATGTGAGCACGCGAGGGCTGGTTGCGGACTGGGTTTACCATGACGCGCCGGGCAATCCGCATGTGCATCTGATGACGACATTGCGCCCGCTGACGGAAGACGGTTTCGGCGGCAAGAAGGTGCTTGTCATCGCAGAGGACGGACGGCCGGTCAGGTCGAAATCCGGCCAGATCGTTTACAAGCTCTGGGCCGGTGACAAGGCGGACTTCCTCGCTATGCGCGAGGCCTGGTACGCCGCGCAGAACAAGCATCTGGAATTGAACGGCCATGACATTCGCGTCGATGGCCGCTCCTATGCCGAGCGTGGCATCGACCTTGAACCGACTTCGCATATCGGTGTTGCCAGCAAAAACATTCAGCGGCAAGCGGAGGCTGAAGGGCGCGCGGCCAGGCTTGAACGGCTCGCATTGCACGAGGAAACGCGGCGCGAGAATGCGCGCCGGATAGAGCGCCGGCCGGAGATCGTGCTGGAGGCGATCGCGCGCGAGAAGAGCGTCTTCGACGAGCGCGATGTCGCCAAATATCTGCACCGCTATGTCGATGATCCCGGCCAGTTCGCCAACTTGCTGGCGCGCGTCATGGGAAGTCCGGAGGCCGTGAGGATTGAAGTCGAGGGCGTCGATCCCGAGACCGGCGAGCGATTGCCGGAGCGTTTTGCGACGCGCGACATGATCCGCATTGAGGCCGAGATGGGGAACCAGGCCGAGCATCTTGCGACGAACGGCCGGTTCGGCGTCTCAATCAGCGCGCGCGCCGAAGTCGTTGCCGGCCATGCGCAGATTTCCGACGAGCAGAGCTTCGGCCTGGAACGCATCACTGGTAACGAGCGCCTCGCCATCATCGTCGGCCGCGCCGGCGCCGGCAAGACGACGATGATGAAGGCCGCGCGCGAAGCATGGGAGGCTTCCGGCTATCGTGTTGTCGGCGGTGCGCTCGCGGGCAAGGCCGCCGAGGGGCTGGAGAAGGAGGCGGGCATTGCGTCGCGAACGCTCGCGTCCTGGCAGCTCCAATGGGAGGGGGGCCGCCTTCACCTGGACAACAGATGCGTGTTCGTCATGGACGAGGCGGGCATGGTGTCGTCGCGCCAGATGGCCGACTTCGTTTCTGCTGTTGCCCATGCAGGCGCCAAGCTCGTTCTTGTCGGCGATGCCGACCAATTACAGCCGATCGAGGCGGGCGCTGCGTTCCGCTCGCTTGCCGATCGCGTCGGTTATGCCGAGCTCGGCACGATCTACCGCCAGCGTGAGCAGTGGATGCGCGATGCCTCGATGGATCTTGCCCGAGGCAAGATCGGGGCGGCGATCTCCGCCTATAAGGGGAAGGGACGCCTGGTCGGAATGGAGTTGAAGGACCAGGCGGTCAGCGCGCTCATTCGCGACTGGATTGCCGACTACGACCCGAACCGGTCGAGCCTGATCCTTGCGCATCTTCGCCACGATGTGCGGACACTGAACGAGCTGGCGCGTGGCGCGCTCCTCGAGCGCGGATTGATCGAAGACGGCCATGCCTTCCGCACGGAAGACGGCATGCGGAACTTCGCGGTCGGCGACCAGATCGTGTTCCTGAAGAACGAGGGTTCGCTTGGCGTCAAGAACGGCATGATCGGCCGCATTGTCGAGGCCGAGACGGGCCGTATCGTGACCGAGATCGGAGACGACAGACGGCGCGTCGAGATCGACCAGCGGTTCTATCGCAATGTGGATCATGGCTATGCGACCACCATCCATAAGTCCCAAGGCGCCACCATCGATCGGGTGAAGGTGCTGGCGACCCTCTCGCTCGACAGGCATCTGACCTATGTGGCGATGACCCGGCACCGGCATGACGCAAAACTCTATTTCGGACGACGCTCGTTCGAGAAGGCGGGCGGGCTCATTCAGAACCTGTCGAAGCGCGGGGCCAAGGACACGACGCTCGATTTCACCGGATCGAAGCTCTACGAGCAGGCGCTTTCCTACGCCAACAGCCGCGGCCTCCACGGCGCGCGCGTGGCGAAAGCCCTTGTCGAAAACCAGCTCCGTTGGATCAGGGAGCAGCGCGATCGGCTCGAGACGGCCGCCGCCAGGCTCGCAAGCTTCATCGGGCGGTTCGGCCGTGCCGCCGATCGTCAGGCAGCGGCTGCCGCGACTGCCTCTCCCGTTTCCCAGCCCTGGGTTCGCGGCCTCGCGACCTGGGCGCAATCCATCCCGCAGCTCGTGGAGGCCAAATTGCAATCAGACGCCACACTCACCCATGCCTGGACCCAGCTTCGAGACCGCGTCACTCAAGTCTATGAGAAGCCCGATGGCGCGATCGATGCGATGAACCTTTCCACAATCATGAGCGCCAATGTAGCGGAAAGGCAGGCAGCGCAAAGCCGCATCGTCGACCAGCTCGGTCGCGATCCGGAAGCCTTCGGCGCGATGCGCGGCAAGACCGGCATGTTTGCCTCATCGGACGCGAAGGCCGAGCGGCAGCGGGCCTTGAACAACGTTCCGGCACTCAAGGACAATATTGCCCGATATGTGCGGCTGCGCGCCGAGATCGGAGATCTTCGCACCGTCGAATTGTCACGCGAGCGCGATCGCAGCCGGGTCGACATTCCTGCATTGTCCGGATCGGCGCAGGGCGTGCTTGACCGCATCCGCGATGCGATCGATCGCAACGACCTTTCGGCCGCGCTCGGTTTTGCCCTTGCTGACAAAATGGCGAAAGCAGAGATCGACCAGCTCAACAAGGCGCTCGACCAGCGGTTTGGGGAACGGGCATTCCTTGGCTCGAAAGAGGCCAAAGGGCCGGCCTATGATGCAGCCGCGGCACAAGTCGCCGAGGGCGACCGCTCGAAACTGGTGGCAGCCTGGCCGAGCTTCAGTGCCGCCCAGCGCGTTGCGGCCTATGAGCGGGCGCAGAAGGAGACGCGGGCTCAGAGCCAGGTCCGCGATCAGGGCATGAGCCGATGACGAGACATTGCAGGGCGCTTGCGATCATCGGCGCCGGCGCCGTGCTTCTCGGTTCGATGGCGGCAGCCTTTGCATGGGGCGGCTATCGCGTGAACTTCACGCCCTCCTATCCGCTTGGCCTTTGGCAGATAGAAACGCTGGACCGCCCGGTTGCGGTCGGCGACAGAGTGTTCATCTGCCCGCCTTCCGGTCCTGCCGTCGATCTCGCCCGCGAGCGCTTTTATCTGCCCAGAGGTCGTTGCCCGGCCGGAACAGCGCCGCTCATCAAGACCGTGGTCGCATTGGCCGGACAGTCCATCCGCGTCGAGGGCCAGGTCATCATAGATGATGTGCCCTTGGCAGCTTCGACCGTTCACGCACAGGACACCGAGGGGCGGCCGATGAAGCCCTGGATGGGCGGCATCGTGCCCAAGGGCGAAGTGTTTCTTCATTCCGATTTCGGTGGTTCCTATGATTCAAGATATTTTGGGCCGCTTCCTGCCGACGGCATCCTCGGCCTCGCACGGGAAATCCTCACCTTCACGCCGTAGCCTTCTGCAGGCCATTCTATTCGCCGCCGGCGGCGCTGCCACCGGAGCGATAGGGTGGAGTGGGCATCCGCTCACCTTCGCCCTCGGCATAGCCTTCCCTGCGCTTTGGGCCCTCGCTCCGTCGCGCACGGTCGCGGCCCTGGTCGCGCTGGCGCATTTTCTCGGCGCATCGCGCGGCCTGCCGGAGGGCGCTTCGATCTTTTTCGGGGCGCAGCTCACCATCGGCCTTGGCCTCTGGCTTGCCGCCTCGCTCATGTTCGTTGCCGTCCACACTGCACTCTGGACGTCGCGTGGCGGCTGGCGCCAGCCACTTCGCTACGCGATAGCGGCCGTCCTTATGAGCGTGCCGCCGTTCGGGACCGTCGGTTGGGCACATCCGATCACCGCAGCTGGAATTCTCTTCCCGGGCTGGGCCTGGTTCGGCCTTGCCGCAACCGCCGCCCTGTTGATCACGATGACGACCCGCCTATGGCCGATTGCGGCCGGCGTTGCAGCCCTCGCCTTCGCCTGGTCCGCCTTTAATTGGACGCTTCCGGCCGAGCCGGAAGGCTGGCGGGGCATCGACACCAGGTTCAGGTTCGAAGCTTCGGGCCAGTATGCCGACTACCGTCAGCAGGTCTCGACGATACAGCTGGTCGAGGCCGCCGCCAGCGACGGCGCGCGTGTCGTGATCCTGCCGGAAAGCGCCATGGGCTTGTGGAGCGCCACCACAGAGCGGCTTTGGACCCGCGAGCTTTCCAGCCTCGACATCCTGGTCAATGGCGGTGCGGCGATCGTCGATCCCGTCGGCTACGACAATGTGATGATCGGGGTTTCGGGGAAGGGCGCGGATATCCTTTACCGCGAGCGCATGCCGGTCCCGGTCTCCATGTGGCAACCCTGGACGACCGGCGGGGCGCACGCGCGGTTGTTCGCCAATCCGGTCTTCGAGTTCGCCGGGCTGAGGGTTGCGCCGCTGATCTGCTACGAACAGCTCATCATCTGGCCCGTCATCCAGTCGATGCTTTTCGCGCCGGACGCGCTTGTCGCAACCGGCAACGCCTGGTGGACCGGCGACACCAATATCGTCGCCATCCAGCGGTCGAGCGCGCAGGCGTGGGCTTCGCTGTTCGGCCTGCCGCTGGTGATGGCGTTCAACGAATAGGATAGGGAACCATGATCGATGCCGAACTGATCCAGCAATGTGCCGATCCCAGCCTCAAGGTCGAGATCGTGCAAAAATTCATCGAGGAGGCCGGCGGTGCCGACCATCTGACCGTCACCGTTAGGGCAGGGGAGCGCATCATCCTTGTACCGAAACCATCGACCGAGTACGAGGCGATGCAACTCATCCAGCAGAATTTGGGTCAGTCGATTGTCAGGGTAGGAGTGACTCAGTACCCGGCCGGCCTCGGCATTCAGGACATCTCCGAGCTCAGCCCGGACCTACTCGATTCCTGCAAGAACATTGGCATGGGCACCGCGCTCTTTGCCAAGGTCTATCGCATCGTCGCCAAATGGTATGGAGCACCCGCCCAGGAGGTCCTTGAGGAGGCGATATTCGCCTACAAGACCGGGTGGTTCGACGGAAAGCAGGTGTTCTATGAGTCCGACCCCGGCGAAACCGAGCTTGCCGAGCCGCAGCCAGCGGAGCAGGGCGCTCGGGTTGCGGCAGAGAGCACCGGCCCATCGGAGCCGCCTTTTTCGGAGGAAGATCCGAACAAGGCCGGTATCCGCATCGATCTCTCCGGAATTAGCAGCAACAATAAAGAGCAATGAGTATCCACGTCGTCGTCACCATCATGCTTTGCGTACTGTCGTGCGAACCGGCCGAAATCCGTGTCTGGGACGGGGACTCCCTGCGGCTCGGGATGACGCAGGAGTCCGAGGCGATCCGCATCTTCAACATCGATGCGCCGGAGATTGAGGGGCAGTGTGCCTATGAAAGCGATCTGGCGCAGCGTTCAAAACATCGACTGGCGGAGTTGTTGCAGGGTCAGCGCGTCGAGGTCCTGCGCCAAGGCACGGACCGCTATGGCCGCACGCTTGCGAGCGTGAGCGTCAACGGCAGGGACGTCGGCGACATTCTCGTCAGTGAAGGCCTCGCCAGAATCTGGAGCGGCCGGCGCGAGCCGTGGTGTTTAGGCGATGCTGGCGGGTAGCCAGCCGAGCTCTCGCGGATTTCGCAGTCAGTCAAGATGCGCCGCTAATGTAGGACCATCCGTAGATGACCGCATTTAGGTGAGTCAGCGCCGATAGATATCCAAATCCGGAAATGTTGGACTGCCAGGGGTCCAGAACTCCACGCTATCGGCGTGCATCTCGTAGAATTCGCGGTCTACGGTGATACGCACCGCATGCGGTAAAAATCCATCGACGAGGCGGTAATCCTTCTCGTCGAGATGAACAGCTTCTGTCCCGAGCGGCAGCAATATCGGCCTGTCCAAAACGGCACGGAGATTGGAAAGCGTTATGGCCGGATCAAGACGGACCGGCACCTCGAGGTCTTCATCCGCGAACTCATCGAGGTTGAGGGCAGAATCGTCCCCTGCAGATATCGCATTTTCGAGCGCCTGAAGAGCATCATTGCGCTTGGCGTCAGGGGCGTTCGAGGTGGACAAGACCGATTCTTCGATGAGCCGTGGCAAGCGCGTGAGGATTGGTTGAAGCCCGCCTACAACCTTTTCGAAGATCGAAATGCGACTGCGCAGCGCGCGATAGACGTCGGCCTCGACCGTATCTTCGTAGTGCAGGTTGATGATCCGAATATCAGAAAACCGCTGACCGAGGCGATCAATGCGCCCGATCCGCTGTTCAACGCGCATCGGATTCCAAGGCATATCGTAATTCACCAAAGCACCACAGAACTGGAAATTCAGACCTTCGGCAGCTGCGTCGGTGCACACCAGGACTTCGGAACGGCCTTCCTTGAAGCGCCGTTTGACATCGTCGCGCGTGATCAACCTCCAAGTGCCATCGGTGTTGCGCACTTCACCGCCGCGACCGGAAAAGCACATCACCGAGTTTCCGGCGCCGACAAGCAGGTCCCGAAGATAATCCATCGTGTCCGTGAACTGGGTGAACACCATCACCTGCGGATAGCCGCTGCCCTTGAGCTCGGCCAGAACCTTCGAAAGCTCGATGGCCTTAGTGTCGGTCGGCAGCAGTGTGATATCAGCCACGATAGTTTCGATGGTCGCGATCTCTTCGAACGCGAGGGCGCGTCGCTCGTCCTCTGACACAGTTTCGATATCTATTTCTTCGCCGGCCTCGACTTGGTCGGCGACGTCCTCATCGATCCTGGCTTCATCGGCTGCGGTGAGAAACCCTCCTACACCACCTTTTCGCTTCTCCATCGTCTGCCGAAGGGCATGGAAACTTGACGCAAGGCGCCGGCGATAGATCGTCATCACGAATCCCACGGCGTTGCGGGCATCAGGCGCCGCGGCATTGTATGTCTCGGAAATGTAGGTTTCGACCTGCTGGTAGAGGTCGCCTTCCTCTACCGACAGCGGAATGAAGCGGTCTTCGACTTGCCGCGTTGCGATGGCAGCCGACATCTTGCCGGCCTTGAAGTATTTGCGCAGCAATTCGCGTGTGTGGCGCGAAACGAGCGCGCCGACCGGTGTCGATCGCTTGATGATCGCAATCGCCGTGCGGCGTTCTTCCGGCGAAAGCTGCCGGCGCGGTATCGAAACCAGATCGCGCAGCGCTTGGAGGACTTTCCGGGTCTTCAGTCCGCTCAGCCGGGTCTGCCGTTCCGCATCCGCCCGCGAGACTTCTCCAAAATGGGCCTCGTTCGCCCGGAAGAGCGCCGAAAGCCAATCGAGGCTTTCGTTGGTTACAGGTTCCTTCGCGACTTCTGAGAAGAAGCGGACGAAGGCATCCGGTGTCCATTCAGGCGGCAGGCCTAACAGGTCGAGCAAATCCCAGAGTTCCGTGGCGTGGACCTGCAAGGGTGTTGCGGTAAGGAGGATTAGCCCGTCCGTTCGACGCCGCAACGACCGCATCAATTGGAGAAGCCGGTTCGGGCCTTTGGCTTGCGGCGTTCCAGCGCCCTTCGTTCGGGCGTGATGCGCTTCATCAAGGACAACGAGATCCCACGGATCGGCCGCTTCCAGAATTTCGCGTTGTCGATCCTGGCGCCTCGCGAGATGGCTCGACATGATCACGAATGGCTCACGATGCCACGCCTCGCGAGACACCGGCTTTTCGAAATCATGATCCCGCGCCGGCGACCGATACCACGTCAATTTCTGGCCATCGTAGATCGGCCAATTCAGGTTGAACTTTTCGCGTAGTTCGATCTGCCATTGCTTGCAGACGTTCTTGGGCGCGAGGACCAGCGCGCGCTTGATCCTGCCCGCCAACCAAGCTTGGCGAAGCAGCAGCCCGGCCTGAACCGTCTTCCCGAGACCAACTTCATCGGCAATCAGAAGCTTCGGCGGCCAGTTGTCATAGAGGCGATGATAGGCGCGGATTTGATGCGGCCAAGGCACGACCGCGGAAGTCGCTTCGCCCACGCGATCGCCGCCGATGGCTTGAACGGCAGCGTTGGCGATCTTTTCCCAAACGGCCTGGCGTTCTTCATCGATCGAAACACTTGGCCCCGGCCCAATAGTGATTGGCTCATCATCATGGGCCGGTCCTTGAGTCGGTCTGGGTGCCGATGGTCCCGTCGATTGGTCGTCGTGTTCAGCGAGGCGCTTAGGCAATTTTTCGGGGTCGGGCAGGAAGGTCAGCAGTTGCTCGCGCAGCGCCGTTGGCACATCAAGCGTGATCGCCCGGCGGGCGCGGTCAGCCCAGAGCTTCGCGAAGCTTGCTTCTTCTTCGTCAACGCGCGGGCCGTCATTCCACGACGTGAAGGCGTTGAAGCTTTCCCAGTTCCGCGTCCAACCGAATTCGGTTTCGTTGATGCTACCGTTGAAGGCCATCCGATCGCCGGTCTTGTCCTCGATGATGCCGGTCTTTTCGTGAAAGATGCTGTCGTCGCGGATCGGCCGGCGGTCGAGGTCGCAGGGCACGGCAAGCTTCACATCGAGAAAGCTGTTGGCCACCATCCAGGCGACAAGTTCGAGGGCATCGATCGTCCGCGGATCGGCCGTCAAGATCGGCATCTTGATTAGCGTCCGTTCAACGGCGTCGCGGAGAGATTCGCCGCGCTCGATGGCCGCAACCTCTTCTTCGCCGAGAGTGCAGCCGACGATCAGGCGCATCCGCCCATTATTGACGATTAGCCCTTCGACGCCCCGGGCAGCAAGCGCCAAGGCGCGTGCCGAGAAATAGCCTGTAAGGCGATCGTATCGAGTGGCCGAGCGCAACGCAGGCACATAGAATAGCCGGACGAGGTCACCATCGTCCGGTGTATATTTGAGGCGCCATGCGGTGTCGCGCAGAAGCGTCAAGCAGCCTCCTCTGTGAAGAGCGATAGCTGTTGGGGCTCATCAACCTTGTCGGAGAAGGCGAGACGACGCAGCTTCTCAAGGGCGTCGAAATCATCGGCCGCCGATTTTGCATCGCCGGTGGCAACATCGAAGCCGACAAAGTTACGCGAGGGTGGCAGAACTTCCAGCACGGCTTCGAGAGCGGCCAGAAATTGGGAATCGCCATCGATCCCCGCATCCTTGAGAAGATCGAAAGCCGCTTCTAGGGTTCGCGTCCTGCCACGATGGGCGGCATGGTGGATCGCGTCGATCATGGCGCGCGATCCGTCGGCGGGGCCGAGTGCATTTTTGGCAGCGCGCGTGGCGCTATCCCAGAGCTTGATATCCGAGCCCTTCTTTTCGCAGACCTTGCCAATCAGTTGGCCATCGAGATCGGCGCCCACTGCACGGGCGAGCCGCAGGCCTTCATCGTAGCTAAACACCGGCGCCTTAAACGCGTCCCAGGCCAGCACAAACCACGAGGTGGTCGCATCGAGATCGCCACGTCCCTTGGTATGGGTGAGCTGGTTCAACCGCCACGTCTTGACCTCGCGACGTGCGGCATCGAGCGCGTCTTCCGGCGTCACCGCGTAGGGATCGAACTCTTCCTCGAATAGTTCGGCCTGCTTGCGGCGTCTCTTCGCCAGCGGTTCGGGTCGCGGTGTCCCGCGCTTCAGCGGCCAATGGCGCGAGAATTCTTCCAGCGCGGGCCCGAAGGACGCGAGATAGAGATCGACGCCGGTAATCCCGGCCTTCTGGAATTCTTCAACCCGGGTGCGGACGGCCTTGGCCACCAGCGGCTCGACATCTTCCCAATAGGTCGTCTCGTCGCCCTGATCTGCCGGGCGCGGGCGGCAGACGAGGAAGATTGTGGAGTTGGCGGCGGCCTTGTCCTTGATATGGAGAGAGCCTTCGGCCTCGGTATTCACCGGCCAGGAGGCGGTGATAATGAAGCCCGCTTCGATCAATCCCTTCGTCAACGCATCCCACGCACTTGTGTCCTTGTGCGTGAACATCACGGTCATGATGCCGTTCGGTTTCAGCACTCGCCGGCTTTCCGCGAAGATCGCGGCCATCTTTTCCTGATAGTCGCGGTTCGCGAGCGCGTCGGCGCCCTTCTGGCCTTTGAAATGGGCCTTGTTGGCGACTGCTTCGGATTGCTTGTCGGTAAGGCGTCTTGTGAAAAGCTCGGGCGCAACTAGCCCCGCGGTGCGCTTCAGCCACACATAGAAGAAGTCGGACAGCTCCGCATACATAACGTTCGCGCCATAGGGTGGGTCCATCACGACAGCATCGACTGAGCCGTCGGCAATGTGATCAAGAGAAGAGCCGGACTTTGACGAGATTACAACTTCGGCCGGCGCTACCTTTTCTCCTCCAAAGAGTGGTCCATCTTTGGACCCTGTAGGTGTCGATAGCTCTACAAGCTCCTTGATACATTTCGCGGTCTGTTCGATAGCCCAATCATAACCAACACTATCCGTGGTAATGACCATTTCGGCATACGACCATTTGAACGCAAAATCATGGCGATCAAAGGTGTTGACCATGATTTCGCGATTGCCGTGCCACCGTGTCATTCGAGAGTTGTAGTCGCGGAGTTTATCGAGGCTGAAGCTGAGATAGATGTAGGCGGCCCGGCGAACATCAGTCAGACGACCGGCGAGTCTGTCTTCCTCAACCATGTCACGAAAAATCTCGGATGCCAGTCCATGACCAAGAAGCTGGCGTGGCGAGAACATATCCCGCCAAAGCGGCATACCATACTGACGTGGTCGATCGTCATTTGTGTCCGAAGGGAATGCTTCGCTTGGGATGACATCAAGCGCCTCCCATTCTGGAAGCTTCCTATCTATTTGGGCGGCAATATCCGCCTCGATGCTGTCTTCCGTGCGAGGAGCTCGATAACCCCTTTCCCATCTCGGCTTGCCAAGCTTCCCAGACTTGAGCCTAGTTTCGATGCGCCGCTTGAATACGACGGTGAACAGTTGATCGCCCATTCCTTCGGCTTGTGCCTGGCGCTTGACCTCGTCGCCATCGATAACGCGGGCGCAATCTGGAAAGGGACAAGTGGCGTCGCCATCGGAAACGGTTCCAGCCGAATGCTCTGAAATGTTAGTCACGATCTCGAATGAGCAGAAGCGACCAGTGGTCCCTGGTCCAATGCCCAAATGGGGCTTCAATCGAACCCCAAGGCCGGCCCCATTCAAGCGCCAGTTCGGAGAGAGCGGTATCGTTCCCGCGCAGTACGGGCAGGAGATCGTGCGTGCCCAAATATAATTGGTCGCAACGCAGTTCTTCTCCGGCTCAGGCGGGTATGCCGAACGAAGGAGGACCTCGCGTCGCGCGACGAATTTCTTTGAGATTTCATCAAACTCGTCCAGAAGTTTCACGCCGAAACGCTGCGGAGTTTCTACTGTCGCCTTCAGAATCGTAGCTGCTACTGGGTTGAGATCGTTGGCATACGACTTAAAGCCCATCCGACTGCTCTCGAACGGAATACTTCCGCCGCCCGCCGTCGGATCGAGGACAGATATGTTGCTTCCAATCTGCCTTCGGATTGCAGCCATTTCCGATGGAGAAGGTGAATATGAGAAAGCGCGCTTGTAAGTGTAGGCCTCGCCTTCAAATCGTTCGCCAATCCGCTTTGCCCGGTCGATCCGTCGGCGCGACGCCATTGGATCACCGTGAATGCCCAGAACATGGAGAAAGGCATCGTGGTCGGCATTGGCTGGCAACAACGAAGCCAACACGGCAGCCCGGGACGCAACCAAAGGGCGCCTCGCCCACCAGACGTGCAAGCGGTTGGGAGCAGGGAACGGCGTCATTGGCGTGCGTTCCCGAAGACTCTCAATGCCTATTTCAGCGATCGGCAACCAACGTTCAATCAGCCGCACATCCGACATACGCTCATCTTCCATCATTTCGCTGGGTCAGTGAGCAGGATGCGGAGCGCAGTCAGCACGCGGCGCGGATTCTTGCGGTGAACCGACATGCCGAGCCAATAGCCAGCTTCTTCCTTGCCCATTACCTCGATGCCCTCGGCGACGAGGCGCATGTTGTCGCGGTTACGCATTGGGGCGAGCGTCCGGAACAGCAGCGCGAGGCGCAGCGCGGTTTCTTCCGACAAAGCCGATCCCATGCCCTCGATCGGCAGGAGATCAAGGCGGATGCCGCTTTCCTTCAGGCGCTTGAGTACCCGGTGTTCAGCCAGTTCGAGATTACGTCCGCGAAGGCCCGCAAGGCGGATCGGAGCGGTGATCTGTGGAGTCACAATCGATGGCAGTTGCCAGACTTCAACCTCGGTATCGCCAGGGCCATGGCGACGGGCGCGCAGTTCGTAAACGGGCTGGGTTTTCGACACCATTATGAATTCGTCCTTGCGGCGCGGCACATTCATGACTTCACCTCCGCCGTTGCTTCGACATACGCAGCCGCGCTCGCAAAGCGCGTCAGCTTTTCGATGAATTTGTCCGCGGCATCCCCATCCAGCGCGAGCCCGTTTTCGAAATCAAACGAAATACTGGTTTGCAGATCGGTCTCCTTCGCCGCCCTGAACTGAGGTTCGAGGTAGTCCTTCATCGTCGACGCATCTTGCGCCACGCCGCTGAATTCGAACTGCATCTCGCTGTCTTGCGTTGTGATGAAGCTGCCCGTGAGCTTCACCGACCGTTTTGTTCCAGCGACGGTGTTTGCGATCGGGATCAGCTTGAAGGCGTCACCATATTCGAACAGGCGGATCACCACGCGATCTACCTTTTCGAGCTTCGCGGTCTTGGCTTGTTCGATCACCTTCCGTAGTGCTTCCTTCAAGACGCCCTCGGCGGTGAACACTTTGGCATTTGCGACGGCAGCTCCATCCGGGCCACCTTGTGGTCGTTCGCCGAAGCCGACCGCCGAGCCTTCGCCCGGTGCTCCGCCGATCGGCGGGAGCGGCTCGCCCGAAATCGAAGCGCCAGTTCCGGCCGATGCGGGTTGGGCCGCCGACGCGGGCGCCGGCCGAGGCCACACGCCCTTGGTCTTGGCGAAGTCCATCGTGAAGATCGTCGTTTCTTCATCGATGTTGATCGACGGCATCGGATCGCCTTGCCCGGCCAGGAGATCGCCGCGCTTGTAGACATAGACGCCTTCCTCGATGCCCTTTCGGACCGCCTTGCGGAACACGTCATCCGACAGGAGGATCGAGAGTGAGGGGTCGCGGCGGAATTCGTCGCGAAGATCGCGCGTCGTCATCTGCCCTTTCTTCAAGGGTGTGCGGTCGCGGATGTAGGAGGGGGAATCGGGCGAGTCGGAAGCGTCTCGAACCTTGTTCTGACTTTGCAACTGGCGAACGACCTGAAGCTGGCCTGATCCTGGGCGCTCGGAGGCATTCTGAATATCGATGACCGAATGCGCTAGCTGCACCGAGCCCGTGCCGCTCAGCGCATTGCGCGAGGGGTAGAGGATGTGGCGATAGCACTGCTGGATCGCTATAGCCGCCTCTGTCTCGGACTTCTTCTCGAGTTCGAAGACCTTAGCTTGCTGGTGCTCGGCAAGTTCCTTGACGCGCTCGGGCCGCTTAAGCTCCTGAAGGGCCAGGCGGCGCACGATCGCGCGCTTCATCTCGTTCACTTTGGTTTCGTCCGCGACGACAAAAACCAGATTGTTCCGCAGGGACCGCAGGCCGTTGCCGTCGGCGCCCTTGCGCTCAAACATGCGTCCCACGATCTCGGGCATCTCGCGAAGATCGGCGCCGATTTCCAGCGCGTCGTGAGAAAGCAGCACAAGCCGCGGCTTGCCGTCCGATACGTCGTCCGGGACATCCCATGGCCCGCCGGGGAAAGGCACGAGGTCGAAGGATTGGCCGCCGAAGATCGCCTTTGCCCTGTCCACAAGCTGGGTGCGCGCCTCACCGGGATCGATGTTCTTCTCCTCCCGACCGATGACCTGCGTTAGGTTGGCTTCGGCGTTGAAGCGCAGCGGTGCGTTCGGCCGATCATCGAGATAGGCGGATTCCGCGCGAAATTTCGTCCTCGCATCGTCGATGAAGGAAAGGTCCGCTGCAGGGCTGAGGATCGAATAGCGCAAGTGGTCGGCTGCGACGCCCTTAAGGTCGTTGTTGAACGCGAGGGTGTGGATGAAGATTGTGCGGGCGACGTAGGTGCCATAAGGCAGCAGGCCCTTGAAGTTTTTCGCGTCCAGCTCTTGGGCCAAAGCCAGTTTCTCGGGCGGCCCAGCAATGTCATTGAGAATCGCCGGCACAAAGGCGCCTTGCTGCAGCCGCGTCGTGAATTCCCGGCGAATGACATCCGATCCCAGATCGACGTGATGCAGGTGGATCGCGGACGCATCGGAAGGACGGCTTGCCCAGACGGTCGCAACGGTCTTTGCCAGAATGCGCAGCATTCCACGCACGCGTTGAAAGCCGCCGAGCGTGGCCGTTTTCCCGGTGAGCGTATCCAGAACGTCCGGGTGAAAGGGATAGGTCTGCGCGAATTCTGCGCTGGTGGTCGAGCGCCTGGCTTCTTCCGATAAAATGTCGCGATGGATGCTCCAAAGTTCGCGATAACCGTTGATCACTTCCGTCGCGCGGGAATCGTCAATCGACGCAAACAAGCGGCGTCGGATGACCTTTGCGGTTTCATCATCCCGTGTCGGATTGAGGTTGGTCGCCTTCCGGCCGGAGACGCTTTCGAGTTCCGACATGGCGCTGGCGAGGAATTCGTTCTCGTCGGCGAAGGCGTCCACGCCCTTGCCGTCGGATCGAACCGCAAGGGTATACACGATTGCCGCGTGCGGGGTGCTCTCGATCGCGGTCAGCAGCGCCTTGAGGAAGGCGGTCAGTTGATCGCGCCCACCCATGCCTTGAACTCGCCGAAGGTACTCGCCCAGCTCATCGAGAACGACGAGCACTGGATCGGAACCGAATAGTTCCTTTATGGTGTCGGCACCCGGAGCAATTCGCTGCTCGTCTGATCGGCGCACGATCTCGTATCCAGCCTTCCCAGCCAGCTGGTAGGCGATCTCGCCCCAAGGCGTGTGGGCGCGGATTCCCTCGCCCATCGGCCGACCGTTCGCCGGATCGGCATTCTCGCCATCGAAGGCTGCAACGCGGACGGCCTGGGTTGGCACGAGGGTTGGATCGAGGAATTCCGCGGTATTCGAGACACCCTGCATCCCTGCTGCTGCGTGTACAAGGGCAATCAGGCCGTGCGTCTTACCGCCGCCGAACGAGGTATCGAGGCGGAAAACAGCTGACACGCTTTCCCCGCGGCCAGACAGTCGGCCACAGACGTTGACAAGAAGCTCTTTCAGCCCCTCGGTGGGATAAGTGTTCGTGAAGAACGTTGGAGCGTCGGTGTAGTCGCGCGAGGCGCGACCGGTCAGGACATTCGCGAGATTGGCCGCATAGTCGCTGTCAGCAATTGTTCCCTTTTCCACGTCCTCGCGAGGCCTGCAAAGCTCAAATACATTTGGAATTGTCATGCCTACCCCAACCCCGATTTGACCGCCGGCTTAGACCGATCGGTCACCCTCCGCGAAGCTCGTTCTTCTTGAGCCAAGTCTCGATCGCTTCATTTGCGATCGCCGATGCCGTCGATTCGCGATCAACAGCAGCTTTTTTCAGATCCTTGATCACGTCGCTGTCCAGATGAAGCAGCATTTGTCGCTTCTCTTTGATGATGGGCTTGCTAGTACGTGCCTTTATGCGACCCGTCATCCCGTTCACCGCGCTATGATAGGAACCTATCACCTCAGTCTAGAGTGACGGCCTATCTAAAACAATTGTCGAATTGCTCGGGACAGCCTTGCCAATCCGTTTTCACGCTGTGTTCCACCGAAATTCCCAGCAGCATGCCTGGTGATGATCAGGCGCCGTGTCGAGGATGGCCGTTCACCGCGCAACTTACCGACACAAAGAATCCTCTCAATTGGGGCTTCTGTGCCGGGCGAGCCGTCATAAGTGTGGGCTGTTTGCCGTCGATCAGTAGGGCATGGTCGCCGGAGCGGAAGCGCAGCGCGCCGTTCAGGTTGGCAAGGCCGATGAATAGCGGCCGAAAACCGTGGCCGCGTTCCGCCTGGTGTTCGTACCGCGAGATGCCGTCGGTGAGCGTCAAGCGCAGCGCTTCGCCGTGATCATTGAGCCTAGCATAGGCCGCGTTGCTGCGCAGGCTATTCAGAACTCCGATGCCGCGATCGGATGATATGAACTCAAATTTTCCCTTTGAGGCGCGGAACGCGACGATGCCGCTCTGCGGCTCTTGCGCATGCTCGTAGATGTTGCTGTGAAGCTCGCCCATGGCGGCAGTGAGCTGGGCGGCAATGGCCTTGGGAAATCCTTCCGCCGTTGCAGCTTGCTGGGCGGCTAGACCGAAGGTCGTCCATGCGTTGATGTCGTGCGGCGTGGCGGTGCTTAGGAAGCCCGCGCGCCGCGTTTGCGGGCAGACCCACTCTCGCGTGCCGTGCCTGATGGCGTCCAGCATCGGACCAAAAAGATTTGTGGTCAGCCAGAGGGCAACGTGCGGTGCGGGAAGTAAGCCGTCGTCGGCAAGGTTCGAGAGTTCGAAGAGCGGGCCGATCTCGGACGCGGTGAGCGCGGGAATGGCGGCCTCGTTCAAGCGGCCCCGCGCGGCCGCGAAGGCCAGCCCGTCGAGCATCCTGAAATCCAATATCGCGGGCTCGGTTTCCGTCATCCGGCCATCGGCGCCGATTCAGCCGAACGTGAGGAGGCGATCAGATCGCCAATCCACGCGTCGGTCGCCTGCCAGTTCGCTTCAAGCAGATGGTCGACATGGGCCCCCTGTGCTGTCGGCGCGCCTCGCCAGCCAAGGGCAGCGTTGCCCTTGGGATAGGCCTGCTGGCGCATCATCGTCTTCATGAACACTGACGTGTCGAGAACGGTGATCCCCGAAAATGCGCGGGCAATCACCGGCAGGACGTCGGTGCCTCCGCGTACGATGATGTGCAGCGGGCGGCCGACGGCCCGGGCCAATCCTGCCAGCCAAGCCGCGTGCTGCTCGCGCCGCCCGGACCAGCCGGTGCCCGTGGTGAACTCATAGGCGATATGGGTGACCTCAGGCCGGGCGGCGAGGAAGGCGATCCAGTGGGCAAAGTCTGCTTCAGTGCGCCCGTTGACATGGAGCGCGGCCGGCAGGCCCTCGCGCAAGAACTCTTCATGGACGATCGCGATGCGCTTCATCGCGTGCAAGTCGTCCCACCGCGGCCGGTCGATGAACAGGCTGTAGTTCGGCGTCGTCACCATGCCGACGCCGGCGGCGATGAGGGCTTGGATGATCGGCCGGCGGCCGGCTTCGCCGAGCCCCCACCAGCGCTCGAGCGGGCGGTCGATGTCAGTACCGGTCAGCATCACCGACGCCTGATGGCCAATGCCGAATGCCTCGCCGAGCGCGTCGCGGCTCACAAAGCGCGGTAGGCCGGTACGCCGGTCGAACATACGGTAAAGCGGAAGCGCTACGGTCGCGGCAGTGGGCGGCATGCTGCGCGCGGTGGGGTGATAGATGACTGGGACAAGGCGGGGCAGGCCAACCGCATTGAGCAAAGGGGCGCGTGGCACGCTATAGAGGTTGAAGCCGCCGATTTCACGGTAGCGATCGGCGAAGTCAGGATGGTTGCGGCAGACGCGGTCGCAACCTTCCGGATTGCCGCAGCAGAACTGCAGGCAGTCCATGAAGGGCGTGTTCAGCCGCAGCCCGCCGCAAATCTCCTTCTCCGGGCAGGTGGCGCAGCCGAGGGCTGCGCTCGCCACTTCGGGATCGTGCCAGAGGCGGCGCTCGCGACGCGGATTGCGCCGATGGCGGGGTGCCTGCGGCTTGACTTTAGCGGGATCGGAACGGGTCAGCATAGTGAGATCTCCGCGACCCCTGCGATGGGATGAACATCCAGCACCGTGCCCTTGGCTATGCCGCAGGAGGCGGCCACGGCCAGTACGAGTTCCGGCGCGGGATTGGTGAAGCGCGCGACATCGCTCATGCCTCGTCGGGCGATCAGCGTCCCGTTCTTGTTTTCGACGGTAAGCTGGTCCCCGGTGCTGAGCCTGGCGTTGCCGATGATGTCGGCTTCCGCCGTCCTTGCGGCGCTATCGGGGACGCGTGTGAACAGGTCGGCCGTCGCGAGCTTTACCCGTGCGCGGTCCCACGCCTTCTTGAAGCTCGGCGCCGCCTTTTCGATGAATTCAGCCCCCATGGTCTCTACACTCCTTCAAACAGCGGCCGATAGCGCTTGGCGCGGCCCTGGCTCGTTTCGATGACGAGGCCAAGAGATGCGAGGGAAGCCAGCCGGTTATTCCAAGCCGTCGTGTGTTTTACCCCCTCGCTCTTGCCGTACTCGCGCATCAATGCGCCGGCGTCAGTCTCGCCGTGCTCGTGAACAAGGTCGAAAGTGAGCCTTTGCTTCGGATCAAGTTCACCGAGCGGGGCGGCCATTGTTACTGCGTCCGCCTCATCCAGCGCGCACAACATCAATACATCTCCGCGGGGCATCAGCAACTCCAGCAGCTCTTCACGCACTGTATCATTGGCATTGGCGACCACCGGATAGAATTTCGAGCGTCGCCCCCTGACAATATCGCGGAAGGCAAGAACGCTCTCGCGCAGAAAGCTAGCCGTCGCGACCTCGATGCCGGTGAAATCGAGAAAGACCGGCTCCGGGTTTGCTGGTTCGGCGGCCGACGTATTCAAAAGCTCGTTCAGCGCCGACCTGCCGTTCAGCGCCCCGGCGAGGACGTCGCTGCCACCAATGGCCAGCATGTCGATCTTCATAGAATCACGTTCCTCACGTTGTTCACGTGAGATAGATAGTGAGTGCTGCATTCGGAGTCAATGGTCCGGTGGAATGCTGCCTACCCGCGTGTTTTTGGGGGCAAGGTGTGAGCAGAAATTGCTATGGTCGCATCACTCGAGGATCGTCCGCCGCGACGACGAAGGCAATTTCAGGCGGCGACAGAGAAACCAAGTCAGGAACGGTTATTCGGCGAAGCAATCGCGGTGGACGTCGAGATTTATGACCGGAACGGGCGGCGAAAGGTTCATAGGTCGACGCCTAAAGGCACTTTGACAACTTGCTGCGTCGCTATTTTAGGCCCTTTATATCGACCGTTGCGACCGCCCGTCCATTTCGGCCAACCACTTTTACCTCGATCTCGCGATGCTCCGGTTCTTCGGCGATTTCTGACACGATCTGGCGTGCCATGGCGATCGCTCGAGCGTCGTCATCGTGGGGCTCACCTTTTCGGTCGGGATATTCCACGTCGTCGCTAAAGATGTGGAAATAGTAGCGGGGCATTCATCCTCCTTCGCGGCACGCGGGGTCATCGAGCCATGCGCTCGCGTCGTTGAAATATTCGCTCGCGATGACGGTGCGCAGAAATTTTAACCGGTCACGGTAGCGGCCCGCCTTCGCGGGCCCAAGCACGCTCTCCATGGATGTTAGAGCATCGGGATGTTGAAAGGACTTTCCTCCCGTGTCAGTCAACAGCGGGGTTGAACTTGAGAAACACGCGGTCATCCCATGACGAGATGTTCCAGCGATACGCTCCACCGAAGAGCCCGGGCGTTTCGTCGGCATTGGTCTCAATGACCGTGCCGGACACGGTCACATTCAGCGTTCCGTTGGGCACAATGGCGATCTGATCGAGCTCGGCGCGGGCCCGGTCCGGGATCTCCGGGGTACTGACTTCAATGGTTGCGTCGTCCATGCGCCGAATGCTCAAGAAATTGTCGGCTTGCGACTTCGCCCGCGTGTTGGGGACGCCGATTGCGGACCCGTTTGCATCCAACTCACCGGTGAGATTGACGATGAGATCGAAGCGCCCTTCCCCGGCGTAGGTGAAGCTCTCAAAGCCGGGCATTCGAGCCGCCTTGCGCTCTTCCGCCCGCATCCGGTCCTCTTCCTGTTCTGTGAGCACGTGGCCGTCGGCAAGCGCCTTAACGACACGGGGATCAGCGAGGCGGGTTTCGACACGCATGTCGTACTCGTACCCCTCGAGCACGATGGTGGCGTCGATGGTTTCCAGCACGAGGCAACCGGTCAGAAACACTCCAACCGCGATAGCCGCGGCGGCATTGCGGGCGAGCGAAAACAGCTTCGCCATCAGCGATAGGCTCCCGGGAAAATGATGTCCTGCTCCACAATTATGTTGAACCCATAGCCCGGGCGGATGGTGAGGGTCGGCTGGACATTGAGATTCCGGGAAATGGTTTGATCCGCTACCCGCCCGAAGCTTTCCGCGAAATTCCTTCGTGCCGCATCCGAGGCGGTGTCCTGCGTCGCAAGGGTCGAGCTTTCCGGCACGGCCATGTCGATGCCCGTCCCGATCAATGCGATGAGGATCGCCGAGCCAAAGGTCTGCAGGTATTTGTTGTCGACCTGGTCGCGGAAGCCGCCATAGCCTTGCGCGTCGACGCCGGCCATGCCACCGATCTGCAGTGTCGATCCATTCGGGAAAATGAGATCGGTCCAGATCACCAGCACGCGACTTTGCCCGAACGAGACATTGGAGTCGTACCGGCCGAAGAGCTTGGCCCCTTGTGGCACCAACAGCCGGTGGCCGGTCGCACTGTCATAGACGTTCTGGCTGACCTGGGCGGTGATACGGCCGGGAAGGTCGGAGTTGATGCCGGTCACGAGCGTTGCCGGGATCACCGAGCCGCGTTTGAGCTCAAAGGGCGACTGCTGCGGTACGACGCGGTTCGGCAGGTAGCCGAGATCGGCAATGTTCTGATTGAAGAAGTCTGCCTTTCCGGCCTGATTGTTCGGATCGGCCTGTTGCCCGGCGCCGCCAGCGCGCAGCGCAGCCGCATAGAGATCGGCCATGCCGGCGCGATCGCCAAGCGCCCCCTGCCCCGTTGTCGATTGTGGCGTTCCCGTTTGTGCGGCTTGCCCTACGTTACCGATATCGATCGCGATTGGGCTGTCATAGGCGGCATCGTCGGCCTGGAGCCGGGCCATACGCTGCTGATGCAGCAAGCGAAACATCTGCTCGTCCTGTTCCCTTTGCAGCCGCTCTCGCCAGTCGGCTTCACTTTCGACCGGCGTCGCCTGTTGCTGTTGCGGTGTTGTCGGCTGGCGCTGGAAAGGATTGGTGGATTGCGGCTCGTCTTCCGCCAGTTCGACCGGCTGCACCACCTGGATCTGCTGCGCGGGGCGCGGCTCCTCGATCACGCCATCCGAAACGCCGCGCTTGAGCTGGTCGGCGAAATCGGTCGCCGGCGCGCCGGTCGAGGTATCGAGCGGGCCCCCACTCCGGTTGAGGCCGCGGATCGAGAGGCCCCAAATGATAACGCCGAAGAAAAGGACGACCAGGCCGATGAAGAGAAAGACCGGCAGCTTGTTCAAGCGCCGGATTTTGGGCTTCTCGTCGCCGCCTTCGGCGCCGGGAGAGAGATCGAGCGAACTCATGGCTCCCCCCTCAGGTCGTACGCTGCATGACAGACAGCGGGCTTGTCGGTGTCGCGCCGGTCGCCGACATCGCATAGGAGCGGGTCAGCTCCACCGAAGGCGTCGAAATCCGGGTCATGACGGCGCCCTCGAACGTGTCGATGACATAGGCGAGCGGGATCATCGTGTCGCCGGAGGCCTCCTGGTTCGAAGCAACGGCATAGCCCCAGCCGCGCAGCGACTCTTCGAGCGCGAGGCCGAATGCGGAATCGTCGGGCTTGATGACGATCGTCCCGGTGCCCGGGCCAACATGCTCGGCGAGCTTGGAGACCATGTCGCCGGCGACGGCCGCAGCCGCGGCCGGCGATAGATCGGCGGCATCGGCACTGACGGTCGGCGTGAAGTATCCTCCCCCCGTGGTGGTGCATCCGGTTGTTGCGCCGGTGAGAAGAACGAGTGCCAGAACACGGGAAAGTCGGTGGATGGCGCGCATGATCAGCCCCTCCTCGAAATGGTGATCTTCTGCTGGCGGGAGCCGACGCCGGAAAGCAGCACGGCGCGATCGAACACATAGTCCACGATCATCATCGTGCCGTTGAGCCGGTAATTGACGATACGGTTTTCGCCGCCCGAGACGACGAACAGCACCGGCGCATCGCCGCTCATCATCTGGCCGGGGAACTGAATGTAGGTCTTGGCGCCATCGGTGTAGACGCGGGTCGGGCGCCAGCGGGCCTGTCCGCTGATAGTGAAATTGAAGCTCAGGTTTTCGGCCGGGACGCCGGCGCCGGGAATGATGCTCGCCTCGACGCGCGCGTTGAGGGCATCGAACTTGGCCTGCACGTCCTCGGGATATTCGAAGGCAACGCGGGCCATGTAGTCGCGATGATGCGACCTGAGCCGGATGTGGTAGGTGCGCCGCGATGTCGTCACCACCATGGACGTCTCGAGCCCGGGTTCCGAAGGCTTGACGATCAGGTGGATTTTCTGGCCTTCGGCCGAGCCGGAGGTTGCCGGCTCGACCTTCCAGCGAACCGTGTCGCCCACCAGCACGTCACGCACGGCTTCTCCGGCCTGCAGCTCGATTTCGCAGAGCTGGAGGGGCGAGCAAACGACGGACGGCTGCGTTTGGCCGTAGAGGTAAATGACCTTGCCGTCCGGCCCCCGCGTCATCACCGCGGCCGTGCCCTGCCACTGAGTGGAAAGTCCGGTTCCCCGCGCTTCGTTGCCGCTGAGGCCCTGCTGATCGGCCGCAACGGCGACATTGAGGGCGAACGTGCCCAGCAACAGGGTTGCCGCACACACGCCCGCGTGCATTTTCTTGAGGTTCAACATTACTCTTACTCCGCGAGCGTTTCTCAAAGCTGGGCTGTCCAATCGAAATCCTCGAGGTAGAGGCCGATCGGGTTCAGACGAATGACCGCCTCGTCCTGGGGCGGCGAAAGAGTCACGGTGGCGATGCCGCGAAAGCGGCGGGTGCGTAGTTCCTTGCCCGCGCGGTCGCGCTCGATCTCGCTCCAGTCGACCTGGTAGCTCTGGTTCGAGAGGGCGACGACGTTGTTGACCTCGATCGAGACCGTCATGGTGCGGGCGCGATCGAAAGGCGAATTGTTGCGGAACCAGTTGTTGACCTTCTCGGTCGCCGGGTCCTGCTGCTTCAGCATCGCGTAGGTGCGGTCGATATATCCCTTCTGCACGGTCGCATCCGGGGTGATCGACCGGAAGTTCGACACCCAGGCGCCGAGCATCGAGCGCACAACGCGCTCGTCGGCATATTCGATCTGCGCGGGGAAGCCGGCCAGGACAGCCGCGCCGAGCTTGTCGACCTCGACCACATAGGGAACGAGCTTGACTTGTGTCGACTGATAGAGGGCATAGCCGAACCCGATCACCGCCATGCTCATCGAAAGCAGGCCGACGGTGCGCCAGGCCGAGGCCGCGCGCATGTAGCTGCCGTAGCGCTCGTTCCACTCATAGCGGGCGGCCAGATACGGATTGTCGGGGTATTTTCGCTTCGCCATCTAGCCTCGCCTGATACGGCCGGCCGACCTCACGAGTCGGCGTCCATCTTTTTGTTTGAACTTCTGGAACTGGTGCCCGGATTGGTGCCTTGGCGCAGCTTGTCGTTGGCAAGGCCGAGGGTCGAACCCATCTTGGCGCCGGGGATGCCCATCAACTTGTCGGTCGCCGCGGAGCCGACCGCGCCACCCGCGGCTTTCAACCCGGCCATTGCAGCCGCGCCACGCGATGCGCCGGCTTGCGATGCCGCCGAGGCGGCAGCCATCCCACCTTTGACGACGCCGGCGCCGCCGGCCGCCATGCCAGCACCGACCGCCGCGAACCCGGCAACCTGGACACCGCTGCGGATGGCTTCCATGCCGTTGCCGACGGAAACGCCCTGGACGACGCCCTGAATGATGTTCGGCACGTACATGGAGATCATGAAGACGACGACCGAAATGCCCGCGATCGTCAGGGTAGTGAGGAATTGATCGTCGGAAGCCGTATCGTTCGAAAGGCCGATTAGCACCTCGGAGCCGATGCGCGCGATCATCACGAGGCCCATCAGCTTCATGCCGACTGAGAAGGCGTAAACGAGGTAGCGGACTGCGAAATCCTTGGTAAAGGACGAGCCACCAAGGCCAAGCATGATCATGCCGGCGAGCAGACCGACATACATTTCGACCAGCACGGCCACGAAGATCGCCGCTACGAGGGCAAAGCTGATGACAACGACGATCATCGCGAAGACCGAGGCCATGGCGAGGGCATTGTCCTCCCAAAGGCCGAACCGGGCGTTTTCCGAGAGTTCGGATGCCACTTTGACGCCGGCATTGAAGACGTCGGCCGGCGAAGCCGAACCGCCATCCGCGCCGATCTGGAACAGGCTATCGACAACCGACTTGGCCAAGGCCGGACCCTGCTGCAGAACAAAGAGGAAGAAGCCGATGAAGAGAATTCTCCGCACAAGCTCTGCAAACCATGTGTCGAGCGATGGCGCCTGGATCGCGAGCCAGATCGCCGCGATACCCACTTCTATGCCGGCCAGTATCCAGAACAGCGAGGTTGCCGCATCGATGACGGTGTCCTGCCAGCCCTGCGATGCGCTGGCGACCTGGTTTTCGAGATCGGTCAGGATCGAACCGTCCTGCGCAAAGGCCGGATCGACCATGGCAAGCCCGGCGATCATCAGCCCAGCCAATCTCAAAAGCATCGAAGCGCGCATGACTCAGTTGTCGCCCCAGCGGGGCGCCATCTGCTGGCCTCCCGACGTGGGGTAGTCGTCGGGATTTGCGTTGAAAAAGTCCTTTGCCCGCTCGGCGGCTTCCTCGCGTGCCGCCGCTTCCTGCTCGGCAAGTTCGACCTGGCGCTCGAGGAGCGCCTTCATTTCCGGATCGGCGTTCGGGATGAACACATAGGATGCCGCGCCGCCCGCAAGGGCGGCAACGATCGCGATCGCGACGACGACGGGGAGTTTGAGCGTTGCCATGGGGTCACCACCGAGGCTGCATTTGTTGGCCGCCGGAGGTGGACGGAGCGGTAGAGCCGAAAAATGCGTCGCGGCGAGCCTGAGCGAGATCCTTTTCAGCCTGCTCCGACTGATACCAGGTGCCCATCATGGTCATCTGCTGGGAGACGAGGCCGCGAAGCTTCTGCATCTGCTCGACCTGCTGCGTCGCGATCTGATGCCCGACCTGCAACGCCTTCATCTGGCCATCGGCGGACTCCGATTGGGAGCGCAGTTGCGCCATGGTGGATTCTTCGGTCGCAAACTGATCGGCCGTGAGGCCAGCCGCCGCCAGTGTTCCACCGATGGTGTCACGGTTGGTGTCCGACCAGGACTGATAGCTCGACGAGAAATCCTGCCCGTTCGGAAGACCGTTCTGGAAATCGGTATAGCTCTGGAAGCGCTGCTTGAGCACATCGTCAAGGTTGCCCATCGAGAACGCCATGCCCTGCCCCTGCTGCACGATGCCTTGCAGGTTGGCGAGGTCCTGTTGAGCCTGCCCCCACACATGATCGGGAAGCTGCATGGTGTTCTGCAGCATGTTCTCGTAGATGCGAATCTGGTTTGCGATCTGCTCCACCTGGTTGGAGATCTGCGTCACCTGATTTGCGATCTGCTCGGCGTTCTGTCCGCCGAGCGCGATCAGTTCCCCATTGTTGAGGATCTGCGTAAACTCGGTCGCGCCGGTGAGCGCCCCGCTGGCTTGGGCTGGCGCGGCAAGGCTGACAGCGATCAGGACGCTTGCGAGAGAACTAGGCAAGAAGAGCTTCGGCATTTTCGATACCTCTTTGCTTGAGCCAGTGGACGGGCCATTCGTCGCCGTGGTGGACGCGCAGCTCATCGATGCGCTTGATGTCGTCCTTTCCGGACGCGCCGACGAAAGACAGGGTGATTGGCCCGAGGGCCATGTCGAACAGACGCCGCCCGTCAGGCGAAGCGACGTAGTATTCGCGCTTCGGAAGAGCGGTTGCGACGATCTCGATTTGCCGCTCATTGAAGCCAATACGCTCATAGAACTCGCGTGTGCCGCTTTCGCGTGCCGCGCCATTGGGCAGGCAAATCTTGGTCGGGCAGCTTTCCTTGAGCACGTCGATGATGCCGGACTTTTCCGCGTCAGAAATCGACTGCGTTGCCAGAACGACGGCGCAATTGGCCTTGCGCAGCACCTTCAGCCATTCGCGGATCTTCTCGCGGAACGCTGGATGGCCGAGCATCAGCCAGGCCTCATCGAGGATGATGAGGCTGGGGGCGCCGGTCAGGCGCTTTTCGATGCGACGGAACAGGTAGAGCAGGACCGGCACGAGATTGCGGTCGCCGAGGTTCATCAATTCCTCGATCTCGAACGTCTGGAAATCCGAGAGGGTCAGGCCATCCTCCTCGGCATCGAGCAGATGCCCCATGGGACCGTCGACTGTGTAATGACGCAGCGCGTCCTTGATCTCCCGCATCTGCACACCCGACACGAAATCGGAGAGCGACCGGCGCGTCGAGGCGGCCATGAGCGCGATCTGTCTGGCGATCGCGTTGCGATGATCGGGGGTGACTTTCACACCCTGCAGCTCGACAAGGGTTTCCAGCCATCCGGCCGCCCAGGCCTTGTCGCCATCGTCGTCCAGTTGGGAAAGCGGGCAGAAGGTCAGCGCCTCCCCTGCTCCAACATCGTAGTGATCGCCGCCAACAGCCACCGTCAGCGGGTACATCGACTTGCCCTTGTCGAAAGCGAAGAGCTGTGCTTGCCGGTAACGGCGAAACTGTGCCGCGATCAGCGCCAGAAGGGTCGACTTGCCCGATCCGGTCGGACCGAAGATCAGGGTATGACCCACGTCGCCGGAATGGAGGTTCAGGCGGAACGGCGATGATCCGCTTGCGACCTGCATCAGCGGCGGCGAGCCGTCGGGATAGAACGGGCACGGCGCAACCGGTGAGCCCGACCAGACCGAGTTGAGCGGCACCAGATCGGCAAGGTTGCGGGTATTGATCAGCGGTTCGCGGATGTTGGCGTACCAGTTGCCGGGCAGACTCCCAAGGAACGCCTCGGTGACGTTCAGCGTTTCGATGCGAGCGGCAAAGCCTTCGGCCTGGATCAGCCGGCGCACGCCTTCGGTCTTTTCGCGAAGGCGCGCCTCGTCGTCGTCGAACATGATAATGACCGGCGTATAGTAGCCATAGGCGACAAGCTGCGAATTTGCCTCGGCAATGGCGTCTTCCGTCTCCGCCACCATCAGCGCAGCGTCCTGATCGATCGCCCCCGAATTGGTCTGGAAAAGCTGGTCCATGAATGGCCGGACCTTCTGCAGCCACTTCTTGCGCGTGCGCTCGAGCCTTTGGCGGGCCTCGATCGGATCGAGAAAGACGAAGCGGCTCGACCAGCGATAGGTGAGCGGCATCAGGTCCAGAGAATTGAGAATCCCTGGCCAGCTCTCGGCCGGAAAGCCGTCTATCGCCACGACCGCCAGATAGCGGTTGTCGACCAGCGGCGAGAGACCGTGATGGAATTCGGCCGTGACGACGAAATCGAGATACATCGGAATGTCGGGCAGGCGGACCGGATGGTTTTCGCCGACAATGCAGAAGCGGGCGAACTGCAGCAGATCGTCATATTTGGCGGTACGGGTTCCGCCGCGTTCCTCGGTCTCCTGTGTAACCATGCGGCGGATCGAGACGACGTTTCCCATATATTGCTCGAACTCGCGGATCGAACGCCGGAAGTGATCGAGCGCGCGATCGGCAAAGGTGGTCGCGCGGGACTCATCGTCGGAATAGACATATTTGACGAGGCCGGACTTGCGCTTCTCCGGTTCGCGATAGGTCAGGATGATGGCGTGCTGGCTCTCATAGTGCCCGTCCGCCGCCTCAAAACGCTTGCGCCGTTCCTCATCGATCAGCGCACTTACCTTGTCGGGGAAATGGCAGTTGTCCCGGGCCGGATAGGCCGTCGCCGGCACGCGCACGGCCTCGACCTGGATCATCCAGCCCGATCCGAGCCGGGCGAGAATGGCATTGATCTGGCGGCTGACCTCGTTGCGCTCGAAATCGGTCGAGCTTTCGTTATCCGGACCGGCGAAATACCAGCCGGCCATCAGGCTCCCGTCCTTGAGCAAGAGCGTGCCGTTATCGATCAGGGCCGCATAGGGCAGCAGGTCGGAGAAGGACGGGCCGGAATGACGAAATCGCTTGAGTGCAACCATAAGTCAGAACGTCCGCCAGGGCGTGGAGGTCGGCCGGTAGTAGGGGCGGTATCTGATGTGGCGCAGGTAGACGCGGCGCATCAGGGGATCGGCTTTCGCCATCATGCGCAGTAGCCCGACAACCACGATCCAGATGACCGTGCCGAGCAGCGCCGATACGGTCGTCAGGATGACGAAGACGAGAATGACCGCGGCGAGCCCGGTCAGAAGCACGAGCTCACGGTCAGCCCCAAAGAGCAGCGTCGGACGCGAAAGGGCACGGTGTATCCGCGCCGTCGCCAGCCGGCTTTCCCTTTCAGCCATGCGGGGCAACCACCGGCTCTTGTTCGTGCGCCTCCAGCGGGACGCCGATGGACGAACCGCTGGAGCCGAACAGGCCGACGATTTGCGTTGCACCGAGCAGGATGCCGGCGACGAGTACGATGTAGCAGAGCCTCCGCGCAAAATCGTTCAACTCGCCGCCGAAGATCAACATGCCGCCGGCAATGGCGACCGCGGCGAGCGCGATAGCGCCAGCGACCGGGCCGGTGATGGATTCCTGAATCTGTTCCAGAGGCCCTTCCCAGGGCAGGCCCCCTCCCCCGCCGCTGGCGAGCGCCGGTTCGATCATGACGAGCGATGCGGCCGCGAGGCCGAGCAGGAGCGTGAAAGCCTTCTTAGACGACATGAAGATTTCTTCCCTGGATGGATTCGGATTTCGACGCGCCGACCGGCGAGGTGAGGTATCGCCCGTCGCGAAAGCCTTCGACCTTCAGGATCTCGCGAACGGTTCGCCCGCCGGGCGCGCGCTCGATCGAGACGATCAGGTCGACCGCCTCTCCGATGACTTCCGGCATAGGCTGGGAGCTGACTTCGGCAACGAGCTGTTCAAGACGGGTAAGAGCGGCGCCGGCCGAGTTCGAGTGAACCGTCGCGATGCCGCCCGGATGGCCGGTGTTCCATGCCTTCAAGAGAGTGAGGGCAGCGCCGTCGCGAACCTCGCCCACGATGATGCGATCCGGACGCAGCCGCATCGTCGACTTCAATAGACGGCCCATATCGACCGTGTCTGTGGTGTGCAGGATCACATGATTTTCCGCCGCGCACTGGATCTCGGCAGTGTCTTCCAGGATCACCAGCCGGTGCTCCGGCGTCGTCTCGACCAGCTCCGCCAGGATTGCATTGGTGAGCGTGGTCTTGCCCGTTCCAGTGCCTCCCGACACTACGATATTGAGCCGGTTCACGATCGAATCGCGGATCACATCAACCTGCTCGGGCGTCATGATGCCGTCGGCGACATACTGATCGAGGCGGATCAGCATCGACGCGCGCTTGCGGATCGTGAACATCGGCGCAGGCGCGGCCGGTGGCAAAATCCCCTCAAAGCGATGTCCGCCAAGGGGCAATTCCCCGGAAATAATCGGTCGGTCCTGGTCGACTTCGGTCTTGAGGGCGTGGGCGACTTTGCCGATGACGGTCTCGGCGTCATGGGAGGCCATCCGCCCCGCCGCCGCTATCCCCTGCCCTACCCGCTCGATAAATAGATTGCCGTCGGGGTTGAGCATGACCTCCACAACGTCGGGGTCATGGAGCGCTGTCGTGACCGTGGCGCCAAGTGCGTCCTGCAGACCGAGGATCAGCCGTCGTTTCGACTCGCTCATGAACCGCCCTCCTGCCCGGCTGCTTTGGTCAGGCCGCGGCTTCCACAGCGGCCGGGAAGAGGGAGACGTAGCTCGACGGCCGCACCAGCTCGAGACTGGGTTCGTCGGCAGATAAGAGGCCCGCGACAGCAATGGTATTGCCAATAGGATGTGGAGACCCGAGCCGCTCCAGTGGCCACTTCGCTCGGCTGAGAATGCGCTCAAACCGAACGTCCGTCACCGTGACGATCCGGTCGTACCCATTGGCCATCGACCATTCAATGATGCCGGCGAACAAGGTATGCGTGGCGTCGCGCAGTCCGCTCGCGGAGACGATTTCGCTGCGTTCGGTGTCGATGCAAAAGCGCGAGCTCTCGACGACGCGGCTCGATTGGGGCATGCGAGCAGCGCCCGCCAGAAACGGAAATATCTGACCGAGCATCGTCGGTCCGGTGGACGAAAGGAGGCGGGCGCAACCGATCACGTGACCATCGTTGCCGACGAGCACGAGATAGGTCGGATCGAGCCGGTCGTACTCGTCCTTTTCCTGGTTGTGCTCTACGTGGACGTCCCAGTCTAACCTGTGTTTGAAGACCCTTGCGCGCAGTTCGTGCATGCGCTCGAGCAGACGTTGCTCACTACTTGTAGCCCTCGTACGGCAAATGGCGACGACGCGCATGACCCAATCCTTAACCCATTGAATTGCGGTCTCTTGAATCCCGTACGGCCGCGCACCACCAGCTGTGAAAAGTCACAGGGGATCGACAGTCGTCGCCGTGATAGACAGGGGGGAGTGCCGAGGGGCCGTTGCCGCATTTATGGCTGAATTGCGATGCAACGCGAAATTGCGACTACCCGAATTGAGGACAAAAACACCCGGAGAGGATCGTTGCCGAGCAAAGCCTTCGACCAGTTGCGAGACGCACTAGAAACGGCCCATGGGATGGCGCCTGTCAAAGCCGCGGTGAAGGAGTTCGCCGGCCAATTGGGGTTTGACTGGTTCGCCTATCTCTCGGTTTGTGGGCCGGAGATCGACACGTTTTCGACGTACCCGCGCGCATGGCAAGGCCACTATATCAACAAGAAATACGCGAGCATCGATCCCGTCGTGCAGGAAGCCCGCCGTTCTGAACGCTGCTTTGCGTGGTCCGAACGCGACATTGCACGGGCATTATCGCCGGATCAGGTGCGCTTCCTCGGAGAAGCCGGGGATCATGGTATCGCATCGGGGATATCTGTGCCCGTGTCGGCCGGGTTCGGCCGGACTGTGTTATTCACGCTTGCGTCGTCGAACCGGTGTGACAATTGCCTGGTAGAATGCCCCTTCCTTGCCGCTTCGATTGCATCGCACGTGGATGTCTATGCGCGGCGCTGGATGCTCGAGCCAATGCCTGCTGTCACCGTCAAGTTAAGCCCTAGAGAGAGGCTCTGCCTGAGCTGGATGGCAAAAGGCAAGCGCATGTCCGAAATCGCGCAAATCGTCGGGACGAAAGTCCGGACGGTCGAGTATCACCTGCAAAATGCTCGGCGGAAGCTCGATGCCACCAACGTCACCCACGCCGTCGCGCTTGCAGTGCGTCAACAGTTGATCTGATCCAGGCCGGTCGCGGGAGGGCCTTTCCGCCTCTACTTCGTGTTGTGCTTGCCGGCGGCAAAAGAGTCATCCGCGATGGCGCCGTCGCCCCCTACCCTGCCCGGCTGTTTTGAGGCTTATTCGGCTTCGCGTCCTGATCGGCGGCCGATATCGGCAGGGAGATCGGCAACTAATATCGGCAATTGTGCTGACTTATTGCGTCCAATGCCTTACATTGCAATCCGTTGAGGCACCATTGAGATCGGCAAAAGAATGCTTGAAACCCCTGCCCGCATCGAGCCGCTGTTTTTTGACGACGCGGTGCCGACCGTTCTGGCCGATCTTGCGATCGAGCTGCAGAAGGCCGCCGATGAACTCGGCCGAGGCCTGCATCCGGAGTCGGCTGACGAATTGGCCGATCTCGTACGAGTCATGAATTCTTACTATTCGAATTTGATCGAAGGCCACAACACACGACCTCGAGATATCGAGAGCGCCCTGGCCGGCGCCGAGATAGATCCCGAACGTCGTCCCCTCGCCCTCGAGGCGAAGGCCCATGTCGAAGTTCAGAGGATGATTGACGGCTTCGGGTTGCGCGGCGAGCTGCCGAGCCCGACTTCGATCGATTTCATTCGGTGGGTTCATCGCGCCTTCTACGACGAGATGCCCGAGGAATTCCGGTTCATCGACAAACCTGATGGCGCCAAGGCCGAGATCCTACCCGGCGAGTTCCGGACGTCCGCGGAACATGATGTCGCTGTCGGGCGCCATCAGCCGCCATCTTCTGACAGGGTGATAGCTTTCATGGAGTATTTCCAGAAGCGGTTCGCCATGGCCGAAAAGCAGGCCAGCCTGCGGATCATCGCGATTGCGTCAGCTCATCACCGCCTCAACTACATTCACCCGTTTCCAGACGGCAACGGCCGCGTCAGTCGCTTGATGTCTCACGCCATGGCGCTCAAGGCCGGTATTGGAGGCAACGGCCTGTGGTCGATATCTCGTGGCCTCGCTCGTGGCCTGAAAGATCGTGGCGAATACAAGCGCATGATGGATCACGCCGACAGTCCCAGACAAGGCGATCGTGATGGACGAGGAAATCTTTCGGAATCGGCACTCAAGGATTTCGTCGAATGGTTCCTTACAGTCGCGCTCGACCAGGTGCGGTTCTCGACCGCAATGTTCGACCTCGGGCGGCTCGATGCTCGCTACCGCGCCCTAATAAAAGATGTCGTCGACGATAAACGAGCACCTGATCTGGTGGCGGCCGTGTTGCGGCACGGCAGGTTGCCCCGTGGTGAAGCCAATTTCGTGCTGAAAACATCCGAGCGCACGGCACGGAGCACGCTGTCGGATCTTGTCGAGCGCGGTTTTCTGAAATCTGAAACTCCGAAGGCACCGGTACGTATTGCCTTCCCCCTCGATTTCAGGGAACGGCTGTTTCCGAATCTCTTCACCGATGTCGAACCCAATGTCCCGGAACCGCCTTCACTGTCTTTCAGATGAGTGGAATTTCAGGAGTGACAACCGGAATGACTCCGGCCGTCCCCGCTCAGAGAGTAGAACACTGCCTTCGGTCAGCCGAATATCGACAATGCCGGTCCTATGCTGCTGTGCAAGCCCGTTGTAGCCGCGGCAACAATTGCCGTGATTATGGGCCCCTGGACTAGAATGTGACCTTGGCAGTGACGGGCGTGTAGCCCCGTCCGACCCTACGGGCGAGCCAGGCCTCGAGCGCTTCGCCGGCTTCAGCGGCCGACGCATAGAGGTCAAGGCGTTGTCGGCCGAGCGAGCCGATCCGCCCCCACGCGCGCATAAGCGCCGCATCACCGTACAGTGACGGTTCTATCGCGAGTACATAAAACCGCGCAACGTTGCGAGCGCAATCGCGGCGTTGAAGGACAACTTGAAGCTTCGGCTCGACCATGTCTGATTGTCATCGACTTCCGGTACCCACGTCCAATTCATTGGCTGAATCGTTTGGGCGTGAGGGATTCACGTCGGTGATAATTGCCTCTCTGACGGGAAAGACGATCGACCGGAGGGTTGTCTAGTTGCTTCCGTTTCCCGTCGGCCCATGGACTTGTGGCAGCCTGACAAACACGCGTTGGGCAATTTTGAGCCACCACGCTGGGCGCTGCATAGCCGGCTAAGAGTCATCTGTTCATGGGTGAAGGTGAGTCGCCCCAAAGGAGCGGCGGTCACGCCCACTCACTCGGTTTGACGCCATCCACCACTGTGAAACTTCTCAGGGTGCTGCATGGACCGAGCCAGCGGCATGTGGCATTGAAGGTTCTCGCGGATTGACCAACCGCGGAGAAACTAAGCGATTGAAAAATCGATGGAAAATGTACGCGCCGACGCCGCGATTCCGGACTGTGAGGCTCCGCTGAGTGATCTTGTTGGCGTGGACCTGGGCATGTCGTTAAGGTTTCGTTAACCTAAAATCCCTTGCCAGAGAACGGGAATCGCTCATACTGGCGCCAGATTGGCCGAAAGGTCGAATATGGCGCTATTTTCTCGTTTGGGGGACAAAGCGGAGATGGCATTTCTCCCAAGTTTTGAGTTTGACGACAAGATCCTTGCCCAGGGGGCCGAGATCTCGCGCAAGCTCGACCAATTGCGCGTCGAGAAGTTTCCGACCGAGGGGCAGAAGACCCTTCGGCGGTTCTCGATGGCCGAGGTCGCCCACTATCTTGGTATCAGTCCGAACAATCTGAAGCGCCTCCATCTTGAAAAGAAAGGTCCTGAGCCTTTCGTCGGTGCCGGCGGACGGCGCTTTTACGCGGCCGAGCAGATGACCGAGCTTCGGGACTATCTCGACAAGCACGGGCGATCGGATTCCAAGAAGTATGTGCCCTACCGCAAACCTGGCGAGAAGCTGCAGGTCATTGCGGTCGTCAACTTCAAGGGTGGATCGGGAAAGACCACCACCACGGCGCACCTCGCGCAGCATTTGGCGCTCACCGGTCACCGGGTCCTGACGGTGGATCTCGATCCGCAGGCTTCGCTTTCAGCCCTCCATGGCTTCCAGCCGGAGCTCGACAAGAACCCCTCGCTCTACGACGCGATCCGGTACGACAACCCCGCCCCGGCCGAAGATGTCATCCGCAAGACGAACTTCCCCTTGCTCGATATCATCCCGGCGAACCTGGAGCTGCAGGAATATGAGTACGAGACTCCGCTTGCCATGCAGTCTCCGTCTCAGGAAGGAAAGCGGTTCTTCACGAGGGTCGCCCGGGCGTTGGATTCGGTCAGTGAGCGCTACGACGTCGTGGTCGTCGATTGCCCTCCACAGCTCGGCTATCTGACGCTGTCGGCACTGTCGGCCGCCACCTCGGTTCTGATTACCGTCCACCCGCAGATGCTGGATCTGATGTCTATGAGTCAGTTTCTGCTGATGCTGGGCAATATCATGAAGTCCATCAAGAATGCTGGCGCGAAGGTCCAGCTGGACTGGCTGCGCTATCTCATCACCCGATACGAGCCCACGGACATTCCCCAGGCACAGATGGTCGGCTTCATGCAGTCGATGCTTGCCGAGGAAATTCTGAAAAGCCCAATGCTCAAATCCACGGCGATTTCTGACGCCGGCCTCACCAAGCAGACGCTCTATGAGGTCGAGCGATCGAACTTCAATCGCGATACCTATGATCGGGCGATCGACAGCATGGATGCCGTGAACTTCGAGATTCAGGGACTGATCCACCAGGCATGGGGGCGGTTGTGATGTTGACTGCCGTCAAAACCACCAAAAAAACCCACGGTTTCAAGCGCATAAGCCGCTTAAGGGGGTGCTAGTCAAATGGCGCGGAAAAATCCCTTTGCCAGCATCATGGACAACGGCGACGCTCCCGCCGAGCGCCCGGTCGCGCAAGACTACACCTTCAAGGGGGCATCACGCTCGCTCATAAGCTCGATCGACGAAATGGCGGCTCAGGCAGGCAAGCTGCTCGAGGGCGAGACGATAATCGAGGTTAACCCCGACCTGGTGGACCAATCTTTCGCCAACGACCGGCTCAACGTCGATCAGGAAGATTACGAGGCCGACTACGCTCAGGTGTTGGAGTCGATCCGTGGTTCCGGCCAGAACTCCCCGGCGCTCCTTCGCCCTCACCCGCAGCGGCCCGGCCGCTACATGCTGGTCTTCGGTCGCCTCCGCTGGCGCGCCGCAAAAGAGCTTGGTCTCAAGCTTCGCGCTGTCATCAAGGATATCTCCGAGCGCGATCATGTGATCGCCCAGGGACAGGAAAACAACGCGCGAGCGAACACGTCCTTCATCGAGAAAGCACTGTTTGCCGCCGACATCGTTGAGCGGAAATTCGACGAGGACAACGCCACAGCCCTCGCCGCAATCGGTGTCGATCGGCCGACGCTTTCAAAGATGCTCTCTGTCGCCTCGATGCCCAAGGAACTTCTCGAGGCGATCGGCCGCGCGAAGGCTGTCGGTCGTGATCGCTGGTATGAGCTCAAGCTCCTCCTCGACAAGCCGGGCAATCTCGACACTGCCCTGGCTCTGGCATTGAGTTCCGATTGGCATGGGATGCCAAGCGAAGCGCGGTTCGATGCGGTCGTCACGAAGCTGAAGGCATCCAAGCCGCGCCGCCGTGCCGCGCAGGCGCCATCCAAACGCAACTGGGCGCCGTCTGATGGGCGTATCGCCGCGGAGATGGTGGCCAGTGGCAAGAAATTCACCATCGCCCTCAAGGCGAAGGGAACCGACGCAGCAGCGTTCGGTGACTACCTCTCGGAAAATCTCAGCGAGTTGTATGAGGCTTTCCGTCGGGAAAAACGAGCAACCACGAACGGAGATTGAGCGCAAAAGAAAAAGGCCCCCGAAACGGCAATTCCGGAAGACCTTCTCTTTAAGTTTGGCGACTGAGAGAATCCCACTTCCGCGAATCATAGTCAAGACCATTCAGGTCGGTTTGAGCGCCGATTCGGCGAGCAGGTTTCTTTTGCCTAGCAATAGGTGAAGGACAATGCAGACGCATACCCCAACGACGCCCTTTGGGCGGCGAACGATGTCACTTGGCATGATGGCAAGCCAGGCTGTGGCAAAATCGGCACCGGCTGGCGCCCAGGTCCAGAAATGGAAAGTGTTCCAGACGATCCGGGAAGCGCGCGAGCTGATCGGCGCTACGGACCGCGCACTCGCCATTCTCAACGCGCTGCTCTCGTTTCATCCGGAAACGGAGCTCACAGGCGACGGCGAACTGATCGTCTGGCCGTCCAACGAGCAACTCATGGCCCGTGCGAACGGAATGCCGGCGACGACGCTACGGCGCCACCTGGCCGTCCTGGTCGACTGCGGGCTGATCATCCGCAGAGATAGTCCGAACGGCAAGCGCTTCGCCCGCAAGGGCAGGGGAGGTCAAGTCGAACAGGCCTACGGGTTCGACCTGGCGCCGATCGTTGCCCGGGCCGGGGAATTCAAGGAGCTGGCGGACACCGTCCGGGCCGAGAAGAACGCCCTTCGGATCGCCAAGGAGCGTCTCACGCTCCTGCGCCGCGATATCGTCAAGCTCATCGAGACTGGCATCGAGGAGAACGTTCCGGGCAATTGGGGCAGGGTCTACCAGACCTATCAGGCCATCGTCTGCCGCTTGCCGCGCTCAGCGCCGAGGCAACTCATCGAGGATATCTGCTGCGATCTTCACGGCCTCTACACGGAGATCCTCGAGGTATTGGAATCATTTGCAAAAACACAGAATCCGGACGCCAATGAGTCCCATTCTGGTCGCCACATACAGAATTCAAACCCAGACTCCATATTTGAATCTGAAGACCGCTCTCGAAATAAGAATGAAGCGGGCGGCAGCGCCGCGGAAACCGACAACGTACGGAGCTTGCCGAAGCGAGAATTGCCTTTGGGCATTGTGCTGGACGCCTGCCCCAACCTGCGAGAATTGACGCAAGGCGGGGAAATCCGTCACTGGCGCGACTTTCTGGCCGCGGCGGAACTGGCCCGGCCGATGCTGGCAATCAGTCCCAGCGCGTGGCGGGACGCCTGCGAGGTCATGGGCGAACAGCACGCGGCGATCACCCTTGCCGCGATCTACCAGCGATCAGACCAGATCAACAGCGCCGGCGGCTATCTGCGCAGCCTGACCGACAAGGCAAGGGACGGCAAATTCTCGACCTGGCCAATGATCATGGCACTGCTGCGCGCCAAGCTGGACGCCGACAAATCGGCGGAGAAAACCGGCCACGAACCGCGAAGCGGCGGTGAAAGCGGGGAAGGGCGGCTCGAAGTCTCGGAAGCCCTTCTGCGGTCGCTGAACAAGCCCAGATCGTGATGATTGATAGATTTGAATTCCGCGGGCGGCAACTCGGTCAGTCTCTGTCGTCGTCGATCAGACCGTCAAAAGTTTCGAGCAGTGCATCGATGATCGATTGGCCAAGGGCATTTGCAGCTTCGCCCATCCGGGCATCGTCTCCGCACCGCGCCGCAGAAGCGAGCTCCGAACCCTGCTCGGTCAGGATCGACTTGGTTCGCTCGATGGCCCATTGGGCGAAATCGTCGCGGCTGTTGACGGTCATGGCTTCCACTGCTGCGCGCTCCGGAGTTTGCGGACTGTTTGGGTTGTTCTGGCTACGAACGAGCTCCGCGAATTATACGGCGTAGGCGCCACAAAATCAGTCCTCGGTTGCGTATTCAGGCCGCCTCGAGCAAGCCGCTACGCTTTGCCCGGTCGATGAGGTTCTTGACGGACGAGGGCGCCCATTTCGTACCGCCACGGGGCGTACGCTCACGAAGTCGCTCGAGCTGGTTGGCGATTTCGCGCAAGGTCAGCTCCGGATTGGAGGAATGGATGCCCGCCACGAGGGTCATCAGACGATCCTCAGCTGGCCGAGGCGGCGACTTCCTCAGAAGCGACTTGTCGGCCATTCCCTCGCTGACAATCCATTTCACCGCGCGCCGTAAACGCTCAGGAGTCCAATCGAGACCACGTTGCCTGAGAACGCGGGAGATATCGTCCCATGTGTGGTCGGGTCGCATGCGCCGCACAATGGGAAGCCACTGGTTCGCGGATGACTGGAGACGCGCTCCATAGGCTGCCTTTTGCGCGGCCGTCATCTTGGCCAGCGCGTCCGGCCGACGTTCGCGGATCCCTGGATTGCCCGGCATCCGGCCTTTTGCTCTGGCGGCTTTGATGCCTGCCTTGGTCCGTTCGGAGTTGAGAGCCCGCTCCAGCTGGGCCACGGCGCCAAGAACCTGCAGGGAAAACATGCCTTGCGGCGTCGTGGTGTCGATCGGGTCGCTGAGCGACCGGAAATGCGCACCTTTTGCCGTCAGGTCCTCGATGACATCGAGCAGATGGCTTACCGAGCGCGCCAGGCGGTCGAGCCGAACGACGACAAGCGTGTCGCCAGCGTCGATCTCGCGGACAATCTTGGCAAGGGCAGGGCGGGCTCTTGAGGCCCCGGAGCCGTGCTCCCGGACGATTGTCTCACATCCGGCGGACCGCAACTCCATCTCCTGGGCTTCTGTAGCCTGCTCGTCTGTCGAGACGCGCGCATAGCCGATTTGCCGGCTCTGTGGTCGACGGGAGGAGTGGTTGTGCGGTGTTTTGGCCATTTGGAGCGCCTGATGTCAGTTGTCAAAGTCGGCTTCAATGGGGAGCATTGAAGATCAATATCTTAGCGAAGGTCATGGTCACAGTGGTCGACTCCTGATTCCCCATAGTTGTCTTCACTATGTAGCATAAAGTGCCCATACTTCCCTTCAGTATCGCCGATTCGGCTGTCGACAGGGGAAGGACAGAGAGAGGTGGAAGAACACGCTAGTCCGATTGCCGAACGCGGCACGCTCGGGCTCTCTGAAGAAGCGCGGCAAGAGGCGCAGCACCGCTATCCGGTAATAGCACCCTTGGCGGCTCAGGAACTGGTCTCTGCCCTTGATGCGCGGGGCGCGGCCGCTCTGCTGGGGATGAGCACCCGATCGGTCTACACGCTTGTCGCCCGGTTTCGGGCCTCAGGTGGGTTGATGAGTTCGCTGGCCCCCGGAAAACCATCCGGCGGCCGAGGCCGATCCAGAATGCCGGAGCGGGTGGACGACATTGTCACCGCCGCAATCTACGACACCTACCTGACGCGGCAGAAGCGTCGGATTGTCCGGCTCGTCGAGGAAGTTCAACTCCGATGCAAAAAGGCTGGATTGCTGGCTCCTTCGGCGAAAACGATCCGCCGTCGTCTGGAGACGATTCGGGCTGAAGAGGTAGCGCTGCGTCGTGACGGCCCGCGCAGCATCGCAGCAAGGCGGCTGACGTCGGCCGCGGGCCATGGACCAGTGCCGAGGGGACCGCTCGACATCGTCCAGATCGATCACACGCCGGTCGATATCATTCTGGTGGACGAAATCACACGCCTGCCCGTCGGGCGACCGTGGCTGACGGTGGCGATCGACGTCTACAGCCGCTGCATCGCGGGCTTTCTGGTCTCGTTCGAGGCGCCGTCCGCAACGAGTGTCGGTTTGTGCCTCGCCCACACTGGCGTTGACAAGAGCAGCTATCTCGACGGCCTTGGCCTCGATACGGAGTGGCCGATCGCAGGTGTGCCGCGTCTCTTGCATCTTGATAATGCCGCGGAGTTTCATGGGGAGGCTCTCGCGCGTGGCTGCCAGCAGCATGGCATCGACCTGGAATACCGCCCGAAGGGCCAACCTCATTTCGGCGGGGTGATCGAGCGTCTGATCGGCACATTGATGGGCCTTGTCCATGATCTGCCCGGCACGACGTTCTCAAATCCCGCTGAACGGGGAACCTATGACAGCGATGCAACTGCTGTTCTAACCTTGTCCGAGCTGGAGCATTGGCTGGCTCTGGCTATCAGCGGACGCTACCATCACGAGGTCCACGAAGGGATCATGGAGCCGCCGCTCTCTCGGTGGAAGCGCGGAATTGCCGAGCACGAAGACCCGCGACCAGTCGCCAATAGTCGCGAATATCTGGTCGATTTCCTGCCTGTTGTGCGTCGCACGATCCAACGCGATGGCTTCACGCTCGACCACATCACCTACTATTCCGATGTTTTGCGCCCGTGGATAGCGAATAGGAATAGGTGCCGATCCTTCCTGATCCGCCGGGATCCTCGCGATCTGTCGCAGATATTTGTGCTCGAGCCCGGCGGCCGGAGCTATGTAACGGTGCCTTGCCGACGTCTGGAAAGGCCCCGAATCTCGCTTTTTGAGCATCGCCAGGCCATTCGAACGATCAGGGCAGGAGGTCGCGCCCAGGTCGATGAAGAGGTCATCTTCAGGACAGTCGAGCAGCAGCGAGGGCTGGTGAAGGCTGCGGCGAAGAAATCCAGAGCGGCCCGGCGCCAGCTGGCGCGACAGACGCCGGTGCGAGAATCGTCGGTGGATCGCGTGGCTGTCATGCCGGCGATCGAAACCGAGGTTGCCGGCGATGATCAGGCTGCCGACTTGGTGCCATTTCCGATGGAAAGATGGTGATGAGCGATCTCAGACACCTTTCGCGCGATCTGCAAGAGATTGCCGCCGCAGACGACGCGCAACGAATTGCCTTCATCCGTGGCCAATGGTGGATCGGCTACCCGCAGGCACAGGCTGCGCTCGATCTGCTCAGTGCCGCGATTGACAACGAGCCTGGCCGCGTTCGGCCGCAATGTTTTCTCGTGCTTGGGCCGACAAACAACGGCAAATCGATGATCATCGAGAAATTCCGACGCGATCATATGCCGCCCGCCTTGCCCGGCCGTGACGAGGAAAACATCCCTGTTGTCGTGGTGCAGATGCTTACCGATCCGGGGGTTGCGCGCTTCTACCAGCATCTTCTCGAGGTTTTGGGAGCGCCGGTTCGCAGGACGGCCCGCAAACATGATCTCGAAGCGCTGGCGTTGTCGATCCTCAAGAGGGTTGGCGCACGAATCCTCATCATCGACGAACTGCACAATCTTCTGGCTGGTACCGTACCGGCACAGCGGGAATTCCTCAATTTGTTGCGGTTTCTCGGCAACGAGCTGCGAATCCCGATTGTCGGGGCAGGGACGAAGGACGCCTATCTCGCCATCCGCACCGATCCGCAGCTTGAGAACCGGTTTCATCCGATCATCCTGCCAGTCTGGGAGGAGGGCGACGAACTCAACCGGTTGATCCAGAGCTTTGTGGCGACGTTCCCGCTTCGCAAGCCCTCATTTCTCAGCTCGGCCGAGCTGCAGCGCTGGATCTTGGCTCGCTCGGGCGGGACGATTGGCGAAATAGCGGCTCTGTTGCGTTCGACTGCTGTCGCCGCGGTCGAAAGCGGGGAAGAGGCGATCAATCAGCGATCACTTTGCCTGATGAAATACCAGGGTCCGGCAGAACGCCGACGTCTCACCGAGAAGCTTCTGGTCTGATGATGGCGACAAGACTGCCGATTCATCCCCAGCCGCTGCCGCAAGAAGCTTTGTCTTCATGGCTATGGCGGCTCGCCGATGCATACGACATGGGCGTCGACGAATTCGCTGAAGAAGCTTTGGGTATCGAGAGACCGGATATCGAGCTGGTGGATATCTGGCCGCCAGCCGCATTGATCAAGAAGCTTGCAGAACGCACCGGTGTTGCCGTTGGACGAATCCAGGCCATGACGATGGCGGCCTATGTGCCGTATCTGGTGGACAGTTTGGCGCCGCGAGGCGACATCTTCCCCGCGTATTGCTGTCAGTTTGGCGTAATCGAGAACCCGGCATTGCGGGTGCGACCGGTGCGGGCTGCCTGGTGGCTTCCCTGGATTTCCGGCGATCTCGCCGAGGGCAAGATGATCGGGTGTGTCGACTGCCTGCGAAGCGATCGGCAGCGGTTCGGCCGGCTACATTGGCGGGCGAGCTGGATGGCGAGTTGCCCGAAGCATGGCGTCCTGCTGCGAGCTGCCAGTCCCGCCGACCAATTCGAATACCCAGTTTCCCAGGCAGCCGCCGCAGAGCTCTCTTCGCTTGATGGCCTGACCCTGCAGGCAGTTACGAAGGGCAGGGTACAATTGCCCGGTGGCCGTGTTGTTCACGGTGGCCTCTGGCTCCGCGTTTTACGTGGCGTTATCGACGAGATCTGCCGGCCGCGCCGCATGAAGGATCCTGCACGTCCGATAGTTGAGGCCGCGTGGGCGGCCGCAGGCCTTCCATATCGCCATGCCCTGGGGCCCTGGGGCGTTTACGAGAAGCTGGGTCGGTTAGAACGGGCGAACGTGCTGAAGGTGGTAGCTGTGGCGATGCAGCCACTGATCAGGGCGGGCCTCCAGCCGTTGAAGGCGCTGATGCTGCCGCTTCCGACCGAAGCCTCGCGTAGTGCGGTTCTCTCTCGGAATTTTGAGATGATGCCCGCCCAGATCGAAAACATCACCCTGCTCGCTCGTGAAAACCGTGACGTCGCGATCGATCTGCGTCGGATGCTCAACCATCAGCCCCGCAGTGCACAGTTCGTCGCTCAAACGGACGAAGCCCTCAAAAGCTTTGGAATTCCGCTGTTGGCGCCGCTTCTCGTCGCCCGGACGCCTGATCTCGCCGGTGACCCCTACTGAAGTCAGCTTTGTCCCGTCAGTGCAGTCCACTGTGACAAATGACAGTTTCGGAGCTTCAAAGGGGCCTTTTGTACAAACACCGAAGATATCATCAAACGATCGGTTGGAGACGCATCGGCTTCCGAACTTGAAAATAGCCGAGGAGTGTCATATCTTTTGCACAGTAAATGCGACTATGTGTATGACAGGATGGAATCCTATGGGCCAGGCCCTCAAGATACCCGTGCAGAATGAACCTTTGGTTTTGTCCTATATGGACCGGGCCGGGAAAATTGCCATCAACCAAGTGGCGGACGGCTTTGGAATGTCCAAGGGCCAATTGGCCGAGACGGCCGGCCTTGCCCGCGAAACCCTCTATCGGTTGGAGCGCAGCCGCACGATAAAGACCCAGGGGCGTCTACGTGAAATGCTCGAGATCATCAGTCGCGTGACGGAATGGGCGGGCGGAAAGGAACAGGCGATGGCCTGGTACCGAGCCCAGCCGCTGCCGGCATTCGGTGGTCGCACCGCCGAAGCCCTCGTGAAGGAAGGCAAAGCCGCTGCCGTTCGCGATTATCTGGATCATATGGCCCTCGGCGGCTTTGCGTGAGGTTCGTCAGAACCTGCTATAGGGCACATGATCCGCGTTGGGCCTTCAAGCCGACTTCCGGTGAGGGAGCCGCGATCAGGGGTGCGCGCTTCAATCCCAAAGGTGTGCCAGCGCTATATCTGGGGCTCACCATCATGACGGCGGTCAAAGAAGCCAATCAAGGCTTTGCGCATCGGATCGACCCCTGTGTGCTGTGCTCCTATGAGGTCGATTGCGAGGGCATCGCAGACCTGACGACCGAGCAGGGGAGGGGAGAATTTTCCGTCGCGCTCGAGGACATGGCCTGCGCTTGGGCAACGGTCCTCAGCGACGGCGAGCGCCCTGCATCCTGGTCCATCTATGACCAACTGCGGCTTCAAGGCATTGCCGGTATTCTGGTTCCGAGTTTTGCTCCGGGTGCCGAGACAGAAGATCGCAACCTAGTGCTTTGGGACTGGGGTCCGGATCTTCCGCACAAGGTGACTGTATTCGACCCGAGCGGCCGGCTGCCGAAGGACCAGTTGTCCTGGCGATGAAGCAATTGCGGAAGGACAGAGGGAGCTTTCGGACGGAGGCGTCAGCGCCAACCCAAGGCCGGGGCGACGTGGGTCAGGATCGCCTCGATGACATGCGCATTGTAGTCGACACCGAGCTGGTTGGGGACGGTGAGCAGCAGCGTGTCAGCCTCGGCGATGGCCTCGTCGCCCTTCAACTGCTCGATAAGGACGTCCGGCTCGGCGGCATAGGAGCGGCCGAACACGGCGAGCTTTTCAGGCTCGATGTAACCGAAATGATCTTCGCTCTCGTTGCCGCCGAAATACGCCCGGTCGCGATCGTCCACCAACGCGAAGATGCTGCGGCTGACGGAGACCCGCGGCTCGCGCGTGTGACCGGCCGCCTTCCACGCCTCGCGGAAGGCGCGAATCTGATCGGCCTGCTGGAGATGAAAGGGTTTTCCGCTCTCGTCGAACTTGAGTGTGGAGCTCTGCAGGTTCATTCCCAGTTTTGCTGCCCATTCCGCAGTTGCGTTGGTGGCGGCGCCCCACCAGATGCGATCACGCAAGCCCTCCGAATGTGGTTCGACACGCAGCAGGCCAGGCGGGTTCGGAAACATCGGGCGCGGGTTGGGTTGTGCAAAGCCTTTGCCGCGCAGCACGTCGAGGAACACGTCGGTGTGCTGCCGGGCCATGTCGGCATCGCTCTCGCCCTCTTGCGGAACGTGGCCGAAGTAGCGCCAGCCATCGATCACCTGCTCTGGCGAGCCGCGGCTGATGCCCAGTTGCAAACGCCCTCCGGCGATCAGGTCGGCGGCGCCGGCGTCTTCGGCCATGTAGAGCGGGTTCTCGTAGCGCATGTCGATGACCGCCGTGCCGATCTCGATGCGGCTGGTCTTGGCGCCAATCGCCGCCAGCAGCGGGAACGGCGAGCCAAGCTGGCGGGCGAAGTGATGCACGCGGAAATATGCCCCATCCGCGCCCAGCTCTTCGGTAGCAACGGCCAGATCGATGGACTGCAGGAGTGCATCGGATGCAGACCGTGTCTGCGACTGGGGCGAGGGCGTCCAGTGTCCGAACGACAGAAAACCGATCTTTTTCATGAGAATGCCACGTCAGAGTGAAAGGCGCTCGCGTTATCTAGTTATTGAACCGCTGGCGCGCCACGCCGAATTCGCCCACCAGATGTGCGAGAAGGGCAGGGGAGGGGGTTTTTTGTCCCTACAGCCCGCTTGCCTTGGTGAGATTGACTCGAAACCGATCGCGGCGCCGCTGATATCTACGGGTCATCTCGGCGGAGGCGTGGCCGAGCTGCTTTTGCACGTAGCGCTCGTCGACCTCGGCCGACGAGGCAAGCCCGGCGCGCAGCGAATGCCCCGCGAACTTTTGTTCTCGTTCGCCCTCGGAAAGATCGCCGCGTACGCCGGCCGCCAGCGCTGCCCGCTTGACCAGGCGTGCCACCTCCTGGTCGTTGAGCCGCTCGCTGCCCACCTTTTTGCCTTGCCCCGTCACCCTTCGGAACAGCGGCCCGTGGGCAATGCGCGCGAGCTTGAGCCAGGTCTCCAGCGCCACGACCGGGCAGGTCGTGTCGGACGAGCCCCGGCCGATCTCGACCTCCCGCCAGCCGGTCTTGCCGCGCAACGTGACGAGCAGGCCTTTTTCGAAGACCTCGATCCAGCCGCGGCCGTCCTCGGTTTGGTCGCGGCCGACGTCCAGGCCGACGATTTCGGAACGACGCAGCCCGCCGGCAAAGCCGAGAAGCAGCATGGCACGGTCGCGCAAGCCGCGCAGGGTACCCCGATCGAGGGTTTCCAGCATGGCCATGAGATTCTCGGGCAGGATGGCTTCCTTCTGTACTGGCGGTTTTGCGTGGCTGTTGCGAATGCCGGCCATGACGGTGGCGATGTGCCGGTCTTTCCTGTCCAGCGGCTGGCCACGCTGTGCATAGTTCCACGTCAGCGAGGAGAGGCGCCGCTCGATCGTGGATACGGAGTTCGGCTTCTTGTCGCCGGTCGCCTTTCCTGAGGCGCAGGCGGTGATGTAGAGGCCGACCAACTGCGGATCGGGCGGGAACACGTCCAGACCTTGGCGGCGCGCCCAGGCGCAAAAATGCTTCCAGTCCGCAGCGTAGGCGCGGCGGGTGTTGGCCGAGCTCGCCGCCTCGACATAATCGCGCGCGCGATCGGCCAACGCGTCGAGATGCGCCGGCAGGCGCGGATTGGCGACGGCCGGAAGAGGGGAGGGGGCTTCGGCTGACAGTTCTTCCGGGGCGCGACCCATCTCCATGACGACATCGATGATGTCGGGCAAATCGTCCGCAGCTTTCGCCTCCAGCCCGGCCGACGACCGCAGACCTAAAGCATCGTCCTGCGCCCCCGTGCTGTGGGGCGGTGCGGAGGGTCGCGCGAGGCGATTTTCGGGCTTCTGCTCGACGATTCGGGCTGTCGCTCGCGTTTGGTCAACGGACGGCAAGTTACTGATCTGGCGCGAATCATCTTCGGAGTTCATTGGCGGATTCTAGCCGAATCAGCGGATTTTTCGTAACATTCGAGCGGACGAACTTTACAGCGAGGGTGGCTGTGGTTCATGGGCCCGACAAGGAGACGGTTGATGATGCCGCCTGGAATGAGGCGGTTGCAAGGGAGGCCGTGATCCGCAGACTGGTCTCGCTCGACTGCCCCGGCCGGTCCGATTTCTTCCGGGCTTGCCGTGAACTCGGCCTCAAGCGAACCCGGCTTTACGAACTGATCAGGGCTTATCGGGAGCATCCGGTCACGAGTTCGCTGCTGCCGCGCCCGGGCGGCACGAGACAGGGCAGCCGCCGGTTGCCGGATGAGACCGAAGCGGTAATCGCCGAAGCGCTCCGGGACTTTTACAAGACACGCCAGAAGCCGAGCATCAATCGACTGCACAAGGAGATCCGCGGGCTCTGCCGCTCGCGTGGCGTGCGCGTACCGTCCTGGCATGCGCTGAAGGCGCGGATCGAGGTCATAGACCCCGCCGAACTGACCAAGGCACGGGAAGGCTCGAAGGCAGCGCGTGATCGCTTCCACCCAGTTCCGGGAGAATATGCCGCCGAGTGCGCGTTCAACGTAGTCCAGATCGACCACACGCTGGTCGATGTCATTGTCGTCGATCGCCGATGTCGGCGGCCCCTGCAGCGGCCGTTGCTGACGCTCGCCATCGACATCGCAAGCCGCATGGTCGCGGGCTTCTACCTGACGCTCGAGGCGCCGTCGACGGTTTCGGTCGCACTCGTAATCCAGCATGTCGTGCAGCCGAAAGAGGTGTGGCTTGCCGGACTGGGCATCGATGCGAAGTGGCCGGCCTGCGGGTTCCCTGATGCCATCCACCTCGATAACGCCAAGGAATTCCGGTCGCGCGCCCTGCAGCGGGGCGCTGAGGAATATGGCATCGAGCTCATCCATCGTCCGATCGCCACTCCCCACTATGGCGGCCATATCGAGCGGCTGATCGGCACCATGATGGGCGCCGTCCATCTTCTGCCGGGCACGACGTTCAGCGACATCGACGAGCGTGGCAGCTATGATTCCGCCGCCCATGCGACGATGACTCTGGATGAACTGGAGCGGTGGATGGCGCTCGAAATCACGCGCTACCACGCCGATCGCCATGGAACGCTGGGGATTCCGCCGCTTGCGGCATGGCACGAGGCTGCGGCCCGCCGCGTTCGGCCTGTGCGTCAGCCCCACGATCTCGCCGGCTTCACGATCGATTTCCTGCCCAGCGCCGACCGGCTGGTGCGGCGTGACGGCATTCACCTGTTCGGTCTCCGCTACTGGGATGACGTGCTGAGCATATGGGCCGGTCGGCTCGATCGTGCGTTGCGCGTTTCCTACGATCCACGCGATCTTTCGAGGGTTTTCGTGCGCGCTCCGGATGGTACGCGCTGGCCGATCCGCTTTGCCGATCTGCGGCGCGCGCCGATCACACTTGGCGAACATCGCCGCGCTCGGACCGCCCTGCGGGAACGCGGTCTTTCGCTGGTCGACGAGCAGCTGATCTTCGAGACCATTGAGTCCCAGCGCGCACTAGTCGAGGACGCGACCAGGCGCACCAAGGCAGCGCGTCAGCTGGCGGAGAGGCGCGACCGAGCGCTGGAGGCTGCCGCGTCAAACGCGCTGGTTGCGGCCGAGCCGGCGCAAATCGAGGATGAGCGGCCGATCGACTGGAGCAAGGTCCCCGTCTTTCCCGTCGAGGAATGGTCGTGAGAGGGGAGGGGACTTTCGAGCACCTCGACGACCGCTACCGCCGCTATGCCGCTTTGCCCGACGAAGAGCGCATTGCCTGGATCAAGGCCGACCGCTGGATCGGCTTCGACCAGGCGCAAGCCGCACTTGTCCGCCTGAACGCGTTGCTTGCCTATCCCCCACGTGACCGTATGCCCTGCCTGCTGATCTATGGCGACACCGGCATGGGCAAGACCAAGATCGTCCGCAAATTCGAGCGGGCGCATCCGCCCACATTGTGTCAGTCGACGGGCGTGACCAACAGGCCGGTCGTCGTGGCCCAAGTACCCTCGGAGCCGGTCGAGCGCGACCTCTATCGGGAACTGCTGGCCAGCCTGCAGGCTCCAGCGCTCGTCGGCGGCGCGCTTGCCCGGGAGAAAGACATCTGCCGCTCGCTGCTGCGCACCGTCGGCGCCAGAATGATCGTGCTCGACGAGGTCAACGGCATGCTGGCGGGGACCTATCGGCAGCAACGGATTTTCCTGAATGCGCTGCGGTTTCTCGCAAACGACCTCAGAGTGCCGCTTGTCTGCGCCGGTACCGACCTGGCGCGCCAGGCCTTGCTCACCGACGCGCAGCTTGCCGAGCGCTTCGAGGCGTTTCATCTCAAGCTCTGGAAGAACGATCACGCCTTTGCGCGGCTCTTGAAAAGCCTCGCTGGCATCCTGCCGCTGCGCGCTCCGTCCGATCTCGAAACGGACGCGGTTCGTGAAAGGATCCACACGCTCACCAGCGGCGTCACGTTCAGGATTTTCCAGCTGATCGAGACGGCAGCCGAGGAGGCGATCCGGTCGGGGAAGGAACGGCTCGACCTGATGAGCTTCGGCGATGATCTTGTCCTTCCGCTTGTGTCGATGACGCAATCGGCACGCCGGCGGATGCCGCAGCCGGCGGCCGGGTGATGGAGCCGGATCGTCTGCCCGTGGCGCCGCGGCCCTTTCGCGACGAATTGCTGTCCTCCTGGATGGCGCGGGTGGCATGCCGCTACGGCCTTACGGCGCAGCAACTAGCCGGCTATTTCAGTGGCCTGTCGTCACCCCTGCCGATAGACGACGGGGCTCCGGCGGCCGGGCAGACGAGGGTTTGGGCACAGATCTGCAGTGTCGACCCCGATCGGTTGCATCGCCTGTCCCTGAGCTGGCGCTACCCGCGACGCGCTCGAGCCTGGTACGTAAGCAGGGGACCGGAATGGACGCCGTCGGCGATGTCCGGGTCTATCCCAGTCTGTCTCGCTTGCTTCGCTGCCGATCGCGCTGCGGGCCACGACGCGCATCTTCGAGCCGGCTGGATGCTCGCCGAACGCTGTATCTGCCCAACTCATGGCGAGTTGCTGCACGATCACTGCGTATCGTGCCACTGGCGTCTTTCCGTGGCTTTCCACCTGCACGACGGAAGCGCGCGGCCTGTCTGCAGCCATTGCGCGCGGCTTCTCACCGATAGGGGAGGGAGGGCGGTCAGCCACAGGATCCCGCCCTCCTGGCGACGGCGCTGGCCACCCAGCAGCGGATCACGGCAAGCGTCAACGGTGAAAATCCCGAGGGCGACAGGCTCGAGAAGGCGCTCTCAGTGCTCTGGGCGCCGCTCGACCATCCGGCAGCAGCGCGGCCGGTGCTGGCGCTGTGGTTCAACGAAGCCGGCTGGCGCTGTCCCTATGAAGCCAGGCATGCCGTCGGCGCCAAAACTCCGCTCGGCCAGTTGCCGGTGCGCTGGCGCTTCCTGACGCTGCTGGCTCTGGACGACGTTTTCGGTACCGATCCGCGCGTGGACGGTGCAATGCCGCCTGTCGCCGCTCATCTCGCCCGGCGGGCCGCGCCACGACCGATCCGCCTCTCAAGGCCAAGCCGACGGCCGCACGTCCAGCTGCTGAAGCGCTCGGCGGCCGAGTACGAGCGCCTGGCACGTCAAATTCTGGCTGATCCGAACTGGACCGCAGCGGAAGAGCTGCCCCCGCGAAAGCGAGAGCGTGTCCGGGCTCGGCTGATCGATGCTGCGCTTGCCGGGAATCCGGCGTCACCCGGGGCATGGTTGTCGCCCAAACTATCGAGCGACGAGCAGGCGATTCAGAAATGCTGAGACTGCGTGCTGCGGGGCGTAGTCTCACGAATTTCGATTCATCCGGCCGTACAAGGATGCACGAGATTTCGTCCGCAAGCCCGATTGACGTCGATATCGGCATTCTGCTCGACGAGAGAGGCTGCCCGCTGCCGCTGTCCGGGGATTAAGCGCAAACCCGGTCCGCTCAATGAACGCGAATTCTCGTCGATCTGACGCCTAAAGGAGACTGTCCGCCGGTGAAAAGCGAGCCACAAGGCCATTTTTTAAGGGGTCTCACAAAACGAGCGATAATGCAAGATTATCATTCATTATTGTTTGCCGACAGGCAGGGCGCTTTAGGCATATTATCGTTGTCAAAAGCGCCGCCGTGATTCATCCTGCTTTTCGATGATTCTGCGGCCCAAACTCCTCTCGCGCCACCCCGGCAAGCTTCTTGACGCGGTGGCCGTCGCTCCGTGGGCCCTGGTCCCGGCCTGGCTGCGCCGGGCAATCCCGGATGCGCAAAGCGTTGCGGGAAAGGAAGTTGAGGAGGTCGCGCTTGCTGCCGGTGCTGCTATCGGCGCCCTCGATGCGGTAGTCCGCCGGCAGGAACGGTGGGCCGGGGTCTGGCGGCAGCGCCTGGCGCTTGTCGCGGCCGCGGTGACGGCACGACAGGCCGGCCGCGTCGAGGATTCTTTGGCATTGCGCGACGCCGTGCTGCTGACACGCCCCGGCGATTTTTTGTCCGTTGGCCCGGCCGGGCTTTTGCTGCTCGCCTGGCGCCGGTTGGTCGACACGCCTGCCGAGAAACTGCTGACCGAGCGGAGCATCGGCGCGGTGTTGGAAGAACTCGGCTACGCCCCGGATGAAGAGGTGGTCAGCGCTCTGGTGGGGGAACTCGGTCAGATCGGCGGCGGGGCAGAGACGGTCGGGATGCTGACCGGTGCTTTTGTGGCCGCCGAACGCTATGGTTTTGGGCCGGCTTTCGGCGCCTGGCTCGCCGACGGTCTGCTGGCGCAGCGGCTGGCGTGGCCGCATGCAATACCGCTGCTGGGCACCGAAGCTGCTTTTTTTGGCATGCGTGCCGGGCATTCACGTCGGGCGGCGACCGGTATGGCGGCAGCGGGCCCTGAGACAGAGCCGGAGCGTGCCAAAAAACTGCTGGCGGCACAGGCGCGGGCGGCGCTGCGCGCCATCGATCTTTTTGCTGAGCTCGGCCGCCGTGCCGAAAAACTGCTGGCCGTCGCGCCGAAACTCAGGGCCAAGGGAGCGGACGCGATCGTCGACCGGTTGTTGAACGAAGACGCGCTCATGGCCTCGCGCGGGGACAAAAAAATGGACAAAAAGATGAGTGACCGGGGGCTACGCCGCCTGTTCGACCGGCTTCTTGTCCTGGGTGCCGTGCGTGAGCTGTCCGGTCGCCCGACCTTCCGCACCTACGGACTGTGACGATGGCGGCTCGTTCGACCAAAACTCGGCGAGACAATGGGGATGGGCAACGACCGTTGCTTGACCGGGAGCTGGATCACCTGCCGCCGGAGGCGCGCTGGCGCGAATGGATGCAGCGCGTTGAGGCAACCATTTTTGCCGCCAGCGAGCCGGTGACACGTAGTGTCCTCGCGCGGGTGGTTGGCGCGGATTGCAACCTCGATCTCTTGATCGACGACATTCGCGAGGAGCTGCGCGGGCGGCCTTACGACCTGGTCGCCGTCGCCGGCGGCTGGAAACATTTGACCCGGCCGACCTATGCCGACGCCATCCGCGCCGCTATGGGCGGCAGTGAGAAGGCGATGGATCTCACGCAATCCGAGGTGCTGGTGCTGATGTGCGTGGCGTATTTCCAGCCGATCACCCGCGCCGAGTTGTCGTCTTTCTTCGGCAAGGAGATCAGTCGTGATTTTATTGGTCATCTGCGCGGCGCGAAGCTGATTGCGTCCGGCCCGCGCAGCCCGACGCCCGGCGCGCCCTACACCTACGTGACGACCAAAGAATTCCTGTTGGAGTTCGGCCTCGACACGCTGCGCGACCTGCCGGATTTCGAGGCGCTCGAAGACGCCGGGTTGCTGTCGAAGGAGAAGCTGCTGGCAGGGGATATTCCGATGGGGATTGCGGGCGGTGAAGATGATGGCGAGGACGAGCAGCCGAGCGTCGGTCTCGTCGACGACGCGATGTGATGAACGGATCATCCTGGTTTTCCTGCGCCCGCCGATGAGAACTCATGACCATGACGACTGATCGTGCGACAGGCGATGACCGGTGAACCTACATGGCGTTGCCGTCAAGCAGGCTGGCCGGAAATAGCACCAACTTGGTGCCGCCGGCATAGCGTCGCGGCGAGAACAGGATGTCACGAAACCCTGCTGCTTGACCTGGTCGGCGGGCTTCCAGGAAGATTCTGATGCTGTCCCGTGTCTTCCTGACGACCAGCACGAAAGCGAATTTGCTCGTGCGAACAAGGCCGGTCTATGCCGATGCGTCGTCTGGCGGGGCAGTTCGCTTTGGAGCGGTTTGGTGATCGCTGAGGGTCTGGGAGAGACTGTGCAGCGCCCTCAGCAATTCTCCCATCGCCATACTGTGGGACAGCCCGTCTTTTTCGACGACCTTGATCAGCGCCTCGATATGGGCGCTGTCGGTATCCCACGGATTCGAAGAAGTTTTCATAAAGCATCGATTCAGGGGCAACGCGCGGGCGGCCAGGAGCGGGATGCCGCCCGCCGTGTTGCCTGATTTGCGTACTCGTTACCTGGCGCGAATCCCAATCTCGCTGATTATGGTTAAAATAGCATTACAGACTGCGTTTGAATCAGCACCGAAGCATGCCGCTTTGTCGGGCGGATGCAGCGGCACGAGGGCAATGCCCGTGTCGAACGGACACGACAGGATGGCCTGCTCGATTGTCAGAAACTGAAAGCGAACAGTAGATGTCGGTGTGATCGCCAGGACTGCTGAGCGACCTTACGGAATTCGAGGATTTCGGCTGCCCGCTTTGGCATCGAATGCTCGGTCGTGGTGATTGAGTGTGAAATCGCACCGAACAGTAACCCCGCGTCGAGCAGGATTTATCGACCTGATTTCATTGCGAAAATTAGAATTGTCCAAGGATCTAAGAAGGCGCAAATCGCAACCCTTCGAAAATCTGGGAAAGAGCAGCTGAATCAGACACTTGAGCATGCTGGTGCTTGGGGTTACTGTTCGGCGCGATTTCACAACGTGTATGCGAAACTGATAAAGGTGAAGGCCGCGCCACCTCGATGACAACCTTGTCCGCTACAATGTCGCTTGCACCTATTCGCTGCTGGGCGAGACTGATGGTGCCATCAAATTGCCGGAAATTTGCCTGAAGCAGTTTGGGACCGACATGAAGCAATGGATCAAAAACGACTCTCGATCTCATCCGGGATCATCCGGCAATCAGACGCTTTTAGCGCCGTATTGATGTCCGTCAGCAATGCTATGTTAGGAAGTCAAATGGCTGAGCCGCCCTATCGCGTCCAGGCGTTCAACAGCGCCACGCACTCCGAAAACAGGATGCACGATGATGCGGTGGCGCAAAAATATGGCTTCAGCGGCGGCCTGGTGCCAGGCGTCGATGTCTTTGCGTATATGGTCCACGTTCCGGTGGCGAAGTGGGGACGAGCCTTCCTCGAGCGCGGCCTGATGGAGGTGCGCTTCGCGAAGCCGGTTTACGATGGCGAAACCGTGGTGGTTACGTCCGAGCCTTCAGACGAAGGCCTAGCGATTGCGCTCAACGGCAGCGACGTTCGAGCTGCCGGCAGTGCCTCGCTGCCGGACGCGCCACCCCCGATCTCCGTTGGCGATTATCCCGAGACTGCGCCGGTTGCGGTGCGGGGGCCGGTCGATCTCAGGTCTTACCAGGTCGGCAAATGGCTCGGAACGGCGCCGCGCTCCTGGCCGGGCCAATCTGGAGCGGACTATCGGGCGGAAGTACGCGAAACCGATCCAATCTATGCTCGCGAAGGGTTGGTGCATCCCGGTATGGTGCAGCGGGTTATGAACCGGGTCTTGATGGAGAACGCTTTACTGGGGCCGTGGATTCATCTCGGCAGCCGCATGCAGATGCTGTCCACAGCTGCTTGCGATGAAGAGTTGGTCGCGCGGGCACGCGTTACCGCGAACTACGAAAAGAAGGGCAACCGTTTCGTGGAAGTAGATGCCGTTGTTGTTGCGAACGGCCGGAAGTTGATCGCCCACTGCCAGCACATCGCGATCTATCAACTTCGCGAACGAGCAGCGTGAGGCACAAGGCTGTCGAGCAGCATCGTCACCGGCGCACCCGGTTCTGCAGGCCGTCAAAACAGATAAGGGAACGCAAGACACGCACGTGACAATCGCTCCACCAGACGCGGACGGGGATTCTAGTCGCCTTTCAAGTTTGTCCCCCAGGACAGCCCGTGTCTGCTTCGGCGGCGCGGGCATCCTTACAACGAAAGCAATCAAAGATGCCCAATGCGGCGCTGGTATATCCCGATACGAAGCTCTTTATTGATGGCGAATGGCGTGAGGGTCGCGAATGCCGGACTATTCCGGTTATTGATCCGGCGACCGAGGAGACGATCGGCTCGGTTGCACATACCGCGCGCCGGATCTCGACGCCGCGCTGGCCGCCGCCGATCGCGGCTTCAAACTCTGAAGCTCAACCTCGGCGTTTGATCGGTCTAAGCTGATGTGCAAGGCCGCCGGCTTGCTGCGAGAGCGCGGAGATCGCATCGCCTGGCTCCTGACGCGCGAGCAAGGCAAACCTTTGGCAGAGGCCAAGGGCGAAGTGATGGCGGCGCCGACATCATCGATTGGTTCGCTGAGGAGGCGCGCCGCACTTGCGGCCAGGTGATTCCGGCGCGCGCGCGAAGAGCCATGCAGATGACGCTCAAAGCTGCCGGTCGGTCCGGTGGCCGCGTTCACGCCCTGGAACTTCCCGTCAATCAAACAGTGCGCAAGCTCTCCGCGGCGCTCGCCGCCGGCTGCTCGATCATCGAAGGCGCCGGCACCGCCGCCGGCGGCGCCTGCCGAGCTCCTTGGCGCCTTCGTCGATGCCGGCGTGACCGCCGGGGGTCGTCACTCTGGTCTCTGGCGCGCCGGGGGAGATCTCCGAGTGTGAAAATGCGCCGGCCAGTGACCCCGCGTCGAGCAGGATTTGTCGTGCTGATTTCATTGCGAAGATGAGTGTTGTCCTAGGGATCTCAGAAGGCACGATTGTGACCCTGCGAATCTCACAAAGAGCAGCTGTATCAAACTCTTGAATGTTCCAGTACCTAGGGTCACTGGCCGGCGCATTTTCGCAGCCGATCGCCTAATCAGATTCACGCGCTCGAAGGCGCACTGAGTCAGTCGGTCTGGTCGGCATCGAGGTATCGTCCCTCGGTTCATTACGCTTCGGCACCTTGGGGTCGATTGCACTATTTGGTAGTTTGTTCCGGCGCCGCGTGGAGAGTCTGCCATGTGGCCAGGGCTCGGGACAAGTGTCGGTCCATCATTCCCACTGCCAAATCGGTTCGACGAGCCTCAATGGCTTCAAGTATCTCACAATGATCGTCGTAAGCTTGCGTGCCCCGTGAGTAATCTGAAAAGTATATTATGCGACGCTGTTTTGAGAATTCATAAAATAATTTCACCGTGCGAAGCAGTACTCTATTCTGTGTTGAAGCGACGATTCCAAGATGGAACGCTTCATCCTCAGCCTCAATTGTCTTTTTGCTATCAATTGCAAGCTTCGTTTTGTAGAGGATTTCCCTCAGCCGATCTACGTCCTGATCCCGCCTTCTATCGCAGGAAATCCGTACGCCCTGCAGCTCCAGAATACTTCGCACTTCAAACACGTCCTTAGTCTCTTCAGGCTGAAACGGCAGGCCAGAAGACGCACGAAGAACGAGGGCCTCGATGCTACTTTCCTCAGAATTTCTAAGATAGATCCCAGAGTTAGGCCTTCGCTCAATCACACGCATCGACTCGAGAGCGGCCAAAGCCTCGCGAACCGCCCCGCGACTGACATTGAACCTGTCGGCAAAGTCACGTTCCGACGGCAATCGTTCGTTCGGCTCATAGCGACGCTCATCAATGAATGAGAGTATTTTCCCTACAACGTTCGGGACACCGGCAATCCTATCGCTTTCCGTCTTCTCAAGCATTTTTCGGTCTTTTTTCCAGCCGTCAGTCCATCCCAACCAGGTCCATCCCGATACGGAAGGGTCATAAATCATACGCGTTGCTTGGCAACTCGAACCCAAAGTACCAGTGAAACCCTAGCCGGTCTACCAAATTGGTTAATCCGGCTCCGCGCTGAAGCTGCCATATGCCCGATGGTTAAGCCACCCGTTCATTAAACTCCCCACGGCATGCCTTGCGCGTAGAGATGGCCAAGCGCGGCGCCCGGCCAACACCAAGCCGATGGCCTAGCCGTAAACGCCGTCCGCCGTTCAGGGCCTTCCTCTATCGCCACCGCACCCTCGAGACGCAGGTCGAAACTACCTTGCTCTCGTCAAACTCATTTCAGCTAAAATCTAGATGCAATTCATGGGTCGGTGACCTATAAATGCCCCCGGAACGCTCGGAGAGGCGTTCAGGTAGGAGCCCGACCATGATCAAGATGAGCGTCTACTATCCGGCCCATGGCGGCTCGAAGTTCGACCACGATTACTACTGTGCCAGCCACCTGCCACTGATCAGAGAACGAATGGGCGATGCCTGCCTGCGCTACGAGATCGAGAAGGGCCTAACGGGCCGCGAACCTGGAAGCGCGCCGGAGTTCGTCGCAGCGTGCCACATCTACTCACCGAGCCTGGGGACATTCCGGGAGGCGTTCGGCCCACACCGCGCGGAGATCGTCGCGGACGTCGCCAACTATACGGACATCGCACCCATCGTGCAGATCAGCGAAATCGTTGGAGCGTAAGGGCTTCGGTGCGTCAGGCTTGGCCGTTGTCCGGGATCGGCGTCGTGCTCGCCATGACCAGCTAACCGGTGCCGAACAGGTCCACGATCAGGAACGTGTCATTGCCATTCATGCGACAACTACTTTGCTCTCGTCAAGCGCGCTTCAGCCAAAATCTGGATGCGCTCTATGAACCGGTGAAGTAGACCGGCGCTGGCGAACGGTTCCAGAAAGCACCCGAAGCCTGCATCATTAACTCCATCTATCTTCGAAGTAGGGGTCAAAGTTCGGTCGTGCGGATACCCGCCGGGACCAGCGCCGCGTCGATCATTGCCATGACCATGTTCTGCGGGGCCTTGCCGATGTCGATGACATGTCGGCGGTGTCTATAGTGAGGGTGAACATGCGTCTCTCTCCTCACCTGCGAAGAGTAGAGCGAAGGTGCAGCCCGCTCACCGACTTGAGGCCAGCCTGCCGCAAAGTTCATCGGCAAAACCCGCTTCCAAGCACATTCCGCACGCAAAAGCCGTTTCACGCTTTTGCTTGGAAATGGGGTTAGCCCTTGTCCGCGGCCAGGCCTACCTGTTCGACAGCGTGCGCCGCGCAGATTTCGTCGTTGTCCGATGTATCGCCGGAGATTCCGACAGCACCGAGGGTTTCGCCCGCTTCCCCGCGTATCAGGACACCACCGGGAACCGGCACGATCTTCCCGCCGGAAACGCCGGACAGGGCTTGGACAAAATGAACACGCTCGGCGGCGGCCGCGTTCAGCCAGCGGGAGCCCGAGCCGACCGCCAGCGCGCCATAGGCTTTGCCAAAGGCGATCTCGAAGCGGAGCATGGAAGAACCATCCTGCTTCTGGAATGCGATGAGGTGGCCGCCTGCATCGAGCACCGCGACCGAGAGCGGCTTCAGGTTGAGCTCCCGCCCCCGATCCAGCGCGGATTCGATGATGCGATTGGCGACATTCAACGTGATGGTATTCATTGTTTTATCCCGTTCCGAGAACGTTCTCGCCTGCCCCACTGGCCTTCAGCTCCAACCGGCGGGCGTGCAGAACCGGCTCGGTATAGCCGTTCGGCTGGGCGCGGCCCTGCAGCACCAGATCACACGCGGCCTGGAAGGCGATCGAATTCTCGAAATCCGGGGCCATCGGCCGATAAAGCGGGTCGCCCTCGTTCTGCCGGTCGACGACCGCCGCCATGCGCTTCATCGTCTCCATCACCTGATCGCGCGTACAAACGCCATGATGCAGCCAATTGGCGATGTGCTGCGAGGAGATGCGCAGCGTGGCGCGATCCTCCATCAGGCCGACATCGTTGATGTCCGGCACTTTCGAGCAGCCGACACCCTGGTCGATCCAGCGCACGACATAACCCAGGATGCCCTGGGCGTTGTTGTCGAGTTCCTTCTGGATCTCTTCGGGCGTCCAGTTCGGCCGCAGGGCGACGGGGATCGACAGGATGTCGTCGAGCTTGGCCTTCGGGCGGTTTTTGAAACCTTCCTGCACGGCGTGCACATCGACCTTGTGGTAGTGCGTCGCATGCAGCGTCGCGGCTGTCGGCGACGGCACCCAGGCGGTGTTGGCGCCGGCCTTCGGGTGAGCGATCTTCTCAACCAGCATCGCCGCCATCAGGTCGGGCATCGCCCACATGCCCTTGCCGATCTGGGCATGACCGGCAAGCCCGCACTCCAGGCCGGTGTCGACATTCCACGCTTCATAGGCGGAAATCCACGCCGCCTGCTTCATGTCGCCCTTGCGGATCATCGGGCCGGCTTCCATCGAGGTGTGGATCTCGTCGCCGGTGCGGTCGAGGAAGCCGGTGTTGATGAAGACGACGCGTTCGCGGGCTGCACGGATGCATTCCTTGAGGTTGACCGTGGTGCGGCGTTCCTCATCCATGATGCCCATCTTCAGCGTGTTGGGCTGCATGCCGAGCGCCTGTTCGACGCGGCCGAAAAGCTCGACAGCGAACGACACCTCCTCCGGCCCGTGCATCTTCGGCTTGACGATATAGACCGAGCCTGTCCGCGAATTGGCGCGGCGGCCATTAGGGCCGACATCGTGCAGCGCGATCAGGCTGGTGATCATCGCGTCCATGATGCCTTCCGGAACCTCATTGCCGTCGCGGTCGAGGATCGCCGGGTTGGTCATCAGGTGGCCGACATTGCGCACCAGCATCAGCGAGCGGCCGGGCAGAGTCAGTTTGCTTCCGTCGGGTGCCGTATAGTCGCGGTCAGGATTGAGCTTGCGCGTGAACGTCTTGCCGCTCTTCGAGACCTCTTCCTCTAAATCGCCCTTCATCAGGCCGAGCCAGTTGCGGTAGACGGCGACCTTATCCTCGGCGTCGACCGCGGCGACCGAGTCCTCGCAGTCCTGGATGGTGGTAATGGCCGATTCCAGAATAACGTCTGAAATTCCAGCCTCGTCTTGGCTTCCGATGACGTGTTGATCATCAAGGATGATTTCGATGTGAAGGCCGTTTCTCGATAAGAGCAACGAAGACGGATTGTCGACGTCACCTAGGTACCCCGCGAATTGTGAGGGATCGCGCAACCCACCCTCCGAGGAGCCCGTCATCAGTCGAAACTGACCATCTTTAATTTGAGAACTGGTCATGTTTGACCAGCTGTCTGTCTTCAACGGCACGCTGTCATCTAAGAATGCTCGCGCCCACGCGATGACTTTCTCGCCGCGCTTGGGATTGTAGCCATTGCCCTTTTCGGCGCCGTCGGTCTCGGGAATGGCATCGGTGCCGTAGAGTGCATCATAGAGCGAACCCCAGCGCGCGTTGGCGGCATTCAGCGCATAACGGGCATTCATCACCGGCACGACGAGTTGCGGACCGGCGACGGTGGCGATCTCCGGATCGACGTTTTCGGTGGTGACCTTGAAATCCGGACCTTCGTCCAGCAGGTAGCCGATCTCCTTGAGGAAAGCCTTGTAGGCCGCCATGTCGGACGGCGCGCCATTTTCGCGATGCCAGGCGTCGATCTTCTCCTGAATCTCGTCGCGCTTTTCGAGCAGCGCCCGGTTCTTCGGAGCGAGGTCGCGAACGATCTTGGCGAAGCCGGCCCAGAACTCTGCGAGCTTGATGCCGGTGCCCGGCATCGCGCGCTTGTTGACGAAATCGTAGAGCCCGCGATCGACCTGCAACCCGCCGACTTCGATTCGATTTGCCATGTCCAAAGCTCCGTTATGGCGCCCCCACAGGCGCGTATCGTTTCGCGGGTTCGGTGCATAGAAAAACCCTTCCACTTCCAGCTCTGCGCTGACGGAAAGGTTCGTGACGCCGGTCTGAACCCTGATGAATCGGTTTGCGGTATCAATCTCGCGAACATCCCGCACCACGCTATCGGCCGTCGGAAGTGCGCCGCCTGCCAACGATGTCTCCGCACCGCGCGGGATAACCGGAACCCGCAGATTGTGGCAAATTCTCATCGCCGCCGCTACCTCCTCGGTGGTGCGAGGCAGAACCACGGCGAGCAGCGGACATCGGTACGCCGTCAAACGCGTCGCATTCATATGCCTGGGTTTCCTCCGGGTCCGAGACGATCGCGTCCGCGGGCAGGACGGTACTCAACGCGGCGACGATCTCGGGCTTATGGGCGATGATCGCGGCGTCGGGAACGGGCATGGCGATGCTGGACATTGGCTCAATTCCGTCTGACCGAAAGCAGTGAATAACCGGACGCTCCTTCGCGCTCGCCTTCATCGAAGGCACACGAGATGCGCAGGCTCGCGACAAGCAGACTCACGAGCATCACAGCTATTTCCCGCGCGCCGCGCGAGAATCCGGAGCGAAGGGGAAGCGCGATATTCGCTGCGGCGGCTCGCCCGCGATGACCTTGGCGCGTCGAACGGCTGAGACCGAATCCGGAGCGCACGCAGCCGGCCCTGAATCATCCGCAATAGATAATCTTGTCCTTCTCAAGTCGCGATATTTCATCGTCGCCGATGTTGAGGATTGAATTGAGGATGTGCTTCGTATGCTCCCCAAGCATGGGGGGGCTGATGGTGTACTCAATTTCTGTCTGAGAGAATTTGATCGGATTGGCCACGAGCGGCACGGTCTTGCCCGTGGTGTGGGGAAGATTGATCTGCAATTCGCGATGGACGACCTGCGGATGCACGAATGCCTGGTCGAGTCGGTTGATCGATGCGCATGGTACGCCGATGGGTTCGAGAAGCGCGATCCAGTGCTCGGTTGGTTCCTGGGCAAGGCGTTCGGCCACGATCGGGATCAGAGCGTCGCGGTTTTCCAAGCGATCCGTGTTTGTGGTGAAACGGGGGTCGTCGCAGAGCACTTGCAGCCGGGACGCCGTGCAGAACTTCCTGAACTGCTGGTCGTTCCCCACCGCAAGCACGAATGATCCGTTGCTCGATTTGAACACCTGATAGGGCACGATGTTCGGATGGGCGTTTCCATATCGGCGCGGCGGCTTCCCCGTGGTCAGATAGTTCAAGTTCTGGTTGGCCAGAGCGGCAAGCTGGACATCAAGAAGCGCCATGTCGATATGCTGGCCCTCGCCCGTCCGCTCGCGATGCAACAACGCCGACAGCACACCTGTTGCGCTATACATTCCAGTGAGGAGATCGGAAATCGGGACGCCGACCTTCTGAGGGCCGCCGCCGGGCTTGTCGTCCGCCTCGCCCGTGATGCTCATCAGCCCGGATATGGCTTGGATGGCCATGTCGTATCCGGCTACGTTTTTCATCGGGCCGGTCTGGCCGTATCCCGTAATGGAGCAGTACACGATGTCCGGCTTTATGAGCCGGAGCGCTTCATAGTCTAGCCCATACCGTTTCATGTCGCCGACTTTATAGTTCTCTATGAGAACGTCGGTCTTCCTGACCAGAGATCGAACGATGTCCGCGCCTGCTTGCGTGGCGATGTCCACGCAAATCGAGTGCTTGCCGCGATTGGCGCTCAGGAAGTAGGCACTCTCGGTTGTTCCATCAAGATGCGGTGGCCCCCAGTGGCGAGTGTCGTCGCCGGTGAACGGGCGTTCGATTTTCCAAACCGTCGCCCCTAGATCGGCCAAGAGCTGCCCGAGCCAAGGGCCCGCAAGAATCCTCGATAAATCGAGAATTTGGTATCCGCTTAACGGTCCTGCCATATCAACAACCCACATTCGAGATTAATAGCTTCTTTACAGAAGCTGTGGGTAATGCGTAACTGGAGTTACCAGATTGGTCAATCCAATTTTGGCGCCCACCCATCCGGGGCAATATCAAATCCACGTCGCAGACATTGACGAAACTGCGAATCTGGTCTATCCAAATTGGTCTACAACAAGGCCGCCGGGAGGGCGGCCTGCGATGCCCGCACTGGGGATCACGTTTAGGGAGGTTTTGCTGCATGGCGCGAATATCGCTCCAAAATGTCTCCAAGTCGTTTGGTGGCGACCAGGGCCCTTGGGCCGTTAATAAATTCTCCCTAGAGGTAGAAGACGGCGAGCTCGTTGTTTTTGTCGGTCCTTCGGGATGCGGAAAATCGACGACACTGCGGATGATCGCTGGCCTCGACGACACCACGTCGGGCACCATCACGATCGGCGGGCGGGATGTCACCGGTCTGCCACCGAAAGATCGCAATGTTGCGATGGTCTTTCAGAACTATGCGCTGTATCCGCAGAAGTCGGTCTACGACAACATGGCGTTCGGCCTACGGGTGCGCGGTGAAGCGAAGCAGGAGATCGACCGGCGCGTGAGGGCTGCAGCGGCCAGCCTAGACCTCGAATCCCTGCTCCACCGCAAACCGCGACAGCTGTCGGGCGGGCAGATGCAGCGTGTGGCACTCGGGCGTGCGCTCGTGCGGGACCCCGATGTTTTCCTTCTGGACGAGCCGCTTTCCAATCTGGATGCGAAGCTGCGCGTCAAGATGCGGGAAGAAATCGCGACGCTCCATGCCCGTCTCGGGGCAACGATGATCTTCGTGACACATGACCAGGTCGAAGCAATGACGCTTGGAGACCGTATCGTGATCATGCGCGATGGCCTGATCCAACAGGCTGGGAAGCCTCTCGAACTCTACGATCGGCCTGCAAACACGTTCGTAGCCGGGTTTATCGGTTCGCCCGAAATGAACCTGATCGACGGGCAGTTGTCCGACGCAAGCGGGCGGCTCGAGGTGCGATCGGGAGACCTTTCGGTAGGCATACCAGAAAAGACCTTCGCCAGGAGCGGACAGAACGTGACGCTTGGAATCCGGCCCGAGCACCTCGTCATCTCTAACGGCTCGCCGCTTGAGATGACCGTGAACTTGGTCGAGCAGATCGGAGCGCAGACTTATCTCATGGGCACGCTGGCCGGCCATAAGATGCGTGCCGTCCTCCAGCGTCGTGATGAAATCCGCGCCGGTGACAAACTCCCTATCGCCTTCCCGAGTGAGCGGCTTCACCTGTTCGACTCCATTAGCGGTGCGTCGCTGCGGATGGCGCAAACGGGCGGCAAAATCGGCGTAATGGAAAATGCGTAATGGCCCCCTGCGAGAGCGGCGGGTCAGGCTGATACTGCGCCCCTGGACCGTGGAGGGCGTCACCGGACTTCAGTAGGAGCTCTGTGTCGCGTCCTAACGATAGCACCTCTGGAGCGTCATAAAGGAGGGTCAACGCTATACTCGATACCGGCGACGTTAATTCTTGGCATTTGGCTTGAACTGACAAGTTAACAAGGGAGGAGCAGGAAATGAGCATTTACATTCCAGGTAGAGTGAGAATGGCGGTAGGCTTGTCCGGCATGACCCGCCGCAACTTTCTTAAATCCGCTGCCGCCGTCGGAGCAGCAAGCCTCGCGGCGCCTGCGGTGGTGCGGGCCCAGTCCGGCGTCACGCTTCGGTTTCTCAACAACGAAACTTCGGTCGCTAGTCAGGCAGCCCTGAAAAAAGCGTGCGACGACTACGAAAGCAAATTCGGCGTCAAGATAATCGTCGATTCGAGCCCCATTAGCGGCACGATGCAAAAAGTGATGGCGGCGGTCGCTGCCGGCCAGCCCTATGACATCATGACTTCCGGGTTCATCGGCGGAATCTTGGAGTATATTCACGCCGGCGCCATCGTCCCGGTGACCGACCTGGTCAAAAAGTATGACTGGGGCAAGAAGGCCGCATGGGAGTATCAAGGTGAGAACTGGTACTATCCGTTCGATTACAACCTCGTCGTAAATTATTACCGGAAAGACCTCTATGCCCAGAAAGGTCTGAAGATACCGGAGACGTGGGACGACTTCTTGAAGAACTGCCAAGCGCTTACAGTCGTTAATGGTGGAAATGTTGACGTCGGCGGCTGTGTCATACCTCTTGCAAGCGACAGCTCGACCAACTGGGCGAGCTTCGGCAATATGTTCGCCGAAGGCGCGGAGCTCTTTGACAAAGACTGGAATGTCGTTTTCGACCAGGGCGAGAACGCTGATCGTGCCACGCGCTTCTTGGATTTCTACGGCGAGTTGTACAAGACGATGCCGCCCGGCATGAACGCCGTGAGTTATGCTCAACTAATGAGTCTCTTCGCCACCGGAAAGGCGGCACACAGTGTCTATTCTGGTCGGTTGGTCGAAGCGCTTGAAGCGACTAACCCAGAACTCGCCGATAAGTACGGAATATTCCCCTCGCCTGGTAGTACCGGTCAAAAGGCACTTTCATATGCTTTTGACGGCTTCTGCGTAGGGAAGTCGAACCAAAGCGAGGAGGCGATTAAGTTCCTTCAGTGGTTTGCAGAAGAGCATTACGTCGATTGGCTGCTTTCAGCATGGATGAACAACCATCCGGCGCGCCTGGACATCTATGAGAACGAGCGTTGGAAGAGCCATCCCATGATCAAGAAGCATTGGAATACGATGATGACGATGAAGTCCTACATTGAAGGCGACAACATCAAGATCATGGCAATCGACACCAGCGGTCCTTCGATCGACATGCGTGCTTGTAACGTATTCAACGCGAATGTCATGCCGGAAATGCTCCAGCAGAAAGTCCTCGGCAACGCCTCGTCGGCTGATTGCGTCGCCGCGACTGCGCAACGCATTCGCTCCGTCATCTAACTGCAGATCGGGGCGGCCTCCGCTGCCGCCCCGATCGTTCGTTCAAGGGATGATTCTTATGGTTCAGGACCGGCGAATTGTTGCATTGTTTATTGGCAGTATCTCCTTGCTCGCATTTATTATTGGCGGCCCGTTGATTTACGCGGTTATGCTATCATTCTATTCGGCCCGTTCGTTTATGAGCGAACCCGAGTGGGTCGGCCTGAGCAACTACATCAAGGTATTGCAAGATCCTCTTTTCTGGAATTCGTTGACGAACGGCCTCACAATCGCGCTTTCGTCGATTGTCCTGCAGGTAGTTCTGGGCGTTGGAATAGCGATGGTGCTTAACAAGCGCTTTGTTGGCCAGACCATTGCACGTTCGATCGCTATTCTTCCCTACTTCCTGCCGACAGTTGTCGCCTGCCTAGTGGCCCAATGGATTCTCGAGCCAAACTACGGATTGGTAAAGACCGCTCTGGCATCCATCGGTGTTGGAATGCTCGATTGGAGTTCTCATGCCTTCACGGCCAAAGGCACAATCATACTCGTCAGTGTGTGGTTGTGGACACCTTTTGTCGTAACCTGCGTTCTAGCTGGTTTGCAGACGATCCCAACGCAACTTTACGAAGCTGCTCGCGTCGATGGCGCCGGTGCTTGGACGCAATTCTGGCACATCACGATACCAGGCTTACGCTCGGTTCTGATCGTGGTCATCCTTCTGCGTGGCATCTGGATGTTCAACAAGTTCGATCTGATATGGCTTTTGACAAAAGGCGGGCCGCTCAACCAGACAGAGACCTTGCCTACCTTAGCCTATCGGAAGTCGTTTATTGAGTACAACCTGGGCGGGGGCGCCGCTGTGGCAACGATCTCCTTCCTCCTGCTCTCAGGCGTCATTCTCATCTATCTGCGCCTGTTCCCCATCGATGATGCAAAGCAAGGGCGATAAGAAATGAAGAGCCATGTAGAGCGATTGCCCGTTGATTCCAGTCGCCAGATACCTGAGCGCGAACCGATTCGTCCGAGATCGTCGCTGCAACACGGGAGCAAGGTTCAGGAAAGCACTTTCTGGAAACCATTCAAAAAGCTATCGGCAAAAATTGCCCTTTATGCAACCGTACTCGTTATCTGTCTTTATTCACTCTTTCCGATATACTGGATGATCATTTCGAGCCTAAGGCCCGCGGAACGCCTTTTTCTCGATACATCTCTCGTTTTCTGGCCGCCGGACCTGACGTCTTACGTCTCCCTCTTCCGGCAGACGAATTATATCGTCAATTTTCTGAACAGCGCTCTGATGGCGGTTGCGACGATTACCGTCTCCCTCGTGCTGTCGGCATTTGTCGCTTACGGCGCCACCCGGCTGCGCTTTCGGGGCAAGACTATGCTCGTTGCATCGATGCTTTTTGCCTACATGTTCCCACCCCTCATGCTGGCCATCCCAATGGCGGCAGCTTTCCGAACGATCGGCCTCACCGACACACTGTGGGGGCTGTTGATCGCCCATCTCGCAATTTCGCTGCCGCTGGCGGTGTGGTTGCTCTGGGGTTTCTTCAAGTCAATGCCGTTTGACCTTGAGGAGGCTGCGATGGTTGACGGCTGTTCTCAGTTCGAAGCGTTCATCAAGGTCGTCTTGCCATTGTCCGCTCCCGGGCTCATCACTGTCGCCATCTTCTCGTTCCTTCTCTCTTGGGCCGACTATGTGTTCGCGCTGATACTTATTATGAGCGACCAAAGAAAGACGCTCCCCGTTGCTCTGCAGTCGTTGCTCGGCGCGCATGATTTGCGTTGGGGTGAAGTCTTGGCCGGCGCTTCGCTGATAGCTCTGCCTTTGTTTGTAATATTTATCTTTTGCTATCGGTACTTCGTCGCCGGGCTGTCAGCGGGTGCGGTGAAGGGATGATCCCGTCAAAAAGCGGCGGAAGATCGGTCGCGTTTTGATCTGGATTCCAAAAGCATCACCATCGGGAGAAGGTTTATGGCGAGCTACGACTATATTATCGTTGGTGCAGGTTCGGCCGGATGTGTTCTGGCAACTCGCCTGAGTGAAGACGCTAATGTGAGCGTATTGCTGATTGAGGCGGGCGGGGGGAAGTCGATGTTTGTCGATATGCCCGCCGGAATCAAGGTTCTCTATACGAGCGGTCGATACAACTGGCGGTTTTGGACTGAGCCGCAGCAACATCTAGACAATCGCCGGATCTATATCCCCAGAGGGAAGGTCATAGGAGGGTCGTCATCGATCAATTCCATGATCGCTATGCGCTGCAACCCGTGGGACTACGATTCGTGGGCGTCTCGGGGCATGCCTCAGTGGAGCTTTGCCGCGATGCTCCCCTATTTGCGCAGGATTGAGGATGCGAGCCTGGTCGCTGAACCTGATAATGGAACGCGTGGGCACACCGGGCCCATTAAGCTTTCCTACGGGCCACGGCGCCCGACCGCCCAGGCGTTTGTCGACAGCCTCCTCGCCGCCGGTTTACCAGAGAACCATGGATTCAATGGACCCTCGCAGATAGGCGCAGGTTTCTACGAACTTACGATAGCAAATGGAAAGCGGTCCGGCTCATTCAAGTACCTGGAACGCGCCAAGGGACGCCCGAACCTCACCATCCTCTCCAATAGTCATGTTCGTCGCATTAACGTTGAAAGAGGTGGTGCCCGTGGCATCGTCCTGGTCCAGAACGGCCGCGAGAAGACGATCAACTGCGATCGAGAGGTTCTGCTGACGGCAGGCGCGATCGGATCGCCGCAGCTTTTGATGCTGTCTGGTATTGGGCCTGCTGATCATATGAAGTCTTTCGGCATCAAACCCGTTCACGATCTTCCGGGCGTGGGCGAGAATCTTCAGGACCACCTGGACCTCGCGGTTCGCTTCGAGTCATCGCAACCGACGACGTTGACCCCCTATATGGGCCTCCTGAGGGGCGGCATGGCCGGCGCTCGGTATATTCTCAAAGGCGATGGTCCGGCCGCTTCGCAGGCCGTGGAGGCGGGAGCGTTTTGGGGCCCTGACCGATCATCTCCGTTGCCGGAGTGGCAGGCACACTTTGCCAACGTCCTCCGCAATCCGCCGGCCGGCGAGCGTATCGCTCACGGTTTCGCTGTTCGCGTATGTCAGCTCAGGCCACAAAGTCGCGGTACGGTAAGATTGCGAAGCGGAGACCCCGCCGTTCCACCGGCGATCGACCCGCGTCTTGCTTCCGAACGTGCAGACCTCGAGAGCCTGAGAGATGGCACGCGCGATATGTGCGATATGATGATGCGCGGACCACTCAAGAACTTCATAAAACGTCCGTTGGATGCGGAAGTGTTCGGCAATCTCTCCGAGCAGGAGGCTTTCCTGCGAGCGCGGGCCGAGACGGTGTATCACCCCGTAGGGACCTGTCGCATGGGCGCTGACGATGCATCGGTCGTGGACCCGAGCATGAAAGTCCGCGGTGTTGATGGTGTACGGGTGATCGACGGTTCGGTGATGCCAACGCTTCTAAGCGGCAATACGAACCTGCCGATTATGGCGATCGCCGAAAAAATCGCTGACGAACTCATCCACGGCGAAAGCGTTTCGCGTGATCACCCGATCGCTGGGGAGATGCTTGCGCACGGGCGCCACGCGCCCTCCTCCTGAAAGCCTCCGTTTATCGTCCGAGGAACGCTGTAGCGGTGCGAAAAGCGCCCAGGCTGTTTTCGCAAATTTTTTGAACTCGCAGGGTACGATGGCCGATTTTGATGTTGACTTGGCAGTAATTGGTGGTGGTTCAGGCGGGGTCCGCGCCGCACGGGTCGCTGCTAGCTATGGAGCCAAGGTCATCGTTGCTGAAGGAGATCGGGTCGGCGGCACCTGCGTTATCCGTGGCTGCGTACCAAAAAAGCTTATGGTCTACGCTTCAGATCTCCAGAAAGAGATCGGGAACGCGGCTGGCTTCGGATGGTCGGTCCCCCCAGCAAAATTCGATTGGGGAGTATTGACGGCAAACAGAAACAGGGAAGTCGCCCGTCTCGAGATGGCATATACGTCGACGATCGAACGTTCGGGAGCGCGCCTAGTGAAAGAGCGCGCAACGTTCCAAGACGCACGCACCTTGCGTCTTGCCAATGGGGAGACGGTGCGCGCTCGAAATATACTTATTGCCACTGGCAGCACGCCGAACCACGGGGAGGCAATACCTGGCATCGAGCATGTCATCTCGTCCGACAAGGTCTTTGAGCTTCGTGAACTGCCGCAGCGGATCCTAATTCAAGGAGGGGGCTACATTGCGGTTGAGTTCGCATGCATATTCGCCGGTCTCGGTTCGAAAGTGACCTTGGTTTGTCGCAGCGACAACATCCTGCGCGGTTTTGATGAAGACGTAAGGGCACATGTTCGTCGTGCTCTGGAGGAGCAGGGAATTCTGGTCGTCACCTCCTGCTGGATCAACAGGGTTGACAGGATTGACGAAAGCAGCGGGCTATTGAAAGCTAGTCTTTCAAACGCTGAACAGCTCGTCGCAGACCAAGTCATGTTTGCGATTGGACGAAAGCCCAACACGCAGGACCTAAATCTCCAGAATTCTGGCGTTGCGCTAAGCCCTGACAGCGGCGGCGTCGCGGTCAACGAGAACTCGCAGACCAATGTGCCCCATATCTACGCGGTCGGCGACGTGACAAACCGCGTAAACCTTACCCCTGTAGCGGTGCGCGAGGGCCAGGCCTTTGCAGATTCGGTATTTGGCGAGCGTCCCACGCAGGTCGACTATGCGGATATCCCGACTGCGGTTTTCTCGCGTCCGGAAGTCGGATCCGTTGGGCTATCAGAGGCACAAGCCTGTGCCCTGTTTGAAAGGGTGGACATCTACAAAACGGATTTTCGGCCCATGAAGGTCGCCCTCTCCCACAGCTCCGAACGAATGATGATGAAGCTCGTCGTAGATGCAGATTCCGGGAGGGTTGTCGGCTGCCATATTGTCGGATCAGGCGCGGCGGAGATCATCCAGGCAGTTGCGATTGCGATAAGAATGAAAGCCGTAAAGGAGGACTTTGATGCAACAATGGCTCTTCATCCAACAGCGGCGGAAGAACTTGTCACGATGCGGACACCGACCAAGCGCTGCGTTCGATAATGCATTTGTGTAGTCAGTCGGACTCTTCTTGCTTCACCTCAATGCGCTGGGAAGACCATGCTGAGGCGGTCGAACTTCGGTCTTAGGGGTGCTCGCAGCTCTCATCTTTGCTACCATGAAAGCTAATAACGGCTAATCACATGAACAGCCCCTCTAACCGCGTGTGGATAATAGTCAACGATGGATTCGAAGGCGTTGCGATAAGCTATTTGGACGTCTCAGCTGCTGGCAACTTCCAGCAGCCTTCAACTCATCCATTTTCACTCGTGAGAACAATTCGTCGATTTATCAGCAATTTATGTCGATCAGCATTCACGAGGACATATTAGCACATGCCTCTGTCGAGCCACGCATTTCCTAATCGAAGTGCTCTGAGTCAACCGCAGCACTCTGAATAGCCACAGGATCTCGGAGGCTCCATGTGCGGATGTATATGGACCCCGCCCAATTGCAACAGTCGGCTGGATCAGGATCGATGGTCACAACTGCTGATGTATATCCGGCTGCGTGATGCGGCTGGACAACGTCTTCGCCGCGAGCCTCGATGGGTTGATGGGTTTTCGCCGCTTCCACCTCAAAGCCCCGATGACATTGGTTAACGCCATGCCGGTCCACACATCAGGTTCTGGAAGCGACGGGGTGACCGTTTCGCCATCTCCTGCCATTGGCTGCAATTGGCGGGGTGGGACCTCCTTTAGTTATTGGCCGCTTCTATTCAGGCCGCCTTCACCGACAGCGCGGCCCCTTTGCGGAAGTCGACCGGCGTGCTCGCAACATAAACCGTCACGCCCGAAGGGATGCTTGAGTACGTTCAGCTGGCGTATCTGGTCTGGTCGGTGCAGGTGCGCCAGCGGACGCAGCTGATCGACGCTTTGCGCGGGCATCTTGCCGAACGCGGCATCATCGCACCACAAGGTCCGGCTCACCTGAAAACCTTAGCTGCCGCGATTGATGCCGCCGAACCAGCGATGCCCCAACTGGTCCTCGACCTTGGTCGCGTACCTCGAGCAGGTCGACCGGTTGAGCCGCGAAGATTGGAGAGCTGGAGAAATCCTTCGCCGTGAAGCCCCACGCGGGGAGGATACACCCACCTTCGGACCACGCCGGGAATTGGCCCGATCACGGCCATGGCGGTGGAAGCGTGTGCGCCCCCAATGGCGACCTTAAGCGAGGTCGCGACTATAGCGGTGGCGCAGTTCGGAGCGTGATCTGCTCCGAGAGCCATTGACTGAGAAAACTGGATATGCCAAATTGGTCAAACCAGATCGCGATGTTTTCCCAAACGATGCGCACCTGGATGGTTGGACGTCGAAAATCTCGAAGGAGGAAGCGCCGTGGCGAAGGAAAAGAGCGGCTACTATGGCACGCGAAGGAAATTCTGGTCGTGGGGATATGAAGGTGAAGATAACTCCCAGGACGAAATCCGTACCATGCGAGACCGCGTGGAGCAGCGGCTTGGGATTAAGGATATCGAAGTTCTCTCGGACCCGACCCTTGATGAGATTGAACTTTATCCGTCGCGCATAAAGATCCCGCGAACGCTGGAAGATTTCTGCACCACGGAAAAGTGGGACAGAGTTGTCCATACCTACGGTAAGGGTTTTAAGGACATGACCCTTATCTACCGGCGCGATTTCAAGAAGGCTCCGGACGTCGTGGCCTATCCGCGCGACGAAGAAGATATTGCCGCCATCTTCGACTGGTGTGGCGAAAACGGCTATGCATGCATACCGTATGGCGGTGGATCGAGCGTCACAGGAGGCTTCTGGGGTCCCGAGCGCGACGCCTTTCCCGGCGTGGTCGTTATTGACCTGGGCAACCTCAACCAGATTCTCGAAATCGACCCTGTGTCACGCTGCGCGCGGATCCAGGCAGGCATTCTCGGGCCGGCTCTGGAAGAACAACTGAAGCCGCACGGCCTCACCCTGCGCCATATTCCGCAATCGTGGGAATTCTCATCGCTGGGCGGCTGGATCGCAACCCGGTCGTCCGGTCACTATGCGACCCATCTCACGCATATCGACGACATGGTGGAAAGCCTGCGCGTCGTCACGCCAGCGGGGACGATCCAGAATCGCCGGCTGCCTGCCTCAGGTGCGGGACCAAATCCGGATCGCATGTTCATCGGGTCTGAAGGCACGATGGGCATCATCACTGATGCATGGATGCGTCTGCAGGGGCGTGTGAAATTCCGTGCGAATGCATCGATCTCCTTCAAGTCGTTCTATGAGGGTGCCAAGGCCGTCCGTCAAATCACCCAAGCGGGACTGTTCCCGGCGAACGCTCGCTATCTCGACGAGCAGGACGCCAAATTCTACGGCGCTGGAGACGGCACCGATTCCGTCTTGCTGCTGGGCTTCGAATCCGCCGACCATCCGGTGGACGCATGGCTGGAGCGTGGTCTCGAAATCTGCAAGGACTTCGGTGGCGTCGTGAAGCAGCGCGCGGGAACAGCAGACAACGCGCTGGAAACCAGCCGCAGCGGGCCGCAGGGTAACTGGCGGCACCAGTTCAGGTATCTGCCCCGGCTGATGCATACGCGCGCTGCGATGGGAATCGTGAGCTTCACGTTCGAAACCGCCTATACTTGGGATCGGTTCGAAGAAGTCGATACCGAGATCATGCGTCGCGTGCGAACGGCCCAGAAGGAACATCTTGGCGGTGGCATCGTCTGCCGCAGGTTCTCCTTCCTGTATCCGGACGGTCCGGCTCCATACTACTCGATCATGGCTCCTTCGACACATGCCAACAGCCTCGAAGCCTATTCGATGCTCCACGACGTGGCGTCGGACGCCCTAATAGAGCTCGGCGCCACCATCACGCACCATCATGCTGTCGGCAAATCGTTCCGTCCTTGGTACGACAAAGAAGTCGATCCGTTGTTCCGCCGTGTGCTGGCAGCCGCCAAGACCGAGCTGGACCCGAAGTGGATGTTGAATCCTGGGCTGATCGTCGACAAGCCCACAGGGCTCAAGATCGTCGGATAGGGGTTCTTCAGCGATGATTGATCTATACTTCTGGCCAACCCCCAACGGGTATAAAGCCGCTATAATGCTTGCAGAGCTGGACTTGGAGTACCGTGTTATTCCGGTTGATATAACCGCAGGAAAGCAATTTGAGCCGGAATTCCTGAAGATCAATCCAAACAACAAAGTGCCGGCCATCGTTGACCACGATGGCCCGCACAACAAGCCTTACGCTGTTTTTGAATCGGCGGTTGTTCTACTCTATCTTGCGGAAAAGTCCGGAAAGTTCCTTTCTCAGGACCCGGAAAAACGATACGATACGCTAAAGTGGCTTGTGTTTCAGAATACCACGATGGGCCCAATGCTGGGCCAAGCACATCATTTCATGGTGTATGCGACTGAGAAGATCGATTACGCCATCGAACGTTACGACCGGGAAGTTGGTCGAATATACAACATTCTCGAGAAGCGCCTTGCCGAATATGAATATCTCGCCGGCGAGTATTCTATCGCTGACATCAGCACATTCCCTTGGGTTCGCACGCGGAAATTGCATCGACGCGACCTGTCGGAGTACCCGAACATTGATCGTTGGTACCAGGCGATCAAAGACCGTCCGGGGGTTCGTGCGGGCATAGACACATTGTCCGACAGCAAGCAGTGGGAAGCGAAGCCGGGCACCGACGCTTGGAAGAATATGTTCGGAAAGAACGGCAGTTCGTAACAATCACACAAAATCCTCCCAGGCCTCAGGCGCGGCGGTCTATTCGTCGCGCCTGAGGCCGCGTAGGGGCAGTTGATGCAGGGCGGTCCCTATGGGGCTGGCGCAGGATCTTGGAAATTTTGCGCGGCCGAAATGCCGTTTGAAATCGCCCAATACGTGACCACGAACTCGGCTGATGGATCCACTATCTACTTGACAGCCAGTAAATTGGATGACCAAATTGGATATACCAATTGCCGCGCAGGCTATCAGGATTTGGGGAAATTGAGATGGATTTTTTGGCCGAGCTGCCTCGTCGCATTCATATGATCTTGGAGGAAGGGGCAACGTTCGGCGACTCCCGTATCGCCTTTACAGATGAAAACGGGATTGATTGGTCCTTCCGCCGGCTGATCGACACGGTCGCAGCTGTCTCTGATGAAATGCGACAACTCGGGGTTCGGCAGGGTGATCGGGTGATGATCATCTGCGAAAACTCGATCAGGGCTGTGGTTCTAATGTATGCAGCAAGCCGGTTGGATGCATGGGCGGTGCTAGCGAATGCCCGGCTCAGCAAGCATGAACTTGCCCTTATTGAAGAGGATTGCCAGCCGCGGCGTATATTTCGCACCGATTCCAACTTGTCTGCACAAAATGCGGACGACGGCAATGCTGATGTTCGGCTCTTTACTGATATCGGCGCCGTAACGGTTGGTCCGTTAAATGAGAACAGCCAGCCGGAAGAAGTTCACGAAGGATCCGCAGAGCAAGTCGCCGTTCTGATCTATACTACCGGGACCACGGGGCGCCCTAAGGGCGTCATGCTTAGCCATCGCAATTTGATTTTCGTCTCAAGCAGGGGAAGACGAACACAGTCTCTCGCTCCCGATGATGTCGCCCTGTGTGTCATGCCGATATCTCATTCGTACGGGCTCGTGTTGATGCAAGGCATGTTGTACGCTGGCGCGCGTATGAAAATTATGCCACGATTTTCACTACAGGAGGCCCTAGATGCTGTTCGCAGCGGAGAGTTGACGGTTTTCAACGCCGTTCCAGCCATGCTGACACGGGTGGTGGCACATGTTGAACAGACGGGCGAAAAGCTCACGCCAAATAACCTCCGGTACGTCTACACGGGCACCGCGCCGCTCGACCTGTCACTGCGTAAAAATGTCGAACGGCTGTTCGGCGTGGTCTTACAGAACGGATACGGATTGACTGAAACGTCGCCGACGATCAGCCGGTCTCACTATTCGATTGGCACCGACGACATCCATATTGGTCCACCGATAGAAGGGGTCGAGATCCGGATCGTCGGGCCTGACGGTCTCGATGTCCCAGAGGGAAAGCCGGGAGAATTGCTGGTCCGGGGCCCCAATGTGATGTTGGGATACTATCGCCAGCCGAAAGCGACCGCCGAAGTTATCGACGAGGATGGCTATCTTCACACAGGCGATATCGTCAGTCGCAACGAACGCGGCGAACTGGTTATTCAAGGCCGATCAAAGGAATTGATCATTCGCTCCGGCTTCAATGTCTATCCTCCGGAAGTCGAAGCCGCCCTGAATGCACATCCCAGCATTCTAAATTCCGCCGTGCTCGGACGTCCTGTTGAGGGAAATGAGGAAATTATTGCCTTCGTTGAAATGTTGCCTGAACGGCAGTGCGAGGTGGATGAGATTAAGTCCTTTCTGAAGAGCCGCCTTGCCCAGTATAAGCTGCCGCAACAGATTATCGTTATGCACGATTTGCCGGTCGCTCCGAATGGAAAGATAAAGAAGAACGACTTGAAGAAATATCTCTAGATAGTTTGAGCTGTCGGTTCGACACTTCCTTCCGAAGCGCTCTGGACCATGAGTCCGACCCATATAGTATCTCCGACAAGGTCCGCAATCCCGCAAAAAACTCGATATGGAGAACCCGCCTCGCCATGACAACCTTGCATGCTAACCTGATCGATGGAGCTTGGGTCGAAGGCGAAGCCGCGCCGAACATTAACCCCTCCAACACCAACGAAGTCGTCGGCACCTATGCGCGTGCTACTCGAGCTGACTCCCAAGCCGCGATCGCCGCCGCTAAACGTACGTTCCCGACATGGTCGCGCACGAGCCCTTTGGAGCGTCACGCGGTGTTGCGCAAGGCGGCAGACGAAATTCTCGCCCGCAAGGACGAACTCGGCCGACTTTTGTCGCGCGAGGAAGGCAAATCGTTGGCCGAAGCAGTCGGCGAAACGATTCGTGCGGCCCAGGTTTTCGATTACTTCGCGGGCGAAACGCTACGGCTGGCCGGCGAAACGTTGCCCTCTGTGCGTCGGGGTGTCGTGGTGGATGTGACGCGTGAGCCGGTCGGCGTGATCGCTATCATCACGCCGTGGAACTTCCCAATCGCCATTCCGGCGTGGAAAATTGCGCCGGCGCTCTGCTACGGCAACACTGTGGTATTCAAGCCGGCTGATCTCACCCCTGGCTGCGCTTGGGAGCTGGTTGACATTCTCCACCGCGCCGGGCTGCCAAAGGGCGTACTCAATCTCGTAATGGGCCGTGGTTCGGTCGTCGGCCAGACCATGCTCGATAGCCCCGACGTAGATGCGATAAGCTTCACAGGCTCAGTGGAGACCGGCCGGCGTGTGGCGGCCTCCTGCGTCGAACACGGCAGGAAGTTCCAACTCGAGATGGGCGGTAAGAATCCGCTGGTCGTGCTCGATGATGCGGACCTCAACGTGGCGGTCGACTGCGCCGTCAACGGTGCATACTTCTTAACTGGCCAGCGCTGCACGGCTTCCTCACGGCTGATCGTCACCGAAGGCATCCACGATCGTTTTGTCTCGGCAGTTACCGAAAAGCTTAGGAGCCTCGTCGTCGACGACGCGCTCAAGCCGGGAACGCAGATCGGTCCGGTGGTGGACGAGAACCAACTCAGTCAGGACGAGAAGTATATCGCCATTGGCCGTGAGGAGGGCGCTAAGCTGGTGTGTGGAGGCGAAAGGCTGAACCGTGAGACGCCCGGCTTCTTCTTGCAGCCTGCCTTGTTCACCGAGGCAACCAATAATATGCGCATCAGCCGCGAAGAGATTTTTGGTCCCGTCGCGGCGGTAATTCGTGTCAAGAATTATGAAGAGGCGCTGGAGACCGCGAACGATACGGCATTCGGCCTGTCCTCGGGGATCTGCACGGCCAGCCTGAAACATGCGACGCACTATAAGCGCAATGCCGACGCCGGCATGATTTTTGTCAATCTGCCCACTGGCGGCGTCGACTTCCATGTGCCGTTCGGCGGCCGCAAGGCATCGAGCTTCGGCCCTCGCGAACAGGGCCGCTACGCCGCCGAGTTCTACACGACCGTCAAAACGGCCTATACGCTGGCCTGACGGGCTAATGCCGGTCCGCTTACCAGCCCCGAGGTGCCCGCGCCGTGACGGCTTCGCCCATGGCGCAGGCCGCTGGAACGATCCCGCCGGGGCGACCTTGCCTCGCTCGGCCGCGCGAGAGTCGAATAACACCTGCCGCGATTGCCAGGCAGGTACTGGCGGCGCCAATTACTCAGGGAAGAAGCAGCTCGTGCAGCCGGAACGCTTCGTGAGGTCGAAGCATGCTCGGGATCTGCCAAATAATGCACTCTGCGATACTACGAGGTCGGCGCCTGAACTAGAGCAAGAGATGTTCCCACGGGCCTCCTAGGAAGCCGTGATAGCGGATCAACCACCAGTTCCTGCTGTTCGATCAGCCGGCGAAAATTCTGCTTGTGGACCAGACGGCCGGCATGCGCCTCCACCGCGCGCTGCTGCAACTGCAGCAGCGTAAACTGCGGCGGCATCAGTTTGAACACGCGTGATCTGGTCGAAAAGCCAGTCGTTCCGGCCGTCTGACTCTAGAGGAATTCGCCCGATGCAAGCCTTCACCTTCAATACGACCCCCTCGATCGTCTTCGAAGCCGGTTCGGCCAAGCGCTTCGGCGCGATCGCAGGCAAACGGCTGGGCCCGACGGTGCTGTTCGTGACCGATCCCGGCCTGCGCAAACTCGGCCTGTGCGACGCAGCCATCGCCTCACTGGAAAGCGTCGGAGCGTCGGTTGCGATTTTCGATTCCGTTGAAGCCGATCCTTCGCTGGCGACCGTGATGAAGGCGGTGGAAAATGGTCGTTCAGCCGGCGCGACCGGCGTCGCAGGCTTCGGCGGCGGCTCGTCGCTCGACGTGGCGAAAGTGGCCGCACTTCTTCTCGGCTCCGGCGAAGACATCGACGGCGCCTGGGGCGTGGCGCAGGCGAAGGGACCGCGCCTGCCTCTGGTGCTGGCGCCCACCACGGCAGGAACAGGCTCGGAAGTCACCCCGGTTTCAATCATTACCGTCGGTGACGAGGAGAAGCGCGGCGTGTCCAGCGCTATCATCCTGCCGGACATTGCGGTGCTCGATCCGGAACTAACGCTGGGCCTGCCGCCGGCAATCACCGCAGCCACCGGCGTCGACGCGATGGTGCACGCAATCGAAGCCTATGCCTCGAAGAACGCCAACAACAATCCGCTGTCGAAGATGCTGGCCAGACAGGCCCTGCAACTCATCGGCGCCAGCATCGAAAAAGCGGTGCTTGACGGTAAGGATGTCGAGGCGAGGGGGGCGATGTTGCTCGGCTCCATGCTCGCCGGTCAAGCCTTCGCCAATTCGCCGGTGGCCGCCGTCCACGCGCTTGCCTATCCGATCGGGGGGACGTTCCATGTCCCGCACGGCCTCTCGAACGCACTTGTCCTGCCGCATGTCCTGTGCTTCAACGCGCCCGACGCCGCCCATCTCTACGCCGAGATCGCCACGGACGCTTTCCCACGTCTCGCACAAGAGGAAGGTGTGCAGGGGCGCTGCGCGGCGTTCATTGAGGAACTGGCCTCGCTATCGAAAAGACTTGGCCTGCAGCCGCGCCTGCGGGATGTCGGCATCGGCGAAGAGCATCTGAAAAAGATGGCGGCGGATGCGATGAAGCAGCAGCGGTTGTTGGTCAACAATCCGCGCAATGTCTCGGAGCCGGATGCGCTCGCCATCTATCGCGCGGCATGGTGAGACGATGAGCGAGCGGTCTTCACCCACGTCGCGCAATGCCTACAACGCGTTTCGCACAATCACCACGGCTGGATGGATAACGACATCTATGGTGACATGAACAAATGCGGTGCATTATTCGCTGTTCGACACTGCGGTGAATGGCTGGCTGATCGGCGAGGGCCTGCTGGACATCCATGGCGGCGACCAGATTGGGCTCGTCGTCGAAACCGGGTGCCGCTATTTTTCTGAACTTGCTTTCCCCGATAAGGTAACGGCCGGTATCCGCGTCGCCAGGCTCGGAACGTCCTCCGTTCGCTATGAGGTTGCCCTGTTTCGGAATGAAGAAGAGATCGCCGCGCTGAAGGCTTCTTCGTCCACGTCTAGCTAGGGAAGGAGGTCGGCAACGCTCCTCACTGTGCGGTCAGAATACCGGCACCAGGGAGACATCTCCAAGACGCCGTCAGCTTGTCAGCAATCAGTCTGCTTGCCGTCCCCGGGCCCAGCAATCGCAGAAGCTACCCCACGCTCCAGTTTACCCGGAATGGCGCTGTTGTAGGGGTCAGAACAAGCACCGCAATCAGATCCACGTTCACTTCGTGGCCCTGGTCCCGTTTTCTGGTTCTCCTCAGTGTTTTTGGAGGGAGTATCTTCCATTGCGTACGGCTTGTGTCCGAAGCCTCCGTCGAGGCTGATTGGTTCAACTTCCGACGAACGTGGACTGCCCCCGACCAGCCGTCAACGTCTCCGGCGACATGAAGTTTTTGTTCTTCGCATCTGCACAAAATTGTGCCAAACGCCCTCAGGCGGTTAACGTAAGGGAAGGAATGCCATGAGCGCGACAGGTGAAGTGAAGGCCCTGACGCCCCCCGATATCGTGTCACACAAGGGTGGGACGCCGCTGGTTTGTCTCACTGCCTACACGACACCGATGGCGAGGCTTGTCGATACCACCTGCGATATCGTGCTTGTCGGTGACAGCGTTGGCATGGTGCTGCACGGCTTGCCGTCCACGCTGGGCGTCACGCTCGACATGATGATCATGCACGCACAAGCGGTGCGCCGTGGCATCGAGCGGGCACTGATGGTTGTGGACATGCCGTTCGGGTCCTATGAGGAAGGGCCCGAACAGGCCTTTCGCAATGCCGCCCGGCTGATGGCCGAGACCGGCTGCGCCGCCGTCAAGCTCGAGGGCGGCGAGAGTATGGCGGAGACGATCCAGTTCCTGGTCGCGCGCGGCATTCCGGTGATGGCGCATGTCGGCCTGACACCACAGGCAGTCAATACTTTTGGCGGCTACAAGGTGCAGGGGCGTGGCAACGATGCGGAACGCATCTTGCGCGATGCCGACGCGGTTTCAAAAGCCGGCGCGTTTGCCGTTGTGCTGGAGAAGGTGCCGGAAGCGCTCGCTCGCAGGATTACCGCCGACATTGCCATCCCCACCATCGGTATCGGCGCCTCGTCAGCCTGTGACGGCCAAATCCTGGTGGTCGACGACATGCTTGGCATGTTCACGGACTTCCGGCCGAAATTCGTCAAGCGCTACGCTGAACTCGGGGAGCGGGCACAAGCCGCGATCGCAGCCTACGCAAACGAAGTGCGCGAGCGGCGCTTTCCAGGTGCAGAGCATGTCTTTCGCGATCAGCCCAAAACGATCAAGGGTGGAGAAGCGGCATGAATGTTCCGATTGTCAGGGCCGTGGCGGATCTTCGCACGATCGTTGCGGGATGGCGTCGCGAAGCAGCCAGCATTGCTGTGGTGCCCACTATGGGTGCCTTGCATGAAGGGCATCTCAGCCTGGTGCGTGCCGCGCTCGAAAAGGCCGACCGGGTGATCGTGACGCTGTTCGTCAATCCAAAGCAGTTCAACAGCGCAGCCGATCTTGCCGCCTATCCGCGTACCGAGGTGGAGGACGCTGCAAAGCTGGCGCCACTGGGTGCGCATCTGCTTTACGCGCCGGACGCTGCTGAAATCTATCCGGAGGGTTTTGCCACCGCGGTTTCGGTCGGCGGCGTCAGCGAGGGCCTGTGCGGCGCGTTTCGGCCGGGTCATTTCGATGGCGTCGCCACCGTCGTCGCCAAACTGTTCCTGCAGACCGGAGCCGATCTCGCGTTTTTCGGCGAGAAGGATTTCCAGCAGCTTCATGTGGTTCGCCGCATGGCGCGGGATCTGGACATTCCGATCACCGTCATCGGCTGTCCGACAGTCCGCGAAGAAGACGGGCTGGCGCTCTCTTCGCGCAACGTCCGGCTCTCACTGGCGGAGCGACTGGCTGCACCGAAGCTCGCGTCGATTCTGCACACAGCAGCCGGACAGATCGCCAACGGAGCGCCGGTCAGCCTGACACTGGCTGAGGCGCGCGCTGCCATCCTTTCGGCAGGCTACCGGGAGGTGGAATATCTGGAATTGCGAGCAGACGCCGATCTTCGGCCTTTGAACGCACTTTACTGTCCCGCGCGTCTGCTGGTGGCCGCCTGGCTCGGCAACACACGACTGATCGACAATGTCGAAGTTGTTCCCCTGCTGTCGCTTAGCAGTTAACCGAAAGAATGCGCCGGTTTGGTTCGGGTTGACCATTTAATCATGAGAATATGGGCTGCGGGATTCTCAAATTAACTGCAATTGCAGGGAAGGCCTCGGCCGGTGGGCTTGAGCAGTTCGCCCTGCGGCTTGGTTAAACGGAGCCAGTCCGCCCAGTTATCTGGCTGGAGCACGACCACCTGACGATCATGGTAGGGCGCGACGTCCGGCCCTGGACTCGTCGTCAGCATCGTGAAGGAGGCTGGGTGATTGCCCTGGGCCTCACGCCATAGCCCGGCGATGGCCATGAAGGGGGCTCCGATCAGGCTGAAGCGATGTTTGGTTTTGGGGTACTTCTTGCCGGTGAATTCGTAGAATCCCGATGCCGGGATCAGGCAGCGCTTGCTGTCGGCGAAGTCTCGCCCTTCCGATCTAAAATTGAAGACCGGCCCACCCCTGGGCCCCGATGGCGGGAAGCTGAAGTTCATCTGGACGAGTTCGATCATGTCGCCGGCCGCACGCATGACCGGTCCCATATCGTTGATCCTGATATCGTCCGCCTGGGGCAGATCGAGTTCTGTCTGTTGCGTTGGTATCTCCAGCTCCAACGCCTGCATCATCTGGCAGTATTCAACCCAGCGAACGTGTTGCTCATAGGCATTGCACATCCGGTAAGGATAGCGTGAACTTCAAAATCTTTCGAGGGGTGGGGCGTCTTCCTCCGGAACCGGACTGTCGGCGAAGCTGAAGCCCCGCGGTGCGGGTCTTCACCCTCCGGGCGTCCATCCCTGACGCGGGCAGGGGCATTCGTGCAGTTGGGGGGAGTGCTTCTGAGATGCTGAGGGCGATTTTGGCGTGGGTAGAGAGGCGGCGTGCGATCCGTCGCCGATGGCGGGAAGACGCCAGGCGCCTCGTCCGTCTCCACGGCCCGACTGCCTATTATGAGGCACAACGGCTTGCCGCAACATCCCGCGCGATCGAAGACGGCCAGTTCCTCCACTGGGCAAAGGTAGCTGCCGAGGTGGCGCGGATAGAACCGTCGGCCGAGATGGATATCGACGTCGTCCGGTCGATTGTCGATCACGAACTTCGTCATCGAGTTCATTCGGATCCTGAGCCATGACACGAAGAGGCGGGTCGCCGCGACAATACTGAGGGCACGTCAAGCCCGGTCTCTGCAATGGCTCTCTGCTACCGGGAAGGATGCGACTGGGTGCGGATCCATCCACGCGCAGGTCCGCCCCCGCTTGCTGTGCTGGCTTCCTGGTCCAGGTCCGTCCTCCTCCAATCAACCCACAAGGGGTCCGCTACGCGAGCGTGCGGCCGCTGCGGCTTCGCCTGCGCGGTGATTGCGGCCGGGCCCCGGACCCGACGGGCACCAGAGCGGGGATCGGCCCCGCCCATGGACGGAGCCCTTCAATGTCGCACGATCTTTCACTCGCACAGAACCATGCCTGGAACCTCGCCCGCACCCTGATGGTGCCGGTTATTCTCTTCAAGGTCGACGACGAATACGGCGTTTATCTGAACAGTCAAGCTGTCTCACTGGCATTTCGCTGAGCTCGCCGGCTCCCGGAACAGCGTCTCGATCAGCGGACATTCCCGCCGATTGCCTTCTGTGCATTGGGCCACCACGTCCTTCAGCACTCGCTCCATGCGTTTCAGGTCGGCGATCTTTTCACGCACGTCGTCGAGATGCGCGGCGGCAACGGCGCTTGCCTCGGCGCAGGGCTGGTCGCGCTCGTCGACGAGGCGCAGCAGTTCACGGACTTCATCGAGGGAGAAGCCGAGCTCGCGCGCCCGCAAGACGAAGCGAAGCCGTCGCTCGTGGGTGCTGTCGTAGCTGCGATAGCCGCTCGCCGTGCGCGGCGGCTCCGGCAGGAGGCCGACCTTCTCGTAATAGCGGACCGTCTCCAGATTGCACCCTGTGCGCTGTGCGAGTTCGGCGCGCTTGAGGCCTTTCACGCCAGCGTGATCGCGCATCCAAAAATACCCCTTGACCCTGTAGTTGCTACAGACCGCACATTAGCGCCTGGATAGGTTTTCGACAAGAAGAGCGAGGTCGAACATGAATGCATCCCGACACGGACCAGCAGACGTTGCACCGACTGCGGCAAACCTGACGACGCCAGAGCGAAGCGAGGCCGGGCGACAGCGCCTGGTCGCCGTCGGCGGCATACTCGGCGCCATCGCCGCCTCGTCCTGTTGCATCATTCCGCTCGTCCTGTTCAGCCTCGGCATCGGCGGCGCCTGGATCGGCAATCTGACGGCGCTTGCGCCCTACAAGCCACTGTTTGTCGCCGCAACGGCGGGCATGCTCGGCTACGGCTTCTACCTTGTCTACTGGAAGCCGCGACAGGCCTGTGCCGATGGGGCTGCCTGCACGCGCGCCGTCCCCAGCCGCCTCGTTCAGATCGCGCTCTGGTTCGCGACCGTACTCGTCGCCGCTGCTTTCGCCTTCGACTACGTCGCGCCGCTGCTGCTTTCCGCCTGACACCAAGAGGAGACTACCCCATGAGGAAGAGTTTGAGCGCTTTCACTTTGATCGCGTCGGTGATGACTGCGCCTGCCGCCTTCGCCGCCGAACGCACTGTGACGTTTGCCGTCGACAACATGACCTGCGCCTCGTGCCCCTACATCGTGAAGACCACGATGGCGGCAATCCCCGGTGTCGCGAAGGTGACCGTCTCCTTCGAGGCGAAGTCCGCGACCGTGACCTTCGACGACGCTAAGACGAGCACCGATGCCATCGCAGCCGCCAGCATGAATGCTGGTTATCCGGCCCACCCGACGCAGCAAGGCAGCTAGATGACTGATCGCGCCGTAATCCGCGCAGGTGCCGTTGGCGCCGTCCTCGCCGCGATCTGCTGCGCGGCGCCGCTCCTCGCCGTCGGCCTGTCTCTGGCGGGTCTTGGCACGTGGCTGACAGGTGTGGGTGCAGTGGTGCTTCCCCTGATCGTCGCGGGCTTCGGCTTCGGCGCGTGGGGGCCCCATCATCGCCGGGCAAGAGCCACGGCCTATGAGACGAAGATTCGCAAGGAAGGCGTGAAGCCATGAACGATTGCTGTGCAACCTCCTCCCGGGACAACCCGGCCGTTTCTCAGCCCGCGACACTGGCGAGCTTTGCCGTTCGACCGGGCGTAACGTTTCCGGATTGGTCGGCGGTCACGTCGCCTGTGGTCAAGAACGCTCTGCAGGCGATGGTCGGGTCCGACCACGTGCTCAATCGCTGGAGCGGTTACGATCCCGCCACCGACAGGGTGCGTGTTGCGTTGCTCCGACTCTACGCCGACCACGGGGGTGCCCCGACCATAAGCGCGCTTGCGGAGCGTACAAAACTCAGTGAGATGGTCATCCGGCCACTGCTCGACGAGCTCCGCCGGCGCGACCTCGTCGTTCTCGATGGCGAGCTGATCGTCGGCGCCTATCCGTTCAGCGATCATAACACCGGCCATCGGGTCACTCTGGACGGACGCACGCTGAATGCAATGTGCGCGGTCGACGCGCTGGGCATCGGTGCCATGACCGATCGCGACACCGCGATCGCCTCGCCCTGCGGCCATTGCGGCGCACTGATCCGGATCACCACGCAGGACCGAGGGCGGGCACTCGCCGACGTCGAGCCACAGTCGGCCGTCATGTGGCAGAGCGTCCGTTATGAAGGCGGCTGCGCCGCGAGCTCGCTCTGCGCGACGACCGCTTTTTTCTGCTCGGACGAGCATCTTTCCGCCTGGCGCGACGAACGTTCCACCGACGAGCCAGGTTTCCGGCTGTCGATCGAGGAAGGACTGGAAGCCGGCCGTGCTCTGTTCGGGCCGAGCCTCGCTGGTCTCGATGTGGCGTCGAAGAGCCTGGTGGTCGCCAACCGACCCTTGCGCACAAACGGTCGCAATGGAGGCGCTTACGATCTCGTCGTCATCGGCGCCGGCTCGGCCGGCTTCTCGGCCTCGATCACGGCCGCCGATCAGGGCGCACAGGTGGCGCTCATCGGCAGTGGCACCATCGGCGGCACCTGCGTCAATGTCGGCTGCGTGCCGTCGAAGACCCTGATCCGCGCGGCCGAGACGCTTCATAACGCTCGCGTGGCGGCACGTTTTGCCGGCATTACTGCTGAAGCCGAACTGACAGACTGGCGCGGAACCGTTCGTCAGAAGGACACGCTCGTGTCTGGGCTGCGCCAGGCCAAATACGCGGACCTGCTCCCCGCGTACAATGGTATCGCCTATCGCGACGGGCCGGCTCGCCTCCTCGACGGCGGTGTCGAAGTTGACGGCGCGCGTATTGCCGCTGGCAAGATCATTATCGCAACCGGCGCGCGGCCGGCAGTTCCTGCTATTCCTGGCCTCGAGACCGTACCGTATCTCACCAGTACGACGGCGCTCGACCTCGAGGAACTGCCGCGATCGCTGCTGGTGATCGGCGGCGGTTATATCGGCGCGGAGCTCGCCCAGATGTTCGCCCGTGCCGGCGTCAAGGTGACCCTCGTCTGCCGGTCCCGACTGCTCCCCGAGGCCGAGCCCGAGATCGGCGCGGCGCTCACGGGGTATTTCGAGGATGAAGGCATCACCGTTATCTCCGGCATCGCTTACCGCGCGATCCGCAAAACCGAGGGCCGAGCGTCACTGACCGTCACGCGTGACGGTCACGATGTCCAGATCGACGCCGATCAGGTGCTGATCACCACGGGCCGCACGCCCAACATCGAAGGCCTTGGGCTGGCCGAGCACGGGATCACCGTCTCGGCGAAGGGCGGCATCGTGGTCGACGACCGCATGCGCACGACCAAGGCTGGCGTCTATGCCGCCGGCGACGTCACCGGCCGCGACCAGTTCGTCTACATGGCCGCCTATGGCGCCAAGCTCGCCGCCAAGAACGCCCTCAATGGCGACAGCCTGCGCTACGATAACAGCGCCATGCCCGCTATCGTCTTCACCGATCCGCAGGTCGCAAGCGTAGGTCTCACCGAGGCGGCGGCGCGTGCGGCGGGGCATGAGATCCGCGTTTCGACGATCGGTCTCGATCAGGTGCCGCGCGCACTCGCCGCCCGCGACACTCGTGGGCTTATCAAGCTCGTGGCCGATGCTGCTGGCGGTCGTTTGCTCGGCGCCCACATCCTCGCGCCGGAAGGTGCCGACAGCATTCAGACCGCGGCTCTCGCGATCCGCCAGGGTCTCACCGTCGATGACCTCGCGGACACGATCTTTCCTTACCTCACCACGGTCGAGGGGCTGAAGCTCGCAGCACTTTCGTTCGGCAAGGACATCGCCAAACTCTCCTGCTGCGCCGGGTGAGCACAATCGGCGTCAAGGGCGTTTCCTGCCGATGATCGGTATGACGTCGGCGGTGCGGTTATCGCGCCGCCGTTCCATAAGCTGGCACAGCGCGCGGACTTGACGATGCTGGGCGAGCACGGTTTCGACGGCGCGCCGCTCCTGTTCGGCCCGGGCCGTCCCCGCCGGCCGATCCGTCGCGTTGCGCCGGGCTCTCGACTCGGCAACTGCATGGCGGAAGGCTTCCAGCACCTCGGAAGCGCGGTTCGCGGTCGCGCGACTGACACCTGCCTCGATGGCCAGATTCACAACCGTCAGCCTGCCATCAGCCACGCGGGGGCACCCATAAAGGAGGCGCGCCATCGCCTCACGAAGCGCCTGTTCCGTGGCTGCACTGACCGGCTTCATGATGTGCGTTCCTTCAACGGCGCGATGAGCCTGCGTTTTCTGTCGTTGTCCAGGCGCAGCGCTTCGCGTTGCAGCGGGGAGAGACGCTTGTCGGCGAGAAGATCCTCCGCCTGTGCAATGGAGGCTTCCCATGGCGGGAGATGTCGCTCGACGAGGCAGGCGTTGGGACATCGGTCGGGCGCGCATCGCGACAGGACCGGCACCGAGGCTGAAGGTTTCTCAGACTCCCGCAGGCAGAGCGCCGTCAATGGGTCGAAGAAGCAGTCGTTCAGATATCCGACATGCAGCGTGCGCGCCAGATGCGCCAGCATCGCCTTCAGGCGCTTGCGATCGGCCAGTTGCCCCGGAAGCGGGCCGAGTTCGCGGCCGACCCGCTCCAGTTCCACGCCGACGCGCTTACCGGCGGGTCCGCCTGGACCGTGACCGCGTCGATGGTTTTCGAAGTAGTCGATGATGTCGTCGAGTTGTCCGAGCGCCAGTTCCTGTTCGACCTCCTGCCTGAAGCCGGATGCGGACGAGCCGGCATAGCCGTTGAACATGGCCACGGAGGCGTGCTTGTACTGGATTTTGCCGGCGACAACCCCGAAGGGCCGGTTCGCGATGTACCAGGCCAGCGTTCGCCTGAACTGACGGGTGTTGAAGCGCCAGACGTCTTCTCCCACTCGGGGGATCACAGGACTATCGTCCGCGCCATATCGCTCATCGAGATGTTCTCGGAATTGGTTGATCTTCTTGGCGATGAGTATCGGCGTCTCGGCATTGTTCGTCTCGCGGTCGTCAAGGGCAAGCCATAGCCGCTCTGTCCCCGCATTCCGGCGGAATCGTTCCGAAAGACGCTCGGCAACCCGGATCGCCTGGACGGCGGCCTCGATGGTGATCCATTCGACCTGTTCGCCGCGAGCGCCGCGATCCTTCCAGGTCACGCCCTCGATCGCCAGCCTTTCTGTTCGCCCGTCCCGGTCGAGATTCCGTTTCAGGCAGCCGGATCGCAGCGACTGCACCTCACCGTCGCGCATGCCCGTCAGATAGCAACACACGATATAGGCGGCCGTCTGCAGGTGCCGTTCTTCCCGCGCCAGGCTGATGGCATCGAAGCGCTCCCGCCACGGTCGCCCCGTGTCGGGATCCGGGGAGATCGGCGTGTCCATCCCGCCCACCTCGAACCCAAGCTCGTCGACAGCATCATGAACCATCGACAACAGGGCCGGATCTTTGTGGACGGTGGTGAGATGCAGCCCGCATTGCATCGTCAGGAGCTTCAGATTGATGACCTCGCCATCAAACCTGCCGCCCCGCGACAATCTGCCGGTCAGCCCCCCGATCGAAAGAGGTCTTTCCCAGACAGGAATGCCTCTTCCTTCCTCGCGACGCTTGTCGATCCAGGAGGCCAGCATTACCGCGGGCCGCGTGTGGCGGGCGCGCGAGCGTGCTGCGAACCGGCTGTTCAGTGCATCGGCTTCAGCCCGGGCAGTGAAGATGTCGTCGCAGAGGTGCTCGACATATTTCAAGGCCCATCGCAGCATTGCGCCGATGACCGGCTCCGGGATGCGCGCGGTCCGGTTTTCCGAACAGCGCGTTCCCTGGCCGGTTGCCCGATAGACCGGTCGGCCGCGCCACGGGGTGAAGGTGATGCCACCGCACGTCAGATAGGGCGCCAGGCGATGAAGCTGGACGATGGGCCTGAGGCACACACCCACGCGCCCCGGCGTGATCGGCCGCGCCCGGTGATGGGTCGCGTATGCATCGATCAAATCCTGATCGACGTTTGCCAGATCGAGCTTGCCGATCCGCGAGCGCACGAAGTCCAGGAACCGGCGCAGCGTCGCAAGCGCAGTATGGCCGGAGACTGGCCGCAACCGCGGCTCACCGTCGGCGCGCCGTTCATTCATCCAGGCATAGATGTATTCCTTCGCAAGCAACCGCTCTGCCGCGCAGGGGATCACGCCGAAGTCGACCGTTCGAAAGGCCTTTCTGGCCATGTTGAACATCGCCGGCGCCATATCCCAGACATCATCGCCGAACCGCGAGAGCGCCGCTCGGTCGGTACCATCCCTGAGAGGCATCGAAGCCAAAACGATGTCGTCATCGACCCTGAGGCGTGAGACGGCACGCTCATCGTTCAAAGGAGAGGTAGTGGTCATGAGCCGTAAGCCTCCGGCGGAAGATAGAGCAACCGCGCCGAGGATTCTGCCGCCTCAACCCGTGCGCCTCCGACGACGGAGGACGGGAACATCGGCAGAATTTGCTCCGTGATCCTGCGGTATGGCCGATCGAATTTCTCGTTCCAGTCGCCAGAAGGCAACGCCTCCCGCAGCTCGTCCATGAACGCCTGGAACGCGATCAGCGCCGGTAGTTTCCGTGCGGTAATGACCGCGTTGGAGCATTCCAGGCACCCCCAGAACGGCGTCGGACAGGCTTCGCCTTCCCGACCGAAAGGGCTGACGCGGAAGTTGCTGCACGCCGCCAGCCAAAGATCCTGCTCTCCGTCCAGGAGCGGGCCGATCTTTTCCGACGGCACCGGCAGCCCGGTCGCGTCGGCTGAGGTTCGCAGCCGGGCTTCATCCGCGGGCACAACGATCCAAGGTCGCAGAGCCGGCGCCATCGCGTCGGTCAGTGCCTCGACTATCGTCTGCTCATGCAGATGCCGAAGGGCGGGGATGTCGGCATAATGGTTGGCCGCCACCGCTACCGTGTGGCCGACGGCAAAGTTCTCCAACTGCCCTCCGGTCCGCTTATACCAGTCAGCCTTCTGGGTCTTGCGCAGCCTGGAGAGATTGAGCGCCAGCGATTTTCCGGCGTCATCGACGATTCCGTACTTCTCGACAAACGCGGCCACGCAGGTCCCCAGCTTTTTCGGCGACGACAGGCGCCCCGGCTTCCAGGTGATCCAGAGCTTGCTCGATCCAGTGTGCTGCCGAGCCTTTTCCGTCAGCTTGATCGCCAGCCGCAGGACGGCTCCGGGCGTCTCCCGTCCGCCATCGCGGACACGCAAGCGCTTCCACTGGGCATGATGCGCGCGCCGCTTTCGATACTCGATCTCGACATAACCCCGGTTGGGATTGCGCAAGCAGTCAGCCTCAAGCCCACGCAGCGCTTCGATCTCCATGCCGGTCGTCAAGGACAGCCAGACGAGGAAGCCGACGACATCGTACCGGGTCAGATGGAAGCCGGCATGCAGTTCCTCGACCGGAGGCGGCTCGAGCCCGCATCTATGAGCGTGGTAGCGCAGATTGTCGAACAGCGCGCCTTCCCCGGCGACTACTCCCGCCGTCACAATCTGTTCGACCACTAGGTCATAGCGACGGCGCAATTCTGGATCACGGCCTACATCCAGAAGTGGGGGAGGCAGAGCCTCGCCCGTCGCTATCCGGTCGCGAGCCTCGATGATCTGGCGCATCGCTGCCTGCAGCAACGTCGAGGCAATCCTCCCACTGTAGGCATCGCGCGGCTTTGAGACGCCGTGCTCGCCGTGACCGATGTATTTCAGGCGCAACAGTGTTTCGGGCGGAAGCCTTTCAGGATTGAGCTCGGCGGCGACGCGCAGCACCCCGATCAGAGCACCGAGCACATTGCGCTGATTGGGTCGCTCGCCGCCGTTCTGCTCCAGCCAGTCCTCATAGGCATTGATTACCGCCGGAGTTAAGTCGTCGAGACGACGAGGTTTTACCGACGCCCCTTCCAGGAACAGCCAGAACCGCCGCAGACGGCGGATAAAGGTGCCTGCGGTTTTCCAGAGTGGTGCCGGCCCCATCCGGTGGAGATACTCCTGCAGGAATGGCGCAACCTCATGGGTCAGCGCCGTCAGCGGCCAGGAAGACAGATTGACGTCGATCCTCCCGGCATCTTCCGTCCGAAGGACGAAGACGAGCGGATTTTGCGGATTTTCCTCTTGAGTGTCGAACAATTCGATTCCAACTGGGAAGGTGGCACGACGACCGCGTTTCATCACAGGGGTCCACCAGCATTAACGCGCAGTTCCCAGGCCTCGACCGCAGCGTCGATCATTTCCTGGCTTTCTTCCATGCAATCCAGGTAGATGTGAGTGCTTTCGATGCGGCTATGGCCCAGCAAACGCTGCAACTTCAGAAGAGGATCGCCAATCAAGCGGCGGTGCGCCGCGCCGATATGGGATCGGCGTTCGTCGAGTACCCATCCGATCTGTTCACGCACGAGCAGCGACAGCATATGAACCGCAAAGGTGTGGCGCATCATGTGCGGAGTGACGTCGAGGTCGATCCCGAACCGCCTGCACCGTACGCTTGCCCTCCGGAAGACCACCTCCCAAGCGGCCGGGGGCATGGGCCGCGCCCCTTCCGCCAGCCAAAGACACAATGGTTCGGATGTTTCCGCCCATACCAAGCGGCTGCGTTCGCGCGGCGCCAGCACGTCGACTCTGGCTCGAACTGTGTCCTTTTCCAGAAGGAGCCTTCCCCGATCGTGGCTGACGACACGGATCGGATGTTCGATTGACCTATTGCGCGGTTGCGAAAGGCGCATGAGGACATTGGTCCGTTCCAACGCCGCGTATTCATGCAGACGCTTCAGCACGCGCTCGGGCAAGCGGATCTCGCGCCCCTTGCTACCCTTGGCAATGGCCGGCGCCAGTCGGAAAGATCGGCTCCTCAATGCACCGACCGGCTCCGTCCTCGGGAACTCGATCCAGAGCAGACTTGCCGCTTCCTGGAGCCGCAGGCCCGTCGTGACGAGCAATTCGGCGAACAACGCATTGCGCTCGCTGTTGCGGCCCTGCCAGGTGGGATCCTCGCTCCCGTCTGGAAGACGACCACGCAAGCCGATCTCGCGAAACAGGAGATACCGATCCAGGGAAAGGAACCGGATATCGCGTGTCCGTGCGCCGCGCTCGGTGGCAACATTGGCAGCGACCGCTATGGCCCCGCCGCCGTTCGTCCGTCGCCATGATTGCCGATAGGTGAAAGGCGATTTGGCGATCATTCCCTCTTCAAGAGCCCATCGGTAAAGCTTGTCGAGCGCTGCTACCGACCGGTTCCAGCTCGCGGCCGAGATGCGCGCCGGAGGAAGCGCCAGACGTCGCGCCGCATGGAAGGCTGCGACATCGTGCCGATCAGCCGCCCAGAGGGCTCTGTTGTCTCGGCGCTCGGCAAGAAAGCGCATCCAGATCAGGATATCCCAACCATAGGCGCGCAAGCTGTTGGGCGAACGAACCCCCAACGTGGGGCAAGCTCGAAAGAACCGGTTCAGGTCGTGATCGTAGCTGTCGTCATCGCCAAGAATGAACGGCATGCCGTCCACGAGGTTCAGCTTCTCGGCGGCTGCGACTTCATCCACCGACAGCCTGTGGACGACGCCATCAACCGTAACAGACTGCCGCAGCGTCGAAAGATCCGTGAAGAAGAGCTGGGGCATCCTGTTCTCCTCGGCCGCGATTTTCCCGCCGGGACGGGCTCGAGCCCGTCCCGGCGGGAAAATCGCATCGCCTCACCTCAAGCGAAGGGGAATGTCGTCAACGTTGATCGTGTGCTGCGAACGTCACAGCGGTAAGACAGAACACAGAGTCAGGATAACGGCGTCATGCCCGCCGACGAACTCGACGACGCCGAAATCGAGCCGCTCTTCGAATACGATCCCTACCAGGGCGGTCGGCCGGCTCATTGAGCCGGCCTTCCTCGCGCGCCAAGCGCCCGGCCGTCTGAAGGCCGGGTTGCGCGTCGCATCGTCCTTTCCCTGCTGGTGGCGGGACGCCACGAGCCCTTATTGGGACGAGGTTTTGCCGCTTGCGCCGGGAAGCCCGCAAGGGAGGCTGCGCCGCCCCGGCAAGCCGGTGCGCCCCTGCGGCCTTCCGGCTTCGCGGCCGACCTCGAGGCCTGCCGGAAAGGTAGACAAACAGATCTGGACAAGGAAAGGGCCGGACGCCCCGCGGCGCCGGCGGGATTGACCCATGGAGCAGCATGAAATCGAGACATTGCGAGACAAGGTGCCCTGCGCCGCCGTGCTCGAGCGCGAGGGCTGGACGGTGGACGTCAAGGAGAGCACCACACGCGCCGTGAAGTACCGGCGCGGGGCAGGCGAGATCATCATCGTCATCCACAATGGCAGGGGCTGGTTCGATCCACTCTCGGATGCCAAGGGCGACGTCTTCACCCTCGCCGGTCACCTGGCCGGTATCGCCTTTCCGGCGGCCGTCGAGGCGGTTCGCAGTCTCGTCGGCTATGTTCCGGCCACGCCGTCCTGGAATTGCCCGAAGCGCACAGGCATTCCACTTTCGATCACCGACCGATGGCGGCGCCGACGACCTCCAACCATCGGGTCTCGCGCCTGGCGATATCTGGCAGATGAGCGTGCGATCCCAGTATCCATTCTGCAGGCCGCTATCGCACAAGGCCTGCTGCGCGAGGGGCCGAGCGGCAGCATCTGGACGGCGCATGTCGACCAAACCAGGCAACTGATCGGTTGGGAAGAACGCGGCCCCCAGTGGCGCGGCTTCTCCACCGGCGGCAGCAAGCAACTGTTCCGTCTCGGCAACGAGGCTGCGCTTCGGCTCTGCGTCACCGAGGCGGCGATCGACGCCATGAGCCTTGCCGCACTCGAGGGCATGCGTGCCGACACCCTCTACGTCAGCACCGGGGGCGGGTGGTCGCCCGTCAGCGATAACGCGATCCGGTCGATCGCCTCGAACCCCGACATATTGATGGCCGCAGCCACCGACAACGATCGGCAGGGCGAGATCTATGCCCGTCGTTTGCAGGAGATCGTGCGTGAGACTGGGTGCCGGTACGAGCGGCTGCGGCCATCCACGCAGGACTGGAACAGCGATCTGAAAGGACAGGGGAAAGGAAACCCGGGAGTGGAAGGGGATATCAGAGCGGAATCGCTGCCGCATGCCCGGCCGTCGCGTCAAGGGAAGCTGCGCCCGGCTGGCGCCGGCCCTTGACCCGCCGGACCGGAGAGGCGGCCGCGGGAATGGGTGATGAGAAGGCATGAAGGTGATGATCCGGTCGGATGGACAGGATCGCGCTTGATGCCGACGGACGACAGGAGCCGCCATGATCACCCAAACTTCCTTCCGCAAGGTCTTCGAGGGCGTCGCCACGCGCCAACAGATGTTCCATATGTTCGATCGCCATGGCCCGGCGCCGATGAGCAAGGCACGCCTCACCGGCCGCCTCTATGACGGCGAGTGGTTCGAGATCGGCCGGGCCGAGCACGACTACATGTTCGAGATCCTGCCGCCGCTCTGGATTCGCGGCGACATGTTCGCAATGCGCGAGTTCATGACCGGCTCGATCACCAGCGTCTTCTTCGCACTCTCGATCGATGGGCGGCCACGCTACTTCCACGCCTATTGCGATATGTCGGCCAAGGGTTCGGCCGAGCGCATGCGCGATGTGATCATCGAGCGGGAATCCCGCCCCGTCCGTGCCATGACGCGCGCGGAGCGGCTCGACCATATCTGGAGCACGACCCATGCCGACTATCGCGGTTATGCGGGTGAGCGGTGGCCCGAGGCCGACCAGGACAAGCGAACCGTGCTGGTCTATGGCGGCGGCCAAGGGACGGTCCTGAAGCTTCTGGACGATCTGACCGCCCCCGAGATCAGCGCCAAGCTGCCGGTCCATCTCCGCTACCTGCCCGCCGCGATTGCAGCCTGATCGGAGGCTGTCATGTTCACATTTCCTATTCTCGGCGTTCGCAAGGTCATCGAGCGCGGCATCGCCGATGCCGCCGTCAATGGGGGATTTCGCAATCCCTACTACGGCATCAAGCCCGGTAAGGATGAAAAGCCGGGACTTTGGCTGGTCGGCGATCAGGGCGTCTATCTCCTCTCCAACGGCAAGCTCGCCGAGGGTGAGCGCGCCCTCGTGATCTATTCGGATGAATGCCACCCGGTCGGCAATCCCGACTGGTGGCACTACAAGAACCGGCATTTTGGTGGTGACGACGGCATCGAGTTCCTCGACGCTGAAAGACTGATCCCGCTGTTCGACCGGAACACGCGCTGCACGCATCTGCGCGTGCAACTGACCGAGACGGACGTCTCGCTGTCGCTGATCGCCCGCTAGCCCATCCCACAACCCCGTCAGCGTTTCGCGCGGCCGCACACGCGGGTCGCGTGATCGCGCTCGCCATAATCCCAGGAGATATCCCGTGTCCCACGACGACCCCTTCACGCTCGACCTGTTCGGCAATACCGCACTTTCCTCAGGTCTCGGCCTTGGCGTGACCGCCTTTTCCGACAGTGCGGCCAACGATCCGGACGATGACGACCCGGCCCCGCATTCTCCCACGCCTGCCGTGCCCGCCACGGCGGATGCTCAACTCTTGCGCCGGGCGCCCAATGGCGAGAACTTCCATCTCGCCGGCACGCGCGGTCTCGCCAAATCCTGGCGGGAGCGCGCCCGCGACAACATCGCGGCGATCCGGCTCGCCGCCTCGATCGTCGATGAGCAGCGTCCGGCCTCGGTCGACGAGCAGGCCGCGCTGATCCGGTTCACCGGCTTCGGCGCTTCCGAGCTCGCCAACGGCGTGTTTCGTCTCCCAGGCGAGCTTGAGTTTCGCGAGGGCTGGGCGGACATCGGCGCCGACCTCGAGGACGCGATCGACGGCGGCGACTACGCGTCGCTCGCCCGCTGCACCCAGTATGCGCACTTCACCCCCGAATATATCGTCCGGGCCATCTGGTCGGGCCTGCAGCGGCTCGGCTTTCGCGGCGGCCGTGTGCTCGAGCCCGGTGTCGGCACCGGACTGTTTCCGGCGCTGATGCCGGCGGCGCTACATCCCGTCACCCATCTCACGGGCGTCGAGATCGATCCGGTTACCTCCCGGATCGCCCGTCTGCTGCAGCCGCGCGCCAAAATACTCAATCAGGATTTCGCGCGGGTCGATCTGCCGGCGCATTTCGACCTGGCGATCGGCAATCCTCCCTTCTCCGACCGCACCGTGCGCAGCGACCGCGCGTTGCGCGCGCTCGGCCTGCGCCTGCATGACTATTTCATCGTGAAGGCGGTTCGGGCGTTGAAGCCCGGCGGGCTGGCCGCCTTCGTGACCTCGAGCGGCACCATGGACAAGGCCGATGGCCGTGCACGCGGGACGATCGCGGCTGCGGCCGATCTTGTCGGCGCCATACGTTTGCCAGGGGGCAGCTTCCGTGCCGATGCCGGAACCGATGTCATCGTCGACGTCCTCTTCTTCCGCAAGCGCAAGGACGGAGAGGTGGCGGGCGATCAAGGCTGGCTCGATCTGGCGGAGGTGCGACCACTGAGCGAGGACGACGGGGGTATCCGGGTCAATCGCTGGTTCGCCGAGCACCCCGATATGGTTCTTGGCGAACATGCGCTGCGGCGCGGCATCTACGGTACCGACGAGACCTATACCTGCCTACCGCGCCCGGACGTCGATCTCGACGCCGCGCTCGCGACCGCGATCCAGGCGCTTCCAGAAGCCATCTATGACGGCAAGCCGGAAGACTGCGGTCCCGACGTAGACGACAGTGGCGACGACCCGGCATCAACTGCGACTATGCCGAACGGCGCGACCGCTCGTGAAGGCAGCTATTTCATAGGCAAGAACGCCGCCCTGATGCAAATGGTCGACGGCGAGGCCGTGACCATCACCGTCAGGAAGGGACGGGGAGGGGACGGCGTCTCCGACAAGCAGGCCCGCATCATTCGCAAGCTGATCCCGATCCGCGACGCCGTGCGCGAGGTGCTGAAACTCCAGGAATTCGACCGGCAGTGGAAGCCGGCGCAGGTCAAGCTGCGCATTGCCTGGTCGAACTTCGTGCGTGAATTCGGGCCGATCAACTTCACCACCGTCTCGACCACCGAAGACTCAGAAACCGGCGAAGTGCGGGAGACGCATCGCCGTCCCAATCTCCAGCCCTTCCTCGACGACCCCGACTGCTGGCTGGTAGCATCCATCGAGGACTACGACCTCGAGACCAATACCGCCCGGTCCGGCCCGATCTTCACCGAGCGCGTCATCGCGCCGCCGCCGCCGCCGATCATCACGTCGGCCGCCGATGCCCTCGCCGTCGTGCTCAACGAACGTGGCCATGTCGACGCCGATCACATCGCGGAATTGCTGCATCGCGATGTCGCCGATGTCGTTGACGAGTTGGGGCAGGCGATCTTCCGGGATCCGACGTCCGGTTCCTGGCAAACCGCCGATGCGTATCTCTCCGGCGCCGTTCGCTCCAAGCTCGCTGCCGCCGAGGCCGCCGCTGCGCTCGATCCAGCCTTTGCCCGCAATGTCGAAGCGCTCAAGGGCGTCCAGCCCGCCGATCTCAGGCCCTCCGACATCACCGCCCGCCTCGGCGCACCCTGGATTCCGGCGACCGACATTGTCACATTTGTCAAACAGACGATGGATGCCGACATCAGCATCCATCACACGCCCGAACTTGCATGCTGGACGGTCAGTGCGCGCCAACTCGGCTGGAGCGCCGCCGGCACGACCGAATGGGGCACGCATCGTCGCGATGCCGGGCAGCTGCTGTCCGACGCGCTCAATTCCTCCATCCCGCAGATCTTCGACACGGTGAAGGACGGCGACACCGAACGGCGCGTCCTCAATACCGTCGAGACCGAAGCGGCCAAGGAAAAGCTGCAGAAGATCAAGACGGCGTTCCAGAAATGGATCTGGAGCGATCCGGATCGCACTGACCGATTGGCGCGGCTCTACAACGACACCTTCAACAACATCGCGCCGCGAAAATTCAACGGCGACCATCTCCTGCTTCCAGGCGCCTCCGGCGCCTTTTCTCTTTATGGGCACCAGAAACGGGCGATCTGGCGCATCATCTCGGCTGGCTCGACCTATGTCGCCCACGCCGTTGGCGCCGGCAAAACGCTCTCGATCGCGGCGGCGATCATGGAGCAACGCCGCCTCGGGCTGATCAACAAAGCCATGCTGGTCGTTCCCGGCCACTGCCTGGCGCAGGCGGCCCGCGAGTTTCTGGCGCTCTATCCAAATGCCCGGATTCTGGTCGCCGACGAGACCAATTTCGTCAAGGAGAAGCGCCATCGCTTTCTGTCGCGGGCGGCAACCGCAAATTGGGACGCGATCATCATCACCCATTCGGCGTTCCGCTTCATTTCGATTCCCTCGGCTTTCGAGCAGCAAATGATTCAGGACGAGCTCGAGGCTTACGAGGAGTTGCTGACCAAGGTCGACCGCGAGGACCGGCTTTCCCGAAAGCGCATCGAGCGCATGAAGGAGGGGCACAAGGAGCGGCTGGAGGCGCTGTCGAGCCGCAAGGACGATCTGCTCACCATCTCCGAGATCGGCATCGACCAGATCATCGTCGATGAGGCGCAGGAGTTCAGGAAGCTCAGCTTCGCCACCAACATGTCGACGCTGAAGGGCGTCGATCCCAGCGGCTCGCAGCGGGCCTGGGACCTCTACGTGAAATCCCGATTCGTCGAGACGAGAAATCCGGGCAGGACGCTCGTGCTCGCTTCCGGCACGCCGATTACCAACACGCTCGGCGAAATGTTCACCGTGCAGCGGCTGATGGACAATGCTGCTCTCGCAGCGCGCGGACTGCACGAGTTCGACGCCTGGGCGTCCACCTTCGGCGACACCTCGACGGAACTCGAGCTGCAGCCGTCCGGCAAATACAAGCCGGTCACGCGCTTTGCCCAGTTCGTCAACGTCCCCGAGCTGATCGCCATGTTCCGGTCCTTCGCGGACGTGGTGCAGCCCGCCGACCTGCGGAAATATGTGAAAGTTCCGGAGATCGCCGGCGGCAAGCGGCAGATCATCACGGCGGAGCCGACCACTGCCTTCAAGGCCTATCAGCGTCACCTCGATGATCGTATCAAGGCCATCGAAGAGCGCGAGGGTCCGGCGCAGCCCGGCGACGATATCCTGCTCTCGGTCATCACCGATGGCCGCCATGCCGCGATCGACCTGCGCCTGGTCATGCCGGCCATGGACAATGAGGATGACAACAAGCTCAACGCGCTTGTCCGAAACACCTTCCGCATCTGGCAGGAGACGGCCGAGAACGAATATGTCCGCAAGGACGGCAAGCCCTTCGACAAGTCCGGCGCCGGCCAGCTCATCTTCTCCGATCTCGGCACCATCAATGTCGAAGCCTCCCGCGGCTTCTCGGCCTATCGCTGGATCCGCGACGAGCTCGTCCGCCTCGGTGTGCCGCCGTCGGAAATCGCCTTCATGCAGGACTTCAAGAAGTCGGAGGCCAAGCAGCGGCTGTTCAACGAGTTCAATGCCGGCAAGGTCCGCATCCTGATCGGGTCGTCCGAAACCATGGGCACCGGCGTCAATGTGCAGGCGCGGCTGAAGGCGCTGCACCATCTCGACGTTCCCTGGCTCCCCTCCCAGATCGAGCAGCGCGAAGGCCGCATCATCCGCCAGGGCAATCAGCACGACGAAATCGGACTCTATGCCTATGCGACGCTCGGTTCACTCGACGCCACCATGTGGCAGAACAATGAGCGCAAGGCCCGGTTCATCGCGGCGGCTCTATCGGGCGACACGTCCATTCGCCGCCTCGAGGATATGGGCGAGGGGCAGGCCAACCAGTTCGCCATGGCCAAGGCCATCGCATCGGGCGATCAGCGCCTGATGCAAAAGGCAGGGCTTGAGGCCGAGATCGCCCGTCTCGACCGGCTCCATGCCGCCCATATCGACGACCAGCACGCCATCCGCCGCCAGGTCCGCGACGCGGAGCGCGAGATCGAGCTTTCGAGCCGGCGCATCGCCGAAATCGGAACGGACATCGCGCGTCTGGTGTCGACCGCTGGCGATGCCTTCACAATGACCGTCACCGGAACCTCCTTCACCGAACGCAAGCTCGCCGGCCGCGCCTTGATGAAGGAGATCCTCACCCTTGTTCAGCTCAGCCAAGAGGGCGAGGTCGTCATAGCCGCGATTGGCGGCTTCGACCTGGAGTTCTCAGGCGAGCGCTTCGGCCGGGACGGGTATCGCTACACCACGGTGCTGATGCGCTCCGGCGCCGACTACGAGATCGACCTTGCCGTCACGGTCACGCCGCTCGGCGCGATTGCTCGCCTCGAGCATGCTCTGTCGAACTTCGAGGGCGAGCAGGATAATTATCGCTGTCGGCTGGAGGATGCCCGCCGGCGTGTAGCCTCCTATCAGCCACGTATTGGCGAAACTTTCGCCTTCGAGGCCGAGCTTGAACTGAAGCGGGAGCAGTTGGCCGATCTCGAAGCCGATCTCGCCGCCAGCACGGATGACGGTCCCGGCGTTGTGGTAGGGGCGGCTGATCATGCGACCCGCCAGGCGGCATGAATGGAAACCCGCTTTCCCGCCCTAAACCTAAATGCGGTTCTTGAGATCTTCGAGGCTGGCAAGCTGCTGGCGCCTGCTGGCGACGGCTTCGCCAAGCAGCGCCCCAAGCTTGTCGTTGTACGCCTCGATCTGCTTTGTCGAGGTTTCCACATATTCGCGCAAGAGCTGCTCCTGGCGATCGATCTCCCGCTTCAACGTCTCGGCGTCGTTCCGACCTGACATGCCGATAATGACCCGCCGGTTGCTGATTTCGCCATGAGGCAGGGTGGTTGAGTATGGATTGGTCCGCAACCTAAACAGGCCAGGGTCGCCGGAGAACGCGAAGCTACGAGTTGCACGAACTCCGTCGATCTCCACCATCCCGTCAAACATGTCGTGGACCCGCACGCGTGCCTCCTGCGCGTCCTTTTGTGGATTGTCGAAGTCCACCTTTAGCGGGGCGACACGAGCCTCGGGCAAAAGGGCGTGCACGATCTCCGCGTCAGACTTGATCAAGTCCACCCTGCTGACTTTCTGGCGGACGTGGTTGCCGACTGCGCCCTCCTGTGCGCGCAGGTACCGGTCGAGCGACTCTTCGAGAAACAGTACGTTGCCGATGATCATCGGACCTCCTATAGGCGCCGCGTAACGCGTGTTGCAGATTGATCGGGACTCACGAAAGCGCCTTGCGCAATGATCGAAGGAGCGCCTCGGCGTCATCGATCTTTTTCAGGATGTCGGGGTCGCCCTTGAGATCCTGCAACGTGGTCCAGGGTACCCCCTTCATCGCTTCAACCGCGGCCTCCAGATCCCCGGACAATCCGCCCTTTGGCTTCTTCTCGGTGGGTCCCAGACGCAACATTGCAGAATCGAGATCCCCCGCGTCGCTGAGGAAATGCGCGCGTGCCACCGGATCGGGGAGGATCGATCGTAGTTTGCGCAGGTCCTTGGAGTTGGTTATGCGCTTGTCGTTCACCTTCTTGACGACGGCGTCGACGATGCTGGGAGTGAACAGCTTCTTGCTGACGCCCATCATCTCACGCGCCCAGGTGATGGCGGCGCTTGGGTCGCGAAGGCTGGTGAACTTCTCCGACAGCTCGAAAATATCGACCAGTTTGTCCAGTTCCCGAACGGTGATTCCGAGTATGTTCGCGGCGCTGGCGCGTCCCATCAGGTCGACAAGGCGGTAGGCCACCATTTCCTTCTCTTTGGCGTCCCATTCCTTGCGCTGCCGATGGATATAGATCCACGCGCGAAGCCGATCCTCGTCACTCAGTGTGCGGTCGGTAACCTCGATGGGAAGCTGGCGGAATTCTTCTTTCCCCTGTTCTACCAAGGCCCGCGAATTCGTCCACCGGCGATCGCCATCGATGATGCGAAACTTTCCGGGGAAATCGGGATGGGGTTCGACGAGTAGTGGCTCGAACAAACCGCCATTGGCTTCGATCTGCCGTTGCAGTTCTTCGTCAACCTTAGGCCCGAGCCTCGGCTGCTTGTCATTGGGAAGGATGGAGTCGATGTCAGCCTTCGTGCGGTACGTCCGAAGAACGGTACGATCGAGCCGGCGCTCCTGGAGGTTAACGACGTTGTCGCGTTCGCGACCCGCCATCGGGACGGGGTTATTCATTATCCTGCTCCCACACCCCCGCCGTGCCGATGATCGTATCGATCTCATTACTCAGCTCAGCGCGCACTTTCTGCACCGACCGAATGAGCTCGCCCTGACGCTTCCAGACAGATTCGTGCGCCTTCTTTTCCTTTACCTGGATGTCGAGCAGGTCGTCCGTGTGAGTGTCGATCCGGGCAATCAGATCGGTACAGCGCTCCGAGGTAATGAAGTCATAGAGCGCAGCCGTCTTCTGGGTCTTCTCCTCACCGCTCATGCGCAGAATATGGGTCTGCACGATGTGGTGGCGGATCAGCTGAACCAGAGCGACAACGCGGGCAGGATTGGCTAGCAGAACGCCATCCTGATGGTGCAGCTGCCGCGCGCCGGCGGGAAACTTGCTCGTCGAAAGAATGGCATGTTCCGCCTTGGCTGCCATTTGGTCGGTTGCAAGCTTGCTGACGAAGTCGTTGCGCCATGCGCCATGGTTCTTCGAGTCGTAGATGATGGTGCCGCACTCCTTGCCGTTGTGAATGACGACATGGATAATGTCGGCACCGGGCTGCCCTTTGTTGACGCGGTCGATCCTGTCGCCCTCGAACTCAGCCTTCAGAGCTTCGAACAGATCGACCTCGGCGCCCTCGCCAAGCTCCTCGTTGGTCTTCTTGTCGAGAGCCCGAGTCAGCTCCGCCACCTTCGCGGACAGCTTGAGCTTTTCCTCAAACGCGAGAGCCTTCTCGGCATTGACGGCCGCAGTCTGAGCGAGCTCGAGCGCCTCGCGCTGTTCTTGGAGGCGCTGATCCAGCAGGGCTTGATGATCGGCGAGCTGCTTCTCGACCGTAGCCGCTTTGGCTTCCGCGTTCTTCCTCGCCTCTTCAAGCTCAGTGAGCCTGCTTTGGGCGGCCACAGCGGCAGCCTCAGAAGCTTCCGAACGGATTTCGATCTCGCGCGCCGCTGCGGACTCTGTCAGCGCCGTGATCTTCGCTTCCGTTTCAGCTGTAATGGTGTCGAGCTGTGCCTTGAGGCTCGTCCCGGCCTCTTCAGCCTTCAGCCTGGCGGCCTCCGCAGACGCGACCCGCTCGTTGGCCGCCGCTTCAGCGGCGACCTTGGCCTCTGCCCGAATACTGTCCTGCTTCGCAAGGGCCTCCTGCCGGACCGCCTCGATAGCGGCGCCGCGCTCCTGCTGTTGCTGGGCAAGCCGCTCCTCGAGAGCGACCCGCATCTGTTCGGCATTCTGCTTTTCGGCCTCCGCTTGCGTCACGCGGCTCAACAGGAGATCCTGAGCCTCTTTGCTTGCGAGTACCGTCGCCGCGATCGCCTCCTGGGCTGCGGCCTCGGCGGCCTTGCGGCCCTCTTCGCGGGCGAGGACGGCTTTGGCGGCGCCGTCCTTGTTGGCCTTGTCAACGGCATCGGCCTTCTCGCGGGAAAACTGCTCCTGAAGGCGAGCCGAGAGTTCCTCCGCAGTTTTCTTCTGCCGCGTCTCGATCCGCGCTTTAATCTCATCCATCTGGTCGTGCGGGATCTGCTGTTCACACAGCGGGCAAACCTCGTCGTGATCGTGCAGGAACGACGACGAGGGAACAGGAGTCGCCTTTAGAAGGGGTGATGCTGACGCGGCCACATTGACCTCCGGGGTTGCTAGAAACTGGGACCTATTTTCTCCTACTTGATCCTGAAGTCAAGTACTGATATTTTGTTGGATGTGGGCTCGCATCAGGCGCGCTCCGGAAAGGCAATCATGACAAAGACTTTCAAGCCGGGGCATGCTGCCCCGCGTTCTGGACAATACGGGATTCTCGGGCCCCGTGGTGGAGACACCGGCAAAGAGCGCACCGTTACGCGCGGCGAGCCGATGCCGCCGACGCCGAAGTCCGGCCAGACCTACAAGTTGGTCGATGCGACCCGGAACAAGAGCGGTCGCCCGTGATCCGAAAAGAACGGCGACCTTCTTTGGTCGCCGTTCATGCTGCCTTCGCCACGCGCGGGTCGAGGTCGAGACCGCAAACCCAGTTCGCCCATGATTTTGCGAAATGGAGGAAGGCTTCCTCAGTCGTCACCAGAACGCGATAGGTTTCAGCCTGCTCGCGTTGTTCAGGTGTTTCCTCGTAACGGGACAGGAAGGCCATATAGACCATCCGGTTTCCAGCAATCTCCTGACCGTTCTTGTCGAGATAGATGATATTGCCGTGCGCCAAGGCGTTGCGAAGCACGCGAAGAACCTCGCCGGCCTTGCGATTCTCGATGGTGTTCGCATCATCGGAAAGTGGATGCCTTCCTTCCTGATCGTGCCAGCCATGCACTTCATCAACGGAATTGACGATGCGCGATTGCCGCCATGCTCCTACGTCCGGCGCAGACTGCCAGAACGGCGCCTCAAAGAATTTGGTTTTTTCGAGCGTCTTGAGGCTTTTCACCAGATCGACGTCGCGCTCTCCATCAACCAGGACATGCGATGCCCGCATACGTTCGTAGGGAATTGTAAGGATCGCCGCTGCCGCCAGCAGACCGAACGAGCCGAGCAAATCGTGCTTGCGCGCAGGTTCTTCCAGCAATTCGATCAATTGTAATGCGCGTTGCGGATATTCGATGGCAAATCTGTCCGGTACGCCCATGTGTCCTCCTAGCCAAATGGCTTGCGATCGTAGCCGCGGAAATTCGCTAAAGCAGCCGTTCCGTTCCAGGGATCTGATGATCGCTTCTAGCGTCCTGCTCATTCCAGAAAGCGACAGGAACGGCGACATTCTCGGTTCTTGCGAGACGATCAGCAAGCAGCCGCAACCAATTGGCAAAATAGGGAGGGAAAGAAACCCTCCTCGCGGATCGGCCGCACCGCTGACGCCTGCGCTCAACCGCCTGGCTCGCGATCCCGGCCGCGTCGTCCTTCGCAGGGCTGATTAGCCCCGCTTGGCTTGCCGGGCAGGGATGCTCGACAGGCAGTTGCACCGGCCCGTCCGCTCCGCGGGCCGGGGGATGTCTTCAGAAAAGAAGACGGAGAAGGACCCGCGATCGGCGGTGTCCGCAACCCGAAACGGAGCATCCCAATGGAACTGAAGTTTGTCGATCCGCGCGCGCTCAAGGAGAATCCCGACAAGGCGCGGCGCTCCAAATCGAGCCCGCAGGCGGACGCCCTGTTGCTGGCCACGATCAAGGTTGTCGGCATCGTGCAGCCGCCTGTCGTCGCCCCCGAGACCGAAGGCGGCAACGGCTTTGTCATCGATGCCGGGCATCGTCGCGTGAAGCAGGCAATCGCGGCGGGCCTCGAGGAAATCGCCGTGCTGGTGATCGAGCGCGCGGAGGACGGTGGCGCCATGCGATCGCTGGCCGAGACGCTCGCCCATGAGCAGCTCAATCCCGTCGACCAGTGGCGGGCGATCGAGCGCCTGGTTGCGCTCAACTGGACCGAGGAGGCGATCGCCATCGCGCTGGCATTGCCGGTTCGCCAGATCAAGAAGCTGCGGCTTCTGGCGAACGTCCTGCCATCAATGCTCGATCAGATGGCCAAGGGCGACATGCCCGATGAGCGCCAGCTTCGCACCATCGCTTCCGCCGCACTCGAGGATCAGAAAGAGATCTGGAAGAAGCACAAGCCATCCAAGGCCGACCCGCAGGTCTCATGGTGGGCTGTCGCGCAGGGTCTGACCAAGACCCGCATGTTCGCAAAACATGCCAGTTTCGGGGATGATCTGGCACATGCCTACGGAATCGCCTGGGTCGAGGATCTGTTCGCCCCGGCAGACGAGGACAGCCGTTATACGACCGACGTCGACGCCTATCTTGGCGCCCAGCAGGAATGGATGGCCAACAACCTTCCCAAGCGCGGCGTCATCGTCGACGCGGGCCAATGGGGCGACGCCAAGCTGCCACCGAAGGCCGAGCGAGTTTATGGCAAGGCCGGCAAGTCCGATCATACCGCGATGTATCTCGACCGCGAGGGCAAGGTGCAGACGGTCGCCTATCGCATGCCCGAGGCAAAGAAGCCGAAGGGCAAGGGTGATGCAACCGACGCCGCAGGTACAGACACGGGGCTGGTCGCTCCCAAGGCCCGTCCGGACGTGACGCGCAAGGGGATCGAGATGATCGGGGACTTCCGCACCGATGCGCTGCACGAGGCGCTCGCCCGCGCGCCAATCGAGGAGGACATGCTGATGGCGCTGCTCGTTCTCGCCTTCGCGGGCAGGAACGTCTCCGTCGATTCCGGTTCCTCGGGCACGGTCTACGGCCACGCGCGGCTGGAGCGTCATGCAGCCCTTCTTTTCGGGGAAGACGGCAGGCCCGTATACGATCGTGAGACGCTCAACCAGGTCGCGCGTAAGGTCCTGATCGACGTCCTCTCATGCCGGGAGAACAGGACCAACAGCGGCATCGTCGCTCGGGTCGCCGGCGATACCGTCGGCGCCGACGGCTTCCTGCCGAACATGGGCACGGACGAGTTCATGTCGTGCCTGTCGCGGCCGGCGCTGGAGGCGTCCTGCAAGGACACGCCAGTCCTGCCGCGTGCCCGCGTCAAGGACACGCGCGCAGCCCTCGTCGAGCACTTCAAGGAAGGCCACTTCGTCCATCCCTCGGCCCTGTTCGCGCCCGACGTCGCCGAGCTGACGAGCTGGACGGCCCGGTACGCCGCGCCGGACGAGGCTGACGACGACACCGCGCGGGAAGTCGATGAGCTCGACGGTGATCAGACCGGGGCGACGGCAAACGAGCATCCGGTCGATGACGGCCACACCGTCGAAGAAACTGAAGCCTGGCGCGTCGCCGCCGAATAGGCCGCCAATCCACTTCCTCCCAACCCACCCCGCCGCCGGCAATCGCGCCGGCGGCGGTTCTGTTTTCATCAACAGCACCACTGGAGAAACAATATGTCCGCTCAATTGATCTACGATCTCGTGCCGCTCGGTTCCATCATCCGCTACTCCGACGGCACACCGCGCCCGCCCGAGCGTCATCGCAAGAAACTCTCGGCATGGGAGAGCGCCAATAGCGGCGGCCGCCTGATCCGCAAGACGCCAGCCCGGCAGACCGGGCAGTATTCGTCGCCCGCGCATTTCACGCTGCATGAAGGCGATTATGGCAGCGGCGGTGTCATCGTCCTGCGCGTCCACAAGAGCTTTTCGGTCGATTGCGGCTCGAAGTTCGTGGTGATCTCCCGACCCGCACCGGGCTCGGTCCAGGTCTTCGATCGCGCCGGCGAGGGTGCCGAACTCGTCTATCTCGCCGCCAACCGGCAGGACGCGGAGACCTGGCTGCAATCTCATCGGTATCCTAACGCGGTGCTCGAGGACGTATCGGCCGATACCGCGGCGGCCGACGCCGTCGAGGGGAGGGCGGCATGAACGCGACTGCTCAAACCGAGGCAACGATCGACAACACCTCCGGATTCCCGGAGGTGTATTACGGGCGAACGAGCGATGGCCTCTTCGCGGCACTGGTTGGGGAGAACGCTTTTGCGATGATCCCTGCCTACAATGGCGGACGCTATCTCGGCCATGCATGGAAGCTGCCTCTGCCCATCTCCGAATGGAAACAGTCCAGCTTCTATGGTCACGGCGGGCAGCTCGACGGCAAAGCGGCGTTCCGCGCCCGTGTCGAGGAGAACGCCCGACATCAGGCACAATTGCGTAGACTGGCCCGCCGCAGCATCCCGGCTCGGCAAGCAACCCCATGGGGGCTCTCGGATCATGCCACGCACTATGCCGAAGGCGTCGTCTGCCATTCGACCCCGAGCCATGGCGGGTTCCATCTCGACCCCGACCGCAATGCCCACATCCATCCCCTTCTGAGAAGCGCCGACGGCTTCTACGAGGAGGATTGCTGCTGGGCGGCCGTTGCGCAGGCCTTTCCCGATCTTTTCACCGATTTCGAGAAACGTTGCGCCGAAGAGACCATCCGGCACTGGTATCCCGAGGCCTGGCCGCGATCCCTCACGTCCACACCTAAACGATTGCGGGAGGCCGCCTC
>NZ_CP062115.1:0-170880 GCF_014843375.1 Aminobacter sp. SR38
ATGGCTAACGCGACATCCGCATTGCACGATCATTTGTCCTCTGGCCGGTTTGGCAGGCCCGGCCCGGCGGGGGTCGTGCTGTCCGAAATCCGGCGCTTCGCCTTGACCCAGATTGCCGCCTGGCCGGAAACGGTCGCCGCGGCCGGAGCCGATGTGGCTCGGGCAGCAGGATGCCACGCAGCGCCGGGACCGGGACAGATGGCCGCCGGGCCCAAGGCTACTCTCTTGCGGGTCGAGCCGTTGAAATGGTGGCTGATTGAACAGACTGCGTCCGAAGTCCAGCTGCGCCTTCCTATTCAGGCCGGTGCGGTTCTCGATTTGTCGGACTCTAGAACTTGGATACACTTGGACGGATCCGCGGCCGGCTCGCTCCTGAGTCATTTTCTGCCGCTCGATCTGCGGGAAGCGGCGTTTCCCTGCGGCGCGGTAGCCTCCTCGGCATTTCATCATGTGGGAGTGACACTCTGGCGTGTCGGGTCAGGCTTTAACCTGCTTCTCCCCCGTAGTTTTGCCGCCTCACTCTGGGAACTTCTGATCGCAAGTGCTGAGCAGTATGGCCTAGAGGTCACTCAAGGAAAGCTTTTCGCCGCTATGGAGGATCGAAATGAAACCGAATATGTCCCTGGATGAACTTCTTGAGGCCGTGGAGCGAAACGCCGCATTGCCCGACGAACTGGCGGAGGCGACCCCGCCGCAAGTTTATACGTCACGGGAGTTTCTCGAGCTAGAGCTTGACGAAATCTTCAACCACGAGTGGTTCTGCGTTGGTCGTGAAGATGAATTTGCCAATCCCGGTGACTATCGCACCACGACCATCGGGCGCGATCCGGTGATCGTCCTGCGCGATCGTGACGGTGTGCTCCGGGCCATGTCCAATATCTGTCGTCATCGGATGGCCACGCTGCTTGAGGGGTCGGGCAATCTGAAGGGCCGCATCAGTTGTCCCTATCACGCTTGGACCTACAATCTGGACGGACAGTTGATCGGCGCGGCCCATATGCGCGACAACTTCGACAAGAAAGAGGTATGCCTTCCCCAGTTTCAGGTCGAAGTCTGGCAGGGATGGGTTTATGTCTCGCTCGATCCGCACGCCAGCCCGCTGGCTGCGCGCCTGCAAGTACTCTCTGATCGTATCGCGAATTACCGACTGCCGGAATACAAAACGCTTTTCCGCGCAGAGGAGATCTGGGACACCAATTGGAAGATACTCGCCCAGAACTTCACCGAGGGTTACCATCTCTTCGTCGCGCACGCCAAAACCATCGAACCGGCGATGCCCACGAAGCTGGCAAACGCGTTGTATGGCGGAGATGCCTTTAGCCTCTACGAACAGGGGCGGGTTCCCGGCCAATCCTATGAACGCAGTTCGGAAATGACTGTGGACAACCCGCTCCTGACCGAGGATGAGCGGAACAAAGCGGTCCTGTTCGGTATTTTTCCATCTCACGTCGTCTCGATCACGGCTGAGCGGACCTTCTGGTTGTCTTTGCAGCCCTATGGCACAGACAAGGTAAAGGTGTTCTGGGGAGCAGACGTCTTCCCCGGGTCGGTACCAGAGGAAGCGGAGGCTCGTTCCGCCTATGTCGCGGAACTGAAAGCTGGGTTCGACCGCATTAACGACGAGGACAAGCCGATCATCGGGAGCATTGCGCAAAATGCCAAGGCTCTGGCTGCCCAGCCCGGTCGGTTGTCCCCGAAAGAACGGACGATCTGGAATTTCCAGCAGTATCTGGCACGGCAGCTTTGCAGGAAGCGGCCGCGTGAGGGCTGAAACGCGGTCGGCCGGTGGGGCGAAAGCCATTCGCCCTCCGGTGTTTCCAAAGTTGGAGTTACGAATATTGGGCGCGGGTGAGAAGAAATGGTCATGATCATCTATGTCGAACATGGCGGAAAGGAACATGTCGTGGACGTCGCGAATGGCCGGACCGTAATGGAGGGAGCGCGCGATAGCGATGTTCCGGGGATCGAAGCCAATTGCGGCGGCGCCTGCTCCTGTTCGACGTGCCATGTCTATGTCGATTCAGCGTGGTTGGAGAGGCTGCCGCCTAAAAATGCGATGGAAGAAGATATGCTGGATTTCGCTTATGCTCCCGATCAAACGCGCTCACGGCTGACTTGCCAGATAAAGGTGGTGGATACGCTCGACGGACTGAAGGTCTTTCTGCCGCTAAAGCAGAACTAACATCGGTCGCGGACATGCGTGACCGGCTGTGACAGAAGGTGCTGCGGGCCAAACCGAACACGGACGAGAAAGGAATGCGGATGGGCGGAATCGTGATCGTCGGCGCCGGGCAGGCGGGAGCCTCGCTTGCTGCCAAGCTCCGGTCGCTTGGATACGAAGGCGCTGTCACAATGATTGGTGAAGAACCAGTGCCGCCGTATCAGCGTCCGCCACTGTCGAAGACTTACCTTCTGGGCGAGACGTCTCTGGAGCAACTCTATCTCCGTGCCCCCTCCTATTGGGAAAGGCTCGGCGTTGCGCTGAAGCTCGGCGCGCCGGTAACCGCGATCGACCGCGCTGCGAAATCCGTCTGCATACAAGGCGAGCATATCTCCTATGACCAGCTTGCCCTCGCGACGGGCTCGCGGCCTCGCCGCCTGCCACGGGCAATCGGAGGTCATCTGCAAGGCGTCTACACCATCCGCACTTTGGCCGATGTCGACACGATGGCAGCTGAGTTCGAGACAGGTCGACGGCTTCTCATTGTCGGCGGCGGGTATATTGGCCTCGAAGCGGCGGCGGTGGGCGCCAAGCTTGGCCTTAAAATCACGCTTATAGAGATGGCACCACGCATACTGCAACGCGTGGCAGCACCTGAAACTTCTGACTATTTCCGCAAGGTCCACGCGGCTCACGGCGTGAAGATTTTGGAGGGTGTATGGCTCGAGCGCCTGACAGGCGAGGATCGCGTTTCAAATGCGGTTCTATCCGATGGCAGTGAGCTTACGGTCGATTTTGTCATCGTCGGCGTGGGCATCACACCGGAGACGCTCCTTGCACAGGATGCGGGGCTGGACATCGAGAACGGCATTCGCACGGACGAATTCGGCCGCACCTCTGACCCGGCGATCTGGGCAGCGGGTGACTGCGCTTCATTCCCCCATCAAGGGGGGCATATCCGGCTCGAAAACGTAGGCAACGCCATCGACCAGGCTGAGATCGTGGCCGAGAACATGCTCGGCGCCCAGAAAGTCTATGGGGCGAAGCCTTGGTTCTGGTCCGACCAGTACGACGTAAAGCTTCAGATCACGGGGCTGAATGCGGGCTACGATCGGATCGTGTCGCGCAGGAGCGAGGGCGGTGCGGTTAGCTTCTGGTACTACAAGGGCGACACGCTTCTTGCGCTCGACGCGATGAACGACGCACGTGCCTACATGGTTGGCAAACGGCTCATCGACGCAGGCATATCGCCCGACCCCGCGGTAATCGCCAACGTCTCCATTGACCTGAAATCGCTTCTGAAAGCCTAGGGATCATCGGTTGACGTTTGACCGGCATGAGCCCATTCCGATTGAGGGATGGACTTTAGCTTGGCGAGGAGTTTTTGCCAAGCCTCGCACGCTGCATCGATGATGTCTTCATAGGTGTCGAAGACGCGGTTGGAGAGCCAGTTGGCGCGCAGATATTGCCAGATGTTTTCGACCGGGTTCAATTCCGGTGCGCGCGAGGGCAGGAAGATCGGCGTGATATTCCTGGGCACGTTGAGCTTTGCTGTGGTGTGCCATCCGGCGCGATCCATGAGCAGCACCGCATGCGCACCTCTGGCGACGTGACGGCTGATCTCGTCGATGTGCAACTGCATGGCGTCGGTGTCGGCAAACGGGAGGGCAAGGGCAGCGCCCTTGCCCCGTGCCGGGCAGATGGCGCCGAACAAATAGGCGTTCTTATAGCGCTGGTCGGCGGGCTGGCGCGGCCTGGTGCCGCGTCTTGCCCTTGCCGGACGATACCGTTCTTCTGGCCGATGCGGGCTTCGGCCTTACATGAGGGTTGGATTGTCAAGTTTATGGCGGCATGGCGTTCATCCTGTTGATCTCGATCATTTATCGTTATGCGAGCGAGTTTGGGGCGGCACTGTACGGCAGCCTTGGCTGCGTAACCTTACATGCGGCGGGATTCGACGTGGAACCCCATAACCATAATGCCTCATGCACGAGGCAAGGCCCCTATTGAGCACGACCAACCTGCCACGCGGCAGTCTGAGTCGACCATTGACGACGACGGTCGTGCTGCTCGCGTCGCCGATGATGCTGAGCCAGCGGCGATTCCTATACTGCTCTGAGCGCGCCGCCGGCCGGGATCTCTCCGGTTTCGGTGAAGCGCCAGAGCGCGATGAGCAACTTGCGCGCCATTGCCACGATCGCGACCCGACGGGTCCGGCCCTGCAGCTTACGGATAAGATCGACAAGCCCTCCGCTTCGGAATGTGGTAATCTCGCGAGACGCGGGCGACCTCGTGGCGAAGCGCGGTGCATCGGCTGGAAGCGCCGCCAGGCGGCCTACTCAAGCCTTGCCGGATTGAGGCGCCCGCGCGCCCTTCCTTGGGCGGGCGCGGGCGCCAAGTGCCGACGAAGTGCTCGTAGCTTTCCTCGGCCTTCCGGGCGATGTTCATCTCCTGATGCCGCAGTTCCTTCACGTGGTAGGCGTAGGTCGGACCGCGCGAGTTTCCCTTCTTCAGTGGCTTTCCGGCTTGCAGTTCCATGCCTCGCACCTTGTGCGCCACCAGGCTCGGCCGCGCCCATAGATAGTCCTTCTCCTTCGACAGCATGTGCCAGACAAGAACGGCCAGCTTGCGCGCCACGGCGACCGCGGCCACCTGATGACCGCGTCGCGCGCGAACCCGAACGAAGAACGCATCGCGGTCCGGGTGCTTTCGCGGCCGCCCAGGCCGCCTCGACAAGCATCGCGCGGGCATGGCTGCGCCCGACCTTGCTGATGCGCCCGTGGTGGGCGGCGCCAAGGCCGGACTGCCGCACGCGAGGATTGAGGCCGAAGTAACTGACCAGCTTCTGCGGGGACTTGAACCGAGCGATGTCACCAATCGCCGCCATCAATCCTACCGCCACCGTCAGATTGACGCCGGTGATGGTCAGAAGTCGCCTGATCGCACCGTCATCCAGCGTGCTCTCGGCAATCTCCCTGTCAAGGAAAGTCAGATCCTCGGCAAGCCGATCCAGTTCGCGCACATGCCGCTCGATCGCACCGCTTTCATCGTCGGGGACCGGCTGGCGCATCAGCCAGGTGCGACCGCGACCATTGAACAAATCGGCGTGCGGGCACTTCGGTATCAGATGAGCGTGCAGGATCGCATGCACCTCGTTCTTGATCCGTGTGCGATGTCGCACGACTTGGTAGCGGCGAGCGACCAGCCTGCGCATCCGCTCGGTGGCGGCATCTGGCGTCCAGATCTCCGGCAGATAGTCCGCCGCATGTAGGCTCGCCAAGGTCCCCGCGTCGACCTTGTCGGTCTTCACGTGGGCATGGGCGATCGCCTTCACCTGTAGCGGATTGGCGATCACCACACGCTTCACGAACGGAGAAAGCACCCGTGACACCGCCATGCAGTTGCCGGTCGCCTCGATCACCACCTCGTCCGTCGCCAAAAGGCTCTTCCCGAAGCCTTCCAGTGCCGTTCGTGTCATGTCGACACGCCCACCGTGGCGAAGCTTGCCGTCTTCCTAGAAGACAACCTCGCCGAAGGTCCGGTGGATATCCATTCCTATAACACGTCGCATACGCGCCTCCTGTTCATCAGGTTGACGACGGGAGCGGCGGGCGACGCGACAGCTACGGATTCGCGCTCTCGGCGCAAACGGGCGAGTCGCAGAGGCGGCCAACTACCTCGCGGCTCATCATGTGCATCGGCCTGCCCGCACCTTCGTGCTCCCGGTGCCTCTGTCCCGGATGGTCGCACCATACGCCGCGGGCAAGAGCTCCGCAGCCGGACTTCGGCACCAGGAATCTTATACCGGTTACCAACGCGCTGGCGGAACCAGGCGGAGAGTTCGCTCCCGGCTGATAACGCAGCCAGAGCCAAGCCAACTGGACAAGCGTCTTTCGTGCTCGCGCATTGCCCGCCCGGCCGATGCGCCGGTCCCGGTCCATGTCGCCACTCTGATGAGGCATGGGTGCCAGGCCGACATAACTCGCGAGCTGCTTTCGATTTCCGAAAGAACGGTAGAAAACCTCACGTGCGAGAACGACAGCAAAATTGTCGCCGATCTGACTGTCGCCAGCGAGATAGGCGGCGAGCACACGCAGCAGCCCCTCGGCATCAATGCGATCGGTCTTCGCCCGCCTCGCTCGTCGGTTCACAAGCATGCTGGTTGGCTCGACGACATAGGTCGTGATCTCATTCGCGGTCAGTAGACGATGAAGCCAGAAGCCGTCCCGTCCAGCTTCAAAGCAGCAAGCGATGGGCGCGGGATGTCCCGAGGTCGCCGGCTGGCTTGATCGAAGCCCGTCGAGGAGCATCAGCAGCGCGGCCGTATCGCCGGCGCTAATCCGATGCATGCGGCTTTTCGGAGCGCCGGGCACTGCGTGTGCCGACTAGCCATAATGAATTGCTCAACTCGACAAGGATATTAGTGCTCTGGAATGACATGGTGCAGCTCCCTGGCTTGAGGACCCTGCCATGATGGACCTTAGTTCATCAGGTGTCCGCCCTCATAGCATCTGCCACCAGATTTCGACGGGTTTGCCTTTGGGCAAGTCGGCCAGGTGCGCCTTCAGCGTGCGTGACTGCTCGCTAGGCGGCATCGCAATACGGTGGTCGTGGCGCTCGCCAACAAGCTTGCCGGCGTCGCCTGGGCGACGCTGCGATACGGAGTTACCTTCGAGGCGAGACAGCCGGCAGTGGTATAAAGAAATTGGTCGGTGGCGCTACGAAAGGAAAACGCTGCCTGACCTATGAAGTCTGCGGGAGGACTTTGAAAGATGGCCTGACGGTCAAACCGACGCCCGGAAGCCTGGTATAAAAGATGGCGAAGTGACGCCGTGTGTTTTATGAGGCCGCTTGCGTGCGGATCTCCATCTTGGCGGCGGCTCTTATCCGACATGCCGTATACGTTGATGCAGACCGAAAGTTGCTATCAGAAATAAACCTCTTGCTGACGGACGGGCCATACGTTTTTATAAGCCTCGATGATCTCGACATCCTGTGCGGGATGACGGGGTCGAGCACGAATGTGGGAGAAGCCGAGTTCCTTCAAGAGCTTGCCGACATGGCGTTCGTGATAATCGACGCCGAAACGCCCCTTGATGACGTTCTGCAGGTCGATCCGACGCCAACGCACCACGCCGTCAATGGCACGGTCCGGGCCCTTCTCCACGAGAGCCGCCAGTTCCACCTTCTGCTCGAGAGACAGCCGCGATGACGGCCCCGGCGACCAGCGGTTGAGAAGTCCCTCCGGGCCCGCTGTGTTGAACCGATGCACCCAGTCGCGCAGCGGCTGGCGATCCATGCCCCCAATCCGGGCCGCATCGGATCGACCCATCCCCTCAAGCAAAGCCGCAAGCGACAAAAGTCGCCGGCTTTGGTTGGTGTCTTTCGAACTCTTCGCCAGCCGCCGAGTAGTCCGCCCGAACCTTCACCGCCGATCCCATCGCCGAATCTCCTTCGACAACATGGAATCACGGTTTCGCCACTCTCCAAAATCACAAAAGAGTCAGCACCCGGAACCGTTGGTATTAACTCTTTGTTTTTATGTGACTCCGGACGGAAAACCGTTTCACTTTCCTGGAATTGCTCCAGGATTGCCGAGGAGAGTTTTGCTGATGGTGGCCGCCAAGTTTCAGCGACAAATGCGATTGCTGTGCCTGAAGATTTACAGCCAGACCAAGGCATACTGCCGTTTAATCAGGCGCAGGCATCTACTAATCTCCCGGCGCACTTTTCCAGCGACCCATCGCATGCGTCTCATTCAGTAGCCATTGGCAAAATATCTGTGGCTCCTTCCGCAGCTCATGGAGTTTCGGGGTGACCAGGTAGTAGCCATGGTTTGAGCGTGTTTCCTCCTTGAGGATACGCACCAGTGCCCCACTCTCCAGCAAAGGATCGGTAATGCCGCCCCAAGCCAGAATTACCCCTTGACCAGCAACGGCAGCCTGGACCAGCAGCGGATAATTGTTGAAGCTGAGGTCGGCCTTTGGGCTGACGCCGGCCACACCGTTGGCCTCGAGCCACCAGCGCCAATCGGCATCGCGAGCCACGTGCCCTTCAAGGTTCAGCAGCTTCGCATCCAGGAGGTCTCCTGCAGTTCGAATTTCTTTTCCGCGTAGGTACCCAGGACTGCATGCTGGAAAAAAGGTGACATCAAACAGGAACGTCGCGTCGACATCGGGCCAGTCGCCACTACCATAGCGAATGCCAAGATCTACCTGCTCGGCGACCAGATTTGTCAGCGCATCTGAAACCACGAGCTTTATATCGATATCAGGATGCGCCGATCTGAAATCGGCCAGATGCGGCATAAGCCACAAGGTTGCGGTCGCGATCGTCGTGGTGATGGTCACATCGGAACGCAGGAATGAATTCTGGATTTCCTTAATCGCAGCATCAATTTGCGAGAGCCCATCAGCAACCGCCGTCACCAGTTTTTTTGCGGGTTCCGTCAAATACATGCCGCGATTCTGTCTGACAAACAGTTGAGTCCCGACCATGTCTTCGAGCAGTCGGATCTGCTTGCTGACGGCGGCTTGAGTGACACCCAACTCTGCCGCCGCATGGGTGAAATTGCAGTGTCGGGCGGCTGCCTCGAAAGTGATCAACGAGCGAAGTCGCGTTAGTTTGGCGAGGGGGGTGATCATAACTTTTTTTCTGCTTGTCATGAAGATAAATGCGGCTTTACGAGTGAGAGAAGTTCACTATTTTGCCCGCTGTCAACCTAGCTAGCTAGAAGGGCACATTAGGGGCTAGCCGTAGCCAAGTCGAATGCGCCTCAGGGAGGAAACCATGAAAATAATTCGTAGTGCTTTGGCTGTGAGGCGAGCCTTGATTGCCGGTGTCTGTCTTTGGACGGGCGTGCTTGCTTCAGGCGCCAGTGCCGATGTTCTGGAGAAAATGGCCACGACCGGCAAACTGAATGTCTGTAGCGTCGATGGCCTGATGCCCTATTCGAGCTCGGACCCGTCCTATCCCGGCTATGAGGCTGAAATCGCCAAAGCGGCGGCAAAGAGGCTGGGAGCGGAAGTCGAATTTGTTTGGGTTACGTGGGATGCCCTTATACCGGCGCTGACTTCAGAGCGGTGCGACGTGATCATCGACGGCATGTACATCACCGAAGAGCGCCAAAAGATCATCGACTTCAGCCAGCCATATCTGAGCAATGGCGAGGCCATTCTGGTAAGGGGTGACAATACGGACATCAAAGGCCTGGATGATTTGCGCGGCCGCACGACCGGTGTTCTGGCCGGTTCGATCACGGTCAACATTCTCGAAGGCAAGGGCATTGGTCCTCTGTCGATCTACAACGACCAGCCCTCCTCGCTCATTGAACTTGCCAATGGTCGCGTCGATGCCGTCTACATCGAATCGCCGGCGGCCGGCTACGCGCTGAAGACCGATTCATCCAAGGGCTTGCGCATGGTTGCCGAATATGTCCCTGACGCCACCGAGTTGTTCAACGTCGGCGCCGGTGTGCGTAAGGGCGAGGACGCCTTTCTGAAAAAGCTGAACGAAGCCCTTTCCCAGATGCTCGCATCCGGCGAGATCAAGGAAATTCTGGATCGCTACGGCGTGCCGTTCTTTCCGCCCACATAAGCCAATAAGTGTATGACGCGGCGTCGCGGGCGGCATGCCAGCAGCGCGATGTCGGCGAAAGCGATGTAGGGGGTCCCCGTCGGGCGACTCAAATCCGGCTGTACGAAACGGGGACTTCTACCCAGTGTTGGAATATCTGCAGGAAACTCTGCTTTGGCAGGTTATGCCCTACCTTTTGTTGGGGGCGAAAACCACAATCCTCCTTTCGTTGGTATCGATGGCGCTAGCGCTGGTGCTTGGCCTGCTGGCAGCGCTCGCCAGGCTGAGCCGACACGCGCCGCTGCGCTGGTTTTCGAACATTTATGTCGAAGTGATTCGCGGGACCCCGCTGCTGGTACAGTTGTTCATAGTCTATTACGGCCTGCCGCAATATGGCATCAGGCTTGACGCCTTCGTTGCAGGGTTTCTGACCTTGGGATTTCACTACGGCGCCTACCTGTCCGAGGTGTATCGTGCCGGCATCGTTGCCGTAGAGAGAGGGCAAATCGAAGCCGCGCAATCGATTGGCATGAGCCGCGGCCAAATTTTGCGCGAAGTCGTCCTGCCGCAGGCCATACCCGTCGTTTTGCCGCCGCTTGGAAACTATTTCATCTCGATGTTGAAAGACTCCGCGTTGACGGCCACTATATCCGTGACCGAGCTCTTGCGTGCAGGTCAGTTGCGAGTTGCGATCACCTTCAGGGCGATGGAAATCTACCTGATTATCGCTGCAATCTATTTCGCCATCAGTTTCCCGTTCGCCCTGCTGGTCCGTCGCCTTGAAAGGAGATCGTCGCATGGCAAAAGCCACTGACACCGGCCTGGCGGCCGAAGCGAATATCGCCGTAAGGAATTTACGCAAGAACTTCGGAGCACTCGAGGTGCTTCGCGGCGTGAACCTCGAGGTGCGCCCGCACGAGGTGCTCGTCATCATCGGCCCGAGCGGCTCTGGCAAGAGCACATTGCTGAGATGCCTCAATCTGCTCGAAACGCCGACATCCGGATGTATCGAACTCGATGGCCAGGTGATCCTCGACATCCTGCCGAACGGGGCGGCGCCGAAGTTTCGCGTGACCGAGGAGGCCGCGCGCAAGGCCCGTGCCAAGACTGCGATGGTATTCCAGCGCTTCAACCTTCTGGCGCATCTCGATGTGATCACAAACATTACAATCGGGCCGGTGAAGGTTAAGAAAGAACCGCCGAGTGCTGCCAGGGAAAATGCCCTGCGCCTGTTGGAAAGTGTGGGGTTGGCGGCCAAAGCCAATGTGTATCCCGGCCAGCTTTCCGGCGGACAACAGCAACGAGTCGCCATTGCCCGAGCGCTTGCGCTCAAGCCTGAGATTCTGTTGTTCGACGAACCGACATCCGCCCTTGATCCTGAGCTGGTCGGCGAGGTTCTGGGAGTGATGAAAAGGTTGGCAAGCGAGGGAATGACGATGATCGTCGTTACCCATGAAATGGGTTTCGCCAGGCAAGTGGCCGATCGGGTTGTAATGATGGATGGTGGCGAAGTCATCGAAGTTGGCACGCCCGAGGAGATTTTTTCCAAGCCAACTCACACGCGAACAAGGAATTTCCTGAGCCGGGTCCTTACCCGAACCGAGTAACGGCGCGCATCTGTGGCTGTTTGTAACAGGACATGCAGCGGGACGTTTCCATTCATTGTCGAAGGCCGCAATCATGAATGCATCATACGACGAAACCGACCTGCCGGGACAACCGGTCATCCAGCGACTTCCGTTTTCAATCGACAAAGGGGCCGGTGCGCGCGCGCGAATTGGCCTCTTGGTGCTGGAGACGGATCAAACCATGGAGACAGAATTCAGAGATTTGGCCGCATTTGATGGCGTCTCGATCTACCATGCGCGACTTGCGTGTGACGCAACTGTTTCGCCCGATACATTGACAAAGATGGAAAAGGAACTGCCGGTTGCGGCGAGCCTCTTGCCTTCAGGGATGGGTCTTCGGGCAATCGGATATGGATGTACATCAGGTGCGACAATGATCGGCGAAGACCGAGTCGCGGAAATCCTGAACAACATTCACCCGGGTGTACCGTCAACAAATCCACTGACAGCCGCTGCAGTGGCAATGCAGTCCATGGGCGTTCGGCGAGTTGGCCTGGTTACGCCCTATTCCCCAGAGGTGACCGAAGCAATGCGGGCAAGGCTCGCCGCCATCGGCTTCGAGATCCCCGTTGTCGGCTCCTTCTACGAAGCGGACGATTTTGTTGTCGGCAAGATCGACGAGCAATCCATCTTGCAGGCAACCGTTTCGGTTGGCGCATCTGCCGAGTGTGATGGCGTTTTCATTTCTTGCACCAGCTTGCGAGCCGCCGCGATCATCGAAGAGGCTGAGCGGACGCTTCGGAAGCCGGTCACCGCGAGCAACCACGCCTTGGCGTGGCACCTTCTGCGGCTGGCAGGGGTCGACGACGTGGTCGAAGGCATGGGTCAATTGTTCAAGACGGCTCTAGCCATTGAGGAAGCACACTGATGACGCTGCATACGACCCCCACTAGCACTGGGCGCGGTTTTCCCCTTGAGGAATTCGAAGCGCGAACCGCACGCGCGCAAGAGTTTATGCAAACGCAAGGTCTCGATGCGCTGTTATTGATGACAGAGCCCGAGGTGGCGTATTTCGCAGGCTTTAACAGTTACTTCTGGCAGAGCCCGACGCGTCCGTGGTTCTTGCTTGTTCCCTCCGCCGGCAAGCCGATTGCGATCGTTCCCGGAATTGGCGTAAAGGCCGTATCTGAAACGTGGATCACCGATATTCGTACATGGGCTTCACCTAATCCCGATGACGAAGGGGTTAGTGTTCTCGCTCAAACGATCAGAGAAGTCGCAAAAAAACACCAACGCATTGGACTGCCCCTCGGGCCGGAAACGCATTTGAGAATGCCGGCAAATGATGTGGAGGCTCTGCGCGAACAAATCGACGGTATTGCGATCGCCGATGCGACCGGGATCGTTCGCTCAATGCGCATGATCAAATCAGAACGCGAAATCAAAAAACTGGCTCGTATTTGCGGTCTCGTTTCGGATGCATTCTATAATGTACCGAGCCTGATCCACGCGGGCCTGAGCGAGCGTGAAGCCTTTAGCAGGTTCAGAATCGATATCCTGTCACGCGGGGCGGATTCGGTGCCTTTTCTAATCGGCACCTCCGGACCCGGCGGTTATGACGACGTAGTCCGCTTTCCAAGTGATCGTATTTTGCAGGAGGGGGATATCCTCTTCCTGGACACGGGCTCAGAGTTTGACGGTTACTTCAGCGATTTCGACCGCAACTTCGCTCTTGGGCATGCGAGCGATGAGGCAAAGAGCGCATATCGGCTGCTTCACCGCGCCACCGAAGCTGGGCTGCAATCCGCCAGGCCGGGCGTGAGGACCAATGACATCTGGAGCGCCATGGCCAGCGTCCTAGCCGAGGGCGGCGCGTCTGCAAGTTCGATTGGGCGTATGGGGCACGGCCTGGGACTGAGAAATACCGAGTGGCCGTCGCTGATGGAGGATGACGATACGATCATTATGCCGGGAATGGTCCTGGCGATTGAACCGGGATACGAATTCGCTCCGGGCAAATTTATGCTTCATGAGGAAAACATTGTCGTCCGGGATGACGGAGCGGAGTTGCTTTCGCGTCGTGCCCCTCCCGAGCTGCCGATTATTGGTTAACCCGCCGAACTCCTCCATGACGCTGTCCCTGTGATGATCACGACGAATCGAGATTTGGCGGCTATTGAGATCGACAAGGGCTCCTTGGTAGGGACTTTGTCGGATATGGTGCGCATTCCGAGCGTCAATCTGTTTGGCGAGGCTGGCGCACCGCCGGCGGAAGAGCGCATGGGCGTATTTTATGCCAGGCGAATGGCTGATCTAGGGCTCGATGTAGGAAGCCGAGAGGTATCTCACGCACGGCGGAACGTTTGGGGTCGGCTGAAGGGAACCGGCGGCGGGCCGACCATCCTGCTTGCGGGCCACCTGGATACGGTTGGTGTTTCCGGATATTCCAATCCTTTCGAGCCCACGGTGAGGGATGGGAACATCCATGGGCGCGGATCATGCGATATGAAGGCGGGCCTTGCGGCCTATCTCGAAGTGGTCCGCGTGCTTGTTTCCACCGGGACTGCCTTGCGCGGGGACCTGATTGTTGCCGGAGTGGTGGACGAAGAACACACCATGCTTGGATCGAAGGACTTTGGGCTCCACGGACCACGGGTTGATTACTCGATCATTGCAGAGCCGACCAGCCTGACCATCTGCCCCGCCCATAAAGGGCAGATATGCACGACAATCCGGACACTAGGTACTTCGGCGCATTCCAGCATGCCAGAACGCGGCAACAATGCGATTTTCCATATGGCTTCGGCCTTGGTTGAACTGCAACGATACGCCGACGAGCTTGGCATCAGGGCCCAACACCCGACATGTGGTCGGCCGACGTTCAGCGCGGGTGTTATCAGGGGTGGACAAAATGCCAGCTCGGTACCGGATCTCTGCGAACTGGATATCGATCGCCGGACCGTGCCGGGAGAAACACTTGGCGTCGTGATGTCGGAACTTTCGGATATTTTGGCCCACCTCAGCTCAAGAAACCGCCAGTTTCGGTATGAGCTGGCAGAGCCTGCGCTGGACATTCCTGCTTTTGATACGCCTTTGGGCTCTCCCATCGTCACGTCTATTCGGGCCGCTTTTGAACGTGTGGTCGGCAAACATGCCACAATCGCCCCGTTCCCGGGCTCTACCGATGCGCCGAATTTCGGCTGCCCCGGTGTCATTTGCGGCCCGGGTGCCTTGGCTCAGTGCCATTCGTTGAATGAATATGTAGCGGTGGACGAAATCGTTACGGCTGTTCGCATTTACCTGCAGACAATCGTCTCAATGCAAAGTCTTTGACAAACACCACGCAGATTCCCGGTCCCGCTCGATTTGGTCGAGCATCCGGGCATAATTGCGTTAGCGGAAATACTTTTGCCGTATATCGACTAGAGGGAATCGACCTATGGATTGGCGCACAAAGTTGCTTGACCCGGCTCCACGCGCCCGGTCTGGCTATCGATCGCTCGCGACACCGGTCTATCGGGGATCGACAGTCGTTTTCGACAGCCAGGCTGACGTGACCGATGACTGGCGACAGGCGGAAAACGGCTATTCCTATGGGCTCTATGGAACACCCACGACATTGGAGCTTGCCGCCCGACTGGCCGATCTCGAGGGGGCCCGCCATACTTTCATTGTACCTGGCGGACAAGCAGCGATAGCGCTTGTCTATTTGGCGTACTGCAAGGCTGGCAGTCATGCGTTGGTCCCGGTGTCCGCCTATGGCCCAAACCGCGAGATGGCCGACGGCCTGTTGCGCAGCCTTGCCATAACAGTGGAGCCTTATGATCCGATGATTGGAAGTGGCATCAAGGATCTCATCAAAGATAATACAAGCCTGATTTGGTGCGAAAGTCCGGGTTCGGTGACGATGGAAGTCCAGGACGTCCCAGAAATCGCACGAGTCGCGCGCGGGTGTGGCGTGCCAGTCGCACTGGACAACACCTATGCCGCAGGCGTCCTGTTCGACGCCTTCGCGCATGGCGTCGACGTGAGCATCCAAGCATTGACCAAATATGTCGGTGGCCACAGCGATATTCTACTTGGATCGGTTTCGGCCCGCGACGACCACGCATATGCCATGCTTGGGCCTGTCTACCGCCAGTTGGGTCTGGCGGTATCCCCAGATGACTGCAGCCTTGCTCTACGCGGCCTGCAGACACTTGCGGTTCGGCTTGACCGGCTGCAGTTGTCTGCACTGGCGGTGGCCGAATGGTTGGCCCGGCAAGCAGATGTCGAGACGGTACTCCATCCTGCGCTGCCAAGCTGTCCGGGCCATGCCAATTGGAAGCGGGATTTTACGGGTTCCGCCAGCGTTTTTTCGTTTCTGTTCCGAACTGGCATATCAGCCAAGCAAGTAGAATATTTCGTAAATGGACTCAATCTGTTCAAAATCGGCCTGAGTTGGGGCGGTGTAACCAGCCTTGCGGTGGTGTACCCCGCTCTCGACCGGCCTGGTAAAAACTATGGCGGAAGACTGGTTCGGTTAAACGTGGGACTAGAAGAGCCGCTGGATTTGATCAATGATCTTGAACAAGCATTTGATCTGATAGAGTCACTAGAGCGGTTCAGTGATTGACTGAATCGATAGGGATTCCCGAATTTTGTGATTCATGTGTGGACGGCCCCCGTTGAGCAAGAAGATTCTGACAATGGCAATACTGAAGCGGTCAGGTTCATTCATGTGTTCGGCCGGTGTTGTCACGGTAACGGCTTGTTCGGACCCGCCACGATAGACGCACGCGTATGAACACCTCGCCCATCAGCTACAAGCGCCACCGTTTTCCGCCCCAGATCATCGCCAATGCGGTATGGCTCTACTTTCGCTTTCCGCTGAGCCTGCGCTTGGTCGAGGAAATGCTGTTGGAGCGCGGCATTGTCGTTTCCTATGAGACAATCCGCCGATGGGGACTGAAATTCGGCCCGGACTATGCTCGCCGACTCCAAAGGAAGCGTCCAGGCGCGAAAGATACCTGGCATCTGGATGAAGTCGTCATCAGCATCGCAGGTAAGAGGCATTGGCTTTGGCGGGCCGTCGATCAGGATGGATATGTCCTTGACGAGATCGTCCAGAACCGCCGCAACACCAAGGCTGCCAAGCGATTGCTGATGCGCCTGTTGAAGAAACAGGGTGTCGTGCCAAAGCGCATGATTACAGACAAGTTGCGATCCTATGGAGCAGCCAGGCGACAAGTGATGCCGGCCGTCGGGTTCTGTCGCAAAGTTTGGTTTGAAGGCAGTTTTACAGCCCAGGCTGCGTAAGCATCCGAGCAGCCACGCGGGCGAGAGACGCGCGCGTGATGTTGAACTGAGCTACGATGCAGGAGTGCGGGTTCAGGCGGCCTGCTGATGAGGCGAGTTTTCTTCCTGGCGACGGTGCTTCCATTCCCATGGCAGCAATTCCGGAAGGCGGGAGGCCGGCAGGTCCGCGATGCGGGCAAGGACATCGGCGAGCCAGGCCTTGGGGTCCACGTCATTCAGCCGTGCGGTCATGATGAGGGTGAGCATGCCGGCCGTGCGGTCCGCGCCGCGGTCGGAACCGGCGAAGAGCCATGCCTTTCTTCCGCAAGCGACACCGCGCAGCGCTCTTTCCGCGGCATTGTTCGTCATGCAGATTCTGCCATCGTCCGCATAGCGGGCAAAGTCGGCCCAGCGCGACAGCATGTAGTCGATCGGCCCGGCCACCGGCGACGAGCGCGAGAGGCTGGCCCGGTCGGCGCGCAGCCATTTTTCCATCTCGCCCAGCAGCGGCTTGGCTCTTTCCTGCCGGACGGCGAACCGCTCGGCCGCGCTCAGGCCGTTGATCTCGCGTTCGATGGCAAACAGCGCGTCGATGCGCTTCACGGCTTCAAGGGCCACCGGCGAGATCGGCTTGGCTCCTTTGCCGCGCCGGGCGTTGCGGGCGACATCAGCCAGTTCGAAGAACTTCCGGCGTGCATGAGCGAAGCAGAAGGCGGGCGTCGCCGGCATCTGCTTCTTCGTCCGGTCGAACAGCGGATTGAAGCCGTTGTAGCAATCAGCCTGAAGGATACCGCTGAAGTCAGCCAGATGCCTTTGCGGGTGCTCACCACGCCGATCGCTGGAGGCGTAGAAGACCGCAGCCGGCGGTGCAGGCCCTGCGAACGGCTGATCGTCACGCACGTAAACCCATATTCGCCCGGTCGTGCATTGGCCCTTGGCCAGGATCGGGATCGTCGTATCGTCGCCGTGAAGCCGCTCGGCCTGGAACACATGTGCCTCGATCAGGTCGAAGAGCGGCTTGAGGGCGAAGGTGACGTGGCCGACCTGATCGGCCAGCGTCTGGGTCGACAGGTCGATGCCCTCGCACTTGAAGCGCGTGCTCTGGCGGTTCAGCGGGATGTGCTGCCCGAACTTGTCGAACACGATCGTCGCCAGCAGTTGAGGGCCGATGAAGCCACGCGGCGTGGCATGGAACGGCGCGGGAGCCTGGCTGATCGCCTCACAATCGCGGCAGGTGAACTTCTCGCGCACCGTCTCGATCACCTTGAAGCGGCGCGGGATCTCCTCCAGCGTTTCCGTCACGTCCTCGCCCAGCTTCGACAGCCGCGAGCCGCCACAGCAGGCACATGCCGTCGGCGCGTCGATGACGATGCGTTCGCGCTCGACGTCCTCGGGCCACGGCTTGCGCACCGGCCGCTTGCGGGCGAAGGCGCGCACGGACTGCGTTTTGGCCGCGGCCTCTTCGGCCGCCAGTTCGTCCTCGGCGGCCGACGCCACGAGCTCTTCGAGCTGCAATTCCAACTGGTCGATCAGGCGCGCCGTCCGTTCGCGGCTCGGCCCATGCTTTTCCCGCTCCAGCCTGCCGATCAGCAACTGCAAATGCGCAATCAGCGCCTCGGTGCTCGACAGCCGCGCCTTCACATTGGCCGCTTCCGCCTCGGCCTGGAGCCGTGCGGCGCGTTCGGCCAGCAGCGCAGCATGGGCGCCGGCAAGGTCCGATGGCAGGGAAAGCGGCGGCAACGTCATGCCGACATTGAATCAGATTTCCCAATAATCTCAATGCATAAATGCCGTCAAACCCGTGTCGGGCGCCAGGTTTCCTGCGGGTTTCGCCAATCAATTCCGGAGAGCAAATAGGAAAGCTGCGCCGGCGAGATCGCCACCGCACCACCTTCGGTGGAAGGCCAGATAAACCTTCCTCGTTCCAATTTTTTCGTGAACAGGCAGGCCCCCTGGCCATCATGCCAAATCAATTTTATCAGATCGCCGCGTTTGCCCCTGAAGCAGAACAGATGGCCGCCCAGCGGGTCATGCTTCAAGACCTCTTGCACCCGCAGCGCCAGAGACGGGAACCCGCATCGCATGTCCGTATGGCCCGTCGCCAGCCACACCCGAACGCCCGTCGGGATCGGGATCATCGCAGCGTCTCCAGCCCGCGCATAATCCGCAGCAGCGCATCGACGTCAACGTCACGGTCGACGATCACACGCCGGCCGTTTGCGCTCAGCACCTCCATGCGGCCGCTGCCCACTACCGGATTCGATGGAGCCGGCACGTCCGGCGTGATCAACGCCGGCACGAAGCCCTCGATCCGAATGCTGCCCAGCTTGCCGGCCTGCGCCAACTGACGCCAGCGGTACAGTTGCGAGCGGGAAACCCCGTGCTTCACCGCCGTCGCGGAGACCTGGCGACCATCGCCAGAAAAGCCTTCTTCAAGAATTTGGAGCTTCGCCTCGTCGGTGAAGCGCCGGCGCCGCCCCGTCTCGATGATCGCCAGCCGGCTCACCGGTGTCCCAAAACTGTCCTTATGCCTGTCCATAAGGACAAAACGACAGATTCACATCACGCCCTCAATGCGGCGGCCGTCGGATGCTTACGAAGCGATCGAGGTTTTCAGAGGAACAAATCATCGCGGTGTTGCGTGAGCAGGAGGCTGGAGTTCCCACGGCCGACGTCTGCCGCAAATACGGGATTAGCAGCGCAACTTTCTATGCCTGGAAGGCGAAGTTCGGGGGGCTGGACGTGTCGGAGGCGAAGCGGCTGAAGGGCCTTGAGGAGGAGAACGCCAAGCTGAAGCGACTTCTGGCCGACGCCATGCTCGACAACGTCGCTTTGAAGGACCTGCTTTCAAAAAAATTCTGACGCCCGTCGCCAAGCGGGAGGCTGTCGCTCATCTCGAGACGACCTACGGGATGAGCGAGCGGCGGGCGTGCCAAGTCATCTGCGCGGATCGCAAGATGGTCCGCTACCGGTCGCGGCGGCCGGCTGATGCGAAGCTGCGGTTGCGGTTGCGTGAGCTTGCGGGCGAACAACGCCGCTTCGGCTATCGGCGACTGCATGTGCTGCTGCGTCATGAAGGGCATGTCGTGAACCGCAAGAAGACGCAGAGGCTCTACCGGGAGGAGGGCCTGTCGGTGCGAAGGCGGCGTGGCCGCAAACGCGCCACGGGAACACGGGCGCCGCTCCTGGTCGAGACGAAGCCGAATGCGCGCTGGTCGATCGATTTCGTCCACGACCAGTTCGCCTCGGGGCGACGGTTCCGCATCCTGAACATCATCGACGACGTGACGAAGGAATGCCTTGCGGCAATCCCGGACACCTCGATCTCGGGGCGGCGTGTGGCGCGGGAACTGGCCGACATCATCTGCCGGCGGGCAAGCCCGGCATGATCGTCTCGGATCACGGAACCGAGTTCACCTCGAACGCCATGCTCGCCTGGACACAGGCGGCCGGTGTCGTCTGGCACTTCATTGCGCCCGGCAAGCCGATGCAGAACGGCATCTGCGAAGCCTTCAACGGCCGCATGCGCGACGAACTCCTGAACGAAACCATCTTCTACGACCTCGATCACGCACGATCGGCGGTCGCCAGATGGGTCACTGCCTACAACGAGCGACGGCCACACTCGGCGCTCGGCTACCTTACCCCCGCGGCCTATGCCGCGACCCTGAACGCAATGGACGATCGGCTGCGCAACCCCGACCAGCTCCGCCGATCGTCCATTGCTCAACCGGCGCACATGCGCCAATCTCAAACAAGGACTCCAGCCTCAGCCGGATGACAAAGCGGGGTCACAGCATGTCGCCAACACTGTCGATGGCGCGGTAGAGGTTCATCCAATGGCCGCGGACCTTGATGTAGGTTTCGTCTACATGCCATTTCCCGGTGACGGCGCGCTTGCGCCGGTTGAAACGCTCCAGCAACAACGGCGAATAGCGGACGACCCAGCGATGAACCGTGGCATGATCCACCGTGATGCCGCGCTCGGCCATCATCTCCTCCAGATTACGCAGGCTCAGCCCGTAGGCCAAGTACCAGCGGACACAAAGCAGGATGACGGATCGGTCGAAATGGCGGCCTTTGAACATTGAATCTCTCCGAAAGATGCCGGAGAACCAATGACACACAGACCCTAACCGAAAAGTTTGCGACAGAACCGGAGCCTGCCAAGCCTACCTTGCGGAGATGAGATGCAGTGCGGACTTGCCGCCCTTCACGGCCGCAGTCGACAGCTTGCGGTCGAAACTCGCCAGTTGGCCTCCATGCGTCTTGGCGAGCGCAAGAAGATAGGTATCGGTGACCTGTGCCGAGGTCAGGATTTTTGCGGCATCGATGTCGCCCGATCCAACCAGGCTCACATCGTCGGGCCAGAAGCTGTGTCCATGCAGGGTTCGCAACTTGGTAACGATCTGCGCGACGACAGCAGGCGAGCCGGGAGAATTGGGATACTTTGGATTGCCGACGATGCGGATGACGCCGTTCTCGGTGACGGGACAGGTGGCCCATGCAGCGTGACCGGTCGCTTTGAACCAGCCATGCGCGTCGTCATGGGCGACATGGCCAGGATCGATCAGCGCGATCAGCACATTAACATCGAGCAGGAAGGTCACGGCAGTTCGTCACGCAAGGCATTGACCATCTCAAGCGTGACAGGAGGTGCATCCGGGCGGGGCGACAGCAGAGGAATGCCATTGCGCTCCCCGCCGCCTTGCGGACGGCGCAGCGAGCGCCGCGCCAGATCGGTGATGATCTCGCCAACGCTGCGATCCTGCTGCCGGGCCATCGCTTTGGCTGCGACGAGGACGTCGTCATCAATCGCAAGTGTCGTTCTCATATCGCCCTCCTAACTACGCATCAATCATCACGCATCATATAGAGCACCAAGGACCGGTTCTCAAGTGGCACGACGGCGTTGTCATGTCTGGATGGCGCCCGTTTGGCAATGTGATTTTGGATGAAGATTGAGCTTTGCGGGTCGGGTGCAGTCATGTCTCCGGCCTGTTTGTGCGGCACGATACGACCGCTGGCCCTGATGTTGTCCGCTTGAGCCGATCCCTATCACGTTATCGCGCTGTTGTTGCGCAAGACATCGCCGCGGGTTCTTCAGTTCGTGCGGTCCATTCCGCTTTCGCTGTCACATCATACCATCGTCACTCCGCCAACTGTTTTGCCCGAAAGGGCGCTGTCGTGATTCAGGCCGACGCTGCGACCTTAGCGTTGTTGCCGGTGGCGTAGCCTGGCTGGAAGTTCACGCCCCATGTCATGATCGCCCATGCGATGCGGGCGATTTTGTTGGCGAGCGCAACCGCGACAAGCTTGAAGGACTTTTTCGACAGCAGGCATCGGGCCCAGTTCGCCAAAGGCGTATCACTTGTTCCCTTCTTCATGCGGTAAAGTACCGCATGAGCCCCAACCACGAGGAGCTTGCGTAGGTGCCTATTACCCATTGTCTTGGCTTTCCTCCGGTTGAATGCTGCCTGGAAACGAGGCCCAGCCAGGCCGCGAACTCACGCCCACCCTCAAACAGCTTTACATCCGAGACGCTGGCCGAAAGACATGTCGCAATGACAGGGCCTATTCCGGGCACGGTAGCAAGCCGGATGCTGACGTCGTCGTTGCGATGGGTGGCAAGGATCGCCTTGTCGAGCTTGGCGACCTGCGTCTCCATCTCTGTCAATGCCATTGCCAAGGGCATGAGGGCAACGCGGACGGCCTGCGGACTGTGTTGCTCGTCTTCGAGGAGGGCGATGAGCTGCCGGACATTGCGGGCACCCTGCGGTACGACAATGCCAAGCTCGGCGAAGTGGCCACGCAGGGCATTGATGAGGGCGGTCCGTTGCGAAATCAATAGCTCGCGGGCGCTGTGCAGCATCAACGTCGCCTGCTGATCCCGGCTCTTCACCGGAACGAACCGCATCGACGGTCGTGTCACGGCTTCGCAGATGGCGGCTGCATCGGCTGCGTCGTTCTTTTGCCGCCGAAGATACGGTTTGATATAGCCCGGCGGGATCAGCCGCACCTCATGGCCGGCCTCCATCAGAGTGCGCGCCCAGTGGTGGGCTGTCGCGCAGGCTTCTATGCCAATCAGGCAAGGGGCAAGCTTCTCGAAGAAGGGGGGCATCTGGCTGCGCCGCAACGACTTGCGCAGCACGACATGCCCATCCGCGTCGATCCCGTGAACCTGGAAAACATTCTTTGCGATATCGAGGCCGATCGTCTTAATCTCTCCCATGGTGGGTGGCTCCTCTAAATGTTTGCAACAACCTACTCTGGCACACTTGATGCCGTCGGAGGGCGCCATCCACCACATCACGTTAACTTGCGGTGAGGCATTTTCCGGATAGAGCGGAGGGTATGAGCACCTCCCCCATCAGTACAAACGCCATCGCTTTCCGCCGCAGATCATCGCCCACGCGGTCTGGCTGTACTATCGGTTTCCGCTGAGCCTGCGGCATGTTGAAGAAATGCTGTTGGAGCGCGGCATCCCAGTCTCTTATGAAACGGTCCGTCGCTGGGGCAAGAAGTTCGGGTCCGAATACGCTCGCGGTTTGCGCCGCAAGCAGCCAAGTCGCGATGACATCTGGTACCTCGATGAAGTTGCCATCATGATCGCCGGCGAGAAGTATTGGCTGTGGCGCGCCTTCGATCAGGACGGCTACGTGCTCGATGAAATTGTCCAGCGCCGTCGCAATGCCAAGGCCGCGAGGCGATAGTTGATGCGCCTGCTGAAGAAACAGGGCACCGCGCCGAAGCGCATGATCACCGACAGGTTCCGCTCCTATGGCACGGCAAAGCGTCAGGTGATGCCGCATGTCGAGCATGCTATACACACACCCCTCGCCGTATATTAGCTCAACGCACTATGCCGCGACACAGGAAATGCAGGTGATGGAGACGGAGCCGGTTAAGGCATGGGCGGTTGTCGATGACACTGGCAAGATCACGCTCACCAACATTCACGCAAGTGAGATCCAAGCCGCTGCAACAGCAAAACGATGGGGCAAGATCTATCGAGTAATCCCGATCTTTGTCATCCCCATCGGCGACTGGTCAGCTGGGAACGACGAGGGCACTTCCTTCACGGATTGACGGCCGCCGCTGGCTGGTAGGCGAAGTGATCAGTCGACGGTGCCGTTGACAGGCAGCCGTATCACCCTGTCGTTCAGTGGCATTACCTACGAGGGCCGCCATTGTAACGTTGGTCGGTGTTGTCTTCCAGTCGATATGACCGATACTGGCCGAAGCAATACTCATGATCCGCACTAAGGTAGGCCTGACTGTTTGAGTTCGCCAGTTCAATCCCCCCTGCGGAGGACTGGACCGCGGTTTCCAGTCTCTTCTGTTGCAGTGTAGACCGCCCCCACATATGGCGAGGCGCATTCACGTCGTCCCTCACTATAGGGAGTGTAGCTGTTGTCGTCGCGGCGATAGGAAGGGTATCAGCAAGAACACCACTCGACATGGGCCTCAATCGTCTCGGCCCCCGTCGTCTTTGGTTGGTCGCTGGCCTGCACGGACGGGAAAGCTGCCGCTGTATCAGCGACATCTGCAGTGACGATGGCCGCGGCGCGTGTCGAGGGTTTGGCAAGCAATTGCCGGACAGGCCGGGCTGGGACTCGCTCGAACTCTTCCTCTGCAGGGTCACCTTCACGGGCTTGTCAGTCCATACCTCAGTTGCGTTGGCGGCTAATGACAATTGCCGTTCAGGCTCAGTTGTGAAAAACGCAGCAGCAATCAGACCACTGGCGAACATGACGAGCACCAGGTCGACGCCATGTAGGCGCACCTTGTCGAGTGCCGCGGCGATCCGTTCACGGGCAGTATCCTTTGACATGCCGGCGAGACCGTCGGTATCGATTATTGTCCCCGTGTGCCCTCACGCTAATGTAGACGTAAATAGATATTAGCTGTTGCTGATGAAAAGCGTTTTGATATGGTTGCGATGTAGAGCGTGCGCCCCCCCCCAACCCCACCCTGACGCGCTCTACCAATAAGTAACACTTTGCCTGCGAGGCTGATTTGAGACTGCGCTCCTGTTAGGGAGCGCAGTATTCTTCGTTCAGCGCTTGCCAGCACGCTTCTACATGAGGCCGGCAACATGCTCCCAGAGTCGGTCTTGATGGCCGCATTTATACTTACAGCTCATGGACGACCGCGTCGTTACCACCTACCCGAAACTCTCTCAAGCGGTCGCGCCTAAGGAAGCGCTCGGTCAGTTCCTCCTTCGACAGAGGTTTAGAGAACCAATAGCCTTGCAATTGATGGCTGCCGGCCTCTCGCGCAAGCTCCGCCTGGTGCCGGTTCTCAATTCCTTCGACTGTCACAGGGACACCGAGAGCACTCACCAGTTTGATAGTGGCATCCAACACTTCTGCATCCTGAGGATCGTGCTCGATATTGGCGACAAGCGACTTGTCTAACTTGACGCGATCGAAGCGGAATTGCCGCAAGGAGCCGATGCTCGCGAAACCACAGCCAAAATCGTCGAGAGCAACCTTAATGCCGAGCGCCTTGATCTCGGAGATTGATCGTCTCGCCTGATCGGCATTGGAAATAAGAACGCCCTCCGTAAGCTCGATGGTCAGGCGGTGAGGCTCAAACGCAAGCTTGTCGAGAGTGGCCTTTAGGCCTCCAGCGAAGTATCGATTGCGGAGTTGCACGGGGGACACGTTCACAGCAATCTGCAAGCCTGGCCAACGTGAGCCTTGAACTATCGCCTCTTCCAGGATTTGGGATCCCAGTATCCCAATGAGCCCGGCCCTCTCGGCAACTGGTATGAACACATCGGGAGCAATCGGTCCGTTCTCGCTGTTCCATCTCGCCAGTGCTTCCACACCGCAAAGATCCCCACTGCGTGCATCAACGACCGGCTGGAATGCAACCTTGATCTCGCGGCGATCCAGGGCCTCGACCAACTGTTGTTCTAGGTTCGCCTGCTCGGAAAGCTCGGCTTCCATATGCGGGTGAAAGACGACCGTCGCGCCATCTGAACCGTGCTTTGCTTGATGCAAAGCCATTTCGGCTTGTCGTAACAAGTCGTGAAAATTCGTCCGTGACAACACGGCCTCGGTCACGCCAACACTGACGCCGATCTCGATCTCGCGGCGTCCGATCTTGAAAGGTTCTGCGAACACCTCAGTCACTGCCGATTGCAAATGGGCGACCTTGCCGGCTGCATCGGCCAACGACACGATGGCGAAGGTGTCGCCGTCCAACCGAGAAATCGTTGTTCCCAGTGGCAGATCCTTGGTCAAGCGCGCCGCGACAGCTCCTAGCAGTTGATCGCCAACTTGTTGGCCCCAGAGGTCGTTGATGGCTTTGAACCCGTCAATATCAACCAGATAGAGACCGATCATCGCCGAACTGCATACATCGGGCGCGAGATTTTCGACATATTCGGACAAACCGGGACGATTGGGCACGCCGGTTAGATGATCGTGGAGCAAGTTCCGCCTCGCGCGGGCCTGTTCCTTGGTTAGCGAACGCACCGAAAGCAGGCCAATCAAGCCAATGCCTACAATCAGCAGGAGCAGTATTGCAGCCGCTCCGAAAATGAGCGGACGAACACGTTCGTAGCTGCGTGTACCCGACTGCTCCGATGGAAGGTTGAGGAAGCCTACAGTATTTCCGTCGACATCTCTTAAAGGCGCCGCAACAGTGCCCTCCACGAGGCTATCAGTTAGCTGAAGGCCACGGAGGTTGAATTTTTGCGCAGTCTCATTGATCGCTTTGGCGTCAAGATCCTTCTCGAATATCAGAATGTAAGGATCGGGCGGCGGAATGCCCTGAAGGAAGGGACGGATGCGCGCAGCTCCGATTACCGCAGGCCCGTGCACTGTTCCTATGAAACCGGCATGGACGTCTCCTTGCAGGCCATCAGCAGCGCGCGCACGCTCTACGAGGCGAGCCAAGGAGCTGTCGAAAAACTCGCTGGGCTGCACATCCATTGGTTTGCCATAGCGGTAGTACAACAGTGGCTTGTCGTCGGGTCCGATCACCAGTGCCATGTCATAGAGCGGATAGTCTAAAGTTGGGAATCCCCAGCTCTCGATCAACCAGGCATCTCGAGTTGGCGAAGCCAGTTGGCGATAAGCCTCGTCCCAGAATGCGTTGTCTCTGACTGTACCGGCCATCTGCGAACGCAATGACTCTAGGGCGGACGCCGCAGCGCCAACTGCCCTTGTCTCATCGAGTTCATCAGCGGTTCGGACGATGGAATAGATAGCGCCGCTGACGACACCCCCTAGCGCGGCTGCTATTCCAAGCGAGAGAAGAACGGCAGTTATGAGGATCGTTCTTTTCTGATGACCCGACGAACCGAGAGGAGGGAGATGAACGACGCCGGCCATTGCAAAACTCATGAAAGGCAAAAACCGCTGCCTAGGGATAAATTAGCCGACCGTTTAAGTTAAGGCTCAATAAGAATTTCCTAATTTAATTCCTAAATTTGTTGATCGTATCACGTATGCTGTGCAGGGGTTCAAAGGAATCTCAATCAGAGGTAGATGTTTCTGTGTCGGTGTAATAATAATTGTGTAAGAAGGGTTCTCAGCGGGCCAACTATGTGAGGTCAGCAGAGAAAGCGATGCCAACTCGCCGCCATCTGCAGGGGATCTAGTGCGTCGCGCGCCAGCTTCCTAAGTTGCCATGGTCAGTGGGTTAAACGGCCGAGTGCGATCTCTATAGCGATCTGCATGCCCATGCCAATCTCGCGGCTGAGGTGCTGATCTCCCATCGTGTCGGCGTCCAGCTTGGCGTTGGTCAGCAGCTTCAACACTTCGAGAGCCTCATCGGCGTCTAGAGTGTAAGTGAACTCCGGATAGCCCATCGCCTGCGCCAGTTCCTGGGCTTCGGACAGTTCGAGGTCGGGCATTCTACCATCCAGTTTTGGATCTGCTGTCGCGATGAGCGCTGCTTCAGCACTCGGCATTTTCACGAACACAATCAACGAGGGTGCAAGGCGTCACTTTTCAGCGCAGGCCAACGATTGCGCGCCCTGGGCAGGGCCCGGTAACGCAGGGTTAAGCCGGTGATTTAGCGAGTCCTAACGCAACGTCAAGCAACGCACGCGCGTGCTCCCGCCCCGGTTCAACCACCCATAGCGAGTCGCGCGAAGAAATACACGCCAAGGTCTTTATTTTGAGCAAATTATGCAACCATAATTGCATCTTGCCCCTGCCGAAAGCATCGTATAGGCCATTTCATCACAAGAATAATCGGGAACAAAATTATGAAAATGCTAAGGCGTGGAGCAGCTATTTCTCCGGTAGAATTCACTGCGAGGGTCGTTTCCGCATATTTGTCAAATAATGCTGTACCTTTAAACGACGTTGGCAATCTTGTAGGAATTGTTCACAAGTCGTTTGTTGATATAAAGTCGCCGAGAGAACCATCTTCCAACTCTCGATTTTTGCGGCCTGCGGTGCCGATTGAGAACTCCGTGACGGGAGACTATATTATTTGCCTGGAAGATGGGCGTAAGTTTAAATTCATCAAAAATCACATCGAAACAATCTACCATCTAAGCCCGGCCCAATACCGTGCAAAATGGAATCTTCCTTCCGATTATCCTATGGTCGCCCCCAATTATTCAGCATTGCGCTCTCGGATGGCCAAGGAATTAGGGCTCGGCCGCAAAACCAAAAAGGCCCTGGCGCGATAGCGCCGCGACAAATGCATTTCTTTAATATTACCCCGAACTGCAGCACCTCCGGTCGTCCTCTCAACTGGAAAGGCTATGCCAATTTGTAGGTGAATGAGACGCGGTTTCGTCCCTGCTGCTTTGCCTCATATAAGCATCGGGCGGCTTGACGCAGGCTCTGTGCTGTATCGGCCGAGCCCCGCATTTCGGCGCCGCCTATGCTGACAGTCGTCCTGATGCTTCCGCGATCGCTTTTCATCCAGCGAATTGCCTCGACTTGCCGTCTGATCATCTCCGCCCGCAACATCGCACTGTCCTTGTCGACGCCACGTAGGATGACGCCAAACTCTGTCCCTCCAGTTCGGCCCACAACATCGCTGGGTCGAGTTGCATACAGAAGAGCCTTGGCTATCCGATTTAAGGCCTCGTCGCCTTTGGCATGACCGTGCCGGTCGTTGATCTTTGTAAAATCATCGGCATCAATCAGGAGCAGCATGTCACATTCTTCATCTCGGCCCACACGAGCCAGGTGACCATGAAGGCCTCTCGGTTCAGGAGTCCGGTCGCCGGATCATGGCTTGTCGAATAGTTGAGTTTTTCGTGGGTCTCGCTCAATGCCGCATGGGATCTCGCGAGCGCCTCGCTGGCTTCCTTGTACATCTCAGACTGATGAAAAATATGAGGCGACTGGCATTGCGATGACAATAGGGATCACGATGCACTCGACTCAACTAGCCAGTCGATCGGCATTCCTAAGGCTAGTCGGCTAGAGAATGAAAGTGCAAAAGTCGAAACAACCGCAATCGCGGTCACGACGGCTGCTTTTGCGAGGATAAGATTGCGCCGTTTCATCTCTTTAAACTAGGGCAAGCTGATTAAGGCATCACTTATGAAATGTCTAAAATGAAAGGTCAACGATGAGCGTCAACGCCACCCCGTTTCTGCCTTGCCACTTCGGGAAGCGTTACGTTACGGGAAGGTAAATCGGGATACTCAAACCAGCCCTTCGTGTTGCAGGATATTCGGCCAGTCCATGCTCGGCGACGGCGGGTTGAAGTCGCGATCAGGCGATTACGTCTGGGTGTGCGGTTTGGTTTTTTGGCGATATTGATTAAAATACACCACTATCCGCTCCGAAGAATTTAAAGGTTATCAAATACAATCAAATCGCCATTTGTCTAAGCGTTGAAGAGTCTTAGTGCAGTGGGAGGAAGCAAGCATGGACTATGCATCGACAGCTTCAAAAAAAATGTCGGTCGGCACTGTCGTCTTGCTGTTGCTCTGCGGAGCCGCGGCGGCAGCTGATACAGGTGTCGGCAGCAGACCTGACGGGCCTCGCGTCAACACCCCAGGTGCAGACTTGCCGCCAGCCAGCAAAATCAAACGCTGCAACACGGTACTTACAAATCCGCAGGCCTTTGAAATTGACCTTTATGAACTTTGCAAGCTCTTACGGTCTCTCACTAAGCCAGATCGAATGCGGCAGCCGTCAGTCGAGTTTACCAAAGCCATGCGGTGTATCGGCTGCGGTGTGGTGAGGGTCGCCGGGGCCGACGACCACTAGTCTAGAAGTGGCTACGCCGTTCGCCTTGCGCTCCCGGCCAAGCTTGGCCTTAAGGCAATCAAAGTTCGCGCACAATGGCGCCATAGATCATGTATGGGGTTCAATAGCTCGCGCCTACGAGCCTGCCGATGCAACAATATGCGGATCAGCGCGCAGCCCACGAAACTGAGCGAAGACAACGGGAGCCAGTCTGGGTGTTGTCACGTTATCTGAAAATGATTGCGCTGATCCGGTGATGCTCAATTCACGCGAGTTTCCCAGCCGCGACGTTCCACTCCGCCATCGCTTGCAGGCGGTGAATGTAGATGGCGAGAGCAGAGCGTTTTGAGCGGGGCGGGACGAATAGATTGCGAAGAGCCGAGAAGATCGAGACGAAGCGCTGGAGGCTTCCTGGCGATCGGAAACCCTGCATCGTCCTTTCACGTTTTCGCAGCGGCAGATGCGAATTCTCGGCTCGATTGTTGAGCCTCTTGTGCGACCGGTGCTCGACGGCCGGCATCACTTGTCGCCTGGCTGCTCCATAGGATCGCAACTTGTCTGTGATCATGCGCTTGGGCGCGGTGACCTGATGTGGTGGACGGCCTCCGCTCCCGGCATCGCGATGTGCCAAAGTGTGGCTGTCGAAAGTCACATGAGGGAGAGCCGTCCACCACATCAGGTCAGGTCAGCGGCACCCTGTTTCTTCAACAGGCGCATCAGCAATCGCTTGGCAGCCTTGCTGTTGCGGCGGTTCTGGACGATCTCGTCAAGGACATATCCATCCTGATCGACGGCCCGCCAAAGCCAATGTCTCTTACCTGCGATGCCGATGACGACTTCATCCAGATGCCAGGTATCGTTCGGGCCTGGACGCTTCCTTTGGAGCCGGCGAGCATAGTCCGGGCCGAATTTCAGTCCCCATCGGCGGATTGTCTCATAGGAAACGACAATGCCGCGCTCCAGTAGCAGTTCCTCGACCAAGCGCAGGCTCAGCGGAAAGCGAAAGTAGAGCCATACCGCATTGGCGATGATTTGGGGCGGAAAACGAAGGCGCTTGTAGCTGATGGACGAGGTGTTCATGCGTGTGCGTCTATCGCGGCCGGTCCGAACAAGCCGTTACCGTGACAATACCGCGCCGCGTGTTTGGACGTCCCTAAGTCGGGACGTCTGCGTTGCGTGGCATAGGGGTTGGTCCAAAAATCTCATGAAGAATTTCGCGCTGAATGTTTTCTCGAAACAAGGTTGCCCAAACAAAAAGGGCGCCCGAAGGCGCCCTTTCCGTAAGCTTGAGCCTGGTAGCTGGATCAGAAATCCATGCCGCCACTCAAGCCCGCTTGGCGGGCTTGAGCAACTTTAGCTCATGGGCGTGCTTATGGACTTCTTAGAAGTCCATGCCGCCCATACCGCCCATGCCGCCGCCGCCCATGCCGCCAGGCATGCCGCCGCCAGCCGAGTCCTTCTTGGGGGCTTCAGCGATCATGGCTTCGGTGGTGACGAGCAGGCCGGCAACCGAAGCTGCGTCCTGCAGGGCCGTACGAACGACCTTGACCGGGTCGACGATGCCGAAAGCGATCATGTCGCCATATTCGCCGGTCTGGGCGTTGTAGCCGAATGTGGCCGTCTTGTTCTCGAGGATCTTGCCGGCAACGATCGAAGCTTCCGCACCTGCGTTCGAGGCGATCTGGCGGGCCGGAGCTTGCAGAGCGCGACGGACGATGTTGATGCCAGCGGCCTGGTCGGAGTTTTCGCCGACTGCCTTGATGGCGAGCGAAGCACGCAGCAGAGCCACGCCACCGCCGGGAACGATGCCTTCTTCAACCGCAGCGCGGGTTGCGTTCAGCGCGTCGTCGACGCGGTCCTTGCGCTCCTTGACTTCGATCTCGGTCGCACCGCCGACGCGGATGACGGCAACGCCGCCTGCCAGCTTGGCGAGACGTTCCTGCAGCTTCTCCTTGTCGTAGTCCGACGTGGTCTCTTCGATCTGCTGCTTGATCTGGGCGACGCGGCCCTGGATCTCGGCCTTCTTGCCGGCGCCGTCGACGATGGTGGTGTTCTCCTTGGAGATCGACACCTTCTTGGCGCGGCCGAGCATGTTGAGGCCGACGTTCTCGAGCTTGATGCCGAGGTCTTCCGAGATGACCTGGCCACCGGTCAGGATGGCGATGTCTTCCAGCATGGCCTTGCGGCGATCGCCGAAGCCCGGCGCCTTGACGGCAGCGATCTTCAGGCCGCCACGCAGCTTGTTGACGACGAGCGTGGCCAGAGCCTCGCCTTCGACGTCTTCCGAGATGATGAGCAGCGGCTTCGAGGTCTGCACGACGGCCTCGAGGACCGGCAGCATCGCCTGGAGGTTCGACAGCTTCTTCTCGTGGAGGAGGATGTAAGCGTCTTCGAGATCAGCAACCATCTTGTCGGGGTTGGTGACGAAGTAGGGGCTGAGGTAGCCGCGGTCGAACTGCATGCCTTCGACCACTTCCAGCTCGGTCTCGGCGGTCTTGGCTTCTTCAACCGTGATGACGCCTTCGTTGCCGACCTTCTGCATCGCCTCGGCGATCATCGAGCCGATTTCCTTCTCGCCATTTGCCGAGATGGTGCCGACCTGGGCGACTTCTTCCGAAGTCTTGATCTTCTTCGACGACTTGACGAGGTGGGTGACGACTTCAGCAACGGCGAGGTCGATGCCGCGCTTCAGGTCCATCGGGTTCATGCCGGCGGCAACGGCCTTGTGGCCTTCCTGAACGATGGCCTGGGCCAGAACGGTCGCGGTCGTGGTGCCGTCGCCGGCGATGTCGTTGGTCTTCGAAGCAACTTCGCGGACCATCTGCGCGCCCATGTTCTCGAACTTGTCTTCAAGCTCGATTTCCTTGGCGACGGTGACGCCGTCCTTGGTGATGCGCGGGGCGCCGAACGACTTGTCGATGACGACGTTGCGGCCCTTCGGACCGAGCGTCACCTTCACTGCGTCGGCGAGGATGTTGACACCGCGCAGCATGCGCTCGCGGGCGTCGCGGGAGAACTTTACGTCTTTAGCAGCCATTTTAAGCTCCTCGATGGGCCTTTACGGCCCGAATTTCAGATTGGATGGTGCGGATATCAGGCGATCAGCCGATGATGCCCATGATGTCGGATTCCTTCATGATCAGAAGGTCTTCGCCATTGAGCTTCACTTCGGTGCCCGACCACTTGCCGAACAGCACGCGGTCACCAGCCTTGACGTCCAGCGGGACGAGCTTGCCGGCTTCATCGCGAGCGCCAGAGCCGACGGCGACGATTTCGCCTTCCTGCGGCTTTTCCTTGGCCGTATCGGGGATGATGATCCCGCCGGCGGTCTTGGATTCGGATTCGACCCGGCGAACGACCACGCGGTCATGAAGCGGGCGGAACTTCGACTTTGCCATTTGAACTTCCTCGGTGGACTGTTGAGAACCCTCTGTCCGGTCTGGCCGGACGTGGTTAGCACTCACTTCAGGCGAGTGCTAACGTGCCGCTGAGATAGTCCGTGGGCCGGTACTAGTCAAGACGGAGGAGGGACGGGCGAAGAGCAAACGATGTCGCGGTTGGCTGCTGCCGAAACGCTCTCGACCGAAGCCGAACCGCCTTCGCCAGCTGCCTGGAGCGAGGCGGTGCCTGCGGTTTCTTGGCGTCGGTAGCCTGCACCGCCTGGATGCCGTTGCCGGCATTTAGACATTCGAGGTGGTACGGGAGCTTTCCGACTGCTCATTTTTTAGGCTCTACGGACTGTGATGATGACCGATGCCGTCAGGCCAAAACGGGGCAACGGACAGCAGACGAGGCCAAGCGACCGGTTGGTCGAACTGGATCACCTATCGCCAGACCCGCGCTGGCGCGAATGAATGGGTCGGATCGAGGCGAGGCGGTGATCTTTGCTGCAAGCGCGCCTCTGACGCGAGATGTCCTGGACTCGGAGCTGCAACCTTAACCTCATCATCGATGTCATTCGCGCCGAACTTGCCGGCCGTCCCTACGAGCTTGTGGCTGTCGCCGGCGGCTGGCATCATCGCCACCTTGCGCGCCAACGAATTCATCGCATCGGGCCCGCGCACGCCACAACCCGGCGCGCCCTAACGCCTATTTGACGACAAAAATCTTCCTGTCGGAATTCGGCTTCAAGACGCTGGAGGACCTGCCCGACTTTGCGGCACTGGAAGACGCCGGACAGTTGTCAAAAGAAAGGCTGTTGCAGGGGATATTCTGCCTGGAGTGGCGGGGCGGGAAAGACGACAAGCGCCAGTAAGCGTGGCGCGACCACCACCGTCTGGGGGTAGCTCAAAAGGTCGATTGATATTGTGCGGGATTGGTAGCCCAATATGTTCTCAGACCGGTGCCTGGCTTTAGACCGTTAACCCCCACTCCCGACAGTGCATCGGATTTCAGGACCGCTCCCTCCCGGAGCGGTCTTTTTTCTGTTTGGTGCTGTTCCGGATTTCGGCCGCGCTACCGTCATATCTGCTTGCCCGCGATCTCGATAGCCAGAGCCAGCCCCTGCAGCAGCACGTCTCTAGCCGAAGCCTGTACTCATCCAAACCCTCTTGCGCCACGATCTGGTCGTCATCGGCGAATTCGGCTATCTGCTGCAGCCAGCACGGCGCGCAGTGTTGCAACTGGTCAGTACAATCACAATCGCCCATCATCGCGACCTCCCCTTGGCATTTCGCATGTGCTTGTGCCAACCCGAAAAACTTACTATCCAGCCTGCGGGGGCCTGTAGCTCAATGGTTAGAGCCGGCGGCTCATAACCGCTTGGTTGGGGGTTCGAGTCCCTTCGGGCCCGCCAATAAAATCAATAGGTTAAGTGATAACCACATAGCAATCGGTGTTTCGAGCTACATTCTGGGCTACGAGACGCGTGGTGCCCTCGACCAGGCCGTTTTGGGCGTGAGAGATGTAGCCCAAAGAGTCATGGGCGGATGTCATGATGACCCGAAGGAAAAATCTATGGGGCGATGTCGTCTGCGGAAATCATGGAACAAACTAGAAGAGCCGTAATGGAGGCCATTGCTGCACTTTCGAGAGCGAGGGCTGTGCAAGGCAGTCTTCTTTTTTTGCCGAACGACGGCGCGGCGCCGTATCTTCGCGTATGCGCGAGCAGTGCTGGTGCCGACCTTGTTGCCCGGTGACGTCGTCACGATGGACAACCTGCCTGCCCACAAGGCGGGCGGCGTTCGAGGTGCCATCGAGACTGCCGGTCCAAGGCTGATGTTCCTGCCGCCCTACAGTCCCGATTTCAGTCCGATTAAAATGCTTTCTCAAAGCTCAGGGCTTTCATGCGCGCTAAGGCTGAGAGAACGATCGCCGCATTGTGGGACACCGTTCTCGATCTCTAAACTATTCAGAGCTGCCGGATATGAACCGGATTAAACAGGAGCTGTCGCTTTCGCCCTACTCGGCCCGTCTCGATTGTCAGATCGGCGCGCATGTTCGTACTCGTAGGGCTCGTCAGTGGTCGGACGCTCCACGTAGCCAGCCCATTGCGTCGTCGAACGACGACTCCGGGGTCATCCTATCGAGCTTCAGATCCTTCTCGACGTGGGTCAGATGTTTTAGCATTTCCTGCGCGGCGGCGGATCCGTTGCCTGCGGCAATGGCGTCGACGATGCGCAAATGTTCGTCACGGGGGCAGGCATCGTCATGCTCGGCATAAAGCAAGACTGCGAGGCAAGTCAGCGTCTGCAGCTGGGTCATCAGCCTGCGAAGGACTTGGTTCCCTGATAGTTCAGCAAGTAACAAGTGAAATTCCCCCGTCAAGCGGACAAGAGTGCCGCGCTGACCTGCGACGCGAGCTTCATTTTCCTCCGCGATGTGCTTCCTTAATTCGGCTAGCCCGAACTTGTGTGGTGCCGAGGCCAGAACCCGCACGATTTCTGGTTCGACTAACCGTCGCACGAACAGGATATCGCGTGCCTCTTTCCGGCTCGGGGAAGCGACGGTAGTACCCTTGTTTGGGGACTTCACGAGAATTCCGTCCTGCGCCAACCTCGCAACGGCCTGACGTACAACAGTCCTGCTGACATCGAATGTAGCGGCAAGTTGCTCTTCCGTTATGGTTTCTCCTGCTGGCAGTCGCTGTTCGAAGATCGCCTGCAGTATCCGCCGGCGGATTTCGGCCTCGGTCCTTCCGCGCGACTTTTCAAGCAGAGGGAGCTTGCCGTCCCCTACGCTGCCTGCGTCCGCCGCCTCAAAATCTGCGCCTATGGGCTTTGCTTCATTCATCGTCATTCTCTACCGGCGGAATCTCGGTGCCGCGAATATTTCCTTTGATGGCAGCGGCTTGCACTGGTCAGCGTTCGTCGTTGTAGCGGCCTCAAGTTTGGGCTTTCATTTTTGCCTTGACAAGAGGCACTGAGCTCCTCAGTTTGATTGTGCACAACGTAGAGCACAGCGCAAGCGACTGCAAGGCGAGGAGGAATGCGTAGCAGTTGGGTGCTTTGCCAGTGTCGGCGCTACTCCGCATCGCATGGAAGGCAAGCATGCCTCAGGATGGCTTGAGCCTTCTGCATCAGAATGGGAAGTCGCACGCTTCGTCGTGCGCGGCAACAATTGGGAGGACCTATGGGCAAGATAAGTTTCTCGGAGAGTGGGGCCTTGGGCGCCATTTTCCGGTCATCAGCAAAAATTCTTTCGGGTACCATCATCGCATTAGCTGCGGCAGCCTCAGTGCCGGTTTTTGCGCAGGACGCCTCGACTACGCTGATCGTTGCGGGTCCCCGCACGCCGGAATCGCTGGATCAGGAATATCCCCCGACCGAGGCCGGCCACGAAGCCCGCCGCAACATCTACGAACGCCTTCTCGCCTATGCACCGAAAACCGGGGACGACGGCATAATCTATGAAGATTTCAGCAAAATCGTAGGTGCTCTCGCAGAAAGCTGGGATGTTTCGGACGATAAGACGACGATTACTTTTCACCTGCGCAAGGACGCCGTCAGCACCACCGGCAATCCACTCACTGCAGACGACGTGATGTGGTCGTTCGAACGAGGTTGGCAGCTCAAGGCGAACTTCCGTTGGTACATGACGCAGGTTCTCAAGATCGAATCTTTCGAACAAGCCTTCGCTAAGGTCGACGAACATACGGTCAAGGTCACAATCCCCAATCCGTCGCCGCTAATTGACCGCCTTTGGGTCAACAATGACCTCGGCATTCTCGATGCGACCGAGGTGAAGAAGCATATCACCAACGAAGATCCGTGGGCTTCGACTTGGCTTGCCACCCATTCTGCTTCCTTTGGCCCGTACGGCGTGACCAAGTATACGCCCGGACAGGAAGTCGTCTACGAGGCCAACGCCAAGTATTATCGCGGCGAGCCCCGTCTAAAGAAGGTCATTTTCCGGGAGATGCCCACATCGGCAAACCGCGTTGCTGCCTTGCAGGCGGGGTCGGTTGATGTAGCCGAATATCTGCTGCCCCGGGAGCTCTCGCTGGTCGAAAAAATGCCGAGCGCAAAGGTGTGGAAGGTCTTCGGGAACTACATCCATCGCGTCGAAATGAACAACGAAATGGAGCCTTTCTCGAATGTGAAGGTGCGTCAGGCGCTAAACTATCTGGTGCCTCGTGACGGCATTCTGAAGGCAGTCTATTTCGACACCGCGCGAATGACAAAAAGCCCCATCTCCGAAATCTACCCCGGCTTCACGGACGAATATTTCCAGTATTCGACGGACCCGGAGAAGGCCAAGGCGCTGTTGGCCGAGGCTGGCTATCCGAACGGCTTCAAAACCGAGCTCGGATATCGCACCGGCGATCAGATCGAAGAAGAAATCGCAGTCATTCTGAAGAGCGCGCTGGCCAAGGCCGGTATCGACGTCACCCTGTCGAAACTGCCGGCGTCGACCCTGGTCGAGCGTTACAGCAATGGCAAGATTCCCATGTACTTCTTCCGAGATATGGCGATCGTTCCCGATGCCGCCTATGTCGCCAATCTGTGGCTCAACAGTGCGTCGCTCATCAACTATCCCCGCTTCAAGACCGAGGAAGTCGACAAGCTGATAGACTCCAGTCTCACCAGCATCGACGAGCCGAAGCGGCTCGAGGACATGCGTCGCGTGCAGCAAATCACGGTTGAATCGGCGCCTTGGATATTCCTGATGAACCCTGGCTACCAGCTCGCGACACGAAGCAACGTGAAGGGCTACTCTTGGTACACACCCAATGCGAACAGCTGGTTTGATTTCTACAAGGATTAGCGTCGCCGCGCGGAGGCCCCGCCTCCGCGCACACGACCAATCGCAGCGAGCGTGAGAAAAATGGCTCTCATTCAGTACTGGCGCGTGCTTCCGCGCCCCCTCAGAATCATCGCGGGTCGTCTAGTTATGATTGTGCCGCAGATGTTTGGCGTGATGCTCGTCACCTTTTTGCTTGTCCGGCTGCTTCCGGGAGATCCTGCGCTCTTGATGCTCGGGAATATGGCAACCGAAGAACAGATCATCGCGTTGCGTGAAAAGCTGGGCCTCAACCTAAGTGTCTACGAGCAGTTCATACAATATGCAGACAACGTCCTGCATGGTGATCTCGGCGTCTCGCCCTTCACGTCGAACCCCGTGGTCGTGGATCTTCTGGAGCGGGCGCCAGCCACGTTGGAACTCATCACCTACGCCATGCTTCTCACGATCCTTATCGGCGTGACCCTCGCGGTGATTTCGGTGGTCCGCCCTCGAGGGCCCATTGACTATGGCAGTCGCGTCTACGGACTTGCGGCGGGCGCCATACCCGACTTCTGGGTCGGCTTATTGCTAATCTACTTCTTCTTTTATGTACTCGGCTGGGCGCCTGCTCCTTTCGGGCGGGTCGACGCCATGGTCACACCACCGCCCATGGTGACTGGCTTCTACACGATCGACAGTTTGCTGACGGGGGATTTTGCCGCGTTCTTCTCGGCAGTGGGTCGATTGCTGCTTCCAGTGCTGACGCTCGCTATCGTCAATGCGGGGGCGCTCATGAAAATGACGAAGACGGTTTTCGCGGACGCTTATCGTAGCGAATTCATCCGACATCAACGCGCTTGCGGCCTGTCGGAGCGCACCATAGTCCGTAGCGCCTTGCGCAACAGCTTGCCCCCGATCATCACCCTTGTCGGCTTTCTGTTTGGCTTCTTGCTCGGCGCCGCTGTTCTCGTCGAGACGATCTTCTCGTGGGGCGGCCTCGGCCAATACGCCGTACAGGCGGTGATCAATAGCGATTACCCCGCACTGCAGGGCTTTGTTCTCGTCGCCGCCGCCTTCATCCTCGTCGTCTATCTAGTCGTGGACATTCTCTACGAACTCGCTGATCCAAGGATCAAAGTGTGATGAAAAACAACGGTATTGTGTTACGATTCCTGCGGAGGCCGAGCGCGGTGATCGGACTGACGATCCTTGCGCTCCAGGTTATCGCCGTGATCTTCGCCCCTTGGATAGTCCCCTATTCGCCGATCGAGGCAAACCCGCTCGTTTCCCTTGAGGCGCCATCGGCTGCGCATTGGCTTGGCACGGACGTATCGGGCATGGATATCTTTTCCCGCATCGTCTACGCGACGCGGATCAACCTGTTGATCTCGATCACCGCGGTCATCGTCGCCTTCGTCATCGGCGTGCCGCTCGGATTGCTGATCGGCTATTACCGTGGCCTGCTCAGCGCCACGGTGATGCGCCTGTTCGATTTCATCCAGTCCTTCCCGGTCTTCGTGCTGGGTATGGCCCTCGTTTCGGTCATGGGCCAGGAAATCTGGAACGTGGCTATCGTCTTGGCGGTGCTGTTCATACCGATGTTCGCCCGGCTTATCCGGGCCGAGGTGCTGTCGCTGCGCGAGCGTCCTTTCATCAGTGCCGCCCGATGCAGCGGTGCGACTGACCTGTCGATCATGTTCCGCCACATTCTGCCCAACGCCATGACGCCGGCGATCGTCCAGATCTCTATTTCCATAGGCATGGCCATTCTGTTGACGGCGGGGCTCTCCTTCGTCGGCGCTGGCGTGCGCATGCCGACTCCCGAATGGGGACTGATGGTGAGCATCGGCGCGCAGCAGATGATCCTTGGCGTGTGGTGGGTTGCCCTGTTTCCCGGACTTGCGATCGTCCTCGCCGTGCTGTGTTTCGCCCTGCTTGGCGATGCCGCGCGCGAGGCCGCTGACCCAACAGCACGGAGGCGCTGATATGTCCAAAAGCATGTCTGCCAATCAGGAAGCGCCGTTGCTGGTCGCCCAAAATCTCAGTGTCCAGTTCGTCGGAGCGGACAGGCTTGCACTAGATAACGTGTCTTTCAGTCTCCGCCGCAATGAGGTTCTCGGCATCGTGGGCGAAACGGGTTCGGGCAAGTCCGTCCTGGCGCGTGCACTGATGAACCTTCTGTCCGAGAATGGCCGCATCATCGCCGGAGACGTTTTGCTGAACAACCAGTCGATCCTCGGCATGGATGACGCTGAACTGCGCCGTCTTCGCGGCGGCCAACTTGCGCTCATCGGCACCAACGCCAAGGCGCTGCTCGATCCGGTTGAGACCGTCGGGTCGCAGATTGTGCGTGTTCTGCGCGCCCACCGCGGTGGCTCGAAGCGAACGGCGTGGCGCGAGGCCGTCGATATGCTCGGCAAGGTGGGCATCGTCAATCCGGAGCGTCGAGCCCGCGCCTACCCACACGAGCTTTCCGGTGGCATGGCGCAGCGCGTTGTCATCGCCATGGCGATGATCACATCCCCCCAGGTTGTGCTCGCGGACGATGCGACACTCGGGCTGGATGCCACCATCCAGGTGCAGGTGCTTGACCTGCTGGTGAACCGCTGCCGCGAGCTTGGCCTCGGCGCGATCCTGATCACGCATGATCTCGGCATCGTCGCCCATTTCTGCGACAGGGTGGCCATCATGCGCGAGGGCCGCATCGTCGAGATCGGGCCGGTGGGGCAGTTCCTCGCTGGCCCGAAGCAAGCCTATAGCAGCGAACTGCTCGAAGCCGCCAAGGTTCGCCCGACGCCCATCGTCGGCGAAACACGGAAGACGGCCCCTGACGTGAGGAGCGCCGCTCTGCTCGATGTGGCCAATCTTGTGAAGCACTTCCCCATTCCCGGGACCAACGAGGTCGTGCGGGCGGTCGACGACGTCTCGTTTTCTCTGGCGCGTGGCGAGACCCTTGCGCTCGTCGGCGAGTCCGGGTCGGGGAAGACAACCATCGGCCAGTGTCTTGTGCGCTTGCTGACGACCACGGCCGGCCGTGTCACCTTCGACGGCGACGATGTGATCGGGATTAGCGAGCGCGAGTTCCGGCAGCGCCGTCGGCGCATCCAGATGGTGTTTCAGGAGCCCTATGTCGCGCTCAATCCGCGGTGGCCCGTCGCAAGCCTTATCAGCGAACCGCTAGCGCTCCTGTGTTCAGCCGAGTCGATCGACAAGGTTAAGCGGGTCCGCGAACTGCTTGATGCGGTTCAACTCCCGGTGCGGCTGGCGGATGCCTATCCGCATGAGTTGACCGCAGGCGAGCAAAAGCGCGTTGGCATCGCCCGTGCCTTGGCGACACGTCCGGATTTCGTGGTCTTCGATGAGCCCACCACTGCCCTCGACATCCGTGTGCGGGCCCAGATCATCGATCTCGTGCGCGACCTTCAGGCGGAGATGGGGCTCTCTGCCCTCTTCATCACGCACGATCTGAATTCTGTGCGCTCGCTCGCCCACTTCGTTTCGGTGATGCGCCACGGCAAAATCCTGGAGTATGGCCCGACGGAAACGATCTTTGCCTCGCCGCAAGAGGAATACACCAAGACGCTGCTGAAGGCCGAATTGCCGCTCGAGCAGAGCCCGGCGCAGCGTGAACGTGCCGAGAAGATGCTGGCGGGAGGGATGCGATGAGTGGCGTAGAGAGGACTGTCCTAGTCACCGGCGGGGCCGGGCTACTCGGCAATGCCGTGCGCGCCCTTCTGGAAGCGCGGGGCACGGACGTGATTGCCGTCGACAGGGTCGGGGTCACCGGCGAAGGCAAGCCGCTCACCGTCTGCGATGTCACCGATATACACCGACTTCATGCGGTTGTGTCGGGACGCGACATTGGCGGCATCGTGCATTGCGGCGCTTTTTCAGGTCCGATGGTCGAGCGTGCAAATCCCAATGCCATGGTCCAGGTCAACATCGTCGGTACGGCGAATGTCCTCGAACTTGCGCGTATCCATTCGGTCGGGCGTTTCGTTCTCTGCTCCTCGACCAGTGCATTCGGCAATACAGTGTCCGAGACCGGACCGGCGACGGAGCCCATACCCGAGGACGTGGCGCTGCGACCCTCTAGCGTCTACGGCGCAAGCAAGGTGGCGGGAGAGCAACTGGTCTCGACCTACACCCAGCAATATGGACTAGACGGGGTAAGCTTGCGGATTTCCTGGGTTTATGGGCCGCGCCGGACCACCGATTGCACCATCCGCAGAATGATCGAAGACGCGCTAGCCGGCCGGCCTACGCATATGCCGTTCGGCAGAAACTTTCCGCGGCAATACATCCATGTGGACGATGCCGCACGGGCGTTGGTCGCGGCGCTCGACGCACCCAGGCTGCCGCGTCGCATCTATACTGTCACCGGCGGCACCTACCTCACGCTAGGCGAAATCGGCAGCATGGTCGCCCGGTTTCTGCCGAACGCCGAGATCGACCTCGGCCTGGGCTCGGATCCGGTCGACGATGTTCAGGGGCGGTTCGATATTGCCGCAATCGAGCGCGACCTTGGTTTTACGCCGGCCATTGGCCTCGAAGACGGTATCCGCAGCTATGCGAAATGGCTTTCGGCGCACGCAAACGGGATATCTTGAGGGGAAAAGCAATTGAAGGATCCATTCCGACTTGATGGGAAGACCGCATTGGTTACCGGTGGCAGTCGCGGCATTGGCGGTGCTATCGTGGAGCTATTCGCCGAGTACGGCGCGAAGGTCTCGTTCTGCCACTATGGTGATGCCAAAGGTGCTGCGGCACTCCTGGAAAAGACGAGTTCGGCAGGACTGCATGTCGACGGAACCGAATGCGACGTGGCCGACGAAAGTTCAGTGAAGCGGCTGGCGGCATTCGCTTCGGAAACGCTTGGTCACGTCGACATTGTCGTCAATAGCGCCGGCATCGGCGGCGACTGCATGTTCGTCGATCTTGACGTGGCGTCCTTCGACAGAATGCTCGCAGTGCATCTGCGGGGAACCTTCCTCGTCACACATTCCTTCTTCGGCCGCATGCTCGAACGTCGCTGGGGACGGGTTATCAACATCGCCTCGCAACTCGCTTACAAGGGCGCGCCCGGTCTTGCGCATTACTGCGCTGCCAAAGCGGGCATCGTCGGGTTCACCCGCGCGCTGTCCTACGAAGGGGCGCCTCGCGGCGTCCTCGTGAATGCCATTGCGCCAGGCCCGGTCGAGACCGAGCTACTCATGGGCTTGAGCGACGAATGGCGCGCGATGAAGATGACCCAGTTGCCGATCAAGCGGTTCGGCCTCGTCGACGAGATTGCCCCGACAGCTCTCCTGCTGGCATCCGACGCCGGCTCCAACTATGTCGGCCAGACACTGTCGCCTAATGGCGGCGACGTGATGCTCTGACGCCGTCATTCGCGACGAAGCTCAACAATACCAAATATAGAAAGCGCAATTATGCACGAGTTTGACCTAGTCATCAGGGGCGGGACAGTCGTAACCGCGGCGGACACGGTGCGAGCGGAAGTCGGCATAAGAGCGGGTCGCATCGTTTCAGTCGGTGAAGAGCTGGGAGCCGGAGCCAAGGAGATCGATGCGTCCGACCTGCTGGTTATGCCCGGCGGCATAGACAGCCATGTGCACCTTGCCCAGCCCTCCTCCGATGGCCCGAAGATGGCCGACGGATTCGAAAGCGGGACACGTTCCGCCATCGCCGGTGGCAACACTACGGTTTTGCCCTTCGCCTTGCAGCCGCGCGGCGCCAGCCTGCGGGCGAGCGTGATGGAATATCACCGGGAGGCTGATGGAAACGCGCTTACCGATTATGGCTTCCATCTGATAATCAGCGATCCCACTGCCAGCGTTCTCGGGCAGGAACTGCCTTCCCTAGTCGATGACGGCTACAGTTCGTTCAAGGTCTTCATGACTTATGACGACCTTGTGCTTACCGATCGCCAATTGCTGGAGGTCTTCGAAAGCGCTCGCTCCTGCGGTGCATTAGTTATGGTCCACTGTGAAGGCTATGACGCGATCCGCTTCATGACCGAGCGGCTGGAGCGGGCTGGCAAGACTGCGCCCTACTTTCATGGGGTCTCCCGGCCGCAATCGGTGGAACGCGAAGCGACCCACCGGGCCATCAGCCATGCCGAACTGACGGACGTGCCGATCATGGTGGTTCACGTCTCCGGCCGCGAACCGATGGAGCAGGTTCGTTGGGCGCAGCACAAAGGCCTCAGAATTCTCGCCGAGACGTGCCCGCAGTATGTCGCGCTGACGGCCGACGATCTTAAGGGCCTCAACATGGACGATAGCGGCGGCAAGTACGTTTGCTCCCCTCCGCCGCGTGACAAGGATAGCTGGGAGGCGATCTGGGAAGGCATTCGGACCGGGGTGTTCCAGACCTTCTCGTCCGACCACTGTCCTTATTACTTTGAGGGTAGCCAGGGAAAAAGCAGTGACATCGCGCGGACGTCATTCCGTTGGGTGCCCAACGGTATCCCGGGGGTGGAGGTTCGCATGCCGATCCTCTATTCCAAGGGCGTAGTGGAAGGACGTATCACCGTAAACGAGTTCGTTGCGCTGACCTCCACTAATCATGCCAGGATCTACGGCCTCTATCCGCAGAAGGGCTCGATCGCCCCGGGCTTCGACGCCGACATCGTTCTGTGGGATCCCAACCGGAGGGAAACCATCCGCCAGGAGATCATGCATCACGGCTCCGACTATACGCCCTACGAGGGAATGACGGTCACGGGTTGGCCGGTAATGACCCTTCTGCGCGGCAAAGTGATGATGCAAGACGGCAAGGTCACCGGCGAACCCGGCGATGGTATTTTCTTGAAGCGGAGAAGGTCGCCGTACGCAATCGCGCCAGGAAGCGCCCGTCATGACGGGGCGAACGTATAATAGCAGAGCGTGATGGGCACCGAGCACTACCTTGGCAGGTCAATTTTCCGGACTGGATGCGAATTCGGCAGTGGGGGTGAGGTGGTTGGTGTTGGCGACAGCGCGGCTATGACCACGCGTCGAAATGGCAGTGTCGGCTTAGACGGGGCCGCGTCTCTTCCTTTTTCCCCGCTTTGCGTGTAGGCGCTGATGTTGCAGAAAGCATGGCAATCATTGTCAGGGCCTTGCCGCCATCGAAGTGATTGAAGCCGTGTTCTTCCTTCATCTGCTGATGGGTCATTACATTTGATGGCAGCAGCGAGAGCTTTCAAGGTCGTATCTGCTGACAGATTGGATAGGTAATATTTGTTTGCGCTCGTCGTTTGAGCGCCATAACCAACGAGCCACGCCTCTTCGCATGGCATATGCTGCTGCCCCTTGTCGAGGATGCGTTGCGGGTCGCCATCAGCAATCCTAATGCGTAGGGCAGCGAAGCGTGCGGTCAGTCGACCTTTCCAGCCGCGACGAGGTCGCGTGCACTGAGCCTCTGGCGAAATCCAGCTGATAAACCATAGCCGGCATAACCAAGCACAGTGCCAAACCGCACGCCCGTGGCGATCAACCGATAGATCTCGTCGTGCGTGATATCCGGTTTGGTGCGGGATATGCGCTTCGGCTCGCGTACGCTGGTCCAGCTTTCGGGCAGAAACAGCCGCAAGCCGACTGGAACAGGAACATCGTCCCGCGCCAACGTCAGCCATTCCAGCGTTACCGAGCATCGACGCATGCTGCGGCGCGACTCCAACAGAATGATCGCCCTTCTTGGGCAGATCCGTATCGCCAACCAACGGATCCGAAGCGACAATCTTGTCGGCCTCTATCGCTAACTCCACCTCAAGTGGAGCGGCATCCCAAATGCCCGGAGATGAAATGATGCAGGCGGTCATAGTGATCGGGCGCAAGGCGTTCTGCCATAGGCTCAATGATTTTGCGGTTCTCGCGGCCCGACGAGGCCGGAAATATAGACCGGGCACATTTGCTGCCACTATTGGGCGATCTTCGTCAACTGCGAGTTAATCTGCCAAAGTAGCGTCGTGCTTTGTCCACGAAGCCTAGTTGAGGGGCTAACTCGACCAAGCAATCGCTTAAAACGATCCTCGCGGAAGAACACTCTTTTGTCGGCGGGCGATAAATGTCTTGACAGAAATCGCGAAAAGAAAATAAGAAAGGTACTGCAGCGGGCTAGCTGCATCGGAATTGGGGTATTTGAAGGCCCCCGACTGGCGCGTTAGCGCCGTCGGGGGCCTTTTTTGTTTTGCGCACCAAGAGGAGAAACGCGCCATGAAGAAGACTCCGTTTTACGCAAGCGGCCTTGAGTATGGGGCCAAAATGGTCGAGTTGTTCGGCTACTACCTTCCTTGGGAGTACAGCGCAGGACATTCCCGGGAACACTTGGGTACTCGCGAGAGCGTCTCTCTGTGTGATCTGGACTATATGGCTGAATTCGTTGTCGAAGGACCCGATGCGCTTCGGTTGATCCAGATGCTCGCGACGAACGACTATTCCAAGAAGACGATCGGTTCCGTGCAATACACCGCCATGTGTGACGAAGACGGGCAGATGATCGACGACTGCACGATCTGGTGCCTGGACAATAACAAGTACATGATCATCAGCGGTTCGGAAGACGATTACGCCTGGATTTCCAAGCAGGCGAAGTCGTACGACGTGGCCACTACAAACGTGACCGATAAGCACACAACGCTTGCACTGCAGGGACCGAAAGCCAATCGCGTGCTGCAGCCACTGGTCGACATCGACCTCTCGACCATAGGCTACTATCGGTTCAGGCCGGCAAAGATTTCCGGTATCGAGTGCATCATTGCGCGCATGGGCTACACGGGTGAAGCCGGTTTCGAGCTCCATTTCGCGTCGACTGAAGGAGAGACCATCTGGAACCTGGTCATGAAGGCTGGCCAGGCCTACGACATTGTTCCATGTGCCCAGGCCGCTCTGGAGAGCCTTCGTCAGGAAGCCGGATATCTTTTGGTCGGCAAGGACCACGACCGCAGTACCAATCCCTTCGAAGCTGGTATCGGGTTTGCCGTGAAGTTTGGAAAAGAGAATTTCATCGGCAAGGCTGCCTTGCAGCGAATCGTCCGAGAGGGGGTAACCCGCCGGATGGTGTGGCTCGACATTCTCTCCGGCGACGTAGCTGAAACCGGCGACAAGATATTTGTCGGTGACCGCGAGATCGGAACGGTAACCAGCGGATCCTTCTCGCCGACCAGAAAGCGCGGAACTGCCATGGCTTTTGTGAACCCCGCCCACGCGGTCCCGAGCCTGGACGTTACGGTCCTGCTGGACACTGGCACGCGATCGAATGCGAAGCTGTCGGTTATGCCACTATATGACCCCGGAGACACCCGCACCAAGAACTTCGCCTAATCCATTAGAGTTGAAGCTTCCTCCTAGGGGGAGGCTTCAACCGGCATGGTTTTCCATTGTTCCCGATCGGAGCAGCCTTTATGAACAGATTCTTTCTGACGACTGCGTTCTCACTTGCAACCGCGGCGGCCCAGGCTCATCCCGGAACCGGCCACGCACATGGGATTGCCGCCGGTCTTTATCATCCGCTTGGCGGTTTGGACCATGTCCTAGCTATGGCGGCCGTGGGCCTGCTGGGATACCTACTCGGCGGTTGCTTTCGCTGGCTCCTGCCGGCTGCATTCCTAGGTATGATGGTCTTGGGTGGCGCGGTCAGCGTCAGCGGCATCACTCTACCGGCAGTGGAGGCTGCGATTGTACTCTCGGTTATCATAATCGGAGCCTTGATTTTGATCGCACCTAACGTTCCCGGCTCAGTTGCACTCGCGATGACCGGGTTCTTTGCCGTTTTCCATGGTCACGCTCATGTAGCCGAAATGCCATTGGATGGTAGCGCCACGAGCTACGCACTGGGTTTTGTGTTGACTTCCGCACTGCTTCATGCCGCAGGCGCGGCGCTTGGCGCCGGAGTTGCAGCAATCGGTGGCTCGCCGCTTGTCAGGCTGACAGGTGGGGCCGTGACCGGTTTAGGGCTGGGTATTTTGGCCGGTCTCATCTGATCGCAACCGCAGGGCGAGCGATATCGGCCGTAATTTTGCTTCGTCAAAGCAGTCGAACCGCGTTCAAAAGACCCGGTCCGCTTGTGTTCAGCGCCGCGCGACAGCCGTTGACTATCGCGCTGTTGAGGGCGAATAGGGCGGCCTCCGCCTGCCGTGCGGCAGGCCAGTCAGCACCACGTTTTTAATCTGGGAGCCCGAGGCTCCGCGGAAATCGAACCAAACTCAAGGGAAGAGAGTCATGGCCGAATTCAAGACCGACATCGAGATCGCGCGTGCGGCGAAGAAGAAGCCGATCCAGGAGGTCGGTGCCAAGATCGGCATTCCGAGCGAGCATCTTTTGCCCTATGGCCACGACAAGGCGAAGATCTCGGCCGAGTTCATCGCCAATGCGCGCAAGAACAAGGACGGCAAGCTGATCCTGGTCACCGCGATCAACCCGACGCCCGCCGGCGAAGGCAAGACCACGACGACGGTCGGCCTCGGCGACGGTTTGAACCGCATCGGCAAGAAGGCGATCGTGTGTATCCGCGAAGCCTCGCTTGGACCCAATTTCGGCGTCAAGGGCGGTGCCGCCGGCGGCGGTTATGCCCAGGTCGTGCCGATGGAGGACATGAACCTCCACTTCACCGGCGACTTCCACGCCATCACCACCGCGCACAACCTTCTGTCGGCGCTGATCGACAACCACATCTACTGGGGCAACGAACTCGGCATCGACACCCGCCGCGTCGTCTGGCGCCGGGTGATGGACATGAACGACCGCGCGCTGCGCCACATCAACTGCTCGCTCGGCGGCGTCGCCAACGGTTTTCCGCGTGAAGCCGGCTTCGACATCACGGTTGCTTCCGAAGTCATGGCGATCCTGTGCCTGGCGACCGACCTCAAGGACCTCGAAAAGCGCCTCGGCGACATCATCGTTGCCTATCGCCGCGACAAGACCGCCGTCTATGCCCGCGACCTCAAGGCCGACGGCGCCATGGCCGTGCTGCTCAAGGATGCGGTCCAGCCCAATTTGGTGCAGACGCTGGAGAACAACCCGGCCTTCGTCCATGGCGGCCCCTTCGCCAACATCGCCCATGGCTGCAACTCGGTGGTTGCCACCACCACCGCCCTCAAGCTCGCCGACTATGTCGTCACCGAAGCCGGCTTCGGCGCTGACCTCGGTGCCGAGAAGTTCTTCGACATCAAGTGCCGCAAGGCGGGTCTCAAGCCGGCAGCCGCCGTCATCGTCGCCACCGTCCGCGCCATGAAGATGAATGGCGGCGTCAAGAAGGAAGAGCTCGGCAAGGAGAATGTCGAGGCGGTGAAGAAGGGCTGCGCCAACCTTGGCCGCCACATCGAGAACGTCAAGCAGTTCGGCGTGCCTGTGGTGGTGGCGATGAACCACTTCGTCTCCGACACCGACGCCGAAATCGCGGCGATGAAAGACTATGTCGCCTCGATGGGTGCGGAAGCGATCCTGTGCAAGCACTGGGCCAAGGGCTCGGCCGGCATCGAGGAACTCGCCCACAAGGTGGTGCAGCTCGCCGAGAGCGGCGCCTCGCAGTTCTCGCCGCTCTATCCCGACGACATGAAGCTGTTCGACAAGATCGACACCATCGTCAAGCGCATCTACCGCGGCTCGGAGGCGATCGCCGACAAGTCGGTGCGCGACCAGCTGCATGCCTGGGAACAGGCGGGCTACGGTCATCTGCCGGTGTGCATGGCCAAGACGCAGTATTCGTTCTCGACCGACCCGAACCTCAGGGGTGCCCCTGTCGACCACGTCGTACCGGTACGTGAAGTGCGCCTGGCAGCAGGCGCCGGCTTCATCGTCGCCATCTGCGGTGAGATCATGACAATGCCCGGACTGCCCAAGGCACCGTCATCCGAGAAGATCTTCCTCAACGAACACGGCCAGATCGAAGGACTGTTCTGAGCCGAACGCGTCTTAAAATAAGGATTAGAAATACGTGTCAATCATCATAGATGGGAAGGCGGTGGCGGCCGATGTAGTCGCCAAAGTCCGGATCGCAGCCGAAAAGCTGATCGCCGAGACGGGTATCGTTCCCGGCATCGCTGTGGTCATCGTTGGCCACGACCCGGCAAGCCAGGTCTATGTCGCTTCCAAGAGCAAGAAGGCCAAGGAATGCGGCTTCCATTCAATCGAGCACGCGCTTTCGGCCGACACCTCCGAAGCCGACCTCGTCACCCTGGTGCAAAAGCTCAACGCCGACCCCAAGATCCACGGCATCCTCGTCCAGTTGCCCCTGCCCGGCCATATCGACGCCGGCAGGATCATTCAGACGATCTCGGCCGACAAGGACGTCGACGGCTTCCACTTCACCAATGTCGGCAAGCTCGGCACCGGCGAACTCGACACCGCCTTCGTGCCCTGCACGCCTGCCGGCTCGATGTTGTTGATCGAGCGCACGCTTGGCCGCGACCTGTCGGGCCTCAGCGCGGTTGTCGTCGGCCGCTCCAACATCGTCGGCAAGCCGATGGCCAACCTTCTGCTCAACGCCAACGCCACCGTCACCATCGCCCACAGCCGCACCAAGGACCTGCCGGCCCTTTGCCGCAGCGCTGACATCCTGGTGGCCGCGGTCGGGCGTCCTGAAATGATCAAGGGCGACTGGGTCAAGCCGGGAGCCACCGTCATCGACGTTGGTATCAACCGCCTCGACGGCGGCGCCAACGGCAAGTCCAGGCTTGTCGGCGACGTCGACTACGCCAGTGCGGCAGAACAGGCTGGCGCCATCACCCCGGTGCCGGGCGGCGTCGGCCCGATGACGATCGCCCTTTTGATGGCCAATACGGTCACCTCGGCCTTCCGCGCGGCAGGTCAGGCGTTTGACTTCGACGCTTACAGTTGACCGGTGCATGGAGGCCTCAGAACGAAGCCGATACCGCCCAAGGCTACTGATTGTAGAGCGAAATCAGCTGGTTATCGCAGCGTTGCGCGACATGATCAGCCGCGACGAACGTTTCGACTTCGCTGCCGGCATCAATAGCGGTAAGGCGTTTCTGGAGGCCGTGGAAGAAACGAAGACGGCCTTCGACGTGGCAATCGTGGGCTGGAAACTATCCGACATGAACGCCTCCGAACTGTTAACCGAGCTTCATCGCCGGCAGCTCGCGTTGCGCGTGGTTATTTTCAGCAACGATCATGACCCAGGCATTCTGAAGCAGTGCGTACGCCTTGGCGCGCACGGCTTCTGCTATCAGTTCGATGATCCCAGCGTTCTGTTCGGCACGCTTGCTGCGGTCGCAAACGGCCGTATTTGCATTCCCTTTATAGAGGTCTCCAAAATCAATGAGACGCCCTTATCACGCCTGACGCCGCGCGAATTGGAATTGCTCGCTGTGCTCGCCAATGGCTGGACCAATTTGCAGATTGCCACCAGGACCGGTATTTCGGAGAACACAGTCAAGTACCATCTGAAGAATCTGTATGACAAGCTCGGCGTCCGCAATCGGGCAATGGCGGTGGCGCTGTTTGTCATGGATACGAAACAATAAGCCTCCAGACGGCTGCCAGGTAGCGTTCGCGCGCGGCAAGCCGAGCTTGATCAACAGGGCGAGGCGCGCCCTGGGATCAGGACCGGTAACGACCTTCGATTTGTCATTGTCGACCGGAAGAACCAACTTAGCATGAATCCTGATAACGACGCCTAACCGTCTTTTAATATTGACGTCGCTTTGCATCTGTGCAACCATTCATTCAGGTGGCGGGATAGTCACCTTTTGGTACCACGTTCTGCCCCTCAGGATAAATCCTGCCGGCTAGCAATTGTGGTCCACCTTTATCTCAAAATTGCCGACATCTTTTCGCGAAGCCGACGGCTGCCGTTTGCTCAACGGAACCGGTGTCAGCTGGCACTTTGAGCAGTCAACAAAAACAAGGGGAACGCAAATGAAAACAACAATGCAGAAGATTTCCGTGTTGCTTGCCGTAACTGTCCTGTGGACCGGGACCGCAGTTGCGGAAGAGGAACCGATCGTGTTGGGGATTCCCGTTGGCCTAAGCGGGGCAAACAGCGTCGTGGCACCGTCCGTGATTCAGGCGACCGAACTCGCTGTCTCCGAAATCAATGAGGCGGGCGGGTTGCTGAACAGAAAGCTCGTCATTGAAGTCGCCGACGATGCGTCCGGCGCCGCCGGGGCTCAGAAGGCCTACGATTCCCTTGTCTTTCAAAAGGAAGTCGACGCCATCGTGGCAATGGAAACGACGGCGGCTCGCAACGCCGGCCTGCCGATCATCACGCGGGGGCAGATTCCGTACATCTACACCTCCTTCTATGAAGGCGCCTCCTGCAACAAGTATCAGCACATCAACGCCTGGGTGCCACAACAGATGGTTTCCCTCATGGTTGATTATTTCATGTCGGATCATGGCGCGAAGAAATTTTTCTTGGTTGGCAGCGACTACGCGTTCGGTCGGGGTCTTCTTGGCGATACTAACAAGTACATCGCCGAGAAGGGCGGAATCGTTGTAGGAGAAGAATACAATCCGATGGATGCTACGGATTGGACGGCAATCGTCAGTAAGATCCGCGCGACCAACCCGGACGCTATCATTACTTCCACAGCCGCTGGTGCGCCGAACGTCACCTTCACGAAGCAATTGCGATCGGCAGGCATCACTGCCAAATACGGTAATTACGCGCTTGATGAAGGTACGGCAAAGACCCTTGGGCCTGATGCCGAGGGGATCTATCTCGGCGGTACCTACTACACCGGTATCGCCTCGGAGAAAAACGCCCGGTTCTTGAAAGCGCTGAAAGCCAAATTCGGGGAAAAGACTGAAACGCCGAATGAGCTGTCCGTGCCGCAATACGATGCCGTGCATCTCTACGCCTTGGCGGTCAAGAAGGCCGGGACAACGGATACGGATGCGGTCGTAAAGGCGCTAAGCGAAGTGACTTTCGACGGCCCTCGCGGTTCGGTGCTGATGTCAAAACAGCGTCATGCTCCGCTGACGATGTATCTCGCGCAGGTCGATGCAAAGGGCGACACAACCATCATCAAGTCCTATCCCAATGTAGATCCGGGCGAGCAGTGCCCCAATCTGTGACCGGACAGGCGGCGCTTTCCGCCGTCTGACTCTGCTGACCAAATATGGCGATGCTGTGTTGACCCTCAGACGCGGCGATGTACGAACCCGTCTTTCGTCATCGATCACTCGGAAGTTCAATACAGCTCGCTACAGAGGAAACCTCGGAGACTTAGATGGTTCCGGTACTACTTGATATCATAACGACTGCAGCAATCTTATACATCGTATCTTCGGGATTGCTGCTTGTGTTCGGCGTCATGAAGCTCATAAACTTCGCACACGGCGGATTGATGACGCTCGGGGGCTATGCCGCCGTCATCGCCACCGCGATGGGGATGAATCCTTGGATCGGTATACCCCTTGCGGCGATTTTCGGCGGAATTGTCGGTCTCGGCATGGAACGTGTCGTCGTGCGCTCGCTCTATGATCGCCCCCTCGATGCCATTCTGGCGACGTGGGGCCTGAGCATTATCATTGGGCAGGTTATCACCCTGGTCTTCGATCGCGGTGTCCATTTCGCTGAGCCTCCGATCAGAGGCGTGATCAGTATCTTGGGTGAGCCTTACTCAACCTATCGGTTGATCCTGACAGCCGTTGCGCTGCTGCTCGGCGTCGGCTTGACGATGGCCCTTCGGGGCACCTCACTGGGCCTCTCCACACGCGCGGTCATCATGAACGAGGACCTCGCGCGCGGGCTCGGCATCAACAGCGGCTTGGTTCGCTCCATCACATTTACGCTCGGCTCCGGTTTGGCGGCGGTGGCCGGAGCTCTGATAACTCCACTGTCCAGCGTCGATCCAAACATGGGCGTTGCCTGGCTGATCAGCGCTTTCATGCTCGTGCTCGTTTCGGGCTCCTCCCTCTATAGCCTGGCTGTCGCGAGCGTTGTCCTGGGGGGCGCCCAAGTCATCGTGAGTAATTATTTCGGTTCGGTCCTCGGCGGCATGACGATTGCTGCGCTGGCCGCTGTCATACTTCGCATCCGTCCGCAGGGGTTTTCTTATGAGTGACGCAAACGTGAAGGAATATGGAAGCGCTTCCATTCAACGACCGCAGATCGCCCCGCTAACAAGGATGGTGGTCATCGCCGCGATCTGTCTGATCGGGGTTGGCGCCGCGCCCTTCTTCATGGATGCCTATTCCGTGAACGTACTCGTAAGGTCGATGATTTATGCATCAATCGCGCTCTCGGTCGACATTCTGTGGGGCTACCTCGGAGTTCTGACCTTCGGTCAGTCGGCATTCTTCGCGGCCGGCGCCTACGCAACGGCATTGGTCTTTACTTATGGCGGCTTTTCGGCCGGACATGCCTTGGCCGCCGTCTTGATCGGCATCGCAGTCGCAGTCGCCCTCGCCGGGTTGGTGGCATTCCTTGCCTTCTGGCATGGCGCTTCGTCGCTCTATGCGTCCGTGATCACCCTCGTCCTGCCGATCATCGTCACGCAGGTTCTATTTTCCGGCGGAACCTACACGGGCTCAAGCAGCGGCCTGACCGGCTTCGAAACAATCCCGCTCAGCTCTGAGGCGTGGTTCTGGGCTGTCGGAGTCTGGCTGGTCGTACTGACGTCCGCGGCTTGGATGTACACGCGCAGCGACGCCGGGCGGCTTCTGATCGCGATCCGGGAAAATGAGCAACGTTGCAAATATCTCGGCTTAAACACCTCAAACATTAAGGCAGTGATCTTTCTGATCTGTGCAGCAATCGGCGGGATTGCAGGCTGGATGTACGCTAACTACACGATGGTGGTCGCCCCCGAAATCGCTGGCTTCACGTTCGGAACCGAGCTTCTGATCTGGGTTGCATTGGGCGGGCGTGGTACGCTGTTTGGCCCAGTGATCGGAACGATTATTATCGACTATGCCAGTGCGCAGCTGCAGGGCGATTTTCCCTTCGTGTGGAAGCTTGTCATCGGAATAGTCTTTGTTTCGGTCATCGTCGCCCTCCCGCGCGGTATCCTGCCCTTGGTTTCGCACGCCGCCAACTGGTTACGCGTTCGCACCGGAAAAGCGCAGCCTCAGCAATACGCCCAGCTCCAGCTGCACAAGGCAAGCAGGAGCGAGCGCAACATCATTGCGGCCGCGTCCAGCGGACCCGCGCTTTTAGTGAGCGGGGTGGAAAAGCGATATGGTAGTCTGGAAGTTCTGTCCGGCATCGATTTCGAAGCCACCTATGGCGAGATCGTTAGTCTCGTGGGGCCAAACGGTGCCGGCAAGACGACCCTCATGACCTGCATCGCCGACGGCTCAAAGCGTAGCGGTGGCACGATTTCAGTCGCTGGCCAGGACATCGGCCAACGTCCGCCTGAACAGTGCGTAGGTCTCGGTGTGGGCCGCAAGTTCCAAATGGCCAACGTTTTCGACACCTTGACGGTAGGTGAGTGCCTCCAGATTGCTCGGGCGCGCCTAGATCCTTTGTCCAAATGGCAGAAATCCGGTGTCTGCAGCCTGCCGCCTTCTGCCATGCACGTTGTCAGGGCCACCGGTCTTCACACCGAGCTGCATTTGCCCGCACAAGTGCTGTCGCACGGAAAAAAGCAGGCGCTCGAATTGGCAATGGTGTTGGCTCTCGAGCCCAAGGTGATCCTCTTGGACGAACCCACGGCTGGTCTCACAAAAGCCGAGCGCACGCTGATCGGAACGATCCTGGTGGAACTGACCAAAGCGGAGCAACTGTGCATTCTGCTCGTGGAGCACGATCTAGACTTCGTCCGCGAAATTTCTTCGCGAGTCATCGTTCTACATCAAGGTCGGATTGTTCTTAACGGGTCGGTTGATGAGGTCGTGAATTCCGAACTCGTTAAGTCGGTCTATGCTGGTTCGGGGCACTGAGAGGATGAACTCATGACAGAAGCAGTGCTCGCTGTGAATGGTCTCAGCAGCGGATATGGACAGGCTACCGTAATACGGAACCTGGATTTGAAGATCGCCCACGGCGAAATCGTCGCCGTGGTGGGCAAGAACGGTATGGGCAAGAGTACGCTGCTCAAGTCGATCATGGGGTATTTGCCGAAGTTTTCAGGCTCCGTATCGATGGCGCAGCATGCAATCAGCGAAAGTCGTCCCCATCAGATTGCTAGGCTTGGCGTGGCTTATGTACCGCAGGAAAAGGCGTTATTTCAGGACCTTACGGTCGAGGAAAACATTCGCTTGGCGCTGCGTGGCACGGTTAGCTGGAACGAGGCGGAGGTTACGATCCGCCGTTGCTTCCCGTTCCTCCTCAAGCGGTTGCAGCAAAAAGCCGGCACGCTCAGTGGCGGCGAACAGAAAATGCTCTTGATCGCACGCTCCCTCTCCGTCGGCGCCAAGGTGCTCCTGATCGATGAGATAACCGAAGGCATGCAGCCGTCAGTTATCACCAACCTGGTGGAAATCATCAAGAGGGAGAGGGATCGTTCTGGGCTCGGCGTTCTTTTGGTTGAACAGAACATTCCGTTCACCCGTGCCGTTTCTGATAGATACGTTCTCCTGGACAAGGGCGAAATATCGGGGTTCGGAAACACGCGTGACCCGGATACGCATGACAAGATCGCGGCCCACATAAGCCTCTGATCATCCTGAAACGACTTCAAAATGGGCGAGGGCATCTCGTGTATCTGACCAACAGGGAACGCGACAGACTTCTTGTTTTCACAGCGGCCAGGATGGCTCAGCGCCGCCGCGCAGAAGGCATACGGCTGAACTTGCCGGAGGCCAGAGCAGTAATAGCCGATGCGATCCACGAAGGGGCCAGACGCGGGAGCTCGGTCTCAGAATTGATGGCTTTGGGCCGCACCGTATTGCAGCCTGAGGAAGTTCAGCCGGGCGTCGTGCCGCTTCTGGAAATGTTGATGGTCGAGCCGATGTTTCCGGACGGTCAAAAGCTCGTTTGTGTCCACGATCCCCTCGGTCGGCCCCATGAAAGCGAGGAAGAGGACAAGCCAGGCGGCTATCGCCTGGCGAAAGAAGGGATAGAGATCAATGTTGGTCGTGCGACGACGCGTGTGATAGTTCGCAACTTTGGCGACCGCCCCGTTCAGATCGGCTCTCATTTCCACTTCTTTGAGGTGAACGCCGAGCTGGATTTTGACCGGGCCGCAGCGTTCGGCTTCCGTCTCGACATACCAGCGGGAACCACGGTCCGATTTGAGCCAGGGGATGAAAAAACCGTCGACCTTGTCGCCATCGGTGGCGAAAGGCGGGTCGAGGGGCTTAACAACCTGACCGAAGGTGACCTGGACAACCCGGAAGTCAAGCGCAGGGCGGTTACACGAGCAGCAGCCGAAGGATTCAGGGGAGCTCACCATGGCTAAGGTGCTGTCGCGACGTCAATATGTCGAGCTGTATGGGCCGACGACGGGAGACCGGGTCCGTCTCGGGGACACGTGTCTCTGGGCGGAGGTCGAGCGGGATCTGCTTGTTCCGGGTGACGAACTCGTCTTCGGGGCGGGAAAAACCCTTAGAGTGGGCACCGGCTGTCATGGCCATATCACTGCGGCAGACGGTGCGCTCGATCTGGTGATAACGAATGCCACAATCATCGATCCGGTCCTCGGCATCATCAAGGCCGATATAGGGATCAAGGATGGCCTGATCGCCGGGATCGGCAAGGCTGGCGACCCCCGGATCATGGACGGGGTGGACCCTAAACTGATCGTCGGTACCAACACCGACGTTCGCGCAGCGGAGGGCCTGATCGTTACGGCCGGTGGCCTAGACTGCCACGTCCATTTCATCGATCCGGGCCAGTGCGAAGAGGCCCTGGCCAGTGGCATCACTACCCTGTTCGGCGGTGGTCTTGGGGCCACCACCGTTCCGATCGCCTCCACCGGCACAGTGAACCTCGGACACATGCTTCAGGCAGCAGAAGCGTTCCCGCTCAATTTCGGCTTTTTGGGAAAGGCGGCCTCGGATAATCATAAGCCCCTGATCGAGCAGCTCGAGGCAGGCGCCGCAGGGCTAAAAATTCATGAGGATTGGGGTGCCACAACTGCCGCGATCCATTCAGCACTGGTGGCTGCTGACGAGGCGGACGTGCAAATCCAATTGCACACCGACACGCTGAATGAGTTTGGGTTTCTCGAGCGAACCTTGAAGGCAATCGACGGCCGTACCATTCACGCCTACCACGTCGAAGGCGCCGGCGGGGGCCATGCCCCAGACATTATCAAGGTGTGTGGGTACGGGAACGTCCTGCCTTCGTCGACCAATCCGACCAATCCTTACTCGGTTAATACGTTCGACGAGCATTTCGACATGGCAATGGTCAGCCATCATCTCAATCCAAGACTGCCGGAGGATATCGCCTTTGCCGAATCCCGGATCCGCCATGAGACCATTTCGGCCGAAGGTGTGCTGCACGACATCGGCGCCATTAGCGCTATAGGATCGGACTCCCAGGGGATGGGTCGCATTGCCGAAACTATCAGTCGTACCTGGCAGACCGCGTCATGCATGAAGGCGCAGCGTGGCGCACTCGCCGAAGACGCCGGTCGCGACAATGACAACACTCGAATTAAGCGGTTCATCGCCAAATACACCATCAATCCGGCACGCATGTTCGGCGTAGAGAAATATGTCGGCTCGCTCGAGCCGGGCAAGCTGGCCGATCTCGTGCTATGGAAACCTGGGATGTTTGGCGTCAAGCCGGAGGCCGTTTTCAAGTCAGGCTTCCCGGTGATGGCCGTGATGGGCGAAGCGAACGCCTCTCTCTACTGCTGCGAGCCCCTGCGCTACCGGCCGCAATGGGGCTGGTTCGGACGCGCTGCTCCGTCACTTTCGTTGCGCTTCATGTCCCAAATGGCCATCGACCGCGACGTCGCTGGAAAGCTGGAATTGCGAGCGTGTTGCGTGCCCGTGTCTGGAACACGAAAACTCTCCAAGCAAGACATGCTTTGGAACGACAAGGTTCCCAAAGTAACGGTGGATCCGGAAACATACAGAGTGGAAGTCGACGGGGAGCATTGCACGTCGCTTCCGTCCAGCAAGGTGCCGCTGGGCGCCCTTTATACGTTGAAATAGGAGAATTTCATGTCCGCTAAGGCCATTCGTATCGGCATCGGTGGTCCGGTGGGCTCCGGTAAGACGAGATTAATTGAGCGCCTCCTGCCTCTTATCCATGAGGCGGGATTGAAACCCGCGGTTATCACCAATGATCTCGTGACTCTGGAGGACGCCATCCGGGTCAAGGCGAGCGGCCTCATAGAAGAGACTCTGGTCATCGGCGTAGAAACCGGAGCGTGCCCTCATACCGCGATCCGCGAGGATCCTTCGGTGAACATACAGGCTGCTGACGCGCTGGAGCGCGACAATCCGCTCGATCTCATCCTGATTGAGAGCGGTGGAGATAATTTGGCGGCGACATTCTCCTCGGAACTCGTTGACTATTGGATCTTCGTGATTGACTGCGCCGCCGGTGATGACATCCCCCGCAAACGGGGACTTGGAATGCTTCAAGCTGATCTTCTCGTTGTCAACAAGATTGACCTCGCTCCGCATGTGGGCGCTGACCTGGACCGTATCCGTCACGACGTTCTGGTCAACCGCCCTCAAAAGGCTACCATTTACACGAATTTGCGTTCGCCGGAGGGTGCAGCAGAGGTCTTTGCGACCATAAAAAGGGATGCCTTGTTCAGCTGTGCGGAAAAGTGACCAAGTATGACGCACTCGTCTGGCCTTCTTAACCTGGAGTTTGCGGCTGACTGCCTGGGGAAAACACACCTCATGCAGCGGGTTCAAAGGTTTCCCTTGCATTTCACCACCCCCCTTTTTCTGGACGAAAGTCAGCCTGGCATGGCTTTCGTCTATGTACTGAATCCCTCGGGTGCAGTGTTTAGCGGTGACAAGCTGGAACTGCGGATTGTTGCGCGGAACGGCGGAAAACTTCATGTCACGAGCACGTCTGCGACAAAGCTGCACCGGATGCTCGACGGATCAGCGTATCAAAAGGTGCATTTGGAGGCAAAGCAGGGGTCGTACATTGAATACCTGCCGGACCAGATCATACCGCAGGCGCAATCCTCCTACGACCAAGAGACGACGATAGATATCGATCGGGGGTCCATGCTCATTGCGAGTGAAATCATCGCGCCGGGCCGGTTGGCCCGCGGCGAGATTTTCGCTTTCACCCGCCTCAAACTTGCAACTCGGATTAGCGTCGACGGAAGCACGCTCTTCACAGAGCGCATGCTCATGGAGCCGACGACGATTCCGATCAATATGAGAGGCGTTCTCGGCACTTTTCTCTATTCGGGAACGCTGCTGGCACTCGTTCCAGGCGGCAACGCAAAGGGCGTTTACGATGCTGCTTCGTCCCTCGACATGACGGGCGAAGATTTTCGATTGGGTGTAGGGGCCCTGCCCGGGGCTGTCGGCATCATCGTGCGCGTGCTCGCCCTGTCGTCATCAACAACGACGCGGCTCATCGACGACGCATGGTCACGGATTCGAATGCAGATGATTGGGGCGCCAGCGCCGTCTAGGAGGAAATAGGTCCCATGCTTGTCTCGAATGGAATAGTTGGCGCCTTGGACGACGTGGTTCACAGCGCCGCCACATTGGATTTTATCGACATTTCTTGGACTGAGGCCGGCAAGCGGCGGCTTCGGCAGCGCACAAAGCGCGGTCTCGATTTTGCGGTATCGATGCAGCATAGCCAGTACCTTTTTCACGGCGCGGTTCTATTTAACAACGAAGAACACACGGTGGTCGTGTGCAGGCCGGAGGAACTCGCCCTCGTTGTCGACCTCAGCCAAACCAACTCGGTTCCGGATATTATTCGGCAGGCTGCGCTCATCGGCCACGCATTCGGCAACCAGCATGTACCGGTCGAGGTGAACGCCTGCTCCATCCACGTGCCGATGCTGTCGAGTGAGGACCTCATGACGAAGACGGTTCGAGATCTCAAACTTGGCGAACTGTCGTTGCGTTTCGACTACGTCCGGCTGGGCGCCTCCCGTCCCCTTTTTAAAACGGAGCACGCTCATGAATGAAACGTTGGCGGGAAGGGCGATAGACGCGAGTTTTCTAATGGCCCTTCAGTTGGCTGATAGTTCGCTGCCGATCGGGCGTTATGTTCACTCCAGCGGATTGGAAGGCATTCTAGAGGAGCTTCCTAAGAATTCAGCTCAAATCGCGGAAGTCGTGAAAGCGGTCCTGCTCCACGGCGCGGGTCGCTGCGACGCCGTTGCTGCCGCTCACGCACATCGGATGTTTTCGGTCGGCGATCTCGACCAATTGCATTATGTAGATGAGCGTCTTCTGGCCACAAAGTTGTCGGTTCCGGCCCGGAACGCATCGACCTCGTGTGGTCGCCAGCTGGCGAAACTTGCCCTTCAGGTCTGGCCGCACCAAGTGCTGGGTTCATTCTGCCATGAAGTGCAACTGCGCGAGGCCGGAAATCTCGCCGTCGTGGCAGCAGCGGTGTCGGCCTCCCGGGGAATGGGCATTGAGAACACGCTCCTGGCGGAGTTGCGCGGCACGGCAAGCGGTCTCTTTTCGGCAGCCGTACGGCTCGGCCGGATGGGATCGGCCGAAGCGCAGGTTCATCTCTGCCAATGTGTCCCGATCATTGTTCAGGCTGCAGAAAAGGCCCTGGCCTTGGATCTGGACGACATGAGTTCGACCACGCTCGAATTGGAAATTGCGATGCTGCAGCTTCAACGTAATCCACTGCGTCTGTTTGCAACATAGCAGGAAGGCACGAGGATGTCCGGCATTGGCGCACTGCATGAGTCCTATCGTTCGGAGGGTACATGGCCGGTGGGTGTGCTATACTCGAGAAGCGGAATCACGGCAATTGCAGAGATTTCCCAGCTGCAAGGGACCTTGCTCGCAATTTCGGAGATAAATGACGCAGGCGGCGTGCTGGGTAAGCCGATTTCTCCCTTGATCCTTGATCCGGCGTCCGATCCGCAGCGCTACACCCAGCTCGCCAGTTCGCTTTTAATGGACCGCGGCGTGACTAACATATTCGGCTGTTCGGCGTCCTACAGCCGAAAGGCGGTGGTTCCGGTCGTCGAGCATCGCGGAGGCTTGCTATGGTACTCGATCGGCTACGAGGGGTTCGAATATTCCTCGAACGTCATCTACACCGGCCCCGCTCCGAACCAGCTGCACCTTCCGCTCGCTGAATATCTATTCCCACGCTACGGACGAAAGCTGATGTGCGTCGGCACGGACTATCTCTTCCCGCGCGAATCCAACAGGATCATGCGCGATCTTCTTTCTGAAATCGGCGGCAACATCGTCGGCGAATATTATCTGCCGTTCGGCGCTCAAAGGGATGCCTTTCTGGATGCGATCAAGGAAGCGCGATTGCTCGGTGCCGATGTAATCTTCTCGACGGTGGTGGGGCCGGGAATAGCAGCACTTTACGATGCCTACGCGGTCGAGAAACTCGATCCAGCCGTTATGCCGATCGCCTCTCTTACGACTAACGAGGCGCACCTTCAGGAAATGTGGTTCGAGCCCCGGCCGGGCCATATCGTCTCCGCGCCTTACTTTGAAACGGTCCAATCGCCGCGAAATAACAGTTTTGTCGCCAATTATCACCAACGTTTTGGTGCCAAGCGCCCGGCCGATGCATGTGCGGAGGCTGCATATTTTACCGTGCTACTCTTTGCTCGGGCGCTGGAACGAGCTGGGACGCTAGACCCGGAATGGCTTCGCGCGCAGGTACTGGGTCTCGAGGTCTCCGCTCCCCAAGGCGTTGTCATGGTGGATCCGGACAACAGCCATACTTATCTCTGGCCGAGAATTGGCAAGACGGTAGCTGGGCGGAAATTTGAGGTCGTAGCCGAATTCAAGAAATCGATGAAACCGGACCCTTACCTTGTGAACTATGTGGGCCTCGGCCGCATCGACCGGGATCACGGACAGGAGGAAATGGACAATGTCCGGTGAGGCGTTGATCCGGGAATTGCGAAAACTTCGGGCGTGTGTGATCCATCCGCCGGATTCGGCCTGTGATGAACTTGTCCGACATTTGAAGCGGATCGGATGCCAAGTCGACACCTTGTGGCCAGCTCCTGATCGTTGGCCGGCTCATGCCGATGTCGTCTTCTGCATCTTCGGCGGCCACCCATCGCTCGATATGAGCGCGCTGACGGGAGGTCGCGATGGGACCCTCATTGGCATCGTCGAATATGAGAGCCCCACGATCGTCCGCGAACTTCTTGAAGCGGACGTGCAGGCCATCATCGGCAAACCCATCCGCGCTTTCGGTATATTGTCAACGTTGGCGATTGCTAGTTCCCGTTCCCGGTTCGAACAGCGGCAGAACAGTAAGATCGCGAAGCTGGAAGAGACCTTGCGGTCGCGTCGGGTCGTGAACAACGCGGTCCGGCATCTCGCCGCGGAGCGATCGATCAGCGAGGAAAATGCGTATCAATGCATCCGGCGCTGGTCTCTTGAAGGCCGCGCATCGATGACCAAAATCGCCGACCAGGTTTTGGCCTGCGGGTCCGAGTTGAGCGATCCAAATTTTCAAATTAACCCGAAGGAAGCATTATGATTACATCTCAACGCGCCAACGACTCTGTACTTCGCGTCGCCCTTGACTGGGAGGTAGATGCGATCGATCCGCCGGCCTCGTTTGGAGGTTGGAATACAGGTAGAGTTGTCCAGCAGATATTCGAGAGCCTATATGAGGACGATCTGGAGGATGAAGTAGCCAGTCCGACGCGGCTTGTACCCGCGCTTGCCACTTCGGTTGATATCTCCGACGACGGACTTCAGTATCTGTTTCGATTGCGAGAGGATGTGAGGTTTCATGATGGAACTCGGTTCGATGCGGAGGCCGTGCGGTTTAATATAGAGCGAATGTGGAAACCTGATGCGCCGCAATATTCGCCTTTAGCAGCGGATTACAACCGGATCGGTCTCGAAACGCTCAAGTCTGTGGAGGTGGTAGGGCCGCTGGCGATCCTGCTCACCCTGAAGGAGCCCTTTCCCGAGTTCCTCCGCTACATGACGCAGGAGGATGCACCGGGCGCTCATGTCTTCATCAGCCCAGAGGCCCTGACAAAGCTTGGTAGTTCAGGCATCGCGGACCACGCACCGGGCACAGGTCCATTTCGTTTCGACAGTCGCTTTTCGACGCCATTTGGCAGTGGCGTTCGGCTACGTCGGAACGAGGATTACTGGGGTGGGCGCGCCAAACTCAAGGCCATTGAGTTCAAGCCGTATCCAAACCTTGAAGATCGCTATCGGGCGTTGGTAGATGGTGAAGCGGATCTCGCCTATGGCCTTGAGGGGAGCGATCTCGACGAATTGGTGCGGCGCGGCTTCGTCGTCCTCGAAGGCCAGGCGCCTTATGTCTGGTATTTCATTTTCAACATGCGGGATCCGGTCCTGAGCGACATCCGAGTGCGTCATGCGATCGCGCATGCGGTCGACCGCGACAGGCTAAGCCACGACATTTTCCGCGGACACACAGCTGTCGCGTCTGGAATGCTGCCGCCAGCTTCACCGGCCTTCGACGAGGAGTACAGTTTCCCCTACCAATACGATCCCAATCGTGCTCGGCAGCTGTTGACGGAAGCCGGCGTCCCTACGGAGTGGCGATTGCGCATTGTGACGGCCAACGCCGGATCCGGTCAGCTCGTGCCCGTCCGGATCTGCGAGCATCTGGCGGAAAATCTCGAGGCGGTCGGGCTGCGAGCCGAGATCGTCCGGACAGAAGACTGGGTTTCCTACTGCAACGAGTGGCGATCTGGTTTGCCGGAGGGCGCAGGTATGTCACAGATGAGCTGGGGAATGTCATGTGATATGTGGTTACAGCAGGTGTTGCATTCTATGAACAGCTCGCCACGGGGCTTTAATGCGGGATATTACTCCAATCCAGATGTAGATCGGCTGCTGGACGAAGCACGACAAACCACAAACGACAAGCAACGTTGCCGACTGTATCGGGATGCGCATTCATTGATCATGAATGAACTGCCAGTCCTCCCGATGCTGACTTTGCGGCGCGGTTCAGTCTGCTATCATCCGCGGGTCAAGGGCTTCCGGAACCCACGGCAGAATTGGCATTCGTTCAAGAACGTATGGACGGATTCAGACATTTAATCGAACCAGTTAATCCCTCAACGGCGCGAGCCCTTGTCGAACGCCTGTTTGCGCTCTCCGGCCGCCGACACCACGCCGAAAGAAGAGGCGACGGTCATGATCAAAGACGACAACGCGAATGCAAGGAGAATAAAGATGAAAAGAACTCCGATTACCGCATTGACCGATATGGCCGTGCTCGCGGCGGGGTCGACCATATGCTCGCCAGGGTCATGGTCGGTCTGTTCGCCGCCCAGTTGGACGGGCGGGCACTGGTGCCGCTACCTCGTTTCGGTATGGCCTTTGGCGGCGCCGTCGGTTTCGCGGGCACCCCGGTAACCCTTTGTCGAGCTTAGCATCGGCCTGTCGATCTATACGCGGAACCGCAGTCGCGCTTGGCTTTAGGGCCATGGTTGCCGCAGCCATGGCGCTGGTTGGCTTCTTCGCCCCGCTCCGCGTGGCGAAACCCTGGTGCAGGGCCCTTGTTGCTGTTGCATGCGTCGCCATGGTCACCGGCGTTATCTAGACCGTCGAATCTGACTGACTCGAAGGATTGCCGTCGTGTAGCGACGACGTGCTGTCAGAAGATGGATTTGAATGTCATGTTGATTGCTGAAACGGATGACGGAGATGGTTGCCGGAGAACCGAATGACGTGCGACTGAAAACTGTCGACAGCCAATGGATTGTCCAGGTCGTCGAAAATGGCAAAGTAACTCGGCATTTATTCGACACTCAAGCCGTTGCAGAGAGTTACGCCGAATTCCAGCGTGTTCGGCTCGGCATGCCTGGAAAGCCACCAATTTGGGAGGCGAACCCGGTGCGCCCAAAGAGCCTTCGCGAAAGACCAGACTTTATCATCAACGATGTTCTCGACCTCGCCGAGTACTCTGACCGCGGTATTGTCACTACCCTAGTTGATACACACGGAGTTCGTCTTCGTCTCCACCTCACGGTCGTGACCTCAGAATTGCTTTGCGAGCGAATTGCCGACGCGCTGGAGCGCCGGTACGGCGAATAGCGACCTAAGCCAAACTGCTGGCGTGGATGGCAATATCGGTGATCGCGCTATTGCGTATTCCGGTGATGCCGGACGGCTATTCCAATCTGAAGCCGGACAGTTGGTGTGCCCCTGGGTCGTATGTGTTTTTGACCTGAACCGCGTTTCGCGGTCAAGCCAGGGTTGTTTGGTCGGTGATCAGGGCTTTCTGTTTTCGCATGCTCTCGCCGCTGAGTTCGATGCGATAGGCGTTGTGTACGAGCCGGTCGAGGATGGCATCGGCAATGGTTGGATTGCCGATCATGTCGTACCAGTGATCGACGGGCACCTGGCTGGTAACGATGGTGGATCGCTTCTCGTATCGGTCCTCGATGATTTCCAAGAGATCGCGACGCTGCTCGTCGTTGAGCTTCTCCGGGCCCCAGTCGTCGAGGATAAGCAGGTCGGTTCTGGCCAGCGCCTTGAGGACCTTCGGGTAGCGACCGTCGCCGCGCGCCAAGGCAAGTGTGGCAAAGAGCCTGGGGAGGCGATGGTAGGCAACGGAGAGGTCCTCGCGGCATGCCTTGTGTCCCAGCGCGCAGGCAAGCCAGCTCTTTCCGACGCCGGCCGGACCGATCAACAGCAGGCTGTGGCGCTGCCGGATCCAGTCGCAACCGGCCAGCTTCATGAAGAGATTGCGGTCGAGGCCGCGGGCGGCGCGGAAGTCGATATTTTCGATCTCTGTCGTATGTGTCGCATGGTCAGCCTTCTCTTTGACGGCATGAAATTCCCCTCGTGAATACCGAGGAGGTTCATGCCAAGGTTGCTGACCCAAAGGCATCGTTACGACGGAAAAACCGTCCGGCAATTGATTGGAATGCTGCCCGGCTTCAGATCGGAACGCTGTCCGGATTTTGATCGGAATCCCGTCCGGTTAATTCCCGGAATCCGCAGCGCTATGTTCGATTGCTCGCTCTTCGTGGCCTACGGGGACCCTGATCGCGTGACCGGCACGACCTCAACCTCCCAAGCAACGCCGCCGCCTTCCTGCGATGCTGATTCGCGCGCGCCGCCGTTTACGATCGCGTGTTCGTTGAATGGCGGCCGCCGGCTCCCCTTGCTACGGCCATCCCGTAGCTTAGAAGCTGTTTGGATAATCGGATTTTAGGGATTCCGTTTGCGCATGTGGCCTATCACGGGCTCAAGCATATAGATGAGACCTGCGATCTCGACTTCATCGTTGTGATCGTCCCGCTCCAAGGGCCTGAAAGGCTTTAGGGTTCTGGCCGCGGCTCGCTGGGCCGTCGAACGGACGTTCGGATGGATGATCCGGGAGCGACGCCTGGTGGCGGTACGAACAGCGCATCGATATCTCACAGGCCATGATCCTCGTCTCCATGGGAATCATGCTACGCAATCCCCATCCGTGATCGAGCGAACTCTGCGGGATTCAGCTGATGCCTGGGACGGCAAGTCGCACATCTTCGACTGTGTCCGCGTGGGGTATCAAGAGCCAACTTTCTTGAATTTATCGTCGAGGTCATTGGTACCGTAAGGATTCCAGTCTTTCGGTCTCGTACTTTCAGAGGAAAACAGGCCCTGTGCATTATTGCGACACAGATTCACGGTAGGCGTTTCGCAGGTTCACGGTAGGCGTTTCGCTGCTGCCTGATCGGCCCCGTTGCTATCATTGGCGTCCGCAGGGTCGATGGTCGGGTGATCGGCTCCACTGAGCCCTTGCTGACCTGCATCGTGTCCGGGCGCTACGAAGGTGACGATTTAGAAGAGCTGGCCGCTGCGATGTACGAAAAGCGGCAAGCGCAGGCGCCGCTTGTCTTTGGCGGCGACATAGAATCCTCGGTCGGCCGTTCGAAGGCCTTCCCTTTGCTGGCAATTTCTTCGCAGAGACGACTGACAGCCAGACACAGTGGCTCATTGTTGCGACAGTCCCTGGCTTTGAACGTAACCCTATCAAGAAGCTCGATGCCACAGTCGCCGCTTGCGACGCGCGTGCGCACCCACGACATCGCCAAGATCGCGGGGACCTATGCCCACGCGCTGCCACAGCTCTTGTCGCTCGGATGCTGGGGGGCAACTTCGACGTTGCGATGCGCTTCCTGACCGAAGACCCTTGGGAACGGCTCGACAAGGTGCGTCAGCCAGTACCCAACTTGCTGCAGATGCTTCTCCGCAGCGCCAACCGCGTTGGCTATACCACTCGACGCTCCTTTCTGGCGCCCCGTAGGTTTTATACTTGGTCTTGTGGGGGTGGTGGGGATCGATCCTTCGACTTCGCTTCACCAATCGACCTATCAATCGGAGAAGCCGAATGGGGCTTCAGTGCGCCTGTAGTCATCAGCCAATATGCTGCGGCTAATCGGTGGTGCTGATCGGGACGTGCAGGTGGATCTGTGGCAGAGTCGACAGGAGATGCCTATCGGGGTGAAGTGGGGGGGACTATTTCGATCATTGTAAATCATCCGCTCGGCGTGGTGCGCCTCGCAGACCAATGCAACGGCACGAGTTACGCGTGCTGTCGGATATGCCCCTCTTCCCGAACTAACGGTACGAGCAATCGAGAAGAATCTTTGACCATCTGGCAGTTCCAGCCACTGCGTGACTACGACCCTCGGCGAAGTGAATACCTGATGTAAACTCCACAACGGGCATCCCCCCCCATGCCGCGCAAAGGGGAAGTTAGCGCTGTCCAGTCTCTTAGAAACATTGCCCGCGCCGTCCACACGGATGAAGAAGAAGGGAACACACTCCTGGCCCGTCCTTTGCAGCGTGGTAAGGCGATGCGAAGTTTGCTCGAAGCTTGTGTTAAACTGACGCGCAATTGCCTCCACATCATATCGCTTGCCTTCGGCAGAATTTGCGAACTGCGCATAGGGCATAAGCACTGCAGCTGCAAAATACCCAGCCAAAGCCCGATGGGCCAAGTGGCGGGCGTTCTCAGAGGACAGATTACCCGCTTCGACAGTTTTCCGAATTTCGCCGTCGACTTCCAGATAGGCAAGCTGCTGGGCCAATTGGAAATTCTGACTCGCGAGGTCAAGACAATCATCCAGCAGGATCTCTCTCCGATGACGGTCAAGCCTTCTAACCGAGCCCATCATTACGTCCTGGGGCAACCGTCTGACGTTGAGCCCGTGACGCTGTTTGAGAAAAGCTATCAGTCCGCCCGCATTGTTGATGTGCGATGCCGTGGTTTCTGCAGCCGCATCCAGTTCAGGGAAGCAGTTCCGCCGCGCAGCCAGAAATGCTCGAACAGAGGCGACCGGATCGAGGGCAACGTCTGCCATTGCAGGACTGACGGCGAGCTGTTGCTGGTCAGCCAAGGCAAACTGATCGCTCTTGTAGGCAATATACAGACGAAGCATCGCCTCGGTGAAACCTGGAAAGTTGCTGAGAACATCCCCCAGTTCAATCGGTGAAACCTCGATATCGGCGAATATCGGATCCCTCATTGCGGCTTGTAGCCGACTTATCAGACCTGCCCCGTTGTCTTCCGTCAAACTCGAAACATCGATCGAGTAGGCCCTTGCCAAACGGATCAGCACCTCGGCTGTCACCGGGCGCTGATTTCTCTCCATCAACGCAATGTAAGAGGGAGAAATGCCGATGTCGGCGGCCATGGTCGCCTGTGTCAGGCCGAGGTCCTTGCGAAGGCGCCGCAGCCGCGGACCAAGGTAAACACCATTTCTCTCCATTACATCATTACAGCATTACACCAATGGCTTGTAAAGTTTTACAACGTGACACTGCGGGGTCTGGCCATGCTCGGCTCGTGAGGCTAGCTGGGCGATGAAATCCGCTTTCGGACCTGGAGAGACAATGTCATACCGCGCTATCACTGACGAAGCGAGCAATACAATTAACGCCAACAAAAACTGGACGGGCATATCCGCCGAGGCGGTAGCTCGGATGCGACTGCAGAATAGATTTCGCACCGGCGTCGACATCGCCAAGTACACAGCAAAAATCATACGTAATGACATGGCTGCCTACGATCAGGACGCTAGCAAGTATACTCAATCTCTCGGTTGCTGGCACGGCTTCATCGGTCAGCAAAAGGTCATCTCTATCAAGAAGCATTTTGGAACAACAGAGCGTCGCTATATATATTTGTCTGGCTGGATGGTTGCAGCGCTCCGCTCGGAGTTTGGGCCACTGCCGGATCAGTCCATGCACGAAAAAACCAGCGTTCCCTCACTAATCGCCGAGCTTTACACTTTTCTGCGCCAAGCTGATGCTCGTGAACTTGGCATGATGTTCCGCGAAGCGGACCGGGCCAGAGAGAGTGGAGACGTCTCCCTCGAGCAGCAATCGCTTAATGCGATAGACAACTATCAAACCCATGTCGTTCCCATAATCGCCGACATCGATGCCGGTTTCGGTAACGCTGAAGCCACGTACCTTCTGGCCAAGAAGATGATTGAGGCCGGTGCGTGCGCCCTTCAGATCGAAAACCAGGTATCAGATGAAAAGCAATGCGGGCATCAGGACGGCAAGGTCACAGTTCCGCACGAGGATTTCGTTGCCAAGATCCGCGCTTGTCGCTACGCATTTCTTGAGCTTGGGGTCAATGACGGGATCATTGTTGCGCGCACTGACTCGCTCGGTGCAGGCCTGACCAAGCAGATCGCATTCAGCGCCGCTGAAGGCGACGACGGTGACGTCTACAATTCCTTCCTCGATTGCGAAGAGGTTGCGGAAGGCGATTTCTCAAACGGGGATGTCCTCATTAAGCGGGGCTCGAAGGTCCTCCGGCCAAAACGGCTGCGGTCGAACCTCTTCCAGTTCCGTGAAGGCACTGGCGAGGACAGGTGCGTTCTGGACTGCGTCAACGCGCTGCAAAACGGTGCAGATCTGCTTTGGATCGAGACCGAGAAGCCACATATCGATCAGATCGCCGGCATGGTCGACCGCATCCGCCAAGTCATCCCCAATGCGAAATTGGTCTATAACAACTCGCCGTCTTTCAACTGGACGCTTAATTTCAGACAGCAGGTCTTTGATGCATGGCTTTCCTCCGGCAAAGACCTGACCGGCTATGACCGCGCGATGTTGATGAGCGCGGAATATGACAGTTCGGAACTTGGTCAAGAAGCTGATGAGAAAATCCGAACCTTCCAGCGCGATTCAGCAGCGCGCGCGGGCATCTTCCATCATCTCATCACCTTGCCAACTTATCACACTGCGGCATTGTCGACTGACAATCTCGCCAAAGAATACTTCGGCGAGCAGGCAATGTTAGGATACGTAGCCAACGTCCAGCGTCAGGAAATTCGCCAAGCCATTGCCTGCGTCAGGCACCAGAATATGGCCGGCTCCGACCTTGGCGATGACCATAAGGAATATTTCGCTGGTGACACAGCGGTCAAGGCAGGCGGCATCCACAACACAATGAATCAATTCGCCTCATAACATCTTGGAGCTACAACTACCAAAACCTGATAATTTTACTACAATAATCGGAGTATATCCATGAAAACCCGCGCCGCCGTCGCCGTAGGAGCTGGAAAGCCGCTCGAGATCATGGAGGTCGACCTCGAGGGGCCGCGCGAGGGCGAGGTGCTTGTCGAGATCAAGGCGACCGGCATCTGCCACACCGACGAGTTCACTTTGTCGGGTGCCGATCCCGAAGGCATCTTCCCGGCCATTCTCGGCCATGAGGGTGCCGGTGTCGTCATCGATGTCGGCAAGGGTGTGACCTCGCTCAAGAAGGGCGACCACGTCATCCCGCTCTACACGCCGGAATGCCGTTCGTGCCCGTCCTGCCTCAGCCGCAAGACCAATCTGTGCACTGCGATCCGCGCGACGCAGGGGCAAGGCGTCATGCCTGATGGCTCCAGCCGGTTCTCGATCGGCAAGGACAAGATCTTCCATTACATGGGCTGCTCGACCTTCTCGAACTTCACCGTGCTGCCCGAGATCGCGCTCGCCAAGGTCAACCCGGACGCGCCTTTCGACAAGATCTGCTACATCGGCTGCGGCGTGACGACAGGCATCGGGGCGGTCATCAACACGGCAAAAGTCGAGATCGGTTCGACGGCGATCGTCTTTGGTCTCGGCGGCATCGGCCTCAACGTGCTGCAGGGGCTGCGCCTTGCCGGTGCCGACATGATCATCGGCGTCGACATCAACAATGAGCGCAAGGCCTGGGGCGAAAAGTTCGGCATGACGCATTTCGTCAACCCGAAGGAGGTCGAGGGCGACATCGTTCCTTATCTGGTCAACATGACCAAGCGTGGTGCCGACCAGATCGGCGGTGCCGACTACACCTTCGACTGCACCGGCAACGTCAAGGTGATGCGCCAGGCACTGGAAGCGTCGCATCGCGGCTGGGGCGAGAGCATCGTCATCGGTGTCGCCGGTGCCGGCCAGGAGATCGCGACGCGGCCGTTCCAGCTGGTCACCGGCCGGACCTGGAAGGGCACTGCCTTTGGCGGCGCGCGTGGCCGCACCGATGTGCCGAAGATCGTCGACTGGTACATGGAGGGCAAGATCCTGATCGACCCGATGATCACCCATACGCTCAAGCTCGAAGACATCAACAAGGGCTTCGACCTGATGCATGCAGGCGAAAGCATCCGCAGCGTCGTCGTTTACTAGCGCCCCTTTGTGAGGGGCGCGTGTCTCGAATCGTCACCAACAGGAGGAAAAGAACATGGCTTCAGTTTCGATACATCCGGCAGTCGACGGCGGGGTCAAACCCGGCAGCTCAAGCTTCACCGGCGGCACGCTCGTCTGCGCCTGCGCCGACAAACCGATCAAAGTGGCGATCAAGGGCCAGGTCGCCCACAACCATGCCTGTGGCTGCACCAAGTGCTGGAAACCGGAAGGTGCCAAGTTCTCGATCGTCGCTGTCACCGCGCATGAAAACGTGACTGTGCTGGAGAACGGCGACAAGCTTGCTGTCGTCGATGCTTCGGCACTGATCCAGCGCCATGCCTGCAAGGCCTGCGGCGTGCACATGTACGGTCCGGTCGAGCGCGACCACGCCTTCAAGGGCCTCGACTTCATCCATCCCGAGCGCTTCCAGGAAGCGGGCTGGGCCGAACCGGGCTTCGCCGCCTTCGTCTCGTCGATCATTGAGGCGGGAGTCGACCCCTCCGAAATGGACGGCGTGCGGGGCCGCCTGAAGGAACTCGGGCTTGAGCCCTATGACTGCCTGTCGCCAGCACTGATGGACTACATCGCGACCTGGACGGCGAAGAAGGCGGGTGCACTCACGAAATGACCTTAGCGATCGCATTTGCTTGAAACGTTGCGGCTGTCTATGGGTCCATCGCGACTGTCTACTTTTCGTGGTGGACCCTGTGGCAAAACCAATCGTGGTATAGTTTCTTCGATGAGCATCGCATGACGACCCTGTTCGTTACGTCGGAAATTGACGAAGCGATCTTCCTGGCGGATCGGCTGGTCGTTCTTAGTTACAAGCCGACAGTTGTGAGGACCGTAATCGATGTGGATTTGCCGCGACCGCGCAACTTCCAGATGCTGACCTCTGCCACCTATGGCCGGATTTAAGGAACAGGCGCTCGATCTTCTCTACAACGAGGCCCTGAAAGCCTTTGATCAAACACCTGCTGCGGCTTAGGGGCCAGACACATGAAGATCATTCGAAGCTTGTTCGAACGGAAGTCGGTCACCGAGCCTACAGAGCGTGCCGATATTTCTGGAATCTCAATGGGTTTTCGATCGAGGTTCTACCTAGCTGTTCGGTCCCGCCATGTGATGGATCGGGTTTAGCCTGAACCTTTGCGGCTGTTCTGTCCAGATTTTGCAGAAATGCTCGAAGGGGGTGAGACCGCTGAGGCTCTTCAAGCGTTTTGCGAAGTTGTAGGCGCCGAGGAACGTCGCCAGGTGGTCTTTGAGCCGATTATGGCTCTCGTAGTAGTGGCGCCGCACCGTTGCATCCTTGATGGTGCGGTTCATCCTCTCGACCTGACCATTCGTCCACGGGTGGTTGGGCTTGGTCATTCGGTGATCGATGTCATTCTCGGCGCAGGCCAAGTCGAAAGAATGAGCTCGGAAGATTTCCTTGCGCTCGATCATTGCTTTGATCTCGGGGACGCTCCAACTGCCGCCGCCGGGCACCGTGAAGTGAATGCCGTAGCACCTACGGAAGGAATGATGAGAGGCAACCGAGACATCGGTGCACGCAGCTTTTCGCTGCAGGCGCGCACCGGTCGAGGTGGCCATGGCCAGTCGAAGGATCTCTAGAATGTGAATGTTCACAACCCATTCCGGAGAGACCGACCATGACCAGCCCAAATGTTATACCCGCCGATGCGGTGTTGGTAGCGATCGATATCGCCAAGGTGCGCAATGAAGTCTTGATCGAAGCCCCCGGCCATAAACGCCGTCGCCGGCTGCCGGTTCTCAACACCCGCGCAGAGCATGACCGGCTGATCGAGATTCTGCAGGCGTACGATCGACCGGTGGTCTGTGGCTTCGAAGCGACGGGCAATTATCATCGCCCTATCGCATGGCGGCTGGCTGAGGCAGGCTTCGAGGTCCGGCTGGTGTCGTCACTGGCGCTCGCCCGAACCCGGGAGGCCTTGCACAACAGCTGGGACAAGAACGATCCCAAGGATGCGCAGGTGATCCTGCACATGCTCAGGATCCAAGCGACGCAGCGCTATCACGATCCGCTGCGCGCCGGAATCAACGACGTGCAGGAACTGTCGAAGACGCATGAGGCGATCGCCAGGGCCAAGACCGAGATCCAGCACCGCATCCTGACGCATTACCTGCCGCTGTATTTCCCCGAGATCGATCGCTTCAGAGGAAACAGCCGCAGCGATTGGTTCTTCGCTTTCCTCGATGCCTTTCCGACGCCGGCAAGCATCACGGCCCTGACGAAGGAGGAGTTCGTTAAAGCAGCCTGGGATGTCGTCGGCCGCAAGGTCAGCAAGACACAGATTCTCATGGATATTTACGAGACGGCACGCACATCGATCGGACTGCCGTTGCCGCTTGATGCCCCTGCCATTCGTATGTTCCGCATGGTCATTGCCGAAGCGCGCAGTCTGATCCGTCAACGTAACGAGATCGAAGCACAGGCCGACGAACTGCTGCGGCACAGCCAGGATTACCAGCTCCTGCGGCAGATCCCAGGCATCGGGCCGATTAATGCACTGACGATCATCGCCGAAGCCGGAGACCTTCGCCGCTTCCACCATCATCGCCAGTTTCTCAAATTCTGCGGCTTGGATCTCTCGACACAGCAGTCAGGCCAATATCGAGGCCAGACCCGCCTTTCGAAGTTCGGCAATGCTCGGCTGCGCCGAACTCTATGGATCGCCGGGCAGGTCGCCATCCGTCAGCGTGAGAACGGCTTCCGGCACAAGTTCGAACGCTACATTGCAAGAGATCGCGACAATCCCGATCTGCGCCGCAAGGCGATGACCGCTATAACCGCCAAGATGGCGCGCGTCGTACACGCCGTCGTCAAAGGCGGTTCCGATTACCGGCCCTTCGTCGAGGGGCGGGTGCCAGGTGGAAGGACCTCTGTCAGCTAGGGCCGTGAGGGCATCAGTTTGATGACCCTGTAGATAATGTTCGGGTCTTCCACCTGGATCAGAAGCTCGTGTTGAGGACGGTGAGGGCCGCCATCACGCGTACCCTTTGTTTGCTATGGACGAGACCTTTTCCCTTGCCGGTGGAAGCCGCCTGGTTCGACCACGCAACTTGACCAGCGTCATGCGGCGAGAGCATGCTGACGAACAGAGAGACTTTGACCCTCAGCCCCATTTCCTTCCGCTCTTAGGACGTTGTCTGTGAGCACGGTGTGGATTTTGTAGGGGACCAGTTCGATCAGCCTGCGCAGGAAGTCGGCGGCGACCCGTCTAGTGGCGCGTTCATGCAGCTCGGCGAAAGCGAACTTGCTCACCCGATCGATGGCAACGAACATGTAGAGCTTGCCCTCCTCGGTCCAGACTTCGGCGATGTCTATATGGAAGTAGCCGATAGGATAGGCTTTGAACTTCTGGCGAGCCTTGGTGCCCTCCATGGCGGGCAGACGGCTGATATCGTGGCGCTGGAACAGCCGGTGCAGGCTTGATCGGGTCAGATGCGGGATTGTCGCCTGGAGAGCATAGAGGCAATCATCGAGCGATAGCAGCGTATGCCTGCGGAAGGCAACGCTGAGCGCTTCCTCTTCCTTCGAAAGCACCGTCGATCGAACATCTTTCGGCCCCATCGGCGTGTCGTGAACATAATCGCGCTGCTGCCACTTCATCACCGTCTTGGGGTTCACCCCGTGGCGCTCGCTCAGCACTTGGATCGAAGCTTTCGATCACTGTATTGCAGCTCGGACCGCGTGAGTGGTCGTGGCGCTGCCGTGAAGTATCTGTCCCATAGTGTTTCCTTGTCGATGATGGCAGTATTGATACCATCACACCGTGGGACTGAACATCTAGCTCAACGCACTATGCCGCGACACAGGAAATGCAGGTGATGGAGACGGAGCCGGTTAAGGCATGGGCGGTTGTCGATGACACTGGCAAGATTGCGCTCACCAACATTCACGCAAGTGAGATCCAAGCCGCTGCAACAGCAAAACGATGGGGCAAGATCTATCGAGTAATCCCGATCTTTGTCATCCCCATCGGCGACTGGTCAGCTGGGAACGACGAGGGCACTTCCTTCACAGATTGACGGCCGCCGCTGGCTGGTAGGTGAAGTGATCAGTCGACGGTGCCGTTGACAGGCAGCCGTATCACCCTGTCGTTCAGTGGCATTACCTACGAGGGCCGCCATTGTAAGGTTGGTCGGTGTTGTCTTCCAGTCGATATGACCGATACTGGCCGAAGCAATACTCATGATCCGCACTAAGGTAGGCCTGTATGGCGAGGCGCATTCACCTCGTCCCGCACTATAGGGAGTGTAGCTGTTGTCGTCGCGGCGATAAGAAGGGTATCAGCACGAACACCACTCGACATGGGCCTCAATAGTCTCGGCCCCCGTCGTCTTTGGTTGGTCGCTGGCCTGCACGGACGGGAAAGCTGCCGCTGTATCAGCGACATCTGCAGTGACGATGGCCGCGGCGCGTGTCGAGGGATTTTGGCGAGCAATTGCCGGACAGGCCGGGCTGGGACTCGCTCGAACTCTTCCTCTGCAGGGTCACCTTCACGGGCTTGTCAGTCCATACCTCAGTTGCGTTGGCGGCTAATGACAATTGCCGTTCAGGCTCAGTTGTGAAAAACGCAGCAGCAATCAGACCACTGGCGAACATGACGAGCACCAGGCCGACGCCATGTAGGAGCACCTTGTCGAGTGCCGCGGCGATCCGTTCACGGGCAGTATCCTTTGACATGCCGGCGAGACCGTCGGTATCGATTATTGTCCCCGTGTGCCCTCACGCTAATGTAGACGTAAATAGATATTAGCTGTTGCTGATGAAAAGCGTTTTGATATGGTTGCGATGTAGAGTGTGCGCCCCCCCCCAACCCCGCCCTGACGCGCTCTGCCAATAAGTAACACTTTGCCTGCGAGGCCTCATCTAGGCGGCGGTCGTGCGATGAGGTCGAGGATGGCTTGTCTAATAGCCGGCATGCTCGGTTGCGGCGGTGGTCCCCCGACTCTTTTTTTCCGTCCCGCTGCTTTGACGCGGCGGGATTGGAGGAAGGCGTAGGCGATCATCGTCATCAGGGCATGTCGGTGTACCCCGGTCCAGGACCTGCCTTCGAAATGGTCGAGGCCGAGTTCCTCCTTGAGCTGCTGATGCGCCTGCTCACAGATCCATCTCGCTTTGATCGTGGCGGCGAGCATCTTGAGGCTCGTATCGACCGGCAGGTTCGACACATAGTATTTTTGCTCGCCAGTCGACCGTGGCGTTCGCCGACGAGCCAGACCTCGTCGCCCGGCATGCACTGCATACGATTATCGAGCATATGGTGCTTATGGCCGTCCGCAACGCGGACACGGCGAGCTGCAAAGTGGCATGTCAGTCGACCTTTGGTGCCGCGCCGAGCACGCGGTTGCAGTTAGCTGGCAACCGGCGTCATTTTGATTGGTTGCTGGTGAATGCTCGATCTTCCGCGGTCTTTGGGCGATAGCCGCGTCTTCGCTTTTGCCGCAGCAGGTCCAGAAACAGCACCACCGCATCATGTTCACGATCGAAGTGGTGCCTCTTAGCCTGGCCGCACGATCCGATCCGGCCCCACCGCCGGACAAGGCACGCGTCCCCGAATAAAGTCGGCTCGATCGACATGGCGTAGAAACGCGCCATGTTCTTTGAGGAATCGTCGCGTTCGATGTAAAGATGGTAGGGTTGGGCGACCATACGAGCAGAGTCGCCTAACCGGGTTTCGGCGTCCAACGAGACCTTTGAATCAATCGGTGCTTATCGATTCATTTTCGTGAACTATGCAGCGCATAGCTGTCGTCGCTCGCGGCCTCACTACGCCTTTTTGGATTTACAACGAGGTCAGGTCTTCCGTTCCCGGTGGTACCGGTTCGTCCCGACGACCGACCTCATGTCCTTCCGCCGAAACCAGACCGCGCGGCCACATCTCAACGGCGCGTTGCCAGCGGTGAAGACGATCTGCTCGTCGGCGCGCATCAGAAGTACTTCGTGCGGCTGGATCAGCGGCCGGGCAGCAAGCTGGCTCGAGCGCGTGCGTGACGATCCGTTTGCTTGGGACGTACGGCTGACCTGATCGATTTCGACCGTAGCCATGCCGCAGCGCTTCGAGATGTAATCGGCGGTTTCGGGATCGTTGATGGCGGCAAACGAAATCCAGCTTGCACTTTCAAACCACTTGCTCGACGCATCGCGACCGCCATAGGTCTCGCGGAGCTGACCGATCGACTGATAGATCATCGTCAACGTAATGCCGTACTTGCGGCCCGCGTCCCTGGCGGTTTCCAAAATCTTGATGTAGCCAAGACGCGCCACCTCATCGAGGAGGAAGAGAGCGCGGCCGTTCACGGCCCCATCGCGATTGTAGATGGCGTTCAAGAACGAACCAATGATGACCCGCGCAAGCCCAGCATGCGTTTCAAGCGTCTTGAGGTCGACGTTGATGAACACGTCTGTCTTGCCAGAGGCGATATCCTCCGTCGAAAAGGTCGAGCTCGATACGAGGGCGGCATAGTTCGGATAGGACAGCCAATGCGTTTCCTTGATCGCGTTGGCATAAACACCTGAGAAAGTTTCCGGCGTCATGTTGACGAAGGCCGCGACATTCTCTTTCACAAAGTCCGATCCCGAATTGTCGTAGATGTCCTGCAGGCGCTGGCGGAGTTTCGGCTCTGGTTCTGATAGATTGGCGCGAACCTGGCGAAGCGTCTGGTGGTCTATGTCCGTATGCCCGGACAAGCACACATCGGCGATCATCGCGGTCAGCAGTTGCAGGCCTGAAGCCCGGAAGAAGTCGTCGCGCACACCGCTTGCCCGTCCGCTGTCGCTCATGATCCAGGACGCGACAGCGGCGATATCTTCTTCCTTGGTCCCGCCAAATTTGCCGATCCAGTCCAACGCGTTGAAGCCTGTTTGCGGATGTTTGGGATCGAGGATCCTGATGCGTCGGCCCACATCTTCGCGGTGTTTGGAGACCATTGGCGCGACTTCATTTGAGGGATCTAGGACGATCAGCGTCCCACCCCATTTGAGCGCTGTTGGGATCGTCACCGACGTTGTCTTGAAGCCGCCGGAACCGGCAAAGACAATTCCGTGCGAGGATCCGAACGCGCCATCGAAGCAAAGGAGCGGCGACTTGCCACCGGCGCCCCAGGTTTCCGAGCGATCGGCGCGGAACGAATGTGCGGCGACGCTATCGCGGTCGACGCGATAGCGTTCGCCAATGACGATGCCGCCCGCTGCTGGAAACAGCTTTTCTGCTTCGACCAGTTTCATCCAATCTGCCTCTCCGTGCATGGCGCGCTTGCCGCGAATGCGCTTGGGCTCGGTACGCGCGAAGGCGGCATTGCCGATCAGCGCGACACGCAGCGCGAAACATCCGACCATCAATAGCGCGGCGGCGCCGATCATCGTCGCAGGGTCGAGATAGGCGAAGATGGATTTACCTGCGGGCACCTGTCCAGCGAAAGACGCCAGTCGTGTCGTTTCACGTAAGCCCGCGATTAAGATCGTGGTGCCGCTCCCAGCAACGACACCCCATCCGACGGAGCGGATGTTAACCGAGCCGGCAGCAGCGAACAGAAAGATGATGCCTGTTACCGCCGCCAGAAGATAAGGCAAAGCGAGACCTATCTGACCGAGCATGAGCTTGGCAGCGTCGCTCTTCCCGAAGTCTGAAAGCCCCTGCCCCATCCCGGTGGTGAGGATTGTCGCGCCAACCATCAAGACAACGGGCGTGATCGCAACGACGATCCTAGTTGCGCTCATTGCCAAAGGCCTCCGCACCGATAACGGTTAGTCGCGCTCGCTCATTGTCGTCGGATTTCAGACGGCGGTTGAGGTCGATCAGCGCGCCGAGCAGCAGTGCGCGTTTCTCGTATCGAAGGCCTGCCTTGACGATCAGGCCCCCGAGCTCAATCTTGTCGCGCGTATCCTTTTTGCGCGCCTGAGTTGTCATGGTGCGTTGCATCCGCTCAAGCCTCGCTATCGTTGCGCTCAGTCGCACCAGCTGCGATCGGCGCGGTCGATGCAGGGGCTTTGCTGCCAGCCCCTCCCCTCGCCTTTCCGTTCGATCCGGCGCCCCTTCCGCAAAACCGTTTCGCCATGTCCTCGAAGGCTAGTTGTAACGCTGTCTCGTCGATCTCGATTTCGCCAAGACCAGCCTTCAGCGCGATCCGGCCGATGCGCTCGGCCTCGCGCGTTTCCGCCTGTCTTAGCTGGTCCTGCAGGCGGGCGATTTCTTCCCTGATCTTCGATGAGGGCTTTTTCATTCCGGAAGACCCTTCCTTGTCTGGAGTGAGCGAAGCGCCAGACAAAGATCGACCGGGAGGGTGCGACGCGCACTCCCGTTTATTCTGCAGTCGGCGGAACCGACGCTTTGCAAGACGATCCCGCCGTTCCGAAGGAGCGGGTCCAAGGGCGCAATTATACGTCGCTGACGCGACGACTTGCTTAGAGCGTCCTGGCGGGGCCGCCGCTCCTGACGAACTTTTTTGAATTCGTTCCTCTTCAGGAGCTTGGTGTCGTCGTGGCTGTCCCGCATTTCTCTGTCAGCATTGTTGCCCGCGGCGCCGGCCGCAGCGCGGTGCTGTCGGCAGCTTACCGGCATTGCGCCAAGATGGATTACGAGCGGGAAGCCCGAACGATCGACTACACCCGAAAACAGGGCCTGTTGCACGAGGAGTTTGTTGTCCCACCCGATGCGCCGGAATGGCTCAGGAGTATGATCGCCGACCGCTCGGTCTCGGGCGCGTCCGAAGCCTTCTGGAACAAGGTCGAGAGTTTCGAGAGGCGCACTGACGCCCAGCTTGCCAAGGATCTGACCATTGCCCTGCCGATAGAACTGACGGCGGCGCAGAACATCGCGCTGGTCCAAGAGTTTGTTAAGCGACATATCACGGCCAAAAGCATGGTTGCGGACTGGGTGTTCCACGACACTGCTGGCAATCCGCATGTGCATCTGATGACGACACTGCGGCCGCTGACTGAGGAAGGCTTCGGCGCCAAGAAGGTCGCTCTTCTGGACCCAGACGGCGATCCGATCCGCAACGCCGCCGGCAAGATCGTGTATGAGCTTTGGGCAGGCAGCGTCGACGACTTCAATGTTTTGCGTGACGGTTGGTTTGCCTGCCAAAATAGCCATCTGGCACGTGCCGGCCTCGACATCCGCGTCGATGGCCGATCTTACGAAAAGCAGGGCATCGCACTGACGCCAACCATTCATCTTGGCGTCGGCACCAAGGCCATTGAGCGGCAATCGACGACGGCAAGCCAGGACGTTTCGCTCGAACGGCTGGAACTGCAGGAGGAACGCAGGGCTGAGAATGCCCACCGCATCCAGCGCAATCCGGAGATCGTGCTTGATCTGATCACACGGGAGAAAAGCGTCTTCGACGAACGCGATGTGGCCAAGGTCCTGCATCGCTATATCGACGATGCGCGCCTGTTCCAAAGCCTGCTGGCACGGATCCTGCAAAGCCCGCAAACGCTTCGGCTCGATCGCGAGCGGATCGACTTTACGACCGGCCTACGAACGCCGGCGAAATACACGACGCGCGCGTTGATCCGGCTAGAAGCAGAGATGGCCCATCGTGCCATCTGGCTGTCTTATCGGTCGTCACATGGCATTGAGGACGCGGTTCTGAAGGCGACCTTTGCCCGTCACTCGCGCCTGTCTCAGGAGCAGATGACGGCGATCCAGCACATCGCTGGCGGCGAACGCATCGCAGCCGTCATCGGTCGCGCTGGCGCCGGCAAAACGACGATGATGAAGGCCGCGCGCGAGGCTTGGGAAGCGGCCGGCTATCGCGTCGTTGGAGCAGCACTTGCCGGCAAAGCGGCGGATGGCTTGGAGAAGGAAGCCAATATCGCCTCGCGCACGCTGTCGGCCTGGGAGCTGCGCTGGAGCCAGGGACGCAATCAACTCGACGATAAGACGATCTTCGTGCTCGACGAAGCCGGCATGGTCTCGTCACGCCAGATGGCGCACGTCATCGAAACCGCAACGAGGGCCGGCGCCAAACTTGTCCTTGTCGGCGACCCGGAACAGCTTCCACCGATCGAAGCGGGTGCGGCCTTCCGGGCGATTGCCGATCGCATCGGTTATGCCGAACTTGAAACCATCTATCGTCAACGCGAGCAGTGGATGCGCGACGCCTCGCTCGATCTGGCGCGAGGCAATGTCGGCAAGGCGGCCGATGTTTATGGTGCCAATGGCAAGGTAATGGGCTCCGAGCTTAAGGCGCAGGCCGTCAGCAACCTGATCTCCGATTGGAGCCGAGATTACGATTCGGCGAAGAGCTCACTGATCCTCGCGCATCTTCGCCGTGACGTGCGCATGCTGAACGAATTGGCGCGCGTCAGGCTCATCGGGCGCGGGATTGTAGATGAAGGATGCGTATTCAAAACTGCGGATGGCAATCGCAACTTCGCCGTCGGTGACCAGATCGTCTTCCTGAAGAACGAAGGCTCGCTCGGCGTCAAGAACGGCATGCTCGGTAAGGTCGTTCAGGCCACCTCCGGCCGGATCGTGGCCGAGATTGGTGATGGTGAGCGTCGTCGCCAGGTCGCGGTTGAACAACACTTCTACAATAGTGTGGATCATGGTTATGCCACAACGATCCACAAAAGCCAGGGCGCGACCGTGGACCAGGTGAAGGTGCTGGCTTCCTTGTCGCTAGATCGCCATCTGACCTATGTCGCGATGACCCGCCATCGTGAGGATCTCAAGCTCTATTATGGGCGTCGATCCTTCGCCAAGGCCGGCGGTCTCATCCCGATCCTGTCACGCCGGAATTCCAAAGAGACAACGCTCGACTACGAGACCAGCACCTTCTATCGCGCTGCCCTTCGTTTCGCCGAAGCCCGCGGTCTGCATCTGATGAATGTCGCCCGCACGCTCGTCGGCGATCGGCTCGCATGGACGGTTCGGCAAACGCAAAAGCTCTCCGAACTCGGCAATCGCCTAGCAGAAGTCGCGCGCAAGCTCGGCTTGACGCCGCGCGCGATAACCACGTCCACCCACATCGTAGCCAAGGAGGTAAAGCCGATGGTGTCCGGCATCACAACCTTCCCCAACACAGTCGAGCAGACCGTCGAGGACAAGCTTGTCGCCGATCCCGTACTGAAGACGTTATGGGAAGAGGTGTCGATGCGCTTCCGTCATGTCTATGCGCAGCCGGAAGCAGCCTTCAAGGCGATGAACGTCGATGCCATGCTCAAGGAGCAGAACGTCGCTCAATCGACGATCGCAATGATCGCTGGTGAGCCGGAAAGCTTCGGCGCGCTTAAGGGCAAAAGCGGCATGTTCGCAAGCAAGGTGGACAAGCAGGACCGCGATCGGGCCCTTAAAAACGTCGAGGCATTGGCCGATGGTTTGCGCGACTATCTTCGTCAGCGAGCAGAGACCGAGCAGCGCACTCTCGCCGCGCAAATGGCCGTGCGGAAACAGGTCTCCATCGAAATTCCGGCACTTTCGGCCAGCGCGAAGACTGTCTTGGAGCGCGTCCGCGATGCCATCGATCGCAACGACCTCCCGGCCGGCCTCGAATATGCCCTTTCGGACAAAATGGTGAAGGCGGAACTTGAAGGATTTGCCAAGGCCATTTCGGAGCGGTTTGGTGAGCGGACGTTCTTGCCGCTGGCCGCGAGAGACGCGGACGGTGAGACCTTCAAACGCCTGACCGCTGGCATGACCAATACACAAAAAGCCGAGATCCAAAGTGCCTGGAGCACGATGCGCGTTGTTCAGCAACTCGCAACGCATGAGCGCACCACTTTGGCTTTGAAAGAGGCGGACGCGATGCGTCAGACAAAGAGCCAGGGGCTTTCCCTGAAATGACTGAAACGACAGTCGAAGCCAATTCGCTCCATACCCGTCGGCGCAGGCTGGTGAAACTAATAGCTGCGACGGCGGGGCTGATTGGCTCTCCCTTTTTCCATCGCCTTCCCGGCCCTATGGTCGTTGGCGCCAAGCCGCGGGATGGCGGCCTTGGTATCTGTGGCCTATTTTCTTGCGGCGTCGCGTAGACTTCCCCAGGGCGTCGCCGATTTCTACGCGTCCGATCTTTGGCCTGGGCTTCTGCTTTGGCTTTTCGCATCCAGTGCGTTCGTCCTTGTTCATTCTGTCCTGTGGACAAAGCGCGATGGATGGCGGCGGGCAGTTCGCTTTAGCGTCGCCTGCGGGCTTATGACGATCCCGCCCTTCGGTATTGTTGGCTGGGCGCATCCGCTGAACGCGGCGGGCGGTGTCTTCCCGGCATGGAGTTGGGCTGGACTCGTTGCCATGGCAGCCGGCCTTGCGGTCATGACGACCTGGCGTCGGCCGGCTGCCACCATAGTCTTGGCAGGCTTCTGGCTCTGGTCCGTCGCGTCCTGGACCGATGCAAAATTACCCAAAGCATGGCATGGCGTCGATCTCAATCTTGGTTCCTCACTCGGACGCGAGGCTGGTCTTCAGCGTCAGCGTGACCTCATTGCGACGGTGCGTGCGCAACCCCCCGTTGACGCGCGCGTGGCCGTGCTACCCGAAGGTGCGCTTGGCGCCTGGACGCCAACAGTCGAACGACTCTGGACAAGGGCTCTTGCCGGAACGTCACTGACCATCATCGCCGGAGCGACCGTCATCAACGGCGAGGGATATGACAATGCGCTGGTTGCGATCTCTCAAGCTGGTGGCGATGTCCTCTATCGCGAGCGCATGCCGGTGCCCGGATCGATGTGGCAGCCGTGGCGGAGGTGGTTGGGGACAAGCGGCGGCGCGCGGGCGTATTTCTTTGCCAATCCCGTCGCCGGTTCGCGTTTCGCACCGTTGATCTGCTACGAGCAACTGGTCGTGTGGCCTGTGCTGCAGTCGATGCTCTCGGATCCCGATTTCATCGTTGCAGTTGGAAACGGCTGGGCCGGAACCTCGATTGTCGACATTCAGCGCGCCAGCACAGAGGCCTGGGCGCGGCTCTTCGACAAACCCCTCGTGATTTCCTTCAACACTTGAACTTGGAGCCCGTCATGCTCGACGCTGCCTTGATCAACAGTGCCCTGACTCTGAGCGGAAGTCGGCAATCGTCGAACAATTTGTCGCCGCAGTCGGTTCGCCCGATCCGTCAACGTCAAATCCGACGGACGATTGATCCTGGCTCCGAAAGCCAGGGCCGCCAGAAGAGCGAAGGAGATCATATGGCAGAAACGTTGCGCAGGCTGTGGTCCGCGTGGGGCTGACGCAGTTTCCGGCCGGGGTCGGTGTCAACGACGTGTCGGAGCCCGTCGCTCATAGGCCGTCGTCAAGCTGCAACGAGCTTCATCGCAATGCTCAAGGAGGCTTGCCACGCCCTTGCAATGCTTGCTCACTGTAGCGGACCAAAGCAATTCATACTTTGGCGGAAAACCTAAAAGCGTCCCTACATTCTAGGATCAGACGCTAAGGCCCGTGGTCGTATCTTGAACGGCTGAGGCCACTCTCATCAGCTTTCTCTAACTGAGGGTGGCGAGCTAAGTCGGACTATTAATCTATCAATCGCCCAAACTATTTGTTGGCTTTTCAAACCGCAATCCCGCCCCACCACCGTTTTCCGGAATGAACTGAATACCGCCTGCCTCAAATGCCCTGCGGATTGCAGTGAGACTGTTCCGATGAGGGATTCGTGCCCCGCGTTCAAAATCAACTATCGTGGCACGCGAGATCGCCGCAAGACGAGCAAGTTCATCCTGACTCCATCCCAGCATTGCCCGCGCGCCTCTACATTGCTCAACTGAAATCATTCTAATTGTCGAAATTTATCATTTTTGGTTGACATTGTCCGATGGCCGCGCAGTAATGCGGTAAGAGGTCACAAACGGCCGAAAAAGGTGCGTCAACACCTTCTTCGGCCTGACCAAACCCAAGCTGGTTGGAGCTCGGATCATGGCTGATTCCGACAATACCACAGCTTTGCCTTTCGTCACCCGAGGGGGACGAAGGAAGAGCTGTGCTGTGGATGACGAGGCGGAAGGTGACAGCTCGGTTGGCGTAAGACCGGCCGAGAAGATCGCCGCGCGTTTGCTTGGCACCATCGACCCATGCGTGGTCCTGCTGCAGGAATGGGAACAAGCACACCACATGGCCGTGGTTTTGTGCCGGCTGCAGCAGCGTCTGGAGATAAGGATCAGGAATGCCCTGCAGGCTTCTGAACCACGCGTTGGAGCTGAGAAGGACCAGCAGAGCGCATCGCAGCCAGCAGATCACCAGTCGCGTTGGAACGAGCTCGACCAGGAGTTCGGATACTCACGAGCCCGGGCTGCCGAGACGCAGGCCGTTGAGGCCGAAGAAGAGATCCTCGACGCTGTTGCCGCCACTCCCGCCCAATCACTGGCCGGGGTGATCGCCAAGCTGAAGATCATTGCCGGCGGCGGCGAGAACATGGGCGACACATCGGCATTCCCCTGGCCGCAAATTCAGTCGGTCCTGGCGGATCTCCAGGCATTGGGTGACCGCGGCGCGGACGTGCTGCCGGCGGATAGCCGGCGGCAGCACGCTGAGCATCGCGGCCTGGACGGCGAGACGAACCGCCTTCGCTCATCCATGCCCGACGGCACCATAGCCCGCGAAAGCCATCCACGGCGAAGCTGAGCGCATAGCTGCTTCGCAGGAGGCGAGGCAGCGATGCCACGCGGCCACACATCACGCGTGCCCCGGATCGGCGGTTGGGCAGGCACCTTTTACATCAATGGGAGAGAGAGAATGACCTTCGGAAGTTCTGTACGCCTGCGACTTGCATTCATGTGGTGCGGTTTGCTCGCGCTGATCGTTGCCATGCCAGGTGGTCCGGCCTTTGCCGAGACGACGAAGGAGCGCATCCTGCGCGAAGGCAAGATCGTCATCGGCATTCACAACCGGACGCCATGGGGCTTTCGCGATGAAGCCACAGGGGAGGCAAAGGGATGGCATCCTGATCTGTTGCGGGCTGCCTTTGCCGAACTTGGCGTCAAGGAGATCGACATCAGGGTCACCGAATTCGGCGCCCTGATCCCAGGGTTGCTGGCCGGCCGCTTCGATGCGGTGGCCTCCGGTCTCTCGATCACGCCGGAGCGCTGCAGGCAGGTTGCCTTTGGGACACCCGATCTCAAGGTCCACGATGCGGCCATCGTGCTTTCTGGCAATCCAAAGCAGATCCATGGCTTTGACGACATCGTCAGCAAAGAGATCATCATGGGTGCCGGCCGCGGCAGCGTGTCGGTCAGGAATGCGACTGTCGCCGGCGTGCCGGAAAGCAACATGCTGCTGTTTCCCGACATCGAGGCCAACATCTCGGCCCTGCGCGCCGGCCGCATCGATGTGACGGTGCTGTCTTCGCCAACAGTGATCGGCCTGCTTGCCAGCGGCAAACTGAAGGGCTTGGAGAGTGCAACACCCTTCGTCACGACAGATGAACAGGCAACTTATGCCGCCGTCGCGTTCCGCAGCGAAGACCAGGATCTCAGGGCACTGTGGGATGAAAGGCTTGTGGCACTGACGAAGGACGGCACGGTGACCAAGGTCATGGCCAGATATGGCTTTGGCGAGACCGAGACAGTGCCTGATACCGTCACCGTCGAGAAGCTCTGCGGTAGGGCTGGTGCCGGCAAATGACCATCTTCGAAATCTGGCTCGGCATCCTGCAGGGCTTTCGCGTCACCGCTCTGGTGACGCTCTATGGCCTTGTCTTTGCCATACCCTTCGGCCTCATCTTCGGCGTCGCCCAATACATGACCACGGGCCCGGCGCGGTTCGTGGTGACGTCGGTCATCGAGTTCTGGCGCAGCTCCGCCGTCATCATCCTGCTGTTCGTATTCTATTACGCCCTGCCGCTTGCCGGACTGGCGCTGTCGGCAATGACTGTCAGTGCCATGGTGCTTGGCCTCAACATTGGCGGTTATGCCAGCCAGGCCGTCAGAGCCGGCCTGCAGGCACTGGATCGTGGCCAGAAGGAAGCTGGCCAGGCACTGGGGCTGTCGCGTGCCACCATCCTGTTGCGCATCGAACTGCCCCAGGCACTGGTCGCGATGAGCCCGACCTTTATCAACCAGCTTATTCAGTTGGTGAAGGCGACATCGCTTGTCTCGCTGGTGACGCTGACCGACATGACCTTCCGCGCCAAGGAGATCTCTCAGATCGAGTACGATCCGGTGCCGATCTACAGCTCGCTGCTGCTGGCCTATTTCATCGTCTGCTATCCGGTTGCACTGCTCGGGCGCTGGGTGGAACGGCGCATCAACCCGGCAAGGGAGGCGTATCGTGCAGTTTGATATCGCCTTCGCGCTGTCGACGGTGCCGAGCATCCTCAGTGCTATTGGCATGACGCTGCTGGTGGCAGCAATCAGCTGCGTCGGAGCCTCGGCAGTCGGGTTCGGCCTTGAACTCATCCGCCGCTCGGGCGGGCCGGGAGGGCTGTTCGTCCGCTTCCTGATCGACTTTATCAGGGCAACGCCGGTGCTGGTCTGGCTCTACTGCCTGTATTTCATTCTGCCCTTTTACGGCATTCGCCTTGGTGCGCTTGCCACAGGCATGATCGGGCTCAGCCTCTATTACAGCGGTTATCTCGCGGAGGTGTTCAAAGCCGGCATCGATGCCATCCCCAACGGCCAGGGCGAGGCCGCAAGGGCGCTTGGGCTCGGCAGGATCGATATGACCGTCTTTGTCATTGCACCGCAGATGCTGCGCAACATCGCGGCACCCATGGGCAACTACTTCGTCTCGATCCTCAAGGCGACACCTTATCTGGCGGTACTTGCGGTGCCGGAGATGCTGGGACGTGCCTTCGATATCGCCTCCGAGACCTACCGCTATGCCGAGCCGCTGACGGTCGCCGGCCTGATCTTCCTCGGCCTCGCACTGCTCATCTCGCAAGGCATCAAACGGCTTGAAAACAAGTTGATGGGGCCGACAGCCAGATAGCCGACACGCCGGCAGCCCAGTCGGCAGTCACGTTTACACAAAGTCACACACTTAGATCGCTGCCTTCAAGCGATTGCAGAGGTACTTCATGACCCTCACAGACGACAAACCTGCCGTCCAGATCACCTCGCTCAACAAGTGGTATGGCGCCTTCCATGTATTGAATGAGGTCAACCTCACCATCCCAAGCGGATCCCGCGTCGTGATCTGCGGGCCGTCCGGTTCGGGCAAATCCACCCTGATCCGTTGCCTCAACGGACTTGAAGCCTACCAGCAGGGAACTGTCACGCTTGGCACGGTCAGGCTGGGCGACAATGCCAGGGAGACAGCATTGGCCCGGCGGCAGACCGGAATGGTGTTCCAGAGCTTCAACCTGTTTCCGCATCTGACTGTGTTGTCGAACTGCACGCTGGCACTGCGGCGGGTACTTCGCATGCCGCGCAAGGAGGCCGAAAGCCTGGCGCGGCATTTCCTGGAAAAGGTCCGCATTCCCGAACAGGCCGACAAATACCCTGCGCAACTGTCAGGTGGACAGCAGCAGCGGGTGGCGATCGCGCGGGCGCTCTGCATGAACCCGCGCCTGATGCTGTTCGACGAGCCAACCTCGGCACTGGATCCGGAAATGGTCAAGGAGGTGCTCGACGTCATGACCGGACTGGCCCAGGAAGGCATGACGATGATCTGCGTCACCCACGAGATGGGCTTTGCCCGCGAGGTTGCCGACCAGGTCGTGTTCATGGATCAGGGCAGCATTGTCGAACAGGCATCGCCGATGACGTTCTTTTCGACGCCCAGTCATCCGCGCGCCCAGTCTTTCCTCAACACGCTGCTGCATTGAGAGGACGGACCGGTGACGAACGACACACGCATCTGGACGGACGTTGATTTCGACAAAGACGGCAAGCAGATCTCGTGCCTGCGATTGCCGTTTTCGAGTGACCGTTCCGCCTATGGCACCATTCCGATCCCGATCGTCTGCATCAGGAATGGTGTCGGCCCGACCGCTCTTCTGATATCAGGCAATCATGGCGACGAGTATGAAGGCCAGGTTGCGCTGAGCAAGCTCGCCCGGCAGCTCGATGCCGGCGAACTCCGCGGCCGCATCATCATCCTGCCGGCATTGAACTATCCCGCGGTCGACGCAGGCAGACGCGTGTCGCCGCTCGATCAGGGCAATCTCAACCGGATGTTTCCCGGCGACGCCAATGGCTCGCCGACTGACATGATCGCCCACTATGTCTCCGAGGTGCTGCTGCCGCTCGCTGACATCGTCATCGACCTGCATTCCGGTGGCACCTCGCTGCTTTATCTTCCCTGCTGCCTGATCCGCGTGGGCAAGACTGCTGCCGAGACGGCACGGCTCGTCGAGCTCATGCATGTCTTCGGCGCTCCCATCGGCTCGATCAGCGACGGTTCGGGCGGCGGTGGCGCCACAACCCTGTCGGCGACAGCTCAGGCGCTTGGCATTCCTGCCCTGACCACCGAACTGGGCGGCGGGGCGTCACTGTCACGGGCGGGTGAAAAGCTCGCGCGCGACGGGGTGCTGCGTGTGCTGAAGCATATGGGCATCCTGCCCGACGCCATCGTCGAGCCGGCAGGGCCGACACGATCCATGCGGGTCGATGGCAGGCAGGCCTTCACCTATGCGCCCGTCAGAGGGATATTCGAGCCTGCCGTGGCGGTGGGAGACGAGGTTCAGGCCGGAGATATTGCCGGCACAATTCATCCGACTGCTGGGCCGTCGGAGCCTGCCAGGTCAGTTCACTTCGCGCAGTCTGGCCTTGTCGCCTGTCAACGTGCTCCGGCACTGACCGAGCCCGGAGATTGCCTGTTCAAGCTTGTGGTGGACATGCCGCTGCCCCAAGTCCCTCGCATCAATTTAGCCGCATGATTAGGGATCACGCCCAACAGGTAGATCCCATTGGCGTTACATTCCTGGAAAAGATCGACGGAAGGCCCGCCAATCAAGTTGCTGATCATCGGCGGGATCATTAGATTCATCGCCTTTCCACTAGGCGGCGCACGGCTCCAAGACGGCGTCGCGGCGAATTGAGTTTCCGCGAAGTTCATACAGAGAGGCGCTCTCAGCGCACCTGGTGCGTCGCCGGCCAGGTTGCATTTGCCGCCAGAGCCCGCAGCTGGACTAGATGCCGCCCATGCAGAGATACTTCATCTCAAGGTAGTCCTCGAGCCCGTGGCGGGAACCCTCGCGCCCGATACCGGACTGTTTGATCCCTCCAAAAGGGGCAGCTTCGGAGGACATTCGTCCTGTGTTGATGCCCACCATGCCGTATTCCAAAGCTTCGGCCACGCGCCAGACGCGTTTCAGGTTGGAAGCATAGAAATAGGCTGCGAGGCCGTAGATGGTGTCGTTGGCGTCACGAACGACATGATCGGCATCTTCAAAGCGAATGATGGGTGCCAACGGTCCGAAAGTCTCCTCTTGTGCCACTGTCGTGTCTCTGGAGATTTCAGTGAGGATCGTCGGTTGGAAAAACGTACCCTCGCTGCCGATCCGATTGCCCCCGCATCGAACGACGCCACCATTTGCGACGGCATCGGCGATATGGGATTCGATCTTTGCCAGAGCACGCTTGTCGATCAATGGGCCGATCGCTACGCCCGGATCAAAGCCGTCACCGACTGAAAGCTGGCGAACCTTCTTCGTGAATTTGTCGACGAATTCTTCGTGAACGCCCGATTGGACGTAAAGGCGGTTTGCCGAAACGCACGTCTGGCCTGCGTTGCGGAACTTTGCCTGGATCGCGCCGTCAACTGCAGCGTCGATATCGGCATCGTCAAAGACGATGAAGGGTGCGTTGCCACCTAACTCGAGACTGACTTTCTTGATTTGATCCGAGCATTGCCGCATCAGGAGCCGGCCGACTTCAGTGGAGCCCGTAAAACTGATCTTGCGGACCTTAGGGTTGGAGCAGAGTTCGCGGCCGACAGCGTCGCCTTCTGAAGCATAAACCAGGTTGATGACACCATTGGGAAAGCCGGCCTGGTGGGCGAGCGCGAACATTGCGCCAGCCACGAGCGGCGTCTGTTCGGCAGGCTTGAAGACGATCGTGCAGCCGGCAGCCAGGGCTGGTGATATCTTGCGCGCCACCATCGAGGCCGGAAAATTCCATGGTGTTATTGTGCCGACAACGCCGATAGGTTGCTTGATCACCAGCATGCGCCGGTCTGTCGACGGCGCGGAGATCGTCTCCCCATAGATGCGATTGGCCTCTTCGGCGTACCACTGCAGATACGCAGCCGCATGCGCCACCTCTGACCTGGCTTCCGCAAATGGCTTGCCCATCTCTGCAGTGAGAATGGCAGCCAGATCGTCGGTGTGATCGACAATCAGTTGATGCCAGCGCCAAAGCATGTCGCTGCGCTCTCGAGCGGTCAACGCTGCCCATTCAGGCTGGGCGATATAAGCCTTGTCGATTGCGGCACGCGTTTCCTCAACGCCCATGTCGGGAATTTCAGCCAACAACTCGCCCGTCGATGGATTAAAGACCTCGAAAGTCCGATCGCTGGCACGCGTGGGGAGGTCCGACACGTTGTCGACGTCGACAAAGAGGTGGGCAGATTTCAGATGTCGGATCATCGGCAGGCGCAAGGGCAATACCAGCTCCTCCCTAAAGTGGCGTTCTGTTAGCTGGATGTTATGTATGCGGCAAGCGTTCGGCTTGGCATAGAGCCTCCCCGATCGGCAGGTAGACCCACGGTAGCCATTTTTTGGAGAACGGGTGACGGCCCGGTGTCCTTCGCGAGTGTGTGGGAAGAGGCCGGATCCGCAGTCCGTTCTCCGTGTAGCTGCTCGACACGGGATACAGCGCGCAGGAAAGATCTTGGGCCAGAGCTTCGCTCTACATACGAAGCCTGCCGGTGCGTTACTCCTAAAGCTTCGGCCTATTCGAGAAACGATGGTTACGCCGGAAGCGAGCACGGGGAGCGCGATTGAGCAGTTCCGATTGACGGCCGTTAGGCGACCATGGTGGCGATGTCGCCCGTCATGATATTTTCGCGACCGATGCGGCCATCTGATGTAGCGCCAGTGAGACGAAAGCCGCAGCTGTGGTAAAGGGCAGCGGCCGGTTCATTTTCAGCATTCACTGCCAACATAAGCTGCGAAACCGTAGGGCGGCTTTCAGTCACCCATTGTGCAGCCTTCCGAACGGTAGCGGCGCCAATGCCCTGGCGCAGGAACTGAGAGCCGATGCGAAAATTGTGCAACGTCATTACATCGGGCGATGCCCAGCTAGGGAGTGCTGGCGCTTTTGTCTGAGGACGAAGAAGCCAACAGCATTTTCACGGTGGACTACCATGAAGGGGTTGACGGCCTCAGGATATGGACTGCTGCGCAGGTGCTCACTGATCTGCCATGCGTGACCGCCGGAAAACGCCTGTTGGTCTTCGTTCACACATATCGCAGAGGAGAGGTGCGCGTCGGAGAGTAGAAGCTTGCGGAGATGCAGCTGCATATGTGACGCCTCTTTCTGGCTATGGCCCAACGACTTCAGTCGCACGAACTGGCGGGAGCGTGTCGGGCGGATGGAGCACCGATCCCTCAATGTCGTAAAAGCGCTTGGTGCTTTCGAGCGCGGCCTGGGACACCTCGATGAGTGCACCGACTATCTCGCAGTCTTCGCGCTGCAACCGTTCACCAAGAACCTCCACCTTCCAGCCCAGTGTCCTCAGGCGGTCCGGCCAGAACGCTTCGCACACGACGCTGATCTTTCGAATCCCCAACCGCAGGCTTACTTCCAGCAAACCGCAAAGCACCTCCCCTGCTGGGCGTGCGGATTTGCCTGTAGTACGGTGCGGAAATGCGATGAAGAAGCGGGTCCATTCATAGATGTCAGGTGCCCGAGGCGCCGAGCCATTGGCGAGTTGTGGGAAGACATCGCCTAGCAGGTGGGGCTGGGTCGTTGGAACCAACCTGGATCCGCCTATCACGTCGCCAGCGCTATCCAGAGCAAGCAGATAAATGGCATGCTCCGTATCGAACGCGTCCATCTCGATGTCGATGGGACGTGCAAGTGCCTGCCACTTTCGCTCGATGACGTAGATTTCATGACGCAGTTGAAAATGCCGCTCCAGCTGTTCCTGGAAGAGCGCTTTGTTTGACCAATCGACAATGACGATACGACCCATGGCGACCTCCTGCCTGTTTGTAGTGAGCCGGAGCGTTTGTCGCTATCGCACAACGTGGTCATTGCCAGCTTGTATTTCACCAGATGACATCCCTTTTGAAATGGCTCGTGAGACGTTGTTCGCGTCAAGCTTTTCGCGGATGTGGCGAAGATGCGACTGAACTGTAAATTTTGACACGTTCAAGATAATCGCAATTTCTCGCGCCGACTTGCCGCCGGCGCTCAACTGGAGGACTTCGGCTTCTCTTGGTCCGAGGGTCGGCCAGCATTCGGAATCAACGCGCCCTTCAAGCCGACAAATCGTTTGAAAGGCCTTCAAACACAGAGCTTCAACCAGAGGCCGCTCAGACGGAGATAATTCTATTCGGTCCCCCGCTGCGGTCACAACCGCAGCTCCGCGGAAGGGAATATGGATTGGGACGCAGAGCCCGTCTTTCATTGCGAAATCTCTCGCCTCGTCCATCACCAACTTTGCGCGTGGCAACATGAGCTCCGGCTGCAAATCGCTCCAGAGGAAAGGAAAAGCCCCTCGCCTGCATCGGCCGACACAGGGGTCATATTCAAAATGTTCCTGCTCGACATAGCGACAGAACCATTCCTGACGCCACCCATCACAGAGGATCTCGCGGTGCCAGTGTCGATCCTGGGGAACGGGGAGGCCACTGATCAGGAGGTCACTGAAGCCATAGCGCGCAAGATATCCTTGGAGAGATTTGAGGACGTCGGCTGTCGTCTTGGCCTCGGCAATCTCGGAGGCGGCCTGCCCCAGTTTAAGGATTTGCCTTTGTTCTTCGGTTTGTATCGTCGGCATTTGCGCGCCCTGACAGCATTGAAGAAGCAATGATAATTGATCAGATAGCAAGGCACAATCTAACAAAAATTATTATGTTCGGTATGAATTACGGTATGAGAAGTAGAATTGCCGATTAAGTCAATGGCCATTTTTTGTCTTAGGTGATGCTTTCTTAGCAATCTAAGATAACTTAATTTTATGCACCGTGGCGCGGGTCGAGCGTGGCGTCGGCATCGACCATCGGGCACTGCGATCCAGCCCTCAAGCTGCGTGTCAGCTGTGGCCGTAGGCGCTGTTGTGATTGTCATGCATATATTACGTAATGTTAATATGTTCTTCAGCGAGCTCTGTCAGCATCTGGAGTATCACAATAGCATCAGGGAGAGCTCGCGATGTACCACCCGTCTTCTTCGATCATCCGGGCGCTAGCAATCGCATCGTCAATAGTGCTCCTTGCGCTGTCTGGGGCCCAGTCGGAAGACGGTAAACTCCCGTCCCCCAAAGGGCTTCCGATCCTGACAATCGAAGGTAACATTGGTGTCACCAATGCGAGTGGCAGTGCCCAGTTTGACCGCGCCATGCTTGAGGACATGGGGCTGACGTCAATCGACACCAAGACGCCGTGGTTTACCGGTATGCATAAATTTGAGGGTGTGCCTCTTGATCGGATCATGAAGCTCATTGCAGCCCACGGGAAAGAGGTCGTCGCAGTCGCGCTCAACGACTATAGCACGACAATCCCGTTAAAGGATTTTGCAGACTATGGCGTACTCCTGGCGCTCAAACGTGACGGTCAATATATGCCCGTCAGCGACAAGGGCCCGCTTTTCATTGTCTACCCTTACGATCGTGATCCCGAGCTTCAGAGCCAAAAATTCTATTCGCGCTCGGTATGGCAACTATCCCGTCTGATCGTACAATAGGACCTCTACGACATGGGCCCGTTGTTAGCGCTGGGCGCCCGGCGTGTGTTCGCATTTCATCTGCTGAAAACACTCCTGATCACTACCATTGCCGCATTCGCTATTGCCGCCGCCTATTTGTCTTTCGTGATATTTGAACGTCAGGCGTCGATCGGCCAACTCTCCCGCTACGACGTAGCCTGGAATGCCAGCCAAGGGATGAATGAGTATCTGCGGCTATACCAGCGCGTGACAGCACTTGTAGTTTCCCCAAATGAGCCACTCGCGACGGAGGCGCAACTCCGTTTCGATATCTTGAAGGGGCGGCTAGGCCTCTACACAAGCGGTCAATTCCAGCAATTCGTGACCGAGACAGCAAAGCGGGAGGCGATCGTCAGGCGGCTGTCCGAGCTTATCAGGCTGTTGGATGAAATGATGGGCCGCATTGGCGAGCCTGAAACCGCCAGATCCGTATTGCAGTTAATGGCACCACTGGAAGCTGATCTCATTGGCCTGGCCTCGGAAGCCAACCAATACAGCGCCACCCAGATGGCGAAGGTCGACACCGAACTCTTACAGCTCCACAGCACCTTCTCCGCAGTTGCAGTTGGCTTCTTCGTTTGCAGTCTAGCGTTTATCGGCCTGCTTGGATGGCACAATCGCCTGCTAACGCATACGTATGACGCCCTGAACACCGTATACGCGGATCTCCGGCGTACCTCACATGACCTGGAAACTGCAAACGCTGCGGTCCTGGAAGCCAATCACGCGCTTGCAACTCAGAACGGTCTGTTCGACGCAGCTTTAAGCAACATGTCACACGGGCTGTGTATGTTCGATGCCGATCAACGGCTGATTGTGAGCAATGGCAAGTTTGCCGCCATGTATGGCATTCCGCCGGATAGCCTTGCGCCAGGAATGACGCCGGAACAGATCACGAGAGGCTCGGTACAAGCCGGGACCTTGACGCAACAAAGCGCTGAGCTTGTCTACTGGAAACAGCAGCAGCTGATCGATCAGCGCAAGCCCGGCAGCTTGCTGCAGAAGCTTGCCGACGGCCGAATTGTGTCGATCTGCCATCAACCCATGGAGACTGGCGGTTGGGTCGCCACCTACGAAGACATCACCGAACGTCACCAATCGGAAGAACGCATCGCCTATATGGCGCGCCATGATCCCCTAACAGGACTTCCAAATCGTTTGCTACTTCGCGAGCGTTTGGAACAAATCCTGGCGCAAGGTCACAGTCATCAACAAAACACTGCGGTCTTGTGCCTTGATCTGGATAACTTCAAGAACGTGAACGACACGCTCGGCCATCCTGTTGGTGACGCCTTGCTGCGCGAGGTTGCCGTTCGTATTTCCGGTGTCGTGCGTGATTACGATGTGGTTGCCCGTCTTGGAGGCGACGAATTTCTGGTGGTCCAGCCCGCGGTCGAGAGTGATGAGGCCGGACGGGTGGCACAACGCCTGGTCGCGGCACTTGAAGAGCCGTATCAGCTCGACGGGCATTTGGTTGTTATTGGTGCGAGCATCGGAATTGCACTGGCTTCCGAAACCAACTGCGATCCCGACGACCTGGTGAAGAACGCCGATCTGGCGCTTTATCGTGCCAAAAGTGACGGACGTGGAACCTACGCGTTTTACGAGCCGGAGATGGATGATCGGTTGCAGCGTCGCCGTCTGCTTGAACTCGACCTCCGCGCCGCCGATTTCGACAAGGAGTTTGAGGTCACCTTCCAGCCGATCGTTAATCTTCAAAGCAGGGAAGTCACAACGGTTGAGGCTTTGTTGCGGTGGCCTGGCTACCAGCGTGGGCAAATTTCTCCAGCCGAGTTTATCCCAATTGCTGAAAGCACCGGTGTAATTGTGCAGCTCGGGGCTTGGGTGCTGGAAAACGCCTGCCGAGAGGCGATGAGCTTGCCGGGTGATATCAACGTTGCCGTCAATCTATCACCAAGCCAGTTCAGGCGCGGCAATATCGTTGAAACCGTCTCGAATGTGCTTTCGATAACCGGCCTTGCCGCCAACCGCCTTGAACTCGAAATCACTGAGTCCCTTTTGCTTGACGATAGCAGGGAAACCTTGCTTACGCTAAACCGGCTCCGTTCGCTCGGAGTAACGATCTCGCTCGATGACTTCGGGACGGGTTACTCGTCGCTCAGCTATCTCAGGAACTTTCCTGTCGATAAGGTCAAGATCGACCGCTCCTTTATCGCGGAGATCGTCGGAAATCCCGACCACATGGCTATCGTCAGTGCGATTGTGAACCTTGCCCACGCGCTAGAAATAACCGCGATAGCTGAAGGGGTTGAGACCGAGGACCAGCTGTTGCTTGTTCGTGCCACCGGATGTGACGCAGTACAAGGATACTTCTTCAGTCCACCTCGGCCGGCGGCTCAACTCCGGAAATATCTCCAACAGCAGCACGGAGAGTTCACTCTAGCGTGAGCCTTTTTTCCTGTGCCGCTCCCATTGCGGAATAGTTGAACAATTCGGGGCGGGCTTCCACATCCAAAAGCGAAGGCCTGCGGGAGGGCGTTCGCGACAGGCCCCGCTGGTTGAGCGCCCAGGCGGTTCGGGCCGTTGCCGTGCGCTCCGGCAACGGCGGTGAATGTGTGATTTCATGGATGAGGATCCTAATAGAGAGGTGATTTTCGTTCACGAACATCCTGGGTCCCGGGTCCACAGTCATTGACACTCGGGTTTTCGGCTGATGTGTCGGGCGCACTCGATCCATATCGGAGCGATCATCTTCCGAACGCCAGGCGTCAAGAAGCCGTCCGTAAACTGTTCAAGAGCCACCAGAGCTAGCTGCCTTTCTCCGGCCCGAATAGCTCATCGAGAGCTCCATGCCCCAAAGCACAGCGGGTCAAGAAGCGCCGGTTCTCAGCTTTCTCAGTGAGCACCAAGTAGCCGGTAGTTGAGGTCGAGCCATTGCCATGCCGGCGGTCAGTGCTTCATCAACGCTATCCGTGTAGATCGCTGTTTCAGCTTGTCCGCCAAAATGATTGATCCGTACCAGGCCCCCGCGCTTGCTAATCAGCACACCAACTGAACGCAAACGCTCCCGTACCTCTCCGTATGTCATGGTTTCACCCCAAGCTTGACCCAGAAATATAAGAGAAGCCTAAAGTTTTAGCGAAGGCAATACTTCAGACTCTCCGTAGCTTGGCGTTGGGTGGCTGCGAGCAGTAAACGGAAGCCAGACTAAAGGGCGCGCCAGCTGCTTCCTTTGGGGGTTGGCGGGACGCAGCTGGCGCTGGGCTCTGTCAACGGCTTGTGTGATTGGGCAAATCAAGCGGAGAGCTTGCGCGGCAAATTAGTGACGGCTAACGCAACGTCAACCAACGCTTGCGTGCGGTGAGACGTTGTGTGCAACCCTTCATGGCAAGGTTGCACATATTGAAGCCGGCACGACGATGAAAGGATATCCACCGAGTTATCGAGGGTGACTGCAATGTGCGGTTTGCCAAAGACAGATCCCTTGGCCAGGACGGGATCACCGGGAAATTTGTAAGCCTGCCAAAACCTGCAGCCCGGGGCGAGAATGACCAGGCACTTGGAAAGCGTTGTCAATTTAATTGGCCAATCTATCAGCCAAGTATAGACGCCGCAGCCAGCCATATCTAGGCCGATCTAGAGCGGACAACGCGTGCAGCGGTACCAGCGCCTCGGGCGAGTGGCACGTGGTCTTTCACTGCCTGTATATTCGTCTCCCTAGGGCTTTGCCGAGATTAGGTTGGGTTACGCGCGTGAGGCGGTGAACGAATACCCTGCCCGGCTGAAACCTGTAAGTCATGCTTCGGCAGGTCCAGGTCGGCCATCGTGTAAGTGCGAAGTTCGCTGGTCGAAACGTTATCGAGCCTACGGAATTGCCCCTCTGCGACATCGCCTTTGTTCGGACAGCTCGAGCGGTGTGAAACCTCGATTCTCGCGCTCTAGGTTGTCCGTTCGGGATGGACAGACCGTTCAACACCCCATAAGTAGCCGCCCAAGCCCATTTCGCCATCGATCGTGCTCACAGGAACAGGATTGCTGAACCGAAGCTTGGGAGTCACGGAGCCACTGCAACATCCGCGTAGGTCGCGGAGCGGCGGATACCGGCCTCCGTGGACGCTTCAGTCGATGCTTTTTAGCAAACTGGGGCTTTGCTAGCTGGCGTTCGGCTGCGAAAGACCAGTTTTGCCAGCAGTCGTCGAGGCGGATCGGCTTGGCCTCATCGCACAGGAAGCATCGAGTTGTCCTACGCAGTAAGAGAGATCTTCCACACACTCCAGGGTGAGGGCTGCAATGCCGGGCGCGCGGCTGTATTTTGCCGGTTTGCCGGCTGCAATCTGTGGTCGGGGCGCGAAGTCGATCGGGCCAAGGCCATCTGCCAATTCTGCGATACCGATTTTGTCGGCATGGACGGGCCTGGGGGCGGCCGGTTTGCCGATGCGGAGTCCCTGGCCGATGCGATAGCACAGACTTGGGGCGACGGCACGGAGGGCCGCTTTGTTGTACTGACCGGCGGGGAGCCGCTGCTTCAGCTTGACCAGGCTCTGATCGCAGCGCTGCACACGAGAGGCTTTGAAATCTCGATCGAGACAAATGGAACGATCGTAGCTCCCGAAGGTATCGACTGGATTTGCGTTAGTCCCAAGGCGGGGGCGGAACTGCGCCAGCGGGCGGGCGACGAGCTCAAGTTTGTATTTCCCCAGGCCGGGGTCAATCTGCGGGACTTCCTCGGCCTTTCGTTCGAGCACTTCTGGCTTCAGCCGATGGATGGGCCAGATCGCGCCGCCAATACCGCCGCCGCAGTTGCATACTGCCTCGCCAATCCGTCATGGCGGCTGAGCCTTCAGACCCATAAACTGATCGGTATTCCATGAGATCGCTGCTTTCGATATTCCGTGGTTTTTCCGGCAATCCCAGGCGGGACCGCTAAGATGTTCTACACCTCGAGCAAGACCTACGGCCATGCGAGCGGGCTCTCGTGTGCGTTCCGGCAATGGCGGGCCAAAAGCCATTGCCGTTTCCTGCACGGATATGCGCTTGCGGTACGCATCGATTTCGAGGCAAGCGAGCTGGACGAGCAGGGCTGGGTCGTCGATTTCGGCGGGTTGCGTACGTTCAAGGCCTGGCTCGAGCAAACGTTCGATCACAAAACCCTGGTAGCGACCGACGACCCCCTACTTCCATCCTTCCGAGATCTCCATGAGGTCGGCGCCATCGACCTCGTCGAGGTGCCTGCCGTCGGATGCGAGAAGTTTGCCCGGATGATCTTCCATCGCGCCGAAGCCTGGCTGGATGAAAACGGGCTCGCACCGCGCTGCAGGGTTAGTCTGGTGGAAGTCCGGGAGCACGAAGGCAACGCCGCCATCTTTCGACCGTCGAATTCGGGCGTGGCCCATCCACGGGATGATCAGTGATGAGTGACGAAAAAGCACTTGTCCTTTTCTCTGGCGGGCAAGATTCGACGACCTGTCTTGCCTGGGCACTGGACCGGTTCCAACACGTCGAGACGATAGGGTTCGACTATGGCCAGCGCCATCGTGTCGAACTCGACGTTCGGCAACCCGTACTGACGGCAATCGGCAAGCTGTTCCCCAGATGGGGCGAGCGCTTGGGATCAGATCACCTGTTGGAGATGGGGCTGCTCGGTCAGATCAGCGACACCGCACTGACGGAGGAGGCCGAGATTAAGATGCGGGCAGATGGCCTACCCACCACCTTTGTGCCGGGCCGCAACCTGCTGTTTCTCACTTTTGCCGCCGCCCTCGCCTATCGCCGTGGCATCAAACATCTGGTTACCGGGGTGTGCGAAACCGACTTCTCGGGTTATCCCGATTGCCGCGACGATACGATGAAGGCAATGCAACTGGCGCTCAACCTGGGCATGGACACGCGGTTTGTCATGCACACGCCGCTGATGTGGATCGATAAGGCCGAAACTTGGGCGCTCGCCGAGGATCTCGGAGGCCAGGAGTTTGTCGATCTGATCAGGGTGGAAACCCATACGTGCTACACCGGTGATCGTGCCCACCAACATGCCTGGGGACGCGGTTGCGGCACATGTCCAGCATGCGAGCTTCGCCGCGATGGCTGGCTGAAATTTAATCGTGTCGACGCGCACCTTCTTGTCCCCTAAAATTACCCCCAAGCTTATTCACTAAGATTTAACAACTGTCCCGCAAACTTATGTTAGTGGATCCTTAAAAATCCGCCACCTGTGGGAATCGAACCCCAATGCCCCGTCATCGAAAGGTGGCGGGGCGTTTTGTAACGGGATTGACGCAGACCCCACTGCGGCAGAGGCCTTCTCCTCCATTGCTCAAAGAAAAACCCCGGCCAAACAAACAGCGGGGCTTACAGGAAGGATTTCCGCGCCAATTAGCGGGCTGACAATTTGAATGGAAGCAGTGGAATTTATCAAACTTTGAACCAACAGCCTCTCCCGCCGGATTTTACAACGACATACGCTCAGACCAGTCTTTGCATGGTTTTCACGCAAGCCTCTGGCTTCACATCGTGCAATCCTCTTTAATGGCTAGCGTTGCGCCCGCAGCACTGCCCCAAGACCGGCAATGAAAAGCCCGTCACCTCACGATGACGGGCCTCCGTTGCCTGGGCGCTTTCGCGCCGCGGTACTCAATACACGCCCGCAGATGCTCAGGATGCATCGTCAGCAATCAATATTAGACTAAACCAAAAAGCGCTGCCACCTGGCAATGGATGACACCTGACGACAGCACACGACCTAGGGGCCACGGCAGTCGCGCGCCCTACGCAGATGTTCGCCAAGTTTCGATTGGCAGCTATGGGCGCGCCATTCCCAAAAAGTTTCGACACCGCGATGTCAGGGTTACGACGTGCGCCCAGACTAAGTTCAAACCGTCCAAGCATCTGCCTGAGCCGTAAGTTCTGGTCGCTGAAGTGTTCGACCAATTGCTGCTTGAGGCGCTTATTCTCCGTATCAAGCGCGGCAATTTCGTCCAGAGAGACTGGTTCAGCGGTAGTCTCGGATCGCGCGTTTTGATCCTCGCTCTTCCGGGCCGGCTGCGAGCGTTCGACGCGTCTTGGAGTGCGCGTCGATAACTTTCGAGGCTGTGGCACAGAGAGCTTGTCATGCACTTCGGCAACAGATCCCGCTTCTACCCAGTCGACATCGACAGACAGTGCCTTTATGTTCGGACTTTCGGCGAGCGGATTCGCAGCTTGAACAGCGTCGACAACAGCTGCGTCGTTTGCAGAGCCCAAATCAATCGAGCCAGGCGTTGTGATTGCACCTGCACTGACCACATCTCGTGTTCCGCCTGAACGCTTCAAATCGGAGGGCTGATCTTCGACTTCACGGGCGAACGCCTTTAGGTCTGTGTCTCCCCAAATCGAGTTTGTCCGCGTCTTTGACAGTCGCCGCGGCGACTTGAACTCATCAACGAATTTCCGTTGTGGTGTCTTCATTCTCAATCCCAAGCAATTCGCAAAAGGCTAGGCGCCCGTCAGCGCCACTGCAACCTGCGAAGGGCATACAGGGCGTCGCTGCGCGTGACAACCGACAGCATGGCTGCGTCGCTCTTCACTACAGCCACCGCATTTTGATGGTCGTCATGCTTTGGCTGGCTAATCTAAGTCTTGGCTGAAGCGCGGCCAGCTCGCCAGTACGATAGGCAAGAAAACAGCCTGGCTGTGCCTTTTATGCTGATTGTTCCAGGCCCAACCTCTTGCGCAGCTCGACATTTTCCGCCCGCAATTTTTCTGCCAATTGCCCCCGAAGCTTCTGATTTTCCGCTTCGAGCTGAACCAGCTCGGCCAACTCATGACCACCAGAAACGGCCTTCGCAACCTTCTTGGCGGCAGGCGCTCCATTGCGTTTCCACCGATAGTAGGCCGGTACCGATATTCCGGCGCTCTTGATCGCCTCATGCAGGGTGGCCGTCCCCTTGGCGACTTGCGTGCCGATCAGAGTGAGCTTCTCAGCTCTCTCACGTTCGCTGTACGTCTTGCGCTGTGAGCCCTGCGTCTTAGCTGTAGTAGTCGTTGATGCAGTAGGAACAGTTTCGGCAAGTGCCTTTTCACGCTTTGGCGATCTCTGCTTTTTGGTCGTTTTTGCTTTCACACCGTCAACCGCTTCAACACCCGAAGCCGCAGCCACGTTATTATTCTCGTCAGCCATTTGTGGGTTCCTCTTTTGCCATCAGCGTTTCTCGACCGAGTGGCAAATAGAGTTAACACGTCCAAGAAACGGCCTTCAAACCAGAGTCTGCAATTGCGATCGGAGGCTGCGGGCTCTTGGCTAGATAATTCCCTTGTCCTTTGCGATTGAAACGGCATGCGTCAAATTAGTCGCGTCAAGCTTCTTGCGGGCATTATCTAGGTAGAATTGGACGGTTCGGTATTGAAGATTTGTTATGAGTGAGATCTCTCGCATGTACTTTCCTTTCGCTGCCCATTTCAAACAGACCGCCTCTTGAGACCTCAGGGTCAGAGAGCAACTCATCAAGTCGCTATCCGCGATCGCCCGCAGCCGGTGGTGTATATAGAGAACGGCCTGTTCCGCGCGAACGACACTGCCAGGGTTATCGTGGAAATTTCTCGCACTCGCAGATATCAGCGAGGGCATCAGGATGGTTCCATAACTGCCTTGGACGGGAATCGACAGGCCAGAACATACGCCGTACTGCTTGGCCATGGCCCGAAACCGCTTCTCCTCAGCCGTAAGATAACGGCTTGGCCAATCCTGAGCAGACCACGTGAACATCTGCATGAGCCGCTTTGCCATCGTCACGACCGGGTCGATGCGCGCAAATTGGCTTTGCAGATACGCATGCTGCCACTCGTGCGGAAAGCTGTTGATTGTGGAAATCTCTTTTGAATTTATCTCGAAATAGGCGAAGCGTTCGAAGCCGCAGGCAAGCGAGAATGACGTCAACGCACTGCAGATCGAACGGTGGTCATTCGATGTGTCGATAGCATCGATAAGTGCCGTGATCTGTCCGTCCAAGTGTCTTTCTCCGGGATCAGAGCTTGTTGCGTCACAGCGCGTAACGCCAGAAAAACGACCGGTACCGGATGGAAAAAGACATACAATCGCACAATGTGGCTATTGACGTCATATAGGCGGCGGATGCTCCGTGTTTGGCCCATCGCCGACTTCAAGAATTACACCACCCCTGCCCTATCCGCGGCGAATGACCGCGAACTTGGACGCGCCTGTCGTCGTCGTCGTTCCACAGCCGTTGTTGATAACCGTGCCAGGAACTGCCCTTCATGTTGTAGGACTGGGTCCTATTCTGGCCACCGTCTTTTGATCGGTGAAGACTGCAAAGCCGTTCGAAGCGGATAGCCGCAAGCGGGCCTGGACTTGCAATATCGTTCGCCTGCTTTACCAGTTCGGCCCGAACGGACGTGGCGAAACTGGTAGACGCAAGAGACTTAAAATCTCTCAGCCTCGGCTATGCGGGTTCGAGCCCCGCCGTCCGCACCACGTGGCCATGGTCGCGCATTCACAGCGCCAAGCCTCAGCCGGCGCGAAATATTGTCAGGCCTGCCTGTGTAAACGATCGGCCCCAGAAGTCACGCTGCTGTCGGGTCAGTTCAAAGACGAGAGTTGACCATGGTCAACTTTTCGCAGTGCCACCATCAAAAGCTGAGCGTTAACCTTTGATTAACCTAAAAATTGTTGCCGGATCGACAGAATCAGGCCTACATGCGCTTGGTGGCTGAAAAGGGCATTAAAAGCGTATGTGCGGGATTTTTCGATGAATGTGAAACCAAGCATCAGAGACGAGATTTCTGAGGTTGATCTGCTCATCACTCAGCAGGCTAACGAGCTCTCTGCTATGCTTCACGAGCATCGCCTGGAGATGTTCCCTCCCAACGCTCAAAAGACACTGCGGCCGTTTCAGCTTGCCGAGGCTGCACAGTATCTTGGCGTAACAAGCGGTTACCTTAAGAATCTCTCGCTTGAAGGCAAGGGGCCACAACCTCTCGTGACGCCTTCGGGTCGTCGCTCATACACCGCAGAACAGCTACTCGAGATGCGGCAGTTTCTGGATAAGAATAGCCGGTCCGCAGCTAAATATGTCCCGCATAGAAGGGGTATCGATCACCTGCAGATTATTGCTGTCGTCAATTTTAAAGGCGGGTCGGCCAAGACTACGACGGCAGCGCATCTCGCTCAGCATCTGGCAATCACTGGGCACCGCGTGCTTGCGATTGATCTCGATCCCCAGGCATCCCTATCAGCCCTTCATGGCTTCCAACCGGAAATCGATCACAGCGAATCCTTGTATGAAGCCCTGCGCTACGACGATGAACGCAAAGAGCTCTCGGCGCTCGTAAAGAAAACCAATTTCCCGGGTCTGGACATCGTTCCTGCTAACCTCGAGCTTCAAGAATTTGAATATGATACTCCCCTTGCCCTCGCTCAACGAGACGGGTCGATGGGGCGCATCTTCTTTGGTCGTCTGGACGAAGCTCTCGGAGATGTGGCGGATGATTACGATGTCGTCATTATCGATTGCCCGCCGCAACTCGGATATCTGACGCTAACAGCACTTTCATCTTCGACAGGCGTTCTGATCACAGTTCACCCTCAGATGCTGGACGTTATGTCGATGTGCCAGTTCCTGCTGATGATGGGCGAAGTTATGGGCACATTAAAACGCGCTGGTGCCAACATGAAGCTGGATTGGCTTCGGTACCTCGTGACGCGTTATGAGCCTACAGACGGGCCTCAGAGTCAAATGGTGGCCTTTATGCGCTCGCTCTTCAAGCATCACGTACTTGTCAACGAGATGTTGAAGAGTACGGCGATTTCCGACGCAGGGATCACCAAGCAATCCCTCTATGAAGTCGAACGTTCTCAATTCACTAGAGCAACCTATGACCGTGCGATGGAGTCCTTGCACCGCGTCAATGACGAAATCGTCGGTCTGATCCACCGCGCGTGGGGTCGATAATGTCGAGAAAAAATCTGCTGACTTCGATCACGGAACGGAAGTTGACTACAGTCAACTCAGTGCCATCGTCTGATAAGTTTTCGACGGCGCTGCCGCCGGCGATGGAGAGAAATCGCAATCGCGGGGCCTTCGGAGCGATAACGAAATCAATCGACGAATTGGCTGAAAAGGCGCAGGCCGCCAAAGATTTCGAGACGAAGCTTTTGGAGGGCGAGACCGTTGTGGATCTCGATCCGAGTACAATTGATGCGTCCTTCATTGCCGATAGAATGGATGATGATGATGAGCAGGCCTTCGCGGAGCTTGTAGAAGCTATCCGTCAGAGAGGGCAGGATAGTCCAATTTTGGTGCGCCCCCATCCAGAGTTGGATGGTCGGTACATGACCGTTTTTGGCCATCGCAGAGCCCGCGCGGCAAAGGTTCTTGGTCGGTCAGTCCGAGCTGTTGTCAAGGAGTTGGACGACAAGGACCATGTGATAGCCCAGGGGCAGGAGAACAGTGCTCGGGCTGATTTGTCGTTCATTGAGAAGGCTGTCTTTGCCAGCAATCTCGAACACAAAGGCTACGATCGCGAAGTGATCATGATTGCACTGTCGGTCGATAAGACGGTGGTCTCCAAGATGATTTCCGTAACCAACGACATCCCGGCAGAGGTTGTTCGTGCAATTGGACCTGCGAAAAACAGTGGTCGCGATCGATGGTACAGGCTCGCTATCAAGTTCCGAGAGGAGAAGGCGAGCAACAGGTCAGGAGAACTTACTGGGTCCCGTGAGTTTCAGGCTGCTGACAGCGATCAGCGTCTGGAACTGCTTACGCTTCACCTAGAGAACGATAGGCTGAAGACGGTATCCGGTAAGCCGAAGCAACATTCCACAGCTTGGGCTCCTGCCGACAAAACAGTCAGCGTGATTGCAAAATCTCGACCTAAAGGCTTCTCGTTCGACCTTACACAGAAGGATGCGAAGCCATTTGGTGAGTGGATTTCGAGCAATCTGGACGGGCTCTATGAGTCGTTCAGAAAACAAGAAAAAGTAGCTACAGGAGACTAACCCGCAAAAGAAAAAGGCCCCCAACGACCCGGTCGTGGAAGCCTCTCTCGTATTCTCTAGCAAGATCGAGAATCGCATTTCCCCGAATCGCTGTCAAGAGTCGTAACGTCCGTTTGGGCGGCTGGAATTCTTTTGCCTAACTGAAGGCGAAGGAAATGGAAACGCATATTGCCGCGACCCCGTTTGGGGCGCGACCGATGTCGCTTGCCCTTTTGGCGGCGCAACGGGAGTCTCGTAAAAATCTCCCCGAGGCAAAGGCAGTGGATAAATGGCTGCTCTACAAGAACTTGTGTGAGGGCAAAACCATCATTGGTGTCAGCGATCGCTCGCTCGCGGTCCTGAGCGCCTTGCTGTCGTTTTATCCCGATAGCGAGCTGTCTGAAGAAGGTGGTTTGATCGTTTTTCCTTCGAACAAGCAATTGTCCCTTCGGGCCCACGGCATGCCCGATCCAACACTCAGACGGCACCTGGCTGCGTTGTTGACGGCTGGTTTGCTGCTCAGACGGGATAGCCCCAACGGCAAGCGTTACGCCCACAAGGGCAGGGCAGGGGAGATCGAGGAGGCTTTCGGGTTCTCATTGGCACCGCTTCTGGTCCGCGCTGACGAAATCGCTGCGGCGGCTGAACAGGTGCGCGCCGACAATGCGGCGCTGAGGCTGACGCGGGAGCGGGTGACGCTCCAGCGCCGGGACATCTACAAGCTGATTGAAGTCGCCTTCGAAGAAGGCCTGGCAGGCAACTGGAAGGCGCTGTGGAGCCGGTTCCGGGCTGTGGTGGACAGCATTCCCAGACGCGCGAGCCTTGGCCGACTGGAAGCCATCCTTGCCGAACTGTCGATCATTCGGGAAGAAGTGGATAACATGCTGAATTGCAATGATAATGATGAATTTATAAGCGGCAATGATGCTCATATTGATCGGCAACAATCTGAATCAAATCCAGACTCCCATTTTGAATTTGAACCAGCTTTCGAGAAAAGCGGGGCGAGGGTCGAGCCAGGACGAAAAACCATCGAGCCGGCCAAAGGTTTCCCCCTTGGACTGGTCCTGAAGGCTTGCCCCGACATTGAGGAGTACGCCGCGGGTGGCATTTCGAACTGGCGCGAGTTGATGGCCACGGCCGCGCAGGTGCGGGGATATCTTGGCATCAGCCCCTCGGCCTATGCGGACGCTTTGGACGTGATCGGGCAGGAAAATACGGCCGTCGTGATTGCCTGCATCCTGCAGCGTGCCCAGCATATCCACTCAGCCGGTGGATATCTGAGATCTCTGACCGACAAGGCTACGGCAGGGGAGTTTTCGGTTGGCCCGATGCTGATGGCTGCACTGAAAACAAACGCGGGGACGGCCAGGATGACGGGATGAGACGAGCGGATTGGTCTGGAACGACGCCCTATAGCTCGGCTGGAGATCACTGCGGCAAAGACAACGCTCGTCGAGGATAAGTGCAGATTGCCCAGAGCAGGGGTGGAAGGTCCAGCGCATCCCAGGAACTGGTCTCAGGACGAAAAGAACGATCTGGCCAAGGTTCTGCCGACCATTGCCGATGCCTATCGGCAAGCCGCCAGGACTAAAGCGCGGGAGAAAAAGACATGAGCGAGTTTGCCAAGGATTTGCTGGAAAGCGCCCATGAGGCTGCGGCGATTGCTGCAGGTCGGGTTGGCCCGGCGCGGGCCTTTGTGCCTGAAAAGGTCGACGTTGTGGCCGTTCGCCGGAAGACCGGACTGTCACAAGTCCGCTTTTCCGACCGGTTCGGCATTCCTGTCGCGACACTGCGCGACTGGGAACAGAATCGGCGTAGCCCCGATCACACGGCGCGGATCTTGCTGGCGGTCATCGAGAAAGAACCCGAGGCCGTCGAGCGGGCAATTCATACCGCGGGATAGCGACGCGTCCGAGCTTTTCAAAGGAGCAACCCGGAGGCTTGTCCGGGGTTGTGGTCACTGCTCCTGACCTGCCGTCGGCGGGGGAGGGCTCTTTCAGAGCCCGCTCGCTTTGGTCAGGTTGACGCGGAAACGGTCGCGGCGGCGCTGGTATTTGCGGGTCATTTCGGCACTGGCATGGCCGAGCTGCTTCTGCACGTAGCGCTCCTCGACCTCGGCCGATGAGGCAAGGCCAGCACGCAGCGAATGGCCCGCAAAAAGCCCGGTCCGTTCGGCCTCGGTCAGGTCGCCGCGGACGCCGGCGGCAAGGGCGGTACGTTTGACCAGACGGGCGATTTCCTGGTCGTTGAGCCGTTCGGTGCCGACCTTTTTGCCTCGACCGGTCACGCGGCGAAACAGTGGGCCATGGGAAACGCGGGCAAGGTTCAGCCAGGTCTCCAGGGCCACGACAGGGCAGGTGGAGTCGGCCGATCCACGGCCGATCTCGACCTCGCGCCAGCCGGTTTTTCCGCGCAACGTCACCAGCAGGCCTTTGGGAAAAAAGTCGATCCAGCCCGAAGAATCCTGGGTCTGATCGCGGCCGCAATCGAGGCCAACGATCTCCGAGCGGCGCAGCGCTCCGGTGAAACCGAGCAGCAGCATCGCCCGATCTCTCAGGCCGCGCAGGGTCCCCCTGTCGAGCGTCTCCAGCATGGCGATCAGATCTTCGGGCAGGATCGCTTCCTTCTGCCGGGGAGGGCGGGCGTGGGCATTGCGGATGCCGGCCATGACGGTCGCGATGGCACGGTGTTTCCGGTCGAGTTTTTCTGTCCCGCGCTGGGCATAGTTCCAGCTCAGGGACGCGAGCCGTCGTTCGATGGTCGACACGGATTTTTTGTCGCCGATGCCGGCGCCGGAAGCGAGCGCGGTGATGTAGAGCCCGACGGTCTCGGGATCCGGCGGCATGGTGGCAAAACCCTGGCGCCGGGCCCAGTCGGAAAAGTGCTTCCAGTCGGCGGCGTAGGCGCGGCGGGTGTTGGCGGAACTGGCCGCCTTGACATAACCGCGCGCACGCTCGGCCAGCTCATCAAGCTGGCCCGGATGGCGGCGGACGGGCGAGACGTCGCCGGACGCGAGGGCAGGGGGTGAGGAGCGGTCGGCATCGCCGGCGGAAAGCCAACGATTTGGCTTTTCGAGTGACGAACGGTGAGTGTCCGGTGCGCCTTCCGGCGTATCGGAAGGTCCGGTGGACCTTTCGAAGGACTGCGAACGCCCGAAGGGCTGAGAGCCATAGCGGAGGGCCAGGCCGCCGTCGGCACCGACGACAGCGCCGGGCTCGATGGCCGCCTCCGCCTGCTGCCCCATCGCCATCACCAGGTCGATGATATCGGGCAAATCGTCGACCGGAATGTCGCCAGCTGGGCGGTTATCGTCCAGAAAGGCGTTTTCCGACGCGCTCTCTCGTCGAGCAGAAGGTAGCTCGGTATGGTTTTCCGGGTTTTGCGCGACGTGAGAGGCCATTTCGGCAATAGGCCATCAAATGAATGATAAGGCAACGTTATCGGTCATTATTTATACACGACAGGCGCGGCGGTTAACGCGCAATTCAATTGCCAAAAGCGCCGCCGTGATTCATTCTGCGCGTGATGATTCTGTGGCCAAAACCCCTGTTGCGCGTCTCCGCCTGTTCCCCGGCGCCCCTTCGCCCATGCCGATAGCGGCGGTTCCGATTTGGCTGCGCCGGGTGGTTCCGGATGCGCAAAGCCTTGGCGCACAAGGCGTGGACGACATAGCGCTCGCCGCAGGCGCTGCCATCGCTGCGCTCGACGCGGTGGTGCGCCGCGAGGAAAAATGGGCCGGCGCCTGGCGGCAGCGGCTGGCGCTCGCGGCGGCCGCGGCGACGGCCAGGCAGGCGGGCCGCGTCGAGGATGAGACCCAATTGCGCGACGCCGTGCTGCTCACGCGGCCGGGCGACGACGCCGGGCCCGGCGGCCGGATGCTGCTCGCTTGGCGCCGGCTGGCGACGCAGTCCGCCGGGGGGTTGTTGACGGAGGCGAGCATCGCCAAGGTTCTTGAGGACCTTGGCCATGCCCGCGACGATGAGGCTGCGAGCGATCTGGCCGCCGATCTGCGGCAGCTCGGCGCCGGCGTCGAGACGGTGCGGATGCTCACCGGCGCCTTCATCGCCGCGGAACGATACGGCTTGGGACACCCGGTCGGGGCTTGGCTCGCCGATGCTCTGCTGGCTGAGCGGCTGGGCTGGGCCTATGCCGCTCCATTGTTGGGAACCGGGATAGGGTTGAGTTCAGGCCGATCGCGTCGACCGGCAGCCGCCTTTCCGGTAACGGGTCTCGACACAGACACCGACCGGGCCAAAAACCTGCTCGCCGCGGTGGCGCGGGCAGCCCTGCGCGCCATTGATCTTTCAGCCGAGCTCGGGCGCCGCGCGGATCGCCTACTCGCCATCGCGCCGAAACTCAGGGCCAAGGGAGCGGATGCGGTCGTCGACCGGTTGCTGGACAAAGATGCACTCGTCGCCTCGCGCGGCGACGAGACAACCGGCATGAGCGATCGCGGCCTGCGCCGGCTGTTCGACCGGCTGGTGAGCTTAGGCGCCGTTCGCGAGCTGTCCGGCCGCGCCACCTTCCGCGTCTACGGGCTTTAGGACAGATGGCCGAGGCGACGCGTAGGCGCGGGAAGGGTCAAGCAGGCGACGGCCGGGCAAATGACCATTTGTTTGACCGTGAGCTGGAGCACCTGCCGCCGGAGGCGCGCTGGCGCGAATGGATGCACCGGGTCGAGGCTACTATTTTTGCGGCGAGCGAACCGGTCGGCCGCGAGACGCTCGCCCGCATCGTCGGCAAAAGCTGCAGCCTCGATCTCCTCATCGACGACATTCGCGAGGAGCTGCGCGGCCGGCCCTACGACCTTGTCGCGGTCGCTGGTGGCTGGAAGCACCTGACGCGGCCGGCCTATGCCGACGCCATCCGCGCGGCGATCGGCGGTGGCGAACGCGCAGTGGACCTGACGCAAACGGAGGTTCTGGTCTTGAATGCAATCGCCTACTTCCAGCCGATCACGCGTGGAGAACTCTCCTCGTTCTTCGGCAAGGAAATTTCCCGCGACCTGATCGGCCATCTGCGCGGCGCCGGCCTGATCGCGTCCGGCCCGCGCGCACCGCAGCCCGGCGCACCCTACACCTACGTCACCACGCAGGCATTCCTGCTGGAGTTCGGGCTTAACACGCTGCGCGACCTGCCCGATTTTGAGGCGCTCGAGGACGCCGGGCTGTTGAGCAGGGAGAAGCTTCTGGCCGGGGATATTCCCATCGTATGGTCGATCGGCGAAGAGGGTGCCTGACGTTGATTTGTCCGCGTATCATCGAAACTTGTCCGGCGTCAGCACTGATGGGACCAAAGCGGCTTAACTGAGAACGGAGGATTTCTGGTTCATCGTAGCCTTTCAAAGGAGCGAAGATGAGACAGAAATCCGGAACCGGGAAAGCGCCGGCAGAGCAGGTCATCAAAGACATCCGCCGTGCGACCCGCAAGCAATATTCGGCCGAGGAGAAGATCCGCATCGTGCTGGAAGGCTTACGCGACGAAGAGTCGATCGCGGCGCTGTGCCGGCGCGAGGGGATTGCCGAGAGCCTGTATAATGGAAGCTCGCGGCGCCGAGACCATCACCGCAGCGCTGGCGATGGAGTGGGTGACGTCGATCGGCCGGCAACCGAGCTGGTCCATCCGCCTGACCGATGTGCGCTGCTTCGCCCAGCACCTTGCTCATTTCGATCCCATGACGGAAGTGCCACCTCAAGATGCCGTGCCGGCGCCGCGGCGGGCAAAGCCCTACATCTATAGCGATGCCGAGATTTCGGCGCTTCTGGCAGCGGCACTGACGCTGCCGCCGGCCAAGGCCCTGCGCCGCTGGACATATCATTGCTTGTTCGGATTGATAGCGGTGGCCGGGCTGCGCCATTCCGAAGCGCTCAACCTGCGCAGGGACGACGTCGATCTCGGCCAGGGCATTCTCACCATTCGCGAGACGAAGTTCGGCAAGTCGCGGCTGGTCCCGCTCCATGCCACGACGGTCGCCGTGCTGTCGGACTATGCCGCGCGACGCGACGCGCATCTCGGTACGCCGCGCAGCCCCTATTTCTTTGTCGCCGAGCAGGGCGGGAGATTGCTGCACCAATACGTACACCGCGTGTTCTGGAAGCTGTCGCGACAGATCGGACTGCGGCAGAAGGGGCAACGCAACGGTCCGCGGATTCACGATCTCCGCCATCGTTTCGCCGTCCAGGCCCTGATCAACTGGTATCGTGCGGGCGAAGACGTCGAGCGCGAACTGCCGGTCCTCTCGACCTTTCTCGGCCACGTCAATGTTCGCGACACCTACTGGTACCTGTCCGCCACGCCGGAACTGATGACCCATGCCGCACGACGATTGGATGAGCGGTGGGAGGTTCGCTCATGAGCGGCGCGAACCACCTGGCCGTGCTGACCGAGCGGTGGTTTACCGATCGTCTCATGCGGCATCGAGGCGTAAGCTCCAACACCATCGCCTCCTATCGCGACACCTTCCGGCTCCTGTTTGCATTCGCGCAGACACGCCTTGGCAAGTTCCCGTCGCAGTTGACGCTTCGGGATTTCGACGCGCCTTTCATTGGCGCATTCCTGGAGGACCTTGAGACGAGCCGATCCGCCTCGGTAAGGACGCGGAATCTCCGTCTCACGGCAGTTCGGTCTTTCTTCAGATATGCGTCGTTCGAGGAGCCGGCATACAGCGCCCACATTCAACGCGTGCTCGCGATCCCGAGCAAGCGATGCGACAAGTGGCAGCTTCAGTTTCTCACCAGACCCGAGATTGAAGCGATCCTAGCCTACCCGGATCGTAGCTCATGGCTGGGTCGGCGCGATCACACTCTGCTGTTGCTGGCTGTGCAAACGGGGCTGCGGGTGTCGGAGATCGTCGATCTCGACCGGGACTCGGTGATGCTCGGCCGCGGTGCCCATGTGCGATGTATCGGCAAGGGCCGGAAGGAGCGAAGTACGCCGCTCACCAAGGTTGCACAGCAAGCCCTTCAGTGCTGGCTCAAGGAACCCAGGAAGCGCGGCGCAACGGCTCTATTTCCGAACGTGCACGGCGGCAAGCTTAGCTCCGACGGCGTGCAGGCGTTGCTGAACAAATATGTCGCCAAGGCGCGTGAGCACTGCGTCACCCTTCGCTCGAAGCGCGTGTCGCCCCATGTCTTGCGGCACAGCGCTGCCATGGAGCTGCTGCAGGCGGGCGTCGATTGTTCGGTCATCGCCCTGTGGCTGGGCCATGAGACGATGGAAACGACCCTGACCTACCTTCACGCACATCTTGAACTGAAGGAATCCGCGCTTGCCAAGCTGAAGCCATATGAACGCCGAAGGGCCGAACGATTTCGACCAAACGACCGGCTTCTGGAATTCCTGAACGCCCTTTGAACGACAAAACTATGCCGAGTGTCAGAGACCGGTTTCGGTCGAAAATCGCGGGCAAAGCGCTTCATACCGCTACGATCGGGATAGGCGCTCGGCATAGTTCGGCGTGCGGCATAAACCTGCAAGATCAACGGCGTCGAGCCCTTCGCCTATCTCAAGTCAACCCTGACTGCTATCGCAAGTGGCCATCCTCAAAGCCGCCTCGATGACCTGCTTCCGTGGAACTTCAAGCCGTCAAGCTAGGACACCTGCGGCCCGCAGCGAACGCTTACATTATTGTGGTGGATGCCGCAGGAGAGGCTTAGACTCTAGATCGTCCTGCGTTGTGAGGCCGCAGCGCCACCGATCTGGCGCACCCCGGGCTCACATGTTCGGATAGACCGGCCCCTCGCCGCCCTGGGGTGGCACCCAGTTGATGTTCTGGTTGGGGTCCTTGATGTCGCAGGTTTTGCAGTGGACGCAGTTCTGCGCGTTGATGACGAAGCGCGCATCGGCGTGCCCAGGCTCGGCGGCAATCGAATTGCCGTCGGCGTCGACCCACTCATAGACGGCGGCCGGGCAATAGCGTGCCGACGGGCCTGAGAACAGGCTGTATTCAGAACGCTTCTGCAGTTCCATGTCCTTGACCTGAAGATGGATCGGCTGATCCTCTTCATGATTGGTGCTGGACAAGAACACCGATGACAGGCGATCGAAGGTCAGCACGCCATCCGGCTTCGGATAATCTATACGCTTGTGCTTTTCGGCAGGTTCAAGCGTGGCATAGTCCGGCTTGCCATGCTTCATGGTGCCAAAGGGCGAGCATCCGAACAAAGTGTTCAGCCACATATCCAGCCCGCCGAGGCCGACGCCTATCAGTGTGCCGAAGCGCGACCAGAGCGGCTTGACGTTGCGGACGCGCTTGAGATCCTTGCCGATGGCGCTAGCGCGCCAACCGGCCTCATAGGCCGAAAGTTCGTCATTGGCGCGGCCTTCGGCAATGGCTGCCGCGGCATGCTCTGCCGCCTGCATGCCCGACAGGATCGCATTGTGCGAGCCCTTGATGCGCGGCACGTTGACGAAGCCGGCCGCGCAGCCGATCAGCGCACCGCCAGGGAATGTCAGTTTCGGCACCGACTGCCAGCCACCTTCGGTGATGGCGCGCGCGCCATAGGAGATGCGCTTGGCGCCCTCGAAGGTGCCGCGGATCGCCGGATGCGTCTTGAAGCGCTGAAATTCCTCGAAGGGTGAGAGATAGGGGTTCTTGTAGTTGAGGTGAACCACGAAGCCCACAGCGACCAGATTGTCTTCGAGGTGATAGAGGAACGAACCGCCGCCGGTCTTCATGTCCAAAGGCCAGCCAAAGGAGTGCTGCACGAGGCCCGGCTTGTGGTGTTCCGGCTTGACCTGCCACAGCTCCTTCAAGCCGATGCCGAACTTGCCGGGCTCGCGATCCTTGTCGAGGCCGAAGCGCGCTATCGCCTGCTTGGAAAGCGATCCGCGTGCGCCCTCGCCGAGCAGCACATATTTGCCAAGCAGCGCCATGCCCGGCGCGAATGCGGGTCCATGCGAGCCGTCGCGCTCCACGCCCATATCGCCGGTTATAACACCGGTGACGGCTCCGTCATCATTGTAGATCAGGCTTGCAGCGGCAAAGCCGGGATAGATTTCCACGCCGAGCGCCTCGGCATGGGCGGCAAGCCAGCGACAGACATTCCCGAGCGACACAATGTAGTTGCCGTGATTGTTAATCAGCGGCGGCATCAGGAAGTTGGGCAAGCGCACCGAACCGGCAGGGCCGAGCACCAGGAAATGATCGTCGGTGACGGGGGTCTTGAAAGGGTGGTCGGCATCCTCGCGCCAGTTAGGCAGCAGGCGATCTACGCCGAGGGGATCGACGACGGCCCCGGACAATATATGCGCACCGACTTCGCCGCCCTTTTCGAGAACGACGACGGAAAGCTCGGGGTTGACCTGTTTAAGCCGAATCGCCGCTGCCAGACCCGCTGGCCCGGCCCCGACGATGACCACGTCGAACTTCATGCTTTCACGCTCATGCGGCTCCTTTTCCCCGATCATTGCGCGTCAAATCGCTTTTGGAGTTCCGGCAGGATGGTGAAGAGGTCGCCGACGATGCCGTAATCGGCGACCTGGAAGATGGGGGCTTCCTCGTCCTTATTGATGGCGACGATGACCTTGGAATCCTTCATGCCGGCCAGGTGCTGGATGGCGCCGGAGATGCCGCAGGCGATGTAGAGGTCGGGGGCCACCACCTTGCCGGTCTGGCCGACCTGCCAGTCGTTGGGCGCATAGCCGGCATCAACGGCGGCGCGGGATGCGCCGACGGCGGCACCCAGCTTGTCGGCCAGCGGCAGGATCACCTCCTGGAACTTCTCCGAGGAGCCGAGCGCGCGCCCGCCCGAGATGATGATCCTGGCCGAGGTCAGCTCCGGCCGGTCGCTGCCCGACAGCTTGTTTACAACAAAGCTCGAGAGGCCGGGATCGGCGGCGGCGTTCACCGTCTCGACCGCAGCCGAGCCGTCCTCGCCGGCTGCCGGGAAGGAGGCGGTGCGCACGGTGATGACCCTTCTGGCCTCGCCCGACTGCACCGTCTGGATGGCGTTGCCGGCATAGATCGGGCGCCGATAGGTGTCGGCGCTCACCACTTCGATGATCTCCGAAATCTGCGCCACATCGAGCAGGGCGGCGACGCGCGGGGCGACGTTCTTGCCGCTGGCGGTGGCCGGCGCGACGATGGTGTCGTAGCCGCTTGCCAGCGACACGACGAGGGCGGCGAGCGGCTCGGCCAGGCGCTGCTCGAGTTCGTCGGCCTCGGCCAGCAGCACCTTGCGCGCGCCTTTCAGCCTGGCGGCAGCGTCGGCGGCCGCCTTGGCGCCCTTGCCGGCCACCAGCACGTCGACATCCGCGCCGATCTGGAGGGCGGCGGAAAGCGCCTTGGCCGTCTGGTCCGACAGGGTTGCGTTGTCGTGTTCGGCGATGAGGAGAATTGCCATTTCTTTTTCCCTTATTTCATCAGCAGCTTGAATTCCGATCAGGCCGCGGCGAAAACGGTTTGTTCGGGGTCACCGAAGGTGACGAGCGGAGCGTACTTCAGTACGTGAGCACCGGAAGCGCGGAAACCAGCCGTTTGCAGGCCGGCCTCATCGGAATTCTCTAGAGCACGCCGGCTTCGTTCTTGAGCTTGTCGACCAGTTCGGCCACGTCCTTGACCTTGACGCCAGCCTTGCGGCCGCCCGGCTCCTCGGTTTTCAGCACCTTCAGGCGGGGGGCCACATCGGCACCGAAATCGGCCGGGGTCTTCTCGTCCAGCGGCTTCTTCTTGGCCTTCATGATGTTGGGCAGCGACGCATAGCGAGGCTGGTTGAGGCGAAGGTCGGTGGTGATGATGGCCGGCATCTTCAGGCTTACCGTCTGCAGGCCGCCATCGACCTCGCGCGTCACCTTGGCCTGATCGCCCTCGATCTCGACCCTGGAGGCAAAGGTTCCCTGGCTCCAGCCCAGCAGCGCCGACAGCATCTGCCCGGTCTGGTTGGCGTCGTCGTCGATCGCCTGCTTGCCCAGGATCACCAGGCCCGGCGCTTCCGCCTCGACCACGCCCTTCAGCACCTTGGCCACGCCCAGCGGTTCGGTTTCGCCCTCGACCTTGACCAGGATGGCGCGGTCCGCACCCATGGCGAGCGCCGTGCGCAACGTCTCTTGCGCCTGCGCCGGGCCGATCGAGACCACCACGATCTCCTCGACCTTGCCGGCCTCCTTCAGGCGGATCGCTTCTTCCACCGCGATCTCGTCGAACGGGTTCATCGACATCTTCACATTGGCAAGCTCAACGCCCGAGCCGTCCGACTTCACGCGAATCTTTACGTTGTAGTCGACAACCCGCTTCACGGGCACGAGAACTTTCATGTGACAAATCTCCTTGTTAATCTATCCTTGGCTTCGCCTAAGGGCATCGAATGAGCGCACAATCCGGCGCGCCCGTTCGAGAACCGGACGATCCACCATCTGCCCGGAGACCTTGACAGGCTTGCCGTCCCCGGCAAGCGAGACAATTTCTTGTGCCCATGCGAGGTCGGCGTCGCTGGGGCGGAAGGCTGCAGCGATGGCTGCTACCTGCCGAGGATGGATGGCAAGCTTGCCGCCAAAGCCGAGTCCGGCCGCTGCTGCCGCGTCCTGCCTAACAAGCTCAGCATCGCCAGTGGCTGTGCAAACGCCATCGATCGGCGCTGGCAGGCCGGCCACGCGCGAGCGCAGCACGATCTCGCTGCGCGCGAACAGCAGCGTCTCCCAAAGCGGGTCGCAACCGAGGTCCAGCGCATAGTCGAGCGATCCGAAGGCGGCGCCAATCACGTTTTCGGCTCGCAGCGTCTTCGCAAGACCAGCGATGCCGGCTGCGGTCTCGATCAGCGCGACGACCGGTATCGAACGGCCGAACGCCGCCGCGATCGCTTCGACCTCCGCCACTTCTTCCGTCTTAGGCAGCATCACGGCATCCACGCGTGCTGCGCGAAGCGCGGCAATGTCATCGGCGAACCACAGCGAGCCATGGGCATTGATGCGCACCCAAACGGGGACGCCCGACCTAAGCCCATGGCGGACCACTGCGTCGCGTGCAGCGGCTTTTTTTTCCGGCACGACGCCGTCCTCGAGATCGAGGATCACCGTGTCGGCGCCGCTGTCCGCCGCCTTGCCGAAACGTTCGGGCCGGTCGCCGGGCACGAAGAGGGGAGCGATGGGCAGGGTTCTCACCAGAAAGCCTTTCCAGTCATGGTAACGGTGCCGGTCCCACTTTCCGTCCAGCAGGCGATGTCGCTGCCCTCGCGACGAGCCTTGGCCCGGAAAATGCCGCCGGCAACCAGCGGCGACACCGCACGATAGACGAAGCGTTTCGGCCGGCCCTGTGCGAGCGCGGCGGCGAGGTTGGCAAGCAGCGTCGCCTGCAACGGGCCATGGACAAGCAGGCCGGGAAGGCCTTCTTCGTTGCAGGCGTAGGGCAGATCGTAGTGGATGCGATGGCTGTTGAAGGTCAGCGCCGAGTAACGGAACAGCAGGGAAGTCGTGGCTTCGACCTCCCAGGCAAGATCGCAATCGGCAGCTTCCCCGAGATCGGCACGCGGCGCAGCCTCCGGGCGGCTGGCGGGCAGATAGACGATGTCCTGGCGTTCGGTGACGTAGCCGCCCGATGCGCCGGCCAATTCATGGCGCATCGCGACGAAGCGGAGCCGCCCGGACTTGCCCTCCTTTTCGGAAATCGAGTCGAAAGTCGAGCGCCGCTCGACGGTCTCGCCGACCGCCAGCGGCTGCCCGAACTCGATCTCGCCGCCCGCCCACATGCGCCTCGGCAGATCGCAGGGCGGCAGGAAGTCGTCGAGAGGCGGATGGCCATCGGCCTTCAGGTCCACGGTACGTGTCAGCGGTGGAACCAAGCACCAATGAGCGCATAGGGGTGCCTGACCAGGGTCCGACGAAGCGAGGAAGGGATCGAGCGTTGCCACGAAACTCGCGACTAGCCGTTCGCTCAGCACGTCGGTGTCCGTGCGCTGCCTGCCGATCCGGGCCGATACGGGATCGCTCATGTTACGTCACCTCGACTGGTACACCGAATTCGGCGCGTATGGCATCGCTGTGTTCGCCGAGCCCCGGCACGCGCTTCGGTGCGTCATTGTCGGTTCGGCCGGCAGGTCTCGGCAGGGTAAAGGCCTCGCCGCCGGGCAACGCGCCGTCGATGCGGCGCAGGGCCGGGTGAACAGACAGCTCGTGAAGCTGCGAAATTCGGCCCCAAGCGATATCGCCACGCTCCAGCTGCTCCATTGCCTGCGCCAGCGTTAGGCGGGCGAAGCGGGGGGCAATCTCGGCATCGAGCGCATCGCGATTGCGAACGCGGGCGGGATTGTCGGCAAAGCGCGGGTCGTCGATCAATTCCGGCCTTTCCAGCACCACATTGCAGAAGCGTTTCCACTCGGCCGGGTTCTGAACGGAAATGACGATCGAGCCGTCCTTGCAGCAATAGGGGGCGTAAGGGTAGATCGAGGCGTGCGAGAGCCCGTGGCGGGAAGTTTCACGGCCGGCATGCTCCAGATGCAGCAGCGGCACGGTCATCCAGTCGGCCACCGCGTCGAACATGGCGATCTCGATGACTTTGCCCTTGCCGGTGCGGGCACGCTCCAACAGCGCTTCCAGGATGGCAGCGTGCGCACTCATGCCTGTGGCGATATCGGCCACCGATACGCCAACCTTGGAAGGCACTTCCGGCGTGCCGGTGACGGCGCAAAGACCGCTTTCCGCCTGCACCAGCATGTCATAGGCGCGCATGCCTTTGGCGCTGGTGTCCTGCCCGTAGCCGACGATCTCGACGGCGATCAGTCGTGGGTGGCGGGCGATGAGGTCGCGTCCGCCAAGGCCTAGGCGCGCGGCCGCACCGGGCGCCAGATTTTGTACGAAGACGTCGGCGCGGGCGACCATCGCATGTGCGACGGCAAGATCCTGCGGGTTCTTGAGGTCGAGCACCGCGCTTTCTTTTCCACGGTTCAGCCAAGCGAAATAAGCACTGGTGCCCTTGACCGTGCGATCGTAATGGCGCGCCGTTTCGCCGTCAGCCCGCTCTATCTTGATGACGCGGGCCCCGCCGTCCGAAAGACGGGCAGTCGCCAGTGGCGCGGCGACGGCCTGCTCGATGGCGACGACCAGAATGTTGTCTAGCACACTCATGACAAACCCTTAGGGGAAACCTAGTAGGACCGGGGCAGGCCGAGCACATGTTCGGCGATGTAGGACAGGATCAGGTTGGTAGAGATGGGGGCCACCTGATAGAGGCGGGTCTCGCGGAATTTGCGCTCTACGTCATATTCCTCGGCGAAACCGAAGCCGCCATGGGTCTGAATGCAGACATTGGCGGCCTCATTGGAGGCATCCGCGGCGAGCATCTTGGCCATGTTGGCCTCGGCACCGCAATCCTGTCCGGCCTCGTACCGGTCCAGTGCCTCCTTCACCATCAGTTCGGCCGCGCGCATGGAGGCATAACTCTTGGCAATCGGAAATTGAATGCCTTGATTCATGCCGATGGGCCGACCGAACACTTCGCGCTCCCTCGCATATTTGCTGGCCTTTTCAATAAACCACTTGGCATCGCCCACGCACTCGGAGGCGATCAGGATGCGCTCGGCATTCATACCCGATAGGATGTAGCGGAAACCATTGCCCTCTTCTCCGACCAGACTGGCGGCGGGCACCCGCACATCCTCGAAATACACTTCCGTGGTGGAGTGGTTCATCATGGTGCGGATCGGCCGGATCGTGAGGCCGGCCGATTTCGCCATGCGCATGTCGACGATGAAGACCGAGAGTCCCTGGGTGCGTTTGGCCACCTGGTCTATAGGCGTGGTGCGGGCCAAGAGCAGCATCAGGTCGGAATGTTCGGCACGGCTGGTCCACACTTTCTGGCCGTTGATGACGTATCCGTCACCGTCGCGGCGCGCGAAGGTACGGATCGACATCGTATCCGTGCCACTGGTTGGCTCGGTCACGCCGAAGGCTTGCATCCGCAGCTTGCCGGAAGCGATGGCAGGCAGATACTCTTGCTTCTGCGCTTCGGAGCCGTGCCGCAGCAGCGTGCCCATGATATACATTTGCGCATGGCAGGCGCCGCCGTTGCAACCCGCACGCTGGATTTCTTCTAGGATCGCGGCCGCGGCCGAAAGACCAAGCCCGGAACCGCCAAATTCCGTCGGTATGAGCGCGGACAAGAAGCCGCTCTCGGTCAGCGCATTTACGAACTTCGAAGGATAGGTCATGTCTCGGTCGAGCGCGCGCCAATATTCGCCCGGAAAATCGGAACAGAGACGGCGCACCGCCTCGCGGATTTCGGAATGATCTTCATCGAGTTTCATGTCAAAAAAGTCCTTGCGGTCGCGACCGCGCGTTGGGCGTGCAGCCGTTTACGGTCGATTATTGGTAAAGCCGGATGGAGCGGACCGGCGCGTCGCCAGGCAGGGCTAGGACGGCCTGGATCAGGCACTCGGCTCTCGCTTCTGCACCCGCAGCAGCCATTAGCGCCGTTGCCTTGGCCACAAGTTCCGTCTCATTGACGGGATTGGCAGGATCGCCCTTGCATTGGTCACGGGTCTCAGTCAGTTTTTCACCGTTCGACAGCACTACGACGACGCGGCTGCCCCAAGCTGTCGGATAACGGGCTTCGAACGCGTCATCCTCGGCCACCGAAACCTGGTTTGCCAGGAGCGCCAGACGCTGCCGACCGGCATTGTCAAAGCTGGAGGCCGTGACCGATCCGTCCGCGAGCGCCGCTGCTACGCAATGCTGGAGCGAGAATCTTGCGCTATAGGCATCGGCGGGCGCCGAACGATCGCAGACATCGAGGGCGGCGCGGTAGGTCTCGACATGGACGGCCCAGATAGATCCGACGCGCTCCGCCCTGACCCTATCGTGCAGCGCCAGCGCGGCATCGATGGTCGGATGGGTATGCCGGCAGCAGGGCCATGGCTTGATCGAGGTTTCGCGCAACTGCCAGGGAGCCTTGGCATCGGCCAGCACGGCGTCGGGGCGGGGATCGAGGCACAGGCCGCGAAAGAAACCCTTCTTACCCTCGAGTATGCGGTCGGGGCCGGTAAAGCCTTCCCTGGCCAGGCGGGCGGCTACAATCCCCGCCTCGGCTGCCCGCGCCGTATGCAAGTGCTTGCTCATGGCGCCGGCGTCGAGGAATTCCCACAGTCCGCAGGATTGCGTGCCAGCATTGCCGAGCGCCCAGACGGCTTGATCCTCGTTCAATCCGAGTAATTCGGCGGCAGCCATAGCCGAGCCGAAGGGACCGCAGGTGCTGGTGTTGTGCCACACGCGATAATGCTTGGGACCCACAGCCATGCCAACGCGCGCGCAGGCTTCGTAGCCTGCCAATACGGCGGCAAGGAAAGCGCGGCCGGAGAGGTCTAATTCCCTAGCCAGCGCGAACGCGGCCGGAATTACCACGCAGCCCGGATGCGTTACGGAACCGCGATGGAGATCGTCCATTTCGAGAATGTGGGCCATGCCGCCGAAATGGAAGGCATATCGTTCGGCCCGACTATCGGGTGGCGTAACCTTGCCGAGAATGCGTCCCGGCATTGTGTATGCCGCGCCGACAGCGCAGGCGATCGTGTCGAGCACGAACAGGGCAGCCATGTGCAGGTCGCCGTGATCGTACTGCTTGCTTCTGATTAGACGCACAAGCTGTCTTGTGAGGCTTGGTGGAATATCCGTTACTGCAGTCATGGCCGTGCCGCCGTTTTGTTCCAAAAAAATTGCCTAAAGCAGTTTGCAAAACCGGACGCATCGATCCGAAGTCCTTGCACTATGCTGCCATAATCATTTTTGAGTGTCGTTAGCATTATAGATGCGCTTTCGAGTTCTTGCGATGTGTCAGGTTTTCTAGATCGACCAGCGGATCATAGGGCGATCCGCTGGATTGTTTTTGGAGCCAGAGTGACATCAATGGGGTGGTGGTTCGGGGCCATTATGGCTAGGCAAGTCTGGCAGAGCGCTGCGGTCGCTGTTGCCAAGTCGCATTCTCCACCCTACTTCGAGGGCGTTCGCGGAGCCTTACTGACCTCCCAAGCCTGCGGGGTTTTCGATATCAGCCCCAATCTCTTCCAGGTCGGAATATCTGTCGCCAATCCGGTGGTGCGGGCGTCCGCCAGTCGCCGCAGCAAGCGCCACCACCAGTTCATCCGGGGCAGGCGCATCATAGATCGAGAATTGCGTGGTCAGATAATGCGATCTCCGCCCGGAATCGTGAATGTCCATCATCGGAATTTGGATCTGGATACCTGCGGGTCCACGTGTATTGGTAAAGCCAAGATAAGTCTTGGCCCCAACTGCTTGACGGTAGAAATTTCCGAATTTCAGCGTGTGGATCAGCGCCGAGGCATGTTCTAGTTCGCAATCGGTGCCGGCGACGCAGGCCTTTCCATAAGCCTCGATGGACTCGGCCGACCCCACTAGCGCCACCAGCCTATCGGCGAGTGCTTTGCCAAGGACAGGCGCCATACGGTTGATTTCAGGCTTGAGATCATCGACATAGCCTTTGCCATGCCAGGGGTTTTGCACCACAGCGGCCACGCCGATCATCCTGAGGATCGGATCCGCGGCCCTTTCGCCGTCGCGGTAGATGTCTTCGTCGAAAGTAACAATCTTGCGAAGTTCGGGCAGCATAAGCTTTCCTTTCAAAGTAGACTATTGGTTCTTGGCGATCTGGTGAACGGTGCCGGCCGTCTCTGTGCCTTGGTAAATTCCAAAGCCCCCGTGGCGGGCTTCGGCAGCATAGCGTTCCAGCATGCTGCGTTCCGCCACGTTGCCGATACGGTCAAACGGGATGCCCTGGATTGGAATCAGCAGATGGTCCGGCGTCGTCCCGCCCGTCGCGGTACCGTGATAGAAGATGCTGAGATACCCTGCCTGTGTGTCGTCATAGACTGCGTACAGAGCTTGCGCCTGGGGCTCGATGCCCAAAGAGGTGAAGTGCTTTATCATCGCGGCGTGAGAACGTGACCCTGGGGGCGCGCTAGGCACCGACAAGCTCCCATCTGCTTCGGTCTTGAAGAGAATGCTATCCCGAAATCTGAGAATGGCGCCAAAATGTAACGGCGCGCCCCTTGCGGCTGCGGCGACCAAGCTGTCTTCGGTGCCGAGCGTAAAGAATGCACCTCTATGATATCCGAGCGGATTGCCTCCGCGCGAGTCGAAATCTGTGATCTGGCCGATTAGGATTACATGATCGCCAGCATCCACTAGGCTGTCTCTTTGGCACTCAAAGATAGCCACGGCTCCGTCCAGAAGGGGAACGCCCGATACACCGGGGTGCCAGGCGGCTTCGTCGAACTTGTCAGGGCGCCGCGATGCGAAGAGATTGGCGACCTCCTTCTGTGAGTCACTTAAGATGCTGACGCCGAATTGCGGTGCCTCGGCGAAGACTTGGCAGCTGTGCGCAGTCTTGGCGAGGCAGACCAGCAGCAGCGGTGGATCGAGCGATACGGACGTGAAGGAATTAGCGGTGAAACCGCGCGGTGTGCCGTCCTGCTGCCGGGTAGTGATCACGGTTACACCCGTCGGAAAGGCGCCGAGCGCGTCGCGCAAGGCACGCTTCGCCTCGTTAGTGATCGCGGAACGGGTTGGTTCGGACAGTTTGTGCCCGCTGCCTGCAACAAATTGGTTCATGATGAGGCCTCCTCTGCGAACGTACGTCTCAGAAAGGCGACGAGCGGGCCATTTACTAAGCCTGGGTTTTCTGCCAGCGCCATGTGCCGCACGCCCTTTAGGATATGGAGTTCGGCCCCAGCTATTTCGGCGGCGATGGCTTCCGACATCTCCGGGCCGTTGCCGAAATCCTCATCGCCGGTCATGACAAACGTAGGACACGCGATGGGCGGCTGTGGCGCTACGATCTCATCGATGCCATCGGCCAAAACCCGGTAGATTGTGTGGTAGACAGACGGATCATTGGCCAAAACCCAGCTGCGGACAAGATCTATCTGCGCAGGATTGACGGCGCGGTGCGTCGCGGTGAACCAGCGCTCGAGCGCGGCTTCGACAGTGGATTGAGGGCCCGACGCTCGAGCCTGCTCGACCCGTTTCAGAATCGCGGTTTGCGCCTCGGGCGTCCGGTTGTGCGGCGAGAACAGAATCGCTAACGCAGCCACTTTATCGGGATGATCCTGGGCGAAGCGCCGCCCGATCATGCCGCCGAGCGAAAAACCGGCCACCGCCGCCGAGGCGGCCCCGCAATGGTCGAGTACCTTGCGGAGTTGGCGAGAAAAAAGTGCGAGCGAAGGCGTTTCGGGCGGAGGTGCGCTCTGACCGTGGCCGTAAAGGTCATAAGCGATCACCTGGAAGCCGGTGTCCAGAAGCGCGGGCACCGTCCATTGCCAGCACTCCCGATTGAGCCCCAGCCCGTGTATCAGAACGGCCGCGGGCGCGTGCGCGGGACCGGACCGCAAGAGCACGGTGCCATCCTGCAGTGTCTCAGCCATCGTAATCTTCCTTTTGCTGCGGCTTGTACGCTATGACCTCGACTTCGACGCGGCAATCGACAAGGAGATTGCTAACCACGGCCGAGCGAGCCGGCGGCATCTCGGTGAAATATTCTCCGTAGACCGCGTCGAATCCCGGAAAGTCGGCGCGGTCGCGCAGCCACACCATTGCCTTGACCACGTCATGGAGATCGCAACCCGCCTCAGCAAGCGTGGCTTTGATGTCTCTGAGAACGGCGTGGGTCTGCTCTTCGACGCTGCCGGTCGTCATCGGGGCGCCGTCGTGCATCGGCACCTGGCCGGTCAGAAAGACGAAATCGCCCGCCCGGATAGCTCTGGACAGCGACAGAATCCGCCCGGCGATCATCACGGGTTCACCGATCACCTGTTTCCGTTGGTGCATTTTCCGCTTCCTCCTTGTCTTACCCTTAAGGCTTCCTCGCCGAAAAAATGATGTTTTTCCGTCGTGAGATGGCGAAAAAAAAGAAATTTTCCATTCGAAATGCCTTCAGGATCGAAACAACAGAACGGGAGTCAACGCGGTGAGTGATATTCGCGAATACAAGATGTTGATCGACGGGGAGTGGGTTGGCGCCTCGGATGGCGGCATCTTCGACAGCGTCAATCCGGCCACTGGCGCGGTCTGGTGTCGGGTGCCCGAGGCCACCGCAGAGGATGTGGATCGTGCGGTGCGGGCAGCAGATAGGGCCTTTCAGCAAGGTCCGTGGGCCAGAAAGACGCCAACCGAGCGGGGCAAGTGCCTGCGCCGACTGGCCGAGCTTCTAGCTGAACGATCCGAAACTCTCGGCCGCACCGAAACAATCGATACCGGCAAGATGCTGAAAGAAACTCGCTGGCAGGCGAAGTATATTGCCGAATTCTTCCAGTTTTATGCCGGCTGCGCCGACAAGATCTCGGGCAAGACACTGCCCATCGACAAGCCCGACCTCTTTGTTTTTACCATGCGCGAGCCTTTGGGTGTGGTGGCCGCGGTAGTGCCGTGGAACTCGCAGCTCTTCCTCGCGGCGGTCAAGATTGGCCCGGCGCTTGCAGCAGGCAATACGGTCGTATTGAAGGCCTCGGAATATGCGTCCGCCGCAATGCTGGAATTCGGCGAACTCGTGGAGGAGGCGGGTTTTCCGGCCGGTGTGGTCAATATTATTACCGGCCATGGCAATCCCTGTGGTCGCGAACTCACGTCGCATCCGCTGGTGGCGCGCATTTCGTTCACCGGTGGTCCCAATGCCGCCCGATCGATTTTAGAGAATTCCAAGAACAACTTTGCCGAGGTCAGCCTAGAGCTTGGCGGCAAATCCCCCTTCCTCGTGTTCGACGACGCCAATATTGACAGTGCGGTGAGCGGATCGGTCGCCGGAATCTTTGGCGCGGCGGGGCAAAGTTGCGTCGCCGGATCGCGCCTCTACCTGCACGAGAACATCGCGGATGAATTCCTTGAAAAGATGGTGGAGATCGCCAGTAGGGTGAAGATCGGCGATCCGCTTGCCGAAGAAACACAAATGGGTCCCCTCTGTACGCTAGGCCAACTGGCCCATATCGAGCGGGAGGTAGCCTTGGCCGTCGAAGCGGGAGGCAAGGTGCTAATCGGCGGCAAGCGTCCCAAAGGCATGGAAGGTCAGTACTACGAGCCAACGATCATCGATTGTCCGCGCCAAGACATGCGGATCATGGACACCGAACTGTTCGGCCCCGTGCTCTGCGTGCAGAGATTCAGGACAGAGGAGGAGGCGATCCGCCTGGCCAACCACACCACCCACGGGCTTGCAGCAGGCATCTTCACCCAGAATAGCGCCCGAGCCTTGCGCGTATCGAAAGCTGTGCGCGCCGGCATTGTCTGGGTCAACACATATCGAGCGGTTTCTCCCATCGCCGAGTTCGGCGGGATCAAGGGCTCTGGTTACGGCCGAGAGAGCGGGTTCCAGGCGATGTACGACTACACGAGGCCCAAGACCGTTTGGATGAACATGTCCGACGAGCCCATGGAAAATCCCTTTATCATGCGCTGACCGGATTTATCCAAGGGCGCAAATGGCTCACATTAAAAAGAAGGAGGAAGCCGGCATGAAATTTCAGTTGGCAATCAATATGGAGCGGATGGACTCGAGCCTCGACATGAAGGCAGTCCGCGATCACACGCTCGACATGGTCAAGATGGCCGATCAGGCGGGATTCGAGATCGTCTGGGCCGCCGAGCACCACGCAATGGAAATGACCATTGCGCCGAACCCCTTTCAAATCTTGACCTGGTGGGGCGAGCACACTGAACGTATTAGACTCGGTACTGCCTGCGCCGTTGCGCCCTATTGGAACCCCATCCGTTTGGCGGGCGAGGCGGCGATGACCGACCTCCTAACTGATGGACGGCTGGAACTCGGAATCGGTTCTGGCGCCTACCAGCGCGAGTTCGACAGGATGCACCCGGGGCTGAAACAGACTGACGCCTGGCGCTACATGCAGGAGATGCTACCGGCAGTGCGCGCGCTTTGGGCCGGCGATTATGAACATCGCGGCGAATACTGGTCCTTCCCGACCTCCACTTCGGTGCCCAAACCGGTTCAGAAGGAGGTGCCCGTCTGGGTGGCGGCCAGGGCGCCGATCACCTACGAATACGCGGTCCAGAACGGCTGTGATGTAATGTCTTGGCCGCTGACTCGTCCGATGAGCGAGGCGGAACTCTACATGCAGCGCCTCGACGAGGCAGTTGGCAAGAACCCCGGAAAGCGCCGCCCGCGCATGGCGATGATGCGTCACACGGTAGTTTATGTCACATCGCAAGGTCGGGACGCGGCAGTTTACGCCGCGCGCAGACAGCTTGGACAATTTGAAAACTACTTCAAGAACCTAGGGGATGTCGAAAACGGGTTTGCCAAGGAGATTTCGTTAGAAAATCTGGAAAACCGGGCAGAATACGATGTCGATATGCTGACAGAGAACCTGATGTTCGGCACCCCTGATCAGGTGATCGAGAAATTGAAGAAGTATGAGGCGTTGAAGGTGGATAGCTTCATCTACTACGCAAGCCTCGGGCTGAATCACGAGGAGCAGAAGCGTTCTCTGGAGCTCTTCTGCGACCAGGTAATGCCGGCCTTTGCCTGAAACAGTGCCCGGCGATAGCTTCGCCGTTGCCGTACCGTTACTAGCGGGATGGCGGTTGGAGCGCCATGAGGCATATCTCGGGAAACAATAAACAGGAGAATAATACGTGACGAAGGGTGTGGAAGTGAGCCGTCGTGGCCGGGTGCTGGAGATTAAGATGAACCGGCCCAAGGTCAATGCTATCAACATAGAGATGAGCCAGGCGCTTGGAGCGGCATTTGCCGAACTGCGCGATGATCCAGAGCTTTGGGTCGGCATTATCACTGCGGAAGGCGACCGCATCTTTTCGGCTGGATGGGACCTCAAGGCGCTCAATTCCGGCGAGATGCAACTCGACAACTGGTGGGAGACCGCGGACTACGGGGAGGGCGGCTTTGCTGGTCTTACCGAGAACTGGAAGCTCAACAAGCCCGTGATCGCGGCGCTGAACGGGCTCGTCATTGGCGGCGGCTTTGAACTCGCGCTGTCATGCGACTTGCTGATCGCGGCCGAGCACGTGGAATTCGGTTTGCCCGAGATGCCGCTTGGCATCGTACCCGATGCCGGTGCGCTTCAGCGGTTGCCCCGGCGCATTCCATACAACATCGCCATGGAGATGCTCCTGATGGGCCGCCGGATGACTGCCAAGGAAGCCGCCCGTTACGGATTGGTTAATAAGGTGGTGCGGAAGGACGATCTAATGACTGTTGCCCGGGCCTGGGCGGACCAGATCGCCGGATCAGCGCCGCTTGCGATGCAGAGTGTCAAGGAGGTGTTGCGCGCAATTGAATGCCGACCGCTGGAGCATGCCTTTGCGGAGATGCGCGGCGACCAGCTGGAAACCTACCGCCAAATGCTGAAATCCGAAGATTCCGCCGAAGGTGTCGCCGCGTTTGTCGAAAAGCGGGCACCCAACTTCAAAGGACGCTGAAGGCATGTTTCTGAACCCCCAAGATGTCACCAAGATAACCAGTATCGGCGGAGGGCCAATTGGTGTTGGCTGGGCGGCGCACTTCTTAGCCCGCGGCTTTGATGTCACGCTCTATCTGCACGACGCGGCCGAAATTCCGACGGCGCGGGCTATCCTCGACACCGCCTGGATCAGTCTCGCCGGGCTTGGTATCGCCCCGAACGCCAGTATAGAGCGACTAAGCATTGTCCACGATCTGGAAGAGGCTGTGTCCGAGGCGGAATTCATCCAAGAAAGCGCGCCCGAACGGCTGGAAGTCAAACAGGCGCTTTACAGACGCCTGGGCGAGATCGTGCCCGAAGGGGTCGTGATCGGCTCATCGACTTCGGGCCTGACCATGACGGACATTCAGGCAGAGTGCCCGACGCCCAAGCGCACCGTGATCGGTCACCCTTTCAACCCGCCCTATCTTCTGCCACTGGTGGAGATCGTGGGCGGCCGGAAGACCGATCCTGGCACCGTCTCCTGGGCTGCCGATTTCTATAGGTTGGCTGGCAAGGAGCCCCTGGTGATGAAGAAGGAAATTCCCGGCTTTATCGCGACCCGCCTTCAGGAGGCGCTCTGGCGCGAGGCGTTGCACATGGTGGCCAATGGCGAGGCGTCCCCGGGCGATATCGACACCGCGCTGATGTACGGCCCGGCACCGCGCATGGCGGTTCAGGGACAGTGCATGGCCTTCCATGTGGCCTGTGGCGCTGGGGGGATGGCCACGAACCTTGACCAGTTCGGTCCGGCGCTCAAGCTACCCTGGACTCGGCTCACGGCGCCGGAGCTCACGAAGGAACTGCGCGACCGCATGGTGGATGGCTGCAACGAGATCGCAGCCGGGCGAGGATTCGAGGAGCTCGCCGCGAAACGCGACCGGCAGATCGTTGCCCTTCTAAAAGCGGTCCGGGATGCAGCCTGACATCAGGGGTCAAAGAGCCAGGGCGCCTGAGGGATCAGTCCTTCGGCTTCGTCCGGATCGATTCGATGTAAGACCACAGTGTTCCCGGCCAGTGCGGCACCGGTTCATGTTCGGGCCAAGCATTGCGGTAGGCACTGGGCTTACGCCCAAAACGGGCCTTGAAGACCTTGTTGAAGTGCGACTGCGTGTTGAAGCCCGACGCCGAGGTGATTTCGCTGATGCTGAGATCGGTGGATATAAGAAGAACCCTCGCGTGTTGTAGCCGCAAGAGCTGACTGAACTGGCTGATGCTGCAACCAAAACTAGCGTTGAACCGCCGCTCGAGCTGGCGTTGCGAGATTCCGATCCGTTCGGCGATTTCGCCCACGCGCGGCGGGTCTTCGATCTTCTCTTCGATCAGACGCACAGCATCCCGCACGCTTTCCGGCAATTGTTCCAGCCCGCGGCCGTGGGTGGTCCGTTGCGGAGCGGTCGCGGGTCTTAGCGGATGGTGCATGATCTGATCGGCGATCTCGCCCGCCAGTTCGCGTCCTCGATAGGTCCCGATGAAAGATAGCATTAAGTCGAAACCTGCCGTTCCTCCGGCGCACGTCATGACTGGCCCGATCTCAGTATACAGTTGCTCGGAGACGGTGGTTCTGGGGTATTTTTCTCGAAAGCCGCGCAGGTAGGACCAGTGCGTGGTCGCCTTCAGATTGGCGAGGAGATTCGCTTCGGCGAGGATGTACGCGCCCATTTCTACCCCGCAGATCTGAACGCCGTTCCGGTTCTGCCGCCTCAGCCAAGAAATTAGCTGACGGTTAGAGTAGTTTTCGCCGCCCCAGCTCGCCAGAACAAAAATAGTACTGTCCCGGCTAAGTACCTCGGGGAGCGGCTCGCAGCGTTGCGCCATCCCGTTGCTCGCCAAAATCACCTCACCATCGGGCGAGCAAAATTCGTATGCATAGAGCGGCCTTGATGACAGGTAGTTCGCGACCCTTACCGGCTCTACCAGAGTGGTCAGAGTCATCATGTTGAATCGTGGCGTAAGAACGAACACGCAATTCCAAATCTGGCTTCTAGTGATTGGGTCCGGTCTCATGGCCATTCTGTGCTTAGTGATGCTTTTTCCGACATAAGGCTAGATTCGATGACGAAAAAACACAATAGCATGGCTTTCTCGTGCGCCATTTTAACGGTGTACCCAAAAGGAGGAGTTTGATGAATTACGAGGTTATCGTGACCTGTGCGGTCACCGGCGCGGGCGACACGACAAGTCGCAGCCCGCATGTGCCAGTCACCCCGAAGGAAATCGCTCAAGCTGCGATCGGGGCAGCCAAAGCAGGTGCGGCGATCGCGCATATACATGTCAGGGATCCAAAAACCGGCAAGGGCTCGCGGGACCCGAAGCTCTTCAAGGAGGTAGTAGATCGGGTGCGTGACAGTGGCACTGATGTTGTCATCAACCTGACTGCCGGAATGGGTGGTGACTGGGTGCCGGATGCAAAAAACCCCGCCATGCCTGGACCCGGTACGGATATGATCAGCGCCGACGAACGGCTGATCCACATCGACGAGTGCCGACCCGAAATCTGCTCGCTCGACTGCGGCACGCTCAACTTCGGTGATGGCGACAATATTTATATCTCGACACCGCCGATGCTACGGCACATGGCGACTAAAATTCGCGAATGGGGCGTGAAGCCGGAGATGGAAGTGTTCGAACTCGGTCACATCCGATTCGCTCGCCAGATGCAGGCGGAGGGGCTTATCGAGCATCCGGCGATGTACCAGATCTGCTTAGGCATTCCGTGGGGCGCGGACCACACAGTTGAATCCCTTGCGGCGATGAAAGCGCATCTGCCTGTGGACGCAAGCTGGGCAGGGTTTGGCGTCAGTAGGATGCAGATGCCGATGGCTGCCGCCGTGGTCGCCATGGGCGGCAATGTGCGAGTTGGGCTTGAGGACAATATCTTTCTCGCCCGGGGACAATTAGCCACAAATGAGCAACTCGTCACTCGCGTGATCGAGATCATCGAGCGCATGGGAGCTCGCGCAGTCACGCCCCAGGAAGCGCGCGACAAGCTGAGACTTCGCGGTGGGAAGGTAGAAGGATAATGAACGAGGCGACCATCGGTGATCTCGAGCTTCGACGTGTTTCCAAGCGCTTCGGGGGGTTTCAAGCGGTGGATGGCGTCTCTCTGACCATCAGGAAGGGCGAGTTCTTGACTCTACTCGGGCCGTCTGGATCGGGCAAGACGACGCTGCTGATGATGATCGCTGGCTTCCTAGACCTGACCTCGGGTGATATCGCACTGGCCGACCGTTCGATCGCGAGCCTGCCTGCTGAGAAGCGGAACTTCGGCATGGTTTTTCAGGGGTATGCTCTGTTCCCGCATATGACAGTGCGCCAGAACATCGCCTATCCTCTGGAGATTCGCAAATTCCCTCGCGCGGAAATCGACGCGCGGGTGGGCGAAATGCTGGCCCTTGTACAGCTGAAGGAGTTCGGTCACCGCAAGCCCGACGAACTGTCAGGTGGGCAGAAGCAGCGCGTAGCTCTAGCGCGCGCGCTGGCCTTTTCGCCGCCCGTGCTCTTGCTTGACGAGCCGTTGGGCGCGCTCGACAGGAAGCTTCGGATCAAGGTGCAAGAGCAGCTGAAGGACATTCACCGCCGGGTCGGAACTACCTTCATATTTGTCACCCACGATCAGGAAGAGGCGCTGTCGATGTCGGACCGCATCGTCATCATGCGGGACGGCCGGGTCGAGCAGGTGGGCACGCCTCAAGAGCTGTACGAACGGCCCTCAACTCGATTCGCCGCGGATTTCCTGGGCAAGAGCAATTTCTTGTATGAGAATGGCAATCTCATCGCGCTCAGACCAGAGAAGATCGATATCGCGCCAGAGGGGCAGAGTGCCGCCCCTGCGTGTAGGACAGGAGCGGTGCGCACGGTCACCTATTTCGGGTCGGTGCTGAAATGCATAGTGGCCGTTGATGGGGAAAACGATTTCGAGATCGACATCGATGGCTGGCGCAAAACGTTTGAACCGGTTGCCGGACAGCGGGTGGATCTTTTTTGGGCCCATGATGCCACAGTACGTGTGGAAGACAGATAATACTGCGAACGCGGAAGACCGCGAAACTTTGGAACAAACGGATATCCAGAAAGGGAGGAAAAAATGACTGAAAACACTTTTTTTAAACAAATGCTAATCGATAGTGCCCATGCGTATAAAGCGGGTCGGATGGATCGGCGGTCCTTCTTGCTGCTGTGCGGCATGGCCGGCGTGGCCACTTCTGCGGTCCGGATCGGTGATGCGGAGGCTGCAACCAACCAGATTGTACTGTGGAACTGGGGCGGTGATGCAGAACGCTGCCACAGTGAAGCCATCGGCCAGCCATTCACCGAAAAGACAGGGATACCGCTCCGGATCGACACCTCCGGTCCCCTACAGGGCAAGATCCGTGAGATGGTAGATTCTGGCAATGTGACCGCGGATGTTGCGGATGCTGATGCCTTCGATGCGCTCGCGCTTGGTAAAGCCGGCTATCTAGAGCCGATAGACTACAGCATCGTGGACAAGTCCAAGGTCGTCGATGGATATACTTGGGAGCACGGCGTTTCAGTAGTTTTCTACGGATACGCCTTTATGTACAATACCAAAGTCTTCGGCGATAACCCACCTGCGAACTGGGCCGATTTCTTCGATACAGTAAAGTATCCAGGAAAACGCTCGCTTTACAAATGGGCCAACGGCACGCTCGAGGGAGCGTTGCTGGCGGATGGAGTCGCTAAAAGCGCTCTCTATCCGCTCGACGTAGATCGTGCGCTTGCCAAGATCAAATCCATCAAGGACGACAGCCTTTATTGGGGGGCGGCGAGTGAAGCTCACTCCATGATCGTCAATGACGAGGTCGTTATGGGTATGGTCTTTCAGAACCGCGGCCGAGCCATCGAAGAAGACACCGAGGGCCGTTTCAAGCTGGTGATGAACGAGGCGGTGGCGATGCCGGGCGCATATATTGTACCGCGCGGTAATCCGGGCGGAGCCGATGCGATGAGGTTCATCGCGCAGGCCCTGGAGCTTCGCTCGCAACTTTCGTTGTTGGAATGTCACGGAATGACTCCGTCTAATCCGGCGGCTTTTGCCCAGATTCCAGAAGCCCTCATCCCCTACACTATCACCTCCTCGGCCAATATAGACAAGGTGGTGTTCAATGATCCTGGCTGGTGGGCCGAGAACGGTAGTGATGCGGTCAATGCTTATCTCGATGCCATAAGCTAATCCCGGGACGTCCGGCCGCCTCTCCCGGCCCGCGTTGACACGACGGCGCTGGGCAAAGTCTGCTTTGCTCAGCGCCGAGAACTGAAATTCGAATCGGAAAACCGTGACGTGTCCCATTTGCCCAGACTTAAGATTGCCTCCGGATGGTTCCTAGTCGCTCCGTTTCTCGGGCTGCTTGTGGCGCTCTATTTCGGGCCTATCCTGAACATTCTCTGGCTAAGCTTCACCGATCCCGTGCCTGGAATCGGGAATTACCTGCAGCTCGTGACCAGTGACTCACTTCTCCGGATCGTCTGGACAACGCTGCGTATTTGTCTCATCACGACGTTTTTCAGCGTCATGATAGGATACTGTATCGCCTATGCCATGGTCCATGCCCATGCTCGGCAGCAGAATATCATGCTGTTGCTGCTGCTGATTTCCTTCTGGATTTCCGTATTGGTGAGAACCTTCTCCTGGCTCATGCTGCTGGGTGACAACGGGCTACTCAACAACACTCTCGCGACGATGAACGTGATCAGCGAACCGATCCACTTCGTGCGAAATGAGCTTGGCGTTCTGATTGGCATGATCCACTACATGGTGCCCTATGCTGTGCTGCCGCTTCTCGCGAACATGCAGGGGCTCGACGCACGAATCTTCCAGGCATCGCGCAATCTGGGTGCTTCGGGTGCCCAGACCTTCTGCCGCGTCTATCTTCCGCTGACGAAGCCTGGAATTGTGGCCGCTTCGCTGCTGGTCTTCATTCTTAGTCTTGGCTTTTACGTAACGCCGGCGATCCTCGGCGGTGGCAAGGTCTTGATGACGGCCGAATATATCTCTGTCCAGCTTCTCGTGACCTTGAAGTGGGGTACCGCAGCCATGTTGGCCGCGTTGACGCTCTTCTGCGTTATGGCGCTTCTATGGATCATGTCGCGGTTCATGAAGCTCAGTACTGCTTTTGGGGGGAGTGCATAATGAAACAATCTGCGATGTACCAGCTCCTGAGGACTGGCGCTTGGATCTCCCTGCTGTTTCTGGTGCTGCCCGCGCTGGTTGCCATCCCGATCTCTTTAACGCCAAAGCGGTTCCTGTCCTTTCCTACGGATAGCTTATCGCTAAGGCATTTCGAGAATTTGTTCACCAGCCCGGAATGGCTGTCCAGTTTCTATCAGAGCGTCGTCATAGCTTCTGCGACGGCGGCATGTGCGACCATGATCGGCACGTTGGCGGCCCTCGGTCTGTGGCGCATTACCTCGAAGTACAGTGAACTGATCCGGATGCTTCTTTTGTTGCCGCTAATCATTCCGCAGATTATTTCGGCCATGGCCTTCTACCGTCTTTGGATACCGCTCGGTTTGCTGGACACCTATTCCGGATTGATCTTGGCGCACACCATTCTTGCGGCGCCAATGGTGCTGATCACGGTCAGCGCGTCGCTGGCGAATTTCGATCCCAAGCTAGAACAGGCGTCGAGGAACATGGGGGCGTCTGGCTTTACCACACTGCGGCGCGTGATCCTGCCGTCGGTCCGACCCGGTGTGCTGGCTGGAGCACTGTTCGCCTTTATCCTGAGCTGGGACGAAATAGTCGTTTCCCTGTTCATCTCGAAATTCACCGTCGTCACACTCCCCCGGCGCATGTGGAATGGCATTCGGGAGAACACTGACCCCACCGTGGCTGCGGCTGCCGTCATACTGGTGGTCATTACACTTTGCGCTTTTGCCGTCGCGGTCCGGGTCCGTCGCCGACGCAGCAAGACATCATGTTCAGAAAACTAGGAGAGTCCGCTGGTGAACATCCCCATGTCCCACGAAAATGAACTCTTGCGCGAAACCGTGCGGGCGTTTTTCAACGAGCATGTCCTTCCGCATGAGGAAACCGTCGACCGGCTTGGCGAGGTCCCTGAAGAGATCGGCCGCGATATCGAAGCCAAGGCAAAGGAATTAGGGCTCTATGCCGCAAACCTGCCCGAGAGCGTGGGTGGCGGCGGGCTGAACCATACGCAGATGTCCATCATCGAACGCGAGTTCGGCCGCACGAGTCATGCCCTGCATTCCTGGGTGGCGCGACCAACTGAACTGCTGCTTGCTTGTCAGGGAGACCAAGTCGAGAAGTATCTTCTGCCCTGCGCTACGGGCGAGAAACGCGAGCTTTTCGGCCTGACCGAGCCTGAGGCAGGATCCGACGCAATGGGCATGAAGTCGAACGCAAAACGCGATGGTGACGACTGGATTCTAAACGGGATGAAGCACTTCATCTCGGCACCAACTATGGCGGATTTCGCGATCGTCTTCGCTGCCACCGGCGTGGATGAAACCAAACGAGGCCCTCGCAAGCGAGTCACCGCCTTTTTGGTCGATCGTGACATGCCGGGGGTGACTTTTCGCGAGGGCAACAAATGCGTGTCGAATCGAGGCTACAAGACTTATGAGCTGATTTTTGACGATGTTCGGCTGGCGCCGGACCAGGTGCTCGGCGAGGAAGGCCGTGGTTTCGAGTTGGCAGGTCAGTGGCTTGGCATGGGACGTATTTGGGTCGGTGCCACCTGCTGCGGTAAGGCCGAGCGGCTTATGGAAATGGCTGCCGATTGGGCGGCGACCCGGAAGCAATTCGGTCAGCCAATCGGCAGTTTCCAGGCCACAGGATTTCGGCTGGCCGACATGGCGATCGGCCTGCGTTCGGCTGACCTCATGGTTTGGGATGCGGTGCGCCGCGCCGATGCGGGGCACCTCAAGGATGAGGACGCCGCTATGGTCAAGGTCTACTGCTCTGAGATGCTATGCAAGGTGGCGGACGATACGGTGCAGATCTTTGGTGGCATGGGGCTGATGGAGGAAATGCCAGTCCAGCGGCTCTGGCGCGATAGCCGGATCGAGCGCATCTGGGACGGCACCAGCGAAATCCAACGTCATATTGTTACCCGCTCGATCTTGAGGCCGCTTGGCGCATGACCCCGAAACAGCGTGAAAATTTTGAGCGGCTGATGCGGCCGCGGCACATCGCTTTTGTCGGCGGCGCTGATGCCGCCGTCGCCATCGGCGAGGCGCGGCGACGTGGATTTGCGGGCAGCATCTGGCCAGTGAACCCCAGACGAGAGACGCTGGCCGGTCTGCCCTGCGTCGCCTCGCTCGATGACCTGCCGGAAGCGCCGGACGCCGTGTTCCTGGCGATCCCTTCGAGGCCCGCTGTTGATGCCATCGGCAAGCTGGCCGCCATGGGCGCTGGCGGGGTCGCCTGCTACACGGCAGGTTTCCGCGAGGCGGGTGGCGAGGGCGCGGCGCTTGAGGACGCTCTACGCACAGCCGCCAGGGAGATGGCGCTGATTGGGCCCAATTGCTACGGCATGATCAATTACCTTGACGGGGTGGCGCTCTGGCCCTTCGCTCACGGGGGAGAGTGCCCGGGCTATGGCGCGGCGGTGATTACCCAGAGCGGCATGTTTTCGTCGGATATCACGATGAGTCAGCGCGCGCTGCCACTAACCCACATGATTTCGGCGGGGAACCAGACCGTTCTGGCGCTGGAGGATTTTCTCGAGGTGCTGTCCGGCAACCCAGCAGTGCGGGCTATCGGTCTGCATATCGAGGGGCTTCGGGACGTAGCCAAGTTCGAACGCGCCGCCGTTGCCGCCATAAGGGGCGGCACGCCCGTGGTTGCGCTCAAGACCGGGCGCTCGCAGATTGGTGCCTCGCTAACCCAAAGCCATACTGGTTCGCTTTCGGGGACGAAAGAGCTTTATGATGCGCTCTTCGACCGCTGCGGTGTGATCTCAGTCTCGAGTCCATCGCAATTCATAGAGACGCTGAAATACCTCTGCGTTGCGGGTCCCCCAAAGGGAACCAAGGTCATGGGGTTCACCTGTTCCGGCGGCGGGGCGACAATGTTGGCCGACCATTCCGAGACCATCGGGCTGTCCTATCCCGCTTTCGGCGCCGAGGACCGAACGCTGTTGCAGGGGCTGCTGCCCGACATCGCCACGGTGTCGAACCCACTTGACTACACCACGCCGATCTGGGGGCAGCCTGAACATACGCGACCCGTCTTCACCGAGGCTGTCGCCCGCTCGGGCGCCGATGTGGCGATCCTGGTGCAGGACTATCCCGCCCTGGGCTTGGATGAAACCCGTCCCGCGTATCTTGCCGACGCCATGGCCTTTGCCGATGCTGCTGAGGCGGCCGATGTTCCGGCGGCGATCTGCTCGACGATTCACGAGAACATGGACGCCGAGACCCGAAAGGCGCTGATCGCGCGAGGAATCGCGCCGATGCAGGGGATTCACGAGGCTTTGAATGCCGTGGCGCAGGCAGCGAGATGGGCCGAGGCACGTGCACGGATCGAGGCCAGAACGCCGCGACCGCTCCTTAATGCTACCCTGCCAGATCGGATCGAAATGATCCACGAGGCGAACAGCAAGGCGATGCTTCGAGAGGCCGGAATCAGCCTCCCCGAGGGGCTGCTCGTGTCTGGCGCGGAGGCGGCGCAATCGGCAACCACTCTCGGCTTTCCGGTGGCGCTCAAGATGATGAGCTCGCGGCTCGCCCACAAAACGGAAGCAGGCGCGGTCAAGCTAGATCTTTCTTCGGCGGCGGAGGTCGCGCGCGCGGTAGAAGACATGCGCGCCGAGGTGACCCGGCATGACCCGAGTGCGCTTTCGGACCTCTTTCTCATCGAGCGTATGGCCGCACCACCCGTAGCGGAGATGATCGTCGGCATCCGTCGCGATCCGCAGTTCGGTATGTCGATGATGGTGGGCAGCGGCGGCATCCTGGTCGAGCTTCTGAAGGACACGGCGACCCTCGTCCTACCGGCTAGCGCCGAGGACATTCGCCACGCGGTCGAAGGATTGAGACTTGCCAAACTTCTCGGCGGCTTCCGTGGGAAGCCAAAAGTCGACCTGGACGCGCTTGCTGCGCGGTTGGCCGCGCTCGGCGACTTCGCCTTGGCCCGCGCCGACCGGATCGCCGAGATTGAGATCAATCCGCTCTTCGTTTACGCCACCGGTGTAACGGCCGTGGACGCGCTGATCAGTGTGGTAAAATAGAGATTGAACATGACTGACATCCTATGGGTGCCGGGAGAAGCGCAATCCAAGGGCAGCCTGTTGGCTGCCTTCATGGAAACTTATTGCCCGAAGGACTCGTACGAAGACCTTTGGCAATGGTCCGTCTCCGAGCGCGAGGCTTTTTGGCGTGCGGTATGGGAATTTTGCGACGTCTTAGGCGACTCTGGCGGCCGAGCCTTCGTCAACGCACCGCATCCGCTAGACGCACATTTCTTTCCCGAGGCGCGATTCAACTACGCCGAAACGATGCTGCGGGCCAAAGGGGCCGGAGATGGTGCTCCGGCTCTCATTGGCTATGGCGAGGACGGTTCCGTTGCGCGTTGGTCCTTCGGACGGCTGCGCGCTACAGTGTCCCGCCTGCAACAGGCACTGTCAGCGGCTGGCGTAGGGAAAGGCAGCCGGGTTGCGGGCGTGCTGCCAAATATCCCGGAAACCGTCGCGCTGATGTTGGCGGTGGCAAGCCTTGGGGGAACATGGGCCTCTGCCTCTCCCGATTTTGGTTCCACGGCTCTGATGGACCGGCTGGGACAAATCGCGCCAAAACTAGTGTTTGTCATAGACGCCTATGACTATAATGGCGCGCGCTTCAGTTGCTCAGACCGCATCGAGTCTTTGCGGTCCGGGCTTGGATCCGAGGCGCATGTCATTCCGGTTCCGTTTGTTGTCCCGCCTGAGGCAGAGGCAGGGCGACTTGAAAACTTTGTCGCCGACCACGCGCCGTCAGAAATTGCATATGCGCTGACGGGGTTTCGCGATCCGCTGTTCATCTTGTTCTCCTCCGGTACGACTGGTCTGCCCAAATGCATGGTGCATTCCGCGGGAGGCGCCCTGATTCAGCACCTGAAGGAGCACCAACTGCAATGCGACATCCGTCCGGCTGACCGATTGTTCTACTACACGACCTGCGGCTGGATGATGTGGAACTGGCAGGCTAGTGCGCTAGGGTCCGGTGCGACGCTTGTACTTTTTGATGGCTCACCGGTCTATCCTGATGTGGGGCGCTTGGCCGCTATCTGCGCCGCCGAAAAGGTCACCCATTTCGGAACCTCTGCCAAATATCTTGAAGCCTGCGACAAGGCCGGCATCGCCCCTGGCATGACCAATGACTTAGGCGCATTGCGTGTGTTGCTATCCACGGGGTCGCCATTGTCGGTGGACGGTTTCAGCTATGTCTACACAAAGTGGAAACGGGATTTGCGGCTCTCTTCAATCGCCGGCGGAACGGACATTCTGGGCTGCTTTGTCGGGGGCAGCCCGATCAATTTCGTCATCGCCGGGGAGTGCCAGAAGAGGCAACTCGGCATGGAGGTGGCGGTGGTCGATTGCGATGGCGTAGAGGTTCCCCCCGGCACGGCGGGCGAGTTGGTCTGCCGTGGAGCTCATCCATCCATGCCCATTGGATTTCTGAACGATCCCTGTGGTCTACGGTACCGCGCGGCCTATTTCGAGCGCTTCCCTGGGGTTTGGCACCAAGGCGATCTTGTCACACTCAGCGTGCACGGAGGGATGGTGTTCCATGGGCGCTCCGACTCGGTGCTCAACCCGGGGGGAGTGCGGATTGGCACAGCCGAAATCTATCGCGAGGTGAACCGGATTGAGGGTATCCGAGATTCCGTTGTCGTCGGCCAGCAAGTGGACAACGACGTGCTGGTAATATTGTTCGTGCAGACCGAACCCGGGGTGGAACTTAGCGAGACGTTAATCGCCGAAATCAAGACACGGCTGCGCAGAAATGCCTCGCCCCGACATGTTCCGGCGCTCATCCACGCTGTTTTGGATATTCCCTATACCAAGACAGGCAAAATTTCGGAACTCGCGGTGCGCGATGTGGTGAACGGGCGCAGCCCCGGAAATCTTTCGGCATTGCGCAATCCCGAGGCGCTGGATCAGTTTCGTCTGTCCTAATGCCAGGACGGTCAGGAAGCCGTGCTCGGCACCAGGTGTACAGCCCGGCATTTGATGGATTGGATTGATGATGAATGCTCCGATTCTGATGTCCAGCATGTTATTTTTCGCGGAATGAGGCCCCTGTTTAGGGATGATTTTCGTCCCAACGGGCCCCTTTAACGTTGGGGAACATCAAGATGCCTCCGGCTTGATCGGAGGCATTTGTGTTTTGGATGTTGGTTGTGGAGACGATTGCAAGGATGACCGGCGGCAACGTGGCAACCCGCATCCCTTTCCGAATTGCGCGAACCTTTCAACACCTTGGAGGGCCTGTGTGGCAACCGCGATGTAATGTCCAGATATGTTATTTCGGCGTCGAATAACCACTGGCGGATCACTCGTGCGCACGGACTATGTGAAATCGGCCTCTCGGCCCTGAAGTTCGCGCCCGATGATGTGGAGACACGATGAAATCTTACAACCATTACATTGGTGGCCAATGGGTCGACCCAGCTGGCGGAGAGTGGTTCGACACCGAGAATCCCTATACGGGCGAAGTCTGGGCCCGCATTGCGCGCGGCACCGAGTCTGATGTTAGCCGAGCCGTCTCTGCGGCCAAGATGGCCTTCGAAGGCGAATGGGGTAGCATGAATCCCACCAAGCGCGGCAAGCTGCTGGTCCGGCTCGCCGAGCTAATCGAACGCGAGGCTCCGCGGTTGGGCGAGATCGAGGTGCGAGACAACGGCAAGCTGATCGCCGAGATGGGGGCACAGACGCGCTACATGGCGGAATGGTACCGTTACTACGGCGGACTAGCCGACAAGATCGAAGGCGCAGTGATCCCGACCGACAAGCCTGGCATCTTCAACTTTACCCGCTACGAGCCCTTGGGGGTCGTCGCCATGATTACGCCGTGGAATTCACCTCTCCTGCTACTGACATGGAAGCTTGCGGCCGCGCTTGCGGCCGGCAACACTGCCGTGGTGAAGCCATCTGAGTTCACCTCAGCCTCGACGCTGGAATTCGCGGAGCTCTTCGAAGAGGCGGGTTTCCCACCGGGAGTCTTCAACGTGGTCACCGGTTTTGGAGCCGAGGCCGGCGCACCGCTTGTGGTGCATCCCCATGTCGAAAAGGTCGCGTTCACTGGTTCGGACGTGGCGGGGCAGAAGATCTACGAGGCCGCGGCCAAGAAGATTATGCCGGTTACCCTGGAGCTTGGTGGCAAGTCGCCCAACATCGTCTTTGCGGATGCCGATATGGAGGCGGCCGTAATGGGGGCAATTTCAGGCATCTTCGCGGCGACTGGCCAAACCTGCATCGCGGGATCGCGACTATTGTTGCAACGCTCGATCCACGACGACTTTGTTAAACGCTTGGTCGAGGTTGCGGGGGAGGCGCGTATGGGCGACCCGATGTCGCCCGAGACGCATGTCGGTCCCATCACCACTCGTTCGCAATTCCAGAAAGTGTTGGACTATATCGGGATAGCTAAGGCCGAAGGCGCGACCTGCGTCTTGGGCGGCGGTCCCTATTCGGGCCCAAGCACGAAAGGCAGCCAGTTCGTCGCGCCCACGATCTTCACTAACGTGCGCAATGACATGCGAATTGCCCAGGAAGAGGTTTTCGGTCCGGTACTGTCGGTCATTCCCTTTGAGGACGAGGTCGAGGCCATAGCGATCGCCAATGACATCGACTTCGGCCTCGCCGCTGGGGTTTGGACCTCGGATATAGGCCGTGCCCTGCGCATGTCTGAACGGCTGCGCGCCGGTACGGTCTGGGTCAATACCTATCGCGCCGTCAGCTTCACCTCACCCTTCGGCGGCTACAAGCGATCCGGAGAGGGGCGCGAAAGCGGTAAGGAGGCGATAAAGGAGTTCCTTCAGGTCAAGTCCGTCTGGATCGCTCAGGAAGCCTCGACCCAAAACCCCTTCATCATCCGCTAGCTGCAGGCTTTCAGGTGTTATTCATCCAGTTTCGCTCCAGCGCTGATCGAGGCGGTTGAGTTCAAGGCCGGGCGCGGCAGCGCACGCACCATTGCCGCGATCCGTTTCCTTCGCGAACTGAACAGATTGTCAAACGGCATCCAAAAATTGGGCGCCGATATGGAGTGCGCCCCTTGGGGTGGACACTGTGTTGATTTCCACCAGGAACTGACCCTATCCGCTAATCCCGGGTCAGTTCCTCGCGGAAATCAACACCGTCTGGTATGCGAGCGAACGCACCTTGTCGATCCACACGATCTTCACCACCCGGCGCGAGGTCTTCTACTGGCTGGCAATCCTGTTCACGTTTTCGCTTGGAACCGCCGCCGGCGACCTGCTCGCCGAAACCTTCGCCATGGGCAATCTCGCCACCGGCCTACTCTTCGGCGACGTGATCGCCGTGATTGCGTTCGCCCATTACGTGCTCGGCCTCAACGGCATACTGGCCTTCTGGTTCGCCTATATCCTGACCCGGCCGCTCGGCGCGTCCTTCGGCGATGTGCTCTCGCAGCCCGTCGAATATGGCGGGCTGGGCTTCGGCACGGTCTACCCCAGCCTGATTTTCCTCGGCTGCATCGTGGCGATCGTCATCTACATGTCGGTGTCGAATACCGAGCGAGAGGAGGAGCTGGCGGCGGATGCGGAATAGCACCGCCGCGCGCGGCGCTTGCCTCTTTCCGTCCCGATGGTAGCTTCAGACGAACGTGAAACAGGCACCCCGGACCGCCGCATCCATGCGACTTCTCATCGTTGAGGACGACCGCAAGACGGCCGACTACATCGTCAAGCGCTTGAGCGAAGCCGGGCATGCCTGCGATTGCCTGGCGGACGGCCGCGATGGCCTGTTTGCGGCCACGCGGGAGAGCTATGACGTGATTGTGGCCGACCGCATGATCCCGGGGCTCGACGGTCTTTCCATGGTCAAGGCGATCCGCGCCGCAGGCGTACGCACCCCGATCCTGTTCCTGACATCGGTCGGCGGCGTCGATGACCGCGTCGAAGGGCTGGAAGTCGGCGGTGACGACTATCTGGTCAAGCCGTTCGCTTTTTCGGAGCTGTCGGTACGCATCAACGTGCTTGGCCGCCGGCCCCCTGCACAGGACCAGTGAACGACGCTCAAGGTCGCCGATCTCGAGATGGATCTGCTTGCCCGCAGGGTGACGCGCCAGGGTCAGGTGATCGAGTTGCAGCCACGCGAATTCAGGCTGCTTGAGGTGCTGATGCAGGCGGAGGGCCACCATCGCCTCGCCGAAGTCGGCTTGCGGGTCGCCGGGCGGATGCGCCAGCGGCACGAACACCTCCTGGCGACACTGCTCCCGCTCGCGCATGTAATCCTTGATGATCGTGTAGCCGCCGGCGAACCCGCACTCGTCTCGAAGCCGGTCGAACACCTGCTTGGCCGTGTGGCGCTGCCTGCGAGGCACTTGTCTGTGCTCGTCCAGCCATCCATCAATGGTCGCGACGAACGCATCCAGCTTGGGCAGTCGGATCGTGATTGACGCTGATAGCCCGGCGGCGTCGAATACGACAGCATTTTGCGAACCGTGTCGCGCGATATGTTGAAATGCTTCGCCGCCTGACGCCGGCTCATCCCTTCAGAGCAGGCCAGACGGACCTTCAGATACAGTTCCCCGGTGTAGATCCCCTAGCCCTCCCGCGCTCGTTGCAGAAGGAAAATAGGTGGACGACTTTTACGCCGCCCGCAGCCGGACTATCCCACCGCTACCGTGGGCGGTTTTTGCACCACGGTATCATTTTGAGACGAGCAGCGGTGCGCGAACGCAAAACCACTCTTCGAAAATGCCCTACAGAACCGGACCGGAATGGGAGCGATCAACAAGAACACGCTGGTGCAGCGATATGGTTGCTGTTCACTCGAAAGAGACGAAGCCGTTGGGGCGCACTTCATCGATATCCCATTCGATTATTGTAATCTCACGCCACGTGGAACGCGATCCTGCTGTTTCCTGCTGCTTAAGACGTGCCATGTCGCAGCAGCAGAGCGATGAGCTCGCCTTGCCGGCTGGTGCCGGTCTTGTTGAAGATATTGCGCATATGAAAGGCAACGGTCGTGCGGGAAATGCCGAGCTCGACGGCGATCTGGGCCAGAGTCTTGCCCCTGGTGAGGGATGTGGCGATACGGATTTCCGCCGGGGTCAGGCCGAGGGAAGATGCGGCCGCGGCATTGGCTGCATCAGTTCTTGCCGAACGGATGCGCTTGATCTGGCGCAGCCGCGCGTCGAGCGTCGCCAGAAGAAGATCGTAGTTTATCGGCTTGACCAGATAGTCGTCGGCGCCAAGGCGCTTGCCGTCGACGATCTGGCGCGGATCGGCAAGTGCCGAGAGGAACACGAACGGGGTTTCGGCATGGCCCAGGCCGCCAGCCCGAACCTTTTGCAGCAGGTCATAGCCATTGAGGCCCGGCATGGAGATGTCGCACAGGATCAGGTCGGCCGGCGCCCTCTCCAGCCGGGCGAATGCGTCTTCGCCGTCACGTGCCTGGATGACCTCATAGCCTGCCTCGGCAAGTTCGTCGGCGATATCACGGCGCAGCGCATCCTCGTCCTCGACGCATAAGATGACGGGTCGCCGTCTTGCTCCGGGACTGCTCATACCGCTTCCGTCCGAAGGGGGGCGAGGAGGGGATGCGCGGGCAGGGAAGGCTGCCCATGCCGCGGAAGCAGCAATGCCAGCCTGACCAGGCCGGGTCCGGCGGATTGCAGCCGCACATCGCCGCCCTGCAGGCGCGCGAGCGCCCTTGCCATGTAGGGGTCGGAACAAGAACTGCTCAAAATCGTACGCTAAGACCGGACTGAGCAGGAACTTTATGCGGCACGTCGTAGTGCAACCGGGAGGCGGAGCGACCTGAAGCCTTCCGGAAGATGTTGCTCGCTGTCCCAAGTGTAGATGCCCGTCAGGTTGATATGTTGAGATGGACGGCTCCTGCTCCAACCGCTGTGCCATAGTGGCGTGCGGGTAGAAAACTGGAGGAGCAGTTGATGAAAACGATCGCGACGATTGGCCTTGATCTGGCGAAGAATGTTTTTCAGGTGCATGGTGTCGATGATGCCGGAAACGTTTTGGTTCGGCGGCAACTTCGGCGAGCTGAGGTGCTACGGTTTTTCAGCAGCATCCAGCCTTGCCTTGTTGGCATCGAAGCGTGCGGCAGCTCACATTACTGGGCGCGGGAAATCGAAAAACTCGGCCATACTGTCAGGCTTATGCCGGCTGGCTACGTGAAGCCGTATGTCAAAAGGGGCAAAACCGATGCCGCCGATGCAGAGGCGATCTGCGAGGCCGTGACACGACCAACAATGCGTTTTGTTGCTGCCAAGTCTGCCGAGCAACAGTCTGTACTGATGATGCACAAGGTTCGCGAGCTTCTTGTCCGCCAGAGGACGATGCTGATCAATTCATTGCGTGGGCACTTAAGCGAATTCGGCATTATCGGAGCTGGCGGAGCAAAGAACGTGCCCAAGCTTGTCGAACATTTCCACGAGATGCAGAGCACATTGCCTGAAGTGGCTCGGACAATCCTATGGGCGATAATCGATCAGCTGCGGCGCTTAGGCGCCGAAGTCGTAAAGATCGAAAAGAAGATCGTCGACGCTGTGAGATCTGACGCCGCAGCAAGGCGCCTTCTCTCAATACCGGGCGTAGGGCCCATAACGGCGAGTGCGATCACCGCGGCGTGGCGGACATCAAGAACTTTCTTCCGGACGGCGCTTCGCTTCCTGGTTGGGATTGACACCAAGACCGCACAGCTCCGGCGGAAAGGAACGCACAAGCGGCATCAGTAAGCAGGGTGACGGATACATTCGAAAGCTATTGGTTGTCGGTGCAACCGCAATAATTCGTTTCGCCAAAAATGGGAGCAGCGCCAGTCACGATTGGGCTGTGAGCCTGATGGATCGAAAGCCGGCACGCGTCGTAACGGTCGCACTTGCAAACAAAACAGCGAGGATCATCTGGGCGCTGTTGATACGAGAACAGCGGTATATGAAAGCCGTCACGGCTTAAGTGAGATTTCGGGCGTATCATTACGTCCGAGATGGCGGAGAGGTGCTGAAATGTGATGATCGAGCCGGTCGAACCGGAGACGAGGAAAGCCCCTGGGAGCATTGAGCTTCAAAGCTCGATGATGTGTTTGGGACCTTGTCTGCGGACTTCATCATGGCCAGCGACCAGTGCGGTCGCGCGAGTAGGCCGGACACATGATTGCAATCGACCGCGAGATATCACATGAATCACCCCTGTGCCGCAGGAGCCGTCCACACATGCTCCCAACTCAGCGGCGAGATATGCTTGAGCAGATGGTCCGGAATCTCACGACGCGCGTTGCGTAAATGGGTGACGGCCCGTTCGAGATAGACAGTGTTCCAGTGTACGATTGCACTGACGACGAGGTTGAGGCCGGAGGCGCGGAACGCTTGGCTTTCGAACGATCGGTCCCGGATTTCGCCACGCTCGTGGAAGAAGACGGCGCGCTTGAGCTTGTGCGCAGCCTCACCCTTGTTGAGGCCGGCCTGACAACGCCGGCGTAGCGCTGGGCTCGAGTACCATTCGATCATGAAGAGGGATCGCTCGATCCGGCCAAGTTCCCGTAGCGCCCTGGCGAGCTGGCTTTCCTTCGGGGATGCTGACAGCTTCTTCAGGATCGTGGACGGCACCACGGCGCGCGTCGTGATCGACGCCGCCAGATGGAGCAGATCGTCCCAATGGTCGAGAATCAGAGTGGCGTTGATCGGTGCCCCGATGTGGTTCGACAGCGCCGGGTATGTATCGCCTTTCTCGAATGTGTGGAATTTCCGGTCCTTGAGGTTGCGCAGCCGAGGCGCAAAGCGTTTGCCGATCAGGGTGAACAGTCCGAAGACATGGTCGCTTGCACCGCCCGTATCGGTGAAGTGTTCCTGGATGTCGAGGATCGTGTCCTGATCGAACAGCCCATCGAGCACATAGGCGGCCTCGCTTTCGGTCGGGCTGATCGGCAGGATGCTGAAATAGCCGTACTGATCTGACAGATGGCTGTAGAACTTCGAGCCCGGCTCGCTGCCGTAGTGCAGATTGACGTCGCCGCGCTTCGCGGCTCGGTCGCTCGCGCGGAAGAATTGGCCATCAGATGATGCCGTCGTGCCATTGCCCCAAAGGCGAGAATGCGGATGGCGGCTGTGTGCGTCCGTCACGCAGGCCTGCGCCGCGCGGTAGGTCTCGGATCGCGCATGGAATGTGCGCATCCAGCCGATCTGGTGAGCGCTGATCCCCTTCGATGCGCTCGCCATCCGCTTCGGACCGAGGTTGGTCGCATCGGCCAGCACGCCGGCCAGCATTGCCGAGACATTTCTTGGGATATCACCGGTGCGGACGTGCGTGAAGTGGTCGGCAAAGCCGGTCCAATCGTGAACTTCCCTCAACAGGTCTGGCACCTCCACCATTGGATACATATCGCTGATTTCGGCATTGAGTTCCTCGGCTGCAGCGGGAACCTCGCCGGCGATTGGCGTGACGATCAACGTGCCGGCCTCAAGACGAACACCTTCGAGCTTTCCGGACCGTGCTCTGTGGGCGAGGCGCTTCAAGTTGAAGTCGAGTATCTGGCGCGCTTCGGCAAGCCACTGCGCGCCATCAGCTTGGACGCCCAGTCCAAGGCGATCCCCCTCTTTCATCGTGGTGAATGTCGACCGCGGCATAAGATGCTCGTCGATCGGTCGGAAGGATCGACTGCCGTTGACCCAAACCTCCGCGGATCTAAGCCGGTCCCGCAAAGCCGCGAGCGTCGCAATCTCGTAGAGACGGCGATTAGGCTTTCCCTGTTCGAGGATGAGCCGACGATCAGCTTGCCTCAAGTGGGTGACCGGGACGCGATCCGGGAGTGTCCGACGGCTCTCGGCATACAGGCGTTTCAGCAGCGAAACTGCCGCAAGAAGCGGATCGTGTCGCCGCGCCGATTGGAACGTGAACGCCTGCAGGAACGCACCGGCATACTTGTGGACGGTCGCATATTGCTCGGTCGCCAAGGTCAACGGCGACGCCTCGTTGTCCTCGATCATCGATTCGAGCTCTGGCTTCATGCGGAGCAGCCGATGCCAGCCGACCTTCTGGTCGAGAACCTCCAAAGCATTCCTTCCATAGTCGTTGGCGGACTGCAGGGCAGTGATCGTATCGAGGAACATGCGCAGAGCCTTGGCGGTATCCGGCCTGCAATCCATGTGCCGCTGCTTCTTCCGGTTATTGGCCTGAGAAAACAACCGACCCATCAGCTTGATGAACATCGAGACTGCATCGTCGGTGAGCTTCTGGCCGAGCTTGATAATCTGCGCCACGATCAAGGCGTGCCGGCGACTGGCGTTGAAGTCATTGGCCAGCCAGGCCGGCGTGGCGTTGCCCTCACGGATCATCTGGTCCCACCGTCCCGACGGGACACGAAGCTGCAAACTCGGGTCGATCTCCAGCGTCCGCAGGAATGCAACCCGTTCAATCAGCCCGACTAGGTTGGATGCACCCGGCGCTTCCGGTGCGGATCGCAGCCAATGAAAGCGCGTCTGGGCGATGGCCGGGTCAACCTCCAACAGCCTATCCAATAATGGAAGCTTATCGAGCGGAATTTCTTCGATCAGCACGCTCTCTGCCCGACGACGAGCAATCGAGCGGCCCGCGAGCCCTATTCGCTCGATCGTCTCGGTCACCGGAAGCAAGGAACCGCGTTCCCGAAAAGACGTGGCGATGGCTTTCGCAATCCCGACGCTGTCGTCGGATATCGTTGCCGTCTGAATCGCAGCCAGCAGCGCCGCTCGACGATCTTGTGCCGTCGCGCTTCTCCTATCGAGATACGCCATGAGGCGCGCCGCATGGTCGCGACGGGTCTCTTGACGGCGCGCATAGAGCGCGAACGTTCCGAGGTCGGCGCCGACCTGATCGGCAACATACTTTAGCATTGCGCGAGGCGGGGTCTCTCCAGCCGCGAGCACTCTACCCGGGTGGCGCATCAGGCAAAGCTGAACAGCAAAGCCGAGCCGATTGTGTTCTCGCCTGCGGAGGTCAATCTCAAGCCTGTCAGCCGACGACAGCGAATAGTGTCGGATCAGGCTGTCCTCGTCGGTCGGCACACTGAAAAGCTTTTGCCGATCTTGATCTTTGAGAAGCTTCCGTCTGCGCATCGCCCGACTCCATCACAACACTCGATGGAACGATGTCAAAATGGGCGGCGCATACGTCTTGCCTTGGCTACCTATCCACAGACATCAATTGCACTACCGCCAATATCTCACTCGGGTTCTCGCTCCGTTCGCCTTAGCGTACGATTTTAGGCAGTTCTTGTTCCGACCCCATAAAGGCTGAGGGACTGGCTTCCGCAGTGGGGAAATTGACATTGCTTGGCGATCACAGCGGCAGTGCCGCATGGGAGGACTGGCACAGGGTCGCCGGACTGCCGTTCAGGGCACGCGAGGCAATACTGACGATCCCCGATCCAAATGTCCGGGTGCAGGCCGTGATTGACGGTCAAGGCATCGCGCTAAATGACGAACTGGTCGGCCCAGAAATGGACGCAGGTCGTATTTTCCGGCTATCGGACCATCAAGTTGATGAGTACGGATATTTTCTCGCGTACGAACCGGGCGCCATGACCAACCCCGATGTGGCAGCCTTCGCTCAATGGCTTACTTCTATTGGGGATAGGCCGCTAACAGACGCAAGTTCAACTTGGTAACATCGGTTCGCGGTGGACATGAAGTTGGTGCAGGGATCCGTTGCGGCCGCAATTCGGGCTGTGAGGATGTTCGTCATTACGTCTTCACAGATGGGCTTCGAGCGTCCACCTCCAAGCATCCGAAAAGGGACAACACAGCCGACGGGTATTGCTGTCGCTGATAGAGCGCAACGAGCGAGCCCTCAACCGGCGCCCGAGGCTCCCCTTGTCTCGGCCCATCTTCGTGGCGGCGCCACTCGTCATTGGACACGGCAGTGACGCATTTGTTAATAGAAAAGCGGTGTTTAACCGCGTCGAAGACTGCTGGGTGCTTGAGTGAAGTGGTCACGAAAACATTTTGAAAAATGCGACGATGAGGTGAAGCCGCAAGTGATCGCCACCTCCAGCACGGACATATCCGTCAATTCGATAAGTTGGCGCGCCCGCGCCATTCTAAGCAAAAGGTAGTATCGCATCGGCGGCGTCTGAAGGTGGCGAAGAAAGAGCCGTTCGATTTGCCGGCGAGAAAGGCCTTCCAGCCGCGAAATAGCGCCAAGCGACAACGGCTCATCTATGGAATTTTCCATCATACGAATGATACGGATTAGTCTTTCGCTTGCGCCGTTAAAGCGAAGCCCAGGTGGAGTTGATTGGTAACTTTCGCCCTCGCGCCATCGATCAGCTGTGAGGAAGCGGCAGACCGATCGCGCGACATCGGCACCACATCGGCGTTCTACCAGGCTGATCGCAAGATCAAAGGCCGCGAATTCACCGGCACAAGTAACTATTCCTCCCTGCTCAACGAAGAGGGCGTCAGTGAGTTTCAAGCCGTCAAATGTCTCCGAGAACGCCGCCATCATGTCCCAATGGATGGTGCAGCGGGTGTCTGACAACAGACCGGCCGCAGCGAGGATCCATGCGCCGGTGCCAAGTCCATAAAGCCTCACATTGCGACGGGCACAAAGGCGTAGAAGCGCCACCAGCGGTCCTGATTGATAGTGTTCGATCCCCTCGCCCGTGCAGATCGCGATGCCAGCTGGTAAACGATTCGATTTCAGAAGCTTGGCTTCCTCCCCAAGACTTGCGTCCACGCAGACCCGGACGCCGCTGGCGCACACAACAGGAGTGCCGTCGTCGCTTATCAATTTCCAACGGAACTGCTCTCGCCCGGACAATCTGTTTGCGTACAACAGTGGACTTATGAACGACGATAGGCATAGTTGTGAAAATCCCGGAGCAAGGACCAACAGGAATTCCATCGTTCCATCAGGCAAAGACTTGGAGGGGATGGCATCTAAATTTTCGCTATCCGATCTCTGCTCGAAGACAAGTCGTTTGTTTACTACGTTCATTCGGTCATCGCTTTAATTCGGGTGGCATATCGACGAAAGGACACCTTCGTTTCCTAATCTCCAGCGAGATGCGCATCCAGCGGGTGCGGGGGAGAGAGAGCGCGCCGCCATTTCCAAGGATCGGCTCGGCCCATCCGAGCAACGCCTCGTTTTCTTAATCGCACGAAAGGTCGGGCCACCGATCTCAGCCCTGGAACATGACGTCTAGCGTTCAGAAGGGCCTGTGGTGTGGCTACTGGCTTTGATAACCATTGCTTCTCTCGCTGGGGAGCCTGTTGTTGCCTTGGAGGGGCGCCGGGCATGCCCGGCAAGGCGCCTGACCCAAGCTACAAGATCGCAGGCCAGTCCATAAGCTGGCGGTGATGGATAGCGCACCGATTTCCCATCACAGACCGTGATGTGCATCGAAAAATCATGCGGGAAGTAAAGCATGGCAATCAATTCCTGATGATATTGTGCTGTGATCCGGTTGGAAGCCGGTGATGTTTTCGGCTCTATCTTGGTTGACGATGAGTGGGTCATGCTCGCGATTGCCGCAGGCGCCTGGCATGCCTCGGGGCATTTGCTATCGGCTCCATTCTAGGACACCGGCACCGTCATAATAGTGGCACAGCCCCCGAAGCGTGGCCATAGCCGAAGGAACGGCATTTGAGCAAATCCCATTCGCCGCGCCAAAAGAGATCAGTGACAACACCACTGCAGTTGTTACCCTTCCCCTTTTTTGACGAGAGGTTCGGGATTTTGAAAAGCCCGGGGCCTTCGCCGTAGAGATGGAGGTGGCCCCAGCAAATCTCGCTGCTGTGAGATCACGCGACGCGCAAGCCTGCTCACAATTTCGCTTGGTTCGGGCGCGGAATGCGATGTGCTATATCGGCGATGTCATGTCTGGATGGCGCCCGTTTGGCAATGTGATTTTGGATGAAGATTGAGCTTTGCGGGTCGGGTGCAGTCATGTCTCCGGCCTGTTTGTGCGGCACGATACGACCGCTGGCCCTGATGTTGTCCGCTTGAGCCGATCCCTATCACGTTATCGCGCTGTTGTTGCGCAAGACATCGCCGCGGGTTCTTCAGTTCGTGCGGTCCATTCCGCTTTCGCTGTCACATCATACCATCGTCACTCCGCCAACTGTTTTGCCCGAAAGGGCGCTGTCGTGATTAAGGCTGCGTCATACGGAGTACAGCGGTCGATCAGCGGAAAAGGTTTGGGTCGAAAGATCCAAATCAAATCACGATTAGTCACAAATTATCGGCAACACACATGCACTGGAGCAGGTCCGCCCGCTGACGATGCGCTCTAGAAAGGCCGGCGCTCGGCAGCATTCTTAACGAGGAAGGCGGTTCCGGACCAGCTCTCTCCAAAAGGCGGCGCCGATGGGCAGAAGCTCATCGTTGAAGTCATAGTCAGAAGCGTGCAGCGGTTGACCATGCGACCCATCTGTGCCGTTGCCCATCAGCAGGAAGCAGCCAGGAACAGCGGCCGAGAAATGGGCGAAGTCTTCCGAAAAGCTCATTGGCGGGCGGTCAGCGTCAGTCTCCAGCCGTAACGTGCGGGCGGCACAGATGACAGCCTTGACCGGGGTGGGCGCGTTGATTGTTTCAATGAACTCGGTATTGAAGCTCATGGTCCCGGTGACGCCATGGGTTGCCGCGACGCCATCGACGATCTGGCGCATCAAGCGTTCTACGACAAGGCGGTCTTCCGGCAGGCGCGTCCTTACATCACCCTTGAGTGTCGCATGGCCAGGCAGGACATTGCGTTGCCCATCGGTCAGGAATTCGGTCACGGAAACGACTGCGCCCGTGCTCGGCGCGAGTTTTCGCGAAACGATTGTCTGCAGCGAAAGGACCATCTCGGCCCCCACGGTGATGGTATCGACACCCACATGAGGCATCGAGGCGTGCCCTCCCTTGCCGGCGATCTGTATCTCGAAGAGGCTCTCGGAAGCACAAATCTGGCCCAGGCGCGTAGAAACATGCCCCATGCGCGCACCGGGTAAGTTGTGAATGGCATAAACTTCATCGATGGGGAAACGCTGCAAAAGTCCATCTTCGATCATCGCCTGCGCGCCGAGCCCATGTTCCTCGTTCGGCTGGAAGATGAAAACGACGGTACCGCTGAAACCGGGATTGTCGCTCAGAAGTTTAGCCGCGCCGAGAAGCATCGCCATATGCCCGTCGTGGCCACAGGCATGCATCACGCCTTTGTGTCGCGAGGCATAAGGCATATTGCCCACCTCGGTGATGGGCAGTGCATCCATGTCTGCACGTAAGCCGATGCTGCGGACGCCGTTCCCACACTGAAGAATGGCGACGACGCCAGTATCTCCGACACCTTCGTGCACTTCCAGCCCAAATGAGCGAAGAATCTCTGCGACGCGTTTTGCGGTCTGATGTTCCCCAAATCCCAGTTCAGGCTGAGCGTGAAATTCGTGCCGCCAGTTTGTCATAGCGGATTTCAAAGCGTTGTCACAAAGTTCGCTAGCCATGTTCGGGTCCTTCCGAAACAATTATCAAGGAACGGCTTTCGGCACCTGGCGCACATTCAGCAAGGCCGGCCAAGCCGGCGGCCCCGCTGGGGGTCGTAGCGAAACCATGGTGCGCAAGGCGGGCGGCGGCAGCTTCAGCGGCCTCGTCGGTTATGGTCACGAAGACATCGGCATCGCCGCGCAGCGATTCATAAGCAATTAGCGAGGCGTTTTTGCAGTCAAGACGGCCCATGTTCGAAACTGGCCCGGCACCTGCAACCAGTTTTCCCGCAATGATGCTGTCTCGGAGGCAGGCTGCGCGATCCGGTTCCACCACTATGATCTGCGGTTGCTGAGGCCAGACTTCGCGTATATTCGCCGCTACGGCAGCGGCGAGCCCCCCCACGCCGGCTTGTAGAAACACATGAGTCGGCCACGCTCCACTTTTCTCGAAGACACTCCGGCATTCGTCGGCGAGTACAGTGTACCCCTCCATCACCAAGGCAGGTCGATCCACGTAGCCGGGCCAGGAGCCGTCGGAGAGGTGTAGCCAACCATTGTCGTCAGCGATGCGGATCGCGTCTCGCACGCAATCGTCATAACTACCCCCCTCGATCACTTCCGCGCCGGCGGCAGCAATGCGCTCTGCAAAACCGGAAGGCGCAGTTTCAGGCAGCAAAACCACCGCGCGCGCGCCGAATATCCTGGCGCCTGCCGCCACCGACAGGCCATGATTTCCGGCACTGGCCGTGATGAAAATCATAGATTTTGCGTGCTCGCGCGCCAGCATTGGACAGCTGGCTCCGCTCGCCTCGCAGATCATCTGAGCTACCGCGAAAGCTCCACCTAGCGCCTTGAAGCTTCCCAAACGCATCCGGGCCGCCTCGTTCTTGACGAAAATTCCTCCAACCCGAAACTCGCGCGCAAGCCCCTCGACCGATCCTAGCGGCGTTGCGCCATGAACCGGACACTTTGCCAGCAGGGCGAGCGGCCTGTCCGGAAAAGCGCAGAAAGCGCGGCCCATCGGCAGATTGGCGCGGAAATGGGCATGGGAAGGCATCGGCTAACCTCGGTACGCTTTATTTGCCGCTAGGATGATGTGGTTACGTCAAAATTTCAAGTGAGCGTGATAGAAAATATTTACATTCCATGATTTTTTGATAGGGTCACGTCATGAGCCAGCTGAATTCGAGTGATTACGCCATTTTGGAAATGCTCCAGTCGAACGCCCGAGTTCGAATGGAAGACATTGCCAGCAAGACGAGTCTTTCGGTCGCAACGGTGCAGCGTCGCATCAAGGCGTTGAAATCGGAGGGCGTGATCGCCAGCGAGACGGCCGTGCTCCAGCCCGAATTGGTGGGCTTCGGCATGACATTCCTTGTCATGGTCGAGCTTGAGCGTGAACGACTGTCTGAGCTCGAGCTGTTTCGAGAGCGGGTTTGTGCCGAGCCGCAAATTCAGCAGTGTTATTATGTAACGGGAGAATTCGATTTCGTCATGATTGCGCTTTCGCAGGATGTGGAGCGCTTCAAGCGACTGACGCATCGGCTGTTTTTCGACAATCCGAATGTCAAGCGCTTTCGTACATCGCTGGTCATGGATCGCACCAAGGTAAGCCTGTCGGTGCCTTTGGAGGCAATGAACGGCACCGGCGAGGGGTCCGCAGAATAATAATAACCGTTGCGACGCTGACCGGCGCTCGCATCGAGACTACCTGGCTCCAGGATTGGGCGGTTCGGCATCAAGGGAGGATGATCCAATGAATGGCAATCTAAAAAAGACTTTTCTTGCCGCGGGCATTGCAGTCGGCATGACTGCCGTGACGGCGCAGGCAGGGCAACTGACGGACCGGATCAATTCCGGTGAAAGCATACGCCTTGGCTTTGCGGTTCAGCCGCCTTCGGCCTATCCCGGTGACGACAATCAGCCATTGGGTTTTGCCAATGCAATCACCGTCGGCGTCTTGAAAAAAATGGGTTACTCCAATATCGAGCCGATCGTGACCGATTGGGGTGGGATGATCCCCGCGTTGGCGGCAAACCGTCTCGATATTGTCACCGGAGGCATGTACATTCTTGGTAGCCGTTGCAAGAATGTCGAATTCTCCGAGCCGATCGCCAGGCAGTATGATGGGTTTTTCGTCCTGAAAGGAAACCCAAAACACATCAACGACTACGCCGATATCAAGGATTCCAATTCCATTATGGTTGCCGCTGCCGGCTATAATAATATTGAAGCTGCAAAGAAGGTCGGCGTGCCTGAGCAGAACATCATGGTCGTTCCCGGCCCCACCGAAATGCTTGCCGCAGTACGATCGGGCCGCGCGGATGCGGGCGCGCTGCCTTTCGTCGAAGTCGAGCACATCGTCGCGGAGAATGCCGACATACTCGATGCGACAGATCCGACTTTGATGCCGGATTGGACGATTAACTATACCGGCATAGCCTTTCGACCCGACGACCGTGATTTTCTAAAGAAATTCAATGTGGCGTTGGCGGACTACTTAGGGACGCCGGAGATGCTCGATGCTGTCAAGGACTACAGCTATACGGCGCAGAATTTGCCGGGTGACAAGACGACAGCGTGGGCATGTGAAAATCGCTGATGGCAATCCGAGACAATCGAGTTTGCGAGTGGCCATGCTGAGGCGTGGCCGTCATTTCCAATGGAGGATTCAACGATGTGCAATCTGAAGAAGATTCTGCTTGCTGCTGGCATTGCAATAAGCGTGACCACCTCCGCCCTTGCCGGTCCGCTATTCGACCGCATCAAGGCTGGTGAGAGCATCCGTCTCGGCTTTGCCGCCGAGCCGCCATTCGCCTATCCAGGCGATAAAAACCAGCCGTTGGGGTTTGCCAATGCGATCGCGATCCAGGCGCTCAAAGAGATGGGCCATGACAATATAGAGCCTGTTGTAACGGACTGGGGCGGGATGATCCCCGGCCTCAATGCCGGCCGACTCGATATCGTCACCGGCGGTATGTATATTTTGAAGGAACGCTGTGCGAACGTAGACTTTTCAGCGCCGATCGGTCGTTTCGGCGATGGCCTTATCGTTCCCAAGGGCAACCCCAAAGGGCTGAAGAACTATGCCGACATCAAAGCCGGCGGGGCCGTCATGGTAACGGGAGCCGGCTATAACACCATTTCGGCTGCCAAGTCGGAAGGGATTGCCGAAGGCAACATCATGCAGGTTCCAGGTCCAACCGAAATCCTGGCGGCTGTCCGTGCCGGACGTGCCGACGCGGGAGTGTTGCCATTTCTGGAAGCGCATCGGCTGGCGACACACGAAAGCGATACGATCGAAGCGACAGACCCAACTGCGATGCCGGACTGGACATTCAACTGGATCGGGCTCGGTTTCAGAAAAGACGACGATGACTTTCGACAGGCTTTTGATGCGGCACTTGCCAAAGTGATAGGTACGCCGGAAATGCTGGCCGCCGTTGAAAAGTTCGAATATGTTCGCGAAAATCTTCCCGGCGACACCAAGACCGATTGGGTGTGCGCCAATCGCTAGATGCCGATGAAATCGGATTGAACCAATCCGATTTCATAATCATGATCGATTGGATGCGGGCGGAAAACCGTTACACAGTTTTCCTCATCCCGCTCTAGTGGAGTGAATTTGACATTCGCGACCCCCACATGGCCGCGAGTTCGTGACGCGAATGTCAAATTCGAAACTCCACTAGAGACATATACTTGCTAGTGGTTCTTTTGCTTGTAACATTCGCGGCCAAACCGGTCGAACTGGGATGCGAATGTTAGAAGCAGACCACTAACGAAAGAGAATGGCGGATTTCAACTGCGATTAAGTTACCGGCCCGCTGGAGCGGTTCATAGTGTGACCGAATCGTTGAACCGCTCTAGCTCTTTATTTTTTACGCAATTCCGGATGAAAAGCCGTTCACGCTTTTCCCGGAATTGCTCGAGCCTTGCGGCGGTGACAGTAGGGAGCGTTTGGTTGGGTGAAGGCGTTATGGGCTATCTTGATTTCCTGAGTGGCAACGTCGATCGCCTGTATTGGGGGACGCTGACAACGCTTGCCCAATTCGTACTGGCCTCCGGTGTGGCGATTGTCCTTGCCTTCGCGGCCGGTCTCATGCTGCTCGCACAAGGAAAAATCGTGCGGGGGCTGGCTACAGCTTATGTGGAGCTTTTTCGGGGCACCTCACTCCTCGTGCAGCTCTTCTGGATATTTTTTGCATTGCCGATTTTCGGTTTGACACTGGACAAATTCGTCGCAGGGTTCGTTGCGGTTGGGCTGAATCTTGGCGCCTACGGGGCGCATCTTGTCAAGGGCGCCATACTTGCCGTGCCGCGCGGCCAGTGGGAGGCGGCGATCGTCATCAACATGTCACCGCTTCGTAGGATGATTCGTATCATCCTTCCGCAGGCGATCGTCGTGATGCTGCCTGCTTGGGGCAACCTGCTGATCGAGCTGCTAAAGGCGACTGCCTTGGTGGCGCTGATCTCCGTCACGGATTTGATGTTCGAAGTTCGCCAGATCAATAATCAAACCTTTCAATCGGCCCAGGCCTTCGGAACGGCTCTTATCGTCTACTATCTGATCGCCCGCCTCGTGGTTACACCCGCAATGCGGTTCCTGGAGCACAGGATGGCGCAGCGCATGGGAAATAGCTAACAATGACGGCCTGGGACTGGGAGTTCGCGATCGATATTCTGCCCCGGCTGCTGCACGCTGCCGGCTACACTATTCTGGCGGCAATCGGCGGCTATCTGATTGCAACGTTGCTCGGACTTGTGTTGACGCTGCTCCAGCGCACCGGAAGCCGGATCCTGAGCCTCATGGTCCGGGAATTCGTGGAGTTTGTGCGCTCGACCCCGCTGGTTCTACAGATTTTTTTTGTTTTCTATGTCGGCCCTCAGGTTGGATTGCGTCTCTCGCCCTGGACGGCAGGGATGATTGCGATAGGAACGCACTACGCGGCGTATCTATCCGAGGTCTATCGCGGCGGAATCGAAAGCGTGGCGAAGGGGCAATGGGAAGCCGCGACGGCGCTGAATCTTTCCACATACAAGACCTATAGAAGGATCATCTTGCCGCAGGCGTTGCCTACCGCTCTAGGCGGCATGGGTAACTATTTGGTCGGCATCCTGAAAGACACGCCGATGCTAGCGGTCATCGGCGTGACGGAACTGCTTCACGCCGCGACGTCGATTGGGGCCGAAAGCTATCGTTATCTTGAGCCCTATACGATAGTAGGGCTGATATTCCTTTTGATCTCTCTGCCGCTGGCAGGACTGATCCGCATCGCCGAAATATGGGTCCGCAGAAAGCTGGGGTTGAGCGTATGACTGAAGATCTTTCAATGTTCCCGCTGAGGCTCGAAGGGAACAACGCCCCAATGGTCCGATTTGCCAACGTAACCAAGAAATACGGTTCCCTGACAGTGCTGGATCGGCTCGATTTGGACGTCACCACTGGTGAAATGGTCACCGTCATCGGCCCATCAGGATCAGGCAAGACCACCGTCTTACGAGTGCTGATGACGCTGGAGCAGATCAGTGGAGGTGTCATCTATGTTGATGGCGAACCGATGACTCATATGGAGAAGGACGGCAGACTCGTGCTCGCAAACAAGGCACATCTGCGACGGGTCCGCTCGAAGATCGGGATGTGCTTTCAACACTTCAACCTATTCCCGCATATGACTGCACTGGAAAACTGTATGGAGGGGCCGGTACAGGTCCTTAATTTACCGCGCAAGCAGGCACGCGAACGCGCCGAAACCCTTCTCGAACAGGTCGGCATGGCCGATAAATGCAATCATCGCCCGGCGCAGCTTTCAGGCGGGCAACAACAGCGAGTGGCAATAGCCCGTGCTCTGGCGATGCGACCCAAGGTTATGCTGTTCGACGAGGTCACCTCCGCGCTTGATCCCGAAGTGATCGGCGAAGTGACCAATGTGATTAGGTCACTTACCGCCGAGCATAATCTTACGATGCTGATGGTCACCCACCAGATGGGTTTTGCAAAGGATATTTCTGACAGGGTCTGTTTTTTTTACAATGGGCGGATCGAAGAGCAAGGCACGCCCAAAGCTCTTTTCGAGAACCCACAAAAGCCGCGTACCCAACAGTTTCTCAGCGCGGTTCGTGAGGCGATTTGAAAGAAATGCCTACGTCGCTCAAGAGGTTGTGAATCCCCTCCGTCATGGTACCGCTTCGCCAGATTACGAAATAGCTGCGACCGGTCTTCAGCTGATAGTCGTAAAGCGGGATCAGGCGCCCAGCCTCGATCTCATAGGATAGTACTTCGGGGCATCCGAGTGCGATCCCCTTGCCACGAATTGCAGTGTCAAGTGTGCTGCTGTAAGACCCCAGATTGACCCTTGGGGCGCGAATGAATTCCGTGTGCCCAGTCAGTTCCACGAAGTCAGACCAATTGATCCATTTCGGTGTCAGTTTGTCGAAGTCGAGAAGCGGCGTCTCACCCAACCGGTGTTCCGCCCCGCGCAGAAGAGGCGATGCAACCGGTAGCCAGGTCTCCTCAAACAGGGCCAGTCCACCCCAACCGGGAGGAATATCCGAGCCGTAATAGAGGATGGCGTCTATATCAAGCGCCAATAGCTCCGCATCCTTGTCAGACGATGTCAGTGTGACCGGAACGGGGTCGTGCCCGAGCAGATATTCGTTGATGCGCGGCATCAGCCAGAATTGCGATACCGCGACGTTCGCCGCCAGGGACAGCCGGGTTCCTCCAGTTGTGCGACTCAAACGTTGCAGGCAGGTGTTTAAATAATCCAGCGCCTCAGCTGTAGTCGCCGCAAGCGATTCCCCGTGTTGGGATAGTCCGATGTTGCGGCCATGTCGGTTCACCAGCGTGATCCCCAGCCAGTTCTCGAGCACTTTCACACGTTTGCTCACTGCAGCTTGGCTGACGTTCAGCTCTGCGGCGGCACGCGTGAAATTGCGGTGCCGTGCGGCCGCTTCAAAAAACAGAAGATAGTCAAGAGGCGGGAGTGTGCGGCGGTAGTTTTTCATAACTCCTGGTTATCATTACTTCTTAGGAAATGTCACTTTGAAAGTGCCGCAATCTTCATATGATGAAGTCGCCGGCTTCGGTGTGTGTGGAGCGAAGCGCGTCACCGTTGTGAGCCGATACTGCAGGAGTGCGCCAGTTGTTCACGGAGAGAATGTCCCAGTTTAAGGCGAAGCTTTTTGATGCTGGCATCGATGTGGCGCTCGTCACCGATGACGACAATGTCTACTACCTGACCGGTTACTACGATTATTTGCATATGGAATTTGGACGACCGACTGTTCTGGTGGTGCCGAAAGATGGCGATACTCTGCTGATCACCCCGACGATCGATCTCAACAGCGCAAAGGCCGCGGCGCGGGTGGACCGCATCGCCCCCTGGAACGACGGGATAGGCAAGGAATGGCGGGAGGAACTGCCCGCCACCGTGAAAGGGGCCAAACGGGTGGCCATCGAACCGGATCATATGCCACCTGTCGTGCGGGCTTATGTGAATGAGCTTTTGGGCGCCGAACGGCTCACCAGCGCCACGCCAATCCTGGCCGGGATGCGAATGATCAAGTCGGCGGAAGAGCTGCAATTGGCTCGCCATGCCGGGCAGGTCGCCAATTCAATGATGGCAGCAGGCCGGGCGGCAATTGCTAACGGTGTTCCGGAATTTGAAGTGGCGATTGCCACATCGGAGGCGGGTACCCGCAAGGCGGCCGAGCTTCTGGCCGCACACTATGACGATGCCGACATGTCGCCAAACACGCATTTCCTTCAGATCATGGCCTCGGGTCGCGACATTATCAAGACGCATCACCGCGCCTCGACGCGTATCATGCGCCATGGAGAGCCGGTCTTCCTGTGTTTCTGCGGAATGACGAACTTCCACCGTTTCAAACTCGGCTTCGACCGCACGTTCTGGATCGGCGAGATTGCCGACAAGTCGCAGGCCGATGTCTACGAGGTGGCGTTGGCAAGCCAGAAAGCCGCGCTTGATGCGCTGCGCCCTGGCGTAACAGCCGAAAGCGTGCATGCGGCCTATTCCGAGGTCATCCAGGGCGCTGGGTTCGAGTATCCATTCCGCTGTGGGCGGGCCACCGGTTTTAGTTTCCTGGAAGCGCCGCAGCTTGTGACCGGCGACAAGACCATTCTGCAACCCGGCATGGTGCTGGCGGTCGATGGCTCTGTTTCGGTCGAGACCTTCCGGGCCCAGGTGGGCGACAGTTTCATCATCACCGAAACCGGCTGGGAGCCGGTGACGAGCCATCCCAAATCCCTGGAGGAGGTTATACTCTGATGTTCACGCCTGGCCAAACCATTCAATCCAAAGCCCGCACGCCTGAAATGGATGCCGGTCGCCACCACCGCGCGAAGCTCGGGTTCATCCTGATGTCGACGGACCCGTCTGCCGAAGGCGACTTCTGGGATATGGCCCCCGAAGGCGTCGCCGTATACATCACGCGACTCAAGACGGATGATCATACTACGACCGAAACGCTGTCACACCATATCGAGCACATGGCGGATGCAGCTTCGCGCATTCAGCCGGAGGCAAGACCCGATGTCGTCAGCTACAGCTGCACCTCGGGCTCAATAGTGATCGGTGAAGACCGCGTCATGGCCGAGATCAAGAAAGGCGCGCCCTGGGCGCAGCCGATGTGCCTCGTTCAGGGCGTACTGGACGCGATGCACGAGCTCGGGGCAAAAAAGCTCGTAGTCGGCACGCCTTACCTCGATGAGATCAACACCGCCGAGGCGGAGTTCCTCGTGGAGCGCGGTTTTGATGTGCTTGACATCCAGGGACTCAACATCGCAAGCGGATGGGATATGGGGTTGGTCACGCCGGCCTATTGGAAAAAATTCGCGCTGGAGATCGACAGGCCCGACGCGGATGTGATTTTCCTCAGCTGTGGCGGGATTCGCTCGCTTGAGGCGGTTGACGAAATCGAGCAAGCCACCGGCAAACCGGTGATCACCTCGAACCAGGCCCAGTTCTGGTCCTGTCTGCGCCGCGCCGGGATCATGGATGAGCTGAAAGGCTTCGGCCAGATCTTCAAGCATCCTGGTAAACACCTGAAGAAGACCGCCTGACTTCATGACCCGCTTCACCGCATGGAACGTCTTCTGGCAGGGCATGACCGGCCAGAAGGGGTGGACCCGTCAATGGCGCGATCCCGAGCCCAAGTCACATTATGACGTGGTCATCGTCGGCGGTGGGCTGCACGGGCTCGCGACCGCCTATTACCTAGCGAAGAATCATGGGGTGAGGAACGTTGCCGTGCTGGAAAAAGGCTGGCTGGGCGGCGGCAATGCGGGGCGCAACACGACCATCGTGCGCTCCAACTACGCGCGGCCCGGCAATCGCGAGTTCTATGAGCATTCCTTAAAGCTGTGGGAAAATCTCAGTCATGAGCTGAACTACAACGTGATGTTCAGTCAAAGGTCCCACATCGCGTTGCTGCACAGTCCCGGCGCCGTCGACGCGGCCTCGCGAAACTACAACACGATGCGACTAACCGGGACACCCGACGCCGAGATCTGGGACCTCGCCACGTTGCAACGTACCGTCCCGCATCTGAACTATGCACCCGACGCGCGGTTTCCCATCATGGCGGCGGCGGTGCAGAAACGCGCCGGGACGGCGCGGCACGATGCTGTCGCGTGGGGCTATGCACGGGGCGCGGACGCATTCGGCGTCGACATCGTACAGAATTGCGAGTTGCGCGGCATCACCCGCGACGCCGGTCGGATCACCGCGCTGGAGACGTCGCGCGGCACGATCACGGCGGGAAGGGTCGGCTTCGCCGTGGCCGGAAGCACGTCCCGACTGTGGACCATGGCAGGGCTGGGGCGGCTCCCTATCGAATCGCACAAATTGCAAGCCTTTGTTTCAGAGCCGCTGAAACCGCTTCTTGATCAGGTCGTGGTCTTCGGCATGGCCGGCGCGCATTTCTACATCTCGCAATCGGACAAAGGCGGGATGGTCTTCGGCGGCGATCTCGACTGGTACAAGTCCTATGCCCAGCGAGGCAATCTTCCGATTGTGCAGGACGTGGCCGAGGCGGCGATGTCGGTGCTGCCCTGTCTGGGGCGCGTAAAGCTTCTGCGCCACTGGTCGGGCGTGGTCGATATGTCGATGGATGGCTCTCATTTCATCTGCAAGACGCCGCTTGACAATCTCTACCTGAACGCGGGCTGGAACTATGGCGGGTTCAAGGCTACCCCCTCCTCGGGCTGGTATTTCGCGGATCTGATTGCCAACGACCGTCCCCACCGAATGATCGCCGATTTCGATCTCAAACGCTTCGAGCGGGGCCTCCAGATCGACGAACGCGGCGCCGGCCCTGACCCGAAACTGCACGGATAGCAAGACGAGAGATGATCAGAATTCCATGTCCCTTTTGCGGCACCCGTGACCACAGCGAATTCAGCTACGGGGGTGACGGGTCGATTACCTATCCCGCGCTTGATGCGCCGATCCAGGATTGGCATGACGCCGTCTTCCTGCGCGAGAACATCTGCGGTGTACAGACCGAAAGCTGGCAGCATCTGAATGGCTGCCGAATGTGGCTCCTAGTCGATCGTGATACGATGACACATGAGATTCATCGCGTCCGGCCCGCCCATCCGGGTTTGGCGGCGGCGCTGGAGACGGACCAGTGACCGCGCGGCGTCTGGAGACCGGTGGGCGGATCGACCGATCGTCGCCCATCACCTTTTGCTGGGACGGGACGATCCTGAACGGTTTTGCAGGAGACACGCTCGCCTCAGCGCTCATGGCGAATGGGCAGACGGTACTGGGCCGCAGCTTCAAATACCACCGCCCACGCGGGATCATGTCGGCAGGCGTCGAGGAATCCGGGGCCATCGTGTCGGTCGGCCGGGGCCCGCGGCATGAGCCGAATGTCAAGGCGACGATGCAAGAGCTCTATGATGGTCTCGAAGCGCGCGGGCAGAATGCCTGGCCAAATGTGCGCTTCGATCTCGGAGCGATGAACGGACTTTTCGGACGGTTCTTTGCAGCGGGCTTCTACTACAAAACCTTCATGGGCCTGCCGCCCTTTGAATGGGGCCAGGGAACCGGTCTCTGGATGAAATACGAAAAACTGATCCGCAAGGCGGCCGGCATGGGCACCGCATCGCGCGAGCGTGACCCGGACAGCTATGAACATGCTCACGCCTTCTGCGACGTGCTTGTGGTCGGCTCAGGTCCAGCTGGTCTGTGTGCAGCTTTGACCGCCGCAAACGCAGGTCGCGATGTATTGCTTGTCGAACAGGATTTCGCGCTTGGTGGTGATTTTCTGAACGATGCCGACCCCGGAGCCGAAGCGCAGCGGCGCACATTAGTCGAGGCCGTACAGCGTGCTGGCATCCGGATCATGACGCGCACTACAGCTTTTGGGCTTTACGACCACGGCACGGCTGGCCTTGTGGAGCGAGTAACGGATCATCTGGGGAGTCAAAGGCAGTACCTGCCGCGACAACGGTTCTGGACTGTGCGGGCGCAAGCCACGGTTCTGGCGGCGGGGGCAATCGAACGCTCCATCGCATTTGCTAATAACGACCGGCCGGGTGTGATGACCGCATCCGCGGCCAGAACCTATCTGAACCGCTTTGGCGTATTGCCCGGACGACGGATCGTTGTCGCGACAAACAACGACAGCGCCTATCAGGTTGCCCGCGATCTTGCTGCATCCGGAGCAGATGTCGTTTTGGCCGATGCACGCGATAACGCCCCGACCGAAGCACCAGCCGGCGTGACTGTCCGCACAGGTCTCGCACCGCTGGAAGCCCAGGGGCGTAACTCGGTACGGGGCGTCAAATTGGCACGATCCCACGGAGCAGGATGGAACGGGGCCGAAGCGGAAGCCTGTGATCTGCTCCTTGTTTCCGGCGGTTGGTCGCCTGTTGTGAATCTATCCTCGAACCGAACCGTAAAGCCGGTGTGGAACAGCGATTTGGCCTGCTTCCTGCCCGGGTCGACCGAGGAACCCATCTTCCTGGCAGGCTCTGCCATGGGCATCTGGAACCGGGAGGACTGCATCGAGTCGGGCGCGGCGGCGGCTCGGCTGGCGATGGGACTGGATGCAAGCGTCCCGAGCCCTGGAGGCTGGACCAGACCGATCCGGCCGCTCTATGAGGTTCGCCTGCCAAGCGGCAAGGCCAAGGCCTTTGTTGACCCGCAGCATGACGTGACAGCCGACGATGTTCGGCTGGCGCATCAGGAAGGCTTTGTCTCAATTGAGCACTTGAAGCGCTACACGACGCTTGGCATGGCGACAGATCAGGGCAAGATGGGCAATGTCATTGGTCTGGCGCTGATGGCCGATGCCCTGGGCACCGAGATTCCGGCGGTCGGCACGACACGCTTCCGCCCGCCTTATACGCCGATCGCGATCGGAGCACTGGCCGGTCGCAACGTCGGGGCCCATTTCAAACCGCTGCGCCGCACGCCGCTGCATGAATGGAACCTCGGCCATGGCGCGACGATGACCGACGCCGGGCTCTGGCACCGACCGTGGTACTTCGCGAGAGCAGGCGAAACCATTGAGAAGGCCTATATCCGCGAAGCCGCCACAGTACGTGAGACAGTGGGCATCTGCGATGTCAGCTCTCTTGGCAAGATCGCTGTGCAAGGTCCGGATGCGGCCCAGTTCTTGAACCGCATCTACGCCAATGCTTTCGCCAAGCTGCCTGTCGGCAGGGCACGCTACGGCATCATGCTGCGCGACGACGGCATGGTGATGGATGATGGCACCACCTGGCGGCTGGACGAAAACGATTTCCTGATGACCACGACAACGACAAATGCAGGTCGGGTCATGGTCTGGCTTGAAGAACTGTTGCAGACACGCTGGACGGACCTGCGGGTCCACTTGACCTCGGTTTCAGATCAATGGGCCGCTGTATCGGTGGCCGGCCCGAAAGCGCGGACAGCGATCACGGCCTGCCTGGAAGCTGGCTCGGATATCTCGAATGAGGCTCTGCCGTTCATGGGCGTCGCGCCGATGAGGCTGGCGGGTGGCATTGCGGGGTTGATCGCGCGGATCAGCTTCTCGGGCGAGCTTGCTTATGAGCTATATGTTCCCGCCGCGCAGGGCGCGGCGATGATGGAGCAGCTCTGGTCCGCCGCCGAGGCGATTGGTGGCTGTCTTTATGGGCTTGAGGCGCTGGGAACCCTCCGGATTGAAAAGGGACATGTCACCGGTGCGGAGCTTGATGGGCGGGTGACGATTGACGACGCGGGCCTGGGCAAAATGGCTTCGGCGAAGAAGCCCTTCATTGGTAACGCCCTGCGGCATCGACCTGAGCTGATGCGCGAGGATCGGCCCCGGCTGGTTGGCATCTTCCCCCAGGACCGCAGTCAGCGCTTCAATGGCGGCGCGCTTCTGTGCAAGTCCGGCGCCATTTCCGGCTTTGGCGATGGCTGGATCACCGCCGTCACGCATTCCCCGGCGTTCGGCCACTGGATTGGGCTTGGTTACATATCGGGAGGTCACGAGGCCTGGAAAAATAGGCGAGTCGTCGCGGCTGACCCCGTGCGACAGGGCAATGTCGAAGTCGAAATCGTCTCGCCCCATATGCTCGACCCCGAGGGAGAGAGGATGC
>NZ_CP062116.1:0-74540 GCF_014843375.1 Aminobacter sp. SR38
TCGGCCGGCGAGATCGCAAGAAGCGTATCTAGGATCTGATAGGGGTAGCCTTTGATGCCAAGGCGACCCGCGCATTTCTTCAGCGCGCTCGCGACCTGTGCCTTGGTCGCGGGCTTGCTGTCTTCCCTCATGGCAAGGGCAGCACTGGCAAGAATGCCAGGTGTCACCCTTCTGAAACTGGCGATGGTTTGCATCGGATTCCTTTCTGAAATCCGGGCAAAGCTCACCCGTTCGCAAAAGCTGCGCTCGATATTGACAGTGAGGGAAAGGAGCCTTAGATTGAGACTTGAGTTTTTGAGGTCTCTCGGAGCGACGCCAATCGCTTCTAAGATCGTTTCCTTTCCCCCCGATGTAGCTTGCTGCGTCGGGGTTTACTTTTTCCGGGTTGGGGTTTCTCCTCGTTTCAAATCACACACGACTCGCAATCGCGTTAGCCGCAAACGCTAACCGATTTGCTTGATAAAGCAAAATGATTCGGGAAATTTTCCGAGTTACAGCTTCAAGCGAACCGGTCACGACAAGACAAGCGCTTGCTTCGTAAGGTTTTTTTAAACCCGTGGCCTGTGGGATCGCATTGTCGCACAAGCGCAATCGCATCATCGAGGCCGGCATACGCACATTTCCGGCACTCATCATCAATGACTGATTCTCTTGATGCTGGCGAATCCGCGGGCATCGTTTCCCACCGTCCAGGGAGAGGTGGAAGGGTTTGGGAAGGAGGAGGAGGGAACCGTCCCTCCTTCCCATGGGAGGGTGTTTGAGGGAGGGGCGAACCGCCCTGCCCTCATGGGGTGAGATTGAGAGGGGGGCTATGCCCCTTCTTTCATAAGCTGTGGCGATCGGTCGATCCGATCGGCGCAGCACTCCGCGTTTCGACGGAAGGCAGCCAGCGGCTATCTCCGCCTTCTCCGGTTCTTTTTCTGCTTCCTTTTCGCTTTCAGACGGGAGGTTTCCAACTGCAATTCTTCATCGGTTTCTGCCGCTTCGCGAATGTATGTGTTTCCATCAACCGCAAGCTTCGCTGCTCTCTTTATCACCTCGCCAAGATGGCGTCACGACACGAAAGTGTTGGACCTGTCCGACTTTTGAGAACGTATGGTGATCACGCTGCGAGGATAGATGTTTCGCGCCGCAATGGCCTGAGATCAACGCCGTCTGTTGGGGTCCAGATGTAATCGCCGGTGAGACTGATGTGCTGCCAGCCGAGTGGGGTAATGTGTTTGATGATGTCAAGCGGCGTGGGAATGCCATCTCGGTTGAGCTCGGCGAACGCCGGTTCGAGATAGAGTGTGTTCCAGTAGACGATGGCGTTGATTAGCAGGTTCAGTCCAGATGCTCGGTAGAACTGGCTCTCGAAAGTCCGGTCGCGCAATTCTCCGAGGCGATTGAAGAACAGTGCGCGGGCCAAGGTGTTCTGGGATTCGCTCTTGTTGAGGCCGACCGTCGCGTTCCTGCGCATTTCGGGGTTCTGCCACCACTGGGGCAGAAAGATGGACCGATTGATGCGACCGAGATCGCGTAGCGCCAACGCCAGTCCGTTCTGGCGTGGGAATGCGGACAGCTTTGCCAACACCGTCGAAGGCCGAACCTGCCCGGAACGGATCGTCGTGACCAGCCGCAGGATGTCGTTCCAGTTTGCCTTGATCCGCTCGACGTTGATGTGCTCGCCAACGAGCGGCGCCAGGTTTTCGGGAGGCGCGTCGCCCGGGAAGAGATAGAGCTTGCGATCCTTGAGACCGCGCAGCCGAGGCACAATCTGGAAACCAACGAGATGGCAAAGGGCGAAGCTCATATCGCTTACCCCGCCGGTATCGACATAGTGGGTTTCGATGGCGAGATCGCTGCCATGATAGAGCAGTCCATCGAGGACATAGATGGCTTCGCTCGCATTGGCATTCATGGCGATGATGTAGAAAGCGCCGTACTGGTCAGAGGTGAACCGGTAGAATTTGGCGCCGGGGTTGGGACCATAGCGGCCGTTGAGGTCGCCGATCGCCTCGGCGTGTCCGCCCGCCGGAAAATACTGGCCATCGGAGGATGACGTTGTTCCATCGCCCCACAAGCTTGCCAGAGGCAATTGCCTCTGGGCGTTGACGAGAATGGCGTGCGCGGCCGTGTAACCTTCCTCGCGAATATGCCAGTCGTGCGCCCAGGCGAGTTGGCGCATCGTAATGCCGGGGGAAACGTCCGCCATTCTCGTGAGACCGAGATTGATGCCGTCCGCCAGGATGGCGGTGAGGAGCGCAAGCTTGTTGTCGGCCGTCCGACCGCTGCGCAAATGGGTAAAGGCGTTCGAAAATTCCGTTCGGGCGTCAACCTCGAGCAAAAGGTCAGTGATGCGGATCGCAGGCAGACGGCTTTCCACCTTTAGCTTCAGCGACTTGGCGATGTCCGGAAACATAGCCTTGTGCGGCGTGACGCTAAACCCCGCCCCGGTCAGTTCTACATCGTCGAGCTCGCCGGCTGCGGCCAGACGCGAGAGGTCAGCCAGTCCATCGTTCAGCAGCTGGCGCTGTTGGCGAAGATACGTCTCGACATCGGTATCAACGGCGATTGGAAGCGGTCCTTCCTCACGCATCAGCTCGAATGTCGGCGTGGGAATGAGAAAGCTTTCGAAAGACTGGAAGCGTTTGGCTCCTTCCACCCAGACATCGCCCGCATCGAGCCGGCGCTTCAATTCGCTGAACAGGCAAAGCTCATAAGCCCTGCGATCAATCTTTCCATCTTTGAGTATGAGAGGCATCCAGCCCTTCGGCGCAAAGGAGATCGGTGCCTTGTCGGGTATGGTCCTTTTGCCCGTACGATATAGACCCGCGACCACGGATAGCGCCCGCAAGAGGTTCGCCGCCACTGCGTGACCGCGAAACACGAGAGTGGAGAGAAACTGTGGCGCCAGTTTCCTGATCGTCGGATAGCGCTGGAGCATTTCGATTTTACCGTCGATAACATCCGGCGCGATCAGCGTATCAACCGCCTGGACACTGGTTGTAAAAGCTGGCCATTGGATGACCAGATCAAGCGCTTTGGCCATGTCCTCACCCTTCTCTCTAGCCTTGATGATCGCATGGCAGACTTTTGAAACGTCCTTCAACGGCGTCTGCACTTCCCGAACGGATCGGGTGACGCGAGCAGCCGCCTGGTTATTGGCTCGCCGCGTCAGGATGCCCATGAGTTTCTTGAACATGTCGATCGCGCAATCGGTGAGATGGCGGGAAAGGTGGAGCACTGTTGCAGCCAGGACAGCATGTCGGCGTTCGGTGTTAAGGTCGCGCAGATGCTGCGCGCTCATTCGCGTCCCCTCTGCAGCAAATTCGTCAAAGACCTTGGCCGGAATTCGATCCATCAACGTCGTCGGCAGGTTCAGAGACCGGAGAAAGCGAATGCGCTCGGCAATTCTGTCGAGGTTGACGGCGGCTGGCGACAATGCCGGCGTTCTCGCCCAGGCAAGAATGGTCACGCTTGTCCCCTCACGCGGATCGAGAAGCTTGTCCAGATGGCGCAGTCGGCCCGAAGCTGCGATTTTGGCCAACTCAAAGAACAGGTAGAGAACTCGTGATCAGATAGAGACTGACGGTGAACCTTGGCCCTCCAAGGCGCGGTAGACAGTCATTCTGGAAATGCTCAGTTGACGAGCAACGGCGGCTTTCGTTGCGCCAGCCGCAATCCGCCTGCGGATTTCTGCGTCATCGACATTCTTCTTCCTGCCCGTGTAGATGCCTTCAGCTTTTGCCGCTTCGATGCCCGCCCGTTGCCTGTCTTTGATGAACTTGAGTTCCATGTCGGCGACCATGCCGAGGATGGTGATGACCATTCGCCCCATGCTTCCGGCTGTCGTGACTTCGGGCTCAAGAATGCGGAGTGACGCGCCCTTTTCGTCAAGCTCATGAACGAGATTGAGAACGTCGCGGGTGGAACGGCCGAGCCGATCAAGCCGCAGAACCACAAGTTCGTCGCCCGCGTGCAAAAACTGCATTATGGTTTCCAGCTCCGACCGCCCCTTTCGGGACGCTCCTGATCCGGTTTCCGAGCGAATGATTTCGCAACCAGCAGCCTTCAGACGCTCGTTCTGAATATCGAGGTCCTGATCTGTAGTGCTGACGCGAGCGTATCCGATGCGGGCCATGGCGATTCTGTAACATTAGGGTAGTTTCGATTGTGTAACGTCACTTTGATCGAAAATCCACCCTTTTGTTACATATACCGCACGTCACATTTGACTGTCACTCCAGGGTGTACCCAAAAGTGATGCGGGGGCAGAACGCTGTCGCAAAAGTCACCCGCTTCAGGCGGACTTTTACGACCGACATTTGCGAGTGCGCCGGGAGACCGGCAAGGAGTATATGGTGAAAGTCCATTTTGGTGAAGGATTAGCGACCCACACCGGCCCCGAGCCGTGCGTCGGCGTCCGTGAGGACGTCGGCGAAGCGTCGGCAGGGGAATGCATAGGCCAGCCATCGAGCCGCGAAATAGTCATGGTTCCGGGTGCCGACGTTGTTCGCAAGACGGAAGGCAATACGCACGAGCACGCTATCGCAAGTGCTCGGACGACCCGGCGTGGTCGCAGACCCTGGCATGTGCAGACGCTCCTTGCATGGGAACCGGGAGATCTCATGCCCGACCGAACATGGCTGATGCCACGTGCGGTCCGCATCGGGAAGGCGAGGAGCCGTAGCCGATGATGAACGGACATGAGAAGTCAGACTCGGCCATAGTAGCTGTGAACCCGACGAACAACACCGGAGAGCCGGTGGCGGAGCCGGGGGAGCCAAGGGCCGGGACCAAGGGGAACGCGAACGAGCAAAGCACGCGCCGGGCTCAGGACCGGGAAAGTGTGTCACAGGCGCTCGAACGCGTACGGAATGCCGCAAGGCAAAGGAAGACGGAGCGGTTCACCGCCCTGTATCACCACATCACCCCAGAATTGCTTCGGATGTCCTTCTACGCCTTAAGGCGCGGCGCGGCGGCCGGTGCGGATGGAGTGACGTGGCAAGACTACGAGGCAGACCTTGATACCAACATCAAGGCACTGCACGAACGGGTCCATAGGGGCACGTACCGGGCTCAGCCGTCTCGGCGGCGGTTCATACCCAAGGCAGATGGGCGACTACGCCCGCTTGCGATTGCTGCCATCGAGGACAAGATCGTCCAAAGGGCAACAATTGCGGTGCTCAACGGGATTTACGAGGAAGACTTCCTTGGCTTCTCGTATGGGTTCCGCCCTGAGCGCGGCCAGCACGATGCGCTGGACGCTCTCATGGTTGGGCTGAACGACCGGAAGGTGAACTACATACTGGACGCCGATATCCAAGCGTTCTTCGATGCGGTCGACCAAAACTGGCTGGTCCGCTTCCTGAACCATCGGATTGGCGACCAGCGTATCATCCGCCTGATCCAGAAATGGCTGAAGGCGGGAATTCTGGAAGATGGGGTGGTAACGGTTAGTGAGACGGGGACTGGACAGGGCTCGGTGGCATCGCCGCTCCTGGCCAACATCTACCTGCACTACGTGTTCGACCTGTGGGCTGCCCGCTGGAGACGGCAGAAGGCCAAGGGCGACATGATCATCATACGGTACGCCGACGACATTGTGGTCGGATTCCAGTATGAGAACGATGCCTGCCGCTTCCAGGATGAGATGCGAAAGCGACTGCAAGAGTTTGCGCTGTCGTTGCATCCGGAAAAGACCCGTCTCATCGAGTTTGGCCGCTTCGCGGCGGCCCAGCGAGGTAAAGTCGGGCTCGGCAAACCGGCAACCTTCAACTTTCTCGGCTTCACCTTCATCTGCAGCAAATCCCGCCGGGGTAAATTCGTCGTCAAGCGACGAACCAGACGGGACCGCATGCAGGCAAGACTGAAGGAGATAAAAGAGGAGTTGAGACGGCGACTGCACCAGCCTATTCCTGAACAAGGGAAATGGCTGAGGCAGGTCGTTACCGGTTTCTTCAACTATCACGCCGTGCCGGACAATGGCGCGGCGCTGGCGGCATTCCGGCACTATGTCACTGATCTGTGGAGGCGGTCGCTCCGACGACGCAGCCAAAAAGATAAGATGACATGGGTGCGGATGAAGAAGCTGGCTGACGACTGGCTCCCAAAACCGCTCATCCGTCATCCTCGGCCCGGCGATCGCTTCGCCGTCAAACACCGGAGGTAGGAGCCGTATGCGGGAATTCCGCACGTACGGATCTGTGCGGGGGGCGCTCAGCAATGGGCGTCCCTACCGCGTTTACGAATTTGAGCGCGATTTCAGCTCGCAATTTTTCCAGTGAAAAGTCAGGACTTATGCGACACTACCTGGTCGTGATCACGTCGGCTATCTCGCTGAAACGCCGATAGCAGTCGCCATGGCTGTTGTGTCACATATCCTTGATATCGTCTCTCAAACTGGTTCTGGATAGCCACCGGGGATGGAATGAGCGCGACATTTAGAGAGCTGAGCGACCGAGTTGGTCAGGTTGGAGAACTCTATGCCCGAATGCATAATATTGAGCGGAACGCCGACTGGTATCTTTTGAAGCTAGCCGAAGAACTCGGCGAACTGACGGCGGAGCATCTTCTTCTCGCTGGCAGAGCTAAGCCCAACTCGGACGGTTCCGGCGGTACTCGTGAGGCATTGGAGAGCGAGGCCGCCGATTTGTTTGGGCAGTTCGTTCTATATTTGCGGGCTAACGAAATCGACATTGAAGCCGCTATCGAGCGGAAATGGCTCCGGCACCTTGATAAGTATGTCGGCCTCGATGCTGAAGAGACGGCAAGCGGCATATGATTGCCTTGCTAACCCCAGTCTAAAGGCCCCATTTCGGTCCATCGGCTGTCAGAACAATTTCAACCGGATCGCCGCACACTTCGACCGAAGGGGGCTCCGTGGGCATTTCTACATTAATACACGCTAAGGGAATTTGAAGTTGTTTGGATTGAAGCGGTTAGCCCGGATTGGCCTGAAGCGTTCGAGGGGTCGGTCAATTTCGTTCCAGAGGTAGTCGCCTGTGAGCGCGATATGCGCCCATGGTAGTGGTGCGACCTGGGAGAGCAGCTCGTCCGGAATGATAATACCCTGACTGCTGATATAATCGACAGCACGGCTGAGATAGACAGTGTTCCACAGGATGATGGCGTTGACGACGAGGTTAAGACCGGACGCGCGGTAAGCCATGGTTTCGGCGACGCGGTTGCGCAATTCGCCGAGCTGGTGGAGGAAGATGGCGCGTGCGAGAGCATGACGGCTTTCACCCTTGTTGAGGATCGCATGCGATCTGCGGCGCAGTTTCGTATCGAGCAGCCAGTCGCAGATGAAGATCGAGCGTTCTATCCGGCCCATTTCGCGCAGGGCCTGGTTCAGCCGGTTTTGTCGCGGCGACGCTGCCAGCTTCTTGAGGATGACGGAAGGCGGCACCAAACCTGCAGCGATCGAAGCCTTCAGCCGCAAGACCTCATCCCAGTGGTGCTCGACGACATCCATGTTGACGGTTCCAGCGATCAGCGCGTCGAGCGGTTCGTAAGCCGGATCGCGATCAATGACAAAGAGCCTGCGATTGCCGAGATTGCGGATACGGGGAATGAGCCTGTAGCCAAAGGCGTGGAACATGGAGAACGTCGTTTCGGTGGCGCCAGCGGTATCGGTTGCGTGCTCATAGATTTCGACGGAGCTTTCGTTGTGAAGGAGGCCGTCGAGAACGTAGGGGGCTTCGCCCTCGGATGCCTGGATCATGCGGGAGAAGAAGGAAGCAAAACGGTTGGACAGGAAGCCATAGATCGACGCCCCCGGTCGCTTGCCGTATTTTGCATTGTAGTCGAGGCTGGCTTCGCCACGCCCGCCAGCCGGAAAGAACTGTCCGTCCGAGGAGGAGATATGGCCGTCACCCCAGATCGCGGCAAAGGGATGGGCCTGCTGCGCATCGACCAGCACGGCGGTCGCCGTGGCGTAGGTTTCCGATCGCATATGCCTGTCCACCATCAGCATCATCTGGTGGATCGTGACGCCGCGTGAGCTTTCCGCCATACGTTCGGCTCCGGCATTGGTGGCGTCGGCAAGGATCGCTGCCATCAGCGCTGCCTCGTCGTTTGCCGTCTCACCGGTACGATAATGCGTGAAGCTGTCGAGGAATTTGGTCCAGCTTTGCACCTCGGCAAGCAGGCTGGTGATCCTGATCCGTGGCACCAGAACATATAGTCGGCGGCTGAGCGCGACGATGCTGTCGCGCTCCTCCTCGCGGATCGGCGAGATCGACAGGCCCTTGTCGGAAATCGCTGCATCCGGAATAGCATTGGCAGCCGCCGCCTTTGCCAGCTCTTTCAGCTTCGCATCGAGCGTGGCGGTCCGTTCTGCTCGCCATTCGGCAAAGCTGTCGGGGAGTGCGAGCCCGAGCCGCCCCTCGGCGCGCATCAGCTCGAAGATCGGCCGAGGCAGAAGATAATCCTCGAAACTGCGCCATGCCCGGCTGCCTTCGACCCAGATGTCACCGGCCCTCAGACGCTCTCGCAGGTGAACGAGGACCGCCACTTCCCAGGCGCGCAGGTCGATATCGGCACTGTTCGGGCGCACGCAGCGTCGCCATTTGCGGGTCAGAAAGGCGAGCGGCACCTGCGCCGGCAATTTCCGGCCGCCATAGAGCGCGCGCAGATGGTCCACTGCTACAAGGATCGGATCATCAGCACGAAACGACCGGAACGAGAACGTGCGGAACATCAGTCTGCCCAGCTTGCGCAACGATTTGTGCCGCTTGATGAGCTCGTCGAATTCGTTACTGCGATCAGGGTGGACGACAGATCTGGCTGCCGCCATGCTGGCGACCAATCCGTCCCAGCCGAGGGAGGCTGCGATCGCCGATGCAAGATCGGTTTTGCTCGCACGAGCGGCCAGAAGCGCCTCGCCGAGCTTGAGATGCTCAAGCGCCACCCCATCAAGAACCTCGGCCTCTTTTAGCCGGCGTTCCGTGCGGCTGATCTCGGCCTTGCGGCGGTTGCTCCCAATCATTTTGCAGAACATGTCGATCGTCAGGTCGGTGATCGACGCCTGTCTCTCGATGACGAAGGCGGCCAGCGTGGCGTAGCGACGTTCGGATGTCAGGCGTCGTATCTCCCGGGCATGCAGAATGCGTGCATCCCTGGCGATGATGCCGTAGCGATTGGCATGGATCGTCTTGCGACGGTCGTCGGGAATGGCGGCTGAGCGCAATACCTCGAGGCGGGCGATCAAGCCTTTGAGGTTCTTCAGCTTCGCCCCTTCAGGTGCTTCCGCAATCCAGCCAAGGTGGCTCCGATCGCCGGCCCGCTCAGCGAGGAGCTGATCAAGCGCCTCGATCGAAGGCTGCTCCAGATCCCGGATCAATTCGCGATAGGCTTGTCGACGCGCCGCCGCCCGGCCGGCCAGTGCCAGACGGATCAGCAGCTCCGGCATAGGAACGAGCAACTTTCGTTCCTTCAAGGCTTCGATCACGGCCTTGGCGATCGGCGCACCTTGTTCAGTGGCCGCCGCCTCGCGTGCCGCCGCCGTTATCAACTCGCGATAGTCACTCGTCCGGACAGGCTGAAGCTCCAGTGCAGAGACGATCTCGCGCGCGTGTTCCCGGCGCGTTTCGTCGCGCTGGGCGTAGAACTCGAACACTGCAGGGTCGATGCCCAGCTGGTCGGCGACAACAGAGACAACCGCCTGAGGTGGAACTTCGCCTATTCGCAGCAGACGGCCCAGATCACGCACCAGTGCGAGTTGGATCGCAAAGCCAAGCCGATTATGCGACCGGCGATGTTCCTTGACGAAGACAATATCCTCGGAAGTCAGTGCATAGCGCGCTTGCGCATCTTCATAAGCTTCGGGTGGTTCGAATAAAACGGCACGCGATTGCTCATCGAGAAACGCCATCAGCCACGGTCACTCGTCAAACTACGGTTTCGGGCGTGCCGGTCTTGCCGGGGCCTGTCCATCCAGTCCGCTTCAACGTGTCGATCAAGGTCGAGCGCGCCACCTTGAACGTCCGGCACACGGACGCCTTGCTGGCGCCAGCTTCCAAAGCAGCTAGAACCTGCTCGACCTTTTCCGCATCGATCGTTGGAGGTCTCCCGCCCTTACGGCCACGTCGGCGAGCCGCCGCCAGGCCGGCATTGACCCGCTCGGTGATCAGCACTCTCTCGTATTCTGCAAGCGAGCCGAACAGGTTGAACAGAAACGCGCCGTGCGAATTCGTGGTGTCGATCGCCTCCGTGAGAGATCGGAAGGCGACACCACGTTCCTTCAAATCCTCGACGATACGGATCAAGTGGGAGAGTGACCGGCCTAACCGATCTATCTTCCAGACGACCAGGACATCGCCTTCGCGCAATTCGCCGAGGCATGCCTTCAGACCCGGCCGGTCATCACGCGCTCCGGAAGCGCGATCCTGATGGAGATGGCGCTCATCGACCCCGGCCGCGAGCAGGGCATCGCGCTGCAAGGCAACCGACTGGCGCTCGTCACTACTCGATACCCGCATGTAACCGATCAACATGTGCGACAAACCTCAAATCAGGTGTTGCCGCACAGCCTAACATTCCGACAGGGTTTGTCGCGCAAAAAATGGCCCTATTGCGTGGCCAGTTTGCCCCGCGATCACGGTGAGCGGAAATCATGTGTTTCCCGTCACCTGCAAAATGCCCTTAGCGTGTATTAATGTAGAAATGACCACAGAGCCCCGAGATGGCGGGCACTGTCATAGTTGAGCCTTCCCGGCATGAACTTTTTCTTGTCCAGGACGGCGGCAAGGCGCTCGCCTACCCCGTTGGCGTCGGTAAAGCAGGCCATAGTTTCAGCGGTCGGGCCACGGTCGGCCGCAAAGAAGAATGGCCGAAGTGGACACCGACGGCGAACATGATTGCCGCCGATCCTGACGGTAAGGGCCGACTGGCGGGCGGTGTTCAAGGGGGAGCAGCGAATCCGCTTGGCGCTCGCGCGCTCTATCTATTCCAGGGCGGCCGGGACACGCTCTATCGCATCCACGGCACGAATGATCCAAGCTCGATCGGCAAATCCGTTTCGAGTGGATGCATTCGCATGTTTGACCGTGATGTGATCGACCTGTATGAGCGCGTGCCGATCGGAGCGCCGGTGATCGTCAGGGCGTGATTTCATGCCCTGACGGGGCCATTGCCATTGGATCAGAGGCGCGGCTTGGCAACCTTGTCCATATCGACGCCCTGCTTCAGCTTCGCCTCGATCGCAGCATCAAGGGCAGTCTGATGGCCGTAGGCCCGCTTGACATCTACAAGCATGATCTCCGCCGAATTCAGTTCCGTCTGAAGGTTCTGCATACTGACCCGCATGATACCGTCGCACCGATCGTCTTTGACGATCGTCAAGCGTTCCTGTGGGGTGTAGGTTCCCATATATTGCCATTGGCTGCGAAGATAGGCCGCGCATGGCCGTTGAGCAGTCTCGACCGCAAGGCTTTGCGATGTCGGTGATGTCATTTTCGAGTCGTCGCAAACATCGTTTTGGCACCGATTTCCACGACGCGGAGCATCTTTAGGAGAAATCAGCCTGCCATCAGCATATAGATAGAACAGTTGCAAACTATTTGCGTCGTTATCGTCTACGATTGAAGGCGTGCCGTATTTTTCTTCAATCTGCTTACGGAAGACATCGCGCGTGGTGAAGGTATCAAAGCCCAAGATGCGGCGGATAGAGAGCGCTCTGTTGTCGTAGACCTGCGAGGAGATACCCACATAGATTTGGTTTCGGCCGTCGGTAGACGACAACGAAATCTCGTTGACGAAATCGAGATCGACTTGAGCACCGTCGGGCGTCGCGATCTTCCCCTTCAGCCGTTGCTCCCTCGGCTCGCCGGCGTCAGGGAATTCGGCTTTCAGCTTCGATTTCACGTCTTCGATGGTATCGCCAGGGCGAAATCCGAGTGTGTCGAAATTGGCCGATTTCTCGAACCGATCTCCGGCCGGGCTCTTATCGACGGTCTCGAAGGTCTGCGCGATCGCCGTCGGGGCGGTCAGCGCCGTGATGGTGGCTGCGATGATAAGGCAGGTTTTCATGTCCCCTCTCCCCTCCTTAGCGCCAAACGAGATTAGGCTTGGGATAGACCATCGACGTGTCGGGCTTGCTGCATGTTTTGCCCTTGTAGGTCGTTCCCTCGGAAACCGCCTTACCCGTATCGGTCAGGCAAACGGCCGCCAGATCATGAGCGGCATTGCTGGATTGAACGGCACTGGTCGTCGTGGTGTCGGACGTGGTGCAGCCCGACACGACAAGGAGGGCGGCGGCCGCAATAGCGAAAATTTTCATGCGCAGAGACCTCGTTATAGCTGACTGGAATGATCGATACTTAGCAAACTGCCGCATAAAGCATCAACCGTGTCTGCTACATCTCGAAGGTCTTGCCTCTTTCATGGCCCTGCTGGTGGCCTTGTGCCACCTGCAGGGTGTTCGCCTGGGCGAAGGATTCGGCGCGTGAATTGATGAACTGCGCACGCGAAAAGCCCGCCGTGAACGCCTCAAGGCGTTCCGGCGAGGCATTCGGGATAGCCTGCGTCAGACGGTTCCGGTCAAGCTCAAGCGAACCGGGAACGCCGAAGCGCTCACGAACATTGGCGATGAAGCCGCGCAATTCGCTCAAGGCCTGCCCGTGGTTGCCAGATCCAAGCACTGCACCCAACTCATGAGCGGGCGTTTTCTCGATCCGGCCCACCAGCTCGCGGGCGGCCGGCGACAGATCGTTGACCGGCTCCCGCATAAGAGTGCGAAAGCGCTCTTCGTCGCGGGTAAGGTCGGCGGTCAGGGAGCCGCGCACCTGTCCGTAATCGTGGAGCGCAGCGACCGCGAGCGGAACGGCGGCAAGCGCCTTTTCTCGGGCCGCGTCGTCGCGGCCGAAAAGGCTGCGGTTGCCGTGGAGCGAGCCGAAAGCCTCCGGGTTGGCGCGCAAGTCCTGCGCAAATTCGGATACGGGCCGACGTTCGACATCGATACGGTTGCGCAGCTCGGCAAGGACCGCTTGCGGGTCCTGCCATACCGCATGAACAGCCGCCTCCAGGCGGCTGTTTGCGGCCTGCAACGTGGGTCGGGTCGAGATTCGGGCCTCAACCGCTTCCTGTACGCTCTGCGGCCACTCCTTTACGGCGGCAATGAGTGGCGCTTGCGCCTGCTCATGCGCCGGTTGGAGTTGGCGCGGATCGGAAGAGGTGAAGGAGATCCGCGCACCGGATTCCGGACGCGGCTCCGGCAGATCGATGACATTGCCGATAATGATCGCGCCGTCATCCCTCTGCATCATGAAATTGGGACCGGCTGCGCCGCTGAAAACGCCGCTATAGTCCTGCCCCGGTTCGGTCGTCGCCATATAGATACCATCCCATGCCGTGACGTGCGGGGCCTGCACAGGGCGGAAGCGCTCAATGGCCTGCTGCGCGACCTCGAGCGCGTTCACGCGCTCGGGGTCGGTGATTTCCGCGAACATGCGACGCATGGGCGCCAGGTCGCCGCGCTCATGGGCGGCGACTGAGACGAACGTCATGCGTTCGTCGGAAATCACGCCGAATTCGAGCGGATGCCCTGCCCTTTCGGCAAGGGCCGCGAAGAATTCACGCTGAGTCCGGCCGTTGCCTTCGCGAAAAGGATGGATGGAATTCATCCGGGCGAAGGCGTCGGCCGCTTCCGTTGCGAAGGTTTCACGATCGAGGCCGCGCAAGAAGTTGCGGGATTCGAGATCCGACATGAGGCTATTCAAGCCTCTGTCGATCTCGTTGCCGATTGCGAAGTCCTTACCGCCAATCTTGTGCATGGCCGGCATGGAAGCCTGCGAGCCGTCAGCGAACGTGAACGTTTCGTGCCTGAGATGACCGGCCCATTCGAAAACATCCTGAAACAGGTGCTTGTGAAGCGCCTGAAGATGGGCCGTGTCGAAAGTGGGTTCGGGGCCGAGACCGCTTCGCAGTTCGAGCAGCCGGATCGCAAGAACCGGGTGCTCGGCCGCTTCTAGCGCCTCGTGTGTCTCGGCCCCTATCTTGTTTCGAAGGGTCTCGCCATCGGCGAGCGTAAACGACATGCCTACTGGATGCCGAGAATGGACTTAACGCGCGGCATCATCTCGTCCAGCTCGATCTCGCCGGCAATGAATGCGTCAAATACCGGCTGGCAAGCCGCGTTCGGGCGAAGACCTTCCATAGCGTTCGACCGGAAGGCGCTGCGAACCATCTTGCGACGGCGCTCCATTTCATCGGCGGTGATGGCCGGGGCCTTCTGCTTGAGGGCTAGTGCCATGGCTTTTCTCCTCTCGTATTTGCTTCGGTGCTACCGGCTTACCTGCCAGTCAGGCTGCGGAAAGCGCCCGCTCTACTGCTTCCGGTTCCTTCTCGATGATGGTGAGAAGGATACGGGACGGCGCATCGATATTGGAACGGCCCTGCTCCCAATCGCGGACACGGCCAAAGGAAAATCCGTACCGGGCCGCGAACGCCTTTTGGGACAATCCTGTTTTCTGACGAATGGCGCGGACGTCCACCTGTGGCGGGATATGGATGCCATATTCCGCCTGATCGGCCTCGCCCTTGGCAAAAGCAAGAGCTTCCCGTGCGCCCTGCAAAATTCGCGATCCTGCCTTGCTCATTTTCGCCTCCTGAGTTTCTTCACCTGTTCACTGACGCTTTCCCTCCATATTTGCGGAAGGACTGTCAGAATTTTGCGCAGCTCGTTTTGATCTGCCTTCGATAGGTTTGCCTGCGTGTCCTTGCTGTAGATATCGAGCAAGAACACCGGAATATCCTCGTCGGCATAGAAGGTGATGATCCGATAGCCGCCGCTCTTTCCTTTGCCGCGACCGCCAAAACGCACCTTTCGCGCTCCACCTGTGCCGGCCATGATATCGCCCGCGTCCGGATTCGACGCGAGGAAGGACACAATCGCGTTGCGCTCCTCCTCACTCACATTTTCATCCTTGGCGGATGACAGATAGGCGGGTGTTTCAATGACCGTGTGCATGGGGATTAAGTACAGAATTTCCGCACATTTGTCAAGCAATATGTGCGGAATTTCCGCACTTATATTTTCACCACATATTGGCGAGCTGGCGGCGGGATATCCCCCTGTGCATTGACCCAGCAAGGCGAGACGGGAATCCTCCGTCCATCGGCGAGGGTACGAATGGTCGGCCTGCGCCAGTGGGGCTTAACCTTCCACCCGCCGCCTCCGCCTGATCCGGATCTCATCATTTCGCTCTGGCGGACATCGATGACGATCCGCGATGCAATCGGCGGCCTTCCCTTCTTCTCCCGATGTTTGTTGAGCTTGACCGGTTCGGCTTCTACACGCCTCACGGCTTGCGGGGTGGCAAGCGCTCCCAGGAGCGCGGCAACCACGCCGAAGCCGTTATCTGTCATGAGAGCGGCAGAATCGGAATCTGCTCCGCTGATCAGGACGCGCTTATGATCGCCAGTGATCTTATAGCCTGTCTGGTTGACGAAACCCATGCCGGTACGGGGCTTGTTCTCAAACATCACATTGACGGCAAGAGCATTGAAATTGCCGTCTATCTCGCTGTTCACCCGCTCACAGAAGGCGGCGAACTGGATCACCTCGCCCAATATCTTCTGTGTCCACGATACCCAAAAAAAATCATGGGGTATCGGCGCGATATTCTCGTCCCAAAGCATGTTGGAAAAGTCGATGAATACCTGAAGGGTCTCGTCCGATTTGTCTGGATCAAGGAAGCTGAAGGAAAATTCGGCGGTCTGCGGCGAGTGATGGTCGATGAACCGCGCAAGCTTATCGACTTCGCCCTCTGCCCACTTCTCCAATGAATGAAACTTCCCGGCCCTGATATATTCCAATGCTGTATGCAACCGCATTTACAAACTGCTTCTCGTCATCTGGCCGGCTATCGCTCGCCGGCTACCTCACCCTCGGTTTCCATGACTTTTCCATCGTTGCCCGAAAGCCGCTTATAAGCCTCATAGGCGGCGCTCTGATTGGGGCTGATCGTCACTGCATGCCCGGTCGATGCCGCGCGTATAACCGGCCCTCGCTCCGGCTTATGATCAGGCTTTCCCATGAAATTCACCTCCGTTTCAAAATTTGCTGTTCCGCCGCAAATCCTGCTGCCGCTGCTCCAACAGGCCGCGAGCGGCTTCCAGCTCGTCCCGACGGCCCATTTCATAAGCTTTCTGGCAAAGCCGCTGCATCTCGTCTGCCAGAACAAGCGGGTCTTTCTCGAACCCTTTCGGAAGGGTCATGAGGGCGATTTCGCCCCCACCAATCTGCTCGATCCTGATTTCGTAAGCCATTGCCCAACTCCTATGCTGCGATGGCTGGTCTATCTGATCAGGCCCAAGCGTTCGCCTACGCTCGGATCGGATTTCTGCCCTGCTTCTTCGAGCATTGACACGATGGCCGAATGCTTCAGGCCGCGAATCTCGCAACCCTGCCTGCGGGCTTCCTCGACAAGCGATTCCAGCGTCGGGAATTCCTCAAGGAAGGCTCCAAGCCAGATTTCCGGCTCCTCAAGGTCCGAATCCTCGGGAATGAACCCGTGCAGGAAGAATGTCCGCAAGGGCTTGTCGTAGCCGATAACGGCTTCCTTGTCGGTGCGCCCTTTATTATCCAGCTCAATACAATAACGGCTCATGCTGTTTCCTCAACTCCTGATTTTAGTCCGATAGTAAGTCTAATTGCTCTGGTGGTTGATCTTCCTCCGGCCCCTGCCAGATGATGCGATTACCTTGCCAGATCGTGACGAAAGCACCGCCGCGCTTTGGCGCTTCCCGTTGTTTCACCTCGAAATTCCCACATCGATAATCGCCGCTCGTCGCCGAAAATGAAACCTTGCCGCTGATCAACACGCGGTCGCATGTCCCGCTCGGCCGCTTCACACGCCGGCCTTTGCCGGTCATCTTGAAGAGCCGATATTCCCTCTCCCAGGACTCGGACGGCGCGCACCAATGCCGACACATACGGCATTTCCCGTCGATTGCGGGCCGCTTGCTATCGAGCAGCGGCCCGCCATTGTGCCCCATACCGCTCATATCTGAGCCCTCAGAACCGAAACGCGATGCAAAGGGCCTGATTGGCTCGATGGCACGCAAGCGCATAGGCGACGATCTGTGCGATTAAATCGGGATCGGCTGCGCCTGCCCCTTCTGCCCTGCTCCGAAACTCGGCGGAAAGCTCGTTATCATCGGTTCCAACATGGCGATTTCCGACAAGCCAACGAATTTGACCGGTAGGGACTTCGGCGCGGGCGGTAACGGGCAACGCTGACACGCGGCCCTTGCGCCCACTGGCGGCGGCTCCCGCCTCCTGAGCCTCGGCCTCGGTCGGGAAATAGGCTTTGACCAACTCGCGGCGCTGCGCCTCGTGGCTGGCGACAAAGGTAAGTCCGCCGTCTTCTTGATGGTACAGGCACCAATCGGCGGCGTTCCCGCCGAAGAATGGATCGCCGGTCCCGAAAAACTCCATCGCCTGAAAAATCGTGATGCTGCTCATTGTGGGTTCCTCGCTCAAGGCTTGCGCAAGCGCATGACGCGCTGATTGGTGAGAAGATCGCGGCGGGTCTGGAACGTGTATCCGTCCCAATCCTTCCAAGGCTCCCAACCGCTCGGCGTTGCGCGCCCATACCAGACGCGCACCTCGACCGTTTCCGCGTCGGTCTCGCTCGTAATCGAGACGGTGAAACTTCCCCCTAGATTTGAGGGGGTATCGAAAACCGTAACGCTGTCGCCCTTACGCATGGCCCTGCCCTCCCCCGATCCGTATCATGACTTTGCTGCGCCGGATTTCGAGGCGTCCGAAGTCGTTCCATTCCTTTCGCTCGATGACGATGCGGGCGGTATCTCCTTCCCTTTCGGTTATGGAATAACGACGGTGACGGGTGACGCCTTCGCTCCATCCGCGCCGGAGGATTTCCGCGATATGGCGCTTGTCGGTCGCTGTGATGTGATAGCCTTCCAGAAGGCTGATACGGATTTTCGACATTGCCCGCCCTCCCCTACAGCAAGGCCAGTTGCTCGGCCTGCCGCATCATGGGCGGCATGGGGCGGGCGGCGATCCGGTCTCGTTCTGCCTCCATGCGTTCGCGGCATTCGGCAAATTCAACGCAAACGATCTCGCAAATCGGGGCAACGTCCTTCCAGCTATCGCGGTAAAAAGCCGTATCGATCCCGACGCCGCCCACCATTTCAAGGCCGGTCTGGCGCTCAAAATCGACACCGCGCCCCTTCTCAAGACGTTGGTAGAGCTGCGTACCGGAATAGCGGAAGCTGGCGGACTGCTGCGGCACGATGAAAGCGCCATAGTCGGCAAGCTCGGCGGCAATGTCGATGACGTGAAGTTCAAAATCCTGACCGCGATAACGCGGGCCGGTCCCCTGCCGCTTCACACGCCCGAAAGGCGGATTGCCAATGGCGCAATCATACCGGCCTAGATCAAGCTCGCGCCAATCGAAAACATCGGCATTGATCCAACGGGCTTCCGGCAACAGCTTGCGGCCTATCTCCACATAGCGCGGGTTAATTTCAACGCATGTGATATCGGCTCCCTTCCCGCCGCCCCAAAGGCTGCGGTGATGAACGAAATAGCTCAACATGCCGATGCCAGCGCAAAGGTCGATAACGCGCCCGCTGCGGGTATCGATCTGGAAATCTGCGGCCAAGTCCCACGGCGTGAAGAATGCCCCGGCTGCACCTGTTTCGAAGTTCGCGCCCTCGTGCCAGTTCTGGAAAACAAAGTCCCTTTCATCCTCGGTGAGGCGGTCCTTTGTCAGGATAGCCTCTGCCTCGGCATGGGCCTTGCGCTGTGCTTTGCTGAGTTTTGCCATGGTGTTTATCTCTCCTGATCCGCGAAGCGGTCTACCTGTCCCGGTGAGGGGCAGGAGCCCGGCTCCTGCTCCCGAGCAGTCGGCGATCCGACCGGAGAGAGGGGGGCAACAGGCAAAACCGGAGGGGGATCACCCGCCCGGAGGGACAGGTTGCGAGGATCCGCGCGGGACGCGCAAAATCCGCGCACCTGGTCCTGCACAAGGGGGAGTTCGCCGGCGGCGCCGGCGAGCTCGCCCGCGGAAGGACGGGGAGACCGGTTTTGCCTGTTGCGGGGGAGAGACCGGCGGCCGATCTCTCCCCCTCGAGACAAACAATGAGGAGCCGCAACGCGGCTCTCCGTTTCTGATTATTTGGGCGATCTTGGCGGGGCTGGCGGCGGCAGAACAGGCGATTGTTCTGTCGATTCCTCGGGGTAGGACTGCCGGGAGTCCGAAATATCGGTCTCTCGTTCCTGTTGTGGGCGTCCGGTCCGGTCCGGCTCTTCAGCGAAAGCGAACGAGCCAAGGACCAAGACGCCGGATATCGCCAGTTGAACAAGCCTTCTCATATGCATGATGAGCATCCTTTTTCGCGTTGACGCGAATAGGACGGCCTACGGCCGGCTTTTATTCTGCGATGGCATGAGCGAAGCGACGGCATCGCCGCGTCAGTCCGGTCGTCACCCGCATGGGCCGAAACGGACGTGCCGGGAGCCTTGACGAAGCAGGCAAGAGACGGGCTTGCGGAGCAAAAGACCGGAAACGCCGTTGCTGAGGCTGGCGAGCGGTGCGGATGGTTCGGTGAGCCGGTGAAACCGGCGAATAGGGCGGCGGTGCCATTGGCAGACGCACAAAAGCCCATACCAAGTAAGTCAAGCGAACTGGCTATTCACTTCACAATCGCGAAAAGATCATAGAATTTTCAAGGCTCTAAGAGCCCTGCGCGAAGCGTCTCAAGCAGCAAAGAATTCCAGCCAAAGGCCCTCACCAAGCATCGTAGCAAGTGCGCTCACCAAGACGATACTGGACGCATCCTGAAATCTCAACCGATCGACCAGATGAGGCGCGCGGACCAACAAGGCCGCGACGATCGCCACACCCATAAGAGCAAACCAGCTCAAAAATGGCTTTGAATATCCAAGCGAAGCTGCGCCCAGGAAGGCTGAAGCGGTCGCATACCCACCGATTTGTAGCAACTGACGATCCAATATCAGCATTTGGCACTCTGTATTGAAATTAGATATCGCTGTTCGTAGATGCATGATCTAATTCCCACTCGACGAGGTCAACACCTAGTTCATTCAAACGAGAAATTCGTTCATCGAAAGTGACGTATTGCCGATGTTCTATTCCTAGCAGGAGGCCAAGCGCATCTGCTCCTGTAGTTTCGTCGTAATACTCAAACCCGTGACAAAAGAATGATTGCAATTGATGATCATAGCCGATTATCGCATTTCGATCGGTTCTTTTTCCAATAGCTGTATCAACAGACAGAGTTGCCCACCACCTTGCATCGCTAGCGGGAATTGGGACGCTCATGCTAACTCTCCTTCGACTTTCCGTCGGCTCTACGGCGGATCAGGACGACGATTTAAGGAATTGTACTGTCGAAACAACGAGCATGATCGGCGCCAGGACGGGAGAGATAGCAAAGGTCAGCGGAAAGACGATCCAATGACCGCTTCTGGACGTGTAGAACCTATTTCGCGACCATATGGCGATTATCTCCGCCAAAGGACCGGTAAACAGGGCTGCAAAGCACAGGCCTATGATAATGACCGGAATTGTCATGGCTGTCCCGATATGTCCCTGCAGGAGGAGTAAGAACAGCGTCGCGGCGATCAGGAGCCCGGCGAGCGCAGAGCGCCGGGCATAGATCCGCCGCGAAAGCATGGGGCTGCTTACAGCGTTCGCAAACGCCTGCCAGCCCTCCCCTACACGGCCTCGGGACATCAGCCCTTGGCGGCCGCCTGCTCGGCCGCGCGAGTACGAGGGTCAATGCCCTCGTCAATTTCCTTTTGGAGCGCGCCAAGGGCAAGCTCCAGCACCTCGGCAATCGCATTGCATTCGAGGCGGTCGGCAAACTCATAAATTTGGTTGTTCGTCTCGACCTTCAGTTTGACGGCGAACGGGGTATTGCGGTTGGTCGTGCGCTTTCGGCCGCGACGACGCGCCTCGCCCTCACCTTCTGGTGCGGATGGCGGGATCGGCGCGGTTATAGCGGGTTGGACGGCCTTAACTGGCTCTCTCTTCGGAGATTCCGGAGCATGGCGCGTGTTGAAGCCACTCTCTACGGCAATCTTTTCGACAGATGCCTTTGCAGCGGGATCAGCTTTCTTTGCCTCCGGTTTGAATTCGTCCAGATCGAGGCGAATGTTGTGTGTGCTCATTTGCGTATCTCCTTCAGCAAGGAAATGATCTCGCTTGTGAACGAGGCTGCATTCGCACGAGCCTTATCGAGCGATGGCACCTGATCATTGGTCAGGTTCTCAAGCGTTCTGCCGTAATTGAAGATGCCTGTGTAAGCATCTCTATGGATCAAACTGGTTTCAAGGAAATTGATTCCGGCTTCTTCGAACTGACTACCGATGTCGCGCGCGCTACGGGTAACGTAAGCCGCTGGAACGCGGGCCCAAAAGACGCGCGCCGGTATGCTCTTTCCAACACTTTTTCCCTGTCTGAGTATGAATTTCAGGGTCTTGGCAGCTTCGTTGGCATCCAGTTTTGACGGCTGCAACGGGATCAGTATTAGATCGCTTTGGGTCAGCGCGTAGCCGGTCGATAGGTTTGCCGATCCTTCGAGATCGACAACCACAAACTGGTTTTTCTCTGATTGTTCCTCGATCGTTTCGATGATGTTGTCTTCATTGACGTCACCGATAACCGTCAACGTCTCTGGACAAACGGCATCTGCGGACCATGCAACAAGGGGCTGATTAGGATCGGCGTCGATCATGCAGACAGAAGCCCCCTGCTCTGCGAGCACACTGGCGAAGAGCGTCGCGCTTGTGGTTTTGCCACCGCCGCCTTTGGTGGTCATGAAGGAAACGACAGCCATACGATCATCTTCCGTATCTGGTTACTATTCGGATAGTGGACGCATCCAAAATAATGCGGATGCTATCACCATCCGTTTTATCATCGGATTGTGAACGGATGGTAAATGACACTCCTACGTTTCGCAAACGTTTAATTATGGTATACCTATTTAAAACTTATCGGAAACGTTTCTCATATTTATACCAGTCGAATGCGATAAGGAAATTGCGGGCAAAAAAATAGCCGCTTATTCAGCGGCTAGGGGCAGTCTGCCCGTCTGTCCGTCATCGACAGGTTCGTGCTCCGGAACGGGGGGAGCCTTCTTCACGGGTATCGGGGGAGGGGAGGGGGAGCGCCGATACTCGAACCCATAGTCAACGGCTTCTCGGTATCGACGCTGATAGAACGCCGGTCGGCGCTGTCCTGCAAATGTGGCCCGGATTGTGCGAAGCGCACTTGGAAACCGGTATCCGGCCCTTTCCACTAGCCAGAAGACCAGCATAGCAGCAAGAAGGAGAATGGCTGTCCATAGCGCTAGATGGACCGCAAGAAGCAGAAAGAAGAAAACGAGACGGGCGTCAAAGATCATAAGGCGCGGTTCACGCATGGAATCGCGCCAATGGACCTTCTTCTTGAAGCGGTTGCCGTCCTCGTTTTCGTGATCGCTCATCGCCGGGCTACCGAGTTCAGCGTGGCTTGCACATTGGGAACGCCCTGCATGAACAGGACGCCAATAGTGTAACCGCTCCCAAGTTTCACAAGAGGACCGCTTGGGGCCATGTCCTCAATCTCACTGGCGAGTTGATCGCCAACGCGGCCAGCGCCAGCATAAAGCGCATCCTTTAGCTCGGTTTCGCGATCAACGACAGTTGTCGAGTTGTTGCCGATTATGACTTCCTGGCTCGGGCGAGACATGGTTTCGCCTAGCCCTGATATGAAGGCACCGGCAAGGCGCGGCCCATATCGAGCAAGCCAGCGATGATCGACATCGGATTTGACGGCAATGGAGCCTTTGGCACCATCAACGGCATAAGCAGAAATCGGCACCTCTGTCCCGTCAGCCATCACAAGCCGGCTGAATTCGACAATCAAAGCATTCGTATTCCGGTTTTGCTGAAATGATCCGAGCATGCGCGCATGATATAGCGGCCCTTTTTGAAAGATTTCAGCGACGACGGGGCCGGGGGTGTCGGAATCCGATGCATTGACCGTGCGGGCGAAAAGGATCTGGCCGGCCTTGATCAACATGTTTGTGCCATCAACCACACCGCCCGTTCCGGAAAGAGCCGCTTGTCGTGCCGCCTCAGCCTCGGCCTGTCGCTGTTCCGGCGACTTATAGAGCGTCTGATTAAGAACGATCGTATTGACCGAGCCTTTCGGCGACCACTGTGACGCGAGGCTCGCAGCCTGCGCCGCCATGGCTCCGGCCAGCGTGTTGATATCGCTATAGTCGTCGGGCGTCATCGCTCGCTGACGATCAGGAGTGAAGTTATCGACCCTCTGTGTCGGCTGCTCATTGGCAGGTGCAACGGGCCTCTGGCGAGGGTAGGGCTCTTTGGTGACATCGCGAACATCGTCCACGTTGCGCAAGGGCTCGTCAGGTGTGGCGAGGAAGCTGCCGCCGCTCTGATCGGCCGTCTGCGCTCCCTGCTGGTTAACCGAATCGAGATTCTGCTGATAGCGCTCAGAATCGGCCTGCTGCTGACCGGCCGGCGTTGAATCGACGTTCGGCCCGCGTGAAATTCGAGACGGCGCTAGATCGTTCTGCTTGAGCATGGAATAGCCGACATATCCAACGGCGGATGCCAGCAAGCCTACAACGACGTAGGTCTGAATGCGTGATCCGCGTTTGCGGCTCGATCGGTTGACGGTCGCTGCGCCGGCCAGTTCCGGGGCTGCATCTTCCCGCTCTGTCGAAGGATTTTTGGCGTTTTCGTCGTTTGCGTCGCTCATTGGGAAATCCTCACTCTGGAAATCGTGCCGTTGCGAGAGATCAGCACGACAGGGGAGGGCTTGATCTTCACGGCATGAACGCCTCCCGGCCCTGTCAGCATTTCTTGCGGGGAAGGGGAGGTGTAGGTATCGGTAGTCCGAAGATAATATGCACCTTCAAGCGACCAGGCTTCGACGTTATTGTCGGAAGTCCGCAACTTGACGGCCGCCGATGGAAGATCCGCGCCTTGCGCGAAAGCCATCATCGTCCCGTTCGAAGGAGGCACCTTGACGGAAACCTCTGTCGGCGAGATCGCGGCGTTCGGGCCATAGCCTTCGACCGTGATGTCACGGCGGAAATGCGTCTTGCTATCGCTTGTCTCGAGGTTGATGACGATAGGGCGATCTTCTTCGACAAGCGAGATAATCAGATTTGAATAGCCGTGCGTTACAAGCGGTGTGACGGCGATTTGGTTCGATCCTTCCTGAAGGGCATATACTTGGAAGGAATCGGCCCGACCGACAACAAAGCTGGCAATCGGCCATGCTTTGCCGGTGCGGTCATAAAATGCCATGACCGACACGGTGTTTGGCGTCGTAAACAGGGTTTGGAGCTTCTGATTGGACTTGAGTGACATGCGAACGGAATCCGATATCGGCTTGGCTCTGAAGCCGCTAGGCGGCATGGCGGCCGCCTTCTGGCTTTCATCGACGCGCCGGCGATAATCTCGAATGATCTCGGGAGACATGGGCATCAACGACTGAACGGTGGCGCCGTAGGCGGTCACTTCTTCTGGCGTCAAAGGGCGGTCCAGCTCGGATAGGGACTGCATGAGGCGGCGTGCACCGATGATTGGCACATTGGGGGCCTGTCGCGGCTGACGCTGCGCGGCCTGGCCGGGAACAGCTTCGCCATATTTTGAGTATGCGGGCTGTCCCTGTCCTTGAACTTCCTGTTCATCGGCGGGCTGCGCCACCTGCTCTTGTGGCTGAGGTTGTTGAGCGGGGAGTTCGGCGGAAGTCTCCGGCTGCGGTGGCGTATAAGCTGGTGCAGGCTGTGCAGCCTGTTGAGCGAGGGCAGACCCGCTCAAGGCAAGGAGAAAAGCGATATTGCCGGCGAACAATCTCATCAAGCACCTCCGGGGGCCGCGAGGAAGCGGGAGATAGCCGCACCGCGCGGGTGTTCATAGCTTTGCAAGCGCTGCAGGGTGATCGTAACCATCAGATTTTGGCCGGTCACTTCCGATGCAGACTGATAGGTCACGCGCACCGGCATCTGGACAATCCACTCGTAGACACCGTTGGCACTGACGCCTTCTCGCACGATAACTGCGCGCTGCGCGATCGCAGTTGTATTGAGACGGCGGTTTTTCACAAGATCGAGCGTTCCTGATTTCTGGACCGCATCAACGAATGAATTCCAGCCTTGCGGCTTGGTGAAATATTGCTGCGCGTCCTGAAAATCCTGCTGGTACGTCGCGAATGAATAGGTGAAGGACCGCGTGACGGCCTCGGCCGCATATGTCGCGATCTCGGCAGCGCTGAGATGCGGCTGATCAAGCGGTATGAGCGGCTGGATACGCCCATCGGCCGTTGTCGCGAAATATCGCGGCTCCGGCCTTGTCAAAGCGAGGCTCACCGCCGCCAGCACGGCTATGACCGCGACGACGAGCAAGGCAAGCGCAATGATGCTCATGCGACGATAGGCGGTCCGATAAACGTCCGCCCGCATGAGAATGGTTTCGATCTGGCCGTAATCGGCGTTCTGGCTCATTGGGCGGCGGCTCCGGCGTTATTAGCGGTCGCCGCTGGCTGCGCATCCGGAAGGGCGGTCCCTAGCTGAGCGTCGTTGAGGGCTCCGAAAGCGAACTGAGCGCCTTCCTTGGTACGATAGAGATAGAAGGGGGTTCCAGGCACGCCATTCAGGCGCATCCAATCGACATTGCGCTGCATCGCCGCGACAACCGCTTTGTCGAAGTTTTTCGGATCGACCTTCGGAGCAGGCTTGCCGGACCCGATCACCGATGCGAGCTGGTCACGCAAGGTTGTCGGAATGTCCTCCTGATGCATGATCGAAGCGGCGATTTGTGCTGCCTCGGCCGAAAGGATCGGGGCCATGATGATACGGAGATCGATGGTGCTGTCATCGATCCGCGGCTTCAAATGCTCAAAGGACCATGCGCAATGAGGGCAGGTCGGATCGACAAAGACATAAACGAGGGGAGAGCCGGGTTTTGGCTTATTCGCCGGAAACCACATGGCGAAGTCCTGAGCCTGCTGCATAAGCTGGTCGATGCTAGCGGCCTTTGGAACATCTGGCACGGTTTGCGACCCGATAGACGCCATCTGTTGCGGCGGATTGGCTGCTTGCGCCTGCTGCTGCGGCTGAGCACCAACTAGCGGCGGTGTCGAACCTGCGGCAGGGGCGGGTTGAGTGGGCTGTATTACGGGTGCCTGAGCCTGTTTCGATTCAGTCGCGCTATCGGCTGCTTGCGTATCTGCGGGCTTTTTAACCGGAGCGGCCTGTTCTTGAGCCGGGGCAGGGGAGGGCTGCGCCGTTGGCGGTGCTGCCTGAACTGTCGGAGAGGCGGCGATCTGTGCAGCGGCTCCATCGCCGGGAACGGTTCGGGTTATATTGGCGGGAGCCTGAGTGCTCGTCGTTGACGTGGTGACGGGAGATTGCGGATCAAACGGGGATGGCTCTGGTGTGACGGTCGGTCTGGTTGCCAGCAGTGCAGCGGAAATGTCTTCGCCCTGCGGTCCGACGATCCGGCCATAAATCGTAAGACCGTCTGGCGTAGTGAGTGCGATTTGCTGGCCTCCGTCGGCCGTTGGGACCGCCCATGCGTTCATGCCGGAGATCTGCATGAGCGGGCGAACCTTCGCGGCGTCCTTGAACAGGACCTGCGTCGTATAGGGCGATGAAGAGACCGAGCAGCCCACAAAATTTTGCTGCCAGAGATTCAATTCTGCCTGTGCCGGCAGAGCTGTAGCGAAAATGGCACATGACGCGAGGAGGATTTTGTAGGCATTCATTCCCGCATTTTCCTTTTGCTTTATATTGCAATATCGTCTGAATATGCCATAAAGAGTCTCATTGTCACCCCCAAAAGGCCACAATCGAAAATTGTTCGATTCGTGTTGTCGAAAGCACACGCAGAGCAAACATATGAGTATAGCCAGGCATGATGACAATCTATCTCGACTACCTACGGAAGATAGCAACAGAGGGATGCTATTCCGGGTAATTTTGATAGTCGCTGTTTGTGCAATTGCTGGTGGTGGCTTTTATGTTGCTGCCGGAAGTGCCCATAGCGAAAAAGCCGATCCGGTCAAAGTGGAAAAAACATCTACGCCAACCCCAATAGAGCGTGAAATCATTGCGTTGAAGCGTCAGGTCGCTTCTTTGCGTGCGGACAACGATTCGTTGCGTGCAGAAGTTACGGCGCTCACATCACAAAACGGTGTTGTAGACACGATCATCGCGCACCTGAGGGAACTGAAGGCACAGGATCAGGCAATCATCGGCCTGATCCAGCCGGGCGGAAACGGTGATTCCGGGCAGGCTGGTGTTGAGGGGGAGGCTCCTGCGGATGAGGCCGTTGTTGGAAACGCCAGACTTCAGATCGTAACCCCCAAAGCGAAAGCTCCGCCTGTTCCGTCTCCGAAGCCTGAGAAGGTTGCGGAGGCGAGCGCCACCGAGGTTGAACCGAAGAAGGAAGCTGCGGCAACGCAGTGATGAGAGGTGAAGCATGGGCGGAAACGGTGAAGCACTGAATGGCTTGGTGGGACTGGTCCAGCGTCTCGCGGACCTGATCCCGCCGGCGCAGGCGCTTGTAGCTGCCACATGCTTTATCATGGGCATCGCCCTGGCAATCGCCTCTATCAACAGCTTTGTTAGGGCGAGCGAAAGAGCCGCTTCCGGTCAGTTTTTCGGTCGAGAGGACTACGGCAGATGGGTAGGGACAGTCGGCTTGATCACCGCCGTCATGCTGATCTCACTGTCGTCGATCATATCGGCGTTTCTGATGTCCTTTTTCCAAGTGGACCAGACAGTCGCGGCATCAGAGATCTTTGCATACGCCCCTGAAATGCTCGCGCCGCTCGACCATGAACAGGCCCGCTCAGTCATTATCGCCCTTTTGCGCGTCGTCCAATTTCTCGGCCTTCTCGGTTTCATTCGCGGTCTCATGCTGCTGAATCAGTCCGTGAAATGGCCCGGTCCCGGTCTGGTTGGCTATGGCGTCGCACACCTAATCGGCGGAACGTTCGCGATGAATATCGTGATGTTCGTCGGCTATATCGAAGAACTTGTGCTCGGCTAAGAAAGGAAAGCACTGATGAAGAAGGCATGGATACAGACGGCGGCGCTCTTTGCCGGGACGTTTGCTCACCAGACCATGGCGCTCGCTCAATCGAGCGGCGGCCTTGGCGAAGTTCTCACGAATGTCCGCAACGATACGCTTGGCCCCGCCGGCGACTTCCTCGGTGCGGCCTCGTTCATCATCGGCGTTGTGTTCGCCATGCTGGCGATCAACAAGCTCGTGCAGAACCACCGCAATCCTCACGATCCGTCGGCCAAGCCTGCAACGGCGATATGGTTCGGCGTTGCTGCAGCCCTGTTCATTGCCGTTCCGGAATTCCTCGGAATGGGCGTGACGACCTTCTTCGGCTCTGGTGCAGATACCACGTCCGTTGACGGAACATTGCGGTCGATCAACTGATGATGGGAGGGATCGGAATTCTTGACACGCTGGCGGCCGCCATCGGCCGGTCGGCGCTGCGGAAGTCATTAGATGGCTATTGCCGTCTCGTGACCTCTGAAGGCGAAAACATGCTCGTTGCCGACGACGGTTCGTTGGTGACGGTGTTTCGGCTTGAAGGTTTCCGGTCCATGCCGGGCGAAAAAGAAATCAGCAAGGCGGTGACGGATCTCCGCCTTGCGTTCAGCTCACAATTGGGGACTGCCGGCTATACGCTGCAATTCTGGTTCGGACATACACCGGAGCTTGGTGCAGCAGATATCAATCGCGCGCTTGCGGTAACTGAAGGCGTTGCGGCCGATACTGGCCTTGATATTCACGATCTCATTGACGAGCGGCGGCGATTGCTGCCGCAACGTCTGACTGGGGAGCGCTGTTTCTTGGCGCTCTGGTCGCGGCCTACCTTGCTGACGCGCCAAGAACTTAAAACAAGTTCTGAAAAGGCGCGCAAAGATATGCAGGATGCGCCGCAAATGCGGCATGCACAGTGGCCGGCGCTCGCGATCGACGCCTTGGTTACAAGGCATCGCTCCTTCTGCGAGGCCATGGTGCGAGAAGCCAATATTGTCGGTATCGAAATCGAGCCGTTGGAAGTGCATGAGGCCCTGTCGCAGATCAAAGGCGTCCTCAATCCGGAATACCTGATTGCCGGGGATAGCTGGAAGGCATCCCTTCCCGGCGACTATGCGCGGGCTCGCATGCCAAAGTCCGTTAAGGAGTTGAAAAAAAGCGAGGTTTCAAATCTCCTTTGGCCGTTGCTTTCTCGGCAGCTCATCAATGAGCATGGTGAGATTATCGACCAAACGACGGTGCAGCTTGGCGAAACCATCTTCTCCGGATTCGACATATCGCTCGGACCGGAGGTCGTCGTTCAATTCAATGACCTGATCCGACGCGTACTCGACAGCAATCAGCGCATTTCCTGGCGGATGTCGATGCTGATCGATTCCGGTGGCTTCCAGGGACAGATGTTCAAGGAAACCTATACGAACATCATGACGTGGACCGCGCCGATCCACAATTCGCGCATTAAGAAGGCATTCGAGAAATTGCGTCTCGATGATGGCGCGGAGGATACGGTTATTCGGTGGCGCTGCTCGTTCGCGGCATGGGCTCCGAAGACCGAAATCGAGACGCTTCAGCGGCACGTCGCGACCCTCCGGCGAACGGTCGAGCGATGGGGCAACTGCCAGACGGATGCACTAGTCGGCGATCCGGTCCAGTGCGTAATGTCGTCCACGCTTGCGCTGAACGCGCAATCGACCGCGCCAGCCGCAGCGGCAAGCCTTGCCGACGCTTTCGCTCTAGCTCCGATCGCGCGTCCTGCGAGCCCATGGCAACAGGGCTCGGTGATGTTCCGCACGAAAGACGGAAAGCTCTGGCCTTACCAGCCCGGTTCCTCGAAGCAGTTGGGTTGGGTTGATCTGACGGTCGGCACACCTGGCTCCGGCAAATCGGTTCTGATGAATTCGATCAATCTCGGGGTGGCGCTGTCACGCCAGTCAGGACGAAGCCGGACGAACGAGGGCCTGCTACCGCGCATTTCGATCATCGACATTGGCCCATCGTCGTCAGGCCTGATCAGCCTCATTCGCGATGCTCTGCCGGTCCAACGCCGGCATGAGGCCGTGTTCCATCGGCTAAAAATGTCAGAGCAATATTCGGTCAACCCACTCGACCTGCAACTGTGCATGCGTCACCCGTTCGAATATGAGCGAGCTTATCTGGTAAACCTGCTCTGCCTCATATGTACGCCGGACGGCGAAGAATCGACCTACGACGGGATCAGCGCTCTTGCCGGCGCGACAATCGACGAAGCCTATAAGTTCTTCAGTGATAGCCGCTCGCCGAAGCGCTATTCCAAATCAGATTCCTTCGAGGTCGATGGGGCTTTGGAGGAGTTCGGCTTCGAGATCGACGCCGCAACGACATGGTACGAGGTCACCGACTTTCTTTTTTCGAAAGGCAGGTATCACGAGGCCGCTTTGGCGCAGCGCTACGCTGTTCCCACGTTGGCCGATCTGGTGAACGTCTCGAATTCTGAGACCGTGCGCGAGCCATTCCGCGACATGAAGGCTCCGACCGGAGAGGACGTGCTGAAGGCCTTCCAGCGCATGTTGACGGCTGCTACCCGCGATTATCCAATCCTTTCCCGGCCGACACGGTTCGATGTCTCGAATGCCCGCATCATCGCTTTCGACCTTGCCGGCGTAACCGCAAAGACAGGTCCGCACGCCAAGCGGCAGACCGCCATCATGTATATGGTCTCGCTTCAAACGCTCACGACTGATTTCTGGATGGATGCCGACGAAATCCGTGCCCGTGACATGGGCGATGACGTTCGCGCCTACCATCTCCAGCGCATTGAGAACAACCGCCAGATGCCTAAGCGTCTTGGTGTCGATGAATATCATTTGACCGGCGGGCTGGACAGCTTCCGGGACCAGATAGTCTATCTCGGCCGCGTTGCTCGTAAGCTTGGCGTCCAAATTACGCTTGCGTCTCAGCTTCTGGAAGATTTCGACACGAGCATCCAGAAGCTCGCGAATAGCTTCTGGTTCTGCAATGTGCCCACGGAAGATTCGATCCGGCAGATTGCTTCGACCTACAACCTCACGCCGTCGATCATGGACATCATGCGCGGTCTTCGCGGCCCGATCGAAGGGGAGGGCGCACCGGTGCTAGCCATGCTGAACCTTCGCTCGGGCACCTATGTCCAGCACGTTTTCAATCAGCTCGGTCCGATTGAAATCTGGGCGCTTTCGACAACGGCTGAAGATACCTCGCTACGTGCGATGCTTTACGAGGACCTGGGTTCGAAAGCAGCCCGGCGCATGCTTGCGCGCCGGTTCCCCTCCGGATCGGCGAAGGACGCGATCGAGCGCCGCCTTGCGGACATGGAAGATCGGGGGGTCGCAGTTGATGACAAGGTTCGGGGAAACGTAATTCGTCAGCTCGCGGACGAACTGATCAGGGAGGCCTCATGATAAAGACAATTACAGCCGCGCTGTTGGCGAGTGCGATCGGAACGGCTGCTCTGGCACAATCGAAGATTGACGATCTGGTGACGGAAACCGTCAGCTTCGACAAGCAGGATGCGGACGCGACGGCGACGGCGCGGAAAATGTTCGGGCGAGATTTCAGGATCGTCCAGGCCAAGCGCGTCTGGCTCGAGGAGCCGACGGATGGCTATGACCAGATGGTGGTTCTGCTCGGCGAAGCACGCGGTTGCGCGACTGGATGTTTTGTGTCCGCCCTCTATTACGACGATAAGCAGTGGCTCGAAGTCTGGCGCGTACCGGGGAAGTCAGTCGGACTTGGCCCTGTTGCTGCGACGGGAATGAAGCCGCTCTATGATGGTCATCGCCTGTGGCAATGGTCGGGCGCGGCTTATATGGCGCAGCCAGTGCCCCAGGAGCGGAAGAACAGGACCCCGACAGAGGAGGAGCTGAAGGCCGCAACCGAGGCGCTGAAAGAACGGTTCAAAGGCGGCTCCGAACCGCTCGAACCGTCAAATGTCCTCGCCCAGGACGTCAATCTGAAGGCCGGCGATGAAACCGCTATTCTGATACGGTCAACCTACTATTGCGGCAACTCGGCCTGCCCCGTGGTTTTTCTCGATGGGAAAAAGCAGCCTATCGATATCCTTGAAGCATGGGGACCGGACTTTTCAGTCATTGACGAACGTGACGGCAATGATCGCCGTCTGATCGAAGTCGCAACGCAGGACGGTATTGCGACCTATTCGCTCGGCGACAAAAATCCGCGCTCCGTCATCACCGCCATGAAGATCACTATTGCGGGGCAAAAGCGATGAAACGTTCGATTATTGCCATTCTCTGCTTGGCCTTGATGCTGCCGTTTGCGGCATGGGCTGACTATAACGAGAACACTTCGAAGCTCGAAGGTGGCAACTCGTACTCGATTTTCAACGGCAATGGCGGCAGCGCCGTCGGCCGGTATCAGATCACTGCCGGCACATGGGAATCTCTCGGCTACTTCAAATATACCGGTAGCGGCTCTACCGGCAATTGGAGCAACTACGTCGCGACCGACAAAGCCCGAGCCGCCGGCGTCAACAGTCTTGACGACCTGCGGTATTCGAGCGCTGGCGCATCTTTACAGGATGCGGCGAATTATGAACTGGCTTCGCGAAATTGGGCATCGATGAGCAGCGAAACGCGCGGCCTCGTCGGGCAGACAATCAACGGCGTCGAAATTACTCAGGATGGGTTGCTCGGCGCTGCGCACTTCCTCGGCGCTGGCGCTCTCAACGATTGGGTTGCCAGCGGTTTCGATCCATCCGTCTTGCCCGCCTCGTATCTGACGGCGAACGGTTTCTCGTCCTATGCGGAACTCCAGGCTCACTTGTTGAAACGCATGGCGGCTATGAACGGCCAATCCTTCGCAGGTCTGGACGGCGGTCTAGGCGGTGAAGCTGGCGGCGGCATGTACGACCAGACCGAAGGGTTCCCCGGAATCGGCACGAAGCGGCCGATTCTCATCCGAGAAATCCCACCATTCCAAGGGGAGAAAGCGACGCTATGAAGATCCTCCGATATCTATCGCTCTGCGCCGTGGGCGGCCTGGCTCTCGCAGCCGCGCCGGCACAAGCGGACCAGATTGAACAGCTTTTCAAGAGTAGCGGCAAAGGCTGCGTTGACACGGTAAAGGTCAACCTTGTCGAGGCCATTCGCGCCGGCATCGACAAGGAAGTGAAGCGTCATGAAGCGGCTTTGCAAAAGCCGCCGGCGCTGGACTCCCTTGGCTGCCTCGACAATCTCATGAAGGTCAATCTCGATTTTGCCATTCAGGTTCCGGACCTGAGCCAGATCTTTAGTCAGGCGTTGTCAAATGCCGAACAGCAGATTTGCTCCTATGCGCAAGAACAGTGGAACAAGGTGACGGAACCGCTTCAGTCCGCGCTTCAACTGCCTTCCTTTGATGCGTTGCAGTTGCCGGGCGGTGTGGGCGGCGGATCGGTCCCCACCCTGAACTACAATTACAAGGGCGGCTCCCTGAATTTGAATTCTCCTTCGACAGAAAATTCCGGCCGTCGCGAGAATGACGGCTCTCTCTTGAACAATCTCTATAACGATCTCTACGGACCGGGAGGCCTGTGATGAAGGCAATAGTCAAATCATTTCTGTTTGCCGGAACCGCTCTTGTGTCGCTTTCGGCGGGTGATGCGGCGCTGGCCGCGTGCTCCTGCGGCGGTGTTCAAAACATCGTCTATCGCGCCCAGGAGAACATCAATTCGCATACGACTGATGTCGGCAATCAGATCGCGCAAACCATTTTGAAGGGTGTTGCGCAGTTGAGCGCCTATCAGAACCGTGCGATCGAAGCCAATTCCCGCACCCAGGACGCCGCACAGATGGCCGAAACCATCCGTGAGCGGCAAAAGGCACGAGCCGCGGCTGAAGGCGGCCGTTACGATCCTGCAACGTCAGCCTGCCTCGACTTGTCCGGCATTTTCAGCATGGGCAAGTCAGGGCAGGGGGTTGCGGGCTATGGCGGTAATGACGTTGCCAACGCTTCGCGTAACTGGTCCTACGGCAATGAGGATATCGGCAAGCCGGTTACGCAAGGCGGCTTGGCCGTCGCAAACGCGATTGTGGCCGATCGTGATGAACTTCGGAACGTCGCCGGCTTTGCCGATCCGACTTCCGACGTTCGCCTTCTTACCGATGCCATCACTCTCGACACCTCGGATGGCAAGGTTTCCAAGGCCTATGTCCGGATGATCAACAACATGGTCGATCCGATTCCGCCCAAGCCAATCACCCAGGAGGAAATGAAATCTCCTGCCGGCAGGGCGCAAGTCGCCGCTCGTCAGATCGATGCGACCCGCCGGTCGGCCGCCCATTCGGTCTATAGCTATCTTGGCGACATTTCGGCGCCGACTGGCGGAAAGGAGCTGGCCGATTGGGCGAAAAAGGCTGTGACGGAATCGTATCCGTATGAAGTCGGAGAGCACGTTTCGGAACTGCAAGCGGTAGACATTTTCGTCCGCTCCCGCTTCTCCAATCCGGAGTGGCATAAGGAGCTGGCAGGTATGTCGCCGGCAGCAGTACAGCGTGAGCAACTGCTGACCCAGGCGCTCAACCTTCACGTCGATTGGATGCGCTTCAATCTCGAACGTCGTGAGGCGGCCGCAATCGCGGCGTTGCTCTCCAATAGTCTGGACGAGCGGGACAGCCGAACGACCGTAACGACGGTGAGTGCCGCAAAATGAGCGACCAAGGCCGCATGCGTCGCTTCGCTAGTTGGAACCTGAAACGGGCTTTCGGGATCAAGGTCTTCTTCAATGCGGCGTCTCATGCTGCTGAAGATGCCGCTGATAACGTCCAGAACACGATCGACGAGTTGCGGCCAAAAGGTCGCCTGAAGGCGAGAAACTTCAGTGATCGCTATTCGGATGGCGGTATCCAGCGCTTCAAAGACCTGAGCCACGATCTCGATGCAAAGGAGATCGAGGCGGCATTGGCAGCATGGGACCGGGATTCCGGCATCTACATGATCGCGGGATGCGTTGCTTTGGCAGCAATTCCTCTGCTGTACATGCTCGGCTATCGGTCCTTCTACCTCCTGATCGGGGGATGCCTCGTTGCCATCATCACCTTTGCTCTGGCGATGAAGGCAGATTTTCGAGCATGGCAGATTCGGCAAGGCCGGGTCGGGTCCGTGCGTGACTATTTCAACGACCGTCTGCCTTCCAATATGCAGATCCTTTCGAAGGACGATTAACCATGAACCGGGTGGGCCTTCTCACGATTTTCTGGATGATATCGGCTAGTGTCGCACATGCCGACGACATCAACATTGCCGATATCATCAAGGGTGAGGGCGACACTCGGTCCAACTCCTTCCTGAACATGATCTTTGGACCGCTTTTTAGCGGCCCTAATGATGAAACTCTCGTTTCGTCGTTAATTGCCAATTTCAACGTTCTATTCTTCGCCGTCGCCGCTATTCTGTTTATCTACAACGTCATTGTGGGAGTGACAGAAACCGCTCATGAGGGTGAAATCCTTGGGAGGCGGCATTCTGCCATGTGGGTTCCGCTGCGGACGATTCTTGCCGTTGGCGCACTTATCCCAATGCCGACCGGATACAATGCCGCTCAACACGGCATTGCCTACATGGTCAACGTGAGCACGGCTACGGCTTCCTTCTTCTGGAATGAAACGGTGGATCTCATCGTTCAACAACGGTTGCCTGTCGTCGGTGGCGACTATGACGCTCTCGACGGTCAATTCCTGCAAGGTCTGTGGCGAGCGGAACTCTGCATGGCCGTCTACAATCTCGAAGTCTCAAAGGGTGGCGACGGTCTTGATGGCGTCTCTCGGGGGCCATGGCAAACGAAGTCGGGCGTACCGCAAATGGCCTATAGCCTGCCGAACTCCTACGGCGCTTGCGGCATCGTCAGCCTGCCTGGGCAGACATCAGGTTTCCAGCGTCTCGCTGAAGCTGCCGGCAAGTCGTACAATAATTATATAACGGACATGCAGAAGGCGGTTGATGACACGGCCAACAATTTCACCGAACCAGCAGCCAAGCTGGCTCAAGCTGTCAGCTCGCGTAATCCACAATTGATGCCCGAATATCGCAATCTGCGCGAGGATCTGAAAGCGTGGCGAGAAAAGCATGCGAAAATTCTCGATGGTTATATCGGGGCGGATAAACTGCAGAAGGCTGGAAAAGACGTCGCCGAAGCGGACGATCCATTGCAGGTAACGCCTGTCGGTGACACACAAAGCCAAGCCCTTGCGGGCAATCTCAAGAACGGCGGTTGGCTGCAAGCGGGGTTCTATTATCAATTGATTGCCCGCCTCTCGGCCGACTCCAACTCCGTCGCAACGGCATTGCCGAAGGTAACGCCTGGCGGTGCGATTGGTGCAGCGTCTAACCCGGCCGGATCGGTCCGCAACGCGATCGCGTCGCAATATGCCGACAATAACTGGTATTTGCTCGGCTCGGCCGACGGCGACGCCAAGAAATTTCTCGATCAGATATCGGCAACCTATAACGGCACGGTCGAATGGTGGAACGAAAGCGTCGCTCGTAGCGGAATCAGGGCTTTCGTCAATGAACGGGTCGCATTTGCAGATAGCGGCGGCGATATTTCAGACTGGATGCCATCGGCCGGCTCGCTTTATCAGGCGCTTGAATTCCTGAACCCTACGCGGGCAACAAATGATCCGATGATCGGTCTCGTGACTTTTGGAACGCAGGTCACGTTCTATACAACGGCGGCAATCATCGCGCTCTCTGTCCTTGCTGTCGTACCTTACGTGGGAACGGGCATTACGGTCCTTTCGAACTTCGTGGGTTGGGTCATCAGTGGCATTGGAGCCATGGGCATGTTCCTCGCCTTCGTATTGCCTATGGTTCCTATGGTGACATGGGTAATTGGAATCGGAGCGTTCTTCCTACTGGTCATGGAAGCCATCTTTGCCGCCCCACTATGGGCGATCGCGCACCTTTCCATGGAAGGAAAAGGTATGGGCGGTAGTCAGGCCCGTCGCGGTTACGTGATGGTTCTCGCGCTAACGTTGACGCCGGTGCTCATGCTGTTCGGTTTGCTTCTCGGCATGATCCTCTTCCGGATTATGGGCGTTCTGATCAATGGCGGGCTCTATTACGCACTAACCTCGGCACAATCCCTTGTCGGAGATAGCTTCGTCAGCTTGGCGTGGTTCCTCGGAATATTCGTCGTTATGTTCTTCATGGCCGCCGTCTATCTGGTCATCATCGAGCGCTCGTTCTCGCTGATCGCGGAGTTTCCGGGCAGGGTGTTCCGTTGGTTCGACCATATCGGCGATGATCTCGATGCTCATTCCGCGATGCGGGCAAATATCGCTGGTGGCCCGGGGGCTGAAGGGCACTCGCCTGGTCATCTCCGACGCTCACGAGGGGCTGAAAAAGGCGATCGCGACGGTACTGACTGGGGCGGGCTGGCAACGCTGTCGAGTGCACTTCATGCGCAACGTGCTCTCGCAGGTCCCTAAGGCCCACCAGCCAGCGATCTCGGCGGCGGTGCGCACGGCCTTTGCCCAGCCGGATCAAGCCGCAGCGACGCGCCAGTGGCGGCAGGTGGCCGACAGCCTGCGTGAGCGTTTCGCCAAGGCGGCGGACTGCATGGATAGCGCCGAGGAGGACGTGCTGGCGTTCATGGCCTTCCCGAAAGATCACTGGCCGAAGTTGGCGTCCACGAACTGCTTGGAGCGGCTGAACAAGGAGATCAAACGGCGCAGCAACGTCGTCGGGATCTTCCCCAACAACGCGTCGGTGACGCGCCTGGTCGGAGCGGTACTGCTGGAGCAGAACGATGAATGGCAAGTCAGCCGCCGGTACCTGAGCCTGGAGAGCCTGGCCCCGGTGCTCAAGGAGCCGACTGAGGCAGGCGCCGAACAATTGATTCACGAGGAGGCGGCGTAACAGTCAGCGAAGGCCGCGGTGGCCTCACCCGCTGTTACACCACTTGACGGGACACTACCTTTCGACATAATATCTGCTTTGCGACGTGTAACACACTATTGGATACATATCATGCAAACGCTCAAAACGCTCAGCATCCAGCACGGTACCCTCGTCACGATGGATCAGTACCGCAGAGTCCTTGGGGATAGCTGGGTTCACGTGCAGGATGGACGGATCGTCGCGCTCGGAGTGCACGCCGAGTCGGTGCCTCCGCCAGCGGATCGGGTGATCGATGCACGCGGCAAGGTCGTGTTACCCGGTTTCATCAATGCCCACACCCATGTGAACCAGATCCTCCTGCGCGGAGGGCCCTCGCACGGGCGTCAATTCTATGACTGGCTGTTCAACGTTTTGTATCCGGGACAAAAGGCGATGAGACCGGAGGACGTAGCGGTGGCGGTGAGGTTGTATTGTGCGGAAGCTGTGCGCAGCGGGATTACGACGATCAACGAAAACGCCGATTCGGCCATCTACCCAGGCAACATCGAGGCCGCGATGGCGGTCTATGGTGAGGTGGGTGTGAGGGTCGTCTACGCCCGCATGTTCTTTGATCGGATGGACGGGCGCATTCAAGGGTATGTGGACACCTTGAAGGCTCGCTCTCCCCAAGTCGAACTGTGCTCGATCATGGAGGAAACGGCTGTGGCCAAAGATCGGATCACAGCCCTGTCAGATCAGTATCATGGCACGGCAGGAGGTCGTATATCAGTTTGGCCCGCTCCTGCCACTACCACGGCGGTGACAGTTGAAGGAATGCGATGGGCACAAGCCTTCGCCCGTGATCGGGCGGTAATGTGGACGCTTCACATGGCGGAGAGCGATCATGATGAGCGGATTCATGGGATGAGTCCCGCCGAGTACATGGAGTGTTACGGACTCTTGGATGAGCGTCTGCAGGTCGCGCATTGCGTGTACTTTGACCGGAAGGATGTTCGGCTGCTGCACCGCCACAATGTGAAGGTCACGTCGCAGGTTGTGAGCAATGCCTACCTCGGCTCAGGGGTGGCCCCCGTGCCAGAGATGGTGGAGCGCGGCATGGCCGTGGGCATTGGAACAGATAACGGGAATAGTAATGACTCCGTAAACATGATCGGAGACATGAAGTTTATGGCCCATATTCACCGCGCGGTGCATCGGGATGCGGACGTGCTGACCCCAGAGAAGATTCTTGAAATGGCGACGATCGATGGGGCGCGTTCGTTGGGAATGGACCACGAGATTGGTTCCATCGAAACCGGCAAGCGCGCGGACCTTATCCTGCTTGACCTGCGTCACCCTCAGACGACTCCTCACCATCATTTGGCGGCCACGATCGTGTTTCAGGCTTACGGCAATGAGGTGGACACTGTCCTGATTGACGGAAACGTTGTGATGGAGAACCGCCGCTTGAGCTTTCTTCCCCCTGAACGTGAGTTGGCGTTCCTTGAGGAAGCGCAGAGCCGCGCCACAGCTATTTTGCAGCGGGCGAACATGGTGGCTAACCCAGCTTGGCGCAGCCTCTAGGAAATGACGCCGTTGCTGCATCCGCCGCCCCTTGAGGAAATCGCTGCCATCTTGGCGCGGCTCGGATTGGGGGGCGGACATGACCTTGATGGATACAGAATTGCCATGAATGCGGCACTTCCGTCCTTCGCTCGTGTGGAATCGTTGGTAGGTGAGGGTCGACTGCGGGCGCCAGCTTCCCGAAGAGGTGAAAGGCCCGAGCCCGGTACGAATCCGACGAACGCGTGGTACCTGAGGACTTCCGTGCGCGAACATCAAAACGGATCCCTGGCAGGAATGCGGATCGCCCTGAAAGACAGCATCGCGCTGGCTGGAATAGGGATGCGCAACGGCTCGTCCCTGCTTGAGGGGTACACTCCCGAATACGATGCCACAGTCGTCCAGCGCCTATTGGGAGCGGGCGCGGAGATCGCCGGTAAAGCAGTCTGCGAGGATCTCTGCATTTCCGGTGCGAGCGAAACTTCCGCCCAGGGGTCGGTGCACAATCCCTATCGCCCCGGGTTTTCCGCCGGTGGCTCGAGCAGCGGATGCGGGTCACTTGTCGCGCTGGGGGAAGTGGAGGCGGCGATCGGGTGTGATCAGGGCGGTTCCATCCGGATACCCGCGGCATGGTGCGGCGTTGTCGGACTCAAGCCCACGTATGGACTGGTTCCTTACACAGGCATAATGCCGATCGAGCGGACTCTCGACCTTCACAATCCGAATTTCAAATGCTTCGCACGTCTGTCTCACCAGCTCTCGCACTCGCTCAGCAACCTCACCGCTGAGCACCTTGTATCGGTACTTAGTCACCCAAACAAAGTGATACTCGATCTGGTAGACCGTATGACTGCCGTATCTGTAATCCATGCGCTTACCCTCCAGCCCCGCATGGTGGCGCTAAAGCTCACCGGCTGAAAGCCGGTGGTTTTAACCTTTCGATGGAAAATAACCTATGGAACACACGAAATTTGAATCAAGCATGCTGCAGATCGCAATCGAGGAGGCGGAAGCAAGTTTCCTAGAGGGAGGCCTTCCCATCGGATCGGTACTCGTCCACCGCGGCAAGCTGGTCTCACGCGGACGCAATCTCCGGGCGCAGACCGGCAGCACTCTCCATCACGCAGAAATGACTGCGCTCGCCAACGCCGGTCGGCAACCGCCGGAATTTTATCGAGAAACTGTGCTCTACACGACGCTTTCGCCCTGTCCAATGTGCACAGGAGCGATGATCCTATATGGTATTCCCAAGGTCGTGATCGGCACCCCAACCGTTCGCGAGTGGGGTGAAGATCGTCTGCGGGAGCTAGGAGTCGAGGTCGTGCACACCCGCAGTGAGGCCTGCGCGGAACTGCTCTCCCGTATGATCACGCAGCAGCGTGAGCTGATCCGGGAAGATGGTGGCAATTTTTTTGGGTAACGTCCCGGGAAGAGGTGTAATTCAGACGGGAGGATGAGGTCACCATGGGCCTTCGATAAAGTTGCAAGTCGCCAAACACGCAACCAACCGAAGGAACCCCACGATGACCAACAAGAGCATGGCACTGACGGAGCTGCTTGAAAAGCGAGCGGTGGCACCGGACTTCCTGCGTGAGACGCTGGCCTTCATGCTCCAGGAGCTGATGGAGCACGAGGTGGCCGAGCTGTGCGGGGCCGATCGCCACGAGCGCTCCGAGGAGCGGGTCAACCGGCGCAATGGCTACCGGGAGCGGCCGTTGGAGACGCGTATGGGCCGAGTGGATCTCAAGGTCCCCAAGCTCCGCCAGGGCAGCTACTTCCCCGGCTTCCTCGAGCCGCGGCGGATGAGCGAGCAAGCGCTCACGGCGGTGGTGCAGGAGGCCTACGTGCAGGGCATCTCCACTCGTAAGGTCGACGAGCTGGTCCAGGCCATGGGGATGACCGGGATCTCCAAGTCGCAGGTCTCCCGACTGTGCGCCTCGATCGATGAGCGCGTCCAAAGCTTCCTGGAGCGGCCGCTGGAGGGGCACTGGCCCTACGTATGGCTCGACGCGACCTATATCAAGAGTCGAGAGCACGGCCCGGTAGCGAGCCAGGCGGTGGTGGTGGCCACGGCGGTGAATCAGGACGGCTACCGTGAGGTGCTGGGCCTCTCCGCAGGTCCGGCTGAGACGGAGGGCTTCTGGACGGCGTTCCTACGCTCGCTGGTGGCCCGGGGGCTGAAGGGCACTCGCCTGGTCATCTCCGACGCTCACGAGGGGCTGAAAAAGGCGATCGCGACGGTACTGACTGGGGCGGGCTGGCAACGCTGTCGAGTGCACTTCATGCGCAACGTGCTCTCGCAGGTCCCTAAGGCCCACCAGCCAGCGATCTCGGCGGCGGTGCGCACGGCCTTTGCCCAGCCGGATCAAGCCGCAGCGACGCGCCAGTGGCGGCAGGTGGCCGACAGCCTGCGTGAGCGTTTCGCCAAGGCGGCGGACTGCATGGATAGCGCCGAGGAGGACGTGCTGGCGTTCATGGCCTTCCCGAAAGATCACTGGCCGAAGTTGGCGTCCACGAACTGCTTGGAGCGGCTGAACAAGGAGATCAAACGGCGCAGCAACGTCGTCGGGATCTTCCCCAACAACGCGTCGGTGACGCGCCTGGTCGGAGCGGTACTGCTGGAGCAGAACGATGAATGGCAAGTCAGCCGCCGGTACCTGAGCCTGGAGAGCCTGGCCCCGGTGCTCAAGGAGCCGACTGAGGCAGGCGCCGAACAATTGATTCACGAGGAGGCGGCGTAACAGTCAGCGAAGGCCGCGGTGGCCTCACCCGCTGTTACACCACTTGACGGGACACTACCGCTTCACCGGCGGCTACACGATCATCAAGGATTATATGCGCGAGCGGGAACAGCGCCGCCAGGAAGTGTTCGTGCCACTGTCGCATCCGGCCGGCCATGCGCAGGCCGACTTCGGTGAGGCGACGGTGGTGATCGGCGGTGTCGAGCAAAAGGCTCGCTTCTTCGTGCTCGATCTGCCGCATAGCGACGGCTGCTATGTGCGGGCCTATCCGGCGGCGGTGGCCGAGGCCTGGGTGGATGGCCACATCCATGCGTTTGCCTTTTTCGGAGCCGTGCCGCAGTCGATCGTCTATGACAACGACCGTTGCCTGGTGGCCAAGATCCTGCCCGACGGCACACGCAAGCGGGCGACGTTGTTCAGCGGCTTCCTGTCCCACTACCTGATCCGGGATCGCTACGGCCGTCCCGGCAAAGGCAACGACAAGGGGAATGTCGAGGGTCTCGTCGGCTATGCCCGGCGTAACTTCATGGTGCCAATCCCGCAGTTTGCGACATGGGATGCGTTCAACGCCTATCTGGAAGAGCAATGCCGCAAACGCCAGCGTGACAAGCTGCGCGGCGAGAACGAGACGATTGGCGAACGGCTGCAGCGCGATCTTGCGGCCATGCGTCCCTTGCCGGCGTCGCCGTTTGATGCCTGCGACCAGGCCAGCGCTGTTGTGACTGCCCAGTCGCTCGTCCGCTACAAGACCAACGACTATTCCGTACCGGTCGCCTACGGCCATCAGGACGTCTGGGTCCGGGGCTATGTCGATCAGGTGGTGATCGGCTGTCGCGGCGAGATCATCGCCCGTTATCCGCGATGCTGGGAACGGGAAGACGTCGTCTTCGATCCCATTCATTACCTGCCGCTGATCGAGCAGAAGATCAACTCCCTGGATCAGGCGGCTCCGTTGCAGGGCTGGGATCTGCCGGACGAGTTCGCGACGCTGCGCCGGCTGATGGAAGGACGCATGGCCAAGCATGGGCGGCGAGAATACGTGCAGGTTCTGCGCCTGCTGGAAAGCTTCGACCTTGCCGATCTACATGCGGCGGTGAAGCAGGCGATACAGCTCGGCGCGATCGGCTTTGATGCGGTCAAGCATCTGATCCTGTGCCGGGTCGAGCGCCGGCCGCCGCGGTTGGACCTGGCGATCTATCCCTACCTGCCGAGGGCGACTGTCGAGAAGACGTCAGCAAAGGCGTATATGCGCCTCCTGTCATCTGATGCGGGAGAAGCGGCATGAGCAGCGACGCGCCAGAGATCCTGCTTGGCCACTATCTCAAAACCCTCAAGCTGCCGACCTTCCAGCGCGAGCACCAGAAGCTGGCCCGGTTATGCGCCACCGAAGGCGTCGATCATGTCGGATACCTGTTCCGGCTTGCCGAACGGGAAATGATCGAACGGGACCGCCGCAAGGTCGAACGTCGGATCAAGGCGGCTAAATTCCCGGTCGTCAAAAGCCTCGACAGCTTCGACTTCACAGCCATCCCCAAGCTGAACAAGATGCAGGTGCTGGAACTGGCCCGCTGTGAATGGATCGAGCGCCGGGAGAACGTCATTGCGCTGGGCCCGAGCGGCACGGGTAAGACGCATGTCGCGCTCGGCCTCGGCCTAGCCGCGTGCCAGAAGGGCCTGTCCGTCGGCTTCACCACGGCCGCCGCCCTGGTCAGCGAGATGATGGAGGCGCGCGACGAGCGGCGCCTGCTCCGGTTCCAGAAGCAGATGGCCGCCTACAAGCTGCTGATCATCGATGAGCTGGGCTTCGTGCCGCTGTCGAAGACCGGCGCGGAACTGCTGTTCGAGCTGATCTCCCAGCGTTACGGGCGCGGCGCCACCTTGATCACCAGCAATCTGCCATTCGACGAATGGACGGAAACCTTGGGATCCGAACGTCTCACCGGGGCGCTGCTCGATCGCATCACCCACCACGTCAACATCCTCGAGATGAACGGGGACAGCTATCGTCTCGCTCAAAGTCGCGCCCGAAAGGCCGGCTGAAACGCTCCCTCAAAAAATCGCCGCGCCGGCCTGAGACCCCCGCTCGGGCTACGCCCTCCCGCCGGTCTCAGGCCGGCGCCACAGTGGCCGACTTTTGCTCCGCCCCGTGGCCGATTTTTACTCCGCCGTTGACACCTTGTCGCTCATCCATGGAATCTCGATCACAGATCAGGCAGCGGCAGACAATGTGGGGGCAGAACACCGGTTACCATCTTTCGGCTAGGCGTGACACTCTACGATCTCTCGCCGGCCAATGAACGCCAGCTTGATTTACTTCTGAATGACGATCGCCAGCGCCGGCGTTGGGAGAATGCCAGCCGGGCAATCGACAACCTTAATGCGCGCTATGCCGGGACCGTCGTCAGCCTTGGCGAATGGCGGCCGCCGGCCGGTGGGCATGTCGGCGGCAAGATAAGCTACACGCGTATACCGTCCGCGGAGGATTTTTGGTGATGGGCTGGAAACAGAGTGTTCGCGTCGGAGACCTGGCTGACAATCAAAAACTGGAAGCCCGTTGCAAGGTATGCGGCCACGTCCACTATCTTACGCGCTCGATCGTCTGCAGCTCGCCCGAGAGGGAATTTCTCTACATCGACGAGCTGGAGCGGGAAACCATCTGTCGGGCGAGGGGATGCCGGGGCGGGATTCGTCTATCAATGGTCCGACTGGACGAGCTGAGCGGCTTTGTTGGCAGCTTGGCATGAAAGACGCTTACCGCCGCTCAAAGAGGCAAACTCACTCCCACTCGATCGTGCCGGGCGGCTTACTGGTCACATCATAGACAACGCGATTAATGCCTCGGACTTCGTTGATTATGCGCGTCGCGGTGCGACCAAGGAAGTTCATATCATAGGGATAAAAATCCGCTGTCATGCCGTCTACCGATGTCACGGCCCGCAATGCGCAGACGAAATCGTAAGTGCGGTAGTCACCCATGACGCCGACAGTCTGGACCGGCAGCAGCACAGCAAAAGCCTGCCAGATCGTGTCATAGAGACCGGCCTTGCGGATCTCGTCCAGGTAGATCGCGTCCGCCTTGCGCAAAATATCAAGCTTCTCGCGCGTGACAACACCAGGGCACCGGATAGCGAGGCCGGGACCGGGGAAGGGGTGACGGCCGATGAAGCTATCCGGCAGGCCAAGTTCGCGGCCGAGTGCGCGAACCTCATCCTTGAAGAGTTCGCGCAGCGGCTCGACAAGTTTCATGTTCATACGTTCAGGAAGGCCACCGACGTTGTGGTGGCTCTTGATCGTGACCGAAGGTCCACCGGAGAAGGACACACTTTCGATCACGTCCGGATAGAGCGTCCCTTGCGCAAGGAATGCCGGCGCACCTTTGCCGTCGGCGGCAATCTTCGCCGCCTCGGATTCGAAAACCTCGATAAAGAGGCGTCCGATCGTCTTGCGCTTGACTTCCGGATCGGAGACGCCTGCCAGTTCCGTTAGGAACAGGTCAGAGGCGTCTACATGCACCAGGGGGATATTATAGTGGTCGCGGAACATGCCGACGACCTGTTCGCTCTCGCCAAGGCGCATCAGGCCGTGATCGACATATACGCAGACCAGTTGGTCGCCGATCGCTTCATGGATCAGGATCGCCGCAACGGATGAGTCGACACCGCCTGAAAGGCCGCACAAGACGCGGCCGTCGCCGACCTGCTCACGAATCTTCCGGATCATCTCGGCGCGATAGGCCGCCATCGTCCAATCCGATTTCAGGCCAACGATCTTATGCACGAAATTGGAAAGCAGCTTTCCGCCATCCGGCGTATGCACCACTTCAGGATGGAACATGGTGGAGTAGTAGCGGCGCTTTTCATCGCCGGCGATGGCGAAGGGCGCATTCTCGGAAGTAGCGATAACCTCGAAACCGTCTGGCAATTGCGTCACCCGGTCACCGTGGCTCATCCAGACGGGATAGCGTTCGCCAGCTTTCCAAAAGCCGTCGAACAGCGGACTTGCCTTTTTGATTTCCACGTCGGCGCGGCCGAACTCGGCAGCGTGACCGCCCTCCACGACGCCCCCGAGCTGAGTGCATAGGGTTTGCTGGCCGTAGCAGATACCAAGGATCGGCACACCTGCGTCAAACACAGCTTGCGGAGCGCGTGGGCTTCCTTCCGTTGTTACCGATGCGGGACCGCCTGAGAGGATCACGCCCTTGGGCTGAAGCTTCTCGAACGCTTCGGCCGCGTTCTGGAACGGATGGATTTCGCAATAGACGCCGGCCTCGCGGATGCGTCGCGCTATGAGCTGCGTCACCTGGCTGCCGAAATCAATGATGAGAATGCTGTCGTTATGAGCGGTCTGGGTCATGGCGAGCCTTTAAAGAAAAGCTCTAATTCTTGCAATGACCGAAATTTAAGGAATCCAAGTTCTTTCGTTCCCGGCGCTCGACGCTTCTTGGTGTTAGACTTGCGTCAATGAATCCGGGCCTCTCGATATCGGCCAAGCAATTGAACAACGGAATCAATTACCTTCTTGGCTTCTTGCCATTTCGGAAGATCTCGCTCGCCAATGCGGGTAGCGATCGCTGCGAGCATCCAGCCGGCACACCCGACATCTTCGGCTGCCTTCAGTCTTTCGTGCTCGATGATACAGGCTTCAATGCCTGGACGAGGAGACGCACCGGGAACGATGATCTCGGCGATGCGCTGAAGGCCGGCATCATATGCCGCACAAATCCGGCCCCTGTCGGCCGCGTCAGATTCCATCACGAGATGCGCCGTAAAGGCGAGTGTTTTGGCTAGTGCGCGTGCCTCATCTGCCATGAATTCCGCCCAATTACATAACAATATCAATAGCTTAGTTCCATAACCTACGTTACGCGACAAGCTATTGATATTGCTGATATATTTCGTTTACCGAGGTGCAAACCCTTTATCCGCAAGCGCTCGCTGAATTTCCCGTCCGGCATCCCACATATGGTTGGCTTCGGTTTTGTCGCCAGCACGGCGTTCAAAATCGTCTGGCAAGACACGCTTCAGAAACTCGGCGAATGCCCAAGCCTGGTCGTCTGAAAGGTTGACCACTATTTCGTTCATTGCCCCACCTATCGTTGCGCCGCATCAACTGGCCTGAATGCCATTTCTTCCCAATCAGCCCATCCATCAATACTGCGATACCGTTGAAGCTCAATCCAAACATGACCCGCGGCATCGGAAAGGTTGGCTATCATACGGGCTGTATGCTTCGTAATTCTGATTGGCTCTTCACCATCAGATGATATGTTAATTGAACCATCTACTTCAAATTTAACGGCCAGTTGTTTTCCTTTGAGGTCGTCCACGAAACCAGCAACAACAGGTTCCCCGATCTCTGACTCGATGACGATTATTTTATTTCTCGGATAGGAAGCACCCATCGTCATATGTGAGAGCCCGATCTTTTCTTATTCGACCGATCGGAACGATGTCCCGCTGTAGCCTCGTCTATCAGCGCGCCGGCCGCACAGTAGATTTCGCCCTGCCGCCCAAATAACCTTTGCGACAAGAACGGCTGCAACTGTAATGATAAAAATCCTCATTTCCTGATCCGACATGTGTTTTGTCTCCTATCAGCCTCATAATCACAGCCATAAAATGCCGGGATCAAACACCCTAATTTTGCGGCGAACGGAGTAGGCAAAACTCTTCGCCCCGGAAACGCAGTGCAACATAGCTACATTGGTTCATATGATCGATCAAACAGGCTTGCTCCGGTGCTGCCATTTCTTCCATCGTACAACGCTCTTCTGCACATGTCTGACTGTAAATCTGACCGGTGGGAACATACGCGACGAAAAGCGAGGACTTCGGCCCCTTCGAGCTGAGCGTTTCATATGCAGCTGTCAACCTCTCGAAAGCCGCACGATCCTCCCCCACAGGGTTAAGGTCGATCCCCATCTCGCCAACTTCGCCGACCATTTTCATGTAACGCAGATGTTCGGATTCTGAACAAACAAGTCGATCAGCCTTCGCGGAGATCGAATAGGTCAAGACTATGGCACTGAAGATAGCCGCCATCTTCCGCATTATTTCCCTTTCCGTCGGCGCTTGAGGGCCGTGTAAAGTTTTTGGTTTCGCTGTCTTTGCCTCAAACCTCAAAAATCCGACAAACGGCCGCAATTAAGGTCGACACCGCCATCATCAGCTTGGACAACCCTGAAAGCGATCACTCCAGTTTGCACGTTGGAACGAACGTCTTGTTATCCCTTAACATGCCGCTGAAGGAAACAGTCTTTCCGGACTGCGGCTTGGCGACAATGATTCCAGTTTTAGATGTAGCCGACATCTGAACGCGTTCTTTTGTCGTCATTGTTCTCTTACTCCCAAGAAGCGCAGCCCTTTGTCGGTCGGATTCAGTGACCGCACACTTCCTTGCGTCATGACAGGATAGGAAATCTCAGCAAGCTCGTGATCGAGGAGCGTACGCAGCCGGCCCCAAGTCAAATCTCGATCCTCGCCGCGTATGATCAGTGTCAGGTCTCCCCGCGCATCTCGTTCCTGGGCCTCGGTCATGGGCCTAACTGCATACCAGTCCTGATCAGCCATCCCGTTTCTCCATTATGCAAGGATCTCGAACATCGACCGCGGAATAAAGCTCCGCGCCTCGCTCATAGTGATCCAGCCTTCGTCGACGAGCTTCATGGTGGATTGCGCGAGCGGTCGTGCAATCACCTTGTCGGACTTCATGCCTTCCTTCAGAAGCTGCCGCACCACAGCGGACCATCCGTCGATCGGCTTATCAAGAAACCGGTCGCGAACATCATCATCGAACACAAGGAACTCGCGGACTGCAAAGCGCCTTGTACCGTCCGACGTACGGATGAGATGCTGCGTGATGAAGATCTGCAACGAGCTGATCAGGTCGAACGCTCGGGCCGCCTGCTCCTCGGCGGGGAACTCCATAGCCATTCGCCGGAGGCCTTCGGCAACCGATCCGGCATGAGTGGTCGTATTGACGATGTGGCCCTGAATGCTGGCCGCGATGCAGCCGCTCATAGAGCCATGATCGCGTGCCTCACCGACATTGATGATCGCTGGCGCTCGCCGAAGGGATGACCAGATTCCGGCCGCGAATGTCGGAAGGTCACGGCCCTCCCCGATTTCTGATTGACCGATCAGGCTCGCGGAATCACCCTGCTCGCTAAGAATGTCGGCAAAGGTGAATTCGATCGGGGCCTGAAAGTCCACGATCTTTCGCGGATTCTCGTGGTTTTCGAGATGGTGACGGGTGATCGCGGCCATGGTTGTAGATTTTCCATGGCCTGTACCGCCAGCGATGACGATAATACCGGATTTCGGATTGAGGAACGGCCTCAACTCTTGTTCAAACTGAACATCGTCCAGGGTCGGCGTGCGCGACGGCAACGATCGCATCGTCAATTCGACGCCGGAACCACCATTTTTCGTGATCGGGGTTGCATTGACGCGGAAGCGATGCCGTTCATGACGACTGACTTGAACTTCATAGGAGAAGTCGAGGCATCGGCCCTGACGTAAGATGCTCGGCGCGTCACTCGATCGCCAGATATACGACAGCAGCAAATCGACCTCTGAGCGAAGCAACATGCGCTTGGTGCCGAAATGCTGGCGAGAATTGATCTGGATGCGTGGCCGTGCTTCCGACTGGATGGTAATGTCTGACGCTCCGCGCTTGCCGGCGCCAACAATAAATGTGTCGAAGATCTCGGGCGATGAATCGAACCGCGTCGGCTCCTCCTTCAGGACCGGTACGAAAGAGTCGGTTGGCTTGAAAGGAGTTTCGTCCAGACGCGTTTCGTCAATCATTTTCCTCGCCTATAGAGCCAATAGCCAGCGACCACGGCAATTATCACTATGACGATGATAAGACCGCCATACCCCCCTTCCTGCTTGCGAAGGCCAAGGGGATCGGCGGGATCAACCGCGGTTGTCTGGCTCGATGTCGAATTTCCGTTCATTTGGAGACCTCGAATCTCCGTGTGATTGGCTTCCAACGTCTCGGGTCGGAAACGAATGTCGCAGCATTCTCGATCTTCACGCGGCGCTGACCGATGAACAGCTCTTCAGGCGTACCCTTCGCGCGAACCTCACTCGAAGACACGACAAGGCTCTTGACCAAGCCGGCGTCTACAAGGCGTCGATATTCCACCATACCGAGATAGTCACGACGCAGAAGATTCATGTTTTCCTTCAGCGCTTCCTCAGCCTGCATGCGGCCTTGCCGCCAACCTTCGGCCATGTAGCGGTCCCAAATCTTCCGTTCCTCCTTTTCGGATGGAAGGAACTGGTCAGAGGGATCAGGCGTCTTATCGACACCCAAGACGAGATAATCCCTCCAGCTCGGTATCACCGCCACGAGGCGGCCCGGTTTCTCAATCCGGTAATATTCATCTGCAGCGACACTCTCGCGGCCGCCATCGGTGATCGTTATTGCTTCCTTGGCCCGGCTGACCACAGGAGGAACGACATATCCCGTTTCCTTCGGAGCTTTGTAGACCACATCATTGAAATTGAACTCCTGCGAGAGCCGTGACGACTGAGCCTCAAGCTCTCTAAGGATTTCCCATGTGCGCCGCTCATAGGCGGCCTGCGCCGAATAGGAGAGTGCTGCGTCACGCAATGCCGAGTAGCGTTCCGCATCAACGGCATTGGCCCCGGTCCCGCTGCGCGTCTTCCGGGCAAATTGCTCGTATGTCATCGGCGCGGCCGTCCCGCTTGTGAGGTTGTCCACCCCACCAAGCGTTGGCGGCGGAGGCGGTTCATCTGGCTTTGATGAACCAGTCGTGGTGCAACCGGCCAACGCGACAGAGACGGACAATGCGGCAAGGAGAGATGAAAACTGCTTCATAGCTTGGTGTCGTCCAGGTGCGGGACCGGGCTCTTTTCGGGCCGGGCGTAGTGAATCGTCATGACGCGTGCGAACTGGTCGATTTCGAGCCACGCACGCCCCTTCCCTTGGCCGAAGGCTTCCCGTAGCAGACCAAGGAGTGTCATGTCAGCCCAATGGACGGAAACCAAAATCGGAGATCCTGAACGCTCTCCCTTTGCCCTGACCGAATAACCCGCCAAGCGCGCCGCTTTCCGAGTTATGTCATCGAGAGTGCCGTTCCAGCGAGCGTCAACCGGCTGCAATAGCTCTTGTCCGGCTGTCTCTGGATGAAGCCTTACAGTATTACTAGCGTGTGGCTCTAATGCTTTCGTATATAGCGAAGCATATCGCTTTTCCTCATTCACGGTAGCCAACGACGAATCGAGATATTTCTTAACCGATAACGTATCGAAATTCTCTTTCTTGTTAGCGCAGGCACTCATCAGGAATGCCAGAGCCACAATTACTGAGTTCCGCATCAAAAGTCGCCTTGTCTCTCTTTATGGACAAGCGATCAAAGGAATGATCACCCTCTCAGATTCAGTCCTACCCAATTTGGCAGATTTTGCAATATACAGCATCACCAAAAGCGGCCATTTCCTACACTCTTAATGCGAAATTCCCTCGCCCCTCTCCCGGCCACGCACCTGCTGCTGCTCATGGGTCATTTCAATCTTTTGCGCCAGTTGAGCCGCCTGCACGGTCGTCGCAAGCTGATCGGCCTTGGCGTAGCCGGTCGCGAATGCCTCGATCCGCTGCTGATCCGCGCCGGGTATCGCCTGGGCGAGACGATCGCGATCCAGCTCGTTAGAACCCGGCACCCCGAAACGGTCGCGAACGGACGCAACGAACCGGCGCAATTCACCCATTGCCTGCTGATCATCCGCCGATCTGATCAACGTCCCCAAACGATCTGCAGGAGTTCTCTCGATACGTCCGACAAGCTCGCGTGCAGCCTGCGAAAGATCGTCGATTGGCTCTCGCATCAGGGAACGGAACCGCTGCTCGTCCTTCGTCAGATCATTCCTCAGATTGCCTCGAACTTGGCCGTAGTCCTGCAAGGCCGAGATCGCCGGCGAGACCGCCGCCAGCGCCTTTTCTCGCGCCCCATCATTACGACCGAACATGCTTCTGCTGCCGTGAAGCTCGCCAACAGATGCCGGATTATCACGAATGGATTGCGCGAAATCGGCGACTGGAACCCGCATGTCATCGACCCGGTTCCGCAGTGCAGAAAACACGACTTCCGGCCGCTGCCAAACAGCTGCAACCGCCGTCTCAAGACGGCGCGTTGCTGACTGCATGACCGGCCGGGTTTCCATCCGTGCCGCAACCGTCGCCTCGACGCTATCGCGCCAATCGGAGATAGCTGCAACAAAGGGTTTTTCTGGTGTCGCAAACATCGCCTGCCTCTTTTCATACTGTTCGACTACCTGCCTCTCTTTCGCTTCGCTGTTGAGCGTCTGCGCGATTTCGAGGCGCGTGAGATCCTGACCGGCTTTCTGCCCGGCATGGATCAATGGCCAGTTGTCGATGAAAGCCTCCCGAACCGACTCCGGTATCAGCAACTGAACTCGATTGCGATCATCGGCGCCGAGATCCGGACCGATGGCAACGACAGTCGCTTGCGGAACAATGGACGCAATTTCCTGATTGAAGCGCTGAAGATCCGTGGCGGCTGAACCATCCCTCAATTCGTATCCGGCACTCGTAAACCAACGCCGACGTGCTCGATCCGTATCGGAGATTTCGGCATGTCCTAGATTATGCTCCAATCGGGAAAGGGCCTGACGAACCGCAGAAGTCATTTCGGGGAATGTGATGTCCGGAACCGTTACGACCTGCCGCTGTGACGGTTGATATTCCGGCCGATGTTCGGCGGCTCTGCCCTGTTGTTGCTCGGGGCGAATGGCGTGGGCGAATTTCGTGCCGATGGCTTCCAGCCGCTCGGCAACCTTCGTGAAGCGCTCTCGCAATGCCGCAAGCTGATGACGGAACATATCCCCGATTTCGCTCAAAGATGGGATGCCGCGCCGCTCAGCAAATTCCTTCACGCTCTGGCGGTAATCGTCAGTCCGTTCATAAGCGAGCGTGGTATCCTTCATGCGATCGCGTGAAAGTGTGTCCACCAACTTATCCAGTGTCCCGAATTCATCGGAACCTGCATAAAGGGTCGCACTGTCTCGATGCCGGCTCATCGCAACATATGTCATGTGCGCGTCCATCGTTGGGCTCGCCAGAACGTGAGCACGATCGACCGTCGCGCCCTGGCTCTTGTGGATCGTCGCTGCATAGCCATAATCGATATTCGCGTAATCGTTCTGTGCGACGGTGACGCTTCGACCGTCAAACAGACCAATCACGAGACGGCCACGACTAGCCTCCTCGACATTACCGAACGAACCGTTCTCGACGCCAAGTTCGCGGCTCTTTTCCAAGAATACGATACGATCCCCAACTGCAAACTGACGCTGGCCGCGATCGGTCCGGAACCCATGTTCCTCCTGAAGCCCGCCTTCCTCTTTGATGACGGTACGGGCAGCCATATTCAAAGCGAGGACATCGACATTGCGATGCGCGAGCATCAACACATCAACGCCGGCCTCCCAATCGCTCCGCCAATTTCCGATCAATGAACTCCGGGCCGATGCGCCGTCGGGTTCGAGCTGGACAAGATCATGTTCGACATAGCGCCCGATCGCGCTCGCAGTATTCCCCTTGCCAAATTCGATGGTCGCATTCTGCATCCATTCTTCGCGCTGGCGGCGGACACCTGTAAGCTCAATATATCCAGCATCATCGGCAATGGCCCGGAAGGCGGCACCAGCTTCAATCGGCTGCAACTGGCGCGCATCACCGAGTAAGATGAGCTTCGCTCCGGCTTCCTCCACCGCAGAAACAAATCGCTGCATCTGCGCTGAACCGACCATGCCTGCCTCATCAAGTACAAACACGTCGCCCGGACCCAACTGGCGAAGGCCGTTCTTCCAAGACGCCTCCCAGGAGGCAAGTGTGCGGGATTCAATGCCCGCACTTTCCTGCAATCCGACAGCAGCTTTACCGGCCAACGCTCCACCTACGACACGTCTCCCCTCTCCCTCGTAAACCGCGCGTACCGCGTTCATCACAGTCGATTTGCCGGCACCTGCGTAACCGACCATGACGGCGATGCCCGCATTTTCAGTCAGTCGGGAAATGACAACCTTTTGCTCGGGGTCGAAATTGAAGCCGGCACGTTTCTCAACATCTGCGACAACCTTTTCAGCGCTCTTCTGATTGACCGCGAAACCGTCCTGACCGACAAGCGACCGTGCGGAAGCGATCATAGTCCGTTCGGTATCGAGCACTTCCGTCGTCGTATATTTTGCGCGTTCGATGATCTTGTCTGTCATCGGATCGAAGATCGGCGATGCGATCATCACCTGATTATCAAGCGCGCCAACGCGGAGGAACAGCGCCTGAAAATCCTCGTAAGAATCGGTGTAGCGATGGACTGTTCGCGCAACGTCGCGCTCATCGAAGACAGACTTTTCAGCGGTAATCAGCTTCAGGATGATGGAAGGATCTGCCATCACCTGCTGACGGCGTGTCGCTTCGATCTCTGCATTGATCTCGATGCGATCCGACTTCACCCCTTTCCGATCCATTCCCTCGGCGGTAGGTCCTCGGTGCATGGTAGGTTCGATGGCAATCCCCTGCTCCGAATAGGAGCGGTGGTCAACACGAATGTCGTAACCGTGTGAGGCGAGATGATGGTTCTGCACATCCGCCCATGCTTCTCTCAGCGTAGGGATGAGTTCCTTGTCACCGGCGAACTGGCGATAGAGCGCATGGCCGTTCTTCGAGAATTTCGGCTCACCATTCTCATCAACCGCGCGAACGTTTTTCGCTCCAAATCCCTCATTTGTCAGAGGCCGCAAGGCGCTCATGATATGAACGTGCGGATTGCCCTTGATCTCGTGATACGCCCAATCCGCCACTATCCCCTTCTTTGAAAAGTTCTCCTCCACGAATTCGCGAACCAGAGCGATGTTCTGTTCTCGCGAAAGCTCAACAGGTAAGGCAAGCGTCATTTCGCGAGCGAACTGCGCGTCCTTCCTGTTCTCGAAAGCCTCGACTTTATTCCAAAAGGCCTCCGATGCCTGAACAGGGGAGAGAGCCGCAAGAGCCTGCGCCCAATCTGGAGCGTTGGTTGGTATCGCGAATTCGCTGTGAACGTTTCCCCTCTTGTTGGAAAAATCATAGGACCGTTCATAGGTCTGATTAGTCATAGCGGCGCAATGGCGGTATGATGCCGCTGCGACCGCGCTTTGCCCGGTCGCCCTGCTCAAAACCTTCGCATGAAGATGAAATATCGCCATGCGAGCACACATAACAAGCAGGTATCGATTTGTCGATACATAAGTGCGCCCTTAGAACAGGAGCGCTGCGCGGCTCCTGACGGGACTGACAATGCGTTGGCTACGCCAACACCTTATTTCTCGGCGGTCTCGCTATCGCTCGACGTCTTTTCGGCTCGTGGCTATCTTGCCGTATAATGCAACTGGCAGTAACAATGCGGCTGTATCCAAAATTTCAACGGAGATAATACGTGGCTCGCACTTCAAAGGTATCGAAGATTCAGGATGAAATCGCACGGCTTCAGCAACAGCTCGACGCCGAACGCGCAAAAGAAGCCGACCGCCTCGGCAACTTGGCCGTTAAAGCTGGCCTCGCGGACCTTGACGTTTCCGACCGCGATTTGCTCAAGGCCTTGAAAGAGGTGGCAGACCGATTTCAAAAGGCACCCGCCGAATGAAGCGGGGCGCATAGCGCTCCTGCTTGGGAAACGGCAAAGGGAGTATCGAGACAGGATGGCCGCCAATCGACAGAAAGACGCTCATGAGAAAATCATGCTCGGCGGCCTCATAGTGAAGGCTGGCCTTCGCAGTGAAAACCCGGCTTTCATTCTCGGCGTTCTGCTGACTGCTTTCGAGCAGAAGGACAATGACAAGCTCCGCGCCGCCATGGTCGAAAAAGGCAGGAAGGCTTTTGAAAAATGATACGGAAACCGCCAGAGCCAGCCGTCGGAATGCTCGCAATCGCTGCCATCGTCGCGGCGGTTCTGACACCTATCCTTTGGTACTTTCGTTTCGTCAGTCCGTCTTGGCCGACCTCTGGCGGTGGTGTGGCGCAGCTCACCATTACTCAAGCATGGGATTGCCTTGCTTTCTGGAAATGGGAAGCCTGCCGATCGCACCTTGAAGCGATTGGGTCGCCATCAGCGAGTTCGGCAATTCGCAACCAGGCGGTCGTTCTCGCTCCCTTGTTTGTCGCGCTCGCTCTCTTTGCCGTCTTCGTCTATCAGAAGTGGCTCGTCGTCCGCCAACGCGTCATAATGTCGGGCATGGTGGTGGAAGGCATGGACGCTCTTTTGCGTTCTGCTCGATACGAACAAAAGCACAATCGCTATGCTAAGACACGCGGCATTCATATGTTCAACGGATGGCATTATACCCTGCCTCGTGAGACCAATCACACATTCATTCTTGGCGCTCCAGGCGGCGGCAAGACCGTTACCTTTCGACGGATGATTGGCTCCGTTGTGGAGCGCGGAGACAAGGCAATCATCTTCGATGAAAAGGGAGACTACACCCGCATAACCCCGCCCTCTGTACGGGACGGCAAAGAGGTCCCTCCCCTGTTGCTTGCACCGCAGGATGACCGCTCGGCGGTATGGGATATCGCTTCCGATCTCATCGTATCGCAGGATGCAGTTGAGCTTGCTCAACGCATCATTCCAGATGACGGACATCCCTTCTTCACGCAGAGCGCCCGCGCCGTCCTCGCCGGCTGCGCGATCAAGCTGATGGCGGAGAAGTCGAAGGAATGGACGTGGCTCGACCTACTCAATGAGACTCGGCAAGATCAGGAAAAATTACTCCGGATCATGCTCAAATATCAGCGCGGCGCGGACATATTTTTGACGGCAGATTACAAGCAGGTCATGTCCACACTCGGCCAGCTCGAAACGAATATGCGTCTGCTGGAAATGCTGGCAACGGCGTGGCCGACCTATGAAGGAAGGCAACGATTCCGACTGCGCGAATGGCTCGTGAATAAGACGGATCAACGCACCGTGATTGTCCAGCATTCCGGGCGCTATGCCGAACTTTCAGACGGTTGGATCTCGGCACTCTACGCTGTCGCCGTTTCCACCGTCACGGATAGCAATCTGCTGTCCGACAACGACTTGCGTCGCATATGGTTCTTCCTCGACGAATGGGGCCAGCTTCCGGAAATTCAGGATTTCGAGCGCTTCGTTACCCTGGGTCGATCCAAAGGGGTGTGTGCCGTCCTCGGTCTGCAAGACTTGTCGCAGATCGCAAAAAACTACGGACAGGAAGTCCTCGACGTTCTCATAGCGTCGGTTGGGACAAAGGTCATAACCCGCATCAATTTCGGCCCAACGGCCGAACGCATGGAACGCGACCTGGGCGAGACGACATTCTATGAGTATCGCCGGGATATGATGACCGACGGCACGACGAAGTGGCTGAAGGAGACGCACCGTGCAAGTCCGATCGAACGATCGGAATTCAGCACGGAATTAGGCGTCGATGATAAGGGTGTGACCGCCTTCGTGACCGGGATCGGGAAGAACGTCTATCAGGTAAAGTTCCCCTTCCCTGAAGACGCAAAGGATCATCGCCCTTCGAACGTTCCGGCCGAGTGGACTTACACCTTCAAGCCAACCGGCACTTTCACCAATGACGCCGATATCGACATTTACGTGAAAGCGGTTCTCGGTAAAAACTCACCGCCGCCGCGCGGCGCGCTACCCTCGACAGAAGATGCCGAACAAGATGAACTGCCGCTTGAAGAAGCCTTCAATGCGGCGTCCGCTTCTGCGCGCAAACAGGCAACCTCTCCGGCCGGTACAGAGACGGCCGAGAGCAAGCCTGAACAGGTCGATCTATTTGAGAAATACCGCTAGGTCGCGCTAGTGGTAGGCCTCCATGTCGGACGCGGCTCGAACGTCAATCGACGGCAGTTTGATAACAACACCGTCCTTGTCCTTCACGACAAGCATTTTCGGGTTGTAAGCGTAAACGCCGTTATAATTGACGCGGTAAATCACGCCGATCTTTTGCCAACGCTTTTTGGCGCGCATGACTGTATCTCGAAACACTTCGAGCTTCGCCGCCAATTCGTCGTTCGTTGGGGTCGTCCCGTCCGCTCGCGGATTTAACACCAGCTCCCGAAGCATCTTGGTCCAATGCTTGTTTTTCGGGGGCGGGTTATCCGCTAATTCTGTCAACCAAGAGATATTCACACCGGCTTGACCCGGTTTTATTTTCTCTGGTTCAGGCGGGCCGTCAAACGATACTACCTTTGATATGCCCTTCATCTGTTCCGCCGGTCTGTCGTTCCCAGGTTCGATTTTATTTGGTGCGCTTATTGGTGTACTTTTATACAAAGGAACTCGTCCTAACCGTTATCATTTCCTTTTGGAGAGTCAATGTTTTGCTCCATCCAGCAGAATCATTTCACAATGAATCGTGCGACATTTTTAATGTCAAACACGACTAGCTTGGCAGGAGCTTTCGTCCCTCGGTCCGCAATGTGCCGTCCGGCCCAACGTGCCGATATAGGGTCGATCGGGTAATGCCTAATTCCCGGCATAGTTCCCCGATCTTTGTCCCCGGCTGGCTCATGGCAGCCATGGCTAATCGCAATTTGGCCTTGGTCATTTTCGGTGGTCTGCCTCCTACTCTGCCCCGCGCACGCGCGGCAGAGAGGCCAGCTACAGTACGTTCTATCGTCAGTTCGCGTTCGTATTCTGCGAGCGCTGCGAAAATGCCGAACACCATCTTGCCGGCTGGCGTCGTTGTGTCGATCGACGCGCCGTGTCCCGTGAGCACCTTCACGCCGATGTCGCGAGCCGTCAGATCGTGAACCGTATTCACCAGATTCCGTAGATCTCGGCCCAGGCGATCGAGCTTCCACACCACGAGCGTATCGCCATACCTTAGTGCCTTCAGGCACGCGGCGAAGCCCGGCCGATCGTCGCGTTTACCCGATGCCAGGTCCTCATAAATGTTGTTAGGATCGACTCCCGCTTGCACGAGACTGTCACGCTGCAAATCGAGGCTCTGTGAGCCGTCCGACCTTGATACACGCATGTACCCTATTAGCATTCAGCCCCCTGTGCCAAAAACGGTCATTTTTGGGACAACCGTGAGTTGTCATTTTCAGAAGACGACTGCACCAATTGACGGGGCGTAACGCCAGATGTGCAGGCGACTCCTGACAACGCAATATCAGAAGTCATCTGCACCAATCTCGACTATGCTCAATACTCGTGTGCACCAAAGCGAGGTGTGAGCATGGCGTCAGACACATCATTGATTGCCGAGCAAGGCGTGGCCACCCTGCCCGATGCGGCTTGGGCGCAGGCCCGGCAACGGGCGGAAATCATCGGGCCGCTGGCAGCGCTTGATGTGGTCGGGCATGAAGCCGCCGATGCCGCTGCTCACGCGCTTGGCCTGTCCAGGCGGCAGGTGTATGTCCTAATCCGCCGTGCCCGGCAAGGTGCTGGGCTTGTGACGGACCTGGCTCGCAGCCGATCCGGCGGCGGAAAAGGCAAGGGACGCTTGCCGGAATCAGTTGAGCGCATCATCCGCGAGTTGCTGCAAAAGCGCTTCCTGACCAAGCAGAAGCGTAGCCTGGCAGCGTTCCACCGCGAGGTCGCGCAGGCTTGCAAAGCGCAAAAGCTGCGGGCGCCGGCGCGCAACACCGTGGCTCTGCGGATCGCCGGCCTCGATCCGCTCAAGGCCACTCGCCGCCGGGAAGGTCAGGATGCGTCCCGCAGCCTGCAAGGTGTCGGTGGTGAGCCTCCCGCCGTGACCGCGCCACTGGAACAAGTGCAGATTGATCACACGGTCATCGACCTGATCGTGGTGGACGAGCGCGACCGGCAACCGATTGGCCGTCCGTATCTGACCATCGCCATCGACGTGTTTACCCGCTGCGTGCTCGGCATGGTCGTCACGCTGGAAGCGCCGTCATCTGTTTCGGTCGGCCTGTGCCTTGTGCATGTCGCCTGCGACAAGCGTCCCTGGCTGGAGGGTCTGAACATAGAAATGGAGTGGCCGATGAGCGGCAAGCCCAGGCTGCTCTACCTGGACAACGCGGCCGAGTTCAAGAGCGAAGCGCTACGCCGAGGCTGCGAGCAGCATGGCATCCGGCTTGACTATCGCCCGCTCGGGCAGCCGCACTACGGCGGCATCGTGGAACGGATCATCGGCACGGCGATGCAGATGATCCACGACGAATTGCCAGGGACGACCTTCTCCAACCCTGACCAGCGCGGCGACTACGATTCCGAAAACAAGGCCGCCCTGACGCTGCGTGAGCTGGAGCGCTGGCTCACATTGGCGGTCGGCACCTACCACGGCTCCGTGCACAACGGCCTGCTCCAGCCGCCGGCAGCGCGCTGGGCCGAAGCTATCGCGCGGACCGGCGTGCCAACCGTCATCACTCGCACCACGGCTTTTCTGGTCGATTTTCTGCCCATCATCCGCCGCACGCTGACCCGCACCGGCTTCGTCATCGACCACATCCATTACTACGCCGATGCGCTCAAGCCGTGGATAGCTCGGCGCGACCGCTTGCCTGCGTTCCTGATCCGGCGCGACCCGCGCGACATCAGCCGCATTTGGGTGCTGGAGCCGGAGGGGCAGCACTATCTGGAAATTCCATACCGCACCTTGTCGCACCCGGCTGTCACCCTCTGGGAACAACGACAGGCGCTGGCGAAATTGCGGCAGCAAGGGCGCGAACAGGTGGATGAGTCGGCGCTGTTTCGCATGATCGGCCAGATGCGCGAAATCGTGTCCACCGCGCAGAAAGCTACGCGCAAGGCGCGGCGCGACGCGGATCGACGCCAGCATCTCAAGGCAACGGCAGTTCTTTTCAAAACCACGCCACCACCGGACGCGGACATGGCTGACCCGCAGGCAGACAACCAGCCACCTGCCAAACCGTTCGACCAGATTGAGGAGTGGTAGCCGTGGAAGAATATCCCATCATCGACTTGTCCCACCTGATGCCGGTGGCCCAGGGCTTGGCCCGTCTTCCGGCGGACGAACGCATCCATCGCCTTCGCGCTGACCGCTGGATCGGCTATCCGCGAGCAGTCGAGGCGCTGAATCGGCTGGAAGCCCTGTATGCGTGGCCGAACAAACAACGCATGCCCAACCTGCTGTTGGTCGGTCCAACCAACAACGGCAAGTCGATGATCGTCGAGAAATTCCGCCGCACCCACCCGGCCAGCTCCGACGCCGACCAGGAGCACATTCCGGTACTGGTCGTGCAGATGCCATCCGAACCGTCGGTAATCCGCTTCTACGTCGCGCTACTTGCCGCGATGGGCGCGCCATTGCGCCCGCGCCCACGGCTGCCGGAAATGGAGCAATTGGCGCTGGCACTGCTACGCAAGGTCGGCGTGCGCATGCTGGTGATCGACGAATTGCACAACGTCCTGGCCGGCAACAGCGTCAACCGCCGGGAATTCCTCAACCTGCTGCGTTTCCTCGGCAACGAGCTGCGCATCCCGCTGGTCGGGGTCGGCACACGCGATGCCTACTTGGCGATCCGCTCGGACGACCAGTTGGAAAACCGCTTCGAGCCGATGATGCTGCCGGTGTGGGAGGCCAACGACGATTGCTGCTCACTGCTGGCCAGCTTCGCGGCTTCGCTCCCGCTGCGGCGACCCTCGTCGATTGCCACGCTGGATATGGCCCGCTACCTGCTCACGCGCAGCGAGGGCACCATCGGCGAGCTGGCGCACCTGTTGATGGCGGCGGCCGTCGCTGCCGTGGAGAGCGGTGAGGAAGCGATCAACCATCGCACGCTCAGCATGGCCGATTACACCGGTCCCAGCGAGCGGCGGCGGCAATTCGAGCGGGAACTGATGTGAAGCCAGCGCCACACTGGCCACTGCATCCGGCTCCCAGGGAAGGCGAAGCCTTGTCTTCGTGGCTCAACCGCGTGGCCCTTTGCTATCACATGGAGGTGTCCGAGCTGCTGGAGCACGATCTTGGTCACGGCCAGGTTGATGACCTGGACACCGCGCCACCACTGGCGCTGCTGGCGATGCTCTCCCAGCGGAGCGGCATCGAGCCGGACCGGCTGCGTTGCATGAGTTTCGCCGGCTGGGTGCCTTGGCTACTGGACAGCCTTGATGATCAGATTCCAGATGCATTGGAAACCTATGCGTTCCAGCTCTCGGTGCTGCTGCCGAAACTCCGCCGTAGGACGCGATCCATCACGAGCTGGCGTGCCTGGCTGCCCAGCCAGCCGATACATCGCGCCTGCCCGCTCTGTCTGAACGATCCGGAGAACCAAGCCGTACTGCTCGCGTGGAAGCTGCCCCTGATGCTGAGCTGCCCACTGCATGGCTGCTGGCTGGAATCCTATTGGGGCGTGCCAGGGCGGTTTCTCGGCTGGGAGAACGCCGACGCCGAACCGCGCACTGCCAGCGACGCGATTGCGGCGATGGACCAGCGTACCTGGCAGGCACTGACGACCGGCCACGTGGAGTTGCCGCGCCGACGCATCCACGCCGGATTGTGGTTTAGGCTGCTACGCACGCTGCTCGATGAGCTGAACACCCCGCTTTCGACGTGCGGCACCTACGCGGGGTATCTCCGCCAAATCTGGGAATGCTGCGGGCATCCGCTGCGTGCTGGGCAAAGTCTGTGGCGACCGTATGAAACCCTGAACCCGGCAGTACGGTTGCAGATGCTGGAGGCGGCGGCAACGGCAATCAGCTTGATTGAGGTGAGGGATATAAGCCCGCCAGGCGAGCACGCAAAGCTATTCTGGTCCGAGCCCCAAACCGGGTTCACCAGTGGCCTGCCGGCGAAAGCGCCGAAGCCCGAACCCGTCGATCACTGGCAGCGTGCAATCCAGGCCATTGATGAGGCCATCATTGAAGCACGACACAACCCCGAGACGGCACGCTCGCTGTTCGCGTTGGCTTCCTATGGTCGGCGCGACCCCGCTTCCTTGGAACAGTTGCGCGCCACCTTCGCGAAGGAAGGCATCCCCCCGGAATTTCTGTCACATTATGAGCCTAGCCTACCCTTTGCATGCCTTAGACAGAATGACGGGTTAAGTGACAAATTTTGACGTGCAGAGCTTCCCGATGCAAACTGTCACATAATCGAACGTATATGTGACAGGTACAAGATGCTGATTGGCTACATGCGAGTATCGAAGGCGGATGGCTCCCAGGCGACGGACTTGCAGCGCGATGCGCTGGTCGCGGCCGGTGTTGATCCGGCGCATCTCTATGAAGACCAAGCGTCCGGAAAACGCGAGGATCGTCCCGGTCTGGCGAGCTGTCTGAAGGCACTACGGCCAGGCGACACGTTGGTCGTTTGGAAACTGGATCGGCTCGGGCGCGACCTGCGCCATCTGATCAATACCGTCCATGACCTGACCGGACGCGGCATCGGCCTCAAGGTGCTGACCGGGCACGGCGCGGCCATTGACACCACGACCGCCGCCGGCAAGCTGGTCTTCGGTATCTTCGCCGCGCTGGCCGAGTTCGAGCGCGAGTTGATCGCCGAGCGCACCGTGGCGGGCCTGGCCTCAGCACGGGCACGCGGCCGGAAAGGCGGCCGGCCGTTCAAGATGACCGCCGCCAAGCTGCGGCTGGCGATGGCGGCAATGGGGCAGTCAGAGACCAAGGTCGGCGACCTGTGCCAGGAACTTGGCATCACGCGGCAGACCCTGTATCGGCATATTTCACCCAAGGGCGAGCTACGTCCAGATGGCGAGAAGCTACTCAGCCGAATTTGATGCCGACATGAGGCGACGTAGCGAAAGCGTGGTTTGTCTCAATTTGACGGCGGCGAACCGCAAGCGTTCGGTTCGCCGCTCGTTTCGGTCGCAGTGCTGGCCCGCGCCTGGAAACGTTGATAACACTCCAGCCCGCAGAAGTGCTCGACGTACTCCGCGCCTTCCGGTGTGAAGGCGGCATCGAGCGGAATTTCCTTGCAGCACACGCAGCAACTGGTGGCGGTCGGATCATTTGCATTCATGGTGGCACCCCTCCATTGACTGACGAAGACGGCGAATGCCGCCGCCGGCATCGGCTTTGCGAACAGAAAGCCTTGCCCGCGCTCGAACGCTTGGGCCCTCCGCCGTAGTCCATCCATCCGGCCGGGAAGCGCTCATGATCTTTCCCTGAATGCCCGCAACGCCCGCGCCAGTGACAGAAGAAACAGGCCGGTCAAACCGAGCGCCGTGATGACCCAATACTCGACAAGGAATGCACCGGCGGTTGTGCCGGCCAGCACGGCAGCGAGGATGGACAGGTGGCAGGGCAAGTCAGCACGGCCAGCGTGCCCCACAGGTAGCCGGTGAACGGTTTGTGCGTCTCGGCCGGCATGCGCTCGGGGCTGTTCATGGCAAACTCTCCGCATGCTGTGCCGGCGCGGTCGGCATGGCGGCCAACTGCACTTCCAGATTGGCCAACGCTTCGCGCCGGCGTTCGACGAACTGACGCAGCACAGCAAGCTGCGCGGCAGTTTCATCGCAGTTCGCCGCATCCAGCGCCCGGCACAGCCGCGCCAATGCGCCGAGGCCGATGCCCGCCTCGAAGGCGGCCCGCACGAAGCACAGTCGCTGCAAGGCGGCGTCATCGAACAGGCCGTAGCCACCCGTGGTGCAGGCGACTGGCCGCAGCAATCCGCGCAGCAGGTAGTCGCGCACGATATGCACGCTCACCCCGGCATCAAGGGCCAGCCGGGACACCGTGTAGGCGTTCATCGAACACCTCCTTTTGGTCGGTTCACGGCAATGCATATACCGTTTCGCCGAGTTCAATCCGCGCGCTGCAGATCCGATGCCGGTGCCGTAGAACATTGGGTCGATATCCGATCACGGTGTCCTAGATGACATGGTCTGCAACAGATGTCGATTAAACTCCTGGCCCAAGCCGAAAGCCTCGTGGACACTGACGATCGCCAATCCTTCCAATCCTTGATGCTTGGAGGCCCAGTCTTCCGCCGTCGGGACAGATGCAAAGAAATGTACATGGCAACAGAAGGACTGACGAACGTCGGCTGCTTCCTGCGGCAATACCAAGGACACCGCCATGCCGGCAGGTTCGACAGCCTGTATCTCGCTGGGTGAAACCGTGAGTGAAACGGGTGCTCCGGTTGCAGCGCAATGCGATGAGACGCGAGCTGTACGGCCGATCAGCGCCGGAAATATCAAGGTGTCCAGCGCGCACCAGGCATACAGACGGCGGTCGTCAATTTCAAAGACATACGAAGTCTCGCGCAAGGTGAGGCCGTAGCCGATGATGTTCCCATCTTTGTCATATTCGGTACTGGTGGCCTGTTCGAGTACGGCGGCCACTCGCTCAGCGGGCCAGTCGAGAATCCCGGCAAGTGTCGTTCGTGAAACCGGACGCCCCTTGGCGAGTTCCCGTAGCGGGACCAAGAGATCCGCAGTACCATTGGTACGATTGACCGAAGTGAGACGTTCTAAAATATATGGGGCGAGCTTCATGGTTCCATCTCCTTTCATCCTGCGCAGCAGGACAATTGTTGACATCCTTGGTGAAGGTCTGCGCCGCGAGCTTCAGCCCCTCGACCATCGTCAGGTAGGGGAACAACTGGTCAGCCAGTTCCTGTACGGTCATGCGGTTACGGATCGCGAGCACCGCCGTCTGGATCAGCTCGCCCGCTTCCGGGGCCACTGCCTGTACCCCAATGAGTCGTCCGCTACCTTCCTCGGCTTGTCCTTTCGAATTTGAATTGGATAGCGTAACCTTACTTCCGTACTCATGTACGGAGTCAAGCGGTATGGAAAATAATTTGGAGAACCTGACCATTGGCGTTTTTGCCAAGGCAGCCGGCGTCAACGTGGAGACCATCCGGTTCTATCAGCGCAAGGGCTTGTTGCCCGAGCCGGACAAACCCTATGGCAGCATTCGCCGCTATGGCGCGGCGGACGTGACACGGGTGCGATTCGTGAAATCGGCCCAGCGGTTGGGCTTCAGCCTGGATGAAATCGCCGAGTTGCTGCGGCTCGACGATGGCACCCACTGCGAGGAGGCCAGCAGCCTGGCCGAGCACAAGCTCAAGACGTGCGCGAGAAGATGGCCGATTTGGCGCGCATGGAGGCTGTGCTGTCTGACCTGGTGTGCGCCTGCCATTCGCGGCAGGGGAATGTTTCGTGTCCGCTGATTGCGTCGTTGCAAGGTGGAACGAGCTTGGCAGGGGCTTCCACAGCTTAGCGTGCTTTATTTTCCGTTTTCTGAGGTGCCCCCTACCAGCAACGCACCGCCGAAGACCGGCAGCAGGAGCGCGAGCAATTCCAGATGGTTAACCGGGGCCTGAAAGACCAGATTCAAGACCTGCAAAACCGGCTCATCCAAGCCGAGTCAAGAGCGTCCGAGCTGATAGACACTAATGCGCAATTACAACGACAAACGCATGAGCTCGAACAGGCCAATGCGATGCACAAAGCACCTTGGATAGGCAAGTGGCCGATATCCAGAACTTGGAGCATCAACTTAACGACGCCTCGGCAAAAAACCGGGAGCGGAAGCATGAAAGCAAACAATTGGCGGATAATATTGCCGCACTCGCAAGCCAGAAAGCAGATGCCGATAAGCAGGTGGCCGTACTATCCCAAGCATTAGAGGTCACCAAAACGGATCTGAAAGCCTCTCAGAATAGAGCGGAAGTTCTGTCCGATGAGAACAAGTTGATTCTTCAGGAAAAAGCGGTGATTCAGGGGCAGTTTAAGCAGCTTCAGGAGTCACTGTCGCGATAAAGGCTTTAGTCAAACATTCATCGAAAAAGCTATATTAATCAATATATTATATACGAAGTGGCTAATTCCAACGCTTTTACCGGCCGGACCTCAAGTAGCTGCACCGGCCGCCATTTCATTCAAAGAGGCCTCGACGACAGTCAAAACTGTTCGACGCACGTCGATCTTCCATCGCACGCGCTCGACGCATCGGTCCAGGCTTTCGCTATCGTCTGCGTCCAATGCTTTGCAAAGTCGCGCCAGTTCGTCGAGCCCAATTCCGGACTCGAAGGCTGCGCGGAGAAACCGCAGCCTTCCGAGTGTTTTGTCATCGAAAATGTTATAGCCACTTTCGGTTCGCCGAGCAGGGTGCAACAAGCCGCGTATCATGTAGTCGCGCACGACATGCACGCTGACGCAAGCATCATCAGCCAGCTTCGATATCGAGTACGCATTCATACTGGGCTTTCCTCGCAGTCCTCTAGCAGCTTAAGCGCGACATCATGACCAAGGTCGAACGCACTCTCGACAGGCACGACCTCAATCCCTTGGTGGGTCGAAGCCCACGAATTTGCAATAGACGGAGACGCAAAGAAATGCACATGACAGCAAAACGAACAACGAATGTCGGGCGAAGTATCCGGAGTTCGCAGTGAAACCATTGCTTCTGCCGGTTCGACATGAAGCACTGCTTCTGGTGCAACGGTGAGAGTGATCGGCCTACCGGTGGCGGCGCAGCGGGAAGTGACACGGGCAATCTTGCCGGTCAAGGCGGGAAACATCAAGGTGTCCAGCGCACACCATGTGTACAAATGACGGCCATCCACCTCAAAAACGTGAGAGGTTTCACGTAGTGTCAGCCCCAGTCCAATGATATTGGCCTCGTCGTCATATTCCGTACCAGGTGCCTGCTCAAGTACCGTTGCAACTCTCGCTCCAGACCATCCGAGTGCGCCGGCGAGCTTTTCGCGTGATACAGGTCCCCCCATCGCTAGCTGTCGGAGCAGCGCGACAAAGAGCGTTGCGAACTCTTTAGGATGATTGCCAGATGAAAGGCTTTCGGCAATCTTTTTGGAATAAATAGTCTTGTCCATTTTCCACCTGTTATATCGGGCAGCGATCAACCGGGATAAACCTTACTCGGCGGTTACGTCCTGCGCTTAACAAAGACGAATTACTTTGTGCCTTGCCGGCGTTGCCATTCCTCGGCCAGCAGCTGGGCTTGCTGTAACTGTTCGGGCTTCATTTGAGCTGCATAGTCTGCAACGACTTTTGCTGCTGTCGGTTCTCCCGACGCTGCGGCCAGACTCATCCACTGGTATGCCTGCACCTGGTCGGGCGCGATGTCGGTAAGACCCTTTGCAAACAGCTGGGCCAGCCTGACTTGAGCCTGCGTGTGTCCCTGCTCGGCAGCGAGGCGGTACCACTTGAAAGCCTCTGCATCGTTGGCAGGAGCCGCACGCCCATTCTTATACATACCGTCGACTTCACTTCCGTAGAGGCGCCCGAGGTTGAACTGTGCATCGGCTTCACCCTGCTCGGCCGCCCTGCGGAACCACTGGATCGATGCCGCGTGGTTTTGCTTTACGCCCATACCGCATTTGTACGCAAGACCCATGATGTTCTGAGCCATGGCATCGCCAGCCCTGGCCTTCTTTTCCCAATCACTGACGGTCTCTGGCGACAATGTTTCAATCGCGGCGCCGAGCTTAGAAAATCATAAGCCGCCAACGCTTGGTTTGGCATGCCTAACGTTGCGGTACTTGCCAGTACGATCGTCAAGCACGCGCGTACACGGCGTAATTTAAGTCTGATGTCACAAAACATAAAAACTCCTCTGTCCCTGTTTTGGTGCCCAAGGTTTAGCCGGCACAGCACGATAGCTGTGTCACATCCTTCGAAAAAGTCTGTGCCACCAGTTTGAGACCTTCAACCATGGTGAGGTAAGGGAAAAGCTGGTTAGCCAGATCCTGGACGGTCATGCGGGCCCGGATGGCAATCGCGGCAGTCTGGATGATTTCGCCTGCTTCCGGTGTCACAGCCTGGACTCCGAGAATGCGTCCGGACCCTGCCTCAGCAACAAGCTTGATAAAGCCGCGGGTATCGAAGTTGGCGAGTGCACGCGGCACATTGTCGAGCGTGAGCGTACGGCTTTCGGTTTGCAGACCAATGCGCTGGGCCTCTGCTTCACTGTAGCCTACCGTGGCAACTTGCGGATCGGTGAACACGACTGCCGGCATGGCGTCGAGATCGAGCTTTACGTCGCCGCCGGTCATATTAATGCCAGCCCGGGTACCAGCCGCGGCTGCAACGTAGACGTACTGAGGCTGGTCAGTGCAGTCGCCAGCTGCGTAAATGTTCGAAGCACTCGTGCGCATGCCTTGATCGATCAGGATGCGATGTTGCGAGGTCAAACGTCACACCTGCGCGCTCGAGATTCAGGCTTGCGGTATTTGGCGTGCGGCCGGTGGCAACAAGCAATTGATCCACCTTTAACTCGCCCTGCGCGGTCGTCAGGATGAATTGGCGGTCGCAATAGGTCACGGCACTCGCCTGCGTCTGTGTCAGCACCGTGATGCCTTCCGCACGGAAAGCTGCAGTCACGGCCTCGCCAATGGCAGGGTCGTCACTGGCAAACAAGGTGCGCCGGGCCAGGACCGTCACCTCGCTGCCCAAGCGCGCAAACGCTTGTGCCAGTTCCAGTGCTACGACCGAGGCGCCAATTACTGCCAGCCGTTTAGGAATGGCTTCGCTAACCAGGGCTTCGGTGGACGTCCAATATGGCGTTCCTGCAAGACCAGGCAACGGCGGGATGGCAGCGCTTGCACCAGTGGCAATGAGACAGCGATCGAAGGCCACTTCGCGAGTGTCACCTTCTGCCGCTTCCACGATAAGCGTTTGGCCATCCTTGAATCGGGCGCTGCCTCGCACCAGATTGATCGACGGATTGCTTTCGAGGATGCTTTCATATTTAGCATGACGCAGCTCGTCCACACGGGCCTGCTGTTGCGCCAGCAGACGGTCACGCAGGACAACTGGGGGCGTTGCCGACAGTCCCACGTCAAAGGACTTTCGCGTCGCAGATGAGCGATATGCGCTGCCCGAATCATGATCTTAGAAGGGACGCAGCCCACGTTGACGCAGGTGCCGCCGATAGTTCCCCGCTCGATCAGGGTGACACGGGCACCGTTTTCAGCTGCCTTCAGCGCTGCTGCCACAGCGGCGCCGCCAGTACCGATGATCGCCACATGCAGCTGACCTGCCGGTTTCTCCACCGCGCGCTCGCCGCTCAGCCACTGGGCGGCTTTGCCAAGGGTCCTGGCTGTTCAACACTGCGCTCTTTGCTTTCAAATTCGTCTGTAGGCGTAGCACCGTAACCAAGGGCGCCCACTGCTGCTACGAGCGCGGACACGTCAAGCCTATTGCCTGTGACTTGCGCCTTGTTCGATGGATAATCGACAGCCGCTCGCGTTACGCCGGGGACCGCCAGCAGCGCGTCCTCAACGTGCCTTGTACAACTTGGGCAAGTCATTCCCGCCACGCTCAAACCAACTTCGTTTAACTCTTGCATTCCGCTCTCTCTTTATCCGTTGTGCCCAAGCCAACTAGTACGACGCCTCGGTCACTGAATCGGTTGTGCGCTTCAGGGAACAGGCTCCGTGGGTCGTTTACAGGCTGCTCACGCGATGACGACCGGCAGAATCGCCTGAGCGGCATCTCTGCCGTGGTTCTAGCGATGCTGCCGTTATTTGTTGCCTTACTTCTTCAGCTCAGATGGGTAGCCTACATCCGTCGTCGCCTTGCTAAGCGCCTGGACGTTGGTCTTCGCATCGTCAAACGTTACGACGGCAAGCTTGGTTGAGAAGTCGACCTCGGTCTTGCTAACACCGTCGACCTTGCTCAAGGCCTTTTTAATGGTGATAGGACAAGTCGCGCAGGTCATGCCAGGAACGGCCAAGGTGACCGTCTGCGTGGCGGCCCACACCGGGGCAACAGCGGCGGCGAGGGCAAGGGAGGCAAACAGTTTCTTCATGATGAACTCCTGGTTAATAGAAAAATGGAACGACATAGGGAAATCCAAGCGCGACCAGGACCAGCACGGCCACGATCCAGAAAATCAGCTTGTAGGTGGCGCGCACCTGCGGAATCGCGCAGACCTCACCTGGCTTGCATGCCTGCACGGGCCGGTAAATCCGCTTCCAGGCGAAGAACAGCGCCACTAGCGCCGCGCCGATGAACAACGGTCGATAGGGTTCCAGCACCGTCAGGTTGCCGATCCAAGCACCGGAGAAGCCCAGGGCGACCAGTACTAGCGGCCCCAGGCAGCAGGTCGATGCAAGAATGGCGGCCAGCCCGCCGGCGAAGAGCGCACCGCGCCCGTTTTGTGGTTCAGACATACGTTGGCCCTTTTGAATTTGGATTGGATAGCGTAACCTTACTTCCGTACTCATGTACGGAGTCAAGCGATATGGAAAATAATTTGGAAAACCTGACCATTGGCGTTTTTGCCAAGGCGGCCGGGGTCAACGTGGAGACAATCCGCTTCTATCAGCGCAAGGGCCTGTTGCCGGAACCGGACAAGCCTTACGGCAGCATCCGCCGCTATGGGGAGGCGGACGTGGTTCGGGTGAAATTCGTGAAATCGGCACAGCGGCTGGGGTTCAGTCTGGACGAGATTGCCGAGCTGTTGCGGCTCGACGATGGCACCCACTGCGAGGAGGCCAGCAGCCTGGCCGAGCACAAGCTCCAAGACGTGCGCGAGAAGATGGCCGATTTGGCGCGCATGGAGGCTGTGCTGTCTGACCTGGTGTGCGCCTGCCATTCGCGGCAGGGGAATGTTTCGTGTCCGCTGATTGCGTCGTTGCAAGGTGGAACGAGCTTGGCAGGGGCTTCCACAGCTTAGCGTGCTTTATTTTCCGTTTTCTGAGACGACCACAGATCAGAAAAGACTGTGCAGCCGACTCTTGATATTCCGTGCAGTCACCTTCTGAAAATGACATGAGTGCGCGTCATTTCACCTCCCGAATCTGTCTGAAAACCCGTCGCAAAAACAACATACCAAAAACGTCAGTTTTGAGACAGGCTTTTTCCAGCGGCCTCTCGGCCCGCGCGGAGAGTTTTCCACAGGTCCTCGTAGACGGCCTTCTCTGACAGCGCTATGGGCAAGACATCAAGCGGCGTTCGGGCCCGCTCTCGCCTTGCTGCCTCAAAGACCTGCTTTCCGCATCGACGATAGCGAGGCCGTTCGTATCGAGGCGTGGAGTTCTTCCAAACTCGATCCCGACTGCAATAGCGGAAGGCCTCGGCTTGACGGTCCTCGGCGACTTAGATGCGAGAAGGGCATGCACCAGTGCTCCGGCGTAGTGCGAAGTGGTGCCGGTGTCCTCGCTGGCGATGGTTTGCATCGGATTCCTTTCTGAAATCCGGGCAAAGCTCACCCGTTCGCAAAAGCTGCGCTCGATATTGACAGTGAGGGAAAGGAGCCTTAGATTGAGACTTGAGTTTTTGAGGTCTCTCGGAGCGACGCCAATCGCTTCTAAGATCGTTTCCTTTCCCCCCGATGTAGCTTGCTGCGTCGGGGTTTACTTCCGGGTTGGGGTTTCTCCTCGTTTCAAATCACACACGACTCGCAATCGCGTTAGCCGCAAACGCTAACCGATTTGCTTGATAAAGCAAAATGATTCGGGAAATTTTCCGAGTTACAGCTTCAAGCGAACCGGTCACGACAAGACAAGCGCTTGCTTCGTAAGGTTTTTTTAAACCCGTGGCCTGTGGGATCGCATTGTCGCACAAGCGCAATCGCATCATCGAGGCCGGCATACGCACATTTCCGGCACTCATCATCAATGACTGATTCTCTTGATGCTGGCGAATCCGCGGGCATCGTTTCCCACCGTCCAGGGAGAGGTGGAAGGGTTTGGGAAGGAGGAGGGAACCGTCCCTCCTTCCCATGGGAGGGTGTTTGAGGGAGGGGCGAACCGCCCTGCCCTCATGGGGTGAGATTGAGAGGGGGGCTATGCCCCTTCTTTCATAAGCTGTGGCGATCGGTCGATCCGATCGGCGCAGCACTCCGCGTTTCGACGGAAGGCAGCCAGCGGCTATCTCCGCCTTCTCCGGTTCTTTTTCTGCTTCCTTTTCGCTTTCAGACGGGAGGTTTCCAACTGCAATTCTTCATCGGTTTCTGCCGCTTCGCGAATGTATGTGTTTCCATCAACCGCAAGCTTCGCTGCTCTCTTTATCACCTCGCCAAGATGGCGTCACGACACGAAAGTGTTGGACCTGTCCGACTTTGAGAACGTATGGTGATCACGCTGCGAGGATAGATGTTTCGCGCCGCAATGGCCTGAGATCAACGCCGTCTGTTGGGGTCCAGATGTAATCGCCGGTGAGACTGATGTGCTGCCAGCCGAGTGGGGTAATGTGTTTGATGATGTCAAGCGGCGTGGGAATGCCATCTCGGTTGAGCTCGGCGAACGCCGGTTCGAGATAGAGTGTGTTCCAGTAGACGATGGCGTTGATTAGCAGGTTCAGTCCAGATGCTCGGTAGAACTGGCTCTCGAAAGTCCGGTCGCGCAATTCTCCGAGGCGATTGAAGAACAGTGCGCGGGCCAAGGTGTTCTGGGATTCGCTCTTGTTGAGGCCGACCGTCGCGTTCCTGCGCATTTCGGGGTTCTGCCACCACTGGGGCAGAAAGATGGACCGATTGATGCGACCGAGATCGCGTAGCGCCAACGCCAGTCCGTTCTGGCGTGGGAATGCGGACAGCTTTGCCAACACCGTCGAAGGCCGAACCTGCCCGGAACGGATCGTCGTGACCAGCCGCAGGATGTCGTTCCAGTTTGCCTTGATCCGCTCGACGTTGATGTGCTCGCCAACGAGCGGCGCCAGGTTTTCGGGAGGCGCGTCGCCCGGGAAGATAGAGCTTGCGATCCTTGAGACCGCGCAGCCGAGGCACAATCTGGAAACCAACGAGATGGCAAAGGGCGAAGCTCATATCGCTTACCCCGCCGGTATCGACATAGTGGGTTTCGATGGCGAGATCGCTGCCATGATAGAGCAGTCCATCGAGGACATAGATGGCTTCGCTCGCATTGGCATTCATGGCGATGATGTAGAAAGCGCCGTACTGGTCAGAGGTGAACCGGTAGAATTTGGCGCCGGGGTTGGGACCATAGCGGCCGTTGAGGTCGCCGATCGCCTCGGCGTGTCCGCCCGCCGGAAAATACTGGCCATCGGAGGATGACGTTGTTCCATCGCCCCACAAGCTTGCCAGAGGCAATTGCCTCTGGGCGTTGACGAGAATGGCGTGCGCGGCCGTGTAACCTTCCTCGCGAATATGCCAGTCGTGCGCCCAGGCGAGTTGGCGCATCGTAATGCCGGGGGAAACGTCCGCCATTCTCGTGAGACCGAGATTGATGCCGTCCGCCAGGATGGCGGTGAGGAGCGCTTGTTGTCGGCCGTCCGACCGCTGCGCAAATGGGTAAAGGCGTTCGAAAATTCCGTTCGGGCGTCAACCTCGAGCAAAGGTCAGTGATGCGGATCGCAGGCAGACGGCTTTCCACCTTTAGCTTCAGCGACTTGGCGATGTCCGGAAACATAGCCTTGTGCGGCGTGACGCTAAACCCCGCCCGGTCAGTTCTACA
>NZ_CP062117.1:0-163970 GCF_014843375.1 Aminobacter sp. SR38
CGCTATTTCCATCTCGATGACGTCGATCGCGGATCTGTCGCGACGCATCGCGGCGATCACATCGGCTCGGCGTGGCTGTCCAGCTCGGATCGTTGAGGATGCCTGATGTTTCTCGAAGATCCAGGTCAGGTTCCTGCCACCGCGCTGCGCTTCACCGGGCGCCAGCTTTCGTTCTCCGATCCCGAGCGCCTGATTGCAGAATATGTGCGCAGTGAAGGACGCTGGCGACATGCGCTCCGCATTCGTCAGCACTATGGCTACCGGACCTACACCAATTACGGCGTCGCGTTTCGGCTCAACCGCTTTCTTTACGCCCTGTGCTGGACGGGATCGGATCGACCCTCGGCGCTCTTCGACCGTGCCGTCGCATGGTTGCTGGAAGCCGGTGCTGCTGGCGCTGCCTGTCTGTGCTGGAAAGAGCCGTGGCAAGGGTTCGCACGCGGGCGAACAGCCGGCTGCATAAATTGCTGATCGGGGCGATGCACCAGAGCCCAGCGCGGCCGTCCTGGTCGCGGTTCCCGCCTGACGCGTCCCTACGTCCGCGCGGCTGAGATCAGCCGTGCCCTCGGGCGACTGGAGGAGATTCGGACCCTTGCCAGCGGGTTGCCCTCAATCGATCGCTTGCCGCCGGGCAGGGTCATGGCGCTGGCGCGGTTTGCCAGCGCCGCAAGGCTCAGGCCGTTTCGCGACTGCCGGATGATCGACGCGCCGCAACTCTGCTGGCCTTCATCCGAACCCTTGAGGCTTCGGCTGGAGACGATGTCATCGATCTGTTTGATGCGGTCACGACATCGATGGTGTCGGAGGCGTCTTCGGCCGCCAAACAGGCCAGGTTACGGTCGCTGCGTGATCTCGACGCCGCAGCGCTGAAGTTGCGGGACGCGGCAATTGTCATCCTCGATCCCGAAACGCCCGACGGCGCCGTTCGCGCTGCGATCTTCGAGCTGATTGACAGGAATACGCTCGATGGCGGTCGAGCGCGTCGGCGTACTCGCCGAGCCCCATGACGACACCTATTTTACCGAACCCAGGAAACACAATCGGAAGATTGCCTATACGCCGGGGCTGCTCGCCAGCCTCGATCTTGGTGCTGCCCCCGCTGGCCGGCCTTTGCTGGAGGCGATCGACTATCTTCGTGCCGTTCATTCCGGCCGCAAACGCACAGGTCCACCGCCGACAGCCTTTGCGCCGAAGGCATGGCTTACTCAACTAAAGACCGTCGACGGGGCTGTCGATCTGACAGGATACCGGCTCTGCATTCTCGATGAGCTTCGCCGCGCTATTCGCCGGCGCGACATCTTTCCGGTTCGCTCATTGCGGTATGCCGATCCGCGCAAGGGGCTGCTATCAGGTCCGGCATGGGAAGCGGCTCGTCCGACGGTCTGCCGTACCGTCGGCGTCTCCACCATCGCTGACGAAGAACTCGGGCGTTTGTCGAGCCGGCTGGACCTCGCCTATCGGGAAACCGCCGATCGTGTCCCGATGAACCCAGCCGTCACCATCATCAATACCTCGGAAGATTCTGACCTGTCGAACGCCTGGAAAGATCGAGGAACGCCAGCCTCACCGCGCTGCGCGCCGCGATCGACGCGCGTCTGCCTCGGCTCGATCTGCCCGAACTGATCATGGAATTGCATGCGAGAACCGGCTTTGCCGATCTCTTTACCCACGCCAGCGAGGGCGGTTCCCGCGCAGAAAACATCGCAACCAGCATCTGCGCCGTTCTTGTCGCCGAGCGACCAATACTGGATTCGAGCCGCTGGTACGCCTCGATGTCCCGGCACTTCGACGCTCGCGGCTCAGTTGGGTCAAGCAAAACTTCCTGCGCGCCGAGACGCTGATCGCTGCAAACGCCGCCCTGGTCGCGGCGCAAAACGCCATCCCGTTGGCGAGGAAATGGGGCGGCGGCGAAGTGGCTTCCGCCGATGGATTGCGGTTTGTCGTGCCGGTCCGCACCATTCATTCCGGCCCCAATCCGCGATATTTTGGGCAGGAGCGCGGTGTCACCTGGTACAACCTCGCCTCGGACCAGTTCACTGGCCTTAACGCCATGACCGTTCCCGGCACCCTGCGCGACAGCCTCAATCTGCTCGCCATCGTGCTGGAACAGGAGACCGAGCTTCAGCCGACAGAAATCATGACCGACACGGCTGGATATACCGACACCATCTTCGGCATATTCTACCTGCTCGGGTACCAGTTCAGCCCTCGCATTGCAGATGTCGGCGGCGCGAGATTCTGGCGCGTCGATGCTAAAGCCGACTACGGCATCCTCGACAATATCGCGTCGAACAGGATCAACATGAAGCTGATCGCCGACCATTGGGACGATCTGTTGCGGCTTGCTGGCTCCCTCAAACTCGGTGTTGTACAGGCCGCTGGCCTCACCCGGACCCTTCAGACCAATGACCGGCCAACCCGTCTTGCTCGCGCCCTGCAGGAACTCGGCCGCCTCATCAAGACCCTCTATCTTCTGCGATTCATCGACGATGAAAGCTACAGGCGCCGTATTCTCATCCAGCTCAATCGCGGTGAAGGACGCCATCAGCTCGCCCGCGTCATCTTCCATGGAAAGCGCGGCGAATTGCGCCAGCGCTATCGTGAAGGTCAGGAAGACCAGCTCGGAGCACTCGGTCTGGTCGTCAATCTCGTCGTGCTGTGGAACACCATCTACACGGATGCCGCCCTCAACCAACTCGTAGTCGAAAGGTACGATGTCAGGCCGGAGGATGTCGCGCGCTTGTCGCCGCTCGGCTTCAGACATGTCAACATGGTCGGCCGATACGCATTTACGCTCCCAGAATTCGTGGCCCGAGGCGAACTCAGGCCGCTACGCGATCCGAAAAATGTCGATCCGGACGAAGAGCCTTGAAATCCTTATGTAGGTTTTCTGTTCCGTTGCTACTCAGACCCCAGTTTGCGGCCGTGGTTGTCGGGACACCCGCGCTGGAGCCGCCGACGGTCAAAGCCGTCTCCCGGACCGAGATCGTTGTTGGCGCTGTAACGATCCGTCTTGAGGAAGGTGCGTCTGCGTCCCGGATCGCTTCCATCGCCCGCGCCTTGGCGGCGGCAACATGATCTTTCCGTCAAACCGCGTGCGGATCATGATGGCGACCAAACCCGTAGATTTCCGCAAGGGTCACGATGGCTTGGCGGCGCTGGTGAAGAATGAACTGCACAAGGACCCGTTCACCGGAACGGTTTTCGTGTTCCGGTCACGCAAGGCGGACCGTTTGAAGCTCATCTACTGGGATGGGTCCGGGATCGTCATGGCCTACAAACGGCTAGAAGAGCACACGTTCACCTGGCCCAGCATCAAAGATGGTCTAATGACGCTCACCCACGCCCAATTCGAAGCCCTGTTTGCGGGACTCGATTGGCGGCGGGTTCATGCCGTCCAGACGAGGACGCCGGAGGCCATCGAATAGCTGCGGCACGATGACTCAGCACCGCAAATTCCGAGGGCAAGTCGGCTCGGGATTTGGTAGCTTCCGGCCATGCTTGATGCCGCCGACCTTCCCGATGATGTTGCCGCCCTGAAGGCGATGCTGATTGCGGCGCAGGCGCGAGGTGGCCAAAGACTCCGCGATAGCCAGCAAAGACGAGCATATCGCCCGCAAGGATGAGCGGATCGAACGGCTTGAGAAGCTGGTCGCAGCATTTAAGCAGGCCGCCTTCGGACGCAAATCTGAGAAGACCGATCCCGATCAATTCGACTTGGCGCTGGAAGACCTGGAGACGGCTATGGCCGTGATCCATGCTGAGGATGAGGCGGACGCTCCTGGAGGAAACAGGATCAGCAAGCCGCGCGCAATCAATCGCGGCTCCCTTCCAGCATCTCCCCGTGTCGAAGAGGTGATCGAGCCGGAAAGCCTGACTTGCGACTGCGGCGCTTGCCTGCATTGCATTGGCGAGGATGTCTCCGAGCGGCTTGATGTGGTCCCGGCGCAGTTCCGTGTCATCGTCACCCGTCGCCCCAAGTACGCGTGCCGTGCCTGCACTGACGGTGTCGTTCAGGCTCCAGCCCCGGCTCGCCTTATCCAGGCTGGGCTGCCGACGGAAGCGACCGTCGCCCATGTGCTGGTCTCCAAATATGCCGATCATCTTCCGCTCTATCGGCAGGCGCAGATCATGAGCCGCCAGGGCATTGACCTCGACCGATCCACGCTCGCTGACTGGGTCGGTCGGGCAGCCTATGAACTGCGTCCCGTCTTCGATGCGTTGATCGCCGACCTGAAGCGTTCAGCCAAGCTGTTCATGGACGAGACTCGTGCTCCGGTTCTTGATCCAGGTTCCCGCAAGACCAAGACCGGATACTTCTGCGCTGGCGCGAGATGATCGCCCTTGGCGGTGCTCCGCCAGGTGTCGCATTCACCTACGCGCCTGGTCGCGGTGGCATTCATGCCGAATGGATATTGCAGGGCTTCTCCGGCGTTCTGCAAGTCGATGGTTATGCGGGTACAACAGGCTGGTCGCACCAGACCGGATTCGTCAGAATATTCGGCTTGCCTACTGCTGGGCCCATGCTCGGCGCAAGCTGGTGGAGATTACCCGCAACGGAGCAGCCCCGATTGCGGAGGAAGGCGTCAAACGGATCGGTGAGCTGTATCGGATCGAGACCGAGCTGCGAGGCCTTGATCCGGAGGCTCGCCTCGCCGGACGACAGGAACGATCAGCACCGCTGGTTGCCGACATGCAAACGTGGCTCGCGCATCATCGTGCCCGCGTCGCAACCAAATCTCCGCTTGGCGACGCTTTGGCCTATATCGCCAAATACTGGGATGGTTTGAAGCTCTTCCTGACCGACGGCCGCATCGAGATCGACAACAACAGCGTAGAGCGGACCATCCGTCCGATTGCCCTTAATCGGAAGAACGCACTCTTTGCTGGTCATGATGCCGGAGCAGAGAACTGGGCGACCATCGCCTCGCTCATTGAGACCTGCAAGCTCAATGCCGTCGATCCACAGGCCTACTTGACCACGACGCTCACCGCCATCGTCAATGGCCACAAACAAAGCCGGATCGATGAATTGCTGCCCTGGAACTTCACAAGCGCCGCCATGCCAGCCGCTTGACGAGCTGGACTCCAACGGCATACTCGCCGCGTTACTTAAGCTGGGCCTGCGACATGATCGACGACGATGAACCCAATCTGGTGACTTCTGGCAAGAGCAAGAGGATCGTCGTTGATGGCTATTCCTTCTCAATCGACATCTTCCGCCTGGAAACCGACAAGACCTGGACCCTTGAGGTTGTTGACCACAACAACACCAGTCACGTCTGGGAAGAGCAATTCGAATCCGATGCAGTCGCGCGTGACTTAGCGGTGAAAACCATCGAGGCAGAAGGTGCCCTCGCGTTCATGCGCGGCAACAACGTTATCCCCTTCCGTCAAGCCTAAACCGACGTGCCCTCAAACAGCGCTTACGGAAAAAGCTTGCGACAGGCCAATTGTCGTCGTTCTAGGGCCAGATGGCAGCCGCACCACGTACCTTGTGTTCACGGGGATCAAGCGGCGGCGGGGCAGCGACGCCAATGGGTGCACACGCCGGGATGGACAGAGAGCGAACAGCCGCCCTACTTCTACAACCGACCGAGAAAGCCTCTCATTGCAACGAGGCTAGCTCGCTCACATTTGGTGCTTCTGAGTTTCTTCTACGGATTTTTGTTGGAGGACATCCGAAAACAGACTTGAAATACTGACGAAACAGGGCTGTAGATCCAAATCCTGCGATTTCCGCCACTCGATCTATGTTGTGATCGGTCGTTTCAAGTATTTCCCTGCCAATCTTGATCCGTTCTGCTCGCAACCAAGTGCCGAAGGACATGCCCGTGACACGAAAAAAGTTACGCGTAAAACTGCGCCTGCTCATCGACGTACGCTTGGCGAGTTCATCAATACTGTACTCCCGGCGTAAATTCATCCTCACTTCATCGAGAAGGCGGTAAATCCTCGCATCCTTCGTAGCGGGTGGAACCGGCCTCTCTATCAGTTGCACCTGCGTGCCTTCCCTTTGCGGCGGCAAGACCAATCTTCTCGCAACACTGTTTGCAATGGTGGAGCCGTAGAGTTTGCGGACAACGTAGAGGCAGCAATCCATTCCAGCACCCGTCCCTGCAGAAGTGATTATGCCATTGTCATCTATAAAGAGGGCGTTTCGATCCAAAACAGCCTTTGGGAAGCGCGATAAGAAATCTTGCTCGACTTCCCAGTGAGTGGAAGCCCTACTACCGTCCAACAATCCAGCATAGGCGGGAATGTAAGCGCCGAGACAAAGGCCGATTATCCATGCCCCTCGCGCATGCGCTTGGCCAACCGCGTCTAGGAGTGCTTGTTGTGGCCTTTCTGCGGGTCCCGCCAGAATGGAACTATCACGATATCCGCATGCGCAATTTCAGCCAAACCGTCACTTGTTTCGATCTGCAAGCCGAGCCCGGAACGCAGAGGACCTACCTCACCAGCGCATATCTTTAGGTTAAAGAGCTCGACTCCAGGCAGAAAATTGCCAAAAACTACCAGCGGAACGGCCATCTGATAGGGACCGAAGCCGTCAACAGCAACAATGGCAACGTTGGGCAAGCGCACAAGATCATCCCTATCGTTCTATTTCCGTCTGCGGAAGCTGGATGAGCTACTGCCTAACTGTCCCAGTTCCGTATTGGCAACGTCCCACCGCGGAGAACAACCTAACCATCGCGACAAGAGATCATGGCCCGCAGAAGTACACGAAATTTTTGACTGATCCTCCAAATCACGCGCGCCATCGGCCCTTTGCACTCACCGGTCGTTGTCGGCCCCTATGACGAGCTTTTCAACCCAGTTGATAAGTTCAAGTGGCCTGAATTCAAAGCGAGCTGGATCGATTTTCTCAAAATGACGGCTATGGGCCTCAGCGATCGGTACAGCATGCGCAAAACTTTCCATCGCGGCCGCCGCAGCCTCGATTTCTTCCAGTGAATGGTACCGACCCGCTTGATAAAGCTCGTTGATCGATCCTCGTAGAAAGCCAGCCATTCCAGCGCCGCTGAGCTCAGGATGGTATTGGACCCCAGAAAACGGATTTCTCTGAACGTATCTCAGCGGCTTGTATGAAATTTCTATTGCTCGCAGTTATGGTGCTGTTTGGCGGCAGCCGCGAAACTTGATCAGAATGAAATGCAAATGCATCAAAGACTTTAGCACGATCTTTATGCATCGGATGAATGCAACCAGTGTCATCCTGGACCAACGTGATTGCTTCTCCAAAAGGAGCTTCACATCGACAGTTTTCACTGCGACTCGGCTCAACGTCACCGCCCAACGCGACCGTCGCCAACTGAAGACCCCAACATACTCCGAACATTGGCGTCCCTGATCTGAACGCTTCGCGAGCGAATTCAATCTGCCGCAATGTTCCGGGCTCCCGCTTGTAGATATTTGAGTTGGAGCCGGTAATAAGAATGCCGTCATACGCCTCAAGCGGGAGAGAAGCAGCAGCATCTGCATCAGTCGGATACAAGATTTCTGTTTCGATGTTCGACCAGCCCGTGCGAAGCAGCTGATCGAACATCCCACTTGGGGCGCATCCGTTGAATCTTGTGAAAACGGCGCGGTCGGCTGGAATGTTTCCGTCCGCGATCAAAATTCGCTTCATCGTCATACGTCCCAGCCCGCTCGGTTACTCGGTCACGATGATCGAGAGTTCCGGACAGTTCGCACAGGCCTTACGAACCTTGTCCTCCAACTCCGGAGGAACGGTTTCAAAGCCTGGCTTGATTTTGGCATAGCCCTCGTCGTCGATTTCGAAGACCTCCGGTGCAAAATAGATGCACCGGGCATGTCCCTGACAACGACCTTCGTTGATAGATACTTTCATCTCGGTATCCCTTCCTAGAACGTGAGATTGAGCGGGCCGACGCCGTGCCATTTCTGAGAAGGATCGGCAGCTCGGAACTCGGGTACGGCCTTCAGGAATTCCTCGATTCCGACAACGAGCTCGCGACGCCCCAGGTTGGAGCCCAAGCAGCGATGAATGCCGCCGCCGAAGCCGAGATGGCGGTTCTCCTGCCGCTCGATATCGATCTTGTCGGGATTCGGGAAGACTTCTTCGTCCCGATTTCCTGCCCCGAAGACAAGAACGACGCGTTCGCCCTTCTTGATCTCCTGGCCGCGAATCACAGTGTCCTTTAGGCATGTGCGAGCCATGCCCTGCACCGGCGAAAGGCAGCGCAGAAACTCTTCACAGGCAAGTGGGATCAAACTCGGATCATCGCGAAGTTTCTTCTGCGCGTCGGGGTTGTTGGCAAGGAACCACAGCCCCGAGCGAATGGCCCATGCCGTCGTATCGAGCCCTGCAAGGAACAGGAGATAGCAATAGCGGAGCAGTTCGTCGCGGCTCAACGGACGGCCGTCGATCTTGGCCCGGCAAAGGTAATCGATGAGAGTCGCCGAGGATGGGTCGTCTTTCCAGTTGTCCAACAAATTCGCGAAGTAGTCATAGACGGCCTGCTGCGCGGCTTCCGCCTTCGGCGCATTGTGAATGCGCTCATAGAAGATGTCATCGATCCACTGGTCGAATTTCGGCCAATCCGACTCTGGATAGCCTGCAAGGCGGCCGAAGATGATCATCGGGACGGGGCGAGCGTATCCGTAGGAGGCGTCGGCTCCAGATCCCATCTTAAGGAACTCCTGGGCCTGGTTTTGTGCTGTCCTGCGAATTGGTTCCTCGAGCTTCTTGAGTTCCTGCGGCGTGAAGAGCGGGAGCAGGATCTTGCGGTAGGCGGTATGCTCGGGCGGATCGATATCGATAGGCGGCAGCGGCACCTCGGAAACCGGCGGATACATCATGCTCGGCCCAACCGAGAACGTTGAAGGGTCCTGTTCGGCCGCAAAAATGTCGTCACTCTTGGTTACGAACCAGAAACCGCCATGTTGCTCACTCCGACCAACAGGGCACTTCGAACGAAGTTCGGCGTAGGTATCGAAAATGTTGTCGAGAGCTTCGCCATGATAGTCGAAGGCTTTAGCCACGTCGCTTACATTACTCATAGTTTTCTTCTCCTTCCTTGCGCTTGGCAGCCCCGCAAAGGCGGGGCCGTTTCGGCTACTCTGTCAGATGATATCGAGATAGCGGCCCAACTCCCAATCGGTGATGTGGGTGTTAGTCCGACGGAGTTCCCATTTCTTCATTTGCACGTAGTGATTGACAAAATCCTCAGAAAACAACTCTCTAACGACCTTGCTCTGCTGGAACAGGCCCATTGCTTCTTCAAGAGAGCCGGCGAGTGGTCGCGCTTGCGCGGCGGTTGCCTGGTAGGCGTTCCCCTTGAAGGGTTCACCAGCTTTCAAGCCATTCTCGATGCCGTAAAGACCAGAGAGAAGACTCGTCGCAATGACGAGGTACGGATTGGTGTCGGCACCGGGAATGCGATTTTCGACGCGCGCCGCCGGACCCGAAGAAGGAATCGCCCTGAACGAAGTCGTACGATTGTCGACACCCCAAGAAGAATTAGCTGCTGCCCATGATCCTCCGTTGGTCCGCTTGTAGGAGTTCACGTTCGGCAAATAAATCGCCGACATCTCGCGGGAGAGTTCTTTCATGCCGGCGAGGAACGACATTCCGATTTCCGACAGCATCTTCGGATCGTTGCTATTGGCAAAAGCAGGCTTTCCATCAAAGGCCGATAGGCTCATGTGCATGTGGCCGGAAGAGCCGGCCCAAACCGCGTTGGGCTTGGCCATAAAGGTGGCGGTGCAACCGTTCTTCGAAGCAATGTCCTTGATGGCATACTTTGCGAAAATCGCATTGTCGGCGGCCGAAATAGCGTCCGAATACTTCAGATTAATTTCATGTTGGCCCGGGCCGTGTTCGCTGATGGTTGCCTCGACTTCAATGCCAGCAGAACGCAATTGATTGCGAATTTGGCCGAGAATGTCTTCCGAGCCGGCGTGATGAAGCATGCTGTAACAGTAGCCGCTCTTGCGCAAAGGCTTCAGATCGCGCCACTGATTTTCGGCGAGTTCGGCAATGGTGCCATTGAAAAGATAGAACTCGAATTCATAGGCTGCCTTGGGCACAAACCCCATTCCATTGGCTTTGTCCACGGCACTGCGGAGAATGTCGCGCGGCGATAGATTCAGGGGATCACCATCGATCGACCGCATATCACAGAATACTGCAGCCGTGCGCGCCTCCCACGGAATGAGCTTCATCGTAGGCAGGTCGGGAACAAGTTTGATGTCCGGATAACCGGTATCCCAATTGGTGTAAGCTAGACCTTCCACAACTTCGTCGGCGACGTCCCAACCGAACAGGACGTTTGCAATGTTGGTGCCGTTTTTCGCGACGGCATTCAGAAAATATTCAGTGCCGAACTGTTTACCGCGCCATACGCCATCAATATCCACTGCTCCAACGCGGAGAGTGTCCACGTTGTTCGCTTCCACAAATGCTTTTGCATCTGCGATTTCCGCATCTTTATCATTCGCCATTTCATCTTCTCCCAGTGTGCTTGGATTGGAAAGCTTAAACCCTGTATTTTTTATTTTGCTCCTGCCAACACCTCCAAGACTCGTGGATGATCGCTACGGATCATTCCTAATTTTGCAGCGCCTCTTGGGCTCCCGACAGGCGTGTCGCGACCAGGGAGAACCGCAGCGAAGAATTCCCTCGCTTCCCTCAGATCCTGGCTGTCGCTGTCATCATCAGCGTAATAAATCGCCTCGACGGGACAGACGGACTCGCATGCGCCGCAAGTTGTGCATTCGTCAGGCTGTATCCAAAGTCGCCCTTCGGCCTCATAGATACAGTCGACCGGGCAGACATCGACGCAGGCCTGGTCTTTGCTGCCTATGCAATTGTCGTTGATGACGTATGGCATCGCTCATCCTTCGTTGGTGCTATGACCGGGCAACACAGACGTGCCCGGGTTTATTGCTGCAGCCGCATGGTTCACTGCGATGGACGCTTCGCCAAAGCCGACCGCCATGAGCCGCACCTTCCCGGATATTCACTAACATCACCGATGGCGAAAACACGGGCAGGCAGTTTGCATGTCCGGCTGCACCGGTATGCGATAACCATCGACGTTGAGGCCCCAATTGCTCATTGGGCCAAGATCGGACTGAAAGCCGAGGGCAACTACAAACTTGCCGAATTGCAGTTCTTCTGACTTTCCCGCCGCATCAATCGTGAGAAACTCCTGGCCCGCCTCGGACCGATATGCGACGACTTCACCTGGCGCGACGATCCGGATGCCGCTGTCGTACATTTCCTTGACACTAGCTTCGTGCGCCCGAAAGCGATTGCGGCGATGGACGACCGTGACAGACTTTGCTCGAGGGAGAGCAGCAAGCGCCCAGTCGACCGCACTATCGCCGCCACCGGCGACCACAACGTTGTGTCCTTCGAGCACCGCAAGATCAGGTACAAAGTGGATAATGTTCGGGGAGAAAACTTCCTCGAGGATCGGAAGAGAACGAGGTTGGCACTTTCCCAGCCCGGCGGCGATTATCACGGCCTTCGCGCTGAATACCGACCCCTTGTCGGATCGAAGCTCATACGAGCCGTCATCCATTGACTCTAGGTTTGTGATAGTCTCGGAAAGACGGAGCTCATACTCCTGCCGTCTCGATTGCTCGAAGAGGTTCTTCACGAAGTCAGCACCTCGAATGCTGGCAAACCCGGCAACATCGTGGATCTTCTTCTCCGGATACATCGTCGAAATCTGCCCGCCGACTTGCGGCAAACCATCAAACATCACGGTTTTCAGGCCGCGAAACCCAGCATAATAGGCGGCGAAAAGACCAGCTGGGCCGGCACCGATAATTGCCAAGTCATATTGGTTGTCATTTGTCATCAAAATGGCGCCCCGTGTCTAATTCCGTTTTAGTGTTTCCTATTACGACACATGTATCCTGTCAAGAACCACAACGTCACTGCTCACCACTCTTTGAATCAAAAAATAGAGTTGAAATTGGACTAGGTGACCGTCTCATAGGCGCTGGCCGTGGCTGAGACATATCTTCGCCGATGGGGGGGGTTATGCGGGACCGAAGCTGAAGGGCGCACTGCAAGAGATCGCTGCGTTCACCCTCCAGATCGTCAAGCGGACGGACGAGGCCAAAGGCTTTAAGGTTCTGCCGCGTCGCTGAGTCGTGGAGCGCACCTTCGCATGGCTGGGCAGACGCCGACGACTGGCGAAGGATTGGTCAAAGTCCATCGCATCAGCTGAGGCCTGGATCACTATCGCCCACATTCGGGTCCTGACACGGCGCTTGGCAAGGTACGGATATTGTTGAAACCTTTTCGAGTCAGACTCTAAGCGCCGGAGCTAATTCCTTTTTTGCGGATCATGAGGTGGGTTTCAGCCAAGTGACAAAAAGTCTTTTGGAGCCTTTTACGCCTGATAACGGCCTATCGGCAGATTCTTGCATGTCGTTGTGGGCAATCGAATTCTTGACACGCAACATGTTTCCAAATACGAAACATATAGGGATAACAAAAACACCCTATCGTCGGAACTCAAACTGGGGGAATTAAAATGGCTTCACATGCCGGAAATCCGCAGTCGGCTTCGAATAGCCTACTTCGTAGCTCGATATCATTCTTTCACATCGTCTTTATGGTGACAGCAGCGGCTGCTCCATTGGTTGTGGTCTCCGCCTACATTCCAATCTCCCTTGCTGGAGGGGCGGGGATGTCAGTTGCCCTTACCTATGCAGCCACGACGTTTATCCTTCTGATCTTTACAGTTGGCTTCGCCCAAATGGCGAAAAGAATAACTTCGGCAGGAGCCTTCTACACCTTCGCTACACAGGGACTTGGTCGTCCGGTCGGCTTGGCCGTTGGCTTCACCGTCATGGCGGCCTACAGCATGATCTCACCTGCAATCGCAGGCGGCTTCGGGTTCTATACCACAAAACTTTTAAGTGCTTACTTTGGACTGGATATTGCGTGGTATTGGTGTAGCATCGCTTCGCTGGCGTTGATGTTCATGATTTCGTTCTATCGCATTACGTATGGCGCAAGTATTCTTAGCTTTCTCCTTGCGGTTGAAGTGCTCGTAATTCTCATCGTTTGTCTGGCTACCGTTGGTTCAGGTGGTGCGTCTGGCCAAATGCCCGAGGCTTTCAGCCTGTCGCAGTGGAGCACCGCTCCGGCTGTAGGAATTGGCTTCTTCTTAGCTTTTTGGTCGTGGATTGGCTTTGAAACGACAGCGATCTACGGCGAAGAGACAATGGATCCAAAGCGCGCGGTTCCCCGAGCCACGTATATCGCGGTTTTGACACTTGGGTTGTTCTACACGTTTGCGGCCTACGCCGGAATTGTTGGTTTCGGCGCCGAGGCCCCCGGGAAAGCCGGGACACTGATTGACCAGTACTATTTCGAGCTGGCCGATATCCATACGATACATACGGTTCGTGTCATCATGGACTTCTTGGTGATCACAAGCTTCTTTGCCTGCTCGTTTGCATTTCATAACAACGCAACGCGATACCTCTTCTCCCTCGGCAGAGATGGCATTCTTCCGAAAAGCCTCGGATCTACGCATTCTGAGCAGAAGTCTCCCTACATCGCAGCCGCCGTCCAGGCGACTATTGCAATCGTGACGGTTGCCTTGTTTGCGCTCGCCGGAGCCGATCCGCTTCTCCATCTCGGCACTTGGCTTCCGATCTTCTGCACGTTGGCCGTAATCGTCGTTCAGTTCATCGTGTCTTTGGCTGTTATTGGCTACTTTAATCGTATTGGAAGGTCCGGCCCTCTCGATTGGTGGAAGACGATCCTCGCCCCGATATTGGGCGCGATTGCTCAAGCGGTTGTTGTCTGGCTTCTGCTCGAAAACATCACTTTCCTTGCTGGAAGTGAGATCATGGTGGTCAAACTGATTCCTCTCTATGTCGCGATCATTGCGTTAGCAGGGTTTGGTTATGCCTTGTGGCTTCGCAACAGCGACCGTAGTCGGTACGACATGATTGGACAGCTTCACGACGAAGAAATGATGGATGCCTTCGTCGATGAAATGTATGTCGCTGATGGACGTAGTCCGAACTGACTTCACAATCAGCTCGCGGTTTAGTGGGGTGAGGCGATGTCGCCTCACCCCGACTTTATTGCCGGAGAGGAATTTGGGCCCAGGCAGATAATCGCAATTGCATCGTGGTTGGAATGCAAATCTGTCAGAGCAATTGTAGAGGAATCATTTGATCTGTTCCATCTGACGATCGCAAGGAATTCCGAATGCAACATTTGCTGGAAAAAATAACCGATCTCGCGGCACTTCCGGGCAACGAGGATGGCCTCAAGACGGGCCTCGCGAATATCACCGAGGATGCCGGCTATGCGGCCTATGCCTACGTCTATATCCGCACCGGATTTACGATGGTCATCTCCAACTACAACGGCGGATGGCAAAGCACCTATTTCCAGAAGAATCATGCTGCCGTCGATCCTGTCATCCGCCGCGCCAAAATGCTGAAGGGCGCGTTTGCCTGGAGCGGCGAACAGGAAAGGCACAGGCTTTCGAAGGCGGAGCAATCCTTTTATTCGGACGCCGCGGAATTTGGGATCCGCTCCGGCATTACTATCCCGATCAAGGCGGCACAGAATACGGTAGCGATGTTTACGCTCGCCTCAGACAAACCCGCGATCAATCTGACACGTGAACTGGACCCGATCGAAGCTGCTGCTGCGGTAGGGCAACTGCATGCCCGCATCGTTTTTACAGATCCCACGCCGACCGTCGACGACGGTCTTTCGCTCGATCCGAAGGCCGCCACATACCTGAGCTGGTTTGCGGTTGGAAAGTCGATGGGAGAGATCGCGACGATCGAGGGCGTCAAATACAACACTGTCCGGGTCAAGCTTCAAGAGGCACGCAAACCCTTCGACATCCACTCGAACACACATATGTCGTCGCTTGCGATCCGCAGGAAACTGATCTGACGATCAGTTGACCATGACTTTCGGTATATAGCCAAGCACGGTGATCAGCGTGTTCACTGTATACATCTGCGCGTGCATCTCCATGCAGGCCTTGATGTAGGTCAGGTGTTGGGGGCCGCCGGACTCCTTCCCCAACTTATAGTCCTCGGGCAGGTCCTGGAAGAGCTTGTCGGCTCCATCGACCAGAACGCGGTGGGTTCGGATGGCATCAACCGCGAGGCTCTCCACGTCGGCCTTGGAAAGGCCCTGCGTCAGCCCGAAGATGGCACGAATTTCGAGTTTCTCGTCAAGCGTTAAAGCGTCCGTTCCCATCCCAATCCCACTCTCTGGCTTGTCCGCGGTGCGCCCCCGCAAACGTTAATCTTCTGATCCCGAGCCGGGGGTTGGAAACTGTACCTGGACAGTCCTGCGACCTTTAGTACCGGAGCACCTGGACATACGTCGCAGGCCCACCGGCCGAAGGCCAGAGGATTCTGGTGTCGCAACGGCCGACACCAACCGCCAGATAGAGGTTTCCACACCCCGGGGCAGCGCGTACTGCCCTGTCCGCCCTTATAGAAGGCCGAAGCCGTTCCCGCTAGTGCAACAGCCGCAGAATCCCGCTGCAGATCTCCACATGCATGACCTCACCGCTTTGCGCCGATGCCCGAAAGATCGATCCGGATCCCCGCCTTGTTCGGATCGGAAGAGACTGCATCGGCAGGAAGTACGGCATTGTCCTCCTCCCGACGATCGCCGGTCTGCACACCGACCTCGTCGCTTTCGGCTGGCTCCGGCTCCGCGTGCTTTTCTTCGCCCGGGTCCGGCGTCCGAAACACCGCCTCCCCCTCGAAATACCCCGTCTGCCAGGCGATGATCGCATCTTCGAACACTTGGCGCGCACCGTCTTCTCCGGTCGGGTTGCCGTACCACTCGAGGACGATGCGATAGACTCTCGCGAAGAGCGCCGTTCCCATGCGGATGTTCGCGCAAGCATCGACCAGGTCCGGTTTCAGCTGGCCCGCCTCGAGGATGCCGAGCCCGGCCGGATATTGGGTGATACCAACGCGGGTGGCATTGCGGCCGATATGCTTGCGGATCAGGTCCATCGCCTCGTCCGCTGTTGCCGGTTTCGGAACGAGTACGACGCGGTTGCCGGAGCGCACGGTGACGGCAAGCGGGTCTTTCGATCCCGCCCGCGCGATGAACTGCTCAATGATCGCGGGCTTCAGACCAGGATCGGCGCATTGCTGGATGAGGGCGACATCGACCATCCGGTTTCTCCTTTATGTGTTGAATGCCATGACGACGGGAATGTCGAAGAGTTTGCCCCATGCGATTACGCTCGCTTTCTGGATCGAGACGATCGACGTGCCCTTGGTCCACCAGCCATTGCCGGTGGCGACAATGACCGCGGGGGCGTGCAGTATGGATTGCAACACCGGCCAGAGGAGGAGCTGCTCATAGCAGATCAGCGGCGCGATCCGCTCGTCCCCGATCTCGACCACCGGATTGCCGAAGACATGGGCGCGGACGCCGCCACCCTGCCCCGTCCATTCCCGCCATGGCTGCCACATGGATCCTGGGACCGGCATGCGCTCGCGATAGAGGACCCCGCCCGTCGGCGGAGACGGCGACTATGACATTGTCGTAGCCCTGGTGCTCGATGACGGCGGCGCCGGCAATGACCGTGATATCGTGACCGCGCAAAGCCTCGCGCCACAGACGCTCGACGGTCGGCGTCCAGAAGCCAAAGGCGCTTTCGGGAAGGACGATGACGCGGTCGTCGCGGTGAGCGTTGCGGAGAACTGTGGTAATCAGGACTCGGTGGCGCGCAAATGACGTGTCGCGCCCCAGAGTTTCGCCCAGTTCGAGGTCGACGCCTCGCCAGCCTTCCGGTAGTCTCGGCGCTGTCCAGGTTGCGGCGGACCAGGCCCAGAAGCCTCCCAGCACCAGTGCTGCGGCGAGCCGGCCTCGCGATGTCATCATTGCGAGACCGGCGACGGTCGCGGCAAGCCCCCACCAGCCCCATGCGGGAAAGAGCACGCCGGCCGCCGTCAACGGATGTGCCCAGCCGGTGATGCCGAAGGGCGGCAGCCCCATCAGCGCCAGGGCCAGAAGATAGCGCGCCGCCCTTGCCGCATCCGCCGCTTGTCTCCCGGAAGCAGCTTCATCCCGTGGTTTCGTCCACAACACCGTGTGCACGACAACGAAGGAGGCCGAAGCGATGAGCCAGAGCAGCAGGCCGGGCGAGAGATCGGCGGCATAGAAATTGGCGACGCCCTGCGGCAGGCCGCGCGAAGCGGCAAGGAAATAGCCCGTCGCGACGAGCGCCGCGGTCGCACGCGAGGGCGCCATCGCCCAGAGCGCCGGAAACAGTATGGCGACCGGTAGGAGGAGGACATGGCCGCTCCAGCCAATTGCGCCGCAGGCGACGGACGCGACGACGAGCACAGCGGATCGCCAGCGATCCCATGGACGGTCACCGGGACGATCAGGGATCGAAGGTAAGAACGGGCCGCGCCAGACCGAGAAGGCCGCTTGCCGGAACCGGACCAAAATATCGGGAGTCATAGGATCTCGCAAAGGATGAGTGGAGAAACAGGTATCCAGGTGGCACCACGCCGCCGGGATCGGGTATGAGCAGCCTGCCCTCGCCGTCACTCTCCCGGACGGACGAGGCTTCGACCGGGCGCCCATCGATGATGACGTGATCGGTGATCTCGACGCGCTGACCGGTAAGGGCGGCGACCGTCTTGATCAGCGGCGCGAAATCGCCGGCGCAAAGCCCGCGCCGGAGATAACCGCGCCGTCGCGCTTCGGCGAAGGTTGCGTTTCCCGGCGGGCAGACGAACACGAGATCGCCGGTCCTGACCGGACGTCGCAGCGCCTCGATGCGCCAGAGCCCGAGCGGCTCGCTCGGTGTCAGGTTGATGCGATAACCGCCGACCATGGCGCCCGTGACCATGCCGGCTCCAACCATGATGGACGCACCGACAAACAGGATCGGACCGAACCGTCTCATTGTTTCAGGACCGGCGTCTGGCGCTGGGTGAGGCGCAGGTCCTCCGCCTGTCTGAGCGACTGGACGGTGCGTTCATGGGCGGCGAGTTGCTGGGCCGTGCGCATGACCGGCCAGGCTTCCTTCAACCGTTCCTTCTCCTCGGGCCGCATGCCTTCGGAGAGTTTGTCGAAGAGTTTTCCCGATGGTTCGCGAGCGCTGTTGGTCAAGAGCGTTCGTTCGCCGAAACGTTCGGTGACGGCTTTGTTGAACCCGTCGATCTCGAGCTTGGTCTCGCGGTTGCTCAATGCAAACCCAAGCGCCGCCGGCAGATCGTTGCGGTCGATCGCATCGCGCACCCGATCGAGCACCACGCGCGCCGCCGGCGACAGCGCCGGGATGTCGATCGACACGCGCTGTCTCAGCGCCTGCTCGTCCAGGCGAAGCCGCTGCTGCGCGCTCTCGCACATGCTGAGATACCGTTCGAGATCGCGTTTCAGCGCCGGCACATTGAGTTCGGCGATACGGCGCGCTTCACGCTCCGCCTTGCCGGTGAGAATGCCGGTCTTGCCCCTGAGCGGTCCGATCGACTCCGGCGCGGCCTCAAGCTTCTGCAGGATCTGCCTGGCGCTTTCTCTGTCGGCCAGAACCGCATCGAAGTTCATCGCCCGGAAGGCTGTCCCGGGATGGGCGAAAACATAACGGAAGCGGGCGGAGACCTCGTCCCATTGCCTCTTCAGGGCCGGATCGGCGTCGATCCTCTCGCCGACCCTGTCGGCAACGGAATTCTCGAACCGGGTGATGCCGGCGACCATGGGCTTTTCCTCCTGCCTCTGTTGGGTAGTCGGTGATTGGCGAAGGCCGAGCCGCTCGGCGAAGGCGGCAAGGCGCGCCCCGAGATCGGCCAGTTTCGTCGCCTGCCGCAGCGTCCAGTCGAGCCGGTCACGCGCAAGCGTGCGCGCCACCTCGACGATCTTCAGGCCGCGCATGTCGGCAAAGCGAAGCGCCTCGCGGTAGAGTTGCCCGCGCTCGTAATCGAGCGTCGTCTCCTGGCGTTTTTCCGCGACAAGACCTTCGTGAGGCCACCGTTGAAGACGAAGGAACGGCGCCCGTAATAGAGCTGCAGGTCCTCACGGTGGCGGGTCATCGCCACATAGGTCAGATGCCGATCGAGCGAGAGCGACGCGAGCACCTTGACCTTGTCGACGGTGGCGCCCTGGGACTTGTGGATCGTCGTCGCATAGCCGTGATCGAGATTGTTGTAGAAGCGCTGTTCGACCGTCACCTGCCGGCGGCCTTCGCCTTCTCCGACGAGGGCGACGATGCGATTTGGGCTCGCCTCGACGACATGAGCGATCATGCCGTTCTTCACGCCGAGCGATCCCTCGTTCTTCAGGAAAACGATCTGGTCGCCGGCATCGAAGCGGCGTGTTCCATCGGCGGTCTTGAACGCGTGGCCCTCGCCGAGGATGCCGCGCTCGACCAGTTTCGCCCGCGCCATGTCGTTCAACAGACGCACGTCGCGGCGCAAATGCGCGAGCATCAGCATCGACTGTTTCGGATCGTAGTCCCGGTTCCAGTCGGCGATCAGATGTTCGACGGCTTCCGCCTTCAGGGGAGATCCGAGCACCCTGCCCTGGCCCTGATAGACGTCGAGCGCTTTGTCGACATTGCCACGGGCGAGATCCAGCGAGGCGGCCCGCATCCAATCCTCGCGCTGGCGATAGATCGTCTCGAGTTCGGCATAACCGATGCGGTCGACAATGGCGCGGAAGGCCGCCCCCGCCTCGATCGGCTGGAGCTGTTCGGGATCGCCGACCAGAACGATCTTGGCCCCTGCCCTGACCACCGCATCGATGAAGCCCGCCATCTGTTTCGACGCCACCATGCCGGCCTCGTCCATGACGAAGACGGTCTTCGCGTCGAGCGTATCGCGTTGCTGTTTCCAGCGCAGTTGCCAGGAGGCGAGCGTGCGGCTTTGAATGCCCGCTTCCTTTTCCAGACCTTCGGCTGCCTTGCCGGCGAGCGCGCCGCCGACGACGCGGTATCCGGCAAGTTCCCAAGCTTCGCGCGCCGCCTTCATCATCGTCGTCTTGCCCGCACCCGCGCGGCCGACGACCGCAGCGATCCGGGCATGACCGGCGATGCGCTCGATCGCCGATTTCTGTTCTTCCGAGAGCCGCTCATGCCGCCGGAACGCCGCATCGAGCACTGTTGATGAAACGGCATGCGTCTCCTTGTCCGACAGCCAGATCGCCTGGCGCGCCATCGTCACTTCCAGCTTGATCATCGCCCGCGTCGTGTAGCGCGCCGGCACCCTGGCCCCCGTGCCAAGTTCGACCGTGTCGCGCTGCAAACGCAGCACCATGGGATCCTGGATGATGCGCGCCATCAGCTGCCGGAAGAGCGCGGGATCGTCGACATAGCGATGAAGCACTTTGGCGATATCGCGTTCGTTGAAGACGCTCTTTTCACGCGTGATCAGGTCGAGCACGATGGCGGGGTTGCGAAGGATACGGCGGGTGTTTTCCGCGCGGCGCTGCTCGTTGAGTTCGATCCGTTCCAACTCCGGCCGAACACCCTGGCTCTCGGCCTTGCGCTCGATCGCCTTGGCGCCGACCCCGATATGGATGGTCGGTTCGAGATCGATCCCCTGCTTCTCGTAGGAGCGGCCATCGACGCGGAGTTCAATGCCGCCGAGCGCCAGATGATGGTTGAGCCGCTCGAACCATCCGTCGCGCAGGACGTTGAAATCGCCCAATGAACCCGCCCAGAGCTCATAGAGGATCTTTCCGGATTTGGTGCGGACCGGCTGGCCGTCGTCGCCGATGACTGCGACCTTCTTCGCCCCGAAGCCGTCCTCTGTCAGCGGCCTCAAGGTCGTCATCAGGTGAATATGCGGATTTCCCGGATTGTCGTGATAGACCCAGTCGGCGACCATGCCTTTCGCCAGCACGTGCTTCTCTACGAAATCCCTCACCAGCGCGACGTTCTGTTCGGCCGAGAGCTCCAGCGGCAATGCGATCGTCAGGTCACGGGCCAGTTGCGCGTCGGAGCGTTTCTCGAAAGCCTCGACCCTGTTCCAGAAGGCTTCCGACGCGCCGGCAACCGAGCGGTCGGCGATCAGCGCCCTCGCCCATTGCGGGGCATCGGCCGGAAGCACGAACGCCTCATGCACCAGCCCTTGCTTCCTCGTGTAATCGATGGTTCGGGCTTCGCGCTCATAGTCCATTTTGGCGCAATGCCGGTAGGCCGCCGACAGCACGACGCTGCGGCCGGAGCCACGGCTGACGATGCTGGCTGAGAAATGGGCGATGGCCACGGCGCGAGAAACTCCGGTTTTGAACCACGTTCGTCCGGAGCGGCAGCCGCGGCGGCCCCGCCAGGGCCGGTAAGCAAGGACGTCGCGTCAGCGACGTATAATTGCGCCCCCTTGGATGCCGCTCCTTCGGAACGGCCGGGATCATGCTCCAAAGGATCGGCTTTGCCGATGTGCAGATCTGCACATTTCCTCAAGTGCGCATTCGGGAGAGAGTGGGCGTCGCTGAAGCAACACCGCAACCATCAGGAGATGCCACCGGAATGAAGAAGCCGTCATCGAAGATCAGGGAAGAAATCGCGAGATTGCAGGACCAGCTGAGAGCCGCCGAGACGCGCGAGGCCGAGCGGATCGGCAGGGTCGCGCTGAAGGCCGGTCTCGGCGATATCGAGATCGAGGAAACCGCATTGCAGGCCGCCTTCGAGGAGATCGCGAAACGCTTTCGCGGAGGCAAGGGCGATGCGAGCGGGAAGAGACATGGCGGTGGCGACAAGCCGGATCACGGCTCGCCCGCGACGTTCGCGTCTGGCGCGGCTGCGGGCGGGTCTGGCGAGGCTTGAGCGGATGGCGAAGGCAATGAAATCAGATGCGCGGAAAAAGGACACGCGCGAAAAAATCGAGCTTGGCGGGCTGATCGTCAAGGCGGGCTGCGCTTTGAGAAACGCGCGCTGCTGCTCGGCCTGCTGATCGACGCCGGGCGCCGGATCAGGGGCGATGAGGCAGAGCGATCGCGCCTGACTGCCATCGGCGCGGAGGCCTTCGGTCATGACGGCGAATAGATTTTTGCTGCTGGCCCTGCCCGCAACAATCATGCTCGCCGCGATGGTCGCAACGTCGGGCATGGAGCACAAGCTTGCGGGCCTCGGAACCAACACTCAGGCAAGGCTGATGCTTGGACGCAGCGGGATTGCGCTGCCCTATGTCGCGGCGGCCGCGATCGGCGTCATCGCTCTCTTCGCCGCGAACGGATCGGTCAACATCAAGGCGGCGGGCTTCAGCGTGTTCGCCGGCAACGGCGCGGTGATCGCCGTCGCCGTCATCCGTGAGACGATCCGGCTTGCGGGCATCGCGGGCAGTGTGCCCGCCGGACAATCGGTTCTCGCCTACGCCGATCCGGCGACGATGCTGGGGACGGCAGCCGCACTCTTCACAGGCATCTTCGCCCTGCGTGTGGCAATCAGAGGCAATGCCGCCTTTGCTCACGCAGGGCCACGCCGCATCGTCGGCAAACGCGCCGTACACGGCGAGGCCGACTGGATGAGGTTGCCGGAAGCGGCAAAGCTTTTCCCCGACGCCGGCGGCATCGTCATCGGCGAGCGCTACCGCGTCGACCGGGACAGCGTCGCCGCCATGCCGTTTCGCGCCGACGAACCGCAAGGCTGGGGGACCGGCGGAAAGGCGCCGCTTCTCTGCTTCGACGGCTCCTTCGGTTCCTCGCACGGCATCGTCTTTGCCGGCTCCGGCGGCTTCAAGACGACATCGGTGACGATCCCGACCGCGCTCAAATGGGGCAGCGGGCTCGTTGTGCTCGATCCCTCAAGCGAGGTCGCGCCGATGGTCGCCGAGCACCGGCGCAAGGCCGGCCGAAAGGTGATCGTTCTCGATCCCTCCGCGTCCGGCGCCGGCTTCAACGCGATGGACTGGATCGGCCGCCACGGCAACACGAGGGAAGAGGATATCGTCGCCGTCGCCACCTGGATCATGACCGACAATGCGCGCACCGCGTCTGCCCGCGACGACTTCTTTCGGGCCTCAGCCATGCAGCTCCTGACGGCGCTGATCGCCGACGTCTGCCTGTCCGGCCATACCGACGACAAGGACCAGACGCTGAGGCGCGTGCGCGCCAATCTCTCCGAGCCGGAACCGAAACTGCGCGAGCGCCTGACGCGCATCTACGAACAGTCGCAATCCGACTTCGTGAAGGAGAACGTCTCCGTCTTCGTTAACATGACGCCGGAGACATTTTCCGGGGTCTATGCCAATGCGGTCAAGGAAACCCATTGGCTCTCCTATCCGAGCTATGCCGGGCTGGTGTCGGGCGACAGTTTTCGACCGACGATCTCGCCGACGGCGAAACCGACATCTTCATCGCGCTTGATCTCAAGGTGCTCGAAGCCCATCCGGGACTTGCCCGCGTCGTCATCGGCGCGCTGCTCAACGCCATCTACAATCGCAATGGAAACGTGAAAGGAAGAACGCTCTTCCTGCTCGACGAGGTGGCGCGTCTCGGCTACCTGCGCATCCTCGAAACCGCCCGCGACGCCGGCCGCAAATACGGCATCACGCTGACGATGATTTTCCAGTCGATCGGCCAGATGCGCGAGGCCTATGGCGGCCGCGACGCAACCTCGAAATGGTTCGAAAGCGCCAGCTGGATTTCGTTTTCGGCGATCAATGATCCCGAGACCGCCGACTACATCTCTAAGCGCTGCGGCGACACCACCGTCGAGGTCGACCAGACCAATCGTTCGTCCGGCATGAAGGGGTCGTCGCGGTCGCGCTCGAAGCAGTTGAGCCGACGGCCGTTGATCCTGCCGCACGAGGTCCTGCGTATGCGCGCCGACGAGCAGATCGTCTTCACATCGGGCAATCCGCCGCTTAAGTGCGGCCGCGCCATCTGGTTCAGGCGCGAGGAGATGAAGGCCTGCGTCAATCCGAGTCGGTTCTTCCGCGACAGCAGAGACAAGCAGTAATGCCGCAGCTTCAGGACGCGTCGGCAGGCGCGTCTTCGAGGAGCCCGTCAAAGACTTCGAGAAGCGCATTGGTGATCGCCTGCCCCAGTGCATTGCCAGCCGCCCGTACATCGTCCTCTGTACCGTCACGCGCTGCCCTGGCGAGCTCAAAGCCTTGTTCGCCGACGATCTGCTTGGCAACTTCAATCGCCCAGAGGCCGAAGTCGCCGCGGCTGCCGATTTGTACAGTCTCTTCCACGATCTTCTCCCGAAAATATCTGCCGCGCGACTTAAAGTTTTGTCGAGCCGAAGGCCACGGAAAACACATCAGGAAGATGAATCGATGAGCCCTGAGCGATTCATATAAGTTGTTGGACGCCGCTTTGTCGGGAAGCGACAATCCGGCCATGGAGAAAAAGGCTACAAACCCGGTTCATCTTCATCGTATCGACGCAACACAAAACATGCGCCGCTTCTATGCGCTCTCGATCCAGCCGACGCTCTTTGGCGGCGCCTCGGTCATCAGGAACTGGGGCCGGATCGGAGCGAACGGCCAGATGATGATGGAGACATTCGACAGCCAGAAGGACGCCGACCAAGCGTTCTCACGCCTCGAGCGGACGAAAAGAAAGCGCGGCTATCGCGACGTCGCTCTCGCCGATTGAGGGTGTCATACCCGGTAACCCGATGTTTCCTGTGGTTTTTGAGGCGTTTGCGGCAGCGCCTCGAGCTTCACCCCTATCCTCGGACCATCTTCTTCGTCATACCGGATGGATAAACCAGAACGAGGGAACCATCCAATCATGACGACCACCAACGAAATCGCCGACAAGATCGCATCCGAGCAGAACCTGACCAAGGCGCAGGCCAAGGCGATCGTCGAAAGCGTGTTCAAGCAGATCACCGATGCGGCATTGGTAGGCTCGGAGACGTCCATACCTTCGTTCGGAAAGTTCAAACTCAAGGCAACGCCGGAGCGCGAAGGCCGCAACCCGGCAACAGGCGCCACGATCAAGATTGCCGCGTCGAAGAAGCTGACGTTTGCGCCGGGCAAGGCGGTCAAGGACGCGCTGAACGGCTGAGGCGAATTCGCTGCCGTTTCCGGCAGCATGAAGGAAGCCTCCTCAGAAGGGAGGCTCCGTGCCCAAGCGGCCGTCCTGTTCGGCCTCGATGACCGCAAGCTCGGCCAACACGATTTCCAGCTCCGCCACAATCTGGCGGCGTTCGTTCGCGTCGCAGGCGTTCCTGAGTTCGGCTTTAAGCTCTTCGCGTTGCATTTCGAGTTCCATCGTCATCGTTCGTCTCCTTGACGTTTCGTGAAAGACGGCGTCCGCGGTCGGGGAGACGGGACAGGGTCAAGCATCGCCAGAGGCGACCGGCGGAGCCGGCGAGTGGGGGAGCCGAAATGCGCCAGCATTTTGGGGGTACCGCTCGTGCTTCGACGCTTTCCCGGCTCTCCGGCACGATTGGTCATTCTGAGCAGACTTCTCCTCCCCGTATGGCACCTAAAAAGCCGGAGGCGGGCTCGATGCCCGCGGCCGGCTTCGCCATGCGGCACAAGGAAAAGAGCCCCGCCATGTCTGGCGGAGCTCCTCGGGATTGGGTCTCAGGCCTCGCGCTTGGGGCGGTTCCAGATGAGGGCGTATTCGCCGTCCGTCTCGCCCGGCCAAAGGGCTGCGGTGATCGGGGCATTGAAGCTCGGATCGTCCAGCTTGACAGAGAGATATTCCTCGCCGTCGTTGGAGACCGCCTTCCAGCCGGCGCCGACCTCGACGCCGTTGCCGGCGGTGATGCGGAAGTCCGGGGCGTCGCGCGAGACGCGCTCGATCGGGTTCAGGCGGGCCTTCATGCTGACGGTGAGCGTGCGCACCGTGCCGACGATCGAGTTGTTGCCGTTGGTGGTGAATTCGCCGATGACTGCCATGGTCGCGTTCCTTTCCGGTTGTTCGGGCCGCGCCGATCGCGGCCTCGATGACGGTGTTAAGACCGGGGGCGATCGACACCGCACCGCCTGGCGGCCGGAACCGTCAGTGGAGGACGGCCGGGAGCGGCTTTCTTGGTCGCGCGAGGAATGCGAACCTGTTCGCAGGGGAAGAAAGTTGTGAGCGGCCGTTGCGGTCAAGGCGATCGAGACGAAGGCGTCCTTCGGTCACACCAGATCCATCGAGGTCCGCGTCGGTGTGGCCGGCTCGGGGTGGATGGAACGCGATGCGCGGCAACCGGATTGACGATCATCCGCCATCAGGCTGCGCAACATTCGTGCCTATGATCATGCCCTCGTCAGCGCTGCAGGCCCGCTTCCGCCCTCGATGCCATCGCCGACGTCCTCGGTCGCATCATCGTTGCACCAGGATCGAAAACGGCGCATGGTCGACGCGTTATTCGCCGATCCGCAAGGTCAGTCCCGGCTTGGCCTGGTACTGAAAAGGTTCGTTCAGAACGGCCGACTTCAGCGCTTGCGTTTCGCGATCTGGATCTTCCTGGCACGGATTGCGTTGGCAACCGTCTTGATGACCAGGTCCATGAACGGTTTGCTGAACTTGCCATAGCTGATCGTCAGCGGGTCGTAGCTGACAGGTTCGACGTGAAAGGACCCCGGAAGCACGTCCGCATTGGCGTCATCGAGAATGAGCCAGGTTGGGCCACGCCCCCTCAGCGTCAGACGCTTGCGCTCGGTATCGGGTACCTTGATTGCCAGCCGGTCCGGTCCCGGCTCCTTCGTCGTCAAAGGGAAGATGACGACGCTTTTGCCATCGGATGTGACGGGAACAACGACGCAGGCGGGCCGCGCCTTTCGCCCGCTCTCCTCGCCGCGGTCATGTTGATGTGTCCAGAGATAATGATAGGAAATGACGAGGCCGGTTTCGGGATCAATCATCGTTGGCGCCATCGTTTTCGATGGAGTCGGCAAGTGCCAGCAGCCCGTCCTCGATATCGCCGGGCATCGTGTCGAGCGAGAAGGCACGACGTTGATCCTGTTCGCCGCGCAGGCGATCATAATCCTCGATCGCCATGAGAACGAACTTCGGCTTCTTATGATGGGTGATAAACACCGGCTCGCGCCGTGCCGCGGTGGTCACGTCGCCGACATGCTTGTTGAGATCAGCGGTGGTGAATGATTTCATAGCGGCCTCTGTCCAGAATATCCATAATATCCATATAGGCGAAAAGGGCCTCCATATCCAGCCCTGTGCGAGACCAGGAAAGCCGGAGGCGGGCTCGATGCCCGCGGCCGGTTTCGCCATGCGGCACAGGAAGAAGAGCCCCGCCTTGTCCGACGAGGCTCCTTGGGTTGCGGTCTCAGGCCTCGCGCTTGGGGCGGTTCCAGATGAGGGCGTATTCGCCGTCCTTCTCGCCCGGCCAAAGGGCTGCGGTGATCGGGGCATTGAAGCTTGGATCGTCCAGCTTGACCGAGATGTATTCCTCGCCGTCGTTGGAGACCGCCTTCCAGCCGGCGCCGACCTCGACGCCGTTGCCGGCGGTGATGCGGAAGTCCGGGGCGTCGCGTGAGACGCGCTCGATCGGGTTCAGGCGGGCCTTCATGCTGACGGTGAGCGTGCGCACCGTGCCGACGATCGAGTTGTTGCCGTTGGTGGTGAATTCGCCGATGACTGCCATGGTCGCGTTCCTTTCCGGTTGTTCGGGCCGCGCCGATCGCGGCCTCGATGACGGTGTTAAGACCGGGGGCGATCGACACCGCACCGCCTGGCGGCCGGAACCGTCAGTGGAGGACGGCCGGGAGCGGCTTTCTTGGTCGCGCGAGGAATGCGAACCTGTTCGCAGGGGAAGAAAGTTGTGAGCGGCCGTTGCGGTCAAGGCGATCGAGACGAAGGCGTCCTTCGGTCACACCAGATCCATCGAGGTCGCGTCGGTGTGGCCAGCTCGGGGTGGATGGAATGCGACGACGTCAGCCGGATTGACGATCATCCGCCATCAGGCTGCGCAACATTCGTGCCTATGCTCATGCCCTCGTCAGCGCTGCAGGCCCGCTCCCGCCCTCGATGCCATCGCCGACGTCCTCGGTCGCATCACCGTTGCACCGGAAACGAAACCGCGCCGCTCGATGATGGCTCCCTCGGCCGGCGAGGCTGTCGGCCTGCCTGCGAAAGGGTCGTTCACTGCGTTTCATCCCCGTGCCGGCCAAGCGGGATAGAGCGCCTCGCATCTCTGGAGACGGCAGAGCGCCGCGCCGGTCCGCCAGTGCCGAGTCTCACCCGGTCAGTGTCGGCGGCCGCTCGCCGTCCCGGATCCAAGTGGCTCGCGGAACCGGTCAAAAGATGCAAGAATCGTGATAAAGGTCTCGGCGACGGAAGACGAGACCGGCGAAGCAGGATGAAGCAATGCTGAACACCGATACCCGCCAGGCGAACTGGCGGCGCGCCAATCCGGCAAAATACGATGCTCACCTTGCCGTGCAGCGCGCCGTGAAGGCAGGCGAACTGGAAAAGCAGACATGCGAGGTCTGCGGGCTCGAAGCGGTCGATGCCCACCACGATCAATACGACGAGCCCTTGAAGGTTCGATGGTTGTGCCGGCGCCATCATACCAGGCTTCACCACTATGGCGAGGACATGTTTCCGGTGCGGGATCGTCCGTAACAAGAGGCGCAACCGGGTCGGGGAGGACCCGAGCCCTCCCCTTGGATATCCGATCAGGCCGCCTCCCGGCTGGTCTCGGCATTCGGCTGAAGCGCGTGAAGATAGTTAACCGCACGCTGGGCATGCGCGGCTGCGGCGAAGATTGCGCGCTTGTCGGAGCCGAGGATAGCGGCCCAACTCTGGATGTAGGCGGCGTGGTCGGGACGCGGATCGAGTTCCGGCACGATCCCGAGATCGGCGCAAATCATCGCCGACCCAAGCTCTGCCACCATTTCCTCGAAGGCCCTCTCCCGGCGATCCTTGTGGTAGCGACTGAGGTCCCTGTTTAGCCGGCCAGGAGCCGAAGTCCAATGCAGAGTCTCATGGGATCTGATTGCGACCATTGAGGCCATATCCCTGAACAGTTCCGGCCTCGGCAATTGAATGTGGTCTGTGGAGGGGGAGTAATACGCCTTGTCGCCGCCATATCTAACCACTGCGCCTGTGTTATCCAGGAAACGATCCGCATGTTCGATGCGCTCGAGCGGTTTCGCGACCGGTTCCGGACGACGGTAGTAGTGCTCCGGCAGGGCCTCTATTTGATCGCAATTGAAGACAGTGTATGCCTTCAGGAACGGGACATCGCGCTCGATCTCGCCGCCGCTCGCATCCCTTTCGGTCCTGGTGAAGCGGCTGGCATAGACGACGGTCGCGCCGCTTTCGCCTTTGCGCACGTGGGCGCCGAGCTCATTTGCCTGGCGCAGCGTCATCCATGTCGCCGACTTAAAACCGCTGGCGACGCTCTCGGACCAGAGAAGCAGGACATTCAGGCCGGTATAGGGTTGGCCGTTATGCCGGAGCGGCCGGCTCACGCGCCCGGTCAGATTTTCAGCCCTCCAGGGCCTGACCCAGGGACGCACACCCTTCTCAAGATCGGCAACAATCCTGTCGGTGATGCGCGCGTAAATGTCCGTGCGGATGTGTTCCGATTTCCTGCTCATGGTTCATACCTCCATTTGAGGAGGCCGCGCCGATCGCGGCCCCGTCGCGAAGGGCCAAAAGCAGGAGCGACCGGGCGGCAAGCGCACCGGAACGGCCGGAACGCATGTGGAGGACGGTGACAGCCGTTGCGCCTTGCCGCCGGCTCCTGCAGGACCGGCGCACGGGACGGGCCGCGACCGGCGGATCATTCCGATCTTCTTTTTTCTCTCTCTCTCTCTCTCTCTCCTTGCCTCCTTGCGCCTTGCGATAAGGGCCAAAGAAATAGGCCGCCTTCGGGAGAAGACGGCCTCGATGCGGATCGGGATAGGGCGGAGCCGAAGCTCCGCCGGTACGGCCTCAGTCGAAGGCGGACATCTGCGCTTCGGCCGCCTTGCGGTCGAGCCTGTCGCCGGGATTGTCGACCGGCCGGTCGAAGGGCTTCCACGTCTCGCCGACGATCTGCTCGTAGGCGGCAACCGCGCCTTCGGCAGCCATCCTCAGTGCATGGGCCTGAATGCCCATGTCGGCGGCAAATTCACGCTTGCGTTGCGCGTTGCTGTCATAGCCGACCGGGCCGAGATCGTCTTCGCGGTCGTCGCCCGCCCCTTTGGCGGTGGCGTCGCGCGCCTCGGTGACGGCGCGGGAATAGAACTGTCCGGCGCCATGGGCCGATCCGACATAGGCGCCGACGATCCGCTGGAGATGGATCTGCATCGCCCGTTCGCCGAGCCCCTCGGAGAGACCGGTGGCGGTCGCGACGATCAGGCGTTCATGCATGTCGCGGATACCGTCGCTGTCGAGGATCGCGGTCCCGAAACTCTCGGCGATGCGGAGCGCCTGGCCCTCGTCGGGGCATGTGAGGCGGACCATTTCGAGGGTGGCGCCCTTGCGGAGCTGGACCACGCGCGCTGAAGGGCGGTTGGCCGGGCGGTTCGTTTGACGGGAGGTGCTTGCGGGCTTTGCCATGGCAGTTTCCTTTTCTGGCTTTCCGAAGCGGTTCCGGCCCCCTTGGCCGGTCTGCCCTTCGGTGCGGTCGAAGAGAACCTGCGCCAGCCGGGCGGTTCAGGGTCCGGGCGGGCCAGATCGAGCAAAGACGGTATGCGGGCAAGCGGGACCAACGGTCCTGTGCCGTTCCCGCGTGCCTGCTTTGCGACGAGCGGCATGACCGGCCGCCTCGCGGCGCGCAAGCGGCCTTGAACCAGACGGGCGCCGGTTCAGACCGCAGCAAAACCGAAGGGCAGACCGGAGAGGCGGCCGTGTCCAGATGCCATGGCGGACAAGGAAGCCAGCCATGCGAGCGCTACACCTCGTCATCCCCGACGCCGGCCGCGCCTTGTGCGGGCGCCGCGGTCGCAGCGTTCGCCGAACCAGCGCGGGGGCAGCCGATAGGACTGCAGCCAGGTCGGGCCATGGGAATTGCGCAGACCGCGCAGGATCCCGCCATCGTCATGGGGTGCCCCACCCATCCAGACATTGTTCAGAACGCTCTTCCAGCGCCGGCCGTGTCTTGCGGCATAGGCCTGCAGCGCCGTCTGCTGCTCGGGTGTGAGTGGCGGAAGCCGATCGCGCTTCGGCAGGCGCCGCCGCGTTTCCGGCACGCCCTCGGCACGAGCGACTTTCGCGGCAATCAATCGCTTGAGCTCGGCCACACCGGCGTCGAGGCAGGCCTTACCCTTGAGATGATGGAACTGCCGCCAGAAGGCGGCGCGCTCCTGAGATGTCGGACCGATACGGGCCGCGCGTTCGAGATCTCCGATCGTCGCCATGGCGCTAGACCTCCCCCCGGGTTTGAGGCTGAGGCTTTGCGGCGCAGAGGCTTTCGCGAAAGACGCCGATCGCGGCCTCCTGTCGAGCGAGCTTGCGGGAGAGTGCATCGATCTCCGGCTGGCGCTCGGCGGTGATGGCGGCGAGATTGGATCGATAGCGGGCGAGGAAGGCGTCCGGTTCGGGCGGCCTGCCACGGCGATATCTCGGCCGGCGAGCTCCAAGCGACGGGATCAAGGCCGTTATTTTGCGGATGATCTGGCGCTCGATCATGTCGAGCTGGTGCCGGGTCTGCCGGCAGGCCTCTTCCATGCGGCGCAACCGCGCCTGACGATCGATGGAGGGGATCATGGCGTGCTCCTCCCCGCCCATGTGACGAAGCTCGACCGGCGGTCATAGGCAACGTGCCGCGCCTCGTCGATGACGAAGCCGAACCGCCCGACCTGGTATTCGGTGGACGCAACCAGGAAGCGCCGTTCTTCGACATGAGCATCACGCCTTCCGCCGCGCGTCGCAATCACCTCGGTCATGCCGGGATGATGGTCGGAGTGAAGTGCTGATATCACGACCCAGTCGCCGGCATGTTCGCGTTCGAAGGCGCGCCGGTCCTTCACATGAGATTCACCAGCCGCAAGGACCGTGCCGGTGATCGCTTCCCAGGCATCGGGCTGCCAATCCTTGAGCGTTGCTTCCGCCGAACGCCGCTCGATGCTGGTGAAGAGGTCGGGAAAGGTGATGGCGACGGCCGCCCAGGACGAATCTTCCTCATAGAACCCGTCCTGTGAACGAAGCAGCGGATGGACTTTTTCGTTCCGCTCTGGCGAAAGCGAGAAGCCGCCATGGCCTGCCGTGGTGTGGGCAACAACGCCCTCCGCATAGAGCGTGGCCCCTTGCGACGGTCCCCACGGCGTATTGCAGGCGATGCGCACGGTCCGGCGTGCGAGTGCTTGAAGCTCGCGACTATGCTCGGCCTGCTCGATCATGCGGGCGCTGAAGGCGGCCTCATCCTCGATCGAACCATGGTACGAATAGAAATCGTCGCGGCTGAGCGCGGCAAGCGGCCGCGAAACGCGCCAGGCGCTCGCCAGCAGATGCCGGCCATCGCGGGATGGCAGCATGGCGAAGACGAGATCGCCGACGCGCGCAACGGCCATGCCGTCAGCGGCGCGGTCGAATTCCACGTCAGCAATCTTGTCGGTACAGACCTTGCGAGTTTGCGAGGGGATGGAGATCGGATTCATGGTGCGGTCCTCCGGTCATCAGCCTTTGCGTCTGCCTCGTCGGGCGTCACCGCCTCGAGCACGGCGCTCGGGTAGCGATGCGACCGCAACCAGGTCTCGGCAGCCTGCCGGTCTTCGGCGAGATGGAGCAGCTCGCGCGCTTCACCGGCGCGGTCGAAGATGCGCACCGCGCCGAGCGGCGGGCGCTCGAGGACCTTGAAGGTGAGATCGGAGTCGAGCCCGAAGGTCCGGTGGAGGGTGACGAGGATCATGGACTTGCCGCCGATGTCCTCCTGATGGAGCGTGAAATAGCCGGGCGACGTGTAGCTGCCGAGCTTGCGCGGCCCTTCCTCGCGGATGAGCCGGCCCTGGCTGTTTCTGGTTTGCCAGGCGGCGAGCTTCTTATGGAAACGTTCCGGCGGGCGGGGCTTGCCGTCGGACCAGGACACGAGTGAGCCGATCGGGGCGAGATCGAAGATCAGGGACGCAGACATGAGAAAGCCTCCAGTTCGGGTTCTGCGGTTGATGGAAACGAAAGCGCCGCCGGGGCAGCCGGCGGCGATCGTCATTCGGGAGGGAAATGCGGTCGGGCTATTCCGCCGCGATGCCGTAGGCGGCCTCGAGCTCGTCAGGCGCTTCGTTCGGAGCCTCGCGGGACGGGTCGTCGGTGTCGACGGCAGGGGTCGGCGCGGTGTCAACTCCGCCGGCACCACCATCGGCGGCGCCATCTTCGGCGTCGAGCTCATCGGCATGGCCGATCAGATCGGCGATCTCGCGCGGGTCGGGCGCGAACAGCGCGGCAGGGTGGATGAAGGTCGCTTCGCCCTTGAAGTGCTCGACGAGCGCCGTCCGCGTGTCGCGCACCCGCGGCTGCGGCTCCAGGCTGACCTCCCTGGCTGCGGTCTCGAGCGCCTGCCGCGACAGGCACAGGAGAAAGTCTTCCGTGCCCATGTTCGGAAGGTATCCGTCCGCGCCGATCGCCGCGCCGGCAATGCGCGAGACGACACCGCTGTTCGACATGCCGCGCCGGCACGACAGAACCTCGACTAGCATGGCGCGCGCAGCAACCCGCACCGTCTGGAGGTCGAAGGAGAGGCGTCCGTCCTGGTCGAGGAGTCGCGCCGCATGGCGCTTGAACCGCCTGGGACCGAACACTTGGTCGTTGGCGCCGGAGTCGACCCGGACATTCATGCCCGCGAAGGCGAGCACGAGCAAGGCCATCAGCGTGTCGTCCTCGATCGGCGCGCGGGCCAGCGCCTCGTGCAGCGCGTCGGTGCGGAAATCGCCGATCATGTCTTGGCCCTTCTGGGTGACGTCGGGGCGGGATTTGGCGGCTGCAGCGGCATCATCTCCGTCAGCGGTCGCGTCACCGTCCGCCGAGCCGGTTTGGCCCTTGGCCGCTTTCGGCTCCGGCATGCGGTAATGCACGCTCTGCACCTTGCCGTCGCGGTCGAGATAGAGGCCGGTGTGGTCGCCCTTGCCCGGCTTGCCGTAGACGCGTTCGGCCTTCTTCGGCAGTTCCGGCTGGCCCCAGCTGTTGACCTCGACGATGGCGCCCTTCTTCGGCAGGTTCGCCGTCATCCATTCCTGCTGGGCGCCGAGGAACGCCTCGACATTGGTCGTGTAGCGATTGTCCTCGTCGGCCGGACCGAACAGGTCTTCAGCCCACTCGATGCCGTAGGCCTGCCGCAGGTCGTCGCCGAAGCTCGCGTCACGCGCATACATGCGGGTCTTCGACAGCGCATTGGCGATCTGCCACCAGGCCGCGATGTCGCCCTTCTTCGGCTTGTTGGCCTTCCAGACTTCCTTCTGCTCGTCGATCGAAGCGGCGGCGATGGTGCGAAGCTGCTGTTCGTTCGGCATATCGCCCCTGGCCATCTGGTCGAGCATGGCGGGAAGAACATTGGCGAGCAGGCGAAGTTTCCGGATCTGGCGAACCGGCAATGCCAGCGCCATGGCGATCGCCTCCTCGGTCCAGCCCAGAGCCGCAAGCCGTTCCGTGCCGCGCCATTGGTCGATGGCGTTGAGCGGTTCTCTCGCGATGTTCTCGATCATCGAGCGCATCGCGCCATTGTCGTTGGCGGCATCGGTCACCAGCACGTCGATTTCCTCGAGGCCGGCGGCGATCGCCTGTTTGACGCGGCGGTGGCCGGCCTGGATGATGTAGCCGTTGCCGCCATCGGTTTCGGGCGAGATGACCGGCGGCTGGATGATGCCGACGGCCTTCACCGTCGCCAGCAACAGCGCATCGGCCTGCGGCGAGGACTTCGAGCGGCGGGCATCGTCGGGATTGTCCTTGAGAGCGCGCGGGTCGAGTTTGAGGATCTGCATGGGACCTGCTCCTTTAGGGGTTTCGGGGCGGCGATTGCCGCTCTTCCTGTCTTCAGTTTTTCCGAAGACACTTCCCGGACCGCGAAGCGGGCTTTCCGGTGCAACTGCGCGCGAGCGGCCCTGCCGTGACGCGCAAGCGGGGCTGACAGCCCTGCGCGGCGCGCGCGGCCGGGACGAGGAGCGGGCGGTTGAGCGGTCACGCGTCACCGGCAAGATCGCTTTGCGACCGGTTTTCCCTTCTTTTTCTTTCCCTCTCTTCCATCCCAACCGCTCACGAGCGGCACAAGGCCACCGATCGGCGCACACCCGACAGGAAGATTGTCGCCCGGCGGTTGAAATCATCGCCTTGAGGATGGCAAAAGAACGCGGGCTGATTGCATCGAGAATCACCCCCTCACGGCTCGGATTGTGCGTCTGCGCCATCGGTGATCGCTTGAGAAGGAGATGATGAGGATTGTCTACCAATGGCGATGGCATTGGGCGAAAGCGCGAGCCTCGTGATTGCGCTTCAAGCTCAAGGCGGCCCCTGGGGCTTGCGCAGGCCTACGTGACCATGATGACCAACCAGATCCTTGGCAATCCGCTTGAGGGCGAAACGCCGACGGCCCGCGTCAAGCTGATCGGTTTGATGACGCTGATCGGCGTCCTGCACAGCGAAGATCCAACCATCACGCTGACCCGGATGATGGAATTGACCGGCCTCACCAGGAGCGTCCTTGCTCAGGACATGCACGCGCTCGTGCAAAGAGGGCTTCTGATCGAAACCATGGGGAACAACTCGATGGGGCGCGGATTGGCCAGGCAATTCCAACTATCGCCTGCCGTCATCGAGACGCTCGGCATGATCATGGGGGAGCCGATCCGAGATGGGAGATGAATCCGAGGAATTATCGAAGACGCTTGCCTGGACCTGCGGCATGATCGAGGACTGCCAGCGTATTGCCCTCGCTTACTGCGAGGCGCGCGACCTGGTCGCCAGCATCCCGAAGGATAATGGCGACGCGAGACCACGTATCCTCGCCTGCTTCGCGCGGTCCGATGCCTATCGCGCCGAAGACGACATTGCCTGCGTCGGCTGGATATTGACCGCGATCCAGGAGCGGGTGAACGAACGCGACCTTCGCGACTGGCGCCAGTTGCGTAAGGTCATCAACAAGGCCATCGAGTTGTTGCCGCTGCGGGAAGCCACGATGCATTGAACGGCAATGTCAGGAAGAGCGGCGAACGCTCCGGTCGCGAATGCGTCACCTGGTTGGAGATGAGCCTGAATTCGGCATGGGCAAAAAAAGAGGGCCAGCGGAAGCCGCGGCCCTTGAAGTGTGAAGGTCAATAAACCTCCAGAGGGGAACAGCTGGTGCGGCGGAACTGGGAGGAGCGACCGCCATGTGCATCAGCTATCATCACAATGCCTGTTTTATGACCAATCGCAAACCACTTTTTGTGCAACGCAGCTATGCAAATGCTGCGGCGCATTCAAAAGTGCGTGACGCGGCCCTTCAGGCCGCTTGCAGTTCAGCACGCGCGTCGCCTGCAAGCGCCTCCTCCACCTCCCGCAACGCCTTACGCTTCTCCGCCAGTTCGTCGGCGAAGGCGAAGGCGCCACCTTGCCGCGACTGGTAGGAGGAAAGCCGCCGCTGGTACTCCGCCAACCGCTGGCGATAACGTTCGCGCTCCTCCTCGAAGCCGTCAAGCGCGTGTTCCAGCCTGGAGATGGCGCCAAGCGGCGTGACGGTGACGGCGAGATCGATCTCTTGGGTCGCGCCGGTGCGCTGAAGCAGGGTCTGGTAGTGGTAATTGTCACCCCGGCCAAAACGTTCGCCCTCATAGATGAGATCGAAGCCGCCGATCGAGGCGATGTGATCCTCACCTGGCCTCTGGAGCTGGACGAGGGTGAGGATTTCCTTCATCAGCGCGCGGCCGGCGTCCTTGCGCTCCGAGAATGGCCTGCCTGTCATCATCATCGCGAAGGCGTCGCCTGACGTCGGAACCAGCCGTTCGATGTCCTGGCTGATTTCACCGATGCGGCGGGTCGCCGTTTCGATCTCGCGCTCGGCGTCGCGGATCCGCCGGCGCACGGCGAAGAGGTCGTCTTCATGGGCGGCCCGCAACCGTTCCAGACGCGCGATATCGGCCTCGAGGCCTGCCTTCTGCATCAGCCGCTCGTCGCCACTGGCAATCGCCTTTGCCATGGCGAACTGGTTGGCCTGGCCTTCGTTCAGGTCGTCCAGCCGGCGGATCGAGGTGTCGCCGGAAAGCGCCGCCGCGATGAACCGCGCCTTTCGTTCGTTGTTCTGCCACATCGTGGCATCAAGGCTGCCTTGCGTGGCGTAGGCGTAGATATCGACCTCGTCATGCTGGTTGCCCTGACGGACGATCCGGCCCTCGCGCTGCTCGATCTGCGAGGGCAGCCATGGCACATCGAGATGATGCAGCGCCTTCAGCCTGAGTTGCGCATTGACGCCTGTGCCCATCGTCTCGGATGAGCCGATCAGGAAGCGGACCTTGCCGGCGCGAACGTCGCCGAACAGGCGCTGCTTGGCCTCGGTCTTCTTGAAGTCCTGCATGAAGGCGATTTCGGATGCCGGCACGCCCATGCGGATGAGCTCATCGCGGATCCAGCGATAGGCTGAAAATCCCCTGGTCTTCTCGACATTGATCGTGCCGAGATCGGAGAAGATCATCTGCGCGGCGCCCGGCAGTTCGTAAGGCTTGCCGTCCGGGCGGACATAGCTGTTCTCCGAGGTCTCCTGCCAGATGCGATGCGCGTTGCGGATCAGGAGATTGAGCTTGTTTTCCGGCTCGTCATCCATGTCAGGCGTCACCAGGCGCAGGTCGATCGCTGCATGGCGTCCGTCGGTGATGACGGAAAGCAGGATGTCGTCACCGGGCTCGGCAGGCCGATCACGCTCCTCGATCGCCTTGATGCGGGTTTCTAGGATCTGTTGATAGGCCCTGAAGGCTGGCGTCGGTGCGGCGGTGAGGATCTGCCGCTTGGCCGTCGCGACGTCAGGCACCTTGACGTATTGCCTCAAGTCCTCCGGCATCACCACGTCGGCAAAGGCGCGGAACATGGCAATCAGTTCGGGGACGTTGACGAAACTGGCGAAGCGGCTTACCGGCTTGTATTTGCCGGATGGCTGAAGCTCCAGTTCGGTGCGTTCATCCCCGAAGTTCGAGGCCCAGGCGTCGAACTCATGCAATCCGCGCTCGCGCAACGCCTCGTAGCCGAGCAAGCGCTGGATCGAGAACATTTCTCCGAGCGTGTTGGTGATCGGGGTGCCGGAGGCAAGCACGAGCGCCCGGCCCGGATTCTTCGTCTCGATAAGCCGAGACTTCACATAGAGGTCCCAGGCTTTCTGCGAGCCGTTCGGGTCTATGCCCTTCAGCGTCGACATGTTGGTGGCGAAGGACAGCTTGCGGAACTCCTGCGCCTCATCGACGACGATCTGGTCGATGCCGATTTCGGAGATGGTCAGCAGATCGTCCTTGCGGGTAGAAAGCGCCTCCAGCCGCTCAGCCAAACCTTCCTTCAGACGTTCGAGCCGCTTGCGCGAAACCCGGTCCTCATCATCGACCCTGGTCAGCAGATCCTCGTAAAGCTCCAGCTCGTCGTGGATCATCTGTTGCTCGAAGGCCGAGGGAACGCCGATGAACCTGAAGGCAGAGTGCGTGATGATGATCGCATCCCAGACCGCCGTCGCCGCCCGCGACAGGAAACGCTGGCGCTTGTCTTTGGTGAAGTTGGTCTCGTCAGCGACGAGAATGTTGGCCGACGGATAGAGCGCCAGAAACTCACGCGCCGCCTGCGCCAGGCAATGACCGGGAACGACAAGCATTGCCTTGGCGATCAGGCCGAGCCGGCGTTGTTCCATGATGGCGGCTGCCATCGTCATGGTCTTGCCGGCGCCGACGGCATGGGCGAGATAGGTGGAGCCGGAGGAGATGATTCTCCAGATGCCGCGTTTCTGATGCCCATAAAGAGTGAAGGCGCCTGAGGCGCCGGGAAGTTTCAGATGGGAGCCGTCGAATTTGCGCGGTGCGATGTTGTTGAAGCGGTCGTTGTAGACCCGCGCCAGCCGGTCAGCGCGATCCGGATCTGACCAGACCCAATTCTGGAAGGCTTGCCTCATCCGCTGGAGCTTGTCGCGGGCCGCTTCTGTATCGACGACATTCAGCACCCGGCGCTCGCCGCCTGTATCCTTGATCGTGTCGAAGATCTGCGGCACACGGCTGTTCAGCGCATCGCCGAGCAGTTCGCCGGCATGGCGGCGGCTGGTGCCCCATTCCGAAGTGCCGGTGGCGCTATAACCAAGTTGCCGAGCCTCGACCGTCCATAATCCCAGTTCCGGCATATGATGAATGCGGATCTCCGCCCCCATCATCTCCTTGACGAAGGCGACGACATCGGACGCCGGAATCCACGGCGCACCGAGGCGAGCGGTAATATCGGATGGACCCAGGTCGGCGGGCTGGACTTCCTGTAGCGCCGCGACATTGCGCCCGAAAGCCGGATCAAGCGCAGCCGCGGCTTGAGCAGCAGCAAGCTTGGTGCGGACCGGGCCGGAGAGATAGGCGTCGGACGTTTGCCACGAACCGTCGGTCGGATCGCAAAAGATCGCATCACCCAGTTCGGCAATAACCGCTTGCGCGTCACGATGCAGGAGTTCGGCGATATGCTCGATGTCGACGCGGCCGCGCGCGTTGAGCACCACGGCCAAGGCATCAGGCGCGGACATAATCACCGGGGCGGCAGGAGGCGAGATAACCCGTTCGGAAAAGATCGGACCGGGACGGGCGGTATCGGTTTCGAGGTCGTAATCCTCGATGGAAGCGACCAGCCAGCAGTCAGGATCATCGCGGAAGGGCTGAAGGTTTGGCTGGCGATGGGTTTCGCGCACCTCGACGGTCTCGGCATCCTCCGAGATCGACACCGTCGTGTGGTTGATTGGGCCGAAGTCGCGAACGAATGATGACCAGGCAATGCGGAGCCGTACCTGCAGATCCTTCCACGGGCGATCCTGCTCCTGGGCCTTCAGAACCTCGCGCACAGCATCCCGGACAGGGATCAGCTTTTGGATGATGCGGACATGCTTTCCGGACAGGCATTCGCCTGTCTGCCTCACGGCAGACCGCCCCTTGCGGACCTTGATCGGAACCGGGGAGCCGTCGACCATCTGCATGAGACCATGCCTGGCGTCGATGAAGAAGCTTCCTTCGCGGACCTTTTCAGATTGGCGACGGAGATCTACGACCTCCCCGAGCTCGTCCTCCAGTTCGATGTCGATTGCGGACGGCTCGCCGTCGTAGCGATCTTCCGGCAGGAGCGAGATGGCGGCATTCAGCGCCCCTTCGAGATCGACGCCGGCGCGGGGACGGCAGGTATAGGTCTCGCCGAACGGTCCGGAGGTCAAAGTGTGCTCACCCAGCACGAAATCCGGATGGCGCACAAACCAGCGATTGACGCGGATGGCGCCTTCGTCCTCCGTTGCAGAACGGACTTCATCGACGTCGAGCCAGGAAAGATCCGCCTCGGGCTCACCGGCCTTGCGTTTGCGCAAGAACAGGATGTCGGTCACGACATCCGTGCCGGCGTCGCGGCGGAAGCTGCCCTCGGGCAGGCGGATCGCCGCGATCAGGTCGCCGGATCTGGCGATATGCTCACGGGCGGCCGTATCCGCCTTATCCATCGTGCCGGCACTGGTGACGACGGCGGCGAAGGCGCCGGGCTTCAGGAGATCGATGGAGCGTGCGATGAAGTAGTCGTGCAGCCGCAGACCAAGCGGCCGGTATTGCCGGTCCGAACGCACACTGCGATCGGAAAAGGGCGGGTTCCCAATGACAAGATCGTAGACGGCTGAGAAGTCCGTGCGCGCGAAATCCCCCTCGATGATCCGCGCCTTCGGCTGCAGCAGCTTGACGATGCGTGCGGTGACGGGATCGAGTTCGACGCCGCTGACATGCGCTTTGTCACGATAGTTTTCCGGCATCAGCGCCGGAAACAGGCCTGTGCCGATGCCCGGCTCCAGAATGCGGCCGCCGCGCCAGCCCAGGCGCTGCAATCCCGACCAGATCGCCCGGATGATGAATTCCGGCGTGAAGTGGGCGTATTGCGTGCAGCGGGCAAGGCTCGCATAGTCGCGATCGGTGACGGCCGCCTCCAATGAGGACCCGAGATCGTTCCAGCCCTCGCGGAAATCCACCTCGCCCGGCCGTCGGAACATGGTGTTGGCGAGCTCGCCGGCGCCGAAGCCGGTAAAGCGGGCAAGTTTCACTTGCTCCTCGCGCGTCGCGGGGCGCTCCTGTTTTTCGATCTCATCGGCAAGCAGGATCGCCGCGACGTTGGCCTTGGCTCGCTCCTTCCAGGATGCGGCGAGACCGCGATCCTCGCCGTTGTCGAGATGGAAGTTGCTACGGACGCCGTGTCCAGGAGGAACCGCATTCTTTCGCGGCGCTGCGCGCGCCATCGCCGGGGCGGGCGCCGCCGGCGTAGGATCAGGATCGTCGTCGTCATTGTCCGGTTCAGGGGCGGTTCCGGCGGGAAATCCGCCGAAAGCGGTGACACCGAGGCCAAACCCGGAGGACAACCCGCTTGAGCCGAACATGTCGAGGGTGAAGGGGTCATCATGCGCCATAAAAAATTCTCCTGTTTGAAGGCGCGCGCCGGCTTGCCCGCCGGCAATGCAGGCGGTTCGGTCGCACGAGATTGGATGGGGAAGGGAAAGCGCCGTGGTCAGCGGCCCATCAGGCGGAGAGACAGGGACGTATCGTCCATGGTGATTGTCAGATGCGTCGCGTCCGGCGCGGCGGCAGTCAGCCGTTCGAGCTCAACGGCGTCGATGAATTCGACCCCGTCATCGCCTCCAAAATATCGGCGCTTGGTGTGCCAGTAGTCGGGATTGGTTTTCGGATTGCATTCCTCGGCATAGACGACGAGCGGGCGCTGGCCCTCGGCGAGTTTGCCGGAGGACATCGCATAAACGCCCTCGTCGCCGACCAGCCACAGGCCGGGTCTGGCGTCTGTTTCCGGCGATATTCCCTGATAGGGAACGCGATATCCGCCATTGGCCCTGGCGTCGGCATGGCCGCACTCGAGCACGGCGCGAATGTCGGTGATGGAGAAGGTGAACATGGGTCTCCTTCCTCACGCCGCGATGGCGTCGGGCAGGTAACGCAGATGCACCGGCAGCTTTGCCGCGATCTCAGCGTCGGTAAGGGTATCCAGCAGCTTCAGCGTCGTGCCGCCTGGCTTGGCGAAGAACATGACCGTGCGCTTGCCGCGATCGGCCTCCGGCCAACGCTCGCTGGCATAGCCGCGATAATCGTCGGCCGTGCTCGACCAGATATGCTCGAGACGCTCCTCGCGCGTCATCGCGCGGACGGGACGGGATTCGCGCTCGACGATTGCGGCGCGCATGCGCTCGCACGACCCCTTGTCGGAAAGGTCGCGATACCCATGGAAGTGCCGGATTCGCCCGTCGATCGACAGTGTGAAAAAGATGCTGGTGATCGAGCCGGTGAGGAATTCGCGCATGGCGAACATCTCGCCGCGCATGAAGAGCGGCGGCAGGATCTCGAACATATAGTCATGTTCGCGCTCACCGATCTCGAACCACTCGCCGCGGTAAAGCGCGCCGTCGTCGCCCTCCCATCGGTTCGGGCGCCCCGCATGGCGATCGAACATGCGGAACATCTGATGCCGGTCGGCGATGCCCTGGAAGACTTTGCAGATGGGAGAGAGGGTCATGAGCGGGCTCCTTTTGGCCTTCGTCGGGGCGAAAGCGCGGCGGAACCTCATGGTCGCCATCTTCTCTTCAGCCCTTCCTGACCCCTCCCCCCAGGCCGCCTCTCCGTCCGGACGGGTCAAGGGCCGGCTTCAGCCGGGCGAAGCTTCACCCTTGACGCGGCCGGCGGGCATGCGGCAGGCCTCTTCCGCTTCTCTCCCTTTTCCACGTCTTCTTTTCCTTCTCCCGCGCCCTGAGCGCGTCGTTCCAGTCCTCGACCGGCGGCATCAGACGCAGCCAGTCGCAACCGGCCGCATCGGCGATGTCGCGCAGCCGCGCGGCGAAGGTCTCGCCCTGGTCGTTGGCGTCCGTCGCGGCGACGAGCCGGGCGGCGGGACGTGCGGCGAGCATGCGTAGCGCGGCATCTGTTGCCGGCGACCATCCCCCGCCGGTACTGAGATATTGACTGCCTTCCCGTGCCCCTTCAAAGGCGGCCAGGCTCATGGCGTCGATCGCCGCCTCCGTCACGCACAGTCGCAAGGCGCCTATTGGACCGAACCGGAAGAGGACCTTCGACCCGCCGGTTGCAAAACCACGCCAGTCGGGGCCACGTTCCTCCCAGCCGGTGACGACACCGTCATCATCGACATGGGCCGCCCACATGCTGCCATGCGGGCCTTCCCGCAGCACGTTGAGCCGCATGGCGTCGCGAATGATCGCCTCGGACAGGCAACGCTCCTCCCGCAGATAGCGCCAGGTCATGGAGCCTCGCCAGGGTTTGCGGCGTTGCTCCCATCGGTCCTCAATGGATCTGAGGGACAAGGGCGCGTCCGCGGATCGGGTCCAGACCGGCTCCCTGGACACGAACCCGACCAGTGAGGCGACGCGGTCAAGTGCATCGACGAAAGCGACGCCGTCGAGGTGTCCGGCGAGGCTGAAGACGTCGCCCTTCGCGTCGGAAAGGGGATCGAACCATCCCCGCCCCTCATGGATGACGATGACGATTTCCGCACCGCGCCGGTATTTGAAGGCTCTGCGTGTGCTTTCCTGCCTGTCCACCGCAAAGCCCGCCTGCTCCAGCAGGGCGCCGCACGGAACCCGGTCCCTGAGGTCCTCCAGCTCTTCTTTTCTCATTCGTTTGCCGGCGCTCCCGCGTCCGCCTTTCTTGTCCGATTTCTCTTCCCGCAGTTTGCGGGACCGCCTGCCCCGGGCCGCGAAGAGCAAAGGAGGCAAGGGCGCGCCTTGGCAATCTGCAGATCTGTACCTTCACGCCGACAGTTCGTGCCAGGCGCGGCGAAGCCTCCCTTGCCGCCTGCCGCTCGCAAGCGGCACCCAAAAAGGGAAATGCCGGCTCAATGAGCCGGCCGGCGATCGTGCGGGTCGAATTCGTGAATGATGTCGAGATCGTCGTCGGCGTCGATTTCGTCGCTGACGACGACGCCGAATTCATCGCCGGACCTGAACAGCGTCACCGGGACCATGAGGGTGCGGGCAAGTGCGAAAGCCTGAGACTGAGCGAGTGCAAGATCCTGTGCCATGTGAGAAACCTCCGTCCGGAGCAGGCCGATCCCGCTCGATGGCTCCTCGAAGGACCGGGGACGGTCGCGATCACCGCGAAGGCAAAGCCGAGTGGCGGCAGCTTGCTAGCCGACCCCGACAGAGGGTTGATCGACGCAGATCCGGACCTGGTCCAGGACGCCATCATCTGAGAGCGGGATTGGTTTGCTTCGGATGGCCGGGTGGAGTTCCGGCACAGTTGCTCGCTCGCGGCACAGCTATCGCCCGAGTGTTCTCCATTTTCCGTCATGCAGCTGTTCAGCCGCGACCGGCGGCTTCCTGATCGGCGATGGCCTTGAGGACCTCGAAGTCCATCGCGGCGCGCGGCTCGATGCGGGCGACTTCGCTGGCGACCTTGGCCCAATGCCAGGATTCGGCAACGTTTCTCTGCGCCCGGCTGCGTGCAGCTCTCGGCTGCGCTTCATAACAGGCATTGACCGGATCGGTTGCTGCCAATTGCCTGGCGTCTTCCTGCCAGCGGCGGCGGATTTTGCGGCGGCGTTCGATCCATTTGCCACAGTAATCCGATCATCGCCGACCCCGCCGCGACGCCAGAAGATCCGATTGGGGTATCCAGATCGCAGACGCGTCGTCGCCGAACGGCACGGCGGTTCCCTCGAAAACGCATATGCCGACCCACGCGCAGATGACCGCGTCGAGCATGTCTTCAAACGCCTTCAACTGCCATGATGGAGCCTCGAATTGGGGTAGCCGCAATATCTCGGATGCGCCTTTTATTTCCAGGTCGAGGCTGGCGACGATCGCACGCCAGGTTTCGAAGAGTTTGTTGCGCCGGCTGACGGGGGTTTCCATTGGCCAATAGTTGCGCGTCTTCGCCTGCTTGTAAGGCAGCCGCTTTTCGGCGCGCATCAGTTCGACCAGGGCGGGATGCGGGTAGACTTCCAATAGGCCCGGCGCGCTAACCTCTCTCGTCAACAGTCCGTACCCGCGGTGCCCGAAGCCGCTCCTGAAGTCGTTGCTGATCTTGCCGGGCCTACTCGCACTCGGTGTGTGGGTGCTGCAGTGACGGGCGCCGTAAGCTGCCGAAACCAGATTGTCCGACACGCGCCGCGCTGCGATCGGCTCACGAGACAGAGGCATATCCACAGCAACGAGATCGACAGGCGCTCCAGCGATTTTTCCAGCTGCGGCGAGAAGAGCCACGGGTTCTGCGATCGAACCTGAAGGGCGGAACGTGGAGATCAGCCCCTCGTCGGCATGGGCCAGGAGGTGACGATAGGACGGTCCCGCGAAGATCAGGCGCCAATCGTCGCCCATGGAGGAAACCAGCGCGACACCGCTCGGCTGTGTCGACGTCCAGGCCGCATCAATGCCCACAATGGTCGTCATCGCCTCCCGACTATTCAAGCCGCCCGGAAGCGATCGAACGCCGTCAAATATTTGACGGGCAGGTCGGCGTCCCAGCGATAGATCTCTGTCCGAAGGAAATGCAGTTCCTCGTCGTGCTTCTCTTCCGGTAGTTCAACCCACCAGGATTTCGGGCGCCCGTCGGAGCCGTCCGACCAGCGGTAGCCGCGCGCCTTGAGATGATCCTTCATGTCGAATGGGGAATTCTCCGCATAAATACGGACCCGTGACCGCTGGCTGGCTTGATAGAGCTCCGCAAATGGCGTCGCGGTGGAATCAAGCGGTGTCTGCCCGAGCACTTCCAACAGCGCGAAACAATCGTCGACAGCACGATGCCCGTCGTGAAAATATCCTGACTGCCCAGTCAGGTAACCGAGCTTGCTTCCCTCGAAGCCACGTGCCGCCCAGTCGATCTCGGAAACCGAACAAGCCCATGCCTTGTTGCAAAACATCGGCGAGAAGGCTTCGCAAAAGGGCCGATCGAAACCGGCGTTGTGAGCAATGATCATGTCGGCCGGCTCGATGAGGGATTTGAGGCGGGTAACGTCGATCACCTGACCGGCGACCATGTCATCGGTGATGCCGGTCAGGCGTATGATGTCGGCCGGAATGGGAACGGTTGGCTGCTGAAGTCCCCCATAAACGCCGGTGACATCGCCAATCTCGCCCGCGTCACTGAAGGTGAAGGCGATTACGCCGATTTCGATGATTTCGTCGGTGCGGTAATTGAGGCCTGTGGTTTCGGTGTCGAGGATCACGCCCTGCCGTGGAAATTCGGGCCGAGCACGCTCAACAACTGATCGGGGCGAGAGCCTTCGCAGAATGCGATAGTTGCCGGTCGCTTCCAGATGGCAGGCCATGGCCTCGTCATCCGAACCGAAGCCGCCCTGCCCCCTTCCAGCAACAGCCTGCGGTTTGGTCACCTTCGTGGTAGCCGGCAAAACAGCAGCTGCAAAGAAGTCGAGTTGCGAGGTCATTGTATTCCGATCCGATTGCGGCATGGCCGGCGCACAATACGCATCGGCATAGGCGCAAGCAACGACGCCCCCGATCGGGTGCACGTCGCACGGAGCCTGCGGTCGAGGAACTGCGGACAAGCACTATTCAAAGCAAAGAACTACTTTGGGTACTGACGTCGAAATCGTAGGATGCCGAACAACGATTTGACGCTTTTGAGAACAGCCATGAACAATCAGCCGCAACAGCCGATCCGAGAACATCATTTTTATGTCTCAACCGCGAAATTCCTGTTCCACCACCCTCAACACGGCATTGTGGCTGTCCGCGATCCGATACGACTGACGGACGCTAAACGGTATGGGCTGTGCCCCATCGCACTTTACGGGCTCACCGTTGCCGGCCTACCAATCCGCTGGTTGACATTCTCCACGATGGAGAAGCGCAAATCATTGCGCGACGTGCTGCTGACGGCATGGGGAAACGCCGAGGGTTTACGCGGCCTGCCAGATGTTTTGCGTGTAAACCGCTACGTGGAACGGGCCGACCCATCATTGGCGAGGGATATTGCCAAGTTCGGGATCCGGCTTGAGGTTGCCGACCCCAAGGACAAAGCGGCTCCGGCATCGTTACGCTCGGCTCACGATGCCTCTCTGTGGTTGTCGAAAAGGCATAATCCGGTCGACCTGTCTGTGGCCACGTCCGTCGAAGCCCTTTGTCGTGATGCACATGACGATCACGATTGGCGGGCAGTCAGCGGCCCTCGCGGGCTTGGCAATCGAAAAATCGAGGACAACATCGAGCGGTGGCTGGGACTGCCGATGCGACCCCCGGCAGACATTCTTCCCGATAACGTGGAGTGGGAAGCCGGTCCATGGCTGTCGTCCTGGGAAACCTCACTCCCACCCGATCGGCCGCGCTATTTCAAACACGACGGATTTACCGGCAGGATGTGGCTGTATTCGGGAGAGGACCCATCGGAAGACGTCGATGACGATGACGACATCCCAGCCTACGACGAGTATGACAACGTAGCGGAAGTCGCCAAGAACCTGGTCGCCTGCTGGCCCAATCCGCCGAAGGAGATCGCTGCGGCCACTGGAATCACCCTGCGCCAGCTCCAGTGGTTTATCTCGGAGCGTTCCACCCTCGACAGGTCGGCGCGCTTCGACCTCGAACGCCTGTTGGGCATCGAATACGACGAACGGATGGGCGGCTACACGCCTGCGGGGCCCTATGTCCTTATCGCCAGGAAGGCTCAGGCGCTCGAAGCGGTCTATCAGGAGATTTCCGGCGGCGGTGATGCCTGTCCTTGCGAACTCGTTCCCGCCCAGGGACAGGCCGACCCGAGCTGGAGATACGTCTTGATCAATGCGTTTGGGACGCCGCCGACCCTTGTCATGGCGCCCCGTGGCGAGGCGATCACGGACCGCCTTCCCGACCTGATCATGAACTACGAGGGCATCCGGCCGGTTTCGTCGGCCTTTTATCGCGACGTGGTCACGACCTGCGCCCGCGCTTGCCTGACACCTGGGGCCAATGCGCGGGAGATGCGGGATTTTGCAAAGCGCTACGAACGGGAATGGGTCGATTGCGCATGGCTGCCGGACTGAATTTGCTAGTAGTGCGTGAGCCCTGATGTCTGATCGCGTTCAAACATACCGGCCTGGATTCTTTGCACGGTTCCTTCCTCAAGGAAAATGGAAGATGACGCTGACCGCGTCCTCGCCCGCATCCATACGTCTTGGAGTCGGCGACGCTGTTAAACTTCCCTGTCTGGATGTCGTCGCCATTTCCGTGTGCAAGGCATTGCTATGGCACACCGTCGAAGTCCGGTCGCGCGATCGGATCGATAACCTGTCCTGCCTTGGAGAAGAAGCCGCCACACAGTTGGCGGCCGATCTACACAGCTTCATCAACAACCACCTCTTCGCATTGATCGGCGCAGACATTAGTCGATTGAGCGAGGTGGATACCAAACTGCGGGCGATCATTGAGGGTAACCGACAATATCTGGCCCAAGCCGACCTCGGCCGGGTCATTGCGGGCGTGACCGGTGACGCCGCCGCAGCGCTCTCGCATCCTCTGTTCGATCTGGAACTGATGCCGGCCGCGCTGAAAGCAGCACTCCCCCCGTCCCTCGCCTTCATCACCGATCCGGATGTGCGTCATCGATACAATGACGCGTTCGTTTCGGCAGAACTGCCGAGATATCGCTCGTTCTTCGACAATCTGGATGACCGATCACTGTCCGACCAACAACGTCAGGCATGCATTCGCCTGGAGGACAACAATCTCTTGGTCGCCTCAGCCGGATCGGGAAAATCCGCCACGATGGTCGGCAAGGTCGCCTATGTCCTCGACAAGCAGCTCTATCGGCCGGAAGAGATTCTCGTGCTCGCCTTCAACAAGAGCGCCGCCGACGAGCTGCAAGAACGGATATGCAGGCAGCTCGCGATCGATCCGGGAAATCCGGAATGCAAAGTGACCACGTTTCATGCGCTGGGTCGCGGCATTATCGAAGAGGTCGAAGGTCGGCCGCCGCAACTTGCCGATTGGGTTGAGCACCCCGCCGGCGAAGCGAGAATCATCGAACGGATCATTGAGGAACTGCTGCGATCAGATGCAGAATTCACCGATCTCTGGGTCAACCTCCTCGTCCTTCATCCCAAGGCGGATATCCCGGTCGACGTGTTTGGTTCTGAGGCTGACTACGAGCGCTATCTTTCGGTGCGCCGGCGGAAAGGCAATGCGACCATCGGCACGATTGCCGGGATCCATGTGAAGTCGCTCCAGGAGCAGACGATCGTCAACTGGCTGTGGCTCAATTCCGTCGAGTTTGAGTACGAACGCCAGATTCCGATCGAAGAAAAAAACGGACAGATCCGGTACGTCCATCCCGACTTCTATTACCCCGCAAGCAAGACGATCCACGAGCACCTGGCTATCAATGCCGATGGCTCGTCACCCTTCACAGACTATGTCACCCATGCCGAAAACAAGCTGGCCGCCTACCGAAAGGCCGGGATGGACATCTTTCAAACCACCTCGGCGCAGGCGAATAATGGAACGCTGATTGCGGAGCTCGAGGCAGAGCTTGCAAAACGGCGCATTCCGCTCGAACGCAAAAGCTACACGGCGATCGTCAAAGCCCTCGAGCCTGTTGTCATCAAGCACTATCACAAGCTGATTGCCGTCTGCATCAAGCACATCCGCGCCAGCCACCTCACTCTGGACATGCTGCTGGAGCGGGCCAAATCGCTCCACGACCGGACCCGCGCCAGGGAGTTTGCGCAGGTCGTCTGGAAGATCACCGAGACCTATTCCCGGAAGCTGGAAGAAGCCGGCCGCATCGACTTCGACTCGATGATCGTCAATGCCACGCAGTTCGTGGAGACCGGGCAGTATAAGAGCCCCTATTCCCTGATCCTCGTCGACGAGTTCCAGGATATTTCCGAGCCGCGCGCCAAGCTGATCAAGGCGCTGAAGCACCAGAAGCCCTTCACCAAGCTGTTTGCCGTCGGCGACGACTGGCAATCGATCTATCGCTTCGCCGGATCGGACATTACGATCTTCACGCAGTTCGATGCGAATTTCGGGGCGAGCTGGCAAGGCCGTTTGGAGCAGACCTATCGCTGCAACCAGCTGATCGCCGAGACCGCCGCCAGCTTCGTGCAGCGGAACTCCGCCCAATTGAAAAAGTCGGTGCGCTCGACACGTCCGGCGATTGCGCGATCGATCCGGGTCGTTCCGATCGATGGTGATCGAGACAAGCCAGATTTCACGGACGCCTGTCACCGACTGCTGAAGCGGCTCGACATCTTCCTTGGCGGGATTTCAGGGCAATGGCGGAGCGACGGGCGCGAGAAGCTCAAGGTCATGGTGCTGTGGCGCTACAACCAGCTTGAACCGTTCAGGGGATCCGTGCCAAGATTCGACAACATCGAGGTTTCTGGACTGTCCTTCCATCGCGCCAAGGGGCTTGAAGCCGACTATACGATCCTGCTTGATGTCAGCGAAGGTGATTACGGGGTGCCAAGCCGGATCGAGGACGACGAGCTGCTCAACCTGGTCATGCCGCAGCCTGAAATGTTTGAGTATGCCGAGGAGCGCCGCCTATTCTACGTTGCGTTGACACGCGCAAGTCGTGGCGTGTTCCTGCTCACGAACAGCCGTGACCCATCCAGATATATCCGGGAGCTTTCGGAAATCGCCGGGGAAAATCTGCGTTTCGAGACCGTCGATGGCGGTCCGCTGCATCAATGTCCCGCATGCCGCGTAGGTCAATTAGTCGAGAGGAATGGTCGCAACAACAGCCGCTTTCTGGGGTGCAACCAGTATCCCGGCTGTGACCACACGCAGCAACTTAATCGACGAAGCGCCGAATGACCGGGTCTACGTTGCCTGCACGGCTGCGCGACGCCTGCAGTCGCTCTCCCAGAGGTTGATCGTGTCGCCCGGAAACAATTGCTCTACCGGCGCCAGGTCGCACGATACCGAACGCGTTTCGCGTCGAAAGTTATGCGCCCGGATTCCGGTCCAGAAAAGCGCCAATGCCCTGTCGGCGGTAAAAATGGCAGGATGCTCCTTAGGAAACAACGCCAGAAGGTGAATCAAGATCTCAAGCGAACGAACATCCGCGAGCGCGTTGTACGCGTCCTGCTCAGAGTATCCTTCCCGAAACTTCAACATCCTCTTTGCGGGGCTGCCAGAGTTTGGAACCGCCACTGCACTCAGTGCCGCAAGGACGATGAGAGAATAGCGGGCCACACCGTAGCGATCGGCCGCATCCATCACATCGGTCCATCTCTTGTCGAAAAGCCTGCGGCTCGTAGGAGCAGTGAGGAAAGGCGCGAGATGAAGGAGGAAGTTGCGTTTTCGCTCAAACCCTGCCCGGGTGTCGTCGATCAGGCCCAGAGCGCCCCTCAGACTGTCGCTGCCGACAACGAGCTCTGCCGTCGGCAGCGCTTTGCGGAGAAAGGCCATCACCTCCGTCAGCTGCGCTTCCACAATCGGACGATCTGGAATACTCCGGTCATTGCCTTCGATCGCGTATAGAAGGGGGTTAAGTCGCACCTCCTGCCCGGCAAGCAAGTCCAGAAAGTCCTGGCCCGCGCCGATAACAGAGCCTTCCTCGAAACGTCCCTTGATCTGGCTGATGACATTTCTATCCGGCAGAACCGTAACGCCTGCATTGGCGAGCGCGAGACCAGACGGAAGCCACCCGCCACGCTGTAGGCTGATGACCATCGAACTATGAGTGCTATCGAGCACTGCGTTTCCGCGTGCCAGCCCATTGATCTCTACCCCTTCGATGTTCGTCTCAAGAATTCTAGCGAACCGCCAATTGAGCGGGACGGACAGAGGTTTATGCAGTTGCGCGCCTGCCAGCTCGTCGTAGTTCAGCGGTTCCAGCTCCAGGCCACCGACGCTCACGGAACGAGGCGGCTGACCGTCTTGCCCATCAAGCTCCACGAATTTCATGATAAGGCCTGCATTTGCGGGGTTGGGCGTGGACTTGTCAGACACGACCCCGGTCATCTACTCGCCGCCTCGAATTTTTCGAGCAGGCATGTCGCCAGGTTCGGGCCTTCCAGGTAAAGGCCGATTTCGTCCAGCGGGTTCTCCTCCAACCCCGATTGCGAGCCCCAGTTCAAGCTGCTGACGACGATATGGTCCTTGTCCCACGCCAGGAACTTGGCATGCAATTGCGGCTCTGGGACGCCGGTCAGCACGACGAGGCCATTCAGACGTTCGCGGTGTTCCGCGACATGCCCGCGTTTGACCGGCCCGGACCGCCGCGAGTAGTACACGCGCACGTCACTCAGTCGCCGGCCTGCGACCTCTGCGGGGTCGAACAGGGCCGGGACCATATTGGCTCCGACCTTGTTCGTACAGCAGATGAAACGCTCCTGGGCATCGTGCGCCGCAACTCGCAGAAGGCGCTCGTGGTCGTCGGCCCGAAGAATGGTGAGCCGGGCGGCCGGAGGAGCGGTTTCCGAAGCCGCTGAAAGTCGGCTACGCTGGCGCCGCAGTTCCGACGCCATGAACAGGAGCGTTTCCACGGATCGGCTGGCGCCGGAGAGTTTGGCGATGATCTCGCGGAGAAGATCCATCCCGGTCGCGACAGCGTTGTTTTCCCTGAGCTCCACTGAAACCTCGACAGCCGAAAATGGCGACGACAGCCAGTTGCAGGACCCCATGACCGCAATTGCGCCACCATCGCCGTCATCGGCGAGGATGAACTTTGCATGGCTGCCGACAGGCTCTCTCTGTACCAGCAGGTAGCCTCTCGTTTGCCGAACTGCCGATAGCCGAGTGTAGAGTTCCTGCATGGCTGCTGCATGCTTAGCGCGGTCGAGCGACGTTCCGAAGAACAGGTGGCATTTGACCCCGCGTCTGCAAGCCTGCTCCAGGGCCTGCCATATCCTCTCGCGCTTCTCTTTGCCTTTCTCATCTGACTGCGAGGCGACAAAAGTTGAAAGGACAAAGATATGGGACTTTGCAGCGCCCACGATTTGCTCGAAGCGCTGCAAGTGCTGTTCAGACCCAACGACAAGCTGGTCAGTGGCAAACGACGTGTTGATCACCACGGGCTGGCTGACTGGCGGTGCGGCGGTCGTCGGCAAGATGCCGGTTTTTATCGTCGCCGTTAGCGCTTCCACGAGCTGGTCACTTGCCCCCTGTGGCAGAATCCCGTCTTTCACATCATCGAGATTGAGAACGAGGAATTTTCGCTCCAGGAATGAACTGTTGGCCTCCACACCCCGAAGCCACTCCCCTGGGCGAAGTGTACCGGCTGTGAACTGGCTGACACGCTGCATCATAGAATAGTCCGTCTCCGGCACTTCGTCCGCGGGAAAAGCGACAATCGCTCCACTGGCCGGGAGCTTAGACACGGGAATCGTGTCCACATCTCGCGTCCTGAAGACCGATTGCCCGACCTTTTCATAGACGACACTGATACCGATTTCGCGGTCCGCGGTCCGTTCTGGAAGCGCGCGCCCGGCGCGAATGAAGCCATGCCCGACACTGCTTGTCGCGAGCACCGGCTGTGGTGAAAGCCGGACTTCAACGAGGCCGAATTGCATCAGACGGGCGACCGTTGAGCTCACAACCTGTCGCGGGATTTCCAGGTGTGCCGCAACGGCATCGATTGTTCCCGGATCGCGATCAAGCGACAGCAGCACCATTTCCTCGATAGGGCTCCAGCCCCACGTGCGCTGAACGATGCCCGGCGCACGATAATGCCATGCCGGAATGTAGATGTTGTTCATCGGGAGAGCTTCCCATTCTCATCGACCATGACGATGGAAGCGCCCATGTCACCCCCCGGAAACTCTGTCTCTGCAAGCCGCGCGATTCCGTCGAGCATCCTTCGCAAGAAGCCGAGCTCGTCGTTCAGCCCGTCCGGATCGATTCCGTTTACGGTATTGCTGATAAACCTCCGGCTGGTGGCAAGTATCAGCTTATGCTTGGCTCGACTGAGGAGAACATTTAGCCGCTGCGGATTTTTGATGAATCCCAGGGCTCGCGTGCCAACGAGCACGTTGTTTCGGACAAGGCTAGCGACGATCACGTCCGCCTCACCCCCCTGAAAACTGTCGCTCGTATAGAAGAACTTTCCATCTCCGCGCGGGCTGGCGAAGCCAAACAGGGTCTTCTCGGCCGTGTCGATCTCGGGTTTGAGCAAGCGCTCGAAATGACTAACTTGGGCGGAGTAGGGCGACAGCACCGCCAACGTTGGCCGACGCCCGTCTGCCGACACGATTGGTCGCAGCCTTTTCATGGCGCTCACGATCGCCGTTGCCTCGGACTCGTTGCGATACGAGCGCTTGATCTTCTGCTCGAATGCCCGGCGTTTGACGACACTCAACGAAGGCATGTCGAGGATGACGATAGGCGAAGCGGGGAACTCTTCGACAGTGTCCACTGCCTTCTTGCGCTGTTTCACGCGCTCCGACGAAACGAGTTCTCCTTTGTAAAAGGTATCGGAGACAAGCTCGCCGATTGCCGGGTGCATCCGGCTCTGTTCCCGTAGCGTGTTTGCGATCGAGCTCGGACGTTTCGTGTCCGCGGTTCTCAAGGCCTCTCGCTCGACGATTGATCGGAACGGCTCCTCAAGACGAGCGGCGATGGCGAGTACGTCGCTGAGCAAGAACTGGTCCGCCTTCAGCGCGTCGAGGGCGATTTCCACTTCGCCAGGCAGATCGGGAATAGCAGAAAGCTTTTCTTTGGCATCCCTCAACAGTTCGTTTGCCCGCTTGCCGTCGTAGAACTTTTGGCGTTCAACCACGTCGAAAGGCGATAATTGATTATGATCGCCGATCATAACCCGCCGGTTGCCGAGAAGAAGGGCGCCAATCAGTTCAGCACCGTTTGCACGCGCGGCTTCTTCGATGAAGACCCAGTCGAACTGTTCACCATCGGCAATCATTTCCTCGAGAACGTGGGATGAGGTGGTGGCCAAGGTGACATCGGACGAGCGAAGCATCAGATTGTCGGTGTCGCGCAAGGCGCGTTCGGCAACCGACTTTTCCGACCTGTCGACGGGATTGAGCGCCTGAGCGATCTGATGGAGCTGGCTTGCCATGACCGCCGCGCGCTCAGCGTCGGGCTTGGATACGGATCGCAACAAGACGACCGAGTTCCGACGCAAGGTGCTCTCTTCTTCGCTGACGCGAGATCGTTCGACGCGAACGACAATGTTCGATTGCTTCGGCAAGAACTTTCGAAGGTCGTCCTCCATATGGACGAGAGTCTCATGGTTCTGGGCAGACACCAGAATGCGGGCATCGGGCGTTTGATCGAGGATGCTTTTCACGAGATGTGAAATCAAAAAGGTTTTTCCCACACCAGGGGGACCGACGACGACATTGATCGACCTTCCCGCGACGATCGACTGCCAAGCCTCGATCTTCGAAGGCTCCATATCCGCATCTGCCGGCGGTGAACCTGGAACAGCAATGTCGCGCAGCATGTCGTCCATCGCCACCTGCGCCGGGTCATCCAACGCTCTTAGGAGCTCGACATTGGCCCTGGCCGCAACAATGTTCTGCAGCCGTCGCCTGATAGCGCGCTCGGTTCCGGTATCCTTGCGTGGCCGCAAATAAAGAGACTGCCCTGCCGGAACCGCCAGGTTCGTTGCAAAGGCGAACGCCAGTTTTCCATCGACCAGATTGCTTCCCTCATAGCTCAGTTCCGGCACTCGCTCACGGCCGGTTGCGAGTCTGGCCGACTTCGAAACGGTCCAATTCACCTTTCCGTCGTCATATTTGAGTTCGCGTCGCATTGCCTCCGCTGTGGGGCGCAATCCCATTATTTCGCGCTGATCGTCCCGTATCGAATCGTCGCGAGGTGCGAGCCACACCACGTTCTGCTCGCTGGCGGGCAACGAAAGAACTTCGACGGGATACAGACGAAACTGCTCCCTCAGCAGGGTAAATGCCTCAAGCAGGATCAGAGCGAACCACATCGGAACATCACTCGTTACCCCGGCTACTCGGACGCGTTCCGCGAAATCTCGCCATCGTCGTGCACCTGGACCAAGGTTGCGCACGCGCTCTTCGGCACTCGCGCGATTTCTCGCCAAATGCAAACGGTGAACGACATCCTCCGCGCCTTGTATCCAGTCGTTCGGTCGCCTTTTATGCGCCGACTCAATCATGCCAATCGCGTCGTGGACGATCTTCACGTTGTAGATCGCCAGATCAGTGAGAATGCGCAGGCTATCTTGACCGGCGGGGACAAGGCGAACCCCGGCGGAAAGCAGATCTTCCGCGACGAACTGCATGAGGGCAACGCCGTCATGCGCGGGTATCGTCCCGGACGACAGAGTCGGTAAATCGCTCTGGAGGGCGTTGCGCGAGGGGTAAAGGATGAGTTCTCCATCTGAACTTGACCCGACCCTGTCGAGTTCGGCGACAACTTCCCTCAACTCCCCGAGCACGATGCTGCCGTCAAAGAGCTGAAACTGCGGTGGGTTCGCCAAACGATCCAGCATTCGGCGTTCGATCGAGAGCAGCGAAGGGGAATTATCTCCGTCCACGCCGAGGATGGCAGCGGCCACTCCGGCAAGATCGATCCAATCCTGCCGAAATGAAATCGCGCCAGAAGCGCGCAGAAGATGGCCGGAGGCTCCAAGATTGCTGTCAGCAATGTGGACGCATGCTTCAAATCCCCCGAGACGATAGTCGTCGCTATCGTCTGAATGCGAGAAGATCGTATGGGTGCTCACACCGCCATGCACGATACCGGCATCGTGGCACAGGGTAAGCGCTTCCGCGATGCGGACGATATTGCGCCAGAAAACATTCCGGCTGGTACTCGCCAGAAAGCGGTTCTGTCGTGCTCTCCTTCTATGGGACGATCCGGAGATCGGGCTGCCGGGATCAACCATGACGATCGCGATTTCCTGCCCGTCCTCAACGACATCGAGTACTTCGACCAGGACTTCACGCGCCCGCCGTGAGGAGAGAACACGTCGAATTCGTCGCAATCCTCGAGTGATAATCGCCTTCAGGTCGTCATCCAGCGGCGTGCCGGTCTTTCTGAAGAGCCGCAGCAAATATCGCTCACCATCGTCGAGCCCGGTCGCGGATCGCAGGTCCGAATCCCAAGCACCGCTCACACGGGCGAGAGAGTCCTCGGCAAACGTAAACCGGGACTCCAGCGACAATTTTCTATGTTGTTTGACCGTATTGACTGTCGTCATGCCGTTCCAGCCCGCCCGATTTGCTTTTGACATAGCAGATTCGTCTGGTGGTTGCGTCGTCAATCCAATCTGAAGCTGGTATTCTCCCAAACATTGTGGCCCGTAGACTTAGCCAAGAACGCGCGTGTTCAATTCGGCATAGGATGGGAGGGCGGTGTCCCGACGTCCCGCGGCATAAAGCCTTCTGACACCATCTTCGATCGAGTCGACATCGGCTTCAAAAAGTTGCGGCATTACATCGATCAGCCTGGGAAGTTCGAAGATGCGGTAAGCAGCAAGTTGGGAGATTGCCATTTCTCGTACTGAACTGCTCGTCCAGTTGCCGCCTCCCGCCTTCCAAAAATGGCTTTGGTCGACGATGCCATTGATCCAAAGCCAGGGGGCGAGCCGCTGAACTCGATCCTCGGAAATTCCCCACATCGGAAAATAGTCGCGGGAAAAAATGACTTCAGACCCGTCCTTCAGTTTCCAGACTCCATAGGGGAGCCACAGGCGGGACGGGACGAAATCAGAAAGGGCGGTGCGCGGGGTCACGACCTCAAAATCCGCGCGTTCGCCAAGACCCGTGTCGAAATGCAGATAAGTCGGTCGGCCAGCGCGGCGAAGATACGCCGGCGTGTTGGTACCATAAGCCTTGTCTTTCACGACAGTCCCCGCCTTCCCCCCGCCCCGGGCGACCAAAAAGACGTCGCCGCCAGATCGAGGTTTGCAAGGTCATCTGCTCGTCAAGCGACAGAGGTGTTTCACGCAAAAGACGTGCCTTGGACACGGCGTACTGAACCTCGGCATAAGGAAGACCGAGAGCATAGGCTATCGAGAGAATGATATGCAGCGCATCATCGAAACCCACGTCGCCGGGCTGTGTTTGTCGATGATGATCGCAGCTGCAGGAAAGATCGTGCCAATCGCGGTAGCCCAGCACACGTGCGAGCGCTCTCATGCACATAGGAGAGCTGTAGATTGGTCGCGGCACGTACAAGATATTTGGCGGCCTGTTTTGACCGATCAAGGTCGGAAACGTGAATTCGCATGGAACCACTCCGGCGGTGCAATCTATGGCGTGTCCACTCGGCCCGTGCACCTTGGAAAGAGGTTCTTGCGGGTTGATGCAGTCGTTCCTGCCCTGAGGCTTCGCCTCTGTGGACGGCATGGCCGGAGAAGCCATGCGTTCAACGTAGGTGATTCGAGTCATTTGACCAATAAGGCGCGGTGAGCGCTTTGCGCGAAATAAGATATCGCCGTCCGACAGGGCCTCACGCACCGGACAGATCGGCCGGTCCCAGATAGGTGATGTCGATCCGACCGACGTCTTGAGCAACCTGAGCGCGCAACAGGCCCGCTCTCCCCGGGTTAAGCGCTGCCTGCAAATTGCCGAGCACTGCACCGTCGGCGGCGAACACCCGAGGCTGACCTCCCCAATGGTGAACCTGCACGGGGGTGCCCGGTGCTGGCGGCGCGCCGAGCCATGTGACGTTTGCCCAATATCTTCGATCAGCCCAGGTGCGGTTTTCAGGCGGCGTAAAACTCTGCACGAACTCCGTCCACATTGCCTTGGTCTCTGGCGTCGGCCAATCGGGCTGCGCACTCCAAGCCGAGACGGCTTCCGAACTTAGCCATTGCCGAAGCTCCTGGCCGGTGTGGAAGGCGGCGCCCGTGTCGACCACCGCCTTGATGGCGGCAAGCCTTGAATTGAAGCCGGCCTGGATGAGGATCGATGCGGAGCGATTTAGCGTGCCGGTTTCGACAGCAGGAACAGCGAGACCCAACTCATGGTCTTCGAGAAGAGCATCAAAGACGCCAACCGTGTCACCATTCGCGGCCGCGCGCACGCGGACCGCCTCCATGGCCCATGGTAGGCGATAAACCAGACCGCCCTCGATGAATTGAAGCGTTTCGGATTCCTGACCCGCCGCCACGCCGGCTAGCGGCTGACCCAAAAGCCATGCCCGCAGGATATCTCGCCAGTTTGCCGGCATGGGGTCGGGCGTGAAAGGAAAGAATGCGAAAACCCGCTCAGCAAGCGCCGTGATCGCTGCAATTGCGGCCTCTGCGTCACCTTCGAGGATCCCACCATTGGCCTGAATCAGTAGCAGGTTGGCCTCTGCCGCTATCGCATCCAAAGCATGCCCGGTCGTCAGTCCAACGCCTGCAAGGAAATAACCGCGTCGGCGCGCCGCCGTCGATTGGCTCCAAATAAGTCGGCCTCTGGACAGAAGGCCCGCCTTCAGAACCTGCTGGACCTGTTCATTCTGGCGCAGGATGCGCCTGTGCCAGAGGGACGACTGGAGGATGTCATCCAACGCCGCTTCGATGCTTTCGTCAGGAACGTCATTTTCGCCGATCAGGCTGAGGATCGCCGTGTCGAGGGTGGCGACATGCCGCTCCCAGTCCGCAAGCGCACGTTCCCGATCCTCCGGTTTCTCATTGGCGATCTCCGGGAAGGCCCAGGCCGCCGCATTGTTGAGTACATAGTCCACGAGCTGATTGAAATCGCCGCCGATACGCGCGTGCATCCGAGACAAGAGCGTCCAAACCAAAAGCGCGAGACCGCTTTCCATGTTTCGGGCACCGAGATCGTTGATGAGCTTCTCCCAGTTGCGCCGCTTCTTCACGATATCGTCGAACATAGGGAAGAGCACAATGCCTTCGACATCGACATAGGCTCGGCCGGCGCGACCGATGACGTTCTTGAATTCGGAAATCTCAATCATCTCCCCACTGCGGTGAAGCGAGTGCATCACGACCGCGGTTGCTGATAGGTTGAGCCCCTGCGCCAAGGTCGGCGAGGAGATGGTCACCTTGAGCACATTGTCTCGAAGCAGCCGTTCCACCTCTTTGCGGTAGGCTGTCGGCAGGGCGCCGTGATGCAGCGCGACGCCCAGGCGAAGGCACTTGAGAATCGCGCTGTTCGGGCCCAGCCACTCCTCTCCGAGCGCAATCGCGGTGTTGAGCACCGCTGGATCGGCTTCAAGCAGGGAACGCAACGCTCCACGCTCATGAAGATCGACGATCACGTCTGCGAACGGCTCAACACTCCGCCGCTCCGGGCAGAAGATCAAGACAGTCTGTCCATCGTCCGCCAGCCGCCATGCAGTCGCCAGGCAGAGCTCGCGTTGGTTGTCAGGGAAAAGACGGGTTCGGCGACGTTTTGGTGGGACCCACCTCGGGGGCTCGGCACCCGTGAGGAAGCGTGCCACCCATGGGCGCTCGTCGCCGACGCGCATGTTCAATCGGGCATTGGGCGAGGTCCATACCACTTCGCCAAACCGCAATCGGGTCGGGCGCCAGTCATTTTTAATCAGTCCGCCGGGGTGATCGCGTCGAAGCCAGGCTGCGAAGTCGTCGAGCTGATCCCCATCAGGTAAGATAGCTGACAGGCACACAATCCGACGCTGGTGTGCATCCGGACGTCGTAAGAGCCGCTGGATCTGGACTTCATAGCGAACCTCGCGCTCGTTGAGACCGATCATGTGCCCTTCATCGAAAACTAGCAGGCCGACGTCATCGAGAAGTGAGGGATCGTTACGTAGCGCGAAGTCAAGCTTCTCGGGTGTTGCCACCACGATGTCCCGCTCCCGGATTGCGTCCTCATCGAATCCGCTCACCCCGATGCTGCCGTAAAGCGCAGAAATCGTCTTGCCGAGCGGGCCGAAGCTTCTCTGCAGGGTCGTTTCCGTCTGAGCCGACAGGGCACGCAAAGGCGTGACAAAGACCACGCGCTTGCCGCCGGCAAGGCATCGTAGGATGCACAGCTCAGCGACGCGCGTCTTGCCAGCACTTGTAGGTAGCGAAACCACCAGGTCGTCAGACTGGTCGACGGCGCGCGCCGCGGCTTCGATCTGCGACGGCCAAAGGTCGATTTCCGATTTGTGGCGCCGTTGAAGTAACGCGATGAACAGCTCTCGAAGACGCGGCCAGTCGGCTGCTTCACCCCCCGCCGGCTGCAGTGGCACTCGCTCATGGAAGGTGCTTGACCACAGGTCCGACAGGAGATGGATCGCAATGCGATGAGCCCACCATTGCGGTAGCAGATTCAGTTCGCTGCAGACCGAGAGGCTCATTCGGAGCCGTTCCAGCGCCTGATCGAGCAATGGCCGTTCGCCCCGCTCCAGTGCGAGGAGGAACAGGGACATCGCTGCAAGAAAACCGTCGGTCAGTGCGGTATCCAGACCATCGAAGATGAATTCGTTGCCGCCGTCATCCAGGTCTGCTGCGGCCTCCGCCTGATCAAGTCCGGCCTGAATCGCGGCCGCAATCCGAGCATCGCTGCCATCGCCGGCAGCCCTGTAGTCGAAGACGACGGTTCGAAGAGCGCTCAAGTCCCTTTGCATCAACTGCGCGAGCACCCGTTCGATCAATGAGAAATTTTCGTCTGCACCAACGATCGCGAGCAGGGAATAGGCGCGGGCGGAAAGATGCGCAAGATGATAGCTCGCTGCCGCCATGACAAAATGGAAGTCGCGATCGATCTCGTCGGGATTCCCCTTTCCTATAACCGCCTCAAGGGCGGTCGCCGCCTGTTCGAAGGCGATGCGCGCTTGTGCGGCGTCCCCGCCGAGTTCACGCAGGCGAAGACCGAGACCGAGAAGTGCGTAACCATAGGAATGAAGGTCATAACTCAGTTGGGGAGCGAAGGCCGGTGCATCGGGAGGCAACACACCATCGCGCCAGATGATTGCTCTCGCCTGGCCGCGGGCGATCAGGCGGCCACGAAATCCCGCGGTTGCGGCTTCATTAATGTCGGCGATAATCGCTTCAGGCGTTGTTGGCATTGACGATCACCTGATCATAGACGGCGCCGATAAAGGCGGCATGGCCGTCGACGCGAAGTCCGATCCCCCATTGGTGAAACTCACCGGGGTAGGCTTGCAGCGAGGCGGTCAGCATGGCCTCCGGCGAGTTTCCGGAGAAGGTGAAAAGAAGGTGCTTCACGCTGGCGGGCGGAATTCCATGTTTCAGAAGCGCGTCGTCGATCGCATCGGCCAAGGGCTCGTTGCCGAGTTCGAGGAGACGGGCTGAAATGAACGAGAGAGCGTGGCCCGAAGGTAGCCCACTGTCCTTGTTCAGATTCTCGCGCGCTTGCGCGACCACCTGCGCGGTGAGGGTTGCCCGGCTCTTGGCCTCGGTTTTCAGGAACCGCAACTGCTGTGTGTCCGCATCCAGGAGTAGCGCGATGACATCCTCACCACGCATTGCCATGTTACGATGGTCTTTCCAACGCAATCTTTTGATCGGCGCGTGGTAGCCGCCGCTATGAGCGTCGATCCACTCGGTTGCGTAGATTTCACCAAGATCGCCCGAGCGAATGGCTTTGGTCGTCGGAAGCTTGCCCTCGATCAGAGCCGCAGCAGCAGGCTTTCCTAGTCGGCGGAGGGCTCGGGCGACGTGTTCTTCAGAAGCGTAATGGCGGGGAACAACGGTCGCTGTTGCTTGTATTCCCGTGCCGAGATCGGCCGCCCTGCCTGTTATCACTCTGCGAAAATGCGGTCCTACCTCACCATCGGCAGAATCGCACCAATCGTTGAACTGTACCATTCGCGCCCTCCCCGCCGGTCAACCTGGAAAAAGATCGCGAACACGGACGAACGGGGAGCCGGTCTCGGCGGCGCGGCGAACCTTGCGTTCGAGAACCTGAGTGAGCGGGAGCTCGCGATCCAGCATCTCATAGAGATCGAGACCATCCATGCAGATGACGCGCTTGCCTCGTCCGAAGGCGACAAGACCATCTTCGGTAAATGTGCTGTTGCTGACAAATAGGCCTCGAGTCCACGCCGCCTTCTGCTCGATCTTGCCGTGAAACGTGTGCAGCTCGGCGACGCCAATCGGTTGACCCTGCCATTTCGCTTCGACGAGATAGATTTCATTGCCGAGCTGGAAGCTGCCGTCGATCTGCTCGCCACGCAGGCGAAAAGGTTCCTGGGCGGCTAATCCGAAAGCGTTGAACAGATCCTTGAGGAAACCCTCGAAGGCATAGCCCCGCGCCTGTGGCGCGAGCGCCGTGATCTGCAGGAGATCCGACTTGGCCTTGGCAATCTTGTTCCGGTCGGCGGCGGTGGCCGCAGCACTCGGCGCAGCTGGTGGCGGAGCGTGATTACCCGAAAGTCGATTGATCAGACCCAGGTAGCGGGTTTCAGCATTGACGACCGGGTCTTTGCCGGCGGTGCGCGCGAGATATTCTGAACGATGCTCCCAAAGGGCCGCAAGGGTACGAACAGCGGTGGCGTCATCGCAGTGCTGCAGGAAGTAGCGGAGGCGTTTTCCTTTCGACCCTCCGTTCACGGCATACTTGGGGTCATCGATGTTGACCTTAAGCTCTGAGGCGAAGAACTCGGAAAAGCTTTTGTCAGAAAAGTCCAGCACGAAGCCCTGCCCCCGGACAAAGTCAACGAGATCATCCACCAGGCGCAGATCGATGGACCGTATCGAACTAATGGGCTCCCCCGGAATGCAGCGTTAGATCAGCTGTTAATTGTTTCTTGGAGTTTTTTGATTTTGGCAAGAATGTCGTCGAAAGACAGCGGCTTTTCATCAAACATCATGGGTGCCATGGCGCGATAGTCAGCGCGCAAATCTTTGATACGGGACTCGCTCGGCATCAGTCTCAAAGTACCAGGCCTCGCTGTATCGTAGCTGGCCCAACTGGACCGGAAGAAGGTCGCCTTGTGCTTTGCCACTGTTACTAGAAGGTCGAAATCGCCGGCCGCGGCTTTTCCTTCCTCGGTGTCGAGGAGCATCGCGAGATCATAATAGTGGCGGGAGAAATACTGCGGCGTTGCGGTCTCGGCGGGACGGTGCGCCTCGGCGTGCAGCGCGGTCGCCTTTTCCCAGAAGGTCCGTTGCGCGGAGAGAACAGTCACGGTGCATTCCGGATCTTTGAAGAAATCCGGAAAATCCTCCGCCGCGTAGGGATGAATAAACTTCTGCTCGGTCGGCCATGGATCGCCGCGCGCACCGAGCTCAAGCTTCACCCGCGGCGTGATGTAGGCCATGCTTTCATATTCAGAGCTCGCAAGCGCAGGCGGATAGTGGAAGTTCACTGTCTGCGCGTCGTTGGCATCTATTTCCAGCGACCACTTGCCTTCGCTCGGCTCGCCCAATTGCTCGACGATCGCGGACCTGAGCGCCGGAAGAAGCTTCTCGGCAATATGCCGCTCGACGTCACTCACCAAGGCTTCAATCAGTTTGTTCGCTTGTTTCTTGCTGATGCCTTCCTTTTCCGGATCGCGGTCGCCGGTGTAGCCGAGCTCCGCTCGATCGAACGAAAGGTCGATGTCCTCGGAAAAGCGGCGGATGGCGCCGAATGCCTTGGAAAGGGATGTACCACCCTTGAAAACGAGGGTGGCTGCATCTTGTTTCTGCAGGCCGAAAAGACGCTTCAAAGTCCAGCAGACCCAGAAGTCCTTTTCGACGATCGTGTTGTCAACTCCTCGAAGGGCGCCTGTTTCGCCAAACAGGGCGGCTCGATCATCAGCCGGAAGGAGAGCCACCCTATCCATCGATCTCACCTGACGCGTTGGCGATCGATACGAGTGTCGGCCTCATCCAGGCTGGGGCCCGAACCGCAGAGGACGCAAGCATCTTCTTGTCGTTGGCTGACAGGCGGCGCACTGCGACCTGCGCAACGTCGCCGGCACGCATCGCTCCCACATGGCGAAGCGCTTGCACGACCGTGCCAGCCGCACTGCCAGGAGCGATCAAATGCTTGGGCGAGGCATGTCGCAGATCGACGACGCGCTTTCCCAGGACGACCTTGCGGGAGGGACCGTCGGTCAGATAGGTGGTCTTCGCCGGCACCTGCGTGGTAAGCCCAAGTGCGTTCGCCGCACGGGCGCCAGCAATCTGCAACTGAGAACCGGTCTCCCGTGCCAGCGCCTGGGCGATATCGTCCGGAGCTGGCGAAAGCAGCCCAAGCTGCGGATGGACCTTCGGGAAATCATAAAGGCCTCGCGCGAGGCGCCGGAGTTTACCACCCTTGACCAGTCGGGACAGCGCCTGATCGACTGCGGCGCGTCCAGCAATGCCCAGGAAATCGCTAGGCGTGAAAACGCCGCCGCGCCCGCCAGCGCGGGCGCGTTTCATAATCTTGTCTGGTACCGATGTCGAAGTGCTTTTCATATGTCAGAAAATAGTGCATCTTTTTCTGACATTCAAGCTCCGCATTCAACGCCTGCGGCGGAGCGGAAGCTCCGGCCACACTCACTTTCGGACACAGAGGAAATTGATGAACAACAATCCTCCACGCTGGAGCCAACTCAAGAAGATGCGTCGCGCACTCCAGGGACGAATGCCGAAGGACAAATTCTTCGAGACCGTACTCGAAGGCTGCTTCCGCGTCGCTCGAGATCGGGATAACCCTCTGCGAGGAAACTTCGCGGCAAGCGGCCTGCGGGAAGCGATCGGCCATGTGCTGCACAGCCTCGCTCCTGATGAGGACGTTCGAGCCTGCGTTTGGTTCGTGCAGGCCAAGGATACCAAAACCGTCACTCGCCATCAGCGCGCAAGTTACATCGTAAAGGCCGGGTTGCCGGACGATTTCGTCAGCGACACTCTCGGCATAGATGTGCGCGAGTTCACAACGCCCCTGATCGAAGTAATGGATGGACTCAACAGGGCCACACATGTTCGCGCCGATACCATCCTCTCCAAAGGATGGGAGATTCGCGTGATGATCCAGGACGTCTTGCGCGGCCTCGACCAATTGCTCCAAGCCGCAAATGAAAGCCGAGAGGCTATCACCCATGCCGTAGCTGACGCGATGCAAGAAGCCGTCTTCGAGAAACTCATCTCGGAGACGATCGATGAACTTGATGAGCTTTCGACGCATACGACCGTCGATGGACACAACATAGACAATGTGAGCGTAACCAAGTTGGATTCGCAGGACATTAGCTATCGTGTTGAAGGCGAGGTTGAGGTCGAGCTGCAATACGGGTCTAATTCAGACGTCAGAAACGAAATCGGGTTCCGGCAGGATGATTCCTACCCCTACGTCGTGACCGTTACGTGCGCCGTCGCTCGGCTCATGGCAATTCGGGCTGATGATCTCAATATCAGCGTCGACAACCGGAGCTTTTATGAATGACCGATGCTGAACGACTGATGCGTGGTTTTATCCCGTCACTCCGGGAAAGCCCATTTAGAATTGCGCCGGAGCGCGTCCATGAGCTGTTGGCGAAAATGGGAGGAGAGACATGGGTCCTCGAGATTGTTGATGGGCCGGCAAACTTCGAGGCATTTCCGACTACCAAGGAGATTGAGGGCACTTACGCCGCGTTGCTGAGCCTTTGGGCTGTAGCCGCCTCCGTACGTGTCCTATCCGTCCTTACGCAGACGGCCGCCGAAATGAACCTTTCGCAGGTCGTCATCACATCGGGCGGTCCGGACTCTGTTGCAATCGAACTGAAAAATGCCGCCCTGGCGCTTATACGAAATGAAGAATTTTCTTGGGAACATCCTCATTTAGAGCCAGATTCAGCGGCCGATCCCTCGTCCCAAGATGGCCTGACCAACAATCTGTTCCTCGCAGCGGCAAGCTTCATAGTCTTGCATGAATGCGGGCATCTTGTACTCGGGCATCATGCATATACCGCGCTGATGCATCAACAGGAGCACGAGGCAGACGCTTGGGCGGTGTCGTGGATCCTCGATAAAGGGGCCAGAACAAGAGCAGTCCGAAATCGTACGCTAAGGGCGAACAGATTGAGAACTTATGCGACCCGCCGCAGCCCGGCTGGCATACGAAGCGATCGAAATCCGTTCGGCATCTGATGTTCGGCATCCCAAGTGTAGATGCCGGTAAGGTTGATGTGTTGAGATGGACGGCTCCTGCTCCAACCGCTGTGCCATAGTGGCGTGCGGGTAGAAAACTGGAGGAGCAGTTGATGAAAACGATCGCGACGATTGGCCTTGATCTGGCGAAGAATGTTTTTCAGGTGCATGGTGTCGATGATGCCGGAAACGTTTTGGTTCGGCGGCAACTTCGGCGAGCTGAGGTGCTACGGTTTTTCAGCAGCATCCAGCCTTGCCTTGTTGGCATCGAAGCGTGCGGCAGCTCACATTACTGGGCGCGGGAAATCGAAAAACTCGGCCATACTGTCAGGCTTATGCCGGCTGGCTACGTGAAGCCGTATGTCAAAAGGGGCAAAACCGATGCCGCCGATGCAGAGGCGATCTGCGAGGCCGTGACACGACCAACAATGCGTTTTGTTGCTGCCAAGTCTGCCGAGCAACAGTCTGTACTGATGATGCACAAGGTTCGCGAGCTTCTTGTCCGCCAGAGGACGATGCTGATCAATTCATTGCGTGGGCACTTAAGCGAATTCGGCATTATCGGAGCTGGCGGAGCAAAGAACGTGCCCAAGCTTGTCGAACATTTCCACGAGATGCAGAGCACATTGCCTGAAGTGGCTCGGACAATCCTATGGGCGATAATCGATCAGCTGCGGCGCTTAGGCGCCGAAGTCGTAAAGATCGAAAAGAAGATCGTCGACGCTGTGAGATCTGACGCCGCAGCAAGGCGCCTTCTCTCAATACCGGGCGTAGGGCCCATAACGGCGAGTGCGATCACCGCGGCCGTGGCGGACATCAAGAACTTTTCTTCCGGACGGCGCTTCGCTTCCTGGTTGGGATTGACACCAAGACCGCACAGCTCCGGCGGAAAGGAACGCACAAGCGGCATCAGTAAGCAGGGTGACGGATACATTCGAAAGCTATTGGTTGTCGGTGCAACCGCAATAATTCGTTTCGCCAAAAATGGGAGCAGCGCCAGTCACGATTGGGCTGTGAGCCTGATGGATCGAAAGCCGGCACGCGTCGTAACGGTCGCACTTGCAAACAAAACAGCGAGGATCATCTGGGCGCTGTTGATACGAGAACAGCGGTATATGAAAGCCGTCACGGCTTAAGTGAGATTTCGGGCGTATCATTACGTCCGAGATGGCGGAGAGGTGCTGAAATGTGATGATCGAGCCGGTCGAACCGGAGACGAGGAAAGCCCCTGGGAGCATTGAGCTTCAAAGCTCGATGATGTGTTTGGGACCTTGTCTGCGGACTTCATCATGGCCAGCGACCAGTGCGGTCGCGCGAGTAGGCCGGACACATGATTGCAATCGACCGCGAGATATCACATGAATCACCCCTGTGCCGCAGGAGCCGTCCACACATGTTCCCAACTGAGCGGCGAGATGTGCTTCGACAGAGTATCAGGAATGTCTCGACCCGCTCGCTTCAGCTGTGTGATTGCACGGTCGAGATAGACGGTATTCCAATGGACGATCGCACTGACGACGAGGTTGAGACCAGAGGCGCGGAACGCTTGGCTCTCGAACGACCTGTCGCGAATCTCGCCTCGCTCGTGGAAGAAGACAGCGCGTTTGAGCTTATGGGCGGCCTCACCTTTGTTGAGACCCGCTTGGCATCTCCGCCGTAGTGCCGGACTTGAGTACCATTCGATCATGAAGAGCGACCTCTCGATACGGCCGAGTTCGCGGAGCGCCCTCGCAAGATGGCTTTGCTTCGGAGATGCGGACAGTTTCTTGAGTATCGTAGACGGGACCACGGACCGCGTCGTGATCGACGCCGCGAGATGGAGCAGATCGTCCCAATGATCGATGATCAGATTGGCATTGATCGGCGCCCCGATGTGGTTCGACAGCGCCGGATGTGCATCGCCCTTGTCGAACGTGTGGAACTTCCGGTCTTTGAGATTACGCAGTCGCGGTGAGAACCGCTTTCCGATCAAGGCGAACAGCCCGAAGATATGATCACTGGCACCGCCCGTGTCGGTAAAGTGCTCCTGGATGTCTGGGACCGTGTCCTGATCGAAGAGCCCATCGAGCACATAGGCCGCCTCGCTCTCGGTTGGACTGATGGGCAAAATACTGAAGTAGCCGTACTGGTCTGACAGATGGCTATAGAATTTCGATCCGGGCACGCTGCCGTAATGCAAGTTGATGTCGCCGCGCTTTGCAGCTCGATCGCTCGCACGGAAGAATTGGCCATCGGACGATGACGTTGTGCCATTGCCCCAAAGGCGGGAATGTGGATGCTGGGTGTGGGCATCGGTGATGCATGCTTGCGCCGCGCGGTAAGTCTCCGATCGAGCATGGAATGTGCGCATCCACCCAATCTGATGAGCGCTGATCCCCTTGGATGCGCCAGCCATTCGCTTCGGCCCGAGATTGGTCGCATCCGCCAGGACGCCCGCCAGCATGGCAGAGACATTTTTCGGAACGTCGCCGGTGCGAACATGCGTGAATGTATCTGCAAAGCCGGTCCATTCATGCACCTCCCTCAGCAAGTCGGGAACCTCCACCAACGGATACATGTCGCTGATCTCGGCATTCAGCTCCTCGGCGGCTGCGGGGACTTCGCTGGCGGTTGGTGTGACAATCAAGGTTCCTGCCTCGAGACGAACTCCCTCGAGCTTTCCAGATCGTGCTCTGTGCGCCAGACGCGTCAGGTTGAAGTCGAGCATCTGACGCGCTTCGGCAAGCCACTGCGCGCCGTCGCTCTGGACCCCCAAACCGAGACGATCGTCTTCCTTCATCGAGATGAATGTCGACCGCGGCATCAGATGCTCATCAATGGGCCGGAAAGATCGGCTGCCATCGACCCAGATCTCCGCAGATCTAAGCCGGTCTCGCAAAGCCGCGAGCGTGGCGATCTCGTAGAGACGGCGATCGGGTTTACCCTGTTCGAAGATAAGCCGTCGATCAGTTTGGCTGAGGTGGGTGATCGGCAAGCGATCCGGGAGTGTCCGCCGCTTCTCGGTATAAAGCCGTTTCAGTAGCGCAATTGCCGCCAGAAGCGGGTCGTGGCGATGCGCCGAGCGGAACGTGAAGGCCTGAAGGAATGCACCAACGTACTTGTGGACGGTCGAATATTGCTCGGCTGCTACGATCAACGACGGCGCCTCGTTGTCGTCGACCATCGACTCGAGCTCGGGCTTTATCCGAAGCAGCCGGTCCCAGCCGACTCTTTGGTCGAGAACATCTAATGCGTTCCGACCATAGTCGTTGGCAGACTGCAGGGCCGTGATCGTATCCAGAAACATGCGCAGCGCTTTGGCGGTGTTCGCTCTGCAGTCCATCTGCCGCTGCTTCTTCCGATTATTGGCTTGCGAGAACAACTTGCCCATCAGCTTGATGAACATCGTCACAGCATCGTCCGTGATCTTCTGGCAAAGCTTGATGACTTGAGCCACGATCAGAGCGTGGCGACGGCTGGCGTTGAATTCGTTGGCAAGCCAGGCCGGCGTTGCGTTGCCCTCCCGGATCATCTGGTCCCACCGTCCGGATGATACCCGCGCCTGCAGTTCCGGATGGATCTCCAGCCGCCGCAGAAAAGCTATTCGCTCGGTCAGCCCGACGAGGTTCGACGCAGCCGGCGCTTCTGGCGCCGAGCGCAGCCAGTGGAAGCGCGTCTTGCCGATCGACGGGTCAACCTCTAACAGCCTATCCAGTGATTGAAGCCTATCGAGCGGGATTTCTTCAATCAGAGTTTTTTCTGCCCGGCGACGGGCTATGGCACGGCCGGCAAGGCCAATGCGTTCGATCGTGTCGATCGCCGGCAGAAGAACTCCGCGTTCGCGAAATGCGGCGACAGCCGAACTGGCTATCGCAGCACCGTCGTCTGACATGGTCGCCGCTTGAATTGCCGCTAATAGCGCGGCGCGGCGATCTGGCGGCGTCGCGCTTCTCGTATCCAGATAGACCATTAGCCGCGCCATATGATCCCGACGAGTTTCTTCACGACGTGCATAGAGAGCAAATTCGTCTGGAGCGGCGCCGATCTGATCAGCAACATACTTCAGCATGGCGCGAGGCGGAGTTTCTTCTGCTCCAAGCACTCGACCTGGGTATCGCATCAGACATAGCTGGATGGCAAAGCCGAGCCGATTGTGATTACGTCTCCGCAGTTCGATCTCCAGGCGATCCGCCAATGACAACGAATAGTGGCGGATTAGGCTGTCCTCGTCGACCGGGATATCGACAAGCTTCCGGCGATCTTGATCTTTGAGAAGCTTGCGCTTTGCCATCGCCCGACCCCATTCATGACCAATCTGCGTGAAGCGTTGTCGAGTCGGGCCGGACAGAGAAATCAAAATTGGCGCATGTCGATGGCAATCCACAGAGATCGGATGTTGCACATCCAATCTACGGCATCGTTCCGGATTTGTTCGACCTTAGCGTACGATTTCGGCCTGCTCTTGTTCTGACCCCATAAAGTTCCGAGCGATATGCACCGTGAGTTCCGGACCTTGGCGATCTGCGTCGCGTTCATCTGGATCGGGCTCGTCGATGAAGTTCGGCAAGCCACGTCAACGCACCCGCCTGCCGCCCAACGATTTGCCGACGCTTTCGACAGTTTTGAAAATGTCCCGATGGAGAGCCCGGCACTGGAGATCAGCTATTATGTGCTGAAGGCGTTTTTTGACCCGACCACCGAACTTTCACAGCCTGACTGCGCGAAGAATGGTTTCATCGATCAGCTAATAGATCATTCTCGGAGTCGGTGAAAAGCACAGAGCCGAATGACGAGAGTTGCCAACGACAGACAATCACGAGCGGCTATGGGTGCCGGAAAACAGCAAACGCTGATTGGCACGCAAAACTCAATCCTCCGAAACGTCACCAGGTTCATCGGTGACGCCTTGTTCCAGCGCCTGCCGGCTGAGCAGTCCCGCGTCCTCCAACAGTTCGAGGTCGGGCAGATCGCGTAGCGTCTCGAGACCGAACGCCGACAAGAAATGCCGGCTGGTCACATAGGTGTAGGGCGCACCGGGTGTCGGGCTGCGCGGACCGGAGCCGAGGAAGCCGGCGTCGCGCAAGCTGGCGATCGTGTCGCGGCTCACCTCCTTGCCGAAGATTTTCGACAGCTCGCCGCGCGTTACCGGCTGCTGATAGGCGATGGCCGCCAGCACCGCGGCTTCATGCTCCGACAGCGACACCGAAGAGGACCGCGTCGGCGCCTGCGCGGCGCGGATCGCGGACGCATAAGCCGAACGGCTACGATGTTGCCAGCCGCCGGCGACAGCGACGATGTCATAGGGACGCGACCGCAGTTCCTCGCGCAAATCATCGATGATGAGATCGATGATGCAGCTCTTTCCGACCACCCGCGCCAGCGTTTCGCGGCTGACCGGTTCGGCCGAGGCGAAAATCACGGCCTCGACGCGCAACATCCATTCCCGCCAGCGCAGGTCCGGCGGCAGATCCTCCAGTTCCCGGTCATAGAGGATTTCATCCTCCGATCTCGATTTGCTTCCACGAAGTCTCTTGGTTGCGCTCGTTCCGGCCATCGTTACAACCCATAAACTCGAAACGACGATCGTCCGGAGAGCTCGCGCACGACGCCAAATCCTTCGAGCCGTTCGAACAGCCGGGTCGCGGCCCAGCGCGACAGATTGCTGCCGGGCGCCGAGGCCGGCACGGCATCCTCCTCAAGCAGTCTTGCGATGACCGCGCTGGCGCCCTTGGTCCGCACCTTCGGCGCCACGGCCAGAAGCGGATCGGCTCGCCGGGCAATCTCATTCGCCGAGCGCAAGGCGGCCCCCGTTCCTTCGACCAGCGCCAGGCAGACCGCGCGCGGAAAGCCGGGCTCGCCCGGGCGCACCCGTCCCCTGCCGCCGAGCGTCCGGAAGGCAGGACCGTAACGCTCGGCCATCAGCAGCGGCACGGGCCGCTCCCATTTCAGCAGGGCCGCCATCAGCATGTCGGCGAGCGCCCAGGCGAGCGGCTCGGCATCCGGACGGTCGCGATAGATCCTCGAAACGAGATCCGCCGCGGCAAAGGGCGCCGGCCGGTCCGACTGCAATGCGTCTTCGGCATGGCCGATGGTTGCCTTCAATCGATCATCCCACGCAAGACCCAGCAGCTCAGCCAGTTCGGCAATGGTCTTCGAGAAAAAGCCGGGTTTTCGATTGGCGAGCCTTCTGTAGGCGATAAACACCCTTCCGGCGGGGCCGGGATCACCGTCGGCCGAGGTGAGCAGAACCGCGTCACGGAGTGCCGCCTCGTCGTCGTTTCGCCCCGTCAGACGGATAGCAGATACCGCGCATTTCAGGGCTTGTCGCGCGCGCCAGCAGCCCGACCAGACAGGACTGGCTCGAATAAGATCATCAAGCGTTTTCAAGGCGATGCCGGCGGTAAACGCAGCATCCGCCTCTGTCAGCTCGCGCCCGCGCGGAAGCGCCCAGGCGGGGAGGTGGGCCGGCGGCATAGAGGCTGAAACGACGGTGCGGGCGAGCGAATCCATGCCGGCAAGGCTACATCGCTTGTGCACTTTTATCCAGTCAATTCACGTTTAACCGCACACCTTGTCTTGCACGAGTAATGACCGATAAGATTGCCTTATCGTTCATTATGCTCTTTGTATAGGAAATGCCCCAAATCATCGACGAAGACTGTCAGCTGACCGGAATTGATGAGATTCTGCAGTGGCTTCCTGACGTACCATTTTCTGCAGGCACCCTCCTCTGCGCTAGGCCGTTGATCTAATTCACTTCTTCGACGCACTGGCGCCGAGAAGCGTTATGTCACTTAGTCTCACGATTTCCGTCTCGAGTGCGGTAGTCTCAACAATTCCATGCCGGGTCAGATCAAAGACCGCCAAATGGAGTTGCCGAGTTCGTTTGTGACGCCCCTCCCCTACGCCTCCCCGGCAGCAAAGATGCGGCTGGCTCGCTTTCAGCCACAGATGACTCAGGGCGCGCTTCGGCACTTTTCCATCCCTTGGGTCATCCTTGCCCCGGAAAACCGCTGTACGGCCATTTATGAAGGTCGAAATATTTCGCTTTCCGACCTTCTGAGTGGTCAGGCGGTCTCTTCCGTTGGTTGATGAGCAAGGGGGCCGACTGCGTTGCGCGTTCGTACCGTGATCTTCTTCCGGCAATGTTCATCCGAGGCCTTGAGGATGTGAGCGATCGCGTCGGCCGGGTTCTTCATCACGCGGGCGACGCCGACGGCAAGCGCGTACCGTTCCGCCCATGGTGTAGCCGGCACATCGGTTATGCGCGAAGGCAGTCGCTGATCATAGATCGGCACTGCAACCCCGAATTCCGGCACCACGATCGTCAAGGCAGGACGTCGGAAGCGCTTCGATTGGGCCGAAAACTCTTGCTGACGCGAGGACGGCAATCTGGCCAGTTCCCACGGCGCGGCAGGTGAAGCTTTGCGGATCGGCGAGAGCAACAGCGACAAAACCGACCCGACGGGCATCGCTGCGGTATCCTTCTCCATTGCCCATCGAGTGAGTATCTCCCCGCCCCTGCGCGCTGTCCAAGGATCGCCGAGGGCGCTGACGCCGCGGGTGTCGCAGTTGAACAGCGGCTGGCCGTGTCGCTCGCACCAGAAGGAGAAGGCGAACGACCACATTCTGAGCCGTGGCGGTCGTTGCATGCCGCGCGAGCAAACAAGGCAGGTCTCCCTGATTTCCGACCGAAGCAGGTCGCGAAAGCGCGACGGCAAACCGTGAAAAGTCATGGCGAGTAGGCGCTCGACCGAATTGCTTGTTGCGGCGGCGATGCGCTCCAGGTCCGGTAGCACGGGTTCCCTCTCGAGCTCCAGCGCGGGTCGAGCCCACCCGACATGCGCTTGCAGTTCGTCCAGGGACACAAGATAGACATCGGCGATCCGCGTCAGCCAGGAGCTCAGCCGCTCATCCGCAAAAGGCGGTGGCACGATCGGAAGCGGCGCCCTCCCCTTCTCCCCTCTCATGGTTCAGGCCGCAGCAAACGGCGGCGGCGCGGCAACGCGGTGATCGAGGATCGCGGCCGGCGTGATCCGCTCAGTTCCGCTGAGGATGGCCTCCGTGGCGAGGTCGATAACCATCCGGAATATCGACGCCGTGACGCCGCCATTGACCTCGACCAGGCGTTTGAGTGCGCTGTCCGTGAGTTCGGACGGCGAGCGCAGTGGTAACGACCGCAGAAGGCCTCCTACCAATCCATGGAAGTCGGCGTCGTGCCGCCAAGGCGGCAGGCCGTACGGCTCGAAACGGCTGTTGAGATGGGCGTCGCCCCGGATCGCATCTCGTGCTTCGTGAGAGCCGAGGCAGATGAGCGGAATGCGCAACTCGTTGCCGAGGAAGCGCAGCAGATTGAGCATCCGGCGTTGCTCGCGATAGGTACCGGCAATCAGGTTCTGGACCTCGTCGATGACCAGCATGCGCGGAGCCGTTTCCTGCAGCAGTCGGAGCGCTTGCGTTTCGAGCTGTCCGATCGTGGCGCGTGTCGGCGGCGGTGCGCCGATCACCGAAAGCAGGCGGTGATAGAAGCGGCCCTCGTCCGGCGAGGCAACCATCTGTACCGCAATGATGGGCCGGTGATGGATGCCGCTACTTTCATCGAAACTCGGTGGATGGGCGCGGACGAACTTCTCAATGATCATTGTCTTGCCCATGCCCGATGCCCCGAAAATGAGCAGGTTGGGCATGCGGGCGCGCTTAGGAAAAAGAAGCAGTTCCTCAAGCTTCTCGAGCGCCTGACGGGCGCGCGGATAATCGATCCACCGGTCTACCCTCATATGCTCGATGCGTTCGCGATCCGGCATGGTGGCGTGGGCCTGAACAGCGTGATCGAGATGTAGATAGACCGTCATTCCCACACCTCGACTGGAAAGTGGGGTAAGGTGATCACCGGTTCGTCCATTGGCACGCTTGCCGGGAGTGCCGGCCTTGGCTGCAGATGAGCACGCCGCGCACGCCATCTGCGTGTTTGTGTGGTCTCGCGGGTCGCCTGATCGACAAGTGCACGTTGCGCAGCGATAGTCTGGAAGATCGTCTCTTCATCGACCTCCTGCCGGCCGCGGGCTCGCTGCGCGCGACTCGCCGCCTTCTGCTCCCACAGCGTGATGGCGGGGCGTCCAGGATTACGTGTTGGGACAATCAGATAGTTGTCGCCCAGCTTGACGAAGACCCGATGGAGATCCCGCGGGTCATATTTAACCAGAACCTTGTCCTCGCACCGGCCGATCCAAGGTGCAAAGCCGTCAGACCAGTAGCAGATGTTGTTGAGGTGGATGCCGGTTCGCCGCAGCACACGCGCTTCAAACGGCAGGAAATCGATCAGGAAGGCGAGCGGGTCAAAGACCTGCCGCTGAGGATACATAGATTTGGCTTCGTTCCAGGCCGCCACCGGTGGCCGGCCAATACCGCGATGCAGGTCGGAATGGTAGGCGATGATCTCCAACGCCAACCACGCCTCGAGCTCCCGCATCGTCATCACGGCGCGCGCCTCGGGATCGTAATCGCCGCGCTCCAGCACATTGGAGAAATGCGTGCCGGGAAGCAGATGTACCGCGCCCATCATCGTGCCGATCAGGCGTTCGATATGTCCGCCAAACCGGGGCGTTCCTGGCGGTCGGTAGGAGACAACGATGTTATGGTCGTCGCAGCCCCGCTTGAACGCGCGCGCATGGAATTCGGCCCCGTTGTCGACATGAATGCATTCTGGCAAACCATTTGCCGGCCATTCCAGGAATATTCCGCGATCCTCCAGCCACCGCGTCTTGTCGATAATCGCATGCGTCAGGCACAGTGCCACCGACGTCACCGAAGGCGCCTCCAGGGACAGATGGAACCCCAAAACCATCCGGGTGCAGACATCGATGGCAATCGTCAGGATCGGCCGGCCAATCGGTTGCCGTTCAATCGGATCGACCACCGTCACGTCGACCTTCGTGTGATCGATCTGAACCAGTTGCAACGGACGCTGCGCTGATAACTCGCCAGGCAAGGCAAGGAACTGCGCATCAGCCCGCGCTTTTCCCTCACGCCGGCGCGTCATGGCTTCCACATCCAGGGTCGCAAGGTAGCCCTTCAGGCGTCTGATCGACGGTGGTGGAAAGTGTTCTGCGCGGCAGTCGGCGGCAATGCGCTTCCTCAGTCGGCTCAATGTCGGGCGCTCCGGGGTAGCATAGAACGCCGTAATGTTGCGATCGACGATTGTCTTCAGAGCGGGATCAAAAGCGTCGATGCCCCCGCGCCGCCCCGGCTTCCGGTGAATGAGTGCTGCGGCACACTCCTCAGTCCTGAACCGCTTTAGCCAGCGGAATAGCGTTGCGCGGCTTACTGCGAGCTCCGCCATTGCGTCGGCGACGTCGCCAGCCGTGGGGCGCGGCGGCAACCGCCGCAGAACGTCCGCATGCCGGAGCACGTTCCGCCATTCGTCTTCGTTAAGCTGATCACGCCGCATAGCTTTCCCGCGCCTGGCATATGGAGGTAATCTCACCATATCTGAATCGCGTGACAGTTCAGTCTCAACGAAACCGAAACGGTCTCACGAAATCTGAATCGGCTAATCCTTTGGAAACAAATGAACTCCAGTCTCGCGAAAAACGGTCAACTGACACAGAACACTGAAACTGGTCTCGAGCAGAACGCTGCTCCGTCTGAGAGCAGGGCTGCGGAGGGCGAGATTTCTAACGGCGCGATGGCTGGGCCGGCTTCCCCTGCCCTGCCCGCTCATCTGCAGGATCTCACCGATCGCGCCCGCGGTTATGTCGAGGCCGCGAGCTCGGCGAATACCCGCCGCGCCTATGCCGCCGACTGGAAGCATTTTACGGCCTGGTGCCGGCGCCAGAACCTTTCTCCCCTGCCCCCCGATCCGCAGGTCGTTGGCCTCTACGTCACCGCCTGCGCCTCCGGCAGTGCTGTTGGCACGTCAGCACGCGGCAGCACGCCGAACAGTGTCTCGACCATCGAGCGGCGCCTCGCCGCCATCGGCTGGAACTGCGCCCAGCGCGGCATGTCGCTCAATCGCAAGGATCGCGCCATCGCCACCGTGATGGCCGGCATCCGCAACAGGCACGCCGCCCCGCCCCGACAGAAAGAGGCTCTTCTGCCGGAAGATCTGATCGCCATGCTCGAGACGCTCGACCGCGGCTCCCTGCGCGGCCTGCGCGACCGCGCGATGCTGCTGATCGGCTTTGCCGGCGGCCTGCGCCGCTCCGAGATCGTCGGCCTCGACCTCGGCCGCGACCAGACCGAGGATGGACGCGGCTGGATCGAGATATCAGACAAGGGCATGCTGGTGACGCTGCGCGGCAAGACCGGCTGGCGGGAGGTAGAGATCGGCCGCGGTTCGTCCGACGCCACCTGTCCGGTTGTCGCCGTTGAGACTTGGATCAAGTTTGCCAAGCTCGCTCGAGGCCCGCTGTTTCGGCGCGTGACCGGCCAGGGGAAAAATGTTGGGCCCGATCGGCTCAATGACCAGGAAGTGGCTCGCCTCGTCAAGAAGGCGGCGCTGGCGGCCGGCGTGCGCGGCGATCTTCCGGAGATCGAGCGGGGGCTGAAGTTTTCTGGTCACTCACTGCGTGCCGGCCTCGCCTCGTCGGCCGAGGTCGACGAGCGCCATGTCCAGAAGCAGCTCGGCCACGCCAGCGCCGAAATGACCCGCCGCTACCAGCGTCGGCGCGACCGTTTCAGGGTGAATCTCACTAAAGCGGCCGGGCTCTAAAACACCCCTCCCCTACCGGTGGCACGGTCAGACCTTTGAACCGTGTCGGGAGCGCTCTGCGATGCTGGAAAGATCGACTTTCTTGCCCGCCACATCCGCGACGATCTTCAACGTGCCGCCGAGGGATTCGACATAATCGCGAAGCGTCGACAGCTTCATGTCGGCGCGCTTCTCCAGCCTCGAGACGTTGGTCTGCTTGAAACCGGTCCCGGCAGACACGTCTTCCTGCGTCCGCCCGGCGAGTGCCCGCAATTCACGCAGATTGTGCGCCGTGACAAGCTCGTCGGCACGCTTTGCAATGGCGCGCTGTTCGTCCTCAGGAAGCGTCTGTATCAGCTTATCGAGATCATCCATGTTTCTTCTCCAACTCGCTCAAATGCTCGTCGTACCGTTTGTCCGCCAGATCGATCAGGCGTTTGTAGAAGAGTTTCTGACTCACACTGCTCTTCGCGCCACCGCAGAGAACCACAGCCTTCCGCTCCGGATCGAAGGCAAAGGCGAACCGCCATTGCACCTTCAAGACCTTGACGCGCAGCTCTTTCATGTTCGCGTGTTTGGAGCCTTCGAGCGTATCGACCTCAGGTCGTCCCAGTCGAAAGCCCTTCTCGCGAAGCAGCACCAAATGCGCGAGCAACTCGACCCGAACATCGGCTGGAAGGTCTGTGATCTCGCCTTTGAAGCGGTCATGAAACTCGACCTTCCATTCCGTCATTTCATATCCTGAATGATATAGATACTTTGGGATATATAATCCACGTCTCCGCTCAAGGCAATAGCGGCTTCAGAAGCGCCAGCAACCGATCGGTTATCCGTATCCTCTTCATTTGGAAACCCGCTCAACTAACGACCTCTCAGACGCTCCAAATGACCGCTGACACGCAAAATCGCATTTCTCGTCGACCACAGGGCCGCCTGATCGGCTACGCACGCGTCTCGACGGAGGAGCAGGCAACGCACGCGCAAGAAATGGAACTGCGATCGGCCGGCTGCAGCGAGATCATCCAGGAGCACGGTTCGGGCGCTTCGCGAGCCAGACCAGCTCTTGCAAAGCTGCTGCGCGAGATCGTCGCCGGCGACACGCTCGTGGTGGTTCGGCTCGATCGTCTGGTACGATCCGTTAGCCATCTGCTCGAGGTGATCGAGGATCTGACTGCGAAGAACGCGCATTTTCGGTCGCTCTGCGATCCGATCGACACATCGACCCCGCAAGGAATGTTTTCGCTCCAGGTGCTCGGCGCCGTGGCGCAGCTCGAACGTGCCCTGATTTCCGAGCGAACGAAGGCAGGAATCAAGGCGGCAAAATCCAAGGGAAGGCTGCCCGGCAATCCCGGCATCCGGGAACGGCGTCCCAAGGCGCTGGCCAAGATGACTGCGGCGCAAAGAGCGGCGTACGGAGAACGCGTACAGGCAACGGCCAATCAATGGCTTCCTACCGTTCGGCGCATGCGGCCGGATCACACCTGGGACGACATCGCCCGCGTTTTGAACCAACGCGGCCTCGACTGGACGCCGGAGCGTCTTCGCCGCGCCGTGAAATGGATGGTCGCGGAGCGGATGGCCGATGCCGCATTGCTCCGCAAATCCCCTCCCCGCCTGCCCGAGGATCGGTTGATGACGCTGGTCGCCGGTATCCATTCGTCGAACCCGAACCTGACACTTCGCGAAATCGCGACCCAACTCGAACGATTGCACGAGCGCACCCCACGCGGCGGCTCGAAATGGTCGCCCTCGTCCGTGAAGAACCTCATCGATCGTGCACGCCGATCGGGACTGATCTCCAGCGCCGGGTAGCAGCGCGGCCTTCATCGCGATTTTGGCCTCTGCAGGCCCTTTAAGCTCTTCAACAGCGAATCCGACACCTGCAGCCGATCTCTGGCTTCGGCCGCATCATTCGATCGGTCCCTTTCCAAACTGCGATCATCGCTGGAGTTCTGCGCATCGAGCTTTGCCCGCAGCAAGGCCATGACCATCGGCCAGGTCGAGAACTGCCCCTCTTTGGCTCGATCCGTCAGGCTGCGCAAATAGCCGCCGGCGTTGTTGATCTGGCCGGCCTTCTGGTAGATCGCGGCAAGGGTGATCGCCGCATGCTGCTCGCCCATGGCTTCGCGGGCTTCCCGCCAAGCGCTCGGGCTGATCCCCAGCATCGGCCGTGCGATATCCGCCGCCGCCAGCAGGTCGCGCCAGTGCCGGATTGCCCCTCCTTGTGCCAGCTCCCTAATTTCCGGGCAGGCGTCCAGCACGATCCCTAATGGCAACTCCCGTTTCGGCAGGCTCCGCACATTGTCGATTTCTGCAACGGTGCCGCCCGCTTCTGCTCTTTCTCCAAAGCAGTATTCAGATTCAAAAGTAGAGTCTGGTTTTGAATTCTGTATGTGGCGACCGCAATGGGACTCATTGGCGTCCGCATTCTGAACTTTTGCGAAAGATTCCAACACGTCACGAATTTCTGAGCATAGGGCGTGAAGTTCAACGCAAATATCCTCGACGACCTGTCTGGGCGCTGACCGCGGCAGTCGGCTGACAATCGCCTGGTAGGCTAGCTGTATCCTACTCCAATTACCTGGAACTCGCTCCTCGACGCCAACTTCGATGAGCTTTACGATGTCCCGGCGAAGCAGTGTTAGCTGCTCCTTGGCAACCCGGAAAGCCTTCTTCTCAGCAAGGACGGCGTCAGCAATTTCGCGAAATTCTTGCGCACGGGCGACGATCGGCGAAAGATCGAAACCAAAAGCCTGCTCGATTTCTCCCCCCCTGCCCTTGCGGGCGAAGCGCTTGCCGTTGGGGCTGTCGCGACGAATGATCAGACCGCAATCTACTAGGACGGCGATGTGCCTGCGAAGCGTCGTTGGGGGCATGCCATTCGCCCGGGCAGCTAGTTGCTCATTCGACGGCCAGACGACAAGTTCTGCGTCAACGGCGAGTGTGGTTTCCGGATGGAATGACAGCAGGGCGTTGAGGATCGTGAGCGATCGGTCAGTCGCCCCGAGAGGCTCCTTGGCCTCTCGGATGCTTTGGAACACTTGCCACTTTTGGACAGCTGCTTCCGGCTTGACCGCTCTTACTGCGATTTGCCTTGAAATTTGGCCAAGCGTCATCGGCCGCCGCCCAAAAGGCGTCGTTACAACAGTCTCTCTCATGCCTTCGCCTTTAAGCGACGGACAAAGTCGGTTTGGACCGCGAGCTACGATGTTCGGATTTGACAGCCGAATCAGAGAGGGCTATTGTTTCTTCGCTACAAGGAACAAGGGCTCTCGAGTTGGTTTGCCGCTCGGGGGCCTTTCGCTTTTGTCGTTCTTCGCTTCCTTTCCTCTTTTATCCCGATCGAGCGGATCGGCACGCATGCACGAACCTTGGCAGCTGCCAAGATTTTATGAATCTCGACTCGCTTTGTAGCGCTCTACAAGAGCGGGTAATTCACTCCGAACAAACTCAGCGAATCCCGGCGCATGAGTGGGATCCACCGTTATCCGCACTTCGGATGACGTGAAATTCGCGGTCCCGAGTTTACTGCCGCTCGCATCCACAACGTTCACAGTTTCCAACTTTTTCCGCGTTTTCGCGGCAGCTGCGTTTAATGCCAGCACAAATCGGTCATCGGATTTAGAACCCTTGGCATCTGCCAAGGTTTTGCGCACTCGGTCGACAGCGTCGTCGTCAGAGCAGGCCTTTGCCAATGCAGTCCATCGTGTCCGTCCCGCCTTCGGCGCCCGGCCGATCGCTCTCATCACATCTTCCGGTACTATCCGGCAAACCGTTCTGAACCTTGCCAGTTCAGGGTCATCAACGGCCAAAGCCGCACGGATATCGCGAGCTTTGACGCCTGCCGTTTCCATCCCAGCCGCGAACAATGCTTTCTCTGCCCAGGTGAGATCCTGGCGCGCCGAATTCTCCATGCCTTGCGCGATGACAAGCTGCCGATCATCAAGACTTCCAACCTTGGCCTTGACCTTCAATCCAAGCTCGCGTGCGGCGCGCAGTCGTCGGTGTCCATAACTCACCTGATATCGAGCCGGGTCCGCAGGATGCCGCCGCACCAAAATAGGCATCATTTGTCCCTCTGAAGCGATAAGCAACTTGAAGGCTTCGAACGCCTCTTCATCGTCGTCAATCAGCCGGTCAGGGAATGGGGAAGGGTCGACCAATTCCGGATCGAGTTCCAGCTCGCCGCTCGCCTCGAGCTGGGCCTTCAACTCTTCCCTCTCCTCCCGCAATTCTGCGAGCGTGCGCTGTGTCGCACCTATCACCCCAGCAACACGCGAACTCGACGTTGTCGGCTCACTCGGAGCATTTTCTTGCTCTAACTCCCTCTGCTGTGGAGTGTAGGAGGCGAAGTTTGCGAGAATTGATTTCCGTCCGGGTTGCTTGCTCATGGCCTGCCCCAGCTTCGTTCAATCAAATCGACAATTCGCTGATTGACGGAGTCGATCGATTCTCTTGCGCGCTTGACCGTGTTCGCGCCAATGTTCCCTGGCTCCAGTTCATAGAGTGTCCGTTTGGCCAATCCCGCGGTCTCGACAGCACTGCTCTCCACAGCGGTTGGTGTCAAAACATCGTCTCCAAACAAGCTGCGCATCATACCGACGACATGCACCTGTGACTGGTCGTTAGGATCATGACGAGTGATGAGATAGCGAAGGAAGTCCTGCTGCATTTTCGCACCGGCGTCGCGAATGACGCCAATCAGGTCACCCATCATCAACAGGAACTGGCTCATCGACATGACGTCGAGCATGGCGGGGTGGACGGTCACGATGAGCCCTGTCGCGGCATAAATGGCGCCGAGGGTGAGGAACCCGAGGGAAGGGGGGGTATCCAGTACCACTACGTCGTAGTCGCTCTCCACTTCCTCGATGGCAAGCCGGAGCCGTTCAAAGAAGATTTCACCAGTGCCGATACGACGGTCAGCGAGAGCCCGAGGGGTCTCATGCTCATACTCCATCACCTCGATGTTGCCCGGAATCAGATCAATTCCCGCAAAATATGTCGGCCGAATGATGTCACGCATTGCGCGCCGATGCTCGTCGTAGCGCAGCGCTCCATAGATCGTCTCATTGTCATCGACGTCCATCTCCGGCTGGGCCCCAAACATCGCGGACAGTGATGCTTGAGGATCCAGGTCGATGGCGAGGACCCTGAACCCGTGTAGCGCGAGATAGTGCGCCAAGTGGGCGCTGGTTGTCGTCTTCGCGCTACCGCCTTTGAAGTTTGCAACCGCCAGCACCTGCAAATGTTCACCAGTGCGCCTGCGGGGCAAGAAGCGGCGGGCGTCGGACGGACGAGAATGCGCGAATATCTCGCGCAACTCGTTGATCTGCTCCAAGGTGTATGCTCGGTGATTGTTTTCAAGCCGCGCCGGGACTGGACCCTTGCCCTCGATTGACATCGTTCTCAGAGTCGATTCCGGGATGTTCGTGAGCTTGGAAACTTCATTTGTCAGGAAGTAGCGGAGCTGCTTCTGGGCGTTTGGCGGATACATTTGTTCGCGCCGGGCCTGCAACTCGGACGAGAGAGTTCTCGCGTGACGAATGATTTTGTCGGCGGGATCCTCGCCGATTTGTGCTCTCGCTAAGTTCGACATTGTTGCTACTGGACCTTTCTGACGGGCAAAGGCCGATCTAATGCCCTTTTGCCGTCAAAGATAGCGCATGATTCCAGCCGCGCGTCCAGCAGTTTAAGGTTAACGAAACCTTAACACATTTGGCTCTTACCCGTTTGAAACAGCGATTCACGTAACGATTCCCGTAGGTTAGCTAAACCACAGGGGTTAGCACCAATTTTCTCGATCTGCAGATCTGCATGTCTCATCCACATGTGCGAGGGCCTCATCAGCGTCACTAAACCGCGATTCGGCAGAATCACCGATATGCAGATCTGCACATAGCCACAGCCGAACCGTGGTGATTTCTATCGGCGCAAATCGATTCTCACGGAGGGGATCATGCGCTTGATTGCCGTTACGCCGGACCTCCACGGGCAGTATTCCGGCCTGCTCAAAGAGATGCATTGCCTTCGGGCAAATGTCTTCGGATCGCGCCTCGGCTGGGAGGTGACGACCACCGGCCACGGTGAACGGGACGAGTACGACGATCTTAGGCCCACCTATATCCTCGCCACCAAATCCGGCACGGTCTGCGGCTCGGCACGTCTCCTTCCCGCAACCGGCCCCACCATGCTGCAGGACACGTTTCCCCAGTTGCTGGAGGAGGGAGATTTGAAGGCCCGTGCCGGGATGATCGAAAGCTCGCGCTTTTGCGTCGACACCTCGCTTGAGGCGGGGAGGGAAGGGCACCTTCACCTTGCGACGCTAACCATGTTTGCCGGCATCATCGAGTGGTCGATGGTAAACGGCTACAGCGAGATCGTCACCGCGACCGACCTTCGCTTCGAGCGCATCCTGAAACGCGCCGGCTGGCCGATGACGCGACTGGGCAAACCTGTGGCGATCGGCAACACGATGGCGGTCGCAGGCAGCCTGCGGGCCGACTACGCAAGCTTCGAGCGCGTCCGACCGGCCGGTTACCGATCCTCCTTCTCCGGAATCGGTGCCGCCTCGGCCAGGAGCGCGGCATGACCCAGCTTCGTTCTCATTCCCGGCTTGTCCGCAAACTCCAGGACGCGCTTGGCGACCAGCTTTGCGTGGCCCTCGACGACGCGACCGTCGTCGAGATCATGCTGAACCCGGATGGGCGCCTGTTCATCGAACGGCTCGGCCACGGTGTCGCGCCGGCCGGCGAGATGACGCCCGCGGCCGCCGAGGTGGTCATCGGCAGCGTGGCGCATGCGCTGCAGTCGGAGGCCGATCACGAGCAGCCGATCATCTCCGGCGAGTTGCCGATCGGCGGCCATCGTTTCGAAGGCCTGTTGCCGCCTGTGGTTTCCGCACCAATGTTCACGATCCGCCGCCGCGCGTCACGGCTGATCCCGCTCGACGACTATGTGAAGAGCGAGATCATGACCGAGGCGCAGGCCTCGGTGCTCAGAAACGCAATCGCATCGCGCTTGAACATCGTGATCTCCGGCGGAACAGGCTCCGGCAAGACGACGCTTGCCAACGCCGTCATCGCTGAGATCGTCAAAACCGCGCCTGACGATCGCATGGTGATTCTCGAGGACACCGCCGAAATCCAATGCAAAGCCGAGAATGCGGTCCTGCTGCACACCAGCGACAGTGTCGATATGGCGCGGCTCCTCAAAAGCACGATGCGGCTCAGACCCGACCGGATCATCGTCGGCGAAGTGCGCGACGGGGCGGCGCTGACGTTGCTCAAGGCCTGGAACACCGGCCATCCCGGCGGCGTCACCACCGTTCACTCCAATACGGCGATGTCAGCTCTGCGGCGTCTGGAGCAGCTCACGGCCGAGGTGAGCCAGCAGCCGATGCGCGAGGTGATCGGCGAGGCGGTCGATGTCGTTGTCTCGATCGAGCGGAGCGGACGAAGCCGACGCGTCCGCGACGTCATCCATGTTGAGGGGTTCCGGGGCACGACCTATCAGACTGAACATTACGCCCAGATCGATGAGGATATCCATGCCGCCTAAGCGTCATCATGCATTGACCACATGCTTTACCGTTTTCCTGTTGTCGCTGATGCTGGTTTCGCCCGCGCTTGCCTCATCGGGCGGCGGCGGACTGCCTTGGGAAGGTCCGCTCCAGCAGATCCAGCAATCGATCACCGGCCCGGTCGCGGGCTTCATTGCGCTGGCCGCCGTCGCGATCGCCGGCGGCATGCTGATCTTCGGCGGCGAACTCAACGATTTTGCGCGGCGCCTTTGCTACATCGCGCTCGTCGGCGGCGTGCTGCTTGGGGCCACCCAGATCGTCGCCCTATTCGGAGCGACCGGCGCTTCGATCGGAAGCCTCGAGCCGGTGACGTCGGAAACCCCAACCACGCAGACCGCCGTCCTCGGCCGGGAAGGGGAGGGGGCTCATGGCTGAGACCGGCTCCAACCTCGTCCGCTCGCGCATCCACCGCGCCCTGTCGCGCCCCAATCTCCTGATGGGCGCCGATCGTGAACTCGTGCTGCTCTCGGGTCTTGCGGCCGTGATCCTGATCTTCGTCGTGCTCACCTGGTATGCGGCGATCTTCGGGATGGCGCTGTGGCTCGTGGCGATCGGCGGACTTCGCATCATGGCGAAAGCCGATCCGCTGATGCGCCGGGTCTATCTCCAGCACATATCCTACAGGTCCTGCTACCGCGCCACGTCGACGCCGTGGCGGCGCTATTGAGGCCGCGACCATGGTAGCTTTGAAGCCTTTCCGTCCGTCCGGACCCTCGTTTTCCGACCTCGTTCCCTATGCCGGGCTCGTCGACAATGGCGTCATGCTCTTGAAGGACGGCAGCCTAATGGCGGGCTGGTATTTCGCGGGACCGGACAGCGAAAGCTCGACGGAGGCCGAGCGAAACGAGGTCAGCCGCCAGATCAACGCGATCCTTGCCCGTCTCGGCTCCGGCTGGATGATCCAGGTGGAGGCGGTGCGCGTGCCGACGACCGATTATCCGGCCGAGGAGGATTGCCATTTCCCCGATGCGGTGACGCGCGCGATCGACGCGGAGCGGCGGGCGCATTTCGAACGAGAGAAGGGGCATTTCGAAAGCCGGCATGCGCTGATCCTGACCTGGCGGCCACCCGAACCGCGACGCTCCGGACTGACCCGCTACGTCTATTCGGATGCCGCCAGCCGCTCCACCACCTATGCTGACGGAGCGCTCGACGCGTTTTCGAGCTCGATCCGCGAGGTCGAACAGTATCTCGCCAATGTCATTTCCATCCGCCGCATGCTCACGCAGGAGGTCGAGGAGCGCGGCGGTTTGCGGACCGCGCGTTACGACGACCTCTTCCAGTTCATCCGTTTCTGTGTAACCGGCGAAAACCATCCCGTCCGCCTGCCCGACATTCCGATGTATCTCGACTGGCTGGTGACGGCCGAGTTGCAGCACGGGCTGACGCCGACCGTCGAGAACCGGTTTCTCGGCGTCGTGGCGATCGACGGCCTGCCGGCGGAAAGCTGGCCGGGGATCCTCAACGCCCTCGATCTAATGCCTCTCACCTATCGCTGGTCGTCCCGCTTCGTCTTCCTGGACGAACAAGAAGCGCGCGCCCGGCTGGAGCGCACCCGCCAGAAGTGGCAGCAGAAGGTTCGGCCCTTCTTCGATCAGCTCTTTCAGACGCAAAGCCGCTCGCTCGACCAGGACGCCATGCTGATGGTGGCCGAAACGGAGGACGCGATCGCGGAAGCGGCCTCTCAACTCACCGCCTATGGCTACTACACGCCCGTCATCGTCCTCTTCGACGACGAACAGACGCGTCTGCAGGAAAAGTGCGAGGCCGTCCGCCGCCTGATCCAGGCGGAAGGGTTCGGCGCCCGGATCGAGACGCTCAATGCGACCGACGCCTTTCTCGGCAGTCTTCCCTGGTGCCGTGCCTATCTCGCCGAATTCCGCGCAACCGCGCTGATCAAGCGGATCGCGATGCGCTTCGCCTCGAACACGGGGCCGACTGGCCTCTTCACTGGCTGCAGCAAAGGGGGATTGCCCATGCGCAAACATATCTTCACAGCGCCTGATCGGCGCACCGCCGTTGCCGCTTTGGCCATTGCGGCGGTCGCGTCAGTTTCGATCCCCGTCCCAGTCCGGGCGGGTGGCGTCACCGGCGAGGCGACGGAGTTCACCCAGCTCGCCAACAATGCCGAGCTGATCTCGCTGGTCGGCAAATCGGCCGAGCAGGTGAACAACCAGATCACCCAGATCAATCAGCTGGCCGAGCAGATCCAGAACCAGTTGAGGATCTACGAGAACATGCTGCAGAACACGGCGCAGCTGCCGGCCCATGTCTGGGGTCAGGTCGAAAGCGATCTCAACCGGCTTCAGAGCATCGTCGGGCAGGGGCAGGGCATCGCGTTCTCGATGGGCAATATCGACGATACGCTCAAGCAGCGGTTCCAGAGCTATGCCGAGATGAAGAGCAGCCTGCCCGACCAGGCGAATTTTTCGACGACCTATCAGTCCTGGTCCGACACCAACCGGGACACGATCGCCGGCACGCTGAAGGCCGCCAATCTCACGGCCGAGCAATTTTCCAGCGAAGAGAGCACGATGTCGTCGCTGCGCACGATGTCCGAAAGCGCCGACGGCCAGATGAAGGCGCTCCAGGTGGGCCACGAGATCGCCACTCAACAGGTGGCGCAGATGCAGAAGCTGCGCGGCCTCGTCTCGCAACAGATGACCATGATGGGGACCTGGTATCAGTCGGAACAGGCGCAAAAGGACTTGGCCCAGGCGCGGCGCGAACAGTTCTTCAACGCGCCCGAGATCGACATGCGCGGCGGCCAGACGATGGAGCCGCGCTGGTGAGCCCGCGTCTGATCATCGCCCTTGCCTTCGCGGCCATTGTGCTTGGCGCCGGATTGAGCTGGATACTGATCCAGCCTCAGGCCGTCGCCCACTCTGGCGTCGGTGCCGGCGCCAGCGCATCGGCCACGCATCCCGTCTCCGACGCCGAGCGGCGACAATATCGGGAAAAATTCTTCAGCGGCGACCCGAAGCGCGACGTGCGCGGCGGACAGGAAATGAAACCCCGATGGTGATCGTCCGCCCCTGCCGCAAACTCGAACTCGTCTTCGTCGCCATCGGCCTTGTGCTGCTGGCGAGCGCGCCGGCCCTTGCGCAGCAGGGTGCGGTCCTCACCACCCTTGAGAACCAGGTTTCCGCGGCGGCCAAGGGGTGGGAAACGACCATCATGAACGCGGCGAGATCGCTGTTCTGGATTCTCGCCGGCATCGAGGTCGGGATTGCCGCTGTCTGGCTTGCCATCAATGCCGCCTCGCTCGACGCCTGGTTCGCGGAACTCGTCCGCCGCATCCTCTTCATCGGGCTTTTCGCCTTCGTTCTCGATCAGGGTCCGGCACTCGGCAGGGCGATCGTCGACAGCCTCTACCAGATCGGCGCCGGCGGCGGGTCGGCCTCACCTGCCAATATCTTCGACGCTGGCATTCGCGTCGCCTCGAAAATGTCGGAGCAGGCGAAGTTCGGTGTCTTCGAGGACAATGCGCTGGCGATCGCCGCCGTCTTCGCCATGATCGTGGTGGTCGTCTCCTTCTCGCTGGTTGCCGCGATCTTCGTCGCCGTCATGGTGGAGATGTATATCGGCCTGCTTGCCGGCATGATCATGCTCGGGCTTGGCGGTTCCTCATACACGAAGGATTTCGCGATCCGCTATCTCGTCTATGCTTTCAGCGTCGGCATGAAGCTGATGGCGCTGGTGATGATCGCCAAGATCGGTTCCGACATCCTGCTGGGCCTGGCCGAAGCCCCGACCGCGACCTCCGACCAGTTCATCACGACGCTCGCGATCGCCGGGATTTCCGTGGTGGTGTTCGTCATCGCCATGTACGTGCCGCCGATCATCCAGGGCGTGGTACAGGGCGCGTCGGTCTCCGGCGGCATGGAGGCGATCCGCCACGGCGGGCAGGCGGCCTCGTTTGCCGCGGGTGCTGCCTTCCTCACCGTCGGCGCCGCAAACCGGGGTTACCAGGCAGCGGGTGCGGCAAGGGCCGGTGGAGCCTCGCTTGCGGGTGCGGCGCTGAAGGGAATGGAAGCCGGTCTCGGCGGGGCAGCTGGCGCCGTCGGATCGGCGGCGAAGGAAAAGACGATCGCGTCACCCGGCGCTTACGCCGGCTCATTGCTCGGTCTTGCCAACGCCAAGCTCGATAATGCGAAGAAACCCGGCAAGCCGGTGACATCGCCGCCGCCCCTCCATGAAAACACCTGATCGAAAGCCGACGCCCGCATGTCTCACCGCATTCCGCCCGATAACCCCTATCTTGCCGCCCGCAACGAATGGAACGAGCGCTACGGCTCCTATGTGAAGGCGGCGTCTTCATGGCGCATCGTCGGCATCACCGGCATGGTCATGGCAGTGATCGGCTTTTCCTATGCGCTTTATCAGAGCACCGAGGTCAAGCTCGTCCCCTATATCGTCGAGGTCGACAAGCTCGGCTCGGCGGTCACCGCCGGTTTGCCGCAACAGATCGAGTATGCCGACCCGCGCGTGGTACGCGCCACCCTGGCCGGCTTCGCGTCGAACTTCCGGTCCGTGACCCCCGACGCCGTCGTCCAGAAGCGCTATATCGACCGGACCTATGCGCTGCTTCGAACCTCCGATCCGGCGACCGAGAAGATCAATGCCTGGTTCCGATCGAACTCGCCCTTCGAAAAGGCGAAGAGCGCAACGGTCGCCATCGAGGTCAACAATGTGGTGGCGCTCTCGAACCAGTCCTATCAGATCGACTGGACCGAGTTCGAACGCGACCGCAAGGGCAAGGAAACAGCCCAGCGCCGCTTTCGCGGCATCGCCACGGTGACGCTCACCCCGCCCCAGGACGAGGCGGTCATTCGTCTCAACCCGATCGGTCTCTATCTCCGCGACTTCGACTGGACAGCACAGCTTTGAAAGGCCGGCCCACATGAATATGACAACGACCATCCGCCGCGCCGGACCGATGCTTGCGCTGGCAAGCGGCCTGATCCTCGCCGCCGCCATATCCCCGGTTGCGCTTGCCGCTGACGTCTCCGCCAACGAAGCGAAGGGGATCGACATTTCCGGCAAGTGGCGGGGACACCGCGGCCTGGTGACGAGGGGCGATGACGGCAAGGTCGTCTTTCTCTATGGCGAGGTCCAGCCCTCGGTCGTCTGCTCACCCTTGCAGGTCTGCGATATCGAGCTGCAGCCGGGAGAGGTAGTGCGAGACGTGCTCGTCGGCGACACGGTGCGCTGGAAGGTCGAACCTGCGACATCGGGGGCTGCCGGCGGCCAGGCGATCCATCTGATCGTCAAGCCGTCAGAGCCAGGCCTTGTCACCTCCATGGTGGTGACGACCTCTCGGCGCACCTACCATATCCAGCTCAAATCCCATCCGACCCAATATATGGCACGCGTAGGCTTCGAATATCCCGAGGACGTGTCGGCCAAACTCGCAGACATCAATGCGAGACTGGAGGCGAGCACCATTCCTGGCGCCGGCATCCCCCCGGAGCGGCTGAGTTTTGCCTATTCCGTCTCGGGCAGCGCCGGCTGGCGGCCGACGCGCGTCTATAGCGACGGCGAGAAGACCTACATCCAGTTTCCGCGCAGGATCTCTGGCGAGGATGCGCCGGTTCTGTTCGTCGTTTCCGGTGGGCAGAACCGGATCGTCAATTACCGGATGAAGAACGACATGATGATCGTCGACTACAATGTCGACCGCGCTGTGCTCGTCTCGGGTGTCGGCTGGAGACAGCAGAAGGTCACGATCAGACGAGGAGGGCGGTGATGCGCATCCTCCTTCCCCGCCTCCTCCGCAGCTTAGCCTCGGCTTGCACCCTCGTCCTCCTCCTTTCCGGATGCCAGTCGTCGGGGGTCGGCGGGCTTTTGGAGAGCGACGCGCGGCCGTACATCTCCGGTCCGGCGGCAAGTGCGATCGCCGGCGACATGGTGAGCCAGCTCGCCGAACAGATCGGACCGGGCAAGGCGACGATTGTACTGAAACCCGATGGCTCGCCCTTCGGACAGGCGCTGGAAGCGGCGCTGAAAGGCTGGGGCTATGCCGTCGTCACCGACCAGAAGACGGATCAAGGCACAAACGTCATTCCGCTCGCCTATGTGGTCGTGCCCTTCGAGGGACAGGTGCTCGCCCGGCTCTCGACCGATACGGTCGAACTCGGACGCGCCTATGCGATAACGGCCAACGGTGCTGCGCCGGCAAGCGCGCTTTCGCTCCTGAAACGCGGTTGAGGGGAGGATACCATGGTACAGTCCCTCAAACTTGGCGCCGCCGCCAACGAGCAGGCGCAAACGGGCATGCGCCGGATCAATCGTCTGCCGATCGTCATCGTGATCGTGCTGGTGACCGCCTTCCTCGGCATCATCTTCTACGGGCTTTCCACGCGCGGACTGTTCTTCAACAAGGATGCGGGCCTGGAGACCAGCAGCGGAACGCCCGCCTCGACCTTCGCCGATCAGATAAAGCGCGGTGTCACAGACGGCATCATTGGCGATCCCGAACAGCAGATGACGTTCCAGCCGACGCCGGTCGAGAAAAGCGATGACAAATCCGCCAATCCCTTTGTGGCGCAACCGGCGAGCAAGGAAGAGACACCAAAGACGCAGGAACTCGAACCGCAGGCGGTCTGGCGGGCGCGTCTGCAGCGTGAGCAACAGGAGCAATATCTACGCGAGCGACAACGGCAGCGTATGGCACGGCTGCAGGCGAGCGATGCCGCCTATGACGCCCCGATCGCGATCGACCGCGGCAAGCTGCAGACGAATGCGAAATCAAGCGATCAGGCATCGGCCGACAAGAGCACAGTGGCGTCGAACACCAGCGCCGCCTTGCCCGACCTTTATGCCACAGCACTCCAGAACGGCCTGACCGGCCAGGACGCCGATCAGAATGGCCAACGCTCGAAAGAGGATTTCTTCAACAGCGATCTCAAGGAGCTCGGCTATCTGCCCAATCGCGTCGTGCCGCAACAATCGCTCTTTGAGCTGAAGCGCGGTTCGGTGATCCCGGCGACGCTGATCACGGGCGTCAATTCGGACCTTCCGGGCCGCATCACGGCGCAGGTCAGCCAGAACGTCTATGACAGCGCCACCGGCCACCGGCTGCTGATCCCGCAAGGCGCCAAACTGTTCGGCCGATATGACAGCAAGGTTTCGTTCGGGCAAAGCCGCGTTCTGGTTGTCTGGACTGACCTGATCTTCCCGAACGGCTCAACACTGCAAATCGGCGGCATGGCCGGCACGGATGCCGAGGGATATGGCGGCTTCCATGACAAGGTGAACAACCATTACTTCCGAACTTTCGGTTCGGCGGTGCTAATCGCGCTGATCGGGACAGGCATCGATGCCTCGATGCCTGAAAGCTCGACCCTGGCGACACAAGAGACGGCCTCGGATGCCGCAAGGCGGAATTTTGCGGAAAGCTTCGGGCGCGTCGCCGAGCAGACGATCAGCCGGAACCTCAATGTTCAGCCCACGCTGGAGATCCGGCCCGGATACAAGTTCAACGTCGTGGTCGATCAGGACATGGTGTTTCCTAGCTCATACAGGAATTGATCATAAGCGCGAATTTCCGTGCACCTTTTGTCCTTGAGTGCCGTGCTGCATGAAGTGTCCACCTAACGGAGATGGACACCAAGTGATTGAGAGTGATGAAGGTCGGCTGGTTATCCGGCGGATTTTGCGAAACGGCGGACAGCGGCATGACGCAGCGTCGGAGGCACGCCTTGTTGCGGCGAGCCTCGAGCCGGCTGCGTCGGTTTCGCGGATTGCACTGGACCACGGTATCAATGCCAACCTTTTGAGGAAATGGATCAAGCAAGCAAGAGAGGCTGGTCGTAAACGTCGGCCCTCGGCATCGGCGTTTTGGCCTACTGCCGGGTTTTCGGACACCGAGTTAAGCTAATCCGACCTTGTTTTCAAATTCCATCGGGCTGAGATAGCCCAGTGTCGAATGGCGTCGCTTCGGATTGTAGAAGCGCTCGATGCTCGGCATCATTACCCGAGCGGTTCTCCGCCTGGTCGAATTGGAACCGGCAAGAGCTGTCGCCTTGCTGTTGGTTCAAGATGTTGCTGCTGCGCGCCAAGTGTTCCGATCTTTGGAGCGCAAGAAAGGTCTCGCCGCTATCGAGGGGATGTGGCCAGACTATTGGAGATTCGCTAAGCAAGTGACAGGTCTTGATCCCTTGCAAAAGATCCCGGTCAACGACCAACTCGTCCTTCTGGTAAAACCCGCGGATGGGAGGGGACTGCGCTGTCCAACGCACTTCTTGCCGGTCTGAAGGCAATGGCAGAGCGAGGAGTGATTCTTGATAGGGTGGTCGCCCAATCCGAATCTCAAGCGAACGACTTCTGGGCTCTGCGCGAGGCCAATACGGAACTCTTCCGTTACTTTCCAACACTTCACGGTTTCGATATCAGCATTGGCGTGAGCGAGACGGAGACGTTGCTGAGAACGATCAGCAGCGTACTCGGGCCAAAGCGCGAAACCTTGTGGTTCGGTCATTTGGGAGATGGAAACTGCACTTGTCCGTGAGCAGCGCTGAATCTGACCTCGATCAAGAGATCGAGATTGCCGTCTATGGAGCCGTTCGAGAGCTGGGGGGCTCGGTTTCTGCAGAACATGGGATCGGGTCCGACAAGCTGCCGTGGCTCCGGTACAGCCGAAACGGATCCGAAATCAAACTGATGCAGTCCATTCGAGAACTGATCGATCCCAACGGAATCATGAATCCCGGTCGTACTATTCCGATGGAACAGTGAAAGTCTGGCAGGCCAGAAGGCACGCGACGCAGGACAGATACAGGGGAAGCTTCAAACCGGATTGCGCATCGCTTGCGTCAACTTATTATACAGGTGACACAAGCGTGAATTGGAACGTTGCCGATCGTGATTTGGCAAATCTTGGCTAGTGCCTTACGGCAGAGCAAGGACTGCTTCGATCTCAACCTTAGCACCCTTCGGCAGGGCTGCGACTTCATAGCATGCTCTAGCGGGATACGGCTTCCTGAAGAAGGTGGAATAGACACGATTCACGTCTGCGAATTGTCCTATGTCGGTAAGGAGAACTGTCGTCTTTACTGTCGCTGCCAGATCCGTTCCGGCGGCCTTTGCAATCGCTTCGATATTGCGAAGGCACTGCTCTGCCTGAACAACTGGGTCATCGGATTTGAATTCACCGGTCGAAGGATCGATTGGAAGCTGACCCGAGACAAACAGGAGATTTCCAACCCTGATTGCCTGCGAGAATGGGCCAACGGCACCGGGAGCATCAGTTGTAGAGATTTCAGTCAGCATTTGCGTCTCCTGCGTTTGTAAGGTTTGAATGACGATGAATCAGGCGTAGCGGCTGATCGCGAGGTCGGTTGCATCGATTTCAGCCTTGCGGCCGCTGACCAGATCGCTGATGACGCGGGCGGAGCCGCAGCTCATCGTCCAGCCGAGCGTGCCGTGGCCAGTGTTGAGGAACAGTCCCTGGACTTTTGTCGGACCGATAACGGGTGTGCCATCCGGCGTCATTGGACGAAGACCGGACCAGAAGAGCGCCTGGGACACGTCCCCACCGGGGAAGAGATCGGTTACGGAATGCTCGAGCGTGCGGCGGCGGGTAGCACCGAGGTCGTTGGTATAGCCTGAGATTTCGGCCATACCGCCGACGCGGATGCGGTCGCCGAGGCGGGTGATGGCGATCTTATAGGTTTCGTCCATGACGGTCGATTCCGGTGCGCGGGTGGCATCCGTGATCGGGATCGTCAGGGAGTAACCCTTGACCGGATAGACCGGTAGCTTGATGCCGACCTGCTTGAGCAGCAACGGCGAATAGCTCCCGAGCGCCACGACCACGGCATCGCCGTGCACCGGCGCTCCGTCCGTCACGATGCCACGTACGCGGCCGCTTTCGATGTCGAAGCCCTTGACGGTGGTGCCATACCGGAACCAGACGCCAAGTGCCGCGGCCTTTTCGGCCAGCGCATTGGTGAACTTGAAGCAGTCTCCTGTTTCGTCCTTTGGCGTCAGCAGACCCCCGACGATCTTTTCGCGGACGTGCCGGAGAGCCGGTTCAACCCGAATGCAGCCATCCGGATCCAGAACTTCATATGGGATGCCGTCTGCGGCAAGCGCCTTCACGTCCTTGGCGGAAGCGTCGAGCTGGTCCTGCGTGCGGAAAAGCTGCAGCGTTCCCTGCATGCGCTCGTCATAGGCAAGGCCCGTTTCCTCGCGCACGGCGGCAAGAGCCGTCCGGCTGTAGTCGGCGAGGCGGAGCATGCGGCTCTTGTTGATCGCGTAGCGCTCCGTGGTGCAGTTCGCCAGCATCTTGAACATCCACGACAGCATGGCCATGTCGAGTTTCGGACGCAGGATCAGCGGCGCGTGTTCCATGAACAGCCACTTCATGGCTTTCAGCGGAATACCGGGTGCGGCCCAGGGGGAGCAATAGCCGAACGATACTTCGCCGGCATTGGCGAAGCTTGTTTCGAGTGCCGGGCCGAGCTGGCGGTCAACGACGATGACCTCATGTCCGGCCTTCGCGAGCTGATAGGCGGACGTCACGCCGACTACGCCGGCGCCAAGTACGATGACTTTCATGAATGCCTCAATGACGGAAGAGAATTGTTAGCGGTATTGGCGACGGTAGCGATGGCCGAGACTGGTCAGCATTTCGTAGGAGATCGTTCCGGCGTCTGCCGCCAGCATCTCCAGCGTCTGGCTCGGGCCGATGACTTCGACCAGGCTGCCCAGTGAAAGCGTGCCGGCGGGCAGGGCGGAAATATCGATCGTTATGCTGTCCATCGATACGCGGCCGACGATCGGCAGGCGCACGCCATTGTAGTAGACGGCGCCGCGATCGCTGAGGCTGCGCGGCAGCCCGTCGGCATAGCCGGCAGCAAGCGTCGCAAGCCGTGCCTCGGTCTTGGTAACATGTGTTGCGCCATAGCCGACCCGAGCCTCGGCGGGAACGGTCCGGGTCTGGATCACCGCCACGTCGAGGCGGACAACTGGTTCCATCGAATTGGTTCCGCCGTTGTTCGGCGCGCCGCCATAAAGGACGATACCAGGGCGAACGAGCGTGCCGTGATATTCGCTGCCGAGGAAGACACCGCCTGAATTGGCAAAGCAGACGCTGAATGCAGGAAACTCTTCAGCGATCTGGCGCATTTCCGAGAGCTGGTCGCCGTTCTGCTGGCTATCTGCGTCGTCGGCCGAGGCCAGATGGCTCATGATAAACAGGATTTCGATGTCCTGATTGTTACGCAGTTCTTCGGCCAGAAGGGCGCGTTCTTCCGGCGGAAAGCCCAGCCGCGACATGCCGGTGTCGAATTGCAGTACGGCGGGCAGACGATGACTGAGCGCGCGTGCGGTCGCGGTCCATCGGTGCAGCTGTTCCATCGAGTTCAGCACCGGAATGATGCCGGCCTCCGCAGCTGGTGGTTCGTTGCCCGGCTGAAGACCGTTGAGGACAAAGATGCGGGCTTCCTCGGAAAGGTGTGGCTTGATCTCGGTCGCCTCGCAGAAGTGAGCGACGAAGAAATGCCGGCAGCCGGCGGCAAAAAGCGTGGCTGCGACTTTCGTGGCGCCTAGTCCGTAGGCGTCGGCCTTGATCACTGCGGCCGCCTTCGCCGGGGAAACCGAGGCGGAAAGCTTCTCGTAGTTACGGCGGAGGCCGCCGAGATCGATGGTAAGATAGCCGGATGCTCCAACTGCACTCGTCATCTCGCGAATGCAGAAGTGCGGAATCACACTGTTCATGCCTTGCCCTCGTTTCCAGAAGTCTATTGAAACGATTGACAAATTTCCTGCCACTGTGCAGTTTATTATTGCCTATTTGTCCATACTCCGCAATTATCAGCGAGTTTTTGGAATATTCTGCAATGTCCTCAATCGACGCGATCGACCGAAACATTTTGCGGTTCCTTCGACTGAACGCTCGCATGAGCAATGTCGATCTCGCTGCCGAAGTGGGGCTTTCCCCCTCCGCGTGCTTGAGACGAATAAAAAACTTGGAACATGCCGGGATCATCCGCGGCTACACGACACTAGTCGATGCGTCGAACGCAGAGGCTACAATCGCCGTCATCATCAACATCACTCTAGAAAAGCAGACCGAAGACTATTTGGATCGCTTCGAAGCTGCCGTCCGAAAGCACCCAGAGGTCCGCGAATGTTATTTGATGACTGGCGGCTCGGACTACTTTCTTCGGGTGGACGTCGCGAATGCGGGCGAGTTTGAAGGCATTCATAAAGAAATCCTATCGAAGTTGCCCGGCGTCCAGCGGATTCATTCCAGTTTCTCAATCCGCAATGTATTGGCAAACCAAGATCGAAACCGACGTTGAATTCTGGAGACCCGCCCAGGCAACTTCTCGAAGGGCCTCCTTTGGCACGACAAAAGCGTAGTGCGGGCAGGTCACCATTGGATGCTGCTGACTATGACAAGCAGAAAATGCGTGATGTCAGAGCTCGCTGACAGAGCTGGTCACAACCCGGTCTATCTGCCCGACGTATCAGTTGGAGTACGGCGTCCGCCATTTGAGCAGAATTCGACTACAGCGCTCACGAACTGCCTAATCATCGGTACATGGCGGCGAGCGTCCCACGCAACGCTGATCTCAAAACTCGCGTGAGGATCGGAGATCGGAACCGCGACAATGTCTGGAGGAAACACGTCTTGGATAGCCGCACCGTAGAGCGTGATTCCGCGCTGAAGGGATACGAGTCGCAGAAGCACGGGTATGCCGTCTGTCTCCGATCGCCTCAACTCCAAGAAACAAGCAGGTCCTTCGCGTCGATCTGGTCGCCGGCCTTGACCAGCACTTCCGAGATCGTACCGTCGCGGTCGGCGTGCAGCGCCGTCTCCATCTTCATCGCCTCGATCGACAGCAGCACGTCACCGGCCTTGACCGACTGGCCCGCAGCCACGGCCACGGTCGAGATGACGCCCGGCATCGGCGCGCCGACATGACCGGCATTCGCCGGATCGGCCTTGCGGCGTGCCGCGCTGCCGGCCGCACCATGGGCGCGATCCGGGACCTTGATGCGGCGCGGCTGGCCGTTGAGTTCGAAGAACACCGTCACCATGCCCTTGTCGTCGGTGGCACCCATGGCCTGGTTGACGACGACAAGCGTCTTGCCCTTTTCGAGATCGACGAACAGTTCCTCGCCGGCCGGCAGACCGTAGAAGTAGTAGGGCGTCGGCAGCACGGAGACCGGACCGTAGGTGTCGGCGGCCAGCGCATAGTCGGTGAAGACCTTCGGATACATCAGGAAGGAAGCGAGCTCGATGTCGCTGATCTTGCGGTCGAGCTTCTCCTCGATCGCCTTGCGCTCGGCTTCGAGGTCGGTGTCTTCGAGCAGCGAGCCCGGACGCACGGTGTAGGGCTGTTCGCCCTTCAACGCCTTCTTCTGCAGACCCTCCGGCCATCCGATCGGCGGCTGGCCGAGATCGCCGCGCAGCATAGAGACGACTGACTCCGGGAAGGACACGTCCTTCGCCGGATCGACGACGTCTTCAACCGTGAGATCCTGGCTGACCATCATCAGCGCCATGTCGCCGACCACCTTGGAGGACGGTGTCACCTTGACGATGTCGCCGAACATCTGGTTCGCATCGGCATAGGCCTGGGCCACTTCGTGCCAGCGGGTCTCGAGGCCGAGCGAACGGGCCTGCTCCTTGAGATTGGTGAACTGGCCGCCCGGCATTTCGTGCAGGTAGACTTCGGAAGCCGGCCCCTTGAGGTCACTTTCGAAGGCGGCATACTGGTTGCGCACGGCCTCCCAGTAGAACGACAGGCGACGGATCCAGTAGGGGTCGAGACCCGGATCGCGTTCCGAACCGCGCAGCGCCTCGACGATCGAGCCAAGACACGGCTGCGAGGTATTGCCCGACAGGCTGTCCATCGCCGCATCGACCGCATCGACGCCCGCCTCGACGGCGGCAAGAACAGTCGCGGCCGAAATGCCCGAGGTGTCGTGCGTGTGGAAATGGATCGGCAGGCTGGTCGCTTCGCGGAGCGCCTTGAACAGGATCCGCGCCGCAGCGGGCTTCAGGAGGCCGGCCATGTCCTTGACCGCGATGATATGCGCACCGGCCTTTTCCAGTTCGGCCGCCAGCGCGGTGTAGTACTTGAGATCGTATTTCGGCCGGGCGGAATTGAGGATGTCACCCGTATAGCAGATGGCTGCCTCGCAGAGCTTGTTCTCCTCCGCCACGGCATCCATCGAGACGCGCATGTTCTCGACCCAGTTCAGGCAGTCGAACACGCGGAAAAGATCGATGCCGCCGGCTGCGGCCTGGCGCACGAAATACTTCACGACGTTGTCGGAATAGTTCTTGTAACCGACGCCGTTCGCCCCGCGCAGCAGCATTTGCAGCAGCAGGTTCGGCGCACCCTCGCGCACGAGCGCGAGACGCTCCCACGGGTCCTCCGTCAGGAAGCGCATGGATACGTCGAAGGTCGCACCGCCCCAGCATTCGAGCGAAAGGAGGTTCGGCAGGGCCCGCGCGTAGGCACCTGCGGCACGCGCGATGTCATAGGTGCGCATGCGGGTCGCCAGCAGCGACTGATGGCCATCGCGCATCGTCGTGTCGGTAACGAGCACGCGGGTCTCATTGCGCATCCATTCGGCGAATTTGACCGGGCCGAGCGTGTCGAGCAGCTGCTTGGTACCGTCCGGGATCGGCGCGTCGATGTAGGGTACGACGGGCTCGGCCGCGTCCTCGGGCGGACGCGGGCGACCCTTGGCTTCCGGATGCCCGTTGACGGTCACGTCGGCAAGATAGGTCAGGAGCTTCGTTGCACGGTCCTGGCGCTTCACCTGGGCGAAAAGCTCAGGCGTCGAGTCGATGAACCGGGTGGTGTAGCTGTTGTCGCGGAATTTCGCGTGACCGATGATCGCCTCGAGGAAGGTGAGGTTGGTCGCCACGCCGCGGATACGGAATTCGCGCAGCGCACGGTCCATGCGCTGGATCGCCTCCTGCGGCGTCGGCGCCCAGGCCGTGACCTTTTCGAGCAGCGGATCGTAGTAACGGGTGATGACTGCGCCCGAATAGGCCGTGCCGCCGTCGAGGCGGATGCCGAAGCCTGTCGCACCACGATAGGCGGTGATGCGGCCGTAGTCCGGGATGAAGTTGTGCTCGGGGTCCTCGGTGGTGATGCGGCACTGCAGCGCATGGCCGTTCAGCCGGATGTCCGACTGGGCCGGAACGCCGGATTCCGCCGTTCCGATCGCGTGTCCGTCGAGGATGTGGATCTGCGCCTTGACGATGTCGATGCCGGTCACGACTTCGGTGACCGTGTGCTCGACCTGGATGCGCGGGTTGACCTCGATGAAGTAGAACTTACCGCTGTCGGCATCCATCAGGTATTCGACGGTGCCGGCGCCCACATAGTTCGTGGCCTGGGCGATCTTCAGCGAGTAGGAGGCAAGCTCCTGCCGCTGTGCCTCGCTAAGATAGGGAGCGGGAGCGCGTTCGACGACCTTCTGGTTGCGGCGCTGGATTGAGCAGTCGCGCTCGAACAGATGGACCACGTTGCCGTGCATGTCGCCGAGAATCTGGCTCTCGACGTGACGGGCCTTCTCGACCAGCTTTTCAAGATAGACTTCGTCCTTGCCGAACGCTGCCATCGCTTCGCGCTTCGCCTCGGTGACTTCGCGAGCCAGGTCCTTCGGGTCACGGATCGCACGCATGCCTCGGCCGCCACCGCCCCAGGATGCCTTGAGCATCACCGGATAGCCGATCTCCTCGGCCATGCGGGCGACTTCCGCCATATCATCGGGCAGCGGATCGGTCGCCGGAACCACAGGGACGCCGACAGAGATCGCAAGATTGCGCGCCGCCACCTTGTTTCCGAGCTGCCGCATGGTCTCCCCGCGCGGTCCGATAAAAGTAATGCCTGCATCGTTGCAGGCATCGACAAACTCGGGACTTTCGGAAAGGAGGCCATAGCCCGGATGAATGGCGTCCGCGCCCGAAAGCTTGGCCACACGGATCACCTCATCGATCGACAGGTAGCTTTCGATCGGTCCGAGTTCACGGGCCAGGTGAGGGCCACGTCCAACCTGATAACTCTCGTCTGCCTTGAATCGATGGAGGGACAGTTTGTCCTCCTCCGCCCATATCGCAACCGTCTTCAAGCCAAGTTCATTGGCCGCGCGGAACACGCGAATGGCAATTTCGGATCGATTGGCGACTAGGATCTTGGATATGGGCAAGTCGGACTCCTCAATGACTTGATGAACATGTGGTCTCGGAGACCGTAGGGACTTACAGCGGTTGCCACTGGCATTCTCAGCTATTATCTAGCCTACGTCGCAAAGCTTCGTAGCCAGCGGGCAAAAATGCGCCCGCATCCCACCGGTCTGCGACTGCCCGCGGAAGAAAGCGCCTGTCGCCGTTCAGACGACAGGCAAGTTGGCCCAGGGGGCGGGGAACTTAATCCGTTGAGAAACAGGAAAGTTGGTGCCGCGCGGCACATCACCGCCTGCAAGAAGTTATTGTTCATCAGATTCTTCCGTGACAGAACTTGTGTGTACTCGTGGACATCTCGCATCGTAACACCGCGTAGTAGCCTATGTTCGAAACCGAGAGTGTGCGATTGACTTAATGAACGGCGGCCCCAACTTTGACCCTTAACCAGTTGGCGATCTCCGTTAACCGCACGCGGTCATCAAGCAGGTCCTTGCCGATTGCGTATTGCCAAGAAATCGAACGCCGTTCCCGATCGTCATGAAGCAGTCGCAAGTTGCCTGCATAGGCGGCGAGTTGCTGCGGATCCTCGAAGAACTTTTCCTCATCAACGATCACCGGAGCGTATCGGACGAGAACGTCTGCGATATCCTTCAGCGAAAATTCAGGGTGGTATTGCACTCCCCAGAAAGTGCCGTTCTTGTAGGATATCTCAGCCGCCTGAACATCACTGACGCTATTTGACGCCGTAACGATAGTGCCATCGGCCGGGCGCGTCACATGATCCGCATGCACTGCCGGCGCATCGAAGGTGACGGGTCTTCCATCGTGCAGCGGATGGCTAATCCCCTCGGAGGTCAGGCGAATAGCTCTGGCGAAGCCCACCTCCCGGCCACGCTGATTTCGAAGAACCTCACCGCCAGCGGCAACAGTCGCAACCTGAAGTCCCCAGCATGATCCGAAGAAGGGGACGCCACATGCGAACACCTCTTGCGCAAACTCTATCTGGCGGCGGACCTCCGGACGATCCTCATAGATCGTCAGCGACGAACCGGTTAACACGATGCCATCATATACATCGATCGGTTTCGGCGGTTTCTCGCCGGCATCCGGCAGATTGTAGATGTCGATCTCAATCGACGGACAAAGCGCCGTGATGACATCTCCATAGCCTTCGCCGGGTGTAGAGCCTCCGATCTCCCTGGATCTCTGTCTGGAGGCATGCACGTTTCCTTCTGCAATAAGTATTCTCATCGTCATTGGTCCGACATGGGGTTAAGGGCATTCACAGGTCAGAGCCTCACCCAGGTCGTCTTCAACTCGGTGTACTCGTCGAGGGCATGCAGCGACTTGTCCCGGCCGTTGCCGGACTGCTTGTATCCACCGAACGGTGTCGTCATGTCGCAAGCGTCGTAGCAGTTGACATAGACGATCCCGCTTCGAAGCGCCCTGGCGACCTTGTGAGCGTCTGAGAGGCGATCCGTCCAGACAGCGGCGGCAAGCCCGTAAGGGCTGTCGTTCGCGACCGCTACGGCCTCGTCGGCGCTATCGACAGGGATGACCGAGAGAACCGGACCGAATATCTCTTCCCGAGCGACCTTCATGTTGTTTGTGACATTGTCGAAGATCGTAGGAGCTACATATGCCCCGCCGCTCTCCACCAGGGCGCGGGTTCCGCCAGCAGCCACTCTGGCCCCCTCGGCCTTCGCGGTTTCGATGTAGCTCATGACGCGATCTGCGTGGCGCAGATCCACCAGCGCGCCCATATTCGTTGCTGGATCGAGCGGGTCAGACGGTTGCCTGTTCTTTGCAAACTCGGCGATTATCTCCACGACCTTGTCGTGAATCGGTCGCTCCACAATCAGTCGCGAAGGAGCGATGCAGACTTCACCCTGATTGGCGAACATGCTTTCAGCCGCTGTGATGGCCGCCTTCTCGATATCTGCATAGGACGACAGGATGATGTTCGGGCTTTTCCCGCCAAGTTCCAGACCAACCTTCTTCAGGTTGGACTTGCCAGCATATTCCATGAGCAGCCGGCCGGTCGAGGTCGAACCCGTGAAGAAAATACCGTCGACGTCCATGTGGCTGGCGAGAGCTTTACCCGCTGTATGCCCGAATCCGGGCACCACGTTGAATACCCCAGGCGGAATGCCTGCTTCCAGTGCGATCTGCCCCATTCGGATTGCCGTCAATGGCGACTGTTCCGCCGGCTTCAGGACGACCGAATTGCCGGTGGCCAGCGCCGGCGCGGTCTTCCACGCGGCGGTCAGCATCGGGAAATTCCATGGAACGATTGCGCCGACAACACCGAGTGGTTCGCGGGTAATGAGGGCGAGATCCTGATCCGCGGTGGGAGCGATCTGATCGTAAACCTTGTCGATTGCCTCTGCATACCAATCGTAGCAACGGGCCGTCGCGTTTACGTCGACAGATAGAGCCGCTGAGATCGGCTTGCCCATGTCGAGTGATTCAAGAAGGGCAAGCTCCTCGAGGTTTTCCCGCAGCAGCGCGGCAAAACGCTGGAGGATACGCTTGCGCGCAGCCGGCGCTTGCCCCGCCCACCGGCGATCCTCGAAGGCCGCGCGTGCAGCCCGGACGGCCCGGTCAATATCAGCAGCGCCACCCGATGAAACTTGGGCAAGCAACCGCCCGTCAATCGGAGAAAGACAATCGAAACTGGCTCCGTCCGTCGCTCTGGTCATCTCGCCATCGATGAGCGCACGACCTTCTATCTTCAAGTCCGCTGCGCGAGAACGCCAGATTTCGGCGCCTGCAGATGCACTTTTTTGATCCATGGAAGCATTTCCCTCTTGTAGGCCGTCGGCAATCGCCCACGCTAAAAACGACATTCGACCGCCGAGGCGACCAAATCGGGTCGCCTCGGACCACAGATCATGCTCAGTACTTGAGCATGAGGCCGCCATCGACGATGAGGCTGGTGCCGGTGATATATCCGGCAGCGTCGGAAAGCAGGAACATCGCCGCGTTGGCCATGTCCTCCGGCTGGCCGACCTTCTTCATCGGCACATAGTCGGATGCGTTCTTCAGCTTCTCAGGGGAATCCCAGCGAGCCTGCATCGGCGTGTGTGTGATTCCCGGATGAATGACATTGGATCGAATGCCCTCAGCGGAGAGCTGCATCGCGATGGAATTGGAGATCGCGACGACACCAGCTTTCGATGCCACGTAGGCATCTTGCGGCGCAGTATCGCCACGGAGGCACTGCACCGTTGCAAAGTGGACCATGGAGCCACCGCCCGACTTTCGCATGTAGGGCACAGCGGCCTTGATGGTATGCACCATGGACTTCAGGTTGATATCCATCACCTTGTCCCAGATATCGAGGTCTATATTGAGAAGGGAGACGTCCTTGCCAAACCAGAGCACGCCGGCGATGTTGGCGAGATAGTCGATGCGGCCAAACTTCTTGTATGCCGCATCGACGGCATCATTGACGAACTTTGCGTCGGTTAGATCGCCTTTGGCGTAGACGCATTTGGCGCCATCTTTGAGTGCTTCCGGCTGTTCCTTGACGTCGATCGCCAGGACCGACGCACCGGCCGCAAGCAGCCCCTCGGCGAGCGACAGCCCCATCCCCCCGCCAGCGCCGGTCACGATGGCGACGCGGCCGCTGAAATCAAACTTGATCATGTAAACTCCCTCTTTTTCGCGTTTGAGAAGTCGCCACCAAGAGCCCCGTTGCGAAACAACAATTTCGTTGCAGAATCGTGTTGCTGTTGGAAACGTGTTGCTTTATACGAAACATAACTGACCATATCAACACATTTGTGATAGGAGAGAGCACAATGCCCATCGAGGTTGTTTCCCCGATTGATGGATCGAAGATTCTTTCAGTCGACACCGCCAGCGACTTGGCCGTTGACACGGCGCTTGCAAAAGCGGAGTCGGCATTTGAAACTTGGCGGAATTCCTCCAAGGACGAGCGTGCTAGGCTGGTCATCGCTCTCGCCGATGAACTCATCCGTCGGAAGGATGAGCTTTCTCGCGCGTTGACCTTGTCGATTGGCCGTCCGGTGGCGCAAGCCGACGAAACCCAGCGCTTCAAGGCCGTCACTGTGACCCAGATCGAGGCGCTCAACGCGATCGGCGACGACCCTTATCCTTCCGATGCCTCGATCAAACGGTTCACGCGCCGCAGTCCCCAGGGTGTCCATCTTTCCATCGCGCCGTGGAATTATCCTGTGGGACTGCTTCCGTGGCTGATCGTGACCCCTCTTCTCGGCGGTAATCCCGTAATCCTGAAGCATGCGGCGCAGACCGTCGACGTCGGTCGGATCATCCGGGAAGCCTATGAGACAATCGGCGGACCTGAAGGTGTGTTTCAGGTTCTGGAACTGAGCCATGATCAGGTCGATCGCATCATCCGCTCCGGCAGGATGAAGGGGGTCAACTTCATCGGCTCTGTCGCAGGTGGACTTTCCATCCACCGCTCGGCCGCAGGGACACTCACCCACGTCCATCTGGAGCTCGGCGGAAAAGACCCAGCATATGTGCGCGCCGACGCGGATATCGAACAGGCGGTCACGGATATCGCGGATGGTTGCTTCTCAAATGCCGGTCAGTCCTGTTGCTCCGTCGAGCGCATCTATGTTCACGAGGCGATCCGCGACCAGTTCCTCGCTCGCTTCAAGCAGGAAATGAAGAAGTACAAGGTTGGCAACCCGCTCGACCCCAACGCAACCGTCGGGCCAGTCGTGAAGAAGTCGGCAGCGGAACTGATCCGCAGCCAAATTTCCGACGCGGTGATGAAGGGAGCAACCGCCTATTCCGAGGAACCACTCAATCTCTCAGGTGTCAAAGACGCTTATTGCTACATTGCCCCGACGCTTCTAACCGACGTCGACGGGACGATGACAGTGATGCAGGAGGAGACTTTCGGCCCCGTTGCCTGCGTGCAGACCGTAAAGAGCGATGACGAAGCCGTGCGTCTGATGAACGACAACCAATATGGGCTCACGGCCAGCGTGTGGACCCGTGACGTCGATGCCGGCCTCCAGATTGTGGATCAACTGGACGCCGGTACGGTCTTCGTCAATCGTTGCGATCATGCTGACCTCTATCTTCCGTGGGGTGGACAGAAGATGTCCGGACTCGGCCGCGGAAACGGCAAGGAAGGTCTTTACGGCGTTACGGACGTTAAGTCGTTTCATATCCGGAATCCGCAATGAGCCAGCCCGTCACGTTGAGCGAAGCCGAGATCGCATCCTACGCAAGTGATGCGGTTTCGGTACTTGAAGGTGCGAGGCGCCCGGACATCGTGGTGCTATGTGAACATGGGGGCAGTCAAGTCCCGGCTGCTTGGAGGGGCCTCGGTTTGCACGATGCCTTTTTCGAGACTCACTACGCACATGATATCGGCTCAAGGGAGTTAACGGTCGCCGTAGCGGACCGCCTCGGAGCCACAGCGGTACTTGCCAACTATTCGAGGCTGTTTCTCGATTACAATCGCAAGGCCACTGATCCTAGCTGCATTCGCCCCGATATGGGGGGCATTCCGGTGCCGGCTAACGTGCATATTTCGGATGAGGAAAGGTGCCGGCGGGAGAGGATCGCAAGATCTCCGGTCGAGCGTGTCCTGGAAGATCTATTGGAAGGCGAACGGCCCATCGGCAAATTGATCGTCTCTATCCATTCCTTCTCGCCGGTGTGGGAGGCGGTCTACAGATCATGTCAAATCGGTGTCATGTGGAAGTGTGACAGCCGCCTTGCATTGCCTCTGATTCAGGCGATGGACGTTCAGCGTCGGTTTACGGTAGAGGAAAACCAACCCTACAGTTTTGCCGATAGCGACTGGTTCACATTGGATCGGCATGGTCTGTCAATCGCCGTTCCGAACGCCTACATCGAGGTCCGAAACGATCTGATCCATGACTCATCCGCCGTCTCGGAAATGGCGGAAGTGATTGCCGTCGGGATTGAAAAAGCCGCAACATCCCTCGGTCGGTGACGCATGCATCCGAACTTTACCGATCGGGGCCAGCGAAGGCCGGCCCCGACCGGGCTTCATGTTTTGGCGATCGTCACGGCGAACAGCGTCTGTGCTGACAAGAATCTCAGGGAAGGCTGTTTATCATGAGGACGTTGGCAGGTCCGCCAATGGCCAGATAGGCGTGCGGCTGATCCGAGTCGAACAATATACTGTCCCCTGCATCAAGCGTCGCAGGCTCATAAATCTGGCTCAAAAGTTGTGCCTGGCCGGAGAGCACATAGAAGAACTCCTGCCCCGGATGTTGCCTCCAGCCTCCATTCTCCTCCAGGCTGGTTGCGGACAGCGTCACAACCCAATAGAGACTGTTGTGGTCCTTGAATTCGGAGCAAAGCGGAGTGAAACGCATTCCAGGAGTCGTCTGGCCCTCACTTGCCGTGCCGCGGGTGATCGTCCGCCGCCCGCTTGCTACGGGTCGGCCTCTCGACAGGAAGTTCGCAGCCGGAACCTCAAGCAACTCGGCGATTTTTAGCGCCAGATCGACCGAAAGCTTGGATTTCCCAGTCTCAATTTTTGAGAGTTGTGACGCTGAGATTCCCAAATGATTGGCCAGCGTCCTCAGACTTATGCCCTTTTGGCTACGCTGAGTTCTGATGGCGTTCTCGACATTCATTTTGTCGCCTCCCCAAGTCGCCACGATTTTCGACTGCGCGGTACCTGCGGGAACCGGAGGCGGTGCAAGTTTTGCCAAGCCAGGTGCGGATTGGGCTGAAGACAGCGATCTGTTTCTCGATTGAAGGAGAGTCATTGTAATCCTTGCGGGTTCTGGACAAGAGCCCCATCCCAAAGCACTCGTCCTCCGTTTCCTCGATATCCTTTCAACATCTCTCGGAGCCGATTTTGTTTTGCGGCCTCCGTGTTGCTGATGGCGTTATCCTTTTGCTTCCTCCGAAACATGTTTACATCATTGGAAACAGTCGCGCAACAACTCGCTAAGCTCTCGCAATTTTGTGTGCTTTTTTTGATAGATAAGCTCTCCGCGCCACCTGAAACAACCAGAGACACACCACGCGCCAGGAGTGTAGCGGATACGAGCCGTATTCCTTGCGCCTGGAACTGTGGAGGAGTGGCCAACCGGTCGTGGTCGCCAACCTTTCCGCTTATCGGCGTTAGGCCGAACCTTTGCTTCGAAAGCTAGTGTCTAGGGCCCCCATCTCGTTGATTTCGTCATGTGATTGTTTGTAACACATGTTTCCTTATAAGAAACGCCGTGTTACGGAAGCTCAAATGGCTCGTAATGGTGGCGACCAAAACATAGCGTCGGTGAGGCGCCATACTTGTTGCGGACCGCAGCCGTTCGGAAAGCGGGCTGGTGCGATGAATGAACCTGAGTTGGAACTGCTGGGAGTGAGAGATGCGTGCTGCGGTATATGAGAAGTTCAAAGGTGAAATCGTTGTCAAAACGGTTCCGGATCCTATCCCAGCCGAGCTGGGCGTTGTCATCGATGTCAAGGCGACTGGCCTGTGTCGGAGCGATTGGCATGGGTGGGTTGGACATGACGACGATATCAACCTGCCACACGTGCCGGGCCACGAATTCGCAGGCGTGATCAGGGAAGTCGGGCGAGGGGTGCGGAATTGGAAGGCGGGGGATCGCGTCACGATGCCGTTCATGGGAGTCTGCGGCACCTGCGCGCAATGCTCCTCGGGCAATCATCAACTCTGTGACGATCAATTCCAGCCAGGCTTCAGGCATTGGGGTTCGTTTGCTGAATGTGTTGCCATCGATCACGCTGACGCCAATCTGGTTGCTTTGCCGGAATCGATCGACTTTGCGACTGCGGCGGGTCTCGGCTGCCGCTTTGCGACGGCTTTTCGGGCGATTGCCCATCAGGCTCGCGTGGCGCCCGGGCAGTGGGTCGCCATTCACGGATGTGGTGGAGTCGGCCTTTCGGCGATCATGATTGCAAACGCCCTTGGCGCCCGTGTCATCGCAGTCGATATCACCGATGAAAAGCTGCAGCTTGCCACCGCACTCGGAGCGGAAGTCGTCATAAATGGCCGGACAACCCCTGACGTTCCCGGCGCAATTGTAGATGTGACGGGAGGCGGTGCGAATGTCTCGGTTGATGCGCTCGGAAGCATGACGACCTGCCGAAACTCGATCGCATGCCTGACCAAGCGCGGCAAGCACGTTCAGATAGGGCTGCTTGCAGGTGATCAGGCGCTACCTCCAATCCCAATGGGACGTGTGGTTTTGCGTGAGCTTGAGATCATTGGTAGCTACGGTCTGCAGCCGTTCAGGTACGCCGACATGCTGGCAATGATCACGACCGGCAAGCTGCACCCGGACAAACTGATCGGTCGAACGATCAGCCTGGAAGAGGCTGCGAATGCTCTTCCGCGCCTCGATAGCTCCCAGGACGTTGGCGCGGTGATCATCGACAGGTTCTAGCGCCACGCTGGTCGGGAATCATCCACTTACCTCGGCAACGGGCGCCTCGCCTCGATCTCACGAAGGATATGAGTGGCTATGCAATTGGATCGCGATCGGTGAGCAGGCCGATCTCGCTCAAGGAACAATCTCGACGGCTCTGGCCGGGTCGGGCGCGTAAAATGGATGAGGAGAAACTTGATGTCGGCGTTGATAAAGCAGAGCCTTGGTGCTGTATATCCTGTCGTGGACCACGGGAAGGGTGTCTGGCTGTTCGACACCGAAGGACGCAGCTATCTGGATGCCGCATCCGGTGCAATGACAGCCAACATAGGGCATGGCGTTCCGGAAATCGCATCCGCTATCGACGCCCAGCTCCGAAAGGTCGCGTTCACCTACCGCACACAGTTTACCAGCTTGCCCGCTGAGGAGCTTGCCACGCGCCTCACCGAGCTTGCACCGGGAGACCTGAACTATGCATTCTTCCTCAACAGTGGATCGGAGTCGTCGGAGCATGCCATACGTGTCGCACTGCATATATGGAAGGAGCGGGGGAGGCCTTCGAAAACCAAGATTCTCGGCCGCCAGCGCAGCTATCACGGTATGACGATGGGGGCCTTGTCGATGTCCGGCCATGATGTTCGCCGAAAGGATTACGGACCTCTCCTTCATCCCTTCCCAGTTGTGCCGCCAGTTTACACATTGCGCCGGCCGAAGGGACTTAGCATCGAGCAATATCATCGCCAATGCGCCGATGCCTGGGAAAACGCCATTTTGGAGGCTGATCCTGACACTGTCGCGGCCGTCATAGCAGAGCCGATCGTGGGGGCTGCTGGCGGTGCTCTTATGCCACCAGAGGGCTATTTCAGGCGTGTCCGCGAAATCTGCGACAAGTACGATGTTCTCCTCATTCTCGATGAAGTGATCTCCGGGATGGGACGGACGGGAGACTGGTTCGCATCTCAATGGCTCGACGTGGTTCCCGACATACTCCTCGTCGGCAAGGGATTGAGCGCTGGCTACACTCCGATGGCCGCCGTGCTGATGAGGGAGGGGCTCGTGGAATCCATTCGCCAGGGGAGCGGTCATGCACCTTTTGGGCACACCTTCTCCGGAAACCCTTTGAGCGCGGCGACCTGCCTTGCGGTTCTCGACTACATGCAATCGAATGACGTTCTCGACAATGTTCGACAAAGGGGGGACGAACTCAGCGCAGGCCTTCGAACTTTGTCGCAGAGATTCAGGCATATGATCGATGTCAGAGGACGGGGCCTTCTGTGGGGTTTCGAGTTCGTACTGGATCGCGACACTCTCGAGCCTCCGAGCACGGATTTTATGGTATCCGCGAGGTTCACGGAGTTATGCCGCACATTGGGCCTCATCGTCTATCCGGCCGGCGTGGCACCTCTCAATAACTCTATCCTCCTTACTCCGCCTTTGACGATCGCGGCGGACGAAGTGAAGGAAATTCTCGTTCGGCTCGAGAAAGCTCTGATCGAGATGGAGAAGGTGCTGGATGGCGAGCAAAAGCGCGTGTCGGAAGCTCGGGGCTAGCAGCCGAGTGGAACGACCGTTTGGTGAAGTTTGCTGTTCTCACGGCAGCGGGGAGGGGATGTCGCGCTTACCTTCCCCGGCTGCAATCGGCAGCAGAAATTGGCCTTCGCAATCGACTTCCGTTCGGGCTGAGTGCTCGGCATTTGCCAGCCTGCATGCGTCACCAGGTCGTCTGTAAGATTTTTGGTTATGCGCCATGTTTCGTATGGTGCGAAACGTTTCTAAATTTGATACACGTTATATTAAGAAGGCATAGAGATTATTTTTCCACGACAAAAGTGGCCGCAGTTTGAGCGGTGTTTGACCGGGGGGCAGACGTTGAAAAAGATCGAGGATCAGATCACACCATGGACCGCGGAACAGCAAAAAACCGGGACTATCGTTCTTTCACTGCTTGAGCCGCGCCTCAGAGACGTGTTGACGGCCACATACGCTGTTACCATGCCGAATTTTCAAGGTCTCGACGACGAGGTGCTCAGAAAGGAACAACTCGTCTTCAGGAACATAGTCTCCGGCACTTTTTCGCCGGAGTATTTCCAGGCCCAGGCCGAGATAGCCTCGGCTGTCGCCCGTGAAATCGACTATCCGCAATTTCTGTCGCCAACCTACTCCACATACGCGGCCGAGTTGATGATAGCGCTGGTGGATGAATGTCGCTGGAAGCCCCGAGCGAAACGAAACGAATTCATTCACAGCCTTATGCGATCAGTGTTCGTGGATGTCTCGGTCGCAATGTACCATTTCTTTGCCGAGCTTGTGCAGCAAGCTGATGCGGAGCGAGCCGTGTTTGATCAGAAACGTGCTGAGGATACAGAGAATGATCGCATCTCGATGCAAATACTCCGCACTGCATTGAAGGAATTGGCAGAGAGGAACCTAGCCTACCAGATTGCTGATGACGTTCCTACCAAGACCGAGGATGCGAAACGTGACTTCAACGCGGCGGTGGCAACCCTGCTGCAAGCCATGACGCATATCAGCGCGACATCGAATGATATTCTGTCGGGAACCGATGATATCGCTGCTGCTGTGCAAGATCTGGCGCGAAGGACGGAAAGCGAGGCGGCGTCGTTGAAAGAAGCTTCCGCCGCGCTGGACGCCATAACTGCGGGAGCCCGGCGCTCGCTGGACAACGCGCTGAAGGTCAAGGATGTCGCTGCTCAGGCGAACGCGGACGCCGAACGCTCCGAGAGTATCGTGCAGCAAGCCGAGAGTGCGATTGACGACATCGCTCAAAGCTCACAGCAGATCACCCAAATCGTCACCGTCATTGATGAAATTGCGTTTCAAACGAATCTGCTGGCATTGAACGCAGGTGTCGAGGCTGCCCGGGCGGGAGATGCCGGAAAGGGTTTCGCTGTGGTTGCGTCGGAAGTGCGCGCCTTGGCACAGCGTTCCGCGTCTGCCGCCAAAGAAATCCGAGCTCTCATCAATGTGAGCTCTACTCGTGTTGACCATGGAGTTCAATTGATGAACAGCACCAGCGAGGTGCTCAGCCAGATCGTTGCAGAAGTTACTGCGATCAACCAGCTGATCAACGAAATTGTCACGTCCGGACGCGAGCAATCAAACGGCCTGAGCGAAGTCAATTCCGCGGTGCTTCAGATCGATCATTTTACGCAGCAGAATGCGGCGATGGTGGAGCAGACTTCAGCTGCTGCCTTTGGTCTTCGGGAGCGCGCAGACGCACTCTCCGAACTCATCGCAAAGTTCAGGCTTGCTCAGGCGTACCGTGGTCGCGCTCGCGTGGCATAGCGTTCGCTTATCAGGAAGTACCCGGAAATGGATTCGGAAAAGAAAGTCTTAAGTGTTGTCGACGGTAATCGGAAATGGCCGCCTCCTGTGTGGCTTATGCGCCAAGCAGGCCGGCATCTTCCTGAATATCGGGAAATACGAGCCTCAGTGGGGTCATTTCTTGACCTCTGTTATACGCCCAGACTGGCTGCTGAGGTCACGCTTCAGCCTGTGCGCAGATATAATCTCGATGCTGCAATCTTGTTCTCGGACATTCTAGTGATTCCTGACTCTTTGGGTTGCGGGGTGAAATTTTCTGAGAGCCGTGGACCCACACTGACACCTGTCGATTGCGATCGGATAGCCGCGCTTAATGTGGGAGGCATAAGCGAACACTTGATGCCAGTATTCGAGGCAATCCGGTTAGCCCGAAGAGATCTTGGCGACGATAAGACTTTGATTGGCTTCTGTGGTGCACCTTGGACCGTCGCAACTTACATGGTGGCGGGTCAGGGGACTGCCGATCATTTGCCCGCGCGAAAGTTTGCGCACGCACACCGCAAGTCGTTCAATCGGCTTTTGTCCCTGCTCGCGGATGTCTCTGCCGATTATCTGATTCGGCAGTTTGACGCAGGTGCCGACGTACTGCAGATTTTTGAATCGTGGGCCGATGTTCTCGGTGAAGAGGATTTCGATCAGTTTTCCATCGCGCCGATCGCACGGATGATTTACTTGGTGAAGTCACAAAGGCCACAAGCGAGGATCATAGTGTTCATAAGAGGTGCAGGCGTGAAGCTTCGAGATGTCCGGGATCGCACTGGTGCGGATTGTCTCGGGGTAGATTGGACCCAGCCGCTATCCTTCATCGCTGAGTTGCAGAAGCAAGGCCCTGTTCAGGGCAATTTAGACCCCCTGCGCCTTTTGGTAGGCGGTTACGCGCTTAGGGATGCCGCGCAACATCTGCTCGAAGGACTGGGAAATGGGCCCTTCATCTTCAACCTTGGCCACGGAATTCATCCGGAGACGTCGCCGGATCATGTTACCGAGTTGATTCATATAATTAGAGCGTCGGGCCCTTACCCTGCAGCGCATCCTACGTGTTTGAAATAGTTCCAGCATTCCTCTTGTGTGAAGAGATCGCAGACTTTTCCGACGGCTTTCCAGAGGTCATTATAGGTTCTTGCCTTCTGTTTTCGCAGGAGTGTCTTGAGCTTGGAAAACGCCATCTCGATGGGATTGAGTGTTGGTTTTTGTCGTGACGGGTGGCGATGCCTCGGAAGTGTTTGATCCTGTTGAAGAACCGTTCCACGAGATTGCGTTGCCTGTAGACCCAGTCTGAGAATGAGACGCTTCCCTTGCGGTTGGCTTTCGGCGGGATGTTGGCCCAAGCCCCTCGTTCGGCCGCCTTGGCCCGGATGGCGTTGCTATCGTAACTCCCCCCCATCCGCCAGCAAAAGACGGATGGTCAGACAAAACAGGTGGGGGGTCAAAATTGGGGTCTGACTCAATCTCGATGCGGATTCCGACGTGAAGCCGGCCGGCATTCCGATCAATTATCGGCAAGCGACACTCAGATGTGGGTAATTGCAAGCTTCGCCGAAGGGATACAACCTTTTCATCCACAAAGATTGACGAGGAAGGAGCATTCCATACTCGGAATGCTCCAGCAGGTTCAAGCAGCAAGCTGCCTACGAATATCGGCTACATCGAAATGAGCGCGCTTTTCGAAGATCTTTCCTTCTTTGATGGTTAGCAGGCAGAACACGGAGATCCTGCAGCTCTTGCCATGGGGTTCAGCGCCCATTGTCGGCAAAGTCTGGTCCTTGGCTTCGAAGATCAGGTAGGCGGCAACCCTGTCGCCTTCGGCGACCATGAGTTCCAGCGGAAAGCGGAACGACTTGAAGGCATCGAATGCCGATTTCTCGGAATTAACGAAGCCGGCCACGCCAGGCTTCGGTGTATCGACCTGACTGTAGAAGACGAAGTCCTTGTGGCAAAGAGCATCAAGCTCTTCGAATTTTTCGCGGTTGATCGCATCGTAGAATTGCTGGACCAGCTTCTTGTTTTCATCAAGTGACATGACTTTCTCCTCTTTTGCAATTTAGCCTGATCAGACGGTCAGGCTCTCGCCGTCCTCAGGTACGAGAACACGATGTGACAGCCCGGCTTTCTGGAGGTAGTCGCGAAGTTGGGAGCGCGATGTCATCCCGTGATTGACCGCGTCCATATGGCTGGCAATGATGGTCGCGTTGGGCGCCGCCTCGCAGACACGGGCAACGTCATCGCAGTTCATGATGATGTGACCGAGCCCCGGAATCTGCGCGTCGCCGGCATTGACGATGATCACGTCGGGCCTGTATTCGGCAATATTCGCCTCGACATATTCGTTCCAAATAGTGTCACCGGCAAGGTAGAGAGTCTTCTCATCGGGATGACTGATGACCAGCCCGCAAACTTCCTGCAAGAGATCATAAGCGTTCTGGATCGCAACGTCCGAGCCGTGTTGGCCGGGAACCTTCTTAAGCTTCACGCCCATGAATTCAGGGTTGCCTGTGAGAACGCGGACATCAGTGAAAGTCTTGCCGTCCACCTGTCTGACATGCAGACCATTGTCCAAGACGATAGAGCGGGCGTCACTCACCAGCGCCTTGTCGCCAAAATGTTGCGTGAAGAACGGAATGTCCGGGCGGATCGCTTCGGCCGCCGCATGATCCCAGTGATCCGGATGCGCATGCGTCAGGATGACGGCATCCACATCGACGATCTCAGACATCGGCACAACAAGTGCAGCAGTCGGATTTCGAAGATGATCATTGGCTGTTCCGGCAAAGCCGGGATAAGCGTCCTTTTCAGCGAGCCAAGGGTCGATTAGGAATCTGATACCGCCAAACTCAAGCGAGACCGTAGCATTTCTTATCTGGCGAATTCGCATTTTTGTTCCCCTTTGCGTGTAGCTCCGATTGGGTTGGTCCGTCTGGAGCGCCACCACATGTTATGCCTGCGGGGCCGAGGAAAAAGGTAACCGGAGTTTTGATCCCACGTTGCCCGCTGTTGCTTGATCTGTGATCGAGTTTCCATGGACGAGCGACAAGGAGTTTCTCCATGGAGACTACATTGGAGGTACTCACTACAGGACGTAGGCGACGCGAAGGCAATCGCCAATGGCCTGACGAGGTCAAGGCACGGATCGTGTCCGAGAGCTTGCGACCAGGCGCGACGGTGAATGAAGTAGCGGGGCGCTACGGGCTGAAGGCCAACCACCTGTCATCTTGGCGAACACTGGCACGGCAGGGGAAGCTGGTGTTGCCTGAGCCAGAAGACGCGGTCGAGTTTGGGGTCTGAGTAGCAACGGAACAGAAAACCTACATAAGGGATTTCACATCTCAGCGGTCAGCGCCAGCGGCCCAGCTCCCTAATCGTTTTCCTGTGGCATTTGAGCTGATGCTTCATCAGCCTGATGTCATGGAGGTAATCCTGCTCCGGCCGAAACTCGTAATCCGGATCGATGTGGAATTGGTTGCGGGTAAAACACTCGAACAGATTGATGCCGTCCCAGGTGTCGATAACCTGTTCGAGGCTTTTCGCCATATGATGCAACGGCGAACCAGGCCCGTCCTCATCCCTCATCTTATGAAGGCGCAAATGGATGTGCTGCAGCATGTCGGTCCGCATGTAGCTGTTCAAAAGCATGAGCGAGTGGGTCGGTGTCTTCGGAACAGCAAAGCCCATTTTGTCTTCTGGCGGCAGGTCAGCGACATCCTGGTGGTCGTCATTTTCAGTCATCACGTTTCGCTCGCAAGAGATTTTGCTCCACCTGTGGCATCCACAAAAGCCCTGCCCGAACGTCGCAACAAACCCCGGTTTGATGTGACGCTGCAAAGCTGCCCGCAAAAATTCCGGAGAAGCCGTCAAATTTCATAAATACCCATCCAGAAACCTATAGCCGACAAACTCCTTTACGCCTAAGTTAATATGAAGGGGGAGCGATCATGCTGATTGGCTATATGCGGGTTTCGACCGGCGAACAGAATCTCGATCTGCAGCGCGACGCCCTTGAGCGTGCCGGTTGCGAGAAGATTTATGATGACGTGTGCTCCGGACGTGCCACCGAGCGCCCCGGTCTGGACAAGGCCCTTGAGATCGCTCGAGCTGGCGATGCGCTTGTCGTCTGGAAGCTCGATCGTATCGGCCGCTCGCTTGCGCATGTCGTCACGATGGTGAGCGACCTGCAGAAACGTGGGATCGGCCTCAAAGTCCTTACCGGCGACGTGGATACCACGACGACAACCGGCCGCCTTGTATTCGGCATATTTGCCACTCTGGCGGAATTCGAGCGCGATCTCATCCATGAGCGCACCATGGCGGGCTGGCAGCGGCCGTGCCCGAGGTCGCGCCGGCGGGCGCCCGCGCGTCATGACGCTGAAGAAGCTGAAGGCAGCCATGGCTATGATGGCCGACCGCGACAACGCAGCGCGCGACGTTGCGGCGGAACTCGGCGTTTCGCTGTCGACGCTCTATGCCTATGTCGATGCGAATGGAAAGCCCCGCGAGCGGGCAAATGAGCTGCTGGCAAGCAAGCGTCGAGTGAAGCGCGACAACAGCGTTCAGGCGTGAAGGCCGTGCCGGTCGGGTTTCTGAGCGAGAGCCAGGCGCGGGAATATGGCCGCTTTCCCGGTGAGCTTACTCCGGATCAATTGGCGCGCTATTTCCATCTCGATGACGTCGATCGCGGATTCGTCGCGACGCATCGCGGCGATCACAATCGGCTCGGCGTGGCTGTCCAGCTCGGATCGTTGAGGATGCTCGGGATGTTTCTCGAAGATCCAGGTCAGGTTCCTGCCACCGCGCTGCGCTTCACCGGGCGCCAGCTTTCGTTCTCCGATCCCGAGCGCCTGATTGCAGAATATGTGCGCAGTGAAGGACGCTGGCGACATGCGCTCCGCATTCGTCAGCACTATGGCTACCGGACCTACACCAATTACGGCGTCGCGTTTCGGCTCAACCGCTTTCTTTACGCCCTGTGCTGGACGGGATCGGATCGACCCTCGGCGCTCTTCGACCGTGCCGTCGCATGGTTGCTGGAAGCCAAGGTGCTGCTGCCGGGCCTGTCTGTGCTGGAAAGAGCCGTGGCAAGGGTTCGCACGCGGGCGAACAGCCGGCTGCATAAATTGCTGATCGGGGCGATGACACCAGAGCAGCGGGCGCGGCTGGATAGCCTGGTCGCGGTTCCCGAAGGTGACAGGCAAAGTCCGCTCGACCGGCTACGCGATGGTCCCTACATTCAAAGCGGCCGGGAGATCAGCCGTGCCCTCGGGCGACTGGAGGAGATTCGGACCCTTGCCAGCGGGTTGCCCTCAATCGATCGCTTGCCGCCGGGCAGGGTCATGGCGCTGGCGCGGTTTGCCAGCGCCGCAAAGGCTCAGGCCGTTTCGCGACTGCCGGATGATCGACGCGCCGCAACTCTGCTGGCCTTCATCCGAACCCTTGAGGCTTCGGCTGGAGACGATGTCATCGATCTGTTTGATGCGGTCACGACATCGATGGTGTCGGAGGCGTCTTCGGCCGCCAAACAGGCCAGGTTACGGTCGCTGCGTGATCTCGACGCCGCAGCGCTGAAGTTGCGGGACGCGGCAATTGTCATCCTCGATCCCGAAACGCCCGACGGCGCCGTTCGCGCTGCGATCTTCGAGCTGATTGACAGGAATACGCTCGATGCGGCGGTCGAGCGCGTCGGCGTACTCGCCGAGCCCCATGACGACACCTATTTTACCGAACTCAGGAAACACAATCGGAAGATTGCCTATACGCCGGGGCTGCTCGCCAGCCTCGATCTTGGTGCTGCCCCGCTGTCGGCCTTTGCTGGAGGCGATCGACTATCTTCGTGCCGTTCATTCCGGCCGCAAACGCACAGGTCCACCGCCGACAGCCTTTGCGCCGAAGGCATGGCTTACTCAACTAAAGACCGTCGACGGGGCTGTCGATCTGACAGGATACCGGCTCTGCATTCTCGATGAGCTTCGCCGCGCTATTCGCCGGCGCGACATCTTTCCGGTTCGCTCATTGCGGTATGCCGATCCGCGCAAGGGGCTGCTATCAGGTCCGGCATGGGAAGCGGCTCGTCCGACGGTCTGCCGTACCGTCGGCGTCTCCACCATCGCTGACGAAGAACTCGGGCGTTTGTCGAGCCGGCTGGACCTCGCCTATCGGGAAACCGCCGATCGTGTCCCGATGAACCCAGCCGTCACCATCATCAATACCTCGGAAGATTCTGACCTGTCCCTCGAACGCCTGGAAAAGATCGAGGAACCGCCAAGCCTCACCGCGCTGCGCGCCGCGATCGACGCGCGTCTGCCTCGGCTCGATCTGCCCGAACTGATCATGGAATTGCATGCGAGAACCGGCTTTGCCGATCTCTTTACCCACGCCAGCGAGGGCGGTTCCCGCGCAGAAAACATCGCAACCAGCATCTGCGCCGTTCTTGTCGCCGAGGCGACCAATACTGGATTCGAGCCGCTGGTACGCCTCGATGTCCCGGCACTTCGACGCTCGCGGCTCAGTTGGGTCAAGCAAAACTTCCTGCGCGCCGAGACGCTGATCGCTGCAAACGCCGCCCTGGTCGCGGCGCAAAACGCCATCCCGTTGGCGAGGAAATGGGGCGGCGGCGAAGTGGCTTCCGCCGATGGATTGCGGTTTGTCGTGCCGGTCCGCACCATTCATTCCGGCCCCAATCCGCGATATTTTGGGCAGGAGCGCGGTGTCACCTGGTACAACCTCGCCTCGGACCAGTTCACTGGCCTTAACGCCATGACCGTTCCCGGCACCCTGCGCGACAGCCTCAATCTGCTCGCCATCGTGCTGGAACAGGAGACCGAGCTTCAGCCGACAGAAATCATGACCGACACGGCTGGATATACCGACACCATCTTCGGCATATTCTACCTGCTCGGGTACCAGTTCAGCCCTCGCATTGCAGATGTCGGCGGCGCGAGATTCTGGCGCGTCGATGCTAAAGCCGACTACGGCATCCTCGACAATATCGCGTCGAACAGGATCAACATGAAGCTGATCGCCGACCATTGGGACGATCTGTTGCGGCTTGCTGGCTCCCTCAAACTCGGTGTTGTACAGGCCGCTGGCCTCACCCGGACCCTTCAGACCAATGACCGGCCAACCCGTCTTGCTCGCGCCCTGCAGGAACTCGGCCGCCTCATCAAGACCCTCTATCTTCTGCGATTCATCGACGATGAAAGCTACAGGCGCCGTATTCTCATCCAGCTCAATCGCGGTGAAGGACGCCATCAGCTCGCCCGCGTCATCTTCCATGGAAAGCGCGGCGAATTGCGCCAGCGCTATCGTGAAGGTCAGGAAGACCAGCTCGGAGCACTCGGTCTGGTCGTCAATCTCGTCGTGCTGTGGAACACCATCTACACGGATGCCGCCCTCAACCAACTCGTAGTCGAAAGGTACGATGTCAGGCCGGAGGATGTCGCGCGCTTGTCGCCGCTCGGCTTCAGACATGTCAACATGGTCGGCCGATACGCATTTACGCTCCCAGAATTCGTGGCCCGAGGCGAACTCAGGCCGCTACGCGATCCGAAAAATGTCGATCCGGACGAAGAGCCTTGAAATCCTTATGTAGGTTTTCTGTTCCGTTGCTACTCAGACCCCAGTTTGCGGCCGTGGTTGTCGGGACACCCGCGCTGGAGCCGCCGACGGTCAAAGCCGTCTCCCGGACCGAGATCGTTGTTGGCGCTGTAACGATCCGTCTTGAGGAAGGTGCGTCTGCGTCCCGGATCGCTTCCATCGCCCGCGCCTTGGCGGCGGCAACATGATCTTTCCGTCAAACCGCGTGCGGATCATGATGGCGACCAAACCCGTAGATTTCCGCAAGGGTCACGATGGCTTGGCGGCGCTGGTGAAGAATGAACTGCACAAGGACCCGTTCACCGGAACGGTTTTCGTGTTCCGGTCACGCAAGGCGGACCGTTTGAAGCTCATCTACTGGGATGGGTCCGGGATCGTCATGGCCTACAAACGGCTAGAAGAGCACACGTTCACCTGGCCCAGCATCAAAGATGGTCTAATGACGCTCACCCACGCCCAATTCGAAGCCCTGTTTGCGGGACTCGATTGGCGGCGGGTTCATGCCGTCCAGACGAGGACGCCGGAGGCCATCGAATAGCTGCGGCACGATGACTCAGCACCGCAAATTCCGAGGGCAAGTCGGCTCGGGATTTGGTAGCTTCCGGCCATGCTTGATGCCGCCGACCTTCCCGATGATGTTGCCGCCCTGAAGGCGATGCTGATTGCGGCGCAGGCACGCGAGGTGGCCAAAGACTCCGCGATAGCCAGCAAAGACGAGCATATCGCCCGCAAGGATGAGCGGATCGAACGGCTTGAGAAGCTGGTCGCAGCATTTAAGCAGGCCGCCTTCGGACGCAAATCTGAGAAGACCGATCCCGATCAATTCGACTTGGCGCTGGAAGACCTGGAGACGGCTATGGCCGTGATCCATGCTGAGGATGAGGCGGACGCTCCTGGAGGAAACAGGATCAGCAAGCCGCGCGCAATCAATCGCGGCTCCCTTCCAAAGCATCTCCCCCGTGTCGAAGAGGTGATCGAGCCGGAAAGCCTGACTTGCGACTGCGGCGCTTGCCTGCATTGCATTGGCGAGGATGTCTCCGAGCGGCTTGATGTGGTCCCGGCGCAGTTCCGTGTCATCGTCACCCGTCGCCCCAAGTACGCGTGCCGTGCCTGCACTGACGGTGTCGTTCAGGCTCCAGCCCCGGCTCGCCTTATCCAGGCTGGGCTGCCGACGGAAGCGACCGTCGCCCATGTGCTGGTCTCCAAATATGCCGATCATCTTCCGCTCTATCGGCAGGCGCAGATCATGAGCCGCCAGGGCATTGACCTCGACCGATCCACGCTCGCTGACTGGGTCGGTCGGGCAGCCTATGAACTGCGTCCCGTCTTCGATGCGTTGATCGCCGACCTGAAGCGTTCAGCCAAGCTGTTCATGGACGAGACTCGTGCTCCGGTTCTTGATCCAGGTTCCCGCAAGACCAAGACCGGATACTTCTGGGCGCTGGCGCGAGATGATCGCCCTTGGGGCGGCGGTGCTCCGCCAGGTGTCGCATTCACCTACGCGCCTGGTCGCGGTGGCATTCATGCCGAATGGATATTGCAGGGCTTCTCCGGCGTTCTGCAAGTCGATGGTTATGCCGGGTACAACAGGCTGGTCGCACCAGACCGGATTCGTCAGAATATTCGGCTTGCCTACTGCTGGGCCCATGCTCGGCGCAAGCTGGTGGAGATTACCCGCAACGGAGCAGCCCCGATTGCGGAGGAAGGCGTCAAACGGATCGGTGAGCTGTATCGGATCGAGACCGAGCTGCGAGGCCTTGATCCGGAGGCTCGCCTCGCCGGACGACAGGAACGATCAGCACCGCTGGTTGCCGACATGCAAACGTGGCTCGCGCATCATCGTGCCCGCGTCGCAACCAAATCTCCGCTTGGCGACGCTTTGGCCTATATCGCCAAATACTGGGATGGTTTGAAGCTCTTCCTGACCGACGGCCGCATCGAGATCGACAACAACAGCGTAGAGCGGACCATCCGTCCGATTGCCCTTAATCGGAAGAACGCACTCTTTGCTGGTCATGATGCCGGAGCAGAGAACTGGGCGACCATCGCCTCGCTCATTGAGACCTGCAAGCTCAATGCCGTCGATCCACAGGCCTACTTGACCACGACGCTCACCGCCATCGTCAATGGCCACAAACAAAGCCGGATCGATGAATTGCTGCCCTGGAACTTCACAAGCGCCGCCATGCCAGCCGCTTGACGAGCTGGACTCCAACGGCATACTCGCCGCGTTACTTAAGCTGGGCCTGCGACATGATCGACGACGATGAACCCAATCTGGTGACTTCTGGCAAGAGCAAGAGGATCGTCGTTGATGGCTATTCCTTCTCAATCGACATCTTCCGCCTGGAAACCGACAAGACCTGGACCCTTGAGGTTGTTGACCACAACAACACCAGTCACGTCTGGGAAGAGCAATTCGAATCCGATGCAGTCGCGCGTGACTTAGCGGTGAAAACCATCGAGGCAGAAGGTGCCCTCGCGTTCATGCGCGGCAACAACGTTATCCCCTTCCGTCAAGCCTAAACCGACGTGCCCTCAAAACAGCGCTTACGGAAAAAGCTTGCGACAGGCCAATTGTCGTCGTTCTAGGGCCAGATGGCAGCCGCACCACGTACCTTGTGTTCACGGGGATCAAGCGGCGGCGGGGCAGCGACGCCAATGGGTGCACACGCCGGGATGGACAGAGAGCGAACAGCCGCCCTACTTCTACAACCGACCGAGAAAGCCTCTCATTGCAACGAGGCTAGCTCGCTCACATTTGGTGCTTCTGAGTTTCTTCTACGGATTTTTGTTGGAGGACATCCGAAAACAGACTTGAAATACTGACGAAACAGGGCTGTAGATCCAAATCCTGCGATTTCCGCCACTCGATCTATGTTGTGATCGGTCGTTTCAAGTATTTCCCTGCCAATCTTGATCCGTTCTGCTCGCAACCAAGTGCCGAAGGACATGCCCGTGACACGAAAAAAGTTACGCGTAAAACTGCGCCTGCTCATCGACGTACGCTTGGCGAGTTCATCAATACTGTACTCCCGGCGTAAATTCATCCTCACTTCATCGAGAAGGCGGTAAATCCTCGCATCCTTCGTAGCGGGTGGAACCGGCCTCTCTATCAGTTGCACCTGCGTGCCTTCCCTTTGCGGCGGCAAGACCAATCTTCTCGCAACACTGTTTGCAATGGTGGAGCCGTAGAGTTTGCGGACAACGTAGAGGCAGCAATCCATTCCAGCACCCGTCCCTGCAGAAGTGATTATGCCATTGTCATCTATAAAGAGGGCGTTTCGATCCAAAACAGCCTTTGGGAAGCGCGATAAGAAATCTTGCTCGACTTCCCAGTGAGTGGAAGCCCTACTACCGTCCAACAATCCAGCATAGGCGGGAATGTAAGCGCCGAGACAAAGGCCGATTATCCATGCCCCTCGCGCATGCGCTTGGCCAACCGCGTCTAGGAGTGCTTGTTGTGGCCTTTCTGCGGGGTCCCGCCAGAATGGAACTATCACGATATCCGCATGCGCAATTTCAGCCAAACCGTCACTTGTTTCGATCTGCAAGCCGAGCCCGGAACGCAGAGGACCTACCTCACCAGCGCATATCTTTAGGTTAAAGAGCTCGACTCCAGGCAGAAAATTGCCAAAAACTACCAGCGGAACGGCCATCTGATAGGGACCGAAGCCGTCAACAGCAACAATGGCAACGTTGGGCAAGCGCACAAGATCATCCCTATCGTTCTATTTCCGTCTGCGGAAGCTGGATGAGCTACTGCCTAACTGTCCCAGTTCCGTATTGGCAACGTCCCACCGCGGAGAACAACCTAACCATCGCGACAAGAGATCATGGCCCGCAGAAGTACACGAAATTTTTGACTGATCCTCCAAATCACGCGCGCCATCGGCCCTTTGCACTCACCGGTCGTTGTCGGCCCCTATGACGAGCTTTTCAACCCAGTTGATAAGTTCAAGTGGCCTGAATTCAAAGCGAGCTGGATCGATTTTCTCAAAATGACGGCTATGGGCCTCAGCGATCGGTACAGCATGCGCAAAACTTTCCATCGCGGCCGCCGCAGCCTCGATTTCTTCCAGTGAATGGTACCGACCCGCTTGATAAAGCTCGTTGATCGATCCTCGTAGAAAGCCAGCCATTCCAGCGCCGCTGAGCTCAGGATGGTATTGGACCCCCCAGAAAACGGATTTCTCTGAACGTATCTCAGCGGCTTGTATGAAATTTCTATTGCTCGCAGTTATGGTGCTGTTTGGCGGCAGCCGCGAAACTTGATCAGAATGAAATGCAAATGCATCAAAGACTTTAGCACGATCTTTATGCATCGGATGAATGCAACCAGTGTCATCCTGGACCAACGTGATTGCTTCTCCAAAAGGAGCTTCACATCGACAGTTTTCACTGCGACTCGGCTCAACGTCACCGCCCAACGCGACCGTCGCCAACTGAAGACCCCAACATACTCCGAACATTGGCGTCCCTGATCTGAACGCTTCGCGAGCGAATTCAATCTGCCGCAATGTTCCGGGCTCCCGCTTGTAGATATTTGAGTTGGAGCCGGTAATAAGAATGCCGTCATACGCCTCAAGCGGGAGAGAAGCAGCAGCATCTGCATCAGTCGGATACAAGATTTCTGTTTCGATGTTCGACCAGCCCGTGCGAAGCAGCTGATCGAACATCCCACTTGGGGCGCATCCGTTGAATCTTGTGAAAACGGCGCGGTCGGCTGGAATGTTTCCGTCCGCGATCAAAATTCGCTTCATCGTCATACGTCCCAGCCCGCTCGGTTACTCGGTCACGATGATCGAGAGTTCCGGACAGTTCGCACAGGCCTTACGAACCTTGTCCTCCAACTCCGGAGGAACGGTTTCAAAGCCTGGCTTGATTTTGGCATAGCCCTCGTCGTCGATTTCGAAGACCTCCGGTGCAAAATAGATGCACCGGGCATGTCCCTGACAACGACCTTCGTTGATAGATACTTTCATCTCGGTATCCCTTCCTAGAACGTGAGATTGAGCGGGCCGACGCCGTGCCATTTCTGAGAAGGATCGGCAGCTCGGAACTCGGGTACGGCCTTCAGGAATTCCTCGATTCCGACAACGAGCTCGCGACGCCCCAGGTTGGAGCCCAAGCAGCGATGAATGCCGCCGCCGAAGCCGAGATGGCGGTTCTCCTGCCGCTCGATATCGATCTTGTCGGGATTCGGGAAGACTTCTTCGTCCCGATTTCCTGCCCCGAAGACAAGAACGACGCGTTCGCCCTTCTTGATCTCCTGGCCGCGAATCACAGTGTCCTTTAGGCATGTGCGAGCCATGCCCTGCACCGGCGAAAGGCAGCGCAGAAACTCTTCACAGGCAAGTGGGATCAAACTCGGATCATCGCGAAGTTTCTTCTGCGCGTCGGGGTTGTTGGCAAGGAACCACAGCCCCGAGCGAATGGCCCATGCCGTCGTATCGAGCCCTGCAAGGAACAGGAGATAGCAATAGCGGAGCAGTTCGTCGCGGCTCAACGGACGGCCGTCGATCTTGGCCCGGCAAAGGTAATCGATGAGAGTCGCCGAGGATGGGTCGTCTTTCCAGTTGTCCAACAAATTCGCGAAGTAGTCATAGACGGCCTGCTGCGCGGCTTCCGCCTTCGGCGCATTGTGAATGCGCTCATAGAAGATGTCATCGATCCACTGGTCGAATTTCGGCCAATCCGACTCTGGATAGCCTGCAAGGCGGCCGAAGATGATCATCGGGACGGGGCGAGCGTATCCGTAGGAGGCGTCGGCTCCAGATCCCATCTTAAGGAACTCCTGGGCCTGGTTTTGTGCTGTCCTGCGAATTGGTTCCTCGAGCTTCTTGAGTTCCTGCGGCGTGAAGAGCGGGAGCAGGATCTTGCGGTAGGCGGTATGCTCGGGCGGATCGATATCGATAGGCGGCAGCGGCACCTCGGAAACCGGCGGATACATCATGCTCGGCCCAACCGAGAACGTTGAAGGGTCCTGTTCGGCCGCAAAAATGTCGTCACTCTTGGTTACGAACCAGAAACCGCCATGTTGCTCACTCCGACCAACAGGGCACTTCGAACGAAGTTCGGCGTAGGTATCGAAAATGTTGTCGAGAGCTTCGCCATGATAGTCGAAGGCTTTAGCCACGTCGCTTACATTACTCATAGTTTTCTTCTCCTTCCTTGCGCTTGGCAGCCCCGCAAAGGCGGGGCCGTTTCGGCTACTCTGTCAGATGATATCGAGATAGCGGCCCAACTCCCAATCGGTGATGTGGGTGTTAGTCCGACGGAGTTCCCATTTCTTCATTTGCACGTAGTGATTGACAAAATCCTCAGAAAACAACTCTCTAACGACCTTGCTCTGCTGGAACAGGCCCATTGCTTCTTCAAGAGAGCCGGCGAGTGGTCGCGCTTGCGCGGCGGTTGCCTGGTAGGCGTTCCCCTTGAAGGGTTCACCAGCTTTCAAGCCATTCTCGATGCCGTAAAGACCAGAGAGAAGACTCGTCGCAATGACGAGGTACGGATTGGTGTCGGCACCGGGAATGCGATTTTCGACGCGCGCCGCCGGACCCGAAGAAGGAATCGCCCTGAACGAAGTCGTACGATTGTCGACACCCCAAGAAGAATTAGCTGCTGCCCATGATCCTCCGTTGGTCCGCTTGTAGGAGTTCACGTTCGGCAAATAAATCGCCGACATCTCGCGGGAGAGTTCTTTCATGCCGGCGAGGAACGACATTCCGATTTCCGACAGCATCTTCGGATCGTTGCTATTGGCAAAAGCAGGCTTTCCATCAAAGGCCGATAGGCTCATGTGCATGTGGCCGGAAGAGCCGGCCCAAACCGCGTTGGGCTTGGCCATAAAGGTGGCGGTGCAACCGTTCTTCGAAGCAATGTCCTTGATGGCATACTTTGCGAAAATCGCATTGTCGGCGGCCGAAATAGCGTCCGAATACTTCAGATTAATTTCATGTTGGCCCGGGCCGTGTTCGCTGATGGTTGCCTCGACTTCAATGCCAGCAGAACGCAATTGATTGCGAATTTGGCCGAGAATGTCTTCCGAGCCGGCGTGATGAAGCATGCTGTAACAGTAGCCGCTCTTGCGCAAAGGCTTCAGATCGCGCCACTGATTTTCGGCGAGTTCGGCAATGGTGCCATTGAAAAGATAGAACTCGAATTCATAGGCTGCCTTGGGCACAAACCCCATTCCATTGGCTTTGTCCACGGCACTGCGGAGAATGTCGCGCGGCGATAGATTCAGGGGATCACCATCGATCGACCGCATATCACAGAATACTGCAGCCGTGCGCGCCTCCCACGGAATGAGCTTCATCGTAGGCAGGTCGGGAACAAGTTTGATGTCCGGATAACCGGTATCCCAATTGGTGTAAGCTAGACCTTCCACAACTTCGTCGGCGACGTCCCAACCGAACAGGACGTTTGCAATGTTGGTGCCGTTTTTCGCGACGGCATTCAGAAAATATTCAGTGCCGAACTGTTTACCGCGCCATACGCCATCAATATCCACTGCTCCAACGCGGAGAGTGTCCACGTTGTTCGCTTCCACAAATGCTTTTGCATCTGCGATTTCCGCATCTTTATCATTCGCCATTTCATCTTCTCCCAGTGTGCTTGGATTGGAAAGCTTAAACCCTGTATTTTTTATTTTGCTCCTGCCAACACCTCCAAGACTCGTGGATGATCGCTACGGATCATTCCTAATTTTGCAGCGCCTCTTGGGCTCCCGACAGGCGTGTCGCGACCAGGGAGAACCGCAGCGAAGAATTCCCTCGCTTCCCTCAGATCCTGGCTGTCGCTGTCATCATCAGCGTAATAAATCGCCTCGACGGGACAGACGGACTCGCATGCGCCGCAAGTTGTGCATTCGTCAGGCTGTATCCAAAGTCGCCCTTCGGCCTCATAGATACAGTCGACCGGGCAGACATCGACGCAGGCCTGGTCTTTGCTGCCTATGCAATTGTCGTTGATGACGTATGGCATCGCTCATCCTTCGTTGGTGCTATGACCGGGCAACACAGACGTGCCCGGGTTTATTGCTGCAGCCGCATGGTTCACTGCGATGGACGCTTCGCCAAAGCCGACCGCCATGAGCCGCACCTTCCCCGGATATTCACTAACATCACCGATGGCGAAAACACGGGGCAGGCAAGTTTGCATGTCCGGCTGCACCGGTATGCGATAACCATCGACGTTGAGGCCCCAATTGCTCATTGGGCCAAGATCGGACTGAAAGCCGAGGGCAACTACAAACTTGCCGAATTGCAGTTCTTCTGACTTTCCCGCCGCATCAATCGTGAGAAACTCCTGGCCCGCCTCGGACCGATATGCGACGACTTCACCTGGCGCGACGATCCGGATGCCGCTGTCGTACATTTCCTTGACACTAGCTTCGTGCGCCCGAAAGCGATTGCGGCGATGGACGACCGTGACAGACTTTGCTCGAGGGAGAGCAGCAAGCGCCCAGTCGACCGCACTATCGCCGCCACCGGCGACCACAACGTTGTGTCCTTCGAGCACCGCAAGATCAGGTACAAAGTGGATAATGTTCGGGGAGAAAACTTCCTCGAGGATCGGAAGAGAACGAGGTTGGCACTTTCCCAGCCCGGCGGCGATTATCACGGCCTTCGCGCTGAATACCGACCCCTTGTCGGATCGAAGCTCATACGAGCCGTCATCCATTGACTCTAGGTTTGTGATAGTCTCGGAAAGACGGAGCTCATACTCCTGCCGTCTCGATTGCTCGAAGAGGTTCTTCACGAAGTCAGCACCTCGAATGCTGGCAAACCCGGCAACATCGTGGATCTTCTTCTCCGGATACATCGTCGAAATCTGCCCGCCGACTTGCGGCAAACCATCAAACATCACGGTTTTCAGGCCGCGAAACCCAGCATAATAGGCGGCGAAAAGACCAGCTGGGCCGGCACCGATAATTGCCAAGTCATATTGGTTGTCATTTGTCATCAAAATGGCGCCCCGTGTCTAATTCCGTTTTAGTGTTTCCTATTACGACACATGTATCCTGTCAAGAACCACAACGTCACTGCTCACCACTCTTTGAATCAAAAAATAGAGTTGAAATTGGACTAGGTGACCGTCTCATAGGCGCTGGCCGTGGCTGAGACATATCTTCGCCGATGGGGGGGGTTATGCGGGACCGAAGCTGAAGGGCGCACTGCAAGAGATCGCTGCGTTCACCCTCCAGATCGTCAAGCGGACGGACGAGGCCAAAGGCTTTAAGGTTCTGCCGCGTCGCTGAGTCGTGGAGCGCACCTTCGCATGGCTGGGCAGACGCCGACGACTGGCGAAGGATTGGTCAAAGTCCATCGCATCAGCTGAGGCCTGGATCACTATCGCCCACATTCGGGTCCTGACACGGCGCTTGGCAAGGTACGGATATTGTTGAAACCTTTTCGAGTCAGACTCTAAGCGCCGGAGCTAATTCCTTTTTTGCGGATCATGAGGTGGGTTTCAGCCAAGTGACAAAAAGTCTTTTGGAGCCTTTTACGCCTGATAACGGCCTATCGGCAGATTCTTGCATGTCGTTGTGGGCAATCGAATTCTTGACACGCAACATGTTTCCAAATACGAAACATATAGGGATAACAAAAACACCCTATCGTCGGAACTCAAACTGGGGGAATTAAAATGGCTTCACATGCCGGAAATCCGCAGTCGGCTTCGAATAGCCTACTTCGTAGCTCGATATCATTCTTTCACATCGTCTTTATGGTGACAGCAGCGGCTGCTCCATTGGTTGTGGTCTCCGCCTACATTCCAATCTCCCTTGCTGGAGGGGCGGGGATGTCAGTTGCCCTTACCTATGCAGCCACGACGTTTATCCTTCTGATCTTTACAGTTGGCTTCGCCCAAATGGCGAAAAGAATAACTTCGGCAGGAGCCTTCTACACCTTCGCTACACAGGGACTTGGTCGTCCGGTCGGCTTGGCCGTTGGCTTCACCGTCATGGCGGCCTACAGCATGATCTCACCTGCAATCGCAGGCGGCTTCGGGTTCTATACCACAAAACTTTTAAGTGCTTACTTTGGACTGGATATTGCGTGGTATTGGTGTAGCATCGCTTCGCTGGCGTTGATGTTCATGATTTCGTTCTATCGCATTACGTATGGCGCAAGTATTCTTAGCTTTCTCCTTGCGGTTGAAGTGCTCGTAATTCTCATCGTTTGTCTGGCTACCGTTGGTTCAGGTGGTGCGTCTGGCCAAATGCCCGAGGCTTTCAGCCTGTCGCAGTGGAGCACCGCTCCGGCTGTAGGAATTGGCTTCTTCTTAGCTTTTTGGTCGTGGATTGGCTTTGAAACGACAGCGATCTACGGCGAAGAGACAATGGATCCAAAGCGCGCGGTTCCCCGAGCCACGTATATCGCGGTTTTGACACTTGGGTTGTTCTACACGTTTGCGGCCTACGCCGGAATTGTTGGTTTCGGCGCCGAGGCCCCCGGGAAAGCCGGGACACTGATTGACCAGTACTATTTCGAGCTGGCCGATATCCATACGATACATACGGTTCGTGTCATCATGGACTTCTTGGTGATCACAAGCTTCTTTGCCTGCTCGTTTGCATTTCATAACAACGCAACGCGATACCTCTTCTCCCTCGGCAGAGATGGCATTCTTCCGAAAAGCCTCGGATCTACGCATTCTGAGCAGAAGTCTCCCTACATCGCAGCCGCCGTCCAGGCGACTATTGCAATCGTGACGGTTGCCTTGTTTGCGCTCGCCGGAGCCGATCCGCTTCTCCATCTCGGCACTTGGCTTCCGATCTTCTGCACGTTGGCCGTAATCGTCGTTCAGTTCATCGTGTCTTTGGCTGTTATTGGCTACTTTAATCGTATTGGAAGGTCCGGCCCTCTCGATTGGTGGAAGACGATCCTCGCCCCGATATTGGGCGCGATTGCTCAAGCGGTTGTTGTCTGGCTTCTGCTCGAAAACATCACTTTCCTTGCTGGAAGTGAGATCATGGTGGTCAAACTGATTCCTCTCTATGTCGCGATCATTGCGTTAGCAGGGTTTGGTTATGCCTTGTGGCTTCGCAACAGCGACCGTAGTCGGTACGACATGATTGGACAGCTTCACGACGAAGAAATGATGGATGCCTTCGTCGATGAAATGTATGTCGCTGATGGACGTAGTCCGAACTGACTTCACAATCAGCTCGCGGTTTAGTGGGGTGAGGCGATGTCGCCTCACCCCGACTTTATTGCCGGAGAGGAATTTGGGCCCAGGCAGATAATCGCAATTGCATCGTGGTTGGAATGCAAATCTGTCAGAGCAATTGTAGAGGAATCATTTGATCTGTTCCATCTGACGATCGCAAGGAATTCCGAATGCAACATTTGCTGGAAAAAATAACCGATCTCGCGGCACTTCCGGGCAACGAGGATGGCCTCAAGACGGGCCTCGCGAATATCACCGAGGATGCCGGCTATGCGGCCTATGCCTACGTCTATATCCGCACCGGATTTACGATGGTCATCTCCAACTACAACGGCGGATGGCAAAGCACCTATTTCCAGAAGAATCATGCTGCCGTCGATCCTGTCATCCGCCGCGCCAAAATGCTGAAGGGCGCGTTTGCCTGGAGCGGCGAACAGGAAAGGCACAGGCTTTCGAAGGCGGAGCAATCCTTTTATTCGGACGCCGCGGAATTTGGGATCCGCTCCGGCATTACTATCCCGATCAAGGCGGCACAGAATACGGTAGCGATGTTTACGCTCGCCTCAGACAAACCCGCGATCAATCTGACACGTGAACTGGACCCGATCGAAGCTGCTGCTGCGGTAGGGCAACTGCATGCCCGCATCGTTTTTACAGATCCCACGCCGACCGTCGACGACGGTCTTTCGCTCGATCCGAAGGCCGCCACATACCTGAGCTGGTTTGCGGTTGGAAAGTCGATGGGAGAGATCGCGACGATCGAGGGCGTCAAATACAACACTGTCCGGGTCAAGCTTCAAGAGGCACGCAAACCCTTCGACATCCACTCGAACACACATATGTCGTCGCTTGCGATCCGCAGGAAACTGATCTGACGATCAGTTGACCATGACTTTCGGTATATAGCCAAGCACGGTGATCAGCGTGTTCACTGTATACATCTGCGCGTGCATCTCCATGCAGGCCTTGATGTAGGTCAGGTGTTGGGGGCCGCCGGACTCCTTCCCCAACTTATAGTCCTCGGGCAGGTCCTGGAAGAGCTTGTCGGCTCCATCGACCAGAACGCGGTGGGTTCGGATGGCATCAACCGCGAGGCTCTCCACGTCGGCCTTGGAAAGGCCCTGCGTCAGCCCGAAGATGGCACGAATTTCGAGTTTCTCGTCAAGCGTTAAAGCGTCCGTTCCCATCCCAATCCCACTCTCTGGCTTGTCCGCGGTGCGCCCCCGCAAACGTTAATCTTCTGATCCCGAGCCGGGGGTTGGAAACTGTACCTGGACAGTCCTGCGACCTTTAGTACCGGAGCACCTGGACATACGTCGCAGGCCCACCGGCCGAAGGCCAGAGGATTCTGGTGTCGCAACGGCCGACACCAACCGCCAGATAGAGGTTTCCACACCCCGGGGCAGCGCGTACTGCCCTGTCCGCCCTTATAGAAGGCCGAAGCCGTTCCCGCTAGTGCAACAGCCGCAGAATCCCGCTGCAGATCTCCACATGCATGACCTCACCGCTTTGCGCCGATGCCCGAAAGATCGATCCGGATCCCCGCCTTGTTCGGATCGGAAGAGACTGCATCGGCAGGAAGTACGGCATTGTCCTCCTCCCGACGATCGCCGGTCTGCACACCGACCTCGTCGCTTTCGGCTGGCTCCGGCTCCGCGTGCTTTTCTTCGCCCGGGTCCGGCGTCCGAAACACCGCCTCCCCCTCGAAATACCCCGTCTGCCAGGCGATGATCGCATCTTCGAACACTTGGCGCGCACCGTCTTCTCCGGTCGGGTTGCCGTACCACTCGAGGACGATGCGATAGACTCTCGCGAAGAGCGCCGTTCCCATGCGGATGTTCGCGCAAGCATCGACCAGGTCCGGTTTCAGCTGGCCCGCCTCGAGGATGCCGAGCCCGGCCGGATATTGGGTGATACCAACGCGGGTGGCATTGCGGCCGATATGCTTGCGGATCAGGTCCATCGCCTCGTCCGCTGTTGCCGGTTTCGGAACGAGTACGACGCGGTTGCCGGAGCGCACGGTGACGGCAAGCGGGTCTTTCGATCCCGCCCGCGCGATGAACTGCTCAATGATCGCGGGCTTCAGACCAGGATCGGCGCATTGCTGGATGAGGGCGACATCGACCATCCGGTTTCTCCTTTATGTGTTGAATGCCATGACGACGGGAATGTCGAAGAGTTTGCCCCATGCGATTACGCTCGCTTTCTGGATCGAGACGATCGACGTGCCCTTGGTCCACCAGCCATTGCCGGTGGCGACAATGACCGCGGGGGCGTGCAGTATGGATTGCAACACCGGCCAGAGGAGGAGCTGCTCATAGCAGATCAGCGGCGCGATCCGCTCGTCCCCGATCTCGACCACCGGATTGCCGAAGACATGGGCGCGGACGCCGCCACCCTGCCCCGTCCATTCCCGCCATGGCTGCCACATGGATCCTGGGACCGGCATGCGCTCGCGATAGAGGACCCCCGCCCCGTCGGCGGAGACGGCGACTATGACATTGTCGTAGCCCTGGTGCTCGATGACGGCGGCGCCGGCAATGACCGTGATATCGTGACCGCGCAAAGCCTCGCGCCACAGACGCTCGACGGTCGGCGTCCAGAAGCCAAAGGCGCTTTCGGGAAGGACGATGACGCGGTCGTCGCGGTGAGCGTTGCGGAGAACTGTGGTAATCAGGACTCGGTGGCGCGCAAATGACGTGTCGCGCCCCAGAGTTTCGCCCAGTTCGAGGTCGACGCCTCGCCAGCCTTCCGGTAGTCTCGGCGCTGTCCAGGTTGCGGCGGACCAGGCCCAGAAGCCTCCCAGCACCAGTGCTGCGGCGAGCCGGCCTCGCGATGTCATCATTGCGAGACCGGCGACGGTCGCGGCAAGCCCCCACCAGCCCCATGCGGGAAAGAGCACGCCGGCCGCCGTCAACGGATGTGCCCAGCCGGTGATGCCGAAGGGCGGCAGCCCCATCAGCGCCAGGGCCAGAAGATAGCGCGCCGCCCTTGCCGCATCCGCCGCTTGTCTCCCGGAAGCAGCTTCATCCCGTGGTTTCGTCCACAACACCGTGTGCACGACAACGAAGGAGGCCGAAGCGATGAGCCAGAGCAGCAGGCCGGGCGAGAGATCGGCGGCATAGAAATTGGCGACGCCCTGCGGCAGGCCGCGCGAAGCGGCAAGGAAATAGCCCGTCGCGACGAGCGCCGCGGTCGCACGCGAGGGCGCCATCGCCCAGAGCGCCGGAAACAGTATGGCGACCGGTAGGAGGAGGACATGGCCGCTCCAGCCAATTGCGCCGCAGGCGACGGACGCGACGACGAGCACAGCGGATCGCCAGCGATCCCATGGACGGTCACCGGGACGATCAGGGATCGAAGGTAAGAACGGGCCGCGCCAGACCGAGAAGGCCGCTTGCCGGAACCGGACCAAAATATCGGGAGTCATAGGATCTCGCAAAGGATGAGTGGAGAAACAGGTATCCAGGTGGCACCACGCCGCCGGGATCGGGTATGAGCAGCCTGCCCTCGCCGTCACTCTCCCGGACGGACGAGGCTTCGACCGGGCGCCCATCGATGATGACGTGATCGGTGATCTCGACGCGCTGACCGGTAAGGGCGGCGACCGTCTTGATCAGCGGCGCGAAATCGCCGGCGCAAAGCCCGCGCCGGAGATAACCGCGCCGTCGCGCTTCGGCGAAGGTTGCGTTTCCCGGCGGGCAGACGAACACGAGATCGCCGGTCCTGACCGGACGTCGCAGCGCCTCGATGCGCCAGAGCCCGAGCGGCTCGCTCGGTGTCAGGTTGATGCGATAACCGCCGACCATGGCGCCCGTGACCATGCCGGCTCCAACCATGATGGACGCACCGACAAACAGGATCGGACCGAACCGTCTCATTGTTTCAGGACCGGCGTCTGGCGCTGGGTGAGGCGCAGGTCCTCCGCCTGTCTGAGCGACTGGACGGTGCGTTCATGGGCGGCGAGTTGCTGGGCCGTGCGCATGACCGGCCAGGCTTCCTTCAACCGTTCCTTCTCCTCGGGCCGCATGCCTTCGGAGAGTTTGTCGAAGAGTTTTCCCGATGGTTCGCGAGCGCTGTTGGTCAAGAGCGTTCGTTCGCCGAAACGTTCGGTGACGGCTTTGTTGAACCCGTCGATCTCGAGCTTGGTCTCGCGGTTGCTCAATGCAAACCCAAGCGCCGCCGGCAGATCGTTGCGGTCGATCGCATCGCGCACCCGATCGAGCACCACGCGCGCCGCCGGCGACAGCGCCGGGATGTCGATCGACACGCGCTGTCTCAGCGCCTGCTCGTCCAGGCGAAGCCGCTGCTGCGCGCTCTCGCACATGCTGAGATACCGTTCGAGATCGCGTTTCAGCGCCGGCACATTGAGTTCGGCGATACGGCGCGCTTCACGCTCCGCCTTGCCGGTGAGAATGCCGGTCTTGCCCTGAGCGGTCCGATCGACTCCGGCGCGGCCTCAAGCTTCTGCAGGATCTGCCTGGCGCTTTCTCTGTCGGCCAGAACCGCATCGAAGTTCATCGCCCGGAAGGCTGTCCCGGGATGGGCGAAAACATAACGGAAGCGGGCGGAGACCTCGTCCCATTGCCTCTTCAGGGCCGGATCGGCGTCGATCCTCTCGCCGACCCTGTCGGCAACGGAATTCTCGAACCGGGTGATGCCGGCGACCATGGGCTTTTCCTCCTGCCTCTGTTGGGTAGTCGGTGATTGGCGAAGGCCGAGCCGCTCGGCGAAGGCGGCAAGGCGCGCCCCGAGATCGGCCAGTTTCGTCGCCTGCCGCAGCGTCCAGTCGAGCCGGTCACGCGCAAGCGTGCGCGCCACCTCGACGATCTTCAGGCCGCGCATGTCGGCAAAGCGAAGCGCCTCGCGGTAGAGTTGCCCGCGCTCGTAATCGAGCGTCGTCTCCTTGGCGTTTTTCCGCGACAAGACCTTCGTGAGGCCACCGTTGAAGACGAAGGAACGGCGCCCGTAATAGAGCTGCAGGTCCTCACGGTGGCGGGTCATCGCCACATAGGTCAGATGCCGATCGAGCGAGAGCGACGCGAGCACCTTGACCTTGTCGACGGTGGCGCCCTGGGACTTGTGGATCGTCGTCGCATAGCCGTGATCGAGATTGTTGTAGAAGCGCTGTTCGACCGTCACCTGCCGGCGGCCTTCGCCTTCTCCGACGAGGGCGACGATGCGATTTGGGCTCGCCTCGACGACATGAGCGATCATGCCGTTCTTCACGCCGAGCGATCCCTCGTTCTTCAGGAAAACGATCTGGTCGCCGGCATCGAAGCGGCGTGTTCCATCGGCGGTCTTGAACGCGTGGCCCTCGCCGAGGATGCCGCGCTCGACCAGTTTCGCCCGCGCCATGTCGTTCAACAGACGCACGTCGCGGCGCAAATGCGCGAGCATCAGCATCGACTGTTTCGGATCGTAGTCCCGGTTCCAGTCGGCGATCAGATGTTCGACGGCTTCCGCCTTCAGGGGAGATCCGAGCACCCTGCCCTGGCCCTGATAGACGTCGAGCGCTTTGTCGACATTGCCACGGGCGAGATCCAGCGAGGCGGCCCGCATCCAATCCTCGCGCTGGCGATAGATCGTCTCGAGTTCGGCATAACCGATGCGGTCGACAATGGCGCGGAAGGCCGCCCCCGCCTCGATCGGCTGGAGCTGTTCGGGATCGCCGACCAGAACGATCTTGGCCCCTGCCCTGACCACCGCATCGATGAAGCCCGCCATCTGTTTCGACGCCACCATGCCGGCCTCGTCCATGACGAAGACGGTCTTCGCGTCGAGCGTATCGCGTTGCTGTTTCCAGCGCAGTTGCCAGGAGGCGAGCGTGCGGCTTTGAATGCCCGCTTCCTTTTCCAGACCTTCGGCTGCCTTGCCGGCGAGCGCGCCGCCGACGACGCGGTATCCGGCAAGTTCCCAAGCTTCGCGCGCCGCCTTCATCATCGTCGTCTTGCCCGCACCCGCGCGGCCGACGACCGCAGCGATCCGGGCATGACCGGCGATGCGCTCGATCGCCGATTTCTGTTCTTCCGAGAGCCGCTCATGCCGCCGGAACGCCGCATCGAGCACTGTTGATGAAACGGCATGCGTCTCCTTGTCCGACAGCCAGATCGCCTGGCGCGCCATCGTCACTTCCAGCTTGATCATCGCCCGCGTCGTGTAGCGCGCCGGCACCCTGGCCCCCGTGCCAAGTTCGACCGTGTCGCGCTGCAAACGCAGCACCATGGGATCCTGGATGATGCGCGCCATCAGCTGCCGGAAGAGCGCGGGATCGTCGACATAGCGATGAAGCACTTTGGCGATATCGCGTTCGTTGAAGACGCTCTTTTCACGCGTGATCAGGTCGAGCACGATGGCGGGGTTGCGAAGGATACGGCGGGTGTTTTCCGCGCGGCGCTGCTCGTTGAGTTCGATCCGTTCCAACTCCGGCCGAACACCCTGGCTCTCGGCCTTGCGCTCGATCGCCTTGGCGCCGACCCCGATATGGATGGTCGGTTCGAGATCGATCCCCTGCTTCTCGTAGGAGCGGCCATCGACGCGGAGTTCAATGCCGCCGAGCGCCAGATGATGGTTGAGCCGCTCGAACCATCCGTCGCGCAGGACGTTGAAATCGCCCAATGAACCCGCCCAGAGCTCATAGAGGATCTTTCCGGATTTGGTGCGGACCGGCTGGCCGTCGTCGCCGATGACTGCGACCTTCTTCGCCCCGAAGCCGTCCTCTGTCAGCGGCCTCAAGGTCGTCATCAGGTGAATATGCGGATTTCCCGGATTGTCGTGATAGACCCAGTCGGCGACCATGCCTTTCGCCAGCACGTGCTTCTCTACGAAATCCCTCACCAGCGCGACGTTCTGTTCGGCCGAGAGCTCCAGCGGCAATGCGATCGTCAGGTCACGGGCCAGTTGCGCGTCGGAGCGTTTCTCGAAAGCCTCGACCCTGTTCCAGAAGGCTTCCGACGCGCCGGCAACCGAGCGGTCGGCGATCAGCGCCCTCGCCCATTGCGGGGCATCGGCCGGAAGCACGAACGCCTCATGCACCAGCCCTTGCTTCCTCGTGTAATCGATGGTTCGGGCTTCGCGCTCATAGTCCATTTTGGCGCAATGCCGGTAGGCCGCCGACAGCACGACGCTGCGGCCGGAGCCACGGCTGACGATGCTGGCTGAGAAATGGGCGATGGCCACGGCGCGAGAAACTCCGGTTTTGAACCACGTTCGTCCGGAGCGGCAGCCGCGGCGGCCCGCCAGGGGTAAGCAAGGACGTCGCGTCAGCGACGTATAATTGCGCCTGGATGCCGCTCCTTCGGAACGGCCGGGATCATGCTCCAAAGGATCGGCTTTGCCGATGTGCAGATCTGCACATTTCCTCAAGTGCGCATTCGGGAGAGTGGGCGTCGCTGAAGCAACACCGCAACCATCAGGAGATGCCACCGGAATGAAGAAGCCGTCATCGAAGATCAGGGAAGAAATCGCGAGATTGCAGGACCAGCTGAGAGCCGCCGAGACGCGCGAGGCCGAGCGGATCGGCAGGGTCGCGCTGAAGGCCGGTCTCGGCGATATCGAGATCGAGGAAACCGCATTGCAGGCCGCCTTCGAGGAGATCGCGAAACGCTTTCGCGGAGGCAAGGGCGATGCGAGCGGGAAGAGACATGGCGGTGGCGACAAGCCGGATCACGGCTCGCCCGCGACGTTCGCGTCTGGCGCGGCTGCGGGCGGGTCTGGCGAGGCTTGAGCGGATGGCGAAGGCAATGAAATCAGATGCGCGGAAAAAGGACACGCGCGAAAAAATCGAGCTTGGCGGGCTGATCGTCAAGGCGGGGCTGCGCTTTGAGAAACGCGCGCTGCTGCTCGGCCTGCTGATCGACGCCGGGCGCCGGATCAGGGGCGATGAGGCAGAGCGATCGCGCCTGACTGCCATCGGCGCGGAGGCCTTCGGTCATGACGGCGAATAGATTTTTGCTGCTGGCCCTGCCCGCAACAATCATGCTCGCCGCGATGGTCGCAACGTCGGGCATGGAGCACAAGCTTGCGGGCCTCGGAACCAACACTCAGGCAAGGCTGATGCTTGGACGCAGCGGGATTGCGCTGCCCTATGTCGCGGCGGCCGCGATCGGCGTCATCGCTCTCTTCGCCGCGAACGGATCGGTCAACATCAAGGCGGCGGGCTTCAGCGTGTTCGCCGGCAACGGCGCGGTGATCGCCGTCGCCGTCATCCGTGAGACGATCCGGCTTGCGGGCATCGCGGGCAGTGTGCCCGCCGGACAATCGGTTCTCGCCTACGCCGATCCGGCGACGATGCTGGGGACGGCAGCCGCACTCTTCACAGGCATCTTCGCCCTGCGTGTGGCAATCAGAGGCAATGCCGCCTTTGCTCACGCAGGGCCACGCCGCATCGTCGGCAAACGCGCCGTACACGGCGAGGCCGACTGGATGAGGTTGCCGGAAGCGGCAAAGCTTTTCCCCGACGCCGGCGGCATCGTCATCGGCGAGCGCTACCGCGTCGACCGGGACAGCGTCGCCGCCATGCCGTTTCGCGCCGACGAACCGCAAGGCTGGGGACCGGCGGAAGGCGCCGCTTCTCTGCTTCGACGGCTCCTTCGGTTCCTCGCACGGCATCGTCTTTGCCGGCTCCGGCGGCTTCAAGACGACATCGGTGACGATCCCGACCGCGCTCAAATGGGGCAGCGGGCTCGTTGTGCTCGATCCCTCAAGCGAGGTCGCGCCGATGGTCGCCGAGCACCGGCGCAAGGCCGGCCGAAAGGTGATCGTTCTCGATCCCTCCGCGTCCGGCGCCGGCTTCAACGCGATGGACTGGATCGGCCGCCACGGCAACACGAGGGAAGAGGATATCGTCGCCGTCGCCACCTGGATCATGACCGACAATGCGCGCACCGCGTCTGCCCGCGACGACTTCTTTCGGGCCTCAGCCATGCAGCTCCTGACGGCGCTGATCGCCGACGTCTGCCTGTCCGGCCATACCGACGACAAGGACCAGACGCTGAGGCGCGTGCGCGCCAATCTCTCCGAGCCGGAACCGAAACTGCGCGAGCGCCTGACGCGCATCTACGAACAGTCGCAATCCGACTTCGTGAAGGAGAACGTCTCCGTCTTCGTTAACATGACGCCGGAGACATTTTCCGGGGTCTATGCCAATGCGGTCAAGGAAACCCATTGGCTCTCCTATCCGAGCTATGCCGGGCTGGTGTCGGGCGACAGTTTCTCGACCGACGATCTCGCCGACGGCGAAACCGACATCTTCATCGCGCTTGATCTCAAGGTGCTCGAAGCCCATCCGGGACTTGCCCGCGTCGTCATCGGCGCGCTGCTCAACGCCATCTACAATCGCAATGGAAACGTGAAAGGAAGAACGCTCTTCCTGCTCGACGAGGTGGCGCGTCTCGGCTACCTGCGCATCCTCGAAACCGCCCGCGACGCCGGCCGCAAATACGGCATCACGCTGACGATGATTTTCCAGTCGATCGGCCAGATGCGCGAGGCCTATGGCGGCCGCGACGCAACCTCGAAATGGTTCGAAAGCGCCAGCTGGATTTCGTTTTCGGCGATCAATGATCCCGAGACCGCCGACTACATCTCTAAGCGCTGCGGCGACACCACCGTCGAGGTCGACCAGACCAATCGTTCGTCCGGCATGAAGGGGTCGTCGCGGTCGCGCTCGAAGCAGTTGAGCCGACGGCCGTTGATCCTGCCGCACGAGGTCCTGCGTATGCGCGCCGACGAGCAGATCGTCTTCACATCGGGCAATCCGCCGCTTAAGTGCGGCCGCGCCATCTGGTTCAGGCGCGAGGAGATGAAGGCCTGCGTCAATCCGAGTCGGTTCTTCCGCGACAGCAGAGACAAGCAGTAATGCCGCAGCTTCAGGACGCGTCGGCAGGCGCGTCTTCGAGGAGCCCGTCAAAGACTTCGAGAAGCGCATTGGTGATCGCCTGCCCCAGTGCATTGCCAGCCGCCCGTACATCGTCCTCTGTACCGTCACGCGCTGCCCTGGCGAGCTCAAAGCCTTGTTCGCCGACGATCTGCTTGGCAACTTCAATCGCCCAGAGGCCGAAGTCGCCGCGGCTGCCGATTTGTACAGTCTCTTCCACGATCTTCTCCCGAAAATATCTGCCGCGCGACTTAAAGTTTTGTCGAGCCGAAGGCCACGGAAAACACATCAGGAAGATGAATCGATGAGCCCTGAGCGATTCATATAAGTTGTTGGACGCCGCTTTGTCGGGAAGCGACAATCCGGCCATGGAGAAAAGGCTACAAACCCGGTTCATCTTCATCGTATCGACGCAACACAAAACATGCGCCGCTTCTATGCGCTCTCGATCCAGCCGACGCTCTTTGGCGGCGCCTCGGTCATCAGGAACTGGGGCCGGATCGGAGCGAACGGCCAGATGATGATGGAGACATTCGACAGCCAGAAGGACGCCGACCAAGCGTTCTCACGCCTCGAGCGGACGAAAAGAAAGCGCGGCTATCGCGACGTCGCTCTCGCCGATTGAGGGTGTCATACCCGGTAACCCGATGTTTCCTGTGGTTTTTGAGGCGTTTGCGGCAGCGCCTCGAGCTTCACCCTATCCTCGGACCATCTTCTTCGTCATACCGGATGGATAAACCAGAACGAGGGAACCATCCAATCATGACGACCACCAACGAAATCGCCGACAAGATCGCATCCGAGCAGAACCTGACCAAGGCGCAGGCCAAGGCGATCGTCGAAAGCGTGTTCAAGCAGATCACCGATGCGGCATTGGTAGGCTCGGAGACGTCCATACCTTCGTTCGGAAAGTTCAAACTCAAGGCAACGCCGGGCGCGAAGGCCGCAACCCGGCAACAGGCGCCACGATCAAGATTGCCGCGTCGAAGAAGCTGACGTTTGCGCCGGGCAAGGCGGTCAGGACGCGCTGAACGGCTGAGGCGAATTCGCTGCCGTTTCCGGCAGCATGAAGGAAGCCTCCTCAGAAGGGGCTCCGTGCCCAAGCGGCCGTCCTGTTCGGCCTCGATGACCGCAAGCTCGGCCAACACGATTTCCAGCTCCGCCACAATCTGGCGGCGTTCGTTCGCGTCGCAGGCGTTCCTGAGTTCGGCTTTAAGCTCTTCGCGTTGCATTTCGAGTTCCATCGTCATCGTTCGTCTCCTTGACGTTTCGTGAAAGACGGCGTCCGCGGTCGGGGAGACGGGACAGGGTCAAGCATCGCCAGAGGCGACCGGCGGAGCCGGCGAGTGGGGGAGCCGAAATGCGCCAGCATTTTGGGGGTACCGCTCGTGCTTCGACGCTTTCCCGGCTCTCCGGCACGATTGGTCATTCTGAGCAGACTTCTCCTCCCCGTATGGCACCTAAAAAGCCGGAGGCGGGCTCGATGCCCGCGGCCGGCTTCGCCATGCGGCACAAGGAAAAGAGCCCCGCCATGTCTGGCGGAGCTCCTCGGGATTGGGTCTCAGGCCTCGCGCTTGGGGCGGTTCCAGATGAGGGCGTATTCGCCGTCCGTCTCGCCCGGCCAAAGGGCTGCGGTGATCGGGGCATTGAAGCTCGGATCGTCCAGCTTGACAGAGAGATATTCCTCGCCGTCGTTGGAGACCGCCTTCCAGCCGGCGCCGACCTCGACGCCGTTGCCGGCGGTGATGCGGAAGTCCGGGGCGTCGCGCGAGACGCGCTCGATCGGGTTCAGGCGGGCCTTCATGCTGACGGTGAGCGTGCGCACCGTGCCGACGATCGAGTTGTTGCCGTTGGTGGTGAATTCGCCGATGACTGCCATGGTCGCGTTCCTTTCCGGTTGTTCGGGCCGCGCCGATCGCGGCCTCGATGACGGTGTTAAGACCGGGGGCGATCGACACCGCACCGCCTGGCGGCCGGAACCGTCAGTGGAGGACGGCCGGGAGCGGCTTTCTTGGTCGCGCGAGGAATGCGAACCTGTTCGCAGGGGAAGAAAGTTGTGAGCGGCCGTTGCGGTCAAGGCGATCGAGACGAAGGCGTCCTTCGGTCACACCAGATCCATCGAGGTCCGCGTCGGTGTGGCCGGCTCGGGGTGGATGGAACGCGATGCGCGGCAACCGGATTGACGATCATCCGCCATCAGGCTGCGCAACATTCGTGCCTATGATCATGCCCTCGTCAGCGCTGCAGGCCCGCTTCCGCCCTCGATGCCATCGCCGACGTCCTCGGTCGCATCATCGTTGCACCAGGATCGAAAACGGCGCATGGTCGACGCGTTATTCGCCGATCCGCAAGGTCAGTCCCGGCTTGGCCTGGTACTGAAAAGGTTCGTTCAGAACGGCCGACTTCAGCGCTTGCGTTTCGCGATCTGGATCTTCCTGGCACGGATTGCGTTGGCAACCGTCTTGATGACCAGGTCCATGAACGGTTTGCTGAACTTGCCATAGCTGATCGTCAGCGGGTCGTAGCTGACAGGTTCGACGTGAAAGGACCCCGGAAGCACGTCCGCATTGGCGTCATCGAGAATGAGCCAGGTTGGGCCACGCCCCCTCAGCGTCAGACGCTTGCGCTCGGTATCGGGTACCTTGATTGCCAGCCGGTCCGGTCCCGGCTCCTTCGTCGTCAAAGGGAAGATGACGACGCTTTTGCCATCGGATGTGACGGGAACAACGACGCAGGCGGGCCGCGCCTTTCGCCCGCTCTCCTCGCCGCGGTCATGTTGATGTGTCCAGAGATAATGATAGGAAATGACGAGGCCGGTTTCGGGATCAATCATCGTTGGCGCCATCGTTTTCGATGGAGTCGGCAAGTGCCAGCAGCCCGTCCTCGATATCGCCGGGCATCGTGTCGAGCGAGAAGGCACGACGTTGATCCTGTTCGCCGCGCAGGCGATCATAATCCTCGATCGCCATGAGAACGAACTTCGGCTTCTTATGATGGGTGATAAACACCGGCTCGCGCCGTGCCGCGGTGGTCACGTCGCCGACATGCTTGTTGAGATCAGCGGTGGTGAATGATTTCATAGCGGCCTCTGTCCAGAATATCCATAATATCCATATAGGCGAAAAGGGCCTCCATATCCAGCCCTGTGCGAGACCAGGAAAGCCGGAGGCGGGCTCGATGCCCGCGGCCGGTTTCGCCATGCGGCACAGGAAGAAGAGCCCCGCCTTGTCCGACGAGGCTCCTTGGGTTGCGGTCTCAGGCCTCGCGCTTGGGGCGGTTCCAGATGAGGGCGTATTCGCCGTCCTTCTCGCCCGGCCAAAGGGCTGCGGTGATCGGGGCATTGAAGCTTGGATCGTCCAGCTTGACCGAGATGTATTCCTCGCCGTCGTTGGAGACCGCCTTCCAGCCGGCGCCGACCTCGACGCCGTTGCCGGCGGTGATGCGGAAGTCCGGGCGTCGCGTGAGACGCGCTCGATCGGGTTCAGGCGGGCCTTCATGCTGACGGTGAGCGTGCGCACCGTGCCGACGATCGAGTTGTTGCCGTTGGTGGTGAATTCGCCGATGACTGCCATGGTCGCGTTCCTTTCCGGTTGTTCGGGCCGCGCCGATCGCGGCCTCGATGACGGTGTTAAGACCGGGGGCGATCGACACCGCACCGCCTGGCGGCCGGAACCGTCAGTGGAGGACGGCCGGGAGCGGCTTTCTTGGTCGCGCGAGGAATGCGAACCTGTTCGCAGGGGAAGAAAGTTGTGAGCGGCCGTTGCGGTCAAGGCGATCGAGACGAAGGCGTCCTTCGGTCACACCAGATCCATCGAGGTCGCGTCGGTGTGGCCAGCTCGGGGTGGATGGAATGCGACGACGTCAGCCGGATTGACGATCATCCGCCATCAGGCTGCGCAACATTCGTGCCTATGCTCATGCCCTCGTCAGCGCTGCAGGCCCGCTCCCGCCCTCGATGCCATCGCCGACGTCCTCGGTCGCATCACCGTTGCACCGGAAACGAAACCGCGCCGCTCGATGATGGCTCCCTCGGCCGGCGAGGCTGTCGGCCTGCCTGCGAAAGGGTCGTTCACTGCGTTTCATCCCCGTGCCGGCCAAGCGGGATAGAGCGCCTCGCATCTCTGGAGACGGCAGAGCGCCGCGCCGGTCCGCCAGTGCCGAGTCTCACCCGGTCAGTGTCGGCGGCCGCTCGCCGTCCCGGATCCAAGTGGCTCGCGGAACCGGTCAAAAGATGCAAGAATCGTGATAAAGGTCTCGGCGACGGAAGACGAGACCGGCGAAGCAGGATGAAGCAATGCTGAACACCGATACCCGCCAGGCGAACTGGCGGCGCGCCAATCCGGCAAAATACGATGCTCACCTTGCCGTGCAGCGCGCCGTGAAGGCAGGCGAACTGGAAAAGCAGACATGCGAGGTCTGCGGGCTCGAAGCGGTCGATGCCCACCACGATCAATACGACGAGCCCTTGAAGGTTCGATGGTTGTGCCGGCGCCATCATACCAGGCTTCACCACTATGGCGAGGACATGTTTCCGGTGCGGGATCGTCCGTAACAAGAGGCGCAACCGGGTCGGGGAGGACCCGAGCCCTCCCTCTTGGATATCCGATCAGGCCGCCTCCCGGCTGGTCTCGGCATTCGGCTGAAGCGCGTGAAGATAGTTAACCGCACGCTGGGCATGCGCGGCTGCGGCGAAGATTGCGCGCTTGTCGGAGCCGAGGATAGCGGCCCAACTCTGGATGTAGGCGGCGTGGTCGGGACGCGGATCGAGTTCCGGCACGATCCCGAGATCGGCGCAAATCATCGCCGACCCAAGCTCTGCCACCATTTCCTCGAAGGCCCTCTCCCGGCGATCCTTGTGGTAGCGACTGAGGTCCCTGTTTAGCCGGCCAGGAGCCGAAGTCCAATGCAGAGTCTCATGGGATCTGATTGCGACCATTGAGGCCATATCCTGAACAGTTCCGGCCTCGGCAATTGAATGTGGTCTGTGGAGGGTAATACGCCTTGTCGCCGCCATATCTAACCACTGCGCCTGTGTTATCCAGGAAACGATCCGCATGTTCGATGCGCTCGAGCGGTTTCGCGACCGGTTCCGGACGACGGTAGTAGTGCTCCGGCAGGGCCTCTATTTGATCGCAATTGAAGACAGTGTATGCCTTCAGGAACGGGACATCGCGCTCGATCTCGCCGCCGCTCGCATCCCTTTCGGTCCTGGTGAAGCGGCTGGCATAGACGACGGTCGCGCCGCTTTCGCCTTTGCGCACGTGGGCGCCGAGCTCATTGCCTGGCGCAGCGTCATCCATGTCGCCGACTTAAAACCGCTGGCGACGCTCTCGGACCAGAGAAGCAGGACATTCAGGCCGGTATAGGGTTGGCCGTTATGCCGGAGCGGCCGGCTCACGCGCCCGGTCAGATTTTCAGCCCTCCAGGGCCTGACCCAGGGACGCACACCCTTCTCAAGATCGGCAACAATCCTGTCGGTGATGCGCGCGTAAATGTCCGTGCGGATGTGTTCCGATTTCCTGCTCATGGTTCATACCTCCATTTGAGGAGGCCGCGCCGATCGCGGCCCCGTCGCGAAGGGCCAAAAGCAGGAGCGACCGGGCGGCAAGCGCACCGGAACGGCCGGAACGCATGTGGAGGACGGTGACAGCCGTTGCGCCTTGCCGCCGGCTCCTGCAGGACCGGCGCACGGGACGGGCCGCGACCGGCGGATCATTCCGATCTTCTTTTTTTTTCTCTCTCTCTCTCTCTCTCTCTCTTCACCTGCCTCCTTGCGCCTTGCGATAAGGGCCAAAGAAATAGGCCGCCTTCGGGAGAAGACGGCCTCGATGCGGATCGGGATAGGGCGGAGCCGAAGCTCCGCCGGTACGGCCTCAGTCGAAGGCGGACATCTGCGCTTCGGCCGCCTTGCGGTCGAGCCTGTCGCCGGGATTGTCGACCGGCCGGTCGAAGGGCTTCCACGTCTCGCCGACGATCTGCTCGTAGGCGGCAACCGCGCCTTCGGCAGCCATCCTCAGTGCATGGGCCTGAATGCCCATGTCGGCGGCAAATTCACGCTTGCGTTGCGCGTTGCTGTCATAGCCGACCGGGCCGAGATCGTCTTCGCGGTCGTCGCCCGCCCCTTTGGCGGTGGCGTCGCGCGCCTCGGTGACGGCGCGGGAATAGAACTGTCCGGCGCCATGGGCCGATCCGACATAGGCGCCGACGATCCGCTGGAGATGGATCTGCATCGCCCGTTCGCCGAGCCCCTCGGAGAGACCGGTGGCGGTCGCGACGATCAGGCGTTCATGCATGTCGCGGATACCGTCGCTGTCGAGGATCGCGGTCCCGAAACTCTCGGCGATGCGGAGCGCCTGGCCCTCGTCGGGGCATGTGAGGCGGACCATTTCGAGGGTGGCGCCCTTGCGGAGCTGGACCACGCGCGCTGAAGGGCGGTTGGCCGGGCGGTTCGTTTGACGGGAGGTGCTTGCGGGCTTTGCCATGGCAGTTTCCTTTTCTGGCTTTCCGAAGCGGTTCCGGCCCCCTTGGCCGGTCTGCCCTTCGGTGCGGTCGAAGAGAACCTGCGCCAGCCGGGCGGTTCAGGGTCCGGGCGGGCCAGATCGAGCAAAGACGGTATGCGGGCAAGCGGGACCAACGGTCCTGTGCCGTTCCCGCGTGCCTGCTTTGCGACGAGCGGCATGACCGGCCGCCTCGCGGCGCGCGGCCGGCCTTGAACCAGACGGGCGCCGGTTCAGACCGCAGCAAAACCGAAGGGCAGACCGGAGAGGCGGCCGTGTCCAGATGCCATGGCGGACAAGGAAGCCAGCCATGCGAGCGCTACACCTCGTCATCCCCGACGCCGGCCGCGCCTTGTGCGGGCGCCGCGGTCGCAGCGTTCGCCGAACCAGCGCGGGGGCAGCCGATAGGACTGCAGCCAGGTCGGGCCATGGGAATTGCGCAGACCGCGCAGGATCCCGCCATCGTCATGGGGTGCCCCACCCATCCAGACATTGTTCAGAACGCTCTTCCAGCGCCGGCCGTGTCTTGCGGCATAGGCCTGCAGCGCCGTCTGCTGCTCGGGTGTGAGTGGCGGAAGCCGATCGCGCTTCGGCAGGCGCCGCCGCGTTTCCGGCACGCCCTCGGCACGAGCGACTTTCGCGGCAATCAATCGCTTGAGCTCGGCCACACCGGCGTCGAGGCAGGCCTTACCCTTGAGATGATGGAACTGCCGCCAGAAGGCGGCGCGCTCCTGAGATGTCGGACCGATACGGGCCGCGCGTTCGAGATCTCCGATCGTCGCCATGGCGCTAGACCTCCCCCCGGGTTTGAGGCTGAGGCTTTGCGGCGCAGGGCTTTCGCGAAAGACGCCGATCGCGGCCTCCTGTCGAGCGAGCTTGCGGGAGAGTGCATCGATCTCCGGCTGGCGCTCGGCGGTGATGGCGGCGAGATTGGATCGATAGCGGGCGAGGAAGGCGTCCGGTTCGGGCGGCCTGCCACGGCGATATCTCGGCCGGCGAGCTCAAGCGACGGGATCAAGGCCGTTATTTTGCGGATGATCTGGCGCTCGATCATGTCGAGCTGGTGCCGGGTCTGCCGGCAGGCCTCTTCCATGCGGCGCAACCGCGCCTGACGATCGATGGAGGGATCATGGCGTGCTCCTCCCGCCCATGTGACGAAGCTCGACCGGCGGTCATAGGCAACGTGCCGCGCCTCGTCGATGACGAAGCCGAACCGCCCGACCTGGTATTCGGTGGACGCAACCAGGAAGCGCCGTTCTTCGACATGAGCATCACGCCTTCCGCCGCGCGTCTAATCACCTCGGTCATGCCGGGATGATGGTCGGAGTGAAGTGCTGATATCACGACCCAGTCGCCGGCATGTTCGCGTTCGAAGGCGCGCCGGTCCTTCACATGAGATTCACCAGCCGCAAGGACCGTGCCGGTGATCGCTTCCCAGGCATCGGGCTGCCAATCCTTGAGCGTTGCTTCCGCCGAACGCCGCTCGATGCTGGTGAAGAGGTCGGGAAAGGTGATGGCGACGGCCGCCCAGGACGAATCTTCCTCATAGAACCCGTCCTGTGAACGAAGCAGCGGATGGACTTTTTCGTTCCGCTCTGGCGAAAGCGAGAAGCCGCCATGGCCTGCCGTGGTGTGGGCAACAACGCCCTCCGCATAGAGCGTGGCCTGCGACGGTCCCCACGGCGTATTGCAGGCGATGCGCACGGTCCGGCGTGCGAGTGCTTGAAGCTCGCGACTATGCTCGGCCTGCTCGATCATGCGGGCGCTGAAGGCGGCCTCATCCTCGATCGAACCATGGTACGAATAGAAATCGTCGCGGCTGAGCGCGGCAAGCGGCCGCGAAACGCGCCAGGCGCTCGCCAGCAGATGCCGGCCATCGCGGGATGGCAGCATGGCGAAGACGAGATCGCCGACGCGCGCAACGGCCATGCCGTCAGCGGCGCGGTCGAATTCCACGTCAGCAATCTTGTCGGTACAGACCTTGCGAGTTTGCGAGGGGATGGAGATCGGATTCATGGTGCGGTCCTCCGGTCATCAGCCTTTGCGTCTGCCTCGTCGGGCGTCACCGCCTCGAGCACGGCGCTCGGGTAGCGATGCGACCGCAACCAGGTCTCGGCAGCCTGCCGGTCTTCGGCGAGATGGAGCAGCTCGCGCGCTTCACCGGCGCGGTCGAAGATGCGCACCGCGCCGAGCGGCGGGCGCTCGAGGACCTTGAAGGTGAGATCAGGTCGAGCCCGAAGGTCCGGTGGAGGGTGACGAGGATCATGGACTTGCCGCCGATGTCCTCCTGATGGAGCGTGAAATAGCCGGGCGACGTGTAGCTGCCGAGCTTGCGCGGCCCTTCCTCGCGGATGAGCCGGCCCTGGCTGTTTCTGGTTTGCCAGGCGGCGAGCTTCTTATGGAAACGTTCCGGCGGGCGGGGCTTGCCGTCGGACCAGGACACGAGTGAGCCGATCGGGGCGAGATCGAAGATCAGGGACGCAGACATGAGAAAGCCTCCAGTTCGGGTTCTGCGGTTGATGGAAACGAAAGCGCCGCCGGGCAGCCGGCGGCGATCGTCATTCGGGAGGAAATGCGGTCGGGCTATTCCGCCGCGATGCCGTAGGCGGCCTCGAGCTCGTCAGGCGCTTCGTTCGGAGCCTCGCGGGACGGGTCGTCGGTGTCGACGGCAGGGGTCGGCGCGGTGTCAACTCCGCCGGCACCACCATCGGCGGCGCCATCTTCGGCGTCGAGCTCATCGGCATGGCCGATCAGATCGGCGATCTCGCGCGGGTCGGGCGCGAACAGCGCGGCAGGGTGGATGAAGGTCGCTTCGCCCTTGAAGTGCTCGACGAGCGCCGTCCGCGTGTCGCGCACCCGCGGCTGCGGCTCCAGGCTGACCTCCCTGGCTGCGGTCTCGAGCGCCTGCCGCGACAGGCACAGGAGAAAGTCTTCCGTGCCCATGTTCGGAAGGTATCCGTCCGCGCCGATCGCCGCGCCGGCAATGCGCGAGACGACACCGCTGTTCGACATGCCGCGCCGGCACGACAGAACCTCGACTAGCATGGCGCGCGCAGCAACCCGCACCGTCTGGAGGTCGAAGGAGGCGTCCGTCCTGGTCGAGGTCGCGCCGCATGGCGCTTGAACCGCCTGGGACCGAACACGGTCGTTGGCGCCGGAGTCGACCCGGACATTCATGCCCGCGAAGGCGAGCACGAGCAAGGCCATCAGCGTGTCGTCCTCGATCGGCGCGCGGGCCAGCGCCTCGTGCAGCGCGTCGGTGCGGAAATCGCCGATCATGTCTTGGCCCTTCTGGGTGACGTCGGGGCGGGATTTGGCGGCTGCAGCGGCATCATCTCCGTCAGCGGTCGCGTCACCGTCCGCCGAGCCGGTTTGGCCCTTGGCCGCTTTCGGCTCCGGCATGCGGTAATGCACGCTCTGCACCTTGCCGTCGCGGTCGAGATAGAGGCCGGTGTGGTCGCCCTTGCCCGGCTTGCCGTAGACGCGTTCGGCCTTCTTCGGCAGTTCCGGCTGGCCCCAGCTGTTGACCTCGACGATGGCGCCCTTCTTCGGCAGGTTCGCCGTCATCCATTCCTGCTGGGCGCCGAGGAACGCCTCGACATTGGTCGTGTAGCGATTGTCCTCGTCGGCCGGACCGAACAGGTCTTCAGCCCACTCGATGCCGTAGGCCTGCCGCAGGTCGTCGCCGAAGCTCGCGTCACGCGCATACATGCGGGTCTTCGACAGCGCATTGGCGATCTGCCACCAGGCCGCGATGTCGCCCTTCTTCGGCTTGTTGGCCTTCCAGACTTCCTTCTGCTCGTCGATCGAAGCGGCGGCGATGGTGCGAAGCTGCTGTTCGTTCGGCATATCGCCCCTGGCCATCTGGTCGAGCATGGCGGGAAGAACATTGGCGAGCAGGCGAAGTTTCCGGATCTGGCGAACCGGCAATGCCAGCGCCATGGCGATCGCCTCCTCGGTCCAGCCCAGAGCCGCAAGCCGTTCCGTGCCGCGCCATTGGTCGATGGCGTTGAGCGGTTCTCTCGCGATGTTCTCGATCATCGAGCGCATCGCGCCATTGTCGTTGGCGGCATCGGTCACCAGCACGTCGATTTCCTCGAGGCCGGCGGCGATCGCCTGTTTGACGCGGCGGTGGCCGGCCTGGATGATGTAGCCGTTGCCGCCATCGGTTTCGGGCGAGATGACCGGCGGCTGGATGATGCCGACGGCCTTCACCGTCGCCAGCAACAGCGCATCGGCCTGCGGCGAGGACTTCGAGCGGCGGGCATCGTCGGGATTGTCCTTGAGAGCGCGCGGGTCGAGTTTGAGGATCTGCATGGGACCTGCTCCTTTAGGGGTTTCGGGGCGGCGATTGCCGCTCTTCCTGTCTTCAGTTTTTCCGAAGACACTTCCCGGACCGCGAAGCGGGCTTTCCGGTGCAACTGCGCGCGAGCGGCCCTGCCGTGACGCGCAAGCGGGGCTGACAGCCCTGCGCGGCGCGCGCGGCCGGGACGAGGAGCGGGCGGTTGAGCGGTCACGCGTCACCGGCAAGATCGCTTTGCGACCGGTTTTCCCTTCTTTTTCTTTCCCTCTCTTCCATCCCAACCGCTCACGAGCGGCACAAGAATACCGATCGGCGCACACCCGACAGGAAGATTGTCGCCCGGCGGTTGAAATCATCGCCTTGAGGATGGCAAAAGAACGCGGGCTGATTGCATCGAGAATCACCCCCTCACGGCTCGGATTGTGCGTCTGCGCCATCGGTGATCGCTTGAGAAGGAGATGATGAGGATTGTCTACCAATGGCGATGGCATTGGGCGAAAGCGCGAGCCTCGTGATTGCGCTTCAAGCTCAAGGCGGCCCCTGGGGCTTGCGCAGGCCTACGTGACCATGATGACCAACCAGATCCTTGGCAATCCGCTTGAGGGCGAAACGCCGACGGCCCGCGTCAAGCTGATCGGTTTGATGACGCTGATCGGCGTCCTGCACAGCGAAGATCCAACCATCACGCTGACCCGGATGATGGAATTGACCGGCCTCACCAGGAGCGTCCTTGCTCAGGACATGCACGCGCTCGTGCAAAGAGGGCTTCTGATCGAAACCATGGGGAACAACTCGATGGGGCGCGGATTGGCCAGGCAATTCCAACTATCGCCTGCCGTCATCGAGACGCTCGGCATGATCATGGGGGAGCCGATCCGAGATGGGAGATGAATCCGAGGAATTATCGAAGACGCTTGCCTGGACCTGCGGCATGATCGAGGACTGCCAGCGTATTGCCCTCGCTTACTGCGCGCGCGCGACCTGGTCGCCAGCATCCCGAAGGATAATGGCGACGCGAGACCACGTATCCTCGCCTGCTTCGCGCGGTCCGATGCCTATCGCGCCGAAGACGACATTGCCTGCGTCGGCTGGATATTGACCGCGATCCAGGAGCGGGTGAACGAACGCGACCTTCGCGACTGGCGCCAGTTGCGTAAGGTCATCAACAAGGCCATCGAGTTGTTGCCGCTGCGGGAAGCCACGATGCATTGAACGGCAATGTCAGGAAGAGCGGCGAACGCTCCGGTCGCGAATGCGTCACCTGGTTGGAGATGAGCCTGAATTCGGCATGGGCAAAAGAGGGCCAGCGGAAGCCGCGGCCCTTGAAGTGTGAAGGTCAATAAACCTCCAGAGGGGAACAGCTGGTGCGGCGGAACTGGGAGGAGCGACCGCCATGTGCATCAGCTATCATCACAATGCCTGTTTTATGACCAATCGCAAACCACTTTTTGTGCAACGCAGCTATGCAAATGCTGCGGCGCATTCAAAAGTGCGTGACGCGGCCCTTCAGGCCGCTTGCAGTTCAGCACGCGCGTCGCCTGCAAGCGCCTCCTCCACCTCCCGCAACGCCTTACGCTTCTCCGCCAGTTCGTCGGCGAAGGCGAAGGCGCCACCTACCGCGACTGGTAGGAGGAAAGCCGCCGCTGGTACTCCGCCAACCGCTGGCGATAACGTTCGCGCTCCTCCTCGAAGCCGTCAAGCGCGTGTTCCAGCCTGGAGATGGCGCCAAGCGGCGTGACGGTGACGGCGAGATCGATCTCTTGGGTCGCGCCGGTGCGCTGAAGCAGGGTCTGGTAGTGGTAATTGTCACCCCGGCCAAAACGTTCGCCCTCATAGATGAGATCGAAGCCGCCGATCGAGGCGATGTGATCCTCACCTGGCCTCTGGAGCTGGACGAGGGTGAGGATTTCCTTCATCAGCGCGGCCGGCGTCCTTGCGCTCGAGAATGGCCTGCCTGTCATCATCATCGCGAAGGCGTCGCCTGACGTCGGAACCAGCCGTTCGATGTCCTGGCTGATTTCACCGATGCGGCGGGTCGCCGTTTCGATCTCGCGCTCGGCGTCGCGGATCCGCCGGCGCACGGCGAAGAGGTCGTCTTCATGGGCGGCCCGCAACCGTTCCAGACGCGCGATATCGGCCTCGGGGCCTGCCTTCTGCATCAGCCGCTCGTCGCCACTGGCAATCGCCTTTGCCATGGCGAACTGGTTGGCCTGGCCTTCGTTCAGGTCGTCCAGCCGGCGGATCGAGGTGTCGCCGGAAAGCGCCGCCGCGATGAACCGCGCCTTTCGTTCGTTGTTCTGCCACATCGTGGCATCAAGGCTGCCTTGCGTGGCGTAGGCGTAGATATCGACCTCGTCATGCTGGTTGCCCTGACGGACGATCCGGCCCTCGCGCTGCTCGATCTGCGAGGGCAGCCATGGCCATCGAGATGATGCAGCGCCTTCAGCCTGAGTTGCGCATTGACGCCTGTGCCCATCGTCTCGGATGAGCCGATCAGGAAGCGGACCTTGCCGGCGCGAACGTCGCCGAACAGGCGCTGCTTGGCCTCGGTCTTCTTGAAGTCCTGCATGAAGGCGATTTCGGATGCCGGCACGCCCATGCGGATGAGCTCATCGCGGATCCAGCGATAGGCTGAAAATCCCCTGGTCTTCTCGACATTGATCGTGCCGAGATCGGAGAAGATCATCTGCGCGGCGCCCGGCAGTTCGTAAGGCTTGCCGTCCGGGCGGACATAGCTGTTCTCGAGGTCTCCTGCCAGATGCGATGCGCGTTGCGGATCAGGAGATTGAGCTTGTTTTCCGGCTCGTCATCCATGTCAGGCGTCACCAGGCGCAGGTCGATCGCTGCATGGCGTCCGTCGGTGATGACGGAAAGCAGGATGTCGTCACCGGGCTCGGCAGGCCGATCACGCTCCTCGATCGCCTTGATGCGGGTTTCTAGGATCTGTTGATAGGCCCTGAAGGCTGGCGTCGGTGCGGCGGTGAGGATCTGCCGCTTGGCCGTCGCGACGTCAGGCACCTTGACGTATTGCCTCAAGTCCTCCGGCATCACCACGTCGGCAAAGGCGCGGAACATGGCAATCAGTTCGGGGACGTTGACGAAACTGGCGAAGCGGCTTACCGGCTTGTATTTGCCGGATGGCTGAAGCTCCAGTTCGGTGCGTTCATCCCCGAAGTTCGAGGCCCAGGCGTCGAACTCATGCAATCCGCGCTCGCGCAACGCCTCGTAGCCGAGCAAGCGCTGGATCGAGAACATTTCTCCGAGCGTGTTGGTGATCGGGTGCCGGAGGCAAGCACGAGCGCCCGGCCCGATTCTTCGTCTCGATAAGCCGAGACTTCACATAGAGGTCCCAGGCTTTCTGCGAGCCGTTCGGGTCTATGCCCTTCAGCGTCGACATGTTGGTGGCGAAGGACGGCTTGCGGAGCTCCTGCGCCTCATCGACGACGATCTGGTCGATGCCGATTTCGGAGATGGTCAGCAGATCGTCCTTGCGGGTGAAAGCGCCTCCAGCCGCTCAGCCAAACCTTCCTTCAGACGTTCGAGCCGCTTGCGCGAAACCCGGTCCTCATCATCGACCCTGGTCAGCAGATCCTCGTAAAGCTCCAGCTCGTCGTGGATCATCTGTTGCTCGAAGGCCGAGGGAACGCCGATGAACCTGAAGGCAGAGTGCGTGATGATGATCGCATCCCAGACCGCCGTCGCCGCCCGCGACAGGAAACGCTGGCGCTTGTCTTTGGTGAAGTTGGTCTCGTCAGCGACGAGAATGTTGGCCGACGGATAGAGCGCCAGAAACTCACGCGCCGCCTGCGCCAGGCAATGACCGGGAACGACAAGCATTGCCTTGGCGATCAGGCCGAGCCGGCGTTGTTCCATGATGGCGGCTGCCATCGTCATGGTCTTGCCGGCGCCGACGGCATGGGCGAATAGGTGGAGCCGGAGGAGATGATTCTCCAGATGCCGCGTTTCTGATGCCCATAAAGAGTGAAGGCGCCTGAGGCGCCGGGAAGTTTCAGATGGGAGCCGTCGAATTTGCGCGGTGCGATGTTGTTGAAGCGGTCGTTGTAGACCCGCGCCAGCCGGTCAGCGCGATCCGGATCTGACCAGACCCAATTCTGGAAGGCTTGCCTCATCCGCTGGAGCTTGTCGCGGGCCGCTTCTGTATCGACGACATTCAGCACCCGGCGCTCGCCGCCTGTATCCTTGATCGTGTCGAAGATCTGCGGCACACGGCTGTTCAGCGCATCGCCGAGCAGTTCGCCGGCATGGCGGCGGCTGGTGCCCCATTCCGAAGTGCCGGTGGCGCTATAAAAGTTGCCGAGCCTCGACCGTCCATAATCCCAGTTCCGGCATATGATGAATGCGGATCTCCGCCCCCATCATCTCCTTGACGAAGGCGACGACATCGGACGCCGGAATCCACGGCGCACCGAGGCGAGCGGTAATATCGGATGGACCCAGGTCGGCGGGCTGGACTTCCTGTAGCGCCGCGACATTGCGCCCGAAAGCCGGATCAAGCGCAGCCGCGGCAGCGCAGCAGCAAGCTTGGTGCGGACCGGGCCGGAGAGATAGGCGTCGGACGTTTGCCACGAACCGTCGGTCGGATCGCAAAAGATCGCATCACCCAGTTCGGCAATAACCGCTTGCGCGTCACGATGCAGGAGTTCGGCGATATGCTCGATGTCGACGCGGCCGCGCGTTGAGCACCACGGCCAAGGCATCAGGCGCGGACATAATCACCGGGGCGGCAGGAGGCGAGATAACCCGTTCGGAAAGATCGGACCGGGACGGGCGGTATCGGTTTCGAGGTCGTAATCCTCGATGGAAGCGACCAGCCAGCAGTCAGGATCATCGCGGAAGGGCTGAAGGTTTGGCTGGCGATGGGTTTCGCACCTCGACGGTCTCGGCATCCTCCGAGATCGACACCGTCGTGTGGTTGATTGGGCCGAAGTCGCGAACGAATGATGACCAGGCAATGCGGAGCCGTACCTGCAGATCCTTCCACGGGCGATCCTGCTCCTGGGCCTTCAGAACCTCGCGCACAGCATCCCGGACAGGGATCAGCTTTTGGATGATGCGGACATGCTTTCCGGACAGGCATTCGCCTGTCTGCCTCACGGCAGACCGCCCCTTGCGGACCTTGATCGGAACCGGGGAGCCGTCGACCATCTGCATGAGACCATGCCTGGCGTCGATGAAGAAGCTTCCTTCGCGGACCTTTTCAGATTGGCGACGGATCTACGACCTCCCGAGCTCGTCCTCCAGTTCGATGTCGATTGCGGACGGCTCGCCGTCGTAGCGATCTTCCGGCAGGAGCGAGATGGCGGCATTCAGCGCCCTTCGAGATCGACGCCGGCGCGGGGACGGCAGGTATAGGTCTCGCCGAACGGTCCGGAGGTCAAAGTGTGCTCACCCAGCACGAAATCCGGATGGCGCACAAACCAGCGATTGACGCGGATGGCGCCTTCGTCCTCCGTTGCAGAACGGACTTCATCGACGTCGAGCCAGGAAAGATCCGCCTCGGGCTCACCGGCCTTGCGTTTGCGCAAGAACAGGATGTCGGTCACGACATCCGTGCCGGCGTCGCGGCGGAAGCTGCCCTCGGCAGGCGGATCGCCGCGATCAGGTCGCCGGATCTGGCGATATGCTCACGGGCGGCCGTATCCGCCTTATCCATCGTGCCGGCACTGGTGACGACGGCGGCGAAGGCGCCGGGCTTCAGGAGATCGATGGAGCGTGCGATGAAGTAGTCGTGCAGCCGCAGACCAAGCGGCCGGTATTGCCGGTCCGAACGCACACTGCGATCGGAAAAGGGCGGGTTCCCAATGACAAGATCGTAGACGGCTGAGAAGTCCGTGCGCGCGAAATCCCCCTCGATGATCCGCGCCTTCGGCTGCAGCAGCTTGACGATGCGTGCGGTGACGGGATCGAGTTCGACGCCGCTGACATGCGCTTTGTCACGATAGTTTTCCGGCATCAGCGCCGGAAACAGGCCTGTGCCGATGCCCGGCTCCAGAATGCGGCCGCCGCGCCAGCCCAGGCGCTGCAATCCCGACCAGATCGCCCGGATGATGAATTCCGGCGTGAAGTGGGCGTATTGCGTGCAGCGGGCAAGGCTCGCATAGTCGCGATCGGTGACGGCCGCCTCAATGAGGACCCGAGATCGTTCCAGCCCTCGCGGAAATCCACCTCGCCCGGCCGTCGGAACATGGTGTTGGCGAGCTCGCCGGCGCCGAAGCCGGTAAAGCGGGCAAGTTTCACTTGCTCCTCGCGCGTCGCGGGGCGCTCCTGTTTTTCGATCTCATCGGCAAGCAGGATCGCCGCGACGTTGGCCTTCGCTCCTTCCAGGATGCGGCGAGACCGCGATCCTCGCCGTTGTCGAGATGGAAGTTGCTACGGACGCCGTGTCCAGGAGGAACCGCATTCTTTCGCGGCGCTGCGCGCGCCATCGCCGGGGCGGGCGCCGCCGGCGTAGGATCAGGATCGTCGTCGTCATTGTCCGGTTCAGGGGCGGTTCCGGCGGGAAATCCGCCGAAAGCGGTGACACCGAGGCCAAACCCGGAGGACAACCCGCTTGAGCCGAACATGTCGAGGGTGAAGGGTCATCATGCGCCATAAAAAATTCTCCTGTTTGAAGGCGCGCGCCGGCTTGCCCGCCGGCAATGCAGGCGGTTCGGTCGCACGAGATTGGATGGGGAAGGGAAAGCGCCGTGGTCAGCGGCCCATCAGGCGGAGAGACAGGGACGTATCGTCCATGGTGATTGTCAGATGCGTCGCGTCCGGCGCGGCGGCAGTCAGCCGTTCGAGCTCAACGGCGTCGATGAATTCGACCCCGTCATCGCCTCAAAATATCGGCGCTTGGTGTGCCAGTAGTCGGGATTGGTTTTCGGATTGCATTCCTCGGCATAGACGACGAGCGGGCGCTGGCCCTCGGCGAGTTTGCCGGAGGACATCGCATAAACGCCCTCGTCGCCGACCAGCCACAGGCCGGGTCTGGCGTCTGTTTCCGGCGATATTCCCTGATAGGGAACGCGATATCCGCCATTGGCCCTGGCGTCGGCATGGCCGCACTCGAGCACGGCGCGAATGTCGGTGATGGAGAAGGTGAACATGGGTCTCCTTCCTCACGCCGCGATGGCGTCGGGCAGGTAACGCAGATGCACCGGCAGCTTTGCCGCGATCTCAGCGTCGGTAAGGGTATCCAGCAGCTTCAGCGTCGTGCCGCCTGGCTTGGCGAAGAACATGACCGTGCGCTTGCCGCGATCGGCCTCCGGCCAACGCTCGCTGGCATAGCCGCGATAATCGTCGGCCGTGCTCGACCAGATATGCTCGAGACGCTCCTCGCGCGTCATCGCGCGGACGGGACGGGATTCGCGCTCGACGATTGCGGCGCGCATGCGCTCGCGACCCCTTGTCGGAAAGGTCGCGATACCCATGGAAGTGCCGGATTCGCCCGTCGATCGACAGTGTGAAAAAGATGCTGGTGATCGAGCCGGTGAGGAATTCGCGCATGGCGAACATCTCGCCGCGCATGAAGAGCGGCGGCAGGATCTCGAACATATAGTCATGTTCGCGCTCACCGATCTCGAACCACTCGCCGCGGTAAAGCGCGCCGTCGTCGCCCTCCCATCGGTTCGGGCGCCCGCGCAGCGATCGAACATGCGGAACATCTGATGCCGGTCGGCGATGCCCTGGAAGACTTTGCAGATGGGAGAGAGGGTCATGAGCGGGCTCCTTTTGGCCTTCGTCGGGGCGAAAGCGCGGCGGAACCTCATGGTCGCCATCTTCTCTTCAGCCCTTCCTGACCCCTCCCCCCAGGCCGCCTCTCCGTCCGGACGGGTCAAGGCCGGCTTCAGCCGGGCGAAGCTTCACCCTTGACGCGGCGGCGGGCATGCGGCAGGCCTCTTCCGCTTCTCTCCCTTTCCACGTCTTCTTTTCCTTCTCCCGCGCCCTGAGCGCGTCGTTCCAGTCCTCGACCGGCGGCATCAGACGCAGCCAGTCGCAACCGGCCGCATCGGCGATGTCGCGCGCAGGCGAAGGTCTCGCCCTGGTCGTTGGCGTCCGTCGCGGCGACGAGCCGGGCGGCGGGACGTGCGGCGAGCATGCGTAGCGCGGCATCTGTTGCCGGCGACCATCCCCCGCCGGTACTGAGATATTGACTGCCTTCCCGTGCCCCTTCAAAGGCGGCCAGGCTCATGGCGTCGATCGCCGCCTCCGTCACGCACAGTCGCAAGGCGCCTATTGGACCGAACCGGAAGAGGACCTTCGACCCGCCGGTTGCAAAACCACGCCAGTCGGGGCCACGTTCCTCCCAGCCGGTGACGACACCGTCATCATCGACATGGGCCGCCCACATGCTGCCATGCGGGCCTTCCCGCAGCACGTTGAGCCGCATGGCGTCGCGAATGATCGCCTCGGACAGGCAACGCTCCTCCCGCAGATAGCGCCAGGTCATGGAGCCTCGCCAGGGTTTGCGGCGTTGCTCCCATCGGTCCTCAATGGATCTGAGGGACAAGGGCGCGTCCGCGGATCGGGTCCAGACCGGCTCCCTGGACACGAACCCGACCAGTGAGGCGACGCGGTCAAGTGCATCGACGAAAGCGACGCCGTCGAGGTGTCCGGCGAGGCTGAAGACGTCGCCCTTCGCGTCGGAAAGGGATCGAACCATCCCGCCCCTCATGGATGACGATGACGATTTCCGCACCGCGCCGGTATTTGAAGGCTCTGCGTGTGCTTTCCTGCCTGTCCACCGCAAAGCCCGCCTGCTCCAGCAGGGCGCCGCACGGAACCCGGTCCCTGAGGTCCTCCAGCTCTTCTTTTCTCATTCGTTTGCCGGCGCTCCCGCGTCCGCCTTTCTTGTCCGATTTCTCTTCCCGCAGTTTGCGGGACCGCCTGCCCGGCCGCGAAGAGCAAAGGAGGCAGGGCGCGCCTGGCAATCTGCAGATCTGTACCTTCACGCCGACAGTTCGTGCCAGGCGCGGCGAAGCCTCCGCCGCCTGCCGCTCGCAAGCGGCAAAAGGGAAATGCCGGCTCAATGAGCCGGCCGGCGATCGTGCGGGTCGAATTCGTGAATGATGTCGAGATCGTCGTCGGCGTCGATTTCGTCGCTGACGACGACGCCGAATTCATCGCCGGACCTGAACAGCGTCACCGGGACCATGAGGGTGCGGGCAAGTGCGAAAGCCTGAGACTGAGCGAGTGCAAGATCCTGTGCCATGTGAAACCTCCGTCCGGAGCAGGCCGATCCCGCTCGATGGCTCCTCGAAGGACCGGGGACGGTCGCGATCACCGCGAAGGCAAAGCCGAGTGGCGGCAGCTTGCTAGCCGACCCCGACAGAGGGTTGATCGACGCAGATCCGGACCTGGTCCAGGACGCCATCATCTGAGAGCGGGATTGGTTTGCTTCGGATGGCCGGGTGGAGTTCCGGCACAGTTGCTCGCTCGCGGCACAGCTATCGCCCGAGTGTTCTCCATTTTCCGTCATGCAGCTGTTCAGCCGCGACCGGCGGCTTCCTGATCGGCGATGGCCTTGAGGACCTCGAAGTCCATCGCGGCGCGCGGCTCGATGCGGGCGACTTCGCTGGCGACCTTGGCCCAATGCCAGGATTCGGCAACGTTTCTCTGCGCCCGGCTGCGTGCAGCTCTCGGCTGCGCTTCATAACAGGCATTGACCGGATCGGTTGCTGCCAATTGCCTGGCGTCTTCCTGCCAGCGGCGGCGGATTTTGCGGCGTTCGATCCATTTGCCACAGTAATCCGATCATCGCCGACCCCGCCGCGACGCCAGAAGATCCGATTGGGGTATCCAGATCGCAGACGCGTCGTCGCCGAACGGCACGGCGGTTCCCTCGAAACGCATATGCCGACCCACGCGCAGATGACCGCGTCGAGCATGTCTTCAAACGCCTTCAACTGCCATGATGGAGCCTCGAATTGGGTAGCCGCAATATCTCGGATGCGCCTTTTATTTCCAGGTCGAGGCTGGCGACGATCGCACGCCAGGTTTCGAAGAGTTTGTTGCGCCGGCTGACGGGGGTTTCCATTGGCCAATAGTTGCGCGTCTTCGCCTGCTTGTAAGGCAGCCGCTTTTCGGCGCGCATCAGTTCGACCAGGGCGGGATGCGGTAGACTTCAATAGGCCCGGCGCGCTAACCTCTCTCGTCAACAGTCCGTACCCGCGGTGCCCGAAGCCGCTCCTGAAGTCGTTGCTGATCTTGCCGGGCCTACTCGCACTCGGTGTGTGGGTGCTGCAGTGACGGGCGCCGTAAGCTGCCGAAACCAGATTGTCCGACACGCGCCGCGCTGCGATCGGCTCACGAGACAGAGGCATATCCACAGCAACGAGATCGACAGGCGCTCCAGCGATTTTTCCAGCTGCGGCGAGAAGAGCCACGGGTTCTGCGATCGAACCTGAAGGGCGGAACGTGGAGATCAGCCCCTCGTCGGCATGGGCCAGGAGTGACGATAGGACGGTCCCGCGAAGATCAGGCGCCAATCGTCGCCCATGGAGAAAACCAGCGCGACACCGCTCGGC
>NZ_CP062118.1:0-52741 GCF_014843375.1 Aminobacter sp. SR38
AGACGACATCATATTCGCATCGACATAGGCATGAGCGTCGACAGCGACCCTGCGCAGGCGCCTTCAGCTCGCCCTTGGAAAGGCAATCAATGGCTACCGTGAGTCCCGCCATCCACGACAGACTGAATCCCTCATCTGAGTTTTATAAATCAATAGAACCGGCACGCTCAAGAGATCGAGAGCGCCGGTCGAAACCCGCATATAGCCAATCAGCTGATCGCGGCGTAAAGGAGTTTGTCGGCTATAGGTTTCTGACGGCTTCTCCGGAATTTTTGCGGGCAGCCCTCAAACCGGGGTTTGTTGCGACGTTCGGGCAGGGCTTTGTGGATGCCGGTGGAGCCTCTTGCGAGCGAAACGTGATGACTGAATGCGACCACCAGGATGTCGCTGACCTGCCGCCAGAAGACAAAATGGGCTTTGCAAGACACCGACACTCGCTCATTTTTGAACAGCTACAACCGACATGCGCATCGCGCCTTCATGTGAGGGATGAGGACGGGCCTTTCGCCGTTGCATGGCGAAAAGCCTCGAACAGGTTATCGACACCTGGGACGGCATCAATTGTTCGGTGTTTTAAACCAATTCCACATCGATCCGGATTACGAGAAGGAAGACAAGGCTGATGAAGCATCAGCTCAAATGCCACAGGAAAACGATTAGGGAGCTGGGCCGCTGGCGCTGACCGCTGAGATGTGAAATCCCTTATGTAGGTTTTCTGTTCCGTTGCTACTCAGACCCCTAAGGTTGTCAGGCTGATCTGAGCTGGTCTACCCAGCTGTGCTGGTATTTAGCAGCTTGCATCTGTTTAGGGTGCTGTGGCGGTGGGCTGGTCTTGATCGGGATCGACCCGCCCAAGGCCAGACGAGAGGCGCCCCAGGCCCCGCCTCTCGTGCTCTCCGCCCACCCTTCGCTTTAGACGCGAAAGGCGTATGAAACCGCAGCCGCAAATTTGCACCTTGCAGAATCAGTACGAATCGCAGTTTCTTGTAACGATGAGCACAGCGAAACCAGTCAGAGAAAAAGTGGCGGCCCATCGTCAGCGTTTGCGTGAGGCGGGGCGTATCTATGTCAACACCGATCTCCCTGCGGATTTGGTGGACTGTCTTGATAAAATCAAGACGGAACGCGGGCTGGCATCGCGGGCTCAGGTGTTTGAATTAGCTTTAAAGGCGTTTGTTGAAAATGAAATGAGGGCATAACGAAAAAACCCCTCGCCGCTGGTAACGGCTAGGGGTTTTCGGTCAGTTACGACGTCGGCTTTTGGGGCCTTCCAATTTCTAGTCCCAACATAGTCGAGCGTTCACGAACCTGCAAGGGGTGCCCTTTGCAGGAACGATGAATCTTTGTCCGCTGTCCACAGTCATGCCCGCCTGGAAAAGGAGGCGGAAAAGACCATGTTTGAACAGATTGGGACGGTGCTCGCAGGAGCGCCGGCCGAACGGGAACGCACACCTGTTCGGCGGCAGAGTCGTGCGCGCGGACGATGCGAAGGCGTATTCTGGCGGCGGACAAACCGGCAGGACGTGCGCACTATCGTGCTGGCGGCGCGGCGCTATGAACTGGCAGGCCGGCAACCTGGTGCTCGCAACGGTCCCTTGGGGGGCGTAGCGATCGAGTTGCTGGAGCTATTTGCCAATCTCGTTGATTTCCGCACCGGCCGGTTGGAACCGTCGATCGACACGCTCATGCTGAAGCTCAGGCGATCACGTGACGCGATCGTGCGGGCGCTGAAAACTTGGGGACGCCGGAAAAACTGCAGCTTATGATTGACGATTCCGCCGAAACCATCATCGATACGATCGAGGAAGCCCGGGCAAACGCCGACTTTGTCATTGTTGACCTGGAAGGAACCGCCACTGACCGAATTGGTTTTGCGATTGCCCGTTCGGATCTCGTTTTAATTCCGCTCCAAAGCTCTGTTCTTGACGCGTCAGAGGCGGCGAAGTCCGTGAAGTTGGTTCACCAAATGCGGAAGGTTGCCAATCGGGAGATTCCTTACCGGGTTTTCTTCACGCGCGTCCCGCCAGCTATTCGCGAGAGGACCGCGCGAGATATCGACCGGCAATTTTCCGACGCCGCCATACCAGTTTTACCTGCAACTCTGATTGATCGTGCCGCGTATCGCGCGTTGTTTTCTCTTGGCGGAATACTTCACGATCTGGAGCGATCAGATGTGTCGGGATTGGAGAGCGCCAAGGAAAATGGTCGCGAATTTGCTCAGGCCGTTATCAACGTTTTGAAAGGAGAGGGTGCATGAGTAGCGAAGACAAGAAGCGGGCAACCCTCGATTTCGGAAATCTAAACGATACGCCAGCACCGCCTGTCGACAATGATGCTGTGAAGGCTGCCACCAGAGCTGCAGGGTTCCGAGAAACGCCCAAGGCTGCCGCTTCCGAAACAGCAGCCCCCATTCGAGCCCCCCGTAGAACTCGTCGAAAAACAGGACGTACAGAACAATTCGCTACACGCCTTCGGGCAGAGACGATCGAGGCAATTTACAACTATGCGGATCAGCATGAGATCACGTTGGCTGAGACCATCGAGCGCGCAGTCGCTGCTCTTAGGAATGATGCGAAATGACGCTCTTGAAGTGTAACGCTTGGTGTTATATTTAAGGTGTAGGATATCTCGTGAGAGTTTTTAAAAACGGTTGGTTTCAGAAGTTTGCCCGGAAAGAGAAAATCTCTGACGCGATGCTTTGTGAGGCTGTTGCGCGCGCTGAGCGCGGTCAGATTGATGCCGATCTAGGTGCTGGCCTTATTAAGCAGCGCGTTGCTCGGCCCGGCGCTGGGAAGTCTGGCGGGTTCCGGACACTGGTTTTCTTTCGAGCGCAAACGAGAGCGGTCTTTGCGTTCGGGTTTGCGAAGAGTGATATGGCCAATCTCGATGCTGGGGATGAAGCTTACATGAAAAAGGCCGCGAAACTCGTCTTGGGATTTACAGACGCGCAAATGAAAGCGGAAGTCGATGCGGGCCGAATGCTAGAGGTGAAATGCGATGACAAAGACTTACAAGAGTGAGGCACTGGCAGCCGTCCATGAAATGATGGAGGGATTCTACGATTCCGGCGCGATCGATAAACAGACGATGCGTGAATTTGATGAAGGGTGCCTGACAACCGTGGAGCCGCTGACCCCGGAGGAAATTCGCACTATCCGAGAGCGCGAGAGCATTTCTCAGCCTGTGTTTGCCCGATATCTCAACGTTAGCAAGGGGCTGGTGTCAGATTGGGAACGCGGCGTTAAAAGGCCGAGCGGTCCGGCGCTGCGCTTGTTGACCGTCGTACGCAACAAGGGGCTCCAGGCAATCGCCTGACGCACTGCCAAGCATACAGATCTGCTCCCGGCCGGCCTACGGCCCTTTTCGATAGAGCGGGCTGATCAAGAGCCACCGGCACAGGATGACGATAGCTTGGGGCAGGGGATAGCGGCGATAGCCGCCCGCTCCGGAGGCGAACGCTCTTTTAATTGGGCTGTAGAGAGCCGGAGGAGCGATCAGAGACAATGTCCCGGCGCTTTAAGCGCCGGGACTGCATTTCAGATTGTACGGCCTCTATCGTTGAGCTGAACCAGATCGGTTAGGATAGAACGTAGCTCGGGCCACGGTGTTATTTTCAAGGTGTCGCCGGGGTCTTCACATTCGACGACTGAATGCAGCTTTGCGATTATGCCGACAAGAGATCGGGCAGGGGTGTTCCAAAGGGCTTTTACCAGCGACTGCTCCTCATTCATGATTTCCGCTTCGGCCTGGCATGCGCGGCTGTATCCGAGCGCCTCGTCTGCGGCATTCCATGCCTCGTCCCGTTCGTCGTCGGTCAGATCACGCACGATTTCGAACAGCCTTGTTTCCAGCCGTTGTTGCTGCCGGCATAGTTCGCCGCAATGTTTGTGGGTCGTGAACCATTTCTCCCAGAGTGGAAGGACCGGGTCACTATGATTACCTTCCTGCAGAGGCGGAGACGTGCTGCCTGCGAGCGGTACATTCGAAGCGCTGATAGATGCCGCCGCGGTTGAAAGCAGGTTACGGCGGGTGATTGAGGGCATCAGAGTTTCAACCACGGTCGCGCCTCCCGATGCGTTCCAGGTCCGCAAGCAGCATGTCCAGTTCCGGAGACACGAATGACGCCCGGAACTCCGAATCAACAGGCCCCCATTTAGGATGCCGTCGATTGACTGGAATTTTCATTTCGAGGATCGAATGCAATTTTGCGGTTGCGCCCGCGAGTGACAACGCTGGAGTATTCGGCCCTGTCGGCTCGAAGCTGGGATTTTGGCCAAGTTGAAGAACGAACCTAGAACGCCAGTTATCGGCAGGGCAATCTGCATGCGACCATGGGGTCGCTTGGTCTTGTGTCCGCAAGAGGATCGGTCAACGGACACGCTTTCCGCTCCATCTCGAAAAGCCGAAAACCCTTGCTGCGCCTGATAAGCGTTTGTCTCATATGAATGGTACTATATTTCTTGCATTGAAGGAGCCCCTTACGTTACAGATTCGGGCATGATGAACGCTCTCATCGGCTACGCCCGCTGCTCGACCGATAAGCAGGACCTCGCGGCACAGAAAGACGCCTTGCTGAAGCTCGGCGTGGCTGCTGATCGCATTTACACCGATCGCGGCTTTACCGGCACAAACCGGGCCAGGCCGGGCCTGGATCAGGCGCTCGCGGCGGTGCGCAGCGGCGACACACTGGTGGTGCCCAAGCTCGACCGGCTTGCCCGCTCCGTGCCGGACGCCCGAGCAATAGGGGATGAACTTTCAGGTCGGGGAGTCAAATTGCAGATCGGGGGGAGCGTCCATGATCCAACCGATCCGATGGGCAAGCTGTTTTTCAACATCCTCGCCACCTTTGCTGAATTCGAGGCCGACCTCATCAAAATGCGAACGCGCGAGGGCATGGCGGTCGCGCGCGCCAAGGGAAAGCTGCGGGGCAAAAAGCCGAAGCTTTCCGATCGTCAGCAGAAGGAGTTACGCCGCATGTACGACACTGGCGACTATTCGATCAGCGACCTTGCCGAGGTTTTCTCGATCTCACGACCGACTGTGTATCGGACGCTCATGCGTCATGCTTCGGCGAATGGGGTTCGTGATCAGGCGCAGTGCTAAGCTGGATGATTGGGCTTCGTTACTTTCGAGCCCGTTCTGAGTCCATCCCTGCGTCTCATCAGCGCTGCTTGCGGAAATACTGGTAGAGATTGTTGAAGACCGGAGCGCCCTGAGCGATGCGTTCCTCGTCGTCCGCATGAGCCATGGCGATGCCGGCGATCAGCCCAGCAATGCCCATGGCTTCCTCGCGGCCGAACTTGCCGTCCTTCAGGTCGATGTCGTGAACGATCTCGGCGATCGCCTGCAGTGCCGGGTCGTCGAGACCGGCGCGGGCAAGCAGCACCTCGAAACTGCAGCGGTCGCCCTCATGGGTGATTTCGCCTTCGAACATGTCGAAGCGCAGTTCCCCCGGCTTCGGGATATAGCCCTTGCCCGGCACGAAGCGGATGACAGCATCCGGGTCGATGAAACGGCGTATCAGCCAGCTACAGGCGATGCGGTCGATAAAGACGCCCTTGCGCGTAACCCAAACCCGTCCCTTGAGGTCTCGTATGTGCGCGGCCTCCGGCTGCTTCTCAATCATGTCTTTATCCTCCACCAGGCGCGCTTCGAGTTCCGCGATGGCGCCTTCGACCGACAGGCGGCCGCTTGCCCCGAAAAAGTCGATCGCCGCGAGGTCGGCAAGCCGCTTGCGCAGCCGGCCGAGCTGGCTACGCGCCTCGGCCGCATCCACCTCTGGCTGATCGAGCTTTGCCACGAGCGCTCGCGCGTCCCTGGCGATCTCGTCGTAGTCGGCGTCGCGCGCCGCATCGAACAACGCCCGCACCTGGTCGTCCGAAAAGCCGTCGATCAGACGCGCCTCGCAGACGATGGCTTCGCCACCGCCCTCGACGATCTCTTTCAGGAGCCACGCGAAGTCCTCCTGTGTCTCGGCGGTCGCAGGCAGCGCGTAGACGGTGCTCTTGACGGCGACTGCCCCGATGCCCTGCAGCCGGCGCCAGACCTTCACCCGGAAATAGGCCGGCTTGCTCGGCAGCTGATGGATCAGGAGCAGCCACTTCGGCGCGAATTGGCTCGGAGTCACGTCATTTTCCATGGGGTCACGTCATTTTCCATATTGATACCGTATCATCGTGTCCGTACAGTGCAACAACTGTATCAGCGTACCATTGGCCAAACTGAAGGCCTATTCCGAAGAGGTCAAGTTACCACATGACTCAGACGCCCGACCTTGCCGGCAGCAATACTGCCGATCAGCAAGAGCTAACTGTGCCCACCCTATCGCAATGGCAGATTTTCGTGCGCTTTTTGCGCTTTGGCCTTCTCGCGTGGGGTGGACCTGTCGCGCAGATTGCTATGATCCGGCGAGAACTCGTGGATGAGGAGCGCTGGATTTCCAGCAGCCGGTTCAATCGCCTTCTTGCCGTCTATCAGGTGTTGCCGGGGCCTGAGGCGCACGAATTATGCGTCCATATCGGCATGCTTCCGGGCGGGCGCATGGGTGGCTTCCTTGCGGGACTCGGCTTCATGTTACCGGGCTTCCTCCTGATGTTCGCTCTATCGTGGCTCTATTTCACGATCGACATCACGCAATCGGCTTTAGGCCCAATCTTCCTTGGCATTCAGGTTGCCGTGATCGCGCTGATCGTGCGCGCTGTCCATAGAATTGGGGGGCACGTTCTCCTCGACAAATGGCTCTGGGGCATCGGGATCGTCAGCGCTGCCGCAGCATTTCTCGGCGCGAGCTTCTGGATCACGCTTCCGGCAGCAGGGTTGGTCTATGCCTTCGCCTTGCGCAAACAGCATGTATTTGCGGCCCTGACCCTGGCAGCCGCCACCGTGCTCGCTGTCCTCGTCGGGCCAGAAAGTGCAACAGGCCTGCTAGACAGCGCTTCGCAGGGCACAGCACTCTCCAACGGGTCGGTCGCCCAGGACGCGTCGCTGGGGGCGCTGTTTCTCTCTGGCCTCAAGGCGGGTCTCCTGACCTTCGGCGGAGCCTACACCGTCATTCCGTTCTTGCGCGACGACGCGGTGGGGAACGGCTGGATGACGGACGCCCAGTTCCTTGACGGTCTCGCTCTATCCGGCATTCTGCCCGCACCGCTCATCATATTCTCCACCTTCGTCGGTTATTTCGGCGGCGGTCCGCTCGGCGCCATCGCCATGACGGTGGGGATTTTCCTTCCAGCCTTCGGCTTCTCGCTGCTCTTTCATGAACGTCTGGAGAGCGTGGTCGAGAACAAGACGCTGCACAGCTTCCTGGAAGGCGTATCCGCAGGCGTTGTGGGTCTGATCGCCGCAACGACAGTCGAACTCGCGCTTGTCGTCATCGAGCGGCTACCTTCCGTGCTTCTCGGCGGGGTGATCTTCGCGCTCGCTCTGGCCGTGCTCTATCTCTGGAAATCCAAGGTGAACGTCGTCCTGGCCGTCGTTGGAGCGGGCTTTTTGGGCTGGCTCAGCTTCGGCCTCCTGCTTGGATAATGCGCGCAATACGAAGGAGAGATCGCATGAAATGGATTACACGGGAACGTCCGGTCATCGACCGTATCGCCTGCCCCTGGCTGATTGCCCGGTTCATCGACAAGGAGCCTGAATTTCTGTTCGTGCCTCCGGACCAGGTGATCGCCACCGCCGAGGAGACCGGCGCCATTCCCTATGACGTTCCGGGCGTTGAACTCACCCATGTCGGCGACGGCTGCAGTTTCGACGCTTTCGTCGCGAAATACGACCTCGACCGCGATCCGGCGATCAAAACCATCGCCGCCATCGTGCGCGGCGCCGATACCGACTGTCACGACCTCACGCCGCAATCGGCCGGGCTGCTTGCGATTTCGATGGGGCTGCGGGACCTCACGCCCGACGATCAGGAGGTCCTGAAGCACGGCTTCGTGATCTATGACGCCCTTTATGCCTGGTCGTCCCAACGTCAGGCGGAGACCCATAGCTGGCCGCCCGCTGCATGAACACAATTGATTGGCCGGGTGTAGGGCGGCTTCCAACGCGCAACGCGGCGCAAGAATCCGGCCCGGTGTCGTAGGAGGACTCTTAAATGGTGAGATATGCGCTTGCTTTTGGCGTTGTCGTGGTTGGGGTAGCGGTCATGGGGGCGTCCGAGGCTGCCGAGACATTCCGACAGCTCAAAGGCAAAGAGATCGCCGATCGGCTGACGGGCATGGAGTTCACTGACGGGGTCCATTGGGCGCACGTGTTCAAGCGCCGTGGAAGCCTCTCATCTGTATCGATGGGTAAGAAGGAAACTGGCGCCTGGCGCATCGAGAAAAACGAGCTCTGCCTTGATTGGGAAAACGAGCGGGATTGCTACGAAGTCTGGGTGTCAGGCCGAAATTTGCAGCTTCGGCTCCCGGGCAGCGAATTCGTCATGGAGGGCGTTTTGCAAAAACCGGAAGCACGCCAGTAGCGCCTACAGCTACATCATCGGTCGCGAGGAATGATCCAGGCGGGGAGGCGACAACAGAGGAGTTAGGCAATGAAGAGAATAATCGTCACGACATTGATCGCCACGATCTCACTCGCAACACCGGCTCTTGCCGAGCCCGACTGGCAGGCAGTCGGAGAGGCTCTCGGCAAGGAGGGCACTGTTCAGCCGGACGGTATCTATCGGGTGGGACTGCCCCGCTCGGACCTCAAAGTCCAATTGGACGGTGTCGAAATCAAGCCAGCGCTGGCGCTCGGCACCTGGCTCGCCTTTCAGCCCGTGGGTGATACGGAGGCCATGGTGATGGGCGACCTGGTGCTCACGCACGAAGAGATCAACCCCGTGATGAAGGTGCTGGCCGAAAACGGGATCGAGATCACAGCCCTTCACAACCATCTGCTGCGCTCCGAGCCAGCGACAATGTACATGCACGTGAGCGGGCACGGCGATCCAGTGAAGCTCGCGGCCGCCCTTCATGCCGGCTTGCTGGAGAGCAAGACGCCGCTCTCCACTGTTTCGGCCGGCGCGACGCCTGCCGCGGAGGCTATCGACCTCGACACCGCAAGCATCGATCAGACGCTGGGCCATAAGGGCAAGGTCAATGGCGGCGTCTATCAGGTCAACATCCCGCGGGCGGAGCCGATCAAGGACGGCGGCATGGAGGTGCCCGAAACCATGGGCTCGGCGATCGCCATCAACTTCCAGCCGACCGGCGACGGCAAGGCGGCGATCACCGGCGACTTCGTGCTGATCGCGTCCGAGGTCAATCCGGTTTTGCGGACGCTGCGCGAGAACGGCATCGAGGTGACCGCGCTGCACAACCACATGCTCAACGACGAACCGCGCCTGTTCTTCATGCACTTCTGGGCCAATGACGACGCGGAAAAGCTGGTGAGAGGATTGAGGAGCGCGCTCGACAAGGTTCGCCTCGCAAAGGGCTGAGGAGACGCCCGAGCTTACGGCGACAGCCCTGGTTTCGCGACATGACGAGGGCTCCGCGTGAGCCCCCAAGATCAAACCTACTTTGAACGGGAGATGGAACAATGCCCTACAGCATCAAACCGCTCGGCTGCGATCCGGCGCGCATCAAAGGCATGTCGGAACGCCTCATCATCAGCCACTACGAGAACAATTACAGTGGCGCGGTCAAGCGCCTGAACCTCATCGAGGAGCAGCTCGCCGAGCTCGACTACGCGTCCGCGCCCGGCTTCGTCGTCAACGGACTGAAGCGCGAACAGCTCGTCGCGATGAATTCGATGATCCTGCACGAGCTGTTCTTCGATGGCCTGGGTGACCAGAGCGAGCCGGGAGCGACGCTTCTCGACGTGCTGGCCCGCGATTTCGGCTCCTATGAGCGCTGGCGCAGCGAGTTCGTCGCCATGAGCAAAGCGCTCGGCGGCGGCTCCGGCTGGGTCCTGCTCACCTGGTCGCCGCGCGACTGCAAGCTCGTCAACCAATGGGCATCCGACCATTGCCACACGCTGGCCGGTGGGATGCCGATCCTGGCGCTCGACATGTACGAGCATTCCTACCACATCGACTTCGGCGCCAGCGCGGCGAACTACGTCGACACGTTCATGGCGGCGATCCGGTGGGAAAATGCGGATCGTCTGTTTCCCGAAGCGCAAAGCCGGTAGCGGCACGGGTTTGAAGGGACGTGCCGCAGAGGATGAAGGTGCGTATGGGATTGGCGGCCTGAGGAGATGCCGTTGCACGAAAGGCCCAAACTCGGCACCAGACCCGCGCCGAAGATCCGTCCCGCGACTTATCTCTTCGCGGCGCGCGCCTTGCGCGACTTCGGCGACGGCTTCGTGGCAATCCTGTTGCCGGTTTACCTGCTCGCACTGGGCTTTTCGCCGTTGCAGGTCGGGATCATCGCGACCGCATCGCTGTTCGGCTCCGCGCTCCTGACGATCGCGGTTGGGCTTCTCGGCGCGCGGTGCGATCTCCGCCAGCTGCTGCTTGCCGCGACCGGCCTGATGATGGCCACGGGCGTTGCCATGGCGATGGTCAACGAATACGCGTTGCTGTTGGTGATAGCCTTTGTCGGCACGATCAATCCTTCGGCCGGCAGCGTTAGCGTGTTCGTGCCGCTGGAGCATGCGGCGCTCACCCGTGAAGTGACCGACTTAGAGCGGACGAAGATGTTCGCGCGCTATAGCCTCGTTGGGGCGCTCGCAAGCGCCGTCGGCGCGCTGGCGGCAGCAACGCCCGACTTCATGGCAGTCATGGGCCTCGACAAGCTGACCGCCATCAAGCTGATGTTCGTGCTCTACGCCCTGGTCGGCGTGATTGGTGGTCTTCTCTATGCCCGCATACCGCGACGACGCCGCGTAACCGGGCCTGAAGAGGCGTCGGCGCTCGGGCCGTCGCGTGCCATCGTTCTCAAGCTTGCGGCCCTGTTCAGCCTCGATGCCTTCGCCGGCGGCTTCGTTGTCCAGTCCCTGCTCGCCCTGTGGCTGTTCGAGCGCTTTGATCTGTCGCTCGCGGCGGCCGGCATGTTTTTCTTCTGGTCCGGCGTGCTGTCGGCGTTCTCGTTCCCAGTCGCGGCTTGGCTGTCGCGGCGCATCGGTCTCATCAACACAATGGTGTTCACCCACATCCCGTCCAGCATCGCGCTGATGCTGGCGGCCTTCGCGCCAACCTTGCCCCTGGCTCTCGCCTTGCTGCTGATCCGGGCGGCCCTCTCGCAGATGGACGTGCCGACGCGCTCGTCTTACGTGATGGCCCTTGTCACGAAGGCGGAGCGGACGGCGGCAGCGAGCTTTACATCGGTGCCGCGCAGCCTTGCAGCTGCGGCCAGTCCCGCGTTGGCGGGTGTGCTCTTCGCGGCCTCATACCGGGCCTGGCCGCTCGTTCTCTGCGGGGCACTGAAGATCATCTATGACCTGCTGTTGCTGGTGCAGTTCCGACATCTCAAACCACCCGAGGAGCGTTAAAGGCTCGGATGCCATAATGCTGCTTCGCGTTCTTCCGCGCGCTTAGAGGGTAGGATTTCACCCCCTTCCCGCAAACCACCCCAAGAACACACATACACAATAGGAATCTGGTTGCGCTGGATTGCAGCGCCCCCGATCGGTTCATGCCGCAAGCCGGCCAAAATCGATCCGGCTGTTCAGATCGAGATCGAACCTGCCATAGGGATTGACGTGGCTGTAGATCAGCGGTGTGAGTCCGCGATAATCCTCCGGCGTCATCCGGTCTACCCATTTCGGTTCCACCAACACGGTCTGAAGCATACGGGTGTTCACATAAACGAGCGACGCCTGCAGCAAATGCAGTGCGAGGGCGGAGATTTCCTGCTCGTCAATCCGGTTGGTGGCGATCTCGCCGCTCTTTCCGAAGAAGACGAAACCGTTGGCGCTGTTCCAGTTCTCCACGACATTCAGTCCCTCGTGGATTTCCCGGCGAAACGCCTCCTGACGAAGATATCGGCAGAGGAAAATCGTCTTGATCGCACGGCCAAGCTCGCTCAGCGCCTTGTAGGTCGGGTGCATCACTTCGGCACGGGCGAAACGGCGCAGGATCGCCTCCGGGTCCGCCGTTCTCGTCTGCATGGCTGCGGCGTATTTGACCATCTCGTCATATTGCTGCTCGATCTCCTCCCAGTTGATCGCGCTGGAAAGGATCGGCAAGAGATTCGGCAACCTTGCGCGCAGCGAGGCTGCCGATATTGCGAGCTTCTGGCGGGCTATCGCCTTCAGGCGTGGGGCGAGTTCGATCCCGAGGAGGCGGCAAAATGCGAATCCGACGGCGCTCTGACCATGGCTGTCGACATACTGGCGCTGGATTTCCATATCGGTGCAGTGACGCAGCACACCTTCGATCATGGAGGCGACCTCCGAGGAGGAGCACCGCTTGAGCTGGGAATAAACGCAAGTTGCGCGTTTCTCGACATGCCAATAGATCATGACACCCCGGCCGCCGTAACGAGCATGCCATTCCGTCATGAGGTTGCGATCCCATGCTCCAAACTTCGTGGAATCGGACGCGCATGCCGTGCCGGCGTCTCCCCAAACGGCGGCATTGCGGATGGCCAGGGTCGCGTTTGCAACCCGTGCGCACGCCTCCCTCAGCGCCGGCGCATGGATGAAGCGGCGGTGAACATGCAGCAACTCGTCGTAGCTGACATCAGGTGTCGCGCCGGCGACCCGCTTGAGCCCGGCATTCGTGCCGAGGCCATAAAGGCACAGCAGAAGCCGCCGATCCAGCGCCTCGCGCGACAGTGCAACTCTCGATGCCGATGTTTCGAAGGCCTCCAGCAGACCGGTATCGAGTGCGGCTTCCTTCAGCACGTCGAGCAATCCTGTCATCGGCCAGCGCTGACCGATCTCGCCCTTGATCGCCTCAAGCCCCTTCGGTTCCGGCAGAGGCTTGAACGGTGTAATCGATATGCGGTTTTCGCCGCGCCACAGCAGTCGGACCTTGCTGTTTCGGGGGATTGTTTCGTTCAGAAGCAGTAACTCATGCTCAAGCTCCTGGCGAATGCCGGCTGTGAACGCTCGCGCGTCTGGAGTCAGGTTGAGGCCTGCGTAATAGGCGTCACGACGGATTCCGAAGTCCCTAGGAAGATCGTCGTCAGGATTGCGATAGCGGTCCGCTCCGACAACCCAGATCTCCTTGGAGCGGATGCGGTCACGCAACTGGGTGAGGACGCAAAGCTCGTAGCTGATCCGGTTCACACGGACATCGTTATCGATGACCGAACTGCGCCATCTGGCCGGAATAACCTCGTCAATCGGCACATCCTCCATCGACACAAAGCGGCAGCCATCATCCACCTTGCTCCTGATCCAATCCAGCGCCGCCAGAACGGGACGCCACACGGTGTTGTTCGACCGGAATTCCAGAACCGAAAGCAGGCTGGGCAGCATGCGCCGATAATGATTGGCCCAAGACGAGCGCATCACCTGATATATGCGACGATCGAGAGCCCCTTTCGCCTGGCTCTCCTTGACGATCGCCGCCAGCTTGTCCTTGCCGACGATCGGGAAAATGACATCGCAGACGCGCCCCGCGGGCTCGTCGATCGAAGCGCTGGCAATCTCAACCAGCAATCGTTCCTTGCCATAGACCCGCTCGATATCCTTCGCGATATCGCCCACTACCTTGCGTTTCGAGCGCGTTCCGATCTTGTGGACTGTCTCGATCAGCAGATCGACCATGGCGTCAGTGAGCTGCGCTTCCCGCGACAAAAGATAAATCGCATAGAGGCCGATTTGTCTGGCCGGCGTGTGCCGCCGCATCTCCCAGGCCTTTTCGCCGGCGACACGGCGGACGATCTGTTCCACCCATGCCTTGCCGGTCGTCGACAAGATATCCTGTGGCAGATCAAGTTTCTGAATGAAGGCAAGTTTTGCCGTCATCGCGAGGACGTTGTCGAGCGTGGCCTGGCCAGCATCACCTCTCATCGTATTGAAGCCGGTCTGGCCGTCTGCCTCGGCAATAGAAGCCTCCAGCAGTGCGACCGTGCTTGCTGAAAGGCGAGCGCTCAATCCGGCCAACCAGTCGTCGAGATAATGTTGCCGCTGCGAACGCACCAGGCGTTCCAGTTCCTTGTGCGACGGGCCGTATATGGAACGGTCCCGGCACCACAAAAAAACCTGCTCGAGCATGGCGCCAACCGATTGCCCGGTCGGACACAGTTCGCTAGCGATCCATAATGTCAGCTCTTCCCGATCGGACCGTTTCAGGCGCCGAAAGCCGAGATGCTGCAAAATCTCGGCACAATGCCGGCGTGCAGTCCGGCCGGAGAAATCGTACTGGTTCACGGCGTCACATTCGACGCCAAGCTGCTCGGCCAAATATGCAACGCCATCCGCGGGGACTGAGGCATGGTCCCGTACGAAGAAGCCGTGCGCGGCGAAGAACTTGAGCTGAACCCCCAATCCCAGTCGCGCCGGGGCCGGCTTGCCGTTCACAAAATCCATGTCGGAAAAGCTCAGACTCCAACGCCCGATAAATTCCTCATTCGAAATACGCAAACCCATCAGTCTACTCCATAATTCGGAACAGACTGTCGTTCCCTGCAAATTCAGCTGTCAATCATCGCCACCGTGTTCCCACAACGTTCGTCAACTTGGCCAAAATCCCAGCTTCGAGCCGACAGGGCCTATTCATAAGGCTCACAGCCAGTTTGTAACGCCTATTCCAAGCCTCCATTTCCGCACGTTTGGCGAGATGGTAGCCCATCCGCTTAGCGGCTTGATCCCACTCTGCATGCTTGACAGCCAGCTTGGCCTCGATCTCGGGGCGAGCTTCAACACCTACCCAGCTCTTCGCTATGTAGTAGTCTAAATCCTGATTACTCCCGATCGAAAAGCCCCCAGACCGTAAGGCCGGACGTTTAATTTCGACAGCCGGCCATGCCGTGGTTCGGTACAGTTCGTTTTCACGATCCAATAGCGCCTGGTTCGCTTTAACATAGTGGTCGTGTGCGGCCCTCCACTCACGCCAGCCCAGTACAGCCGGGTCATCTTCTACTGGCTTGTGTCGATTGGGGGCGGTGCTGCCAAAGGCCTCGGTCGCCATTGTCGCCACCATAGAGGTCGCCGTCCCTGCAATCAGGTTACGGCGGGTGATTGAGGGCAAAGTTCTGCTATTGTCGGAATCAGCCATGATCCGAGCTCCAATCCAGCTTGGTTGTGGTTAGGCTGGATGAGGTGTTGCTGCACGTCATCCAGCCGGTTTGCAGGGGAAATGTAATCGTCCCCGTTTATTCCGTCAATAAATGGGGACGATTATTTCATTTAGATCCCTGTTTTGACAAAATATACGGGTCCGTTTATTCCCCTCTCATGGGACGACCGCCGCTCAATGTGAAAGAAACCAAAATCCGACTTTCGCCAGAAACGAAAGAGCGGATTGCTGCACTCGTCGGAAATTACCAGATATCCGCGTTCATCCGTGAGGCAGTCGAGAACGAGCTGACCCGACGCGAAGCCGAGCGTGATCAGGAAAGCTGAAGCCGCGTATTCCTGTCATGCCGGATCAAACGCCCCTTTGAATTCCGGATCAGCATAATAGGCGAGCTTAGCAGCGACGATCGGCCGTTGTCCCGCCAGGAACAGCAGTTGCCCTTGCGCTGGCAGATTGCGCACCTCGTCGGGGGTGAGCAATGGCCTGGCCGTGTGCTGCTGGCTGTAGGAGATCCCCGATTTGTCGGAATCGAGAGCGCGGGCCATGGTCTGGAACACGACCGTTTCCTGTCCGAGCAGATCGGAGACGAGGCGGGCGCTGTCATGATCGTTGACGCCGAAGACTTGAAGCACGCCGGCGTTCGACAGGAAGGTGCCGGCGCGCTGTCCGTAGGTGGCGCGCAGCTGATGGACGTCCTGAAGGATCGGCCAGAGCTGGACGCCATAGCCAGCCATGAGACCCATGGCGCGCTCGACGGGAGCCAGGTGGCCGAGGGCGGCGAATTCATCGAGCAGGTAGAGGACCGGCACTGCGGGCTTTGCCGGATCGCGGGCCATATCCAGCAGGCTTTGGCTGACGAGGAGGCGCAGCCATCGCGAATAGGTCGAAAGCCGATCGGGCGGGAGGACGAGGAAGACGGTGACGTTGTTGCGCTTGAGGTCGGAAAAGCGGAAATCCGATCGGCCGAGGACCGCTGTCATGCGCGGACTGTCCAGAAAGTGGGTATGGCGCTGCGCCGCCGACAACACGCCGGCGGCTTCTCGATCGGACTTGCCGAGGTGACGGTTTGCGGCACGGGCGATCAGTCCGCCTGCCTCATCGGATTCCTGCATACGCTTGAGCAGGGCGGTGAAACTCTCTGGAGCCATTGTGAGATATTCGCGCAGCGTGCCAAGGTGGCGGCGTCCCGGTGACTCGGCAGCAACGATCTTGAGCAGCAGGCCCGATATCAGCGCTTTGGCTTCCTCGTTCCAATGGGCCTCGCCGGCCATACCCGGTTCATCGAATACGAGGGCATCGGCAAGCGTGCTGGCGTCTTCCGCGACATCAAGGCTGGCCGGATCGAGTGTGGCGAGCAGGTTGAAGGCGGCCGAGCGCATGCCGGTGACGCCGAAGGGGTCCAGGACATGGACTGGGCCGAACTGTTGGCGAGCACGACCGGCGATTTTCGCATTTTCGCCCTTGGGGTCGACGCAGATCACGGAGCGGTCTGATGTCAGCAGGTTCGGAATGATGGTTCCGACACCTTTGCCGGTTCGCGTCGGTGCCATGGTCAGAAGATGCGCCGGCCCGCCATAACGCATGAGCTTCCCCGACTTACCGTCACGGCCGATCAGCAGGCCGGTATCGACGCGGGTGAGGGGAGCGACTTCCTTGTTGGTCGCGAAGCGGGCCGAGCCATGGGTGTCGTCGGCCATATCCCCGAAATGGATAATCAAGGGATTGGTGATGACCCTGAAGACGATCCAGGCGAGGACCAGCAGTGTCACGAGATCGAGTGCGATAACCGGGATGCTGCCGACGCCAAAGCCCATTTGCTGAAGCGCGAACCGGCCGCCGAAGCCGACGACGAACAGCGCCATGACGAGGAGGAAGAGGACGCCGAGTAGCGGCTTCCAGATTCTGAAGGGAGCTGTCAGCAGAGAGACGAATGCCCATAGAGGATCGCGGGCGGCGGCACGCAACATGTTCTTGAAGGCGGCCCATGCAAGGGTTGCCCGGCTCATGAGGCGGCCTCCGTGCTGTTGCTGTTCTGTGTCGTCTTCGCCGATTCTGGCCCGAGCAGATCGGTAAAGAGCGCCTTGTCATTGTCGCGGGTGAGGAAGCCCGGCAGTTCGCGGCGCAACCAGTCACCGAGGCGCTTGGTGAATTCCGGATCGTTGGCGTTTTCGAGGCGATGCAGGACGAGAGCGCCAAGCAGCACTTTGCGGCGTGTATCGTTGGTGCGATCCTGTTTCGAAAGCCGGGCCTTCAGCGCCGAGCGCTGGGCGTCCAGTTCGGCCAGACGCTGTTCGATCGTTTTTCTTGCCACGATTTTTCCTTTCGATGAGTTGCGCTGAAGCTGCTCGCCCTGATCAGATCTTCTTTCTGCAAGACAGGCCAAATTCTATCAGAAGCCGGGCGTAGCGATTTCTGGAGTAGATAGTGCCGCCCGGTTCTCCGCCTTCCTCGACACTTAGGAAGGTGCCACCATCGCTGCCAACGTTGCTCAAAAGGCCGGCCGAGAAGAGGGCATCGGCCACCGCTTCATCCGGTTGCACTTTATCATCTACGAATTCGGGGAGGAGGCGAAGGTCTTCGATGAAAGCACGATCGACAATTCTGCCAAGCCGGAGAGCTTCCACCAGGGTCATGTCCCCGCGCGCCGTCGCTGCCATCAGTCTTCCGACGATCGCCGGCTTGGAGAGATCATCCATGCGCTCAAGAAGCAGGAGGATGATTTCGCCAAAGCGCTGCCCATCGTCCTGCTCTTCGATCTTCCGGACGAATTCCTTTCTGGACGCCGGGTCGCTTTCGTTCGCAAAGCTGGTGAGGAAGGCGATCACCTTGCGCTGGAACATGAGATCGCGGATCGCAGCTCCGCTGCGGGCGATGTTTACCAGGGTTCCCACCACGGGCACCCCATCCAACGCGCCGGACGTGATCACGCTATCCAGCGCGATGTCGCCGATGGTCGCGCCGAGGTCGGCCAGCTCGTCATGGCCGAGCGACTTCACCAGGTCAGTCGAGACGCGATCGAGATCATTGGTCATGGCAAATTCCAGGGTGTCGGATTACTCGGTTGGGGGAGCAGTCTTCAGTTTGACCATGATGATCTTGGGATGATCGCCGGTGCGCTCGATGTCCACCAGTCCGGAGGCCTCGACCAGTTCGGAGAGCCGTGCGAAGCCATAATTGCGGGCGTCGAAATCCGGCGCCTGTTTCGCGAGATGCCCGCCGACACGCGCGAGATTTGCCCGCCCGTCTTCCTCGGCGGAAGCGGTCACGGCCTTGGCGAGCATTTCAAGAGCAACCTTATCAAGCGTCGGCTTTGCCGGTCCAGGTTTGGCGACTGGCGGCGCAATCTCTGCCGTCACGACTGGCTGGCGAGCTTTCCGCTCTACCGCAATAGGCGGCGCTTCCTGCTCCGGTGTTGCAGCATTCAGCACGTCGAAATAAACGAATTTGTCGCAAGCCGTGATGAACGGACGCGGCGTCTTGCGTTCGCCAAAGCCATAGACGGTCACGCCCTGTTCCCGCAGACGCGCCGCCAGTCTGGCAAAGTCGCTGTCGCTTGATACGATGCAGAAGCCGGAGAAACGCCCGGTATAGAGCAGGTCCATGGCGTCGATGATCATCGCACCGTCGGTCGCATTCTTGCCTGTGGTATAGGCGAACTGCTGAACCGGCTGAATAGAGTGCTCCAGCAGGCACTCTTTCCAGCCTTTGAGGTTAGGGCCTGTCCAGTCGCCGTAAATGCGCTTGACGCTGGCCACGCCGTAGTTGGCGATTTCGGCAAGCAAGCCGGTGACGATCTTTGGAGAGGCGTTGTCTCCGTCTATCAGCAGAGCAAGCGTTGCAGTCGTGTCGTTCGCCATGCTTCCTTTCCCTCCATCCGCTCCTGTCAGTCCATACCCTAAACAAACATGACCAATTGGCAATACTTTACATGCCGTTGATTGCAATATCCGTCGGGCTCGTTTCAACGGCTTCGCCAAATATCCCGTTTCTATTTTCAAGCAAGCGTTCGCTCAGATGCCATACCGTGGCCGAGAGAGCGAAGCGATTGAGGTTACTAAGGGCGCACTTACGACTTGCTGCGCAAGTCAGTGCTTGGTATCCTCCATAAGATTCGGAGAAATCCTTTTGGCGATCTATCATCTTAGCGCAAAACCTATCTCTCGGTCATCCGGCCGAAGCGCTGTGGCATCGGCGGCTTATCGTTGTGCGGTTCGTCTGAGCAATGAGCGCGATGGGCTTGTGCATGATTTCACTCGCAAGCAAGGCGTGGAGCATGCCGAGATCGTGTTGCCGGAAGGCGTTTCGGCTGATTGGGCTCTGGATCGTTCGGCCTTGTGGAATGCGGCTGAACGTGCCGAGAGCCGAAAAGACGCTCGTGTTGCCCGCGAATTCGAGATTGCGCTTCCGCATGAGCTTTCGGCAGAAGGGCGATTGGAGGCAGCGCGAACCTTCGCTCAGGATCTGGCCAACCGCTATGGCGCGGCGGTGGATTTTGCGATCCATGCGCCGCATGAGCAGGGCGACATCCGTAACTACCATGCGCATGTGATGATGACGACGCGGCAGGTTGGCGAAGCCGGCCTGGGCGAGAAGACATATCTTGAGCACAAGAATTCGCGGCTGTTGTCGAATGGCATGGCGACGACCGACATGCAGCTTCGCGACATCAGGCAATCATGGGAGAGCATCGCCAACGGCCAGCTTCAGCGTGAGGGGCTTGATATTCGCATCGATCATCGGTCGCATGCGGAGCGCGGCCTTGAGCTTTCGCCCACCGAGCATATGGGCGTGCACGCTTCGCAGATGCAGCGGCAGGGGATGACTGTGGAGCGGGCGCGGCTGGACGAAGAGGCGGCGCAGCGTAATGCCGAGCTGATCCGCGAAAAGCCGGAACAGGTTCTGACGCTGATCAGCAATGAGAAAAGCGTGTTCGACCGGCATGACATCGCGAAGACCTTGCATCGCTATATCAACGACGACGCGCAGACGTTCCAGAACGCCTTTGCGTCTGTCATGGCTTCGCCGGCGCTGGTGGAGCTTCAGGGCGAGCGCATCGATCCGGAGACGGGCGAGGTTTCGAAGGCGCGCTATTCGACGCGAGAGATGGTCGATCTGGAATTCGGCCTAGCGCGATCGGCGGAGCGGCTGCACCAGGCGCAGAGCCATGGTGTCGATCGGCGGCATGTCGGTCGCGCAATGGAGCGCCAGGATGCAGCGATCCGGAAAAGCGCGGGCGATCCGTCAGCAGGATTGTCCGACGAACAGCGTCACGCGATCGAGCATATCACAGGGCCAGAGCGCATCGCGGCTGTGGTCGGCTTCGCCGGCGCTGGCAAGTCCACCATGCTTGCAGCCGCTCGTGAGGCGTGGGAGGCGCAGGGCTATCAGGTCCACGGCGCGGCGCTGGCCGGAAAGGCGGCCGAGGGGTTGGAGGAAAGCTCCGGCATCCAGAGCCGTACCTTGGCGTCGTGGTCCCGCGGTTGGGATAACGACCGCGGCACACTCGGCCGCGGCGACGTGTTCGTCATCGACGAGGCCGGCATGGTGGGGAGCCGGCAGCTCGCCCGGTTCATCGGAGAAGCCGAGCAGCGCGGCGCGAAGATCGTTCTCGTGGGCGATCATGAGCAGCTACAGGCAATCGGGGCGGGCGCACCGTTCCGCGCCATTGCCGAGAGAATAGGCCATGCCGAGCTTTCCGAGATACGTCGGCAGCGCGTGGACTGGCAGCGGGAGGCGTCGGTTTCCTTCGCCACCCACAAGACGGCCGAGGGTCTGGCTGCGTATCGGGATCATGGTGACATTCACTTTGCGGCCAGCCAGGACGAGGCGAGGGCCGGGATCGTGCGCGACTATCTTGCCGACCGTGACGCGCGTCCAGATGGCACCCGGGTTGCCATGGCGCATCGCCGTGCCGATGTGCGGGCACTCAATGCCGCTATCCGTTCCGAGCTTCACGAGCGCGGCGAACTGGCCCAAGGTGAAGAGGCCGGCGCGCTGACGTTCCAGACCAATGACGGAAACCGCGACTTCGCCCCCGGTGACCGGATCGTATTCCTCGAAAACAGCCGCGACCTTGGCGTGAAAAACGGCATGCTTGGCACCGTCGAGCATGTCGAACAGGGGCGTATCATCGCGCAGCTCGACGGCCGAGGCGGCGATAGCGTCAGCATTCCCACGGACAGCTATCAGGCGATCGACCACGGCTATGCGACGACGATCCATAAAAATCAGGGGGCGACGGTCGACCGCGCCTATGTGCTGGCGTCCGCCACCATGGACCGGCATTTGACCTATGTCGCCATGACCCGGCATCGCGACGGCGCGCAGCTCTATGCGGCGCAGGATGAGTTCACCAATGCGGGCCGCCTGGTCGACCATGGCGCTGCGCCCTATGAGCATAACCGGCAAGCGCGGGAGAGCTATTTCGTGACGCTTGAAAATGACAAGGGCGAGCAGCGCACTGTGTGGGGCGTCGATCTCAAGCGCGCCCTGCAGGAGGCCTCGCCGGCGATTGGAGACAGGATCGGCCTGCAGCATGAAGGGGCCACGCCTGTCACTCTTCCTGACGGCACGCAGACCGAGCGCAATTCGTGGCGTGTCGTGGAGGGTGGCGAGCTGGCGTATCAGCAGCTCGAAAGCCGCCTGTCGCGTTCCGGCGCGAAGGAAACGACGCTGGATTATGTCAGGGACTTTGCCGAGCGGCGGGGGATCGCGGAGCGTTTCGGCGTCAGCAGCGAGATCGAGGTTGATCGTGCTGCAATGCAACGTCAGGATCAACGCTCCCCTGCTGCCCATCTCGCACGGGAGCATCAGGACCGGCTTGCGGTCGAGACAGGCGTTCATGATGAGCGACTTCGATCGCAGGCCGGTCCTGAGCGCGGTCGCGTAGATTCTACCCAAGATAATCCCGGCCGAGACTCTGGCGACGATCGACAGCGCCAGCGGCTGACCGAGAAGCCAGAGCCACTTGTGCCGGCGATCACGCGCCATGATCGCAGCATCGAGGATGTTGCCCGCGAAAAGGCGATGCCCGTCTTTGAGCAGCGGTTTGAGGCCGTGGAGTCGGTGGCACGGCATGTTTTCCGTGATCCGGTCGAGGTCGCCGGCCGCCTGAAAGCTGCCATCATCGAGAAGGAAGGCAATGGCAAGGTGATGGCGAAGGCCATGGCCGAGCAGCCCGAGCGGTTCGGGGAACTGCGCGGCAAATCAGGCCTGCTTGGTGACAACAAGGAGCGGAAAGCCGCCCTGCATTATGCGAAGGCGGTTGCCACACATATCGGCAGTTCTGCTGAAGGGTGGGAGTGGCGTCTAGGAGAGGAGCGGAAATCCGAGCAGTGGCAGCGCGAAAAGCGTGATGTGGTCGAAGTTCCCGGCCTTTCGCCTCGTAGTACCGAAATCATCGCTCAAGTCGAAAAGACGCCTACCGAAAAACGCGGCCAGTTCATCGATGAGTTGAGATCGTCTGCAGATGGCCAGGTCGCGCTCGAGGAAGCCAAACTGGTAGCCAATGCGCTCACGCGCCGGTTCGGTCATTCCGATCCTCGTAACTTCGCCAAGGAACTGGAGCAGCGTCCGGAACTGGCGAAGCAGGCCGAGCAGATCAAGATTGTTGCCCGCATGGTGGAACGCACGCGCATGGCCGAGTTGACGCATGACCATACCCTGAAACAGCAGCTTACTCGGTCGCAGGGACTTGGATTAAGCCGATAGGAGGGACGACGACCGAAAATACCGATAGGGGCAGGCCGATGCCCCAGATTTACAAGCTGGCAGATCGGCACGGTACGTGGCCAAGCGAGGAACAGTGGACCAAAATATCGATCCGACCAATACAATCAAATAAACTCAGCCATTAGCCTCAAAACACGTTTAAATTCGTCATCGGCTCCTCCTCCCCCCTGACGGGTTCCTCCAAGCGTCGCTGTGGTGTTTCTTTTGAACGTTTGGTAGTTATAACCGTAGGATGCTCTACCAAAATTTCCGTTCTTACCCGCAACCCAAGCCACAAGGTCGGCTTGTAACTGGTGATGAGCAGCCACATCAAATGGCTTTGTCGGATCTGCCCCTTGAATCAAAGGGATATACTGCGGAAAATCATCCAGAAATTCTTGGCTGACACCGACTGCCTGAGTTACATGCCCTCGTGTTCCATCTGTTTGTCCGATGCCCTTCATTAGCACGCTCCATGCCAAATGAGAGAAACGGCCGTAATCTTTAATTTCTGAAAGACATTTTTTAAAGAACCATTCCTTAGACTTAAGAGCCATAAATATATCCCCATGAATAAGATTCATCCAAAAATCATGGTCAGCGATTCTCGCGAATTTGCAATGATTTTACGTCAGTTCGAAGGATTAATTTCAACATATCCGATCAATTCGGATGAATAGCTACCATCACCGTTTGCCGCCCATTTGTGCCTTAGCTCACGTTGCAAAGTCGGCTCAACGGCCTGTACGAACAATTCCGCCCGCTGTTCCGTTTGAAATACAGGCGGAGAAGCCGGAGCATAAAAATGTTTGTCAGACAAACGTTCGACAGCAGGGACGCGTGTGCCATCCAGTTTGACGGCAATAGGCTGAACCACCACACGACGCTCGCCATTCCCCCCGGAAGTTTCCACCATCCAAAGAGATAGCATTACCGGCTCATCAACATCGCCTGAAACGGCGATGCCGATTTCCTCGGGGGAAACATTGCGCCAACGTTCAAGCTCCTCTTCCACTAGCGGATGGTCCAAGCCTAATAAGTGCAAGTCATCCTGATTTGCTGCGGCTTCTCGGCTCAGAGTGAAGCGATTGCGACGAACACCATTGGAAGTGATGAGATCATATGTGGCGTCGTCTACCTTCACCAGCTTCTGTTGGCGATCCACAATTGCCGCTGTAAGAAAACGCACTAGTCGATCCAGACTAGACGATACATCCGCGAACGGCTTGTAGTCATCCAAACTGAACCCATCAAGGTCTTGGAAAAGATCGAAGACAACCTGCCGCGCTTCACGAGAATTGGAGAGCGCGGCCTCTAATTCCACTTGGGTGCGTTTCAATTCAGGATCGGACAGCGCCTCTTGGTATAGGCGGTCGTAATTGAGCCGTTCGGACAACTGCCCAAGAATCTGCGCCCGTAGATCCTCCGCAACATTACCCTGTTCATCGACCTTGCCAACTGTCCGCGCGATTTCGGTCAGCTTCTCGTCTAGCAGCAAGAAGATGCGCCCCTCAATGGTGTCCGAGAGGACGAGGTTATAAACTTGCGCCGTGTAGCTCTGCCCGTAGCGGTGGATGCGCCCAATGCGCTGCTCCATGTCCATCGGGTTCCAAGGTAGGTCGAAGTTGAACAAGATTCGGGCGAATTGTAGGTTAATACCTTCACGACCGGCCGCCGTGCAGACTAGCACACGCGGCCCGTCCTTCTGCCGGAAGCGGCGTTCCGCCGCCACCTTGGCCCCGTGATCTCCGCCGCGCAAAACCGCCACGCCTTGACCGGGGAAGGTCTGCTCGATCTCACGGGCAATCATATCCACCGTGCCGAGATAGGTGGCAAAGATCACGATCTTCTCGTTCTGGTTCTGCCGCCAAAGTGTCCCCAAGCCATCGAGTAATTTCTGCATTTTGGTTTCGCGCTGTTGCGGAAACGCGCCAAGCAGATCGCCGATACGCAAGCGCTCTTCTGGCAGGTGCAAATTGACGACCGCAGAGGCGGCTTCTTCCGCGTGCGAGGCCGAATATTCGCTGTCGTAGGGATCGGAGGCCATTTCCAGAGCCTCCTCATCCAGCTTCTTGACGAGCCGATATTTCAAGTCGGCCACCATACGATCCACCTCGCTGCGCCCAACGCTGTCGCGTGGCAGCTTGAACTCCTGGTGGATCAGCTCACGCGCTTCCTCGATCAGCCGATCCCGGCCCTCGATGTCCAATTCCTTGTCGCGCAGCAGCGCCTCATGCAGCGTCAGCATTAATAAGCGACGCTTGAGCGTGCGGCGGACGGCCGCGAAGCTCGATGCAGCGATCTTCTGGAAGATGGCCATCAGGAAGCCCAGCGCGCGCCCTTGGTTGCCCTGACGACGCGCAAGATCGAAGCCATCCTCCAGATACTCGCGTAGCTTTTCGTAAAATAGCCGCTCACCTTCCGCCATGACGAACGATTCGGTATGAACCCAACGCCGCGCGAACAATGGTGATCCATCCGGCTGGCAGGCATCCGCCTTGGTGCGGCGGAACATTACCGTGTTCAGCCGATGGCGGTTATCCACCATCTCCTCTGGACTGCGGAACAACGTCGGGTTCAGCAGTTGCGCCAGCATCCAGAACTGGAAATGGTTGCCTTGGTGCGGCGTGGCCGAGAGCAGAAGCAGATCGCGCGAATGATCCTTCAACGCCTCCGCCAGCTTGTAATTCTCCGTCTTTCGAACCTTGCCGCCGGTACGGTAGGCGGTCAGGTGATGGGCTTCGTCGAACACCACCAAATCCCATCGCGGCGCATCTAGCAGCCGCTTGATGCGCGCCGGTCGCTTCAACGTGTCGATGCTCGCGATTAGCCGATCGTGCTTCGCAAAAGCGTTGGTCTTGCGATCGGTGATGTCGCCCTCGGAGCCGAACACCTCGAAATCGAGATTGAACACCTCGTTCAGTTCGCGGTGCCAATTGTTCACGAGGCCGGCGGGCACGACCATCAAGGCGCGGTTTAATTCGCCCCGGCTGGCAAGCTCGCGCAAGATCAGCGCGGTTTCGATGGTTTTGCCTAACCCCACCTCGTCGGCGATCAGATAACGTCGGGGTGAAGCCGTGGCGATGCGATGGGTGAGGACAACTTGGTGCGGTAGGAGATCGATCTTGGCTGAGGTCAGAGCCGAGGCGCTTTCCATCACAGGAAGCGCGTGCGCTTCGTAAGATAGCCACGCCTTGCGGCTGCGTTCCGCGTTGCCCTCCACCGCCCGCAGGATACGCTCGGTGCGTGTTAGCTCACGCCTCAGTGAAGCAATCGGGACACGGCGTTCCCCGACACTGAAGAAGGCCCGCAGATAGCCGTCACGAGCCTGCTCAAGGACGACGCCCTGACCATGCTCGTGGTGGGTGATGCGCTCACCAGGCTGGAACTGAACCTCTGCCGTCAAGCCACCACCTCACGTTATCCGCAGGTGGAACAGACCCGCCGGCTTGCCGCCATCGCGCAGCAGGATCTCCTGCGGATATTCGTTTGCCTGTCCCCACAGGACGCGGCCTAAGTCGATCTGATGGCCGTGAGGCGCATGGCACAACCAGCTAACCTCATCTGTGGCCGCCTGCGCCTTGATGCGGTTGTGGCCGCCGGGCAACCAGAAGGCCAGCGCGGCGTCGCCTTCGTACTCGTCCTGAAAGGAAAGGATCGCGGGCTTGATTGCGTCGCCCAGCCATGCCTCGGCATCTGCAGGGGTAAGCAGGTCGAGACTACCATCCAACCCCGCAACTACCAGCGTCTTTCCTCCATTGCTCGGTAGATCGTCCGGCCAGTTGCCGACCGCTCGCAGAAACTGTCGCAGACTCCAGACTTCGCTGGCCGTGCAAATCTGGTTGCGGGCTTCCTCGTCCCACACCCAGCTGGCGCCGCGCCGCTGCCATACCGTGTCCAGTAGTTGCCTCATCGCGCATAATCCTCGTCGTCACCGAACAGCGATGCCTGAACGGGCTGAGGCGCCTGGCTGGATTGCCAAGTCTTATAGATCGACACCGCCCGAGAGGCCGCGTTGCGGGTGGTCTGGTCCGGACCATTGCGGTGAAGCCATTCCAGAAGTGGTCGCAACGCAACGTGCGGCTTGAAGTTTTCGTTCCTCAGCGTGTCCGAGGCATTGATTCCGCTGTTATCGAAGCAAGCGCCGATCAGCACTAGCGCTTGATCCAGATCGGAGGTCAGACGGCGACGATGCTTGCCCGACCATTCACGCGCGAATTCCAATGGGTCGGCACGAGTGAAGATCTTGTTCTTCTCCGCGCACCAACCACGCTGCACAAACTCGTCCGGCGTGGTGATCGACCCCTTCAAGAATTTCTGTAACTGATCGCGCTGGAGATCGACCGCGCTGCCGAAGGTGCGTAGGAACTGGCGCGTGAACGGCTCTGCGTTGACCGGAGGCGGTTCCTTGCCTTTGTCGGCATCATCGTCGATGAGCTGATTGATACCGACCAGCGCATCCTTGACGGAAATGGCCCGCCCTTCATCCACATAAACCTTGCCATAGTGGCGCGAGAAATATTCCAGCGCCTTGCCGCGCCTGATTACCTGAAGGTCTGCGGCGGGCAGGCCCTCCTTAGCATGGTTTTCCAGCATGGCCTGCAACTGGCGCACGTCGCCCATCACCTCACGCCGCATTCGGCCCCAGCTCACGGGTTTGGGCTCGTCCGTACGTTTGCGGCAGACGTGGATGATATCGTACTCGATGGTCTTCGAGCCGAACTCGCCATCACCCTTGGTCTCGTCGGAACGGATTGGATAGGTTGCTTCGAGGTAGTAACCAGCGTCAAACAGCGACTCTAGGACCGCAACCCACGGCTCATCCTCGCTATGATGGAAGGTAAAGGCCAGGATGCCGCTAGGCTTGAGAGCACGATGGGCCTCTCGCCAGCACTGCGTGAGCAGGCGTTGATAGAAGCCATCTGGGTCTTCCGGTTCGCGCGCCTTGTTGGCAACCGCTTCCAGGGATTTGGGCGTGTAGTCGGCCTGGAAGTAGTCCGGGTACTTGTCCTTCAACACTAGGCGCAGCCAAACGTAAAAGAAATCTGATAGCTCCGAATAGTGTAGCAGGCCCCCGAAGGGTGGATCGGTGATGACTAGATCAAGACTGGCCGTAGGAACATGTGTGAGGTCGGTGGAAGAGCCTTGGTACACGCCAACTTCGCCGACGGGATCGCCAGGATAGACTTTTTCGCTCTTACCTGAAATTGACTCGGCCAAGGTTGCATCGCGCCGCTTCAGTGTCTCAAGGCTTACCGCTTCCCAAGGCTGGGCCGCCCACTCGCGTCCCTCAACGATCCCTTCGATACAAGCCAGCCAATTTCCGCGTCCCAATGCCGGGAATACACAATTCTCGACAACAGTGGATTTCGGATGGAAATTATTATTCGCAAACTGTGGCTCCAGCTTATCACCCTGCACATTCCATAGGGTGAATTGGCTCTGATTACGCAGATATTGCTGAAATGCGCCAAGAACATATTCGCGCGTCTTCCATTCGTAGTCGCCAGACTCGACGATGGACTTGAGCAAAAGGGAATGAACGAGCAATTGGCGGGGATTAAACATTGTCCACCAGTGCGTGAAACCGTGGTTCGGCACACCGCCCTGTAGATGATGCGTCATGAAGCCGTAGGGCAGTTCAGAGCGCGGCCAATAGTCTTTGAGGTCAGCGTCCTTTCGCGCTTCCCATTCGGCAAACGCGGTGTCGTACTGCCGCGCGTGCGCCGCTCCATAGGTAGCAAAAAAACGCCCGTTGTAGGGCTTCCTTGCGGCATTGCGCTTGGGCGCATATCCCTGCACAGCATAGGCTGCCATTGGCCCGGTCTTGCCGGTGGCTTTGATGGTAGTTAGCACATCCTGTACGGTGCCGCACGCCGAGCAAGCATAGTGCGACTTCTTCGGAACCGTGCCTTTTCCCGGCGCGAACGTGATGCCCGTTTCCGGGTCAGTCACCTCGTCCGGCAAGGTGCCACGTATCTCCAAAAAACGAATCTTCGAGGCACGCACTGCGTCCCATCGCGTAGTAGCCGAGACATCATCTTGCGCCGAGCCACCGTAGGGTTGGCCGCTCGCATCCTGTTTCGCCTCGCCGGCCAGCCATTCCGGATGCACCAGCAGGCTCAGTTCCACCTTCTTGTTCTTGCCCTTGCCGAGCTTTACCATCTCCGTGTGACCGCAGTGTGGGCAGACGACATGCTTCTTCGGGTCGAGCACGGAATACGGTGTCTCGCTTGGCGCAACGTAAAGCGGCACGTCGGGTGCCATCCGCGCGGCGTCTTCCTCGACATGAAAATCAGCACCGCACTCGCGGCAGCTATGTTCCCAATGTTTGACGGTGAGCGTCTTCACCGCCATCACCGGGCTGGTCATGATCGGCGTACGATGGCCGCAACCTGTCACCTGACATGGGCCATGTTTGGCCCAAAAGGTGTAGATGATTTCCGGGCCTTCGTATTTATAGTCCTTGCGCTCATCTCGTGGGATCGATAGCGGGTCGAAATTGGTGGGCATCACCTTATTCGTCGGCAGATGCGTCCACGTACCTTTTTCGCCTTCCGGGCCATCGCAATAATAATACGGCATGATCTGCGGCTTAACTTCGGCCTCGATGTCAGCGAGGAGCTTTTTCACTTCATCCAGATCGACGTCGGCCAGTTCCTGCTTAACCACAAACCATGCCACCGGGTTCAGGTCGTTGCCGACCATCTGCATCCCGAGGCGTGAACCTTCTACGAGCGTTGTGCCGCCGCCCATGAAGATGTCGGCGACCTTGAGGTTCTTGAACGCGCCCTTCTTCTGGTGATTGGCGTAATAGTTGTCCCAGACCAGCTTGGCCGCATGGGAAGGATCTTCCGGCGCCCTGGTAGCGGCGGCAATCAGCATCGAACGAAACACGCTGGAGCGCCGCCGCGCCCACCACTTCGACATATGGTAGATCGGCTTGCCCGAATTGCCTTCAATCACCGCGACCTGATTGACCGGCAAAATCGGGAAATCGACTTCCAGGCAGGTTTTGGGGCGGTTCGGATCGTTGAAGTCGACGGTCTCGAGCGCAACAGCCTTGCCGGCGCCGACGGCTCTGGCGACCTCTTGTGCAAGTATTTCTTTCTTGGTGGCCATTAACCGTAATCCTTACTTGGTCAGCTCGACGAAGGGCGACAACACCTCTAATAGCGATAGTCCGCCATGCGTGAGTGTCGGGTAGCCGCCGGGGCTGCGCCATTTTCTGCGGCCCAACGCCAACAGGTGTGCGCCGTGCGGGCTGTCGATTTGCAGCGCTACGGGCGGCACGAAGGGGCCGGTATCACCTGCACCAAGCTTGCTGCGCCCGCTGGAAAAAGTTTGTTTGAGAAACTGACCGACCTCGCCATCCGCATCTGGAAAATATCCCGTGGCGGCATAGCCGTGGTCGGAGGTTATGACCAACCGTCGCCCTGTGGCAAGGCGTTCCACAAAGGCCCAAAAATCATCGCTAGTTAGCTGCTCGGCAGCATCTCTCGTCAATGGTTCCAGCCCTTGGCCGGCGCCCGAGCCGTCGTGCAGCTTGGCGTCGGGCCAATGGTGCCAGAAGATTTGATTGGGCGCGTTGCCGATCAGGGCCTCGCAGTCCTTCCATGGCAGATCGACGGTTTCCGTCTGCGCTGGTTGCAGCCGATGAGCCAGACCGCCGCCATTGTTCTGGAGCTTGCTGCGGCTGGGAAACCCGAGAGCATGTGCAAATTCGTCGGTTTCGCCCGGCAGTTCGGAACCGTGGGCGCTAACCTCATGAAGGGTAAAGCCGCGTTCCTTAGCTCCCTGTAACAGCCATGGCAGTTCACGCAGCGAAAGTCCATCAAGGATCAGCAGCGCCTTGGCGCTGAAAGGTTCCGCCCACCAGCGCCCTAATCGATCCGAAGTCCGTTCGACGCTTCCGCCGAAGGCCCACCACAAATCCCAACCGCTGGATGACAGGAACAGATCCAACTCACCAATTTCACGGTCTCGCCTGACGACCTCGCTTGCCGCATTGCCTACGGTCAAGGGCTTGCATGCCACCTCGACCGCGTGGTCGACAATAACCCGCCAAGCATCGGTTTCCGTCCCTTGCTCAAGAGTGTGCAGCGCACTGACCGAGAGGGCCATCAATCACCCTCCTTCTTAAGGTTCAGCTCAAAGGTCATGCCTTCCGGCAGCTTCCTGAGTAATTCCTTGAGCTGCGCGCCGGTGGCGGCCGACACCTTGATCGACACATCGGCAACGCGCGTGGCTGGTCCGATTCCCCAACTCTCGATCCTGCCTATCAGGTTCAAGGGCGAGGTAGCTGGATTGGCTAGTGGGATGTGCGATGGAGTGGTGGGACCACCGCCGCCAAAGATACCGCCCGGCTCAGGATTAGGAGGAGAACTGGTCATTCCATCGCCCGCTGGCATCGGCGGTGTGGGAGGTGTTAGCAGAACCGTACCGTTACCACCGAAAAGCCCGCCTCCTGCTGTCGTGGGCGGGGATGACTGATTAGCCCCGCCCGTCACAGATACGGCGGAGGGCAACATCACAAACACATCGTCGAGATGCCGCCCCGTGAGCGAGAGCTTGGGGCGTAGGCGTCGCCATGCCGTATCTTCATCCTCGCCTGTATGGGTTTGCAGATATTCCATCCCGCGCACGTTGAGAGCGACCTTGCCCCTGGCACACAGGCGCAGCAATCGCTCTTTCATCGCGGTTTCGCCTAGCCACGGGATACAATCCTGGCCAGCGGCGCGCGGTTCCTGCAGCTCGCGCAGCAGCTTGCCGACCGATTCGTTGTTGTTGGCGAAATCGATCACCAATTCTTCAAAATCCTCGGGTACAAAGAGATCGCTGGTCAACACCTCTTCGATTGCCTCGGGGATCTGGGACCCTTGTTTGTCGAGTCGCTCGACGCTGAATTTGCATTGCGCTGGGTCCGCGAAATTCCAGCGCGACAGGACCGCAAAGCGGTCGAACCGCTTCTTAAGATTGTCGCGCAGGGTGCTCTCAAATTCCTTATGCAGCTTCCTGTATTCAGGGTTTTGGGCACCCCACTCCTGCGCCTTCATTTCTGCTCGGGCTAGAATAAGCAGCTCGCGGTCCAGAAAAGTATTTGTGCTGCCGGCACGTGGCAACAGAAAGCGCACGGTATTGCGGCGCTTCTGCAATTGCTCCTTGAGCCAACGCCCCAATGTGGCATCGAGCTTGTCCGGTTCCTCGGGCAGCACAAGAATAGGAAGGCGATCGTCCCATCGGTCAGGATGCTCGACATCATCAAGCAGGGTCCACGGATCATTGGACCAATTTCTCGGCAGAGCGATCACACGAAAAGTCTTGGCAACCTCGTCGCTGCCAGCAATGACGTAGCGGACCTGTCTGGCTAGCTGCGCTTGATCGGCTCCATCGGCGAACAGCTTGTCGTTGCGCGCGTAAGCGATCACTTTGGCGCGGGGGTTCTCTTCCTCCCGGAAAAGCAGCTTGGCGCCTTCCTGGTGGATGTTGAAACTGTTCTCAATAATGGTCGCAAGTTCGACCTGAAAAGCGTTGTCATCCACCGGCTTATAGCGGGTGATGTCCAGTTGCAGCATGGCTGGCTCCGCTCCGGCAAGATTGCCCACGGCAATTGAGCGTAGCCACAATGCGCCGACGATCTCTTGCAGATGCGGCGCGACACTGGCGTAATCGTGCCTCGCTTCCATCACTGAGATGATATTCTGCTGTGCCTTCTCGCGCAGTGTGCGGTGATGCTGGTTGGCAACAGCTTCTAGCAACGCGCCAATGCCCGAAGTCTCATCATCCAGCCGGAAATCGGCTGCGGTGAGCAGCGGGGCATTCTCGCCACGACTCTTGAACAGGTTCGCTAAGATTCGGATCAGATCGCGCGTTTCCTGCGCATCGGTGGCGATAAGCACCTGCTCTTCAAGCAAGCGCAGCAGATGCGGGGCGTAGGGCCAGGACTCAGTGAATTCCTGACGTTTGCGATCCTGCTCGGCCGGTGGCACGTCGAGAAGGCGGAAAGACTCGGAAACGTGTTGCGCGACGAGCGCTTCAATGGTGCTATTGGCGATCTGAAGACGATTATCGAACAAGCGGTGGAGTAGCATCCGGCGCCGATCCTGCTGGATGCGTTCTGCGCTACCCCCCGCTTTAAAATCGATGGCTACCGGGTTTACGCGATGTACCTGCTGATATGCGTCACTGCCGCCATTCCTCACCGAAATCACCAGCACTAGAAGGTCAGGGCGTTCTTTGGCAATCTCGGAAAGGATCTGGATAAAATTGAACGCCCAATGCTTCCATGGATATTGTTTGGTATTTGTCAGGCCATCGTACCACGTCTGAAATTCGTCCAGAAGTAGCATCGTAGGCTTGTGCTCCAACAGCTCCATTATGAGTTTGTCGGATGGAATTTCGGTCTGGGATGTGCCCTGACCTTCCCATTTACCCTTGATGAAAGAGCCGTGGGGATGGTTCTCGAACAGCACGTCCCACAGAAACTTGTAGCGTTGACGGTGCAGGCTTTCGCCGATGACGTGCATTCCATCCCGCAGGGCGATGCTGCCGATCTTCGGATCAGCCAGCCTCGCGGCCCACTCCCTGAGCCATCCCCCTGTTGATGTGGGGTCAGTCACCGCATGATAGAGCGCTGCCATCAAGTGCGATTTACCGAGACCGCGGTCTCCGATAACAACTACAGGGCGACCTTGGTTGGGACCTACCGCCTCAATCCCTTTCAGTAGGTCATGAGTGGGATAGGTGATTTTTAGAAACTGCGTAGCAGCAATCTGGGTCGCCCCCGTATGCTGATCATTTGACAATTCGATAGCCGTGCCTTTGAGGCGCTTGCCCCGAAATTCCTCTCTTAATGTTAGCCCCAACATAACCTACACTCCACCTTCCGCGGTTGAAGCACGGAAAGGCTCAACCCTAATTTCATCTGTCCGACGCATGACCTCAGACAACTCATGATCGAGCTGACGCACTAACCACTCGCGGGCTGGTCGCCCGAAGGCTTTCTCTAAACGGAGCGCCATCTCTGGCGAGATACCCGAACGCCCATTAAGCAAATTGCTGAGCGTCTGCCGATCCACGCCTAAGACTCGCGCAGCTTCGGTCACGCTCAAGTTATACTTATCAAGGCAATCTTTCCGAACGAGAGACCCTGGGTGCATTGACTTAGAATCCGAGCGACTTCACCTTAAATAGCCATATACTGATAATCGACACTCGACAAGATCTGGCGGATAGGTCCTTTCCACCTGCTGACTAAAGCATCCCTTTTAGGACCAGGTATACACTGCTCTCATGATATCGGAGAATTGCAACCTCCCATATATATGATAAAGGACATTATCATATATATGGGAGAGGGTAGAATGGCGATTACCGCGAAAGACGTGCAACAACTCAATGAATATGCAAAGGGCGTGATGGACAGAGCCGAACACCATGCCGGCAACGTCAAGGGATCGGCGCTAACGGTGCTCGGCGGTATCATCTGGCGGGCCGATGCGGATTCGATCCGGATACGCCAATATGCCGGCTCACCCGCTAACATGCTCTGGATCAAGGTCGGCGGCAAAGACTATGCTTTCCGCTATGATCATGCTTCGCAGCAGATCGAAATCCGGGACGGCTCCCAAAACGGAGCGATCCTTCACGCGATCGACGATGCAGTTCCTATTACGGTGATCGAGACCATTATGCGCGGGCTTTGACGAGCGGTGCGGCTATGACGGATTTTCTAAAGAAAACAGATATCGAAATCGATCAGTGGATCGTGAACTTTGAGAAGCACGGCCAGACCGAGGCTGCGCTTTATTATAAACTCCTTGAAGAGCGCGGCCGTCGCTCCGGCAAGCGACAGGGGCTCGATCTTGAGAAATCGCTCTCCGCCCTAAAGAAGGCGGCGATTTCAGGGATCTGCATCACCTATGGCGACCTGGCAAAAGCAAGCGGCGTCGAGTGGAGCAAGGCGCGGCATCAGATGAACGGAAAACATGGTCATCTGGATCGGCTTCTGGAAATCTGCCATGCGCGACAGTTGCCGTTACTGACTGCAATCTGCGTCAACCAAAGCGGCCTGCAGGATGGCGAGCTGGAGAAGAATGCCCTTTCCGGTTTTGCCGAAGGCTCGCGGCGGATCGGTCGCTCCTTTGCGGATGAGCTGGCGTTTCATCATGCTTGCCGCGAGGAGTGCTGGACTTGGGGGCGGGCGCAATGAGCTTCGTCATTGTATCCGACGCGGAGATATTGCCGGTCGCAATTGCGAAAAGCGCAGAGCGGGTACGAGTGCGGTTCCTTGAATTTTTCACCGCCCGGATTCGTAATCAGAATACCCGCCGATCGTACCTCAAAGCTGCTTCAGAATTCCTAAGCTGGTGCGATGCGCGAGGCGCTCGCTCCCTCGACACGATCACCCCTATTCATGTTGCCGGCTGGGTTGAGGAAATGACGCACACGCATTCGGCGCCGACCGTCAAACAAAGGTTGGCAGCGGTGCGGCACCTGTTCGACTGGCTCGTCACGGGACAGACTATGACGACCAATCCCGCCCATTCTGTACGCGGCCCGAAGCACTCCCGTAAACGCGGTAAGACCCCTGCCCTCTCGGCCGAGGAAGCCCGCCAGCTCCTGGACAGCATTTCCACTGACACACTGATAGGCAAGCGTGATCGTGCCCTGATCGGCCTTATGACCTACACGTTCGCCCGCATTGGTGCCGCGACGAGCATGGAGGTGCGTGACGTATACAGCCAGAACCGCCGCTTATGGGTTCGGTTGCACGAAAAAGGTGGCAAGCAGGTTGAGCTGCCCTGTCATCATTCGCTTGAAGCCTACCTAGACGACTTTATCGAGGCGGCCGGCCTGCAGGATATGCCCCGAGCGCCCTTGTTTCAGACTATCCGGCGCGGCACTGATCACTTCTCCGGCAATCCTCTGCCGCAGGCTAACGCTTATGCAATGATCCAGCGTCGTGCGGTTGCGGCAGGCATCAGCACGGCCGTGTGCAATCACACCTTTCGGGCGACGGGTATCACAGCCTACCTGAAAAACGGTGGAACGCTGGAAAAGGCAGCCAATATTGCTAATCACTCATCTACACGGACTACGCAGCTCTATGATCGCCGAAGTGATGATGTAAGCTTAGATGAAATCGAGCGAATTTTGATTTAAGAAATCATTTGTGGAGTAGTTGGGCGGTGGCAAATTTAAATCACAATAGACCAACGCTTCGCCTTCTCGACAACTATAAGCGTGAGCTGAGGTCACAGGTACACGAATATAAAGATTCCGAAGCAGTTTCGGCAAAATCGATCAGTGATAATAATCGCATGCCGGATGTGAGCCAGTCTGCGCAAGAAATTATTTTCTCCATGTTCGATGCCGCGGGGCTCTATTTTGATGGGCTTTCAAAGCTTCTGAAAACGTTGTCGCCCGATGCTGGGAAATCGCTGCGGAAGAAGAAGGCTTCGTTGCAAAAAGAAATAGAAGACGCCAAGTCGAATCTTACAAATGCATGCGTTGAGTTAGTAGTAGAAGCCATGCGTGAAAAGTTGGAAGGCAAAAAAGGCGTCATAGACTGGCTAACCTGGTTCCAAGACGAGGCGCAACGCACAAACGATTACGGTCTGCTTGATATCATGGAGATCGGTATAAAGCCTGCCTTTCAAAGGATTGACGCCGCCATCGAGGGGGGCGCCTTCCGGCAGGATTTCAGCCCTTCTCCATGATCGTACCTTATGTTGAGCAAACCTAACCCTTCCGCGATGGGAACGGCAAAATCGTTGATGCTTCACCGGTGGTGCGATCTGTCACGGTTGCACGCAGCTTCAGCCCTATGATTTCCGCATTTCTTGAGAACCATCCTGGCGGCAAGGCGGTTAGGTTTTCTATGTCGCCGGCCTTCATGGTGAATTCTACACTCAGGAGGTCGGATTTGCTGCGCACGGCAGAGTCGACGATCAGCTGCAGGGCGTTGGCAAGAACTGTCGGCTCCGAGATCGGCCAGTTCTTATCCAGAGGCTCTTCCCGGCTCCATCCCTTGGCCGAATACAGCTTGTAAAGTGATGTCGCATGGTCTGCGGGGATGATATCCAGATCCGAAAGGCGCCGGATCTGCGCCTTTACCGAAACCCGCCAGCGCTCTTTCAAAGATAGTAGAGACGCAAGCGACGCGCTTTTCACCTCATAGGAATATGTCGTTGCCGGCATCAGGAAAGCGCTCGCAAACCGAAACGCCTGGCGCTCGATTTCCTTGAGATCCTTCTTCAGCTCTTCCTCGGTTACATGGCGGTGCAGGATTGCATGGCCGAGTTCGTGCGCGGCATCCATCTGCCGGCGCGGGAACGACATCTTGTCTGTCGACAACAAAATGTGCGGCCGGTCGCTGCCTTGAGCCCAGCTACACAGCCCATCCAGCTTGGATGTTCCCATTTCAATAGAGCCGACAATACACCCGATCCGTTCGAGTAGCGGCATCATATCGATACATGGACCATCACCAACGCTCCAATGGGCGCGCAGGTCGGAGGCAATCTGCTCGATATCCTCGTCGCGGAGCTGCTTGTAAGACGCTCCCTGCAATACATCCGGAATCTCGACCTCCGGGAAATCCACATAATGCTCTACAATGCTGCTGATCTCTTGCAGCCAGCGCATCTGGGATTCCTGGTAGTTCAAGTCTTTCACCAGGGTCGATGCTAAGGTACGATAAAACAGAGGCCGGTCGCTGTTGGCGACCGGTCTAAGAAAAAACTCTCTGCGAACGTGAAGGTGAGCCGCCAATTCGGCTAAGGCATCGGCATCAGGGGCGCTGGTCCCGTCCTCCCAGCGGGTGACGGTGCTAGGGTTGACGCTGATCAGGGTAGCTAATGCCTTTTTGCTTAGAATTCTTCGTGCTGCTCTAGCCTCAATCAATCTTTCAGGGACGAACCCCGGAGTTCCTACACGCATGCATTTCCTTCCCCGGCTTTATCAGCACGGGTCACTTTGTATCTCTCTCGTTGTCATCACCGCTGTCAGGCTGTTCCGGCGGCACAAACGGTTTGATAGTCTTCTTCAGGCTGATGACAGGTGCCTTCGCGCCGGTCCCAGACGATGGCGCCGGGGCAATTACCGGCTCATCGGCATAGCCTTCAAGGTATTTGTCGAGCGTCTCGTAAAAAAGATACTGTTCATAGCCAGCATCGATCACACCAATTGCGAATTCGCTGATCTTGCCTGCCTTTTCCCGGTCACGAGCGACAAGCAGCAGAACAAAAATGTCGCCGATCTTGGGACCGCTCCCATCAAGGTCCAGACGCGGTGAGAGGTAGTAATTGAGCGTTACGCCAGCCTTGCGCGACATATTCTTGACGGGAAGCGTTTTCGGCTCAGGCATAGCTGCAAGGCCGAAGATCACTCCCTGCCCGTTCACTTCAAACCGCATGAAGGGCTGGAAGATCTTCAGATCGGTGAGTGGAATGATGCCGTTCTCGAGCAGCTTGCCACCGTGAAGCTCACAGGTTTCCCGAAACGCTTTCTCCATCATACGAAAGCGGGCCTGCCCTTCCAATTCCCGACTTCCCTTCGGATCAAGCCCGGCGTGATCTCGAACCATCGTAAAGGCTTTGAGGGCGGAGGCGCGCAGCCTGTCTTCCAGATCCAGAAAGAGGTTCTTGAACAAGGCCGGCGGGAACCGTTTCTTGATAAAATGCTCCACAGTGCGCTCCGCATCAAATTGCAAAATACAGGATTTATGTACTGAAAAATTGCGTAAAGTGCAAGTGGGTATCCCAACATGCTTTTCGTTGTCACATGAAAATCTATCGGCACGCCCGTTCCGGTCCAGGCTCTATTCCGCCGCGGCTTTGCCGCGCCTTCACGGAACCCCGCAGGCGGGTTTCCGCCGACGAGCGGTGACGATCCTTCGTGCTTCCGGCGACTGCCGGGGACATGACGCGCGATTGCGCGAGTTCGTCTGCCTGATGGGGGAACCGAGGGCGTTGCCCTTCTCGCCCCCAAAATAGCCTTCCGCCCAGCTTCCTCCACTGCGCTGCGCTGCGTTCCGTGCAGCTGGTTCCCCGCGAAGGCTATTTTCCCCCTCCAACCCACCGCTCGCGCGGCCCCGGGAAGCAGGACGAGGTCCTGCTTCGCAGTCCAAAAAGGAAAGGACAAGGGAATGTGCGAACCTACTTTCGAGGAATGGTTTTTTAGCTTCGCGGGCGAGCTGGCGCGGCTCAACGGCGACCTGCCGGATTTCGATGTCGCCTATGACCGGTATTTTCCGGCCTACGAGGACGGTATTTGCGGCGGTACATGCGCCCGTCATGTAGCCGGGATCGGCTCGGCCGCCGTCTATGCCGACGAGTGGGAGGACGCCGAATGATGCGCTTCGCTCCCTCCCGCGAATTCTACATCCCGAGCGGTTCCGTGAAGATCGCCGACAAGGCCAGCGACGGCATTGTCTACATCTTCACCAGCCATAAGGGGCGACCCGCCGCCATGGCCTTCCACGGCAAGGCTGCAAAGCCAGACTGGCATCATAGCTTTGCCAGCACGGACGCCCGAGAGCGCAAAATCCGCGAGCATTTCGAGGGGCGGCGGCGCTGGTCGGAATGGAAGCGGGAACGCCGCGACGAGCGCAAGAAGCCCCACGGTTTCGAGACCGGCCACATCCTCTATGCCTCATGGGGCTACGACCAGACCAACATCAATTTCTATCAGGTGACCGCCATCATCGGCGGCCGGTCGAGCCGGTCGGAAATCTCCCCGACAAGGGCGGCCAACCGGCAACGATCCCCATCTCGACGCCTTCACCGGCCAACCCCTGCGCCGCCGCGTTAACGGGCGCTCCAAATCTGTGCGCATCGACAATGTGCGAACCGCCTTCCTTTGGGACGGTCGCCCGATCAACTGGACCGGCTACGCCTGACGGCCGCTCCCTCTCCCACTGACATTTTCCGATCACACCAACATGAGGACTAAATCCCATGAACGTTATCACCATGCCCGAAACTGCCGAAACCATCGCCATCGAGGTCGCCGCAGCGGCCCCGGTTACCTCCCTCATGCATGACACACAGCAGATTCCGCTTTCCAAGCTGGTGGCCAGTTCTAAGAACGTGCGTAAGCGCAATGCCGCCATGACCATTCCTGAACTTGCCGCTAGCATCGAGGCGCATGGTCTGATCCAAAATCTGACCGTCAGGAAAGTCGCGAGGGGCAACAAATACGAAGTGGTTGCCGGATCGCGGCGCTTTGCTGCCCTGTTGCACCTCGTGCCAGGGTTCCCTCGCCGTCACCGCAATCACGCAGCGGCATAGTCCAAAAGAGGCCTTGCCGAAACACGCGGCCAGGCATCGATGAGATCAGATCGTCAGCAGATCGGCCAGGTCATGACCCCGGAGCCATCTGGTTTCGGCCAGTCGGTCACGTGCGCCAGGGCTCGGACAATCTATCCCCTAATTCGAAGGCGCTGGATGCAATCCGCATTGATCAGGCCAAGGCGCTGGCGATCAGCGACGATCACGATGCACAGGACCGGGCATGGTTCGACACACAATCATGGAACCGTGATCCTCATTCGCTTCGCGCCGCCCTGACCCGCGATCACGTCCGCAGCACAGACAAGATTGCCCTGTTCGTCGGGGTCGAGGCTTACGAAGCGGCGGGTGGCACGATCGCGCGTGACCTGTTTGGCGAGGCCGATAGCACATTCCTGACGGATCGGGCGCTTCTGACCAAGCTGGCGACGGAGGTGCTTGAACAGAAGACAAAACCCCTAAAAATCAAGGGGTGGAAATGGGTGGATACCAGCCTTGGAACATCGGCCATCCATAATGGTGGTTTCGCCCGTATCTTCCCTATCGGCCATGCCCCGACCGAAGCCGAGCAGACCGAGCTTGCCAGCCTTGCTGAACAGTTCGATGAGATCGCGGGCCGGATCGAGGACTATGCCGAGGGCGATTCGGCCATTGATACCGACGAGGCCGAGCTTGCCCGGGTCGAACAGCGCATCGAGGATATCAAGAACGCGGGAAAGGTCTACGATACCGAGGAAAAGGCGCTGGCCGGTTGCATCGTCACCATTGCGCACGATGGCACCATGCATATCGAGCTGGGGCTTGTTCAGCCCGACGACCTGGCCGCGCTACGCGCCTTGCGCAATCTGGACACCGCAAACGGTGATGCCGGTCAGGACGATGCCAGCATGCACGGTCCATGCCAATGCCAGAAAGGCCGGTCCCGGAATTTGCGAAAGGCATGGTGTCATGGCCTATTCCGCTGCGCTGATCGAGGAACTGACGGCGATCCGCACCGCCGCCATGCGCAATGAACTGACGCAGCGGCCCGAACTGGCGCTTGCCGTCATGCTCTATCCGCTTGTCCTGAAAACCTTCCTGACCGGGAACGGCTATTGGCGGATCGGCTCCGCCATCGAGATCGGCGGGCAGTTGAAAGACCTCGCCCCTTCGATCAAGGAAGCGGACGCTTGCGATGCCCTCAACGAATGGACCCGCATTCACGAGACATGGGGCTACAAGCTCCCCGGCAATCCGGGTGATCTTTGGCAATGGCTGCTGGAGCAGCAATTGCCCGACCTTCTCGAACTGCTGGCGGTCGTCACCGCCGCCAATATCAACGCAGTCGAGGCCAAACACGATCATGACCGCGAGCGGCTGGCCCATGCCGATCAGCTGGCCGCAGCCCTGAAAATCGACATGAACAAGCATTGGGAGGCTAGAGCACCCTTCCTCTCCCGCTTGTCCAAGGTGCAGATTGCCGAGGTCATGGAGGATGCTGGTTGCGCAAAAACCGTCATCAAGGCAGCACTTAAAGCCACCAAAGCTGAAGCCGTGACGTTGGCCGAAAGGGCGCTGGTCGGAAAGACATGGCTCCCCGGTCCTCTTCGGTTCCCCATCGAAGACGACCATATCAATGAAGATTGGCGTCACGACACGAAAGTGTTGAATCTGTCCGACTTTTGAGAACGTATGGTGATCACGCTGCGAGGATGGATGTTTCGCGCCGTAGCGGCCTGAGATCGAGGCTTTCCGTCGAGGTCCAGATGTAATCGCCAGTGAGACTGATGTGTTGCCACCCGAGCGGGGTGATGTGTTTGACTAGGTCGGGCGGCGTGGCGATACCCTCCCGGTTGAGTTCGGCGAAGGCCGGTTCGAGATAGAGAGTGTTCCAGTAGACGATGGCATTGATCAGCAGGTTCAGCCCGGACGCCCGGTAGATGTAGCGGCTTGCCAACATAAGCGCCTCTGCTCGCAAACATCGGCATTTTCTGCTCGAATTATCTGACAATGGAGCGGGCGTCGTGCTCACGCTCTTTGCCAATGTGCTCGCAAACATCCGGGTCTGCTTGCAAACATCCGCCACGTGCTCAGATTAATTGCCAGCGACGGCATGGTCAAACCGGGACGCCTGCCTGTCGTAGTTGCTCGGTCAGCTGACGGGAATATTCGGGATCAAGGGTGCCCGCCAGGAAGGCGCGGATATACGGACATGCGCTGTGGCTTTCCCTCCTTGGCGCTTCGGGTGCAGGAGGTTCTGCAGCATGATCCGTTGTCAGGGCATCTCTTCGTCTTCAGGGGCCGCAGATCGGATATTTTGAAGATCATCTGGCATGATGGTCTGGGCGCCTGCCTTTTTACCCGGCGGCTGGAGAAGGGCCGGTTTATCTGGCCGAATATGGGATAGCATCCGTCAAGGTGGTGTAGAATTGGGACCGGGCCGTCATGATCAGGCGGCTCTGGGTGAAATTTCTCCATCGCAGCTACGCGAGGAGGTAGAGCTGAGTTTAAGTGCTGTCATTGAAGTTTCACGAGCCTGATAAACGGACGTCATATGTCGCCCATAGTGATGCAAATATTCAATCGATGCACCACTAACGATCAGGATTATTGTGATGCTGGCTCTGAACGGAGTTGCCGTGACCTATGCCAACGGCACCCAAGCTTTGAAGACAACGACATTGACGTTCAACCAGGGTCAGTTCGTCGTGCTCCTCGGTAGATCCGGCGCAGGCAAATCTACCCTCATCCGGACACTCAACGGCTTGGTTGCGCCGACGTCTGGTTCGATCACTTCTAACGATATTGGTGCTCTGGATGCGGAAACTAAGCTTCGCATTCACCGAAGGCGAACTGGGATGATATTCCAGCAGCACCAACTCATAGGGCGCTTGAGCGCGCTCGACAACGTCATGACGGGCCGCCTGGGCTACCACTCTGGCTGGCGTACGTTGTTCCCTATGCCGCGTTCGGATCGAAGGCTGGGGTTGGAATGCCTTGAACGCGTAGGCCTTCTTGATAAGGCTCTCGTCAGGGCGGATCAACTATCCGGCGGTCAGCAGCAACGGGTGGGCATTGCGCGCGCGCTGGTCCAGAAGCCCCAACTGGTCCTTGCAGATGAGCCCGTTGCAAGTCTGGACCCTGAAACGGCTGTCGAGGTCCTGTCGCAGCTTCGCGAAATATGCACAGCCGACGGCATCACTGCTGTGATCAGCCTTCATCAGATCGATCTAGCTCGCCGGTTCGGCGACCGGGTCATTGCTATGCGCGACGGGGAAGTGGTTGCGGACGCCGCTGTCGACGAACTGACCGATCAAATGTGTGCGTCGATCTACCGCAGCGCCCCAAGAAATCCGACCACAACACAAGATTTGTCCAACTACGAGTATGATCAACCTTTAGCTGCCATGGAGGCCGCATTATGAAGAAGCTTCTGTCCCTCGCATTCCTCGCCGTTCTTGGCTGGAGTTCGTTGGCGCATGCTGGCTCAAATCCAGAGACATTGCGCGTCGCGTTGCTACCGGACGAGAACGCCGCCACTGTCATCAAAAACAATCGTCCTCTCGAGGAGTATCTTGAGAAGACACTCGGTCGGGAGATTGAACTGATCGTAACGACCGACTACTCGTCAATGATCGAAGCGATGCGTTTCGGCCGGCTTGAGTTGGCTTATTTCGGGCCGCTCTCTTACACGCTCGCGAAAACCAAGGCTGATATCGAGCCTTTCGCAGCAGTTATGAAGGATGGCGAAACTACCTATCGCGCTGTAGTTGTCGCCAATGCAGAGGCTGGCATCGAAAGCCTTGAAGATGCAAAAGGGAAAAAGGTCGCGTTTGGGGACGTGGCTTCCACCTCAAGCCACCTTATCCCGAAATCTATGCTGCTTAAGGCCGGAGTTGAGGCTGGAAAAGACTATAGCGAGAACTTCGTAGGGTCGCATGATGCCGTGGCTATTGCAGTGCAGAATGGCAATGCTCAGATTGGCGGACTTTCGTTGCCCATCTACAATTCAATGGTCGCTCGTGGCACCATTGATCCTAAGAAAGTTATCGCCCTCGCCGAGTCCGATCCGTTCCCGCAGTACCCCTGGACCATGCGGTCGGATCTTGACACTTCGTTGAAAGAGGCGATCACCAAAGCCTTCATCGACCTTAAAGACGAAAAGGTATTGGCATCCTTCAAAGCCGATGGGTTCGCTCCGATCGATGACAAAGCCTACGACGTCGTCCGTGAGCTCGGTAAAGTGCTGAACTTGGACCTGAGTCAGTAAGGCGCGTTCGAGACAGTTTCTCACCTTTCGACGCAGGCGCTGGCCTGCGTCCTTTCTTCCAGGATATGTGATGACACAGCCGTCGGCCGACTACGACTCTATCCTTCAACATCAAAACAAAGCTTGGACCAGAGCTGGCGTGATCGCGTTGGCAATTGCGTGTGTGATCATTGTTAGCAGTTATCACTCCGGTCTTCTTGATCTGGAGCGTCTGGGATCTGGGTTTCCTGCGCTCTGGCAGCTCGGTACGGAAATGTTTCCCCCGGATTTCAACCGAGGCTTGGAGTGGATCAGCCCTCTCATCGACACTCTGGCGATGAGTATAGCTGGGACTGCGATCGCGGTACTGATATCACTTCCAGTTGGCTTTTTCGCCTCAGGGAAAACAGCACCCAACGCTGTCATCTATATGATCTCGCGTGGATTGTTGAATGGTCTACGGTCGATCCCGGAGCTGATTATGGGCATCGTCTTCGTGGCGGCAGTGGGATTTGGAGCGCTCCCAGGCGTGCTGGCTCTTGGTCTTCACTCGGTTGGCATGGTGGGCAAGTTCTTTGCGGAGGCGATCGAGCATTGCGATAATGCGCCTATAGAAGCCGCACGCGCAGCTGGTGCGTCGCCGTTCCAGATCGTGACGCGGGCGATCTTGCCACAAGTTCTACCGCAATTGGCCGATGTGACCATCTATCGGTGGGAGTACAACTTCCGCGCCTCGACAATCCTGGGCACTGTGGGAGCTGGTGGTATCGGTTTCGAGTTGATGACATCCCTCCGGATCATGAATTATCAGGAGGTTCTTGCGATCATGCTCGTTGTCCTTCTGATGGTCACCATCGTTGACCAGGTCGGCGCTCTCCTCCGCCGCCAGCTGCAATAGAAGGATAAATTAAATGCTCCCAAAGGTAGTAATCACCCATCGCGTCCACGAGGAGATTATCTCAAAGCTATCTCCCCACGCTCGTTTAGTTTGCAACGATACTGATGATACATGGCCCCGCGAGAAACTGCTCGCAGAATTGAGCGACGCCAAGGCGATGATGGCGTTCATGCCGGACATGATCGACGCGTCTGTACTCGCGCACGCTCCCGATCTTCAACTTGTGGCATGTGCGCTGAAAGGCTTCGATAACTTCGACATCGAAGCCTGCACGCAGCGTGGAGTCCACGTCACGATAGTGTCCGATCTTCTCACTGACCCGACAGCCGAACTTACAATCGGTCTGATGATTGCTCTTGGGCGGCACATTCTGCCAGGCGACAAGAGCGTCAGGAGGGATTACAAAGGTTGGCGCCCTCGGTTTTACGGCCTTGGGCTGCAGGGCACAGCAATCGGCATTTTAGGGATGGGAGCGATCGGAAAAGCTATAGCACAGCGCCTAAGTACCTTCGGCGCCATTGTGTCGTACTGGGATCGTCAATCCCTGGACAAAGCCGATGAGATCAGACTGAACGTAAAGCCTCTTGAATTTGACCAGTTGATCTCGTCGTCTACCTTTCTTGTGTGTGCACTCCCGCTTTCGGCCGAAACGAAGCATCTCCTCGGCGCTGAACAACTCGCCAAAATGCCCAAAGGAGCACTTCTTATTAATCCTGCACGCGGAAGCGTGGTTGATGAAGAGGCTGTTGTCGCTGCATTGCAGGCGGGGCGCTTGGGAGGCTACGCCGCTGATGTTTATGAGATGGAGGACTGGGCCAGACCCGACCGGCCTGACAAGGTCCACGGGGGTCTCCTCAATCGCGAACATGATTCGATCTTGACACCCCACATAGGCTCAGCAGTGGCGAAGTCGCGTTTGGCTATCGAGCACGAGGCTGCTGACAACATTATAGATTTTGTCCAAGGCCGAAGACCTCGTGCGGCAATTAACGAGGTTCAACTAATTCCTTGATTAGAGAAAGTAATGTTTAGCCTTTCGCATGTCGAGGTTCGAAACTGGTAATCGAGGCGTCTTCAGCAGCTTTCCGACTGTCGCGACGGCTTCGATAGGATAACCGACTGTCTCGGCTGGTCGATGTGAAACGACTCGGCAAGGATATACTATTCTTGCCATTCGCGGCTTCGAGAGTCACGAAGGACTGTGTGCCGCTCACAGGCAAGGGCTCGCCAGTACTTGCGGTTCCTACGCAGCCTTTGACCGTCACAAGCTCATCCTGGACCGCCTGCCAGCGCCGGAATACGTTGGGTCCGACTAACAGCTCGGTACCTATATTTTGGAGATTGATTAAGCGTTTACAGGATGCTCAAGGCCGGCCTATCAAGCCCGCCTCAAATCCTGAAATCATCGAAAAGCTCTTGAGGAAGGAGATTGATCTAGCCTTTACCGAATGGTGGGACGATCGAAAAGGATATCAAGCCCGCCTTTGGCGGAAGGAAAAGCTGGTAATAATCGTATCCCCACAGCATAATTGGAGGACGCGAAAAACAATTGAAGCGGCAGAGTTATTTCAAGAGTCCCTCATTGGCGGAGAACGTGGAACCGGTACCGGATCCGTGCTCCGCGAGGCCTTCGGCCAAGCGGCAGAGCAATTCCCAATCTCATTCAATGTCGGGAGCACTGAGGCTGTGAAGCATGCAGTTCGAGCTGGTCTCGGCATTTCGGAAGCAATGCGGAGCACTGTACCGATGCGAGCTCGCGTCCTCTAGGTTTATGAGGTTTCTGTTGAGGCAGATTGGGGCAAGTCTGCTGTTTGGCTGTATGATCCCGCTCATATGGAGGATGCGCACCGGCAGATCGCGCTTAAGGTTATACTCGATGCGAGCGCCCCTCTGGGTGACCTAGCACTACTTTGGCAGATTGGGGCAAGGCTGGTTTGAGATGATTTGTGCTCTCTTTTTCGGGAGCGCGACATGGCAGATTGGGATACGGAGCTTTCAGCATTTTGCAGCGCCTCTGGATAAACTTGACTTGCGCGAGGCGACGACAGATGTGTGCCCAGTCTATGTGTCGATGATACCGGTCTACCGAAGAAGTGACCGCAAGAGTATCGAGCCGATGGCGGAACGGTTTGCTCCAGGCCAGTACGACCGCTTGCACCATTTCATTTCCGATGGTCTTTGGGATGCAGCGCCTCTTGAGACTGAGCTTGCGCGACAGGCGGACAGGATCGTTGGTGCATCCAGTGCATTTCTGGTGATCGATGATACCGGTCTCGGTTGATCGCGGCTGAAGGGCGGTTTGGCACTCGGGCTGGGTGTCGCGCGGCGGCCTTCCTTCGATGCTGGGAAAGCGGCCTCACCTTGCGGTCAGCGCTGGTTCAGAACGTCTTGCCCGAGACGAGGTTCCTGTTCCGGTTGGCTTGCGTCTGTTTCTGCCCGAGAGCTGTCGGTTGACCAGCGACACGGAACGGATGGCCAAGGCCGGGGTTCCCGATGCCATGCGGACATCTCGCACGAAGCCGGAGATCGCTCTTGCCGAGATTGATCGGTTGATCGCGGCTGGCATCCGGTTTGGCACAGTGCTGGCTGACGCAGGCTACGGCCTGTCGGCGGCCTTCCGCCAGGGGCTAAGTGGACGCGGCCTCACCTGGGCGGTCGGCATCCCCAAGCATCAGAAGGTCTATCCCCATAAAGTCGAATTGATCTTTCCCGTCTCCGGTCATGGTCGCCCACGCAAGCATCCGATCCCCGACATTCTGTCGGTTGCAGCCGAGACGATCCTGACGCAGGCAAGCTGGAAGAAGGTCAGTTGGCGGCGTGGCAAGGTCGGTGATTGCCGCCTGCCTCTCGATGACGAACGCCGTCAGCGTGGCGTAGCGGCGCTCGGATGTAAGGCGTCGTATCTCACGGGCATGCAGAATGCGGGCGTCCCGGGCGATGATGCCATAGCGGTTGGCATGGATCGTTTTACGTCGCTCATCGGAAATCGCCGCCGAACGCAGAACCTCAAGCCGGGCAATCAGGCCCTTGAGGTTTTTCAGTTTCGTCCCCTCCGGCGCTTCCGCAATCCAGCCGAGATGGCTCCGATCGCCGGACCGATCGATGAGAAGCTGATCAAGCGCCTCGATGGACGGTTGCTCCATGCCCCGGATCAAGCCGCGATAAGCCTGTCGTCGCGCTGCCGCCCGGCCCGCCATCGCCAGACGTATCAGCAGTTCCGGCACAGGAACGAGCAGCTTCCTCTCCTTCAGGGCTTCGATCACGGCCTTGGTGATCGGCTCGCCTTGTTCGGTAGCGGCTGCCTCGCGTGCCGCCGCGGTGATCAGGGATCGATAATCGCTCGCCCGGACGGGCCGGAGATCCAGTGCGACGACAATCTCCCGCGTATGTTCTCGACGGGTTTCCTCCCGCTGGGCATAGAGTGCGAACACCGCAGCGTCGATGCCCAACTGGTCGGCGACAACGGAGACGACTGCCTGAGGCGGAACTTCCCCAGCGCGGAGCGGACGACCGAGATCACGCACCAGGGCGAGTTGGATGGCAAAACCCAGACGATTATGCGATCGGCGATGCGCCCTGGCGAAAGCGATGTCCTCAGCGGACAGCGCATAGCGCGCGAGGGCCTCTTCATAAACATCGGGTGGGTCGAACAGAACGGTGCGCGACTGCGCGTCGAGGAAGGCCATCGGTCACACCCGCTCTCAAACTGGGGGAGCAGGCTCATCTTCTTTGCCCGGTCCGGTCCATCCGGTTCGCCGCAATGTATCGATGAGAGTCGAGCGCGGCACCTTGAATGTCCGACACACCGACGCCTTGCTGGCGCCGGCTTCCAGCGCCGCCAGAATCTGCTCAACCTTGTCGGTGTCGATCGTCGGTGGCCTACCGCCCTTGCGACCGCGCCGGCGTGCCGCCGCCAGTCCAGCGTTGACCCGCTCCGTGATCAGCACTCTCTCGTATTCGGCGAGCGTGCCAAACAGGTTGAACAGGAACGCACCGTGCGAATTCGTCGTGTCGATAGCTTCCGTCAAAGAGCGGAAGGCGACCCCGCGCATCTTCAGATCCTCAACGATTCTGATCAGGTGGGAGAGTGATCGGCCCAGACGGTCGAGCTTCCAAACGACCAGCACGTCACCCTCGCACAATTCCGCAAGGCAAGCCTTCAGCCCCGGCCGATCGTCGCGCGCGCCCGAAGCGCGATCCTGATGCAGGTGACGCTGATCGACCCCGGCCGCGAGCAGGGCGTCGCGCTGCAAGGCAACCGACTGCCGCTCATCACCGCTCGATACCCGCATGTAACCGATCAACATGCACGACAAACCTCAAATTCCGTGTTGCCGCACAGTCTCACATTCCGACAGGGTTTGTCGCGCAAATAATTGCCCAGTCACCCCGTCGATTTCGACCCGCCGAACCGCTACGCGGAAATCATCTGTTTTCCGTCACGCCAAAAATCTCTTAGCGGGTAATATTGCAGAGATTCCCACGGAGCCCCTTCAACGGCTTCTGCACTTCCCGAACGGATCGGGTGACGCGAGCAGCCGCCTGGTTATTGGCTCGCCGCGTCAGGATGCCCATGAGTTTCTTGAACATGTCGATCGCGCAATCAGTGAGATGGCGGGAAAGGTGGAGCACTGTCGCAGCCAGGACAGCATGTCGGCGTTCGGTGTTAAGGTCGCGCAGATGCTGCGCGCTCATTCGCGTCCCCTCTGCAGCAAATTCGTCAAAGACCTTGGCCGGAATGCGATCCATCAACGTCGTCGGCAGGTTCAGAGACCGGAGAAAGCGAATGCGCTCGGCAATTCTTTCGAGGTTGACGGCGGCTGGCGACAATGCCGGTGTTCTCGCCCAGGCAAGGATGGTCACGCTTGTCCCCTCACGCGGATCGAGAAGCTTGTCCAGATCGAGCTTTTGGCCTTCTGAGATCCCGCCGGCCAAGGCCCGATGAGCAATACGAATGCCGCGCCTGATCGCCACATGAATGATGGCTTCGAGCGCCGGCCGCGCTGGCAAGAGAATTCTCCTGCGTCGTAGTTCTTCCACCACCATATCCGCCAATACATCGGCCTGGCGCAGGGTTTGCGCGGCAGGTGTCAGCCAGCCTGTGAGTGCCCGCACGTCCGAAGGCACAAACGGACGCATCTTCATCCTGTCGAAAAGCAGGGCCAGATGCTCGCGCCGCGTCTGCGGGCGCTCGAAATAACGATCGATCTCATGGTGATCGACGCCGATCTGCCGCGCCAGAAATCGTAAGACGCCAGCCGGCAGGACCTCGCCATCCGCAAGCGGTCGGCCCGGATATCGTAGCGTGGCTAGAACACAGGCGAGGCCCAGCCTATTCGGGGCCTTGTTCTGTCGCATGATCAGGTCGAGATCCGATCGATCCAGCGTGTAATGTTTGGCGATCTCCCTTTCGTCATCCGGGATGATCGTCGCCTGTTGCCACCATGCCTCGCTCAGTAGTGCTCTTCGCGCCATTCTCTGATCTTCCCGTTTCGTTGCGGAGAGTGCAGCGAACCGGAAAATGCGTGTCCGACAAACGAACGTTTCGCGGCATCCACAAGTTTTGTCCGCAAACCTTGTCATGAAACGGCAAATCGGACAATGTCCGAATTCAACGGAAAAACGGACAAACCACGTCTCATGACCTCTATCGGCTATGCAAGGGTCTCCACCGGCGAGCAGGACACCGCCCTGCAACTCGACGCTTTGCGCAAAGCAGGTTGTGAAAGGCTGTTCGAGGATAAGGCATCCGGCGTGAAGACTGACCGGCCCGGATTGGCTGAGGCGATCCGCTACGTTCGCGACGGCGATACGCTCACAGTCTGGAAGCTCGACCGCCTCGGCCGGTCGATGAAGCACCTCATCGAGATCATCACCGAACTGGAGGCCAAAGGCGTCGGCTTCCGATCCATCACCGAAAACATCGACACCACGACATCCGGCGGTCGCCTGGTCTTCCACCTGTTCGGCGCGCTGGCACAGTTCGAGCGCGATCTGATCCGGGAACGAACACGTGCCGGTCTGCAAGCCGCAGAGGAACGCGGCCGACGCGGTGGCCGACAAGTCGTCGTAACCCCGGAGAAACTTGCCAAAGCCCGCCAGCATCTGGCGGCCGGTTTGAACGTCCGGGAAGCCGCCGCCCGCGTGAAAATCGGGAAAACCGCCCTCTACGAAGCTCTCAGGGCCGAAAAAGCAACGACATCCACGGTTAAACCAACCTGAGTTCCGGATACGTTCTTAAAAGTCGGACAGATTCGCCACTTTCGTGTCGTGACGCCAAGATTCGTCATCGTAGAGCCGTAAGGGGGGTCTGAGTAGCAACGGAACAGAAAACCTACATAAGGATTTCAAGGCTCTTCGTCCGGATCGACATTTTTCGGATCGCGTAGCGGCCTGAGTTCGCCTCGGGCCACGAATTCTGGGAGCGTAAATGCGTATCGGCCGACCATGTTGACATGTCTGAAGCCGAGCGGCGACAAGCGCGCGACATCCTCCGGCCTGACATCGTACCTTTCGACTACGAGTTGGTTGAGGGCGGCATCCGTGTAGATGGTGTTCCACAGCACGACGAGATTGACGACCAGACCGAGTGCTCCGAGCTGGTCTTCCTGACCTTCACGATAGCGCTGGCGCAATTCGCCGCGCTTTCCATGGAAGATGACGCGGGCGAGCTGATGGCGTCCTTCACCGCGATTGAGCTGGATGAGAATACGGCGCCTGTAGCTTTCATCGTCGATGAATCGCAGAAGATAGAGGGTCTTGATGAGGCGGCCGAGTTCCTGCAGGGCGCGAGCAAGACGGGTTGGCCGGTCATTGGTCTGAAGGGTCCGGGTGAGGCCAGCGGCCTGTACAACACCGAGTTTGAGGGAGCCAGCAAGCCGCAACAGATCGTCCCAATGGTCGGCGATCAGCTTCATGTTGATCCTGTTCGACGCGATATTGTCGAGGATGCCGTAGTCGGCTTTAGCATCGACGCGCCAGAATCTCGCGCCGCCGACATCTGCAATGCGAGGGCTGAACTGGTACCCGAGCAGGTAGAATATGCCGAAGATGGTGTCGGTATATCCAGCCGTGTCGGTCATGATTTCTGTCGGCTGAAGCTCGGTCTCCTGTTCCAGCACGATGGCGAGCAGATTGAGGCTGTCGCGCAGGGTGCCGGGAACGGTCATGGCGTTAAGGCCAGTGAACTGGTCCGAGGCGAGGTTGTACCAGGTGACACCGCGCTCCTGCCCAAAATATCGCGGATTGGGGCCGGAATGAATGGTGCGGACCGGCACGACAAACCGCAATCCATCGGCGGAAGCCACTTCGCCGCCGCCCCATTTCCTCGCCAACGGGATGGCGTTTTGCGCCGCGACCAGGGCGGCGTTTGCAGCGATCAGCGTCTCGGCGCGCAGGAAGTTTTTTGCCCAACTGAGCCGCGAGCGTCGAAGTGCCGGGACATCGAGGCGTACCAGCGGCTCGAATCCAGTATTGGTCGCCTCGGCGACAAG
>NZ_CP062119.1:0-359029 GCF_014843375.1 Aminobacter sp. SR38
GTGGCCGCAAGCTTGGTCTGGCTCCCCAAACAGCTTGGTCTGGCTCCCCAAACGGCATTTGCAACTGATGCCGCTCGGAGCGGGCAACGTTCCGTCCTGAAATTTTTGTCAGCCGAAACCAATGAGATAAGGCCGTCGAACCGCCTGGAGCGCGCGTGCACTGTTGACAACGGCGCAGCTTCGGCCAGTGTATTCTACATGGATACGTCATATTCAAATAGAATACAAGAGCAAAACGGCGTCAGGTCGCTTTCCACGGTCATCAAGACGCTGGCCGTGCTCGACGTTCTCGCCGCGAGCCCGCGGGGCATGAGGCTGCCGGAGATTGCCGCAGCCATGGAGCTGTCGCGGCCGACCGCCTATCAGAGACTGTTGACGCTGATCGAGGCGGGATGGGTCGAACAGGACCAGGAGATGCGCTACCGGCTCTCCATGCATGCGTGCCGCTTTGCCGGCGCAGCGCTGGAGCAGGCCGATCTCGGCACGCGAGTCCAGCCGGTGCTCGAGGCACTGGTGGCCAAGGTCAAGGAAACCGCATCAGTCGCCATCATCGATCGTGGGCTGCCATTCATCGTCTCACGCGTCGAGTCCGACAGCCTGCTGCGTGCAGAACAAAAGATCGGCACGACGATGTCGCTAGAGGGCTCGGCTTCGGGTCGCATTCTGACAGCCTTCGCAGACGAGCCGACGCTTGCGCGTTTGCGCCAGAGCGGCGAGCCTTTTGCCTCCGAAGAGATCCTGGCCGAAGCCCGCGCCAATGGCTACGCCATCTCGAGTGGCTACACTCATAGCGGCGTCATCGCGCTCGCGGCGCCGGTTTTCGACCTCAACGGCAAATGCTTTGCTACATTGTCGCTGGTCTTGCCGGAGACGCGTTTCGATCTCGAAACCCTCAAGCGGCCGCTGCTCGAAGCGGCTGGCGAAATGACCAACATCCAGCAGGGAAGACATCGGTGAAATGACCGTCATGACGCAGACCAACAGGTCCGGTGAGCCGGCACGCATGCGCGCGGCGTCGCAGGTGATGAGGCCCGAAAACCTGGCGGCAATCCAGCCATCACGCTTCAGCGGCGCGCGTGCCTTCATGAACAGAATGCTGCGCGAACAATGGGATATTTCGATCGCCCGCTTCGACGTCAACGCCAATGCCGAGGGTACGGTCGTCTATTCCATCAAAGCCCCCCGACCGCGAATTCAGTTTCGTCGCCTTTTCGCGGCCGCCAAGCCGCGCCGCACGCACCGGTCGCATCATCGGACAGGCCTGGGACATGATGGGCACGCTCAATGAGGGGGCGGCGACTGAAGAAGACATCGAGGCCGCGCGCCGGGAACTTCCCAAGCTCTATACCGGCCGCGCCACTCCCAACGCTCTGATCTGGTGCCGCTCAAACCGCTCCATGCGCGTCTTCGATCAGACGCTGGACGCGCTCGCCGACGGCCGGCAGCCCGCGATCGAAGACCTGTCGAAGGTCTGCTACCTCATGCGCAATACGGGCCTCGACGGCAACGGCACCTTCGGCACCAGGTCATTCCCCTCGCTCGGCCGCGATCACCCGCTGGGGGGTGTGCTTCAAGCGCAGCTTCTCACCGCCTACATGATGCGTGAATATTCCTGCGACCTCGTCGAGCACCTGGCGCGCCTAAAGTCAGACAATGCTGTACCTCTGGATACGTCGATCCGCCGTTATCTCGGAGTCGGCAACGGTTCGGCCCTAGGCCTGATCTTCTTCATCCACAAACACCCCCGCCTGATCAATGCCCTGATCGGCGCACGCGAAACGGCGATCGCCAAGGCGCGCGGCCTCGAACTTGCGAACGACGATGCGCGCATTGCCAAGCTTATAGATCTGGTTCGCTCGGCCATCACCTTCAGGCGCGAGGACCGAATGGTCTACGAAGCCTTCCCCGCGAAGCCTTCGACGCGGTGATGGAATTCGCCGCTCGGCCGAACCTGTCGGCGGCGGAATTCGCGGATCTCGCACGCCGGCTCGACCTCGTGGCGTGAGGCCGCCAGATATCAAGGGAACTTATGAGCGCGAAAAATGCCCCGCCACCTTTCGGTGGTGGGGCAACGTAAGATTTATGGCGCCCTCTGGCCCATGATCGTACTACCCGCAAGGTAAAACCACCCATTGTCGCACAAGTTCTCGACAACGTGACATCGCCTCGAGGAGAGTTTCCTCCAAGGCAAGACGGTGTCGTCCGTCGCCAGACGACGTGGCGTCGCGCCAAATCTGCTCTATCGTTGGCGTCGTCTGTTGACGAGAGGCGGAGCGGCAGCGGTGGGATCGGACGAACCTGTGGTTGGGAGTTCTGAAGTGCGGCGGTTGGAGGAGCGCGTTCGCGACCTTGAACGGCTTCTCGGCCGCAAAACGATGGAGGTGGAGATCCTCAAAGAGGCGTTGGCAAAGTCAGTGTCAAAAAAACCGAGCCTGCGGCTCTTTTCGCAGCCGAGGGACGGTTCCCGATGAAGGCGGTCGCCGAGCCCCTCGGGGTGGCTCGTTCCCATCTCCATGACAAGGTGCATCTCACACTGAAGCCCCGGCCATATCGCAAACCCGAGGACGACGCCTTGGTGCAACTGGTCCGCCGCCTGGTCGACAAGCGCCCGACCTATGGTTATCGCCGCAACACGACCGTGGTGAACAGAAACCGCACCAGGACAGGCGAGCCGGTCTTCAATCACAAGCGTGTTTCCCGCATCATGCGCCAGAACAGCATGCTGCTTGCCCGGCACACGGGCCGTAGGACTGGTCGCGTCCACGACGGCGCGAGATGACTCTCGTTCGCTGTGGCTGGCCGGCCTCCAGCCAATACTGGCGGGCCATCTTGAGCGCGGTCTCGGTGGCTTCCGAGCCGCTGTCGACGAAATAGACATGGTTTAGGTCGCCGCCACAATTTTCGGCAATGAGTGCCGCCAGTTTCTCGGCTGGCTCGCAGGTGAAGAAGCTGGTGTGGACATAGGCGGCCTGCCTCGCCTGCGCGGCCATGGCCTCCAGAACGGCCGGATTGCCGTGGCCCAGGCAGGACACAGCCCCCCGCAGGCGTCGATATAGCTGCGCCCCTCTGCATCCGTAAGCGTGATGCCTTCGCCGCCCGCCACATAAGGCAGGGCAGACTTCAGGGCGCGACGAATGACATGCGTGATCATGACTCGTTTCCAGTATTGGGAGGACTTGATTTGGCGGAGGCGTCGCACGTCGGTCATCGACACGCAGCACCCCATGGGCCAACGGAAAATGCGGCGAAAGTCGCGCCATCTTGCGCATGGCTCATGCAGAAACAAATCAACCATCAGGCCGTCAAATGGAAAACCTGAATCACAGATCAAACCAAATTAATAGGTCCTGACCCTAGATGTTCAGTCCCAGCATACGACAGACAACTTGACCCCACACAGCGAGCGTTCGTATCAGCCGCTTAATCAACTGGCGTGTAAGACCCTAAAGGAATCTGGGTTTGCCGGGTCCCGGTCGACGATCTGGACCGGCGGGCAAGCCCATTGCCAGACACCATTTCCGGTCGCACGCGAGAACGAGATCCTGCCACGCGTACCCTCAACTGCAATGCTTGACCAAGATTCAGCAATGCGCACTCGGTCGGTGCCGTTGGAGCGCATCACATGGGCGAGAACAGTAATGGTGTCGTAACCCTCGAAGGCGACAAAGGAGGGTGCTTCGCCCAGCCGCGCAATGAGCGCGGCCTGGATGCGTGCGCCAAGCGAGCCCAAGCGATCGGGCAAGTAGCGCAAGAATGGAATTTCTGTGCCGTCGTCCCCCAGTTGCAACGCCCATTCGGCGAACTCCGGTTGCCCCGCTGGTGCGCCAATCAAGATCCCGCCCAGGCGTTGATCGCGGCGTACCGACTTGACGATCGATAGTGCCGGCTCTGGATGACCCACCAGAAGCAGGAGGGCGGTCGCATCATTGGCAATCAGTTCGTCGCACAAGGCCATCGGCGCGCACACGCGCATGTCGAGTTCGATGATGGAGCCTCCACGTGAAGCGAAGTACTCTCGCAGAATGCTCGCACCGAATGCCCAATAGATGCTCGGCTCAATGGCCACGGCAATTCGAGTATGACCCGCTTTGAAGAGGAAGTCTGCGTAGCTCTGCCAGCCATGGGATTGCATCGGCGCCAGCCGCGCAACCCATTTCGTTGGCTGTTCGGTGAGGGCGTTGAGGACCGCCGACGAGCAAAGGAACGGCAAGCCGATTGCGTCAGCCCTTAAGGCGGCGGCTCGAGCAGCGACGCTGTGATACTCGCCAGCCAGGGCAGCCACGCCCAGAGAGTCCAGTTCATCCACCGCTGCCACGGTACGATTTGGATCAGCCGCAGTATCGCGGACCAACAGCTCAAGGGGGCGTCCGTTGATCCCACCAGCATCGTTGACTTCGCATACGCCCAGTTCAAGTCCGTTGAGAAGGTGTCTGCCTGCCTCCGCCCAGCCAGGCCGGGTCAGTGGGATCAGAGCGCCGATCCGCACATTCGATACGCCCGATGACAGCTGTCGCGTTGGTAATGACGGTTTGTTCATCATTCAGCATTCCCTCCACAATTCGGTTAGCAAGTTTGTCGAACGAGCATCTCACCCCGTTTCATGCGAAACGACGTCGAACTCTCGAATAGTCATCTGCACCATCGCTCCAGTCCCGTACCCAATTTCCAGAATTCTGATACCGCGTCGTAATGGAGCGCGTCCACGACGGCGAGCGGTCGACTTGAAACTGTATCTCCCCCAACCTTGACAATTATTGATATGTTTGTAATTAGTCACATATGGGTCGTCAAGTCATCCCCGAAACGGAACCGATCTGGCGCGCGCTTGCTGATCCATCGCGGCGTTCGTTGCTGGATTTGATGCGCGACGGCCCGAAGACGACACAGCAGCTCTGTGCTCATTTTCCAACATCACGCTACGCAATCATGGGGCACCTCAGCGTGCTCGCAGAAGTGGGATTGATATTGGTGGAGCGTAGGGGGCGGGAGAGACTCAATCACCTTAATCCGGTGCCGCTGCAATATGCATATGATCGCTGGCTGAAGCCGTTTTCGGCATCTGCAGCGGCGGTGCTGACAACGCTTAGCGTGGTTGCTGAGAGCGAAGGAGCGGAAATAATGGGTTCGGGAATAGACATTCGCGCAGAACATCTTGTTGCTCGGGATGCGACTGCAACCTGGAGCGCGCTAATGGGCCTCGCTGGCTGGTGGCCTAGGTGCTGGGGTAAAACTGAAAACCTTGTATTCGAGGCGCATGTTGGAGGTCGGCTTGGGCTGCTTGAAGCAGCGCTTGCATCCTTCAATGATCAAGGCGGAGGAAGCCTCTGGGGCGTAATCGAGGAGTTCTATCCGACCCGCACGTTGGCTGTCCGTGGCGCCATGGGATTGCGTGGCCCTGTCTCGGGATACTGGCGAATGGACCTCATCCAACAGGACGAGGGAACACGTGTAGTTCTCCAGCACCAAGTCGCCGGTCCGGTTTCCGACGAGGACCGCGATTGTTTCGCGACTGGCTGGAAAAGCACCTTGTGGACGCTGGCCTCTGTGGCTGAAGACAAACGGGAAGGAGGCGATATCTCGCATGGTGCAATCTAGCGACGTTGAAGTTGGCCTCGATGACACCGACGGCGAGACCACCCTCGCGGGCGGCTGCCTTTGTGGCCAGGTACGTTACCGCGCCCGAGGCAAACCGGATTTCGGTGGCTTCTGCTATTGTTGCGACTGTCGTCGTGTTTCAGGAAGCGGCCGGGTTCCATTCGTAGGCGTCCCGTCTCATCAGCTTGAAGTTACAGGACACACCGAACAACATATAAAGCGCGGCGGCACGGGTCAGCCGATTGTCCGTTCCTTCTGCCCAAGATGCGGAGCGCGCCTGTTCGCGAACCCGCAATCTGCTGCCGGTACAACGATCCTTTACGCTGGCACTCTGGATGATCCGGCTCAGTTCAAGCCAACTATTGCAATACACCTAGAATCGCGAGCGCCTTGGGAGCCGTTGCCGGTTGGGCTCGCTCAGTTCTGGCAAGATGTGGATGCATGACCGCCGAGCACTAGGATGACCCACGTGGACCATATTGCAAGAAGCTATGACCAGATTGCCCGTCGATATGCTGCCCATTTCTGCGACGAGCTGGAACGCAAGGCATTCGACCGAGTAATGTTGGACTGGTTGATCGATCGAACACGAGGAGGGACGGTATGCGACCTTGGCTGCGGCCCCGGTCACGTTGCAGCCTATCTTGCCCGCCGCGCAAACTCCGTAGTGGGCATTGACATAAGCTCCGAGATGATCCGCCAAGCGCGCGCTCGACACGAAAAAATTGCGTTTTATCAAGCCAATATGTTGGGATTGAACGAAACCTCGGAGTCCTTATTTACAGGCATAGTGTCGTACTATTCGATCGTCCATCTGCGGTGCGACCAATTGAGCGACGCATTCACAGAGATGCATCGTGTGTTAACCCCAGAAGGGTGGCTTCTCCTTGCCTTCCACGTTGGCGACGAGCGACGCCATTTCAGTGAGTTTCTGGGCCAAACCGTGAATCTCGACTTCCAGTTCTTTTTGCCTGCACAGGTAAACTCGACACTTGAGAAAACGGGATTCAGAGTGACAGAATCTATACTTCGAGAGCCATACGCTGGTGCGGAAGTCGAGACGCAGCGCGCTTATATCTGGGCTCAGCGATTGCAAGATTGAGGGTACCCGGCACCAATGTGGTGTCAATAACCGTCCCAAGAAGCCATGACCGCAGCTATTTGCTGGACAATGCTCTCACCTTCGCAGTCGGTTAGCTGGGTCGGAGGGATATGCGCCGGAGATCGAATTCTAAAGTTAGCTACCCCTAGCCATTGAATACGGCTCATCGGCCGATTGAGAACGTGGCTAGGTCCTCCGCCACGCTGATCTTGTTTGAATAATGCTGGCGTATATCCGACACCGCGTCCTCCAATGCCGCTAGGGACCACAGATCCCCACCGCTCTCATCACTCGGTGCTTCCATAAGATGGGACAGCACGAGATGTTGGATGTTGGCCAGATTTGCTGTGCGACCAATGTCTTCAGGTAGCGCCACAACATCGGCGAGAGGTTTTCCGGCAATCCTCCTGTTCGCAATCAGGTGCGCGACCATCATGTCTGCGCCATCCGCAAACCTAACAAAGGCGGGATCGCGCATAACTTGGTCGCCCGCAAAAACGATCGAAAATCCAATGCCGTCAATCCGAAACGCCTGTGTCGGTGCCTGACCGTGCTCAACGCTATGCGTTGAAACCGTTAGGGCTTCATCCAATGCGACCGGTTCGTCACGTGCGAAAGCGGTCAAGAAGTTGATTGGAAAGCTAGGGTTGGACACAAGCGTCGACATGCATGAATAGGCACCATCCGGCCCAAATAGCCTTTGCCAAAATGTCTTAATGTCGGGAAAGCCGTTGCCTGCGGGGGGAGCTATCAACTGAAGTGCCCTTGAACGTCCAGCTGTCAGTTCACCCCAAAAGTAATCGGGAAAGCCCGAAACATGATCGGGATGGAGATGCGAAATTAACAGGGTGCCCACTTCTCCTGGGCGTACCCCAACTCGGGCCAATGCGTGTGGCGTATCACCTCCCATGTCAACGACAAGGGGGGGCATGCCCTCAAGCCTGAGTAGATAAGCCGCGCTACCGCGCCCGCCGCCGTGCATTGGTCCACCGGAGCCCAGTATTTGAAGCTCTGCTTGATGAGTACGACTGTGTTCGGGCATCGCTCGAATTACGGACTAACGGCACAATGCGGGTGCTCACCGATCTGCTGATTCTCGGTGATCGTGTCAGGCACCGGGGCGCCGACAACCGAGTGTATGGGAATAACGCCTCCCCATACCGGCCACGTGAGATCCTCGTTGTCCTCATCTGGTGGCCCGACACGCACTTTGGCCGAAGCCTCTGCGAGTGGAACGGCGATTATGCGAGTTGCCTTGAGTTCGCGGATTGTAACTGGTCGCAATGCGTCCCAGCGCCCAGGAAAGAGACGTTCCATCATCAACCGCAATTGCAAGGAGCATATTTCGGGATCGGAGATCAAGGTGCCCTTTCCAACGATAGTCACGGAGCGGTAGTTGGCTGAATGGTGGAAAGCAGAGCGCGTAAGCACGAGCCCATCCAAATGGGTGACGGTAACGCAGATACTTTGGCCAGCAGCAACCTTGATCAAGCGGCTCGCAGTCGAGCCGTGAAAATACAAATTCTCAGAATCATGCCAATAAAGCGTTGGCATGACAAATGGTTGCCCTTCATGGACGAAGCTAACATGGCATAGAAAACCAGCTTCCAAGATCGCGATTATTGTATCGCGGTCATAGAAGCCACGTTGGTGGAATCGCCTCACACGCGTACGTTGAGAGATTGGAGCTGCTGGGCTTGGGCTCATATTCGACCCCTGGAATGCGTGATTAGAAGCTTGATATTATCAGGTCCCTGATATTGGAGTCAACATGGCGAAGATGCGAAGAGATGGAACAAACATCCCGAATATTGGCGAGGGCAGGCGAGGCCTCGAGGGCTACTTGCTTTATCTTTTGCGCCAAGCCAGCACGGCTGCGCAGCAGGCCGTTGATCGCACTCTTGCTGATCTCGGCCTCAGTCTTGCTCAGTATTCAGCACTCACCATGATAAATTCCTATACGGATCTTTCGAGCGCCGACCTCGCTCGTCTTTCGATGTTAACACCTCAGAGTGCACATGAAGTCGTCCAACGGCTTGATACCCGCGGGTTGGTCTCGAAAACTCTGTCTCGAGAGAACAAGCGTATCCACCGACTCCAACTCACGGATGACGGTAGAAGCTTGCTAACCGAGGCCCGTGAGCGTTCGGAACGTGTCGAAATGGTATTGCGAGAAGAGGCGGCGAGTATCAATGAAGCTGAGCTTCGCAAATGGCTTGTTGCTGTTGCGGGCAGGCTTGAGCTGGAAGGGCGACACTAACCCGTGGGCAATTAGTGGCGTCACAGCCATGAGACGCGCGTCCAACATCTGCCAATTGAGCGCGTATTGGACGATTGCGCTTTCGGCATCGGCTCCCGCCGCAGCTCGGAGCCAGCACCCAAGGAGCGGCATAACCTCGGATCGCTTGGTCTAGCCAAGCGCAAAGCTTGTTGCAATCGACACGCCTCCTCCAATCGTTTCGGCTTGGTCGTGAGAAAGTTGTCGTAGGCAGCCAGATAGGCAACGACGACACGCGTCAAATCGGCATAGCAATCCATCGATCGACCCAACGCAAGGTGCCGGTGGGCGTGCCGACGAGGCGGCACTGACCGCAGACATCATCGAACTCGCCACTCGCTACGGGCTGCGCACGTTCAGCGGTACCCGTGGCAATCAGCTCTGCGGGAATGTCGCCGTCCTTCATCGCCCAGTGCGTCCGGTGCTGCTCAAACTGAGCAATGCCCCCAGCTGATCCGAAATTCTCAATACTTCCGCCCTGTCGAGATAGGCATGTTCCGGGTCAGGCTCGAAGGTGAAAGCCAGTTCGTGCCCCCGCCGGACGATATTGCGGATGCGTCCGTGTCTGACTACGCGGACATGCGGGCCGCCGGCACCGACTTCGTACATCAATAACGTAGGTATTTGCTCCAGCTGACGCAGTGTCTCACGGCGCGAGGTCGATAGCCTCGGCCGCCACGCCGCTATATTCCTTGAACCGGTCAATGGTTGAGGTGAATGGCTGTGTTTCCCACCATTCGCCGTGGCCGGAGACGAGCAAATTAAACATATGACACCAACGCTTTCACGCCGCCTTCTCCATCGACCATTGCACCCGCTCCGCCAGGAACGCGGCAAACGGCTTGACATCCATGTCCACACTCGCCGTCTCAAGCCCTGCGAGATAGGCGTTGCGATCCTCCACTCTCACGACCGTCCATGGATAACCGCCCGCCGCCAGCATGGCGTTCATCAGAAAGCGCGCCATGCGCCCGTTCCCGTCAGGATAAGGATGGACGTAGCCCATCAGCCAGTGCCCCAGTACGGCGCGCACGGCGGGTTCAGTCTCCTTTTCCAGCAGATCGAAGAGCGCCTGCATGCCTTCGGGCACGGCCTCGGAACGCGGCGGCACGTGAGACGAGCCGCGCAGATAGACGGGGTGATTGCGATACCCAGCAAGGGCGCTGGGCTTCAAGATGCCCGCGACGACAGATGGGCCGAACAATTCACGATACCAGTCCCGGTGCTGGTCAAGCACGAGCGCACCGGGATTTGCGCCGTCCAGAATGGCGGCGACCGAATCCTTCACTTTCTGAAAGGCCTGCCAATAACCGCGCGCGGCAAGGGCGTCGCGGCTCTGCCTGTCCTTTTCATCGATTTGAGGATTCCATCCGCCCTGCCGTACGCGGTCGATCAGTTCGGGCGTCACGCTGTAGCCTTCGATGGACAGCGAGTGGTAAGCATCGCTCTCATAGATGTCGTCGACAAACTTCATGTAGCGGCTCTTATCCGCAGGCATGCCCGGTGCTTTGGGGAATATCTCCATGACCGGCCCGCGCTGGCTTTCCCAGATGGCATTGAGCCGGGCGACGATGGGAGCCACGCCTGCAACGACCGCCGGAACATGGGTTTGCGCGGCAAAGGGATCGCTCTCCCGCACATCGTAGCCGGCGCTTTTCATGGTCTTGACGATTTCATCGGCGAAACCATCGCGGCCCACGCGACGGAAAGCCCCGGCAAGGCGTCCCGCCACAGCGGAATGGCCGCCATCGAGCAACCGTCCCAGGATGCCCGACACATTGCGTACGGCACTCAGCACCACCTGCGCCTCGATGGGCGCGCGCTGAAAAAAGGACTCGGTGACCTTCACAAGGGCGGCGTCAGGCGCGTAGAGACGCAGGCCGCTTCGCTCGACCAAATCTTCTCCTGACGGCATCTCTTTGACCTTGAGGTCATAGATCGAGGTGCCGAACAGAAGCTCCAGATTGTTGTTTGTCCCTTTGGCGCTGTTGACGATGACCTGCCGGGGAATCGCGGTCGCTTCGGTCTGAAGCAACAGCGACTGCTCCGGAGACAGGAACCAGTCATTCCCGAACCGGTCGCGACAATAGCGGGCACAGAACTCCCAGAACGAGGCGTACCACGGGGTGGTGTCTCCCGGCTGCGCCTGCGGCCCGGTCGACATGAGCCAGCCCTTGATGACATCACGCAGGAACCCATGTTGCAGGAGCCGCTCGCGATGAACGCGGCTCAGGTCGCTGGATTTGAATATACGCCGCCCCCCGCTTTGCAGCTCTTGCAAGGCGCTTAGGGAGTCGGCGAGCTTTTCGTTCGGCGTAGCCATGGGATCACATCAAGTTTTTTATGCCGTGCGATTACGAGTATATGATGTCGTGCCAAAACAAGTCAATCGTGTCGTTTGATTGCGCCGCCTTCTCCCCGAGGAAAGCGGCGTGACGCTGCGCGTCCTGATGCTTGTGGACCTTCCCGATCACAAAACTGACGCCCGTGACCTTACCGAGAAACGCCGAAGTGGACTGACAGTTAACGGGCCCCTGAGTAGCCGGTCGCTTGTTAGATTGCAGATGGCACGTCGATGCCCGAGGACGGCTGCCAATTCTAAGGGGTTTCGGCCGGTTGGGGCAAGTTTAGAGAATACCTGGTATGCCGCCGCTCGCCGGTTCGTGTAAGCGCTCCTTTTTCCACCAGGTCGTGCAGGTCGCGCGTGGCTGTGGCTCGTGAGGCCCCAGTGATCGAGGTGTAATTCTCGGCGCTCAATCCACCCCGAAATCCAGCCGGTCCCTCGCGAAACATCCGAACAATCGCCTTTTCCTGCCGATCATTGAACTGTCCACGTAAGCGATCGTAAAACTGCGCCTTGCTGAGGTAGAAAGCGATGCGCCTTAGCGTCGTCTGCTGGGCCTCCAGGATTGTTTCGGCGAAGTAAACCAGCCACTCGGTGACATCTAGTGTGCGCTGATGTTTCTCAAGCTGACTGTGGTACGCCTTCCGGCCATGCTCGATCGTGAAGGCGAGAGCGATCAGACTTGGTTGCCCGATACTTTGCGAAAGGGACTTTTCTGCGAGTGCTCGCCCGAGCCTGCCATTGCCATCCTCGAAGGGATGAATACTCTCGAAATAGAGGTGGCATATGCCAGCGCGAGTGAGTGCCGGAAGGGGAGCTTTGCCGTGGGGTGCTGAGCTGTTAAACCACTCGATATGAGCCGCCATTTCCAGGGGAACTCGCGCCGACGGTGGCGCTTCGAAGTGGATGGCGGGCTTGTCGTGACTGCCGGACACAATCTGCATAGCATCCTCGTGCGTTCGATATCCGCCAATCGTCGCGAGATGACGGTTTCCGGTCATCAACATCGCATGCCAGCGAAACAGTGTTTCATCGTCTAACCTCGCGGCCCAGCTTGCGTATACATCGACCATCATCTCTGCGATGCCGCGCTCCTGGGGCTTAACCGGTCGAGTTTCTGCATCGAGACCAAACTGCTTGCGTAAAGAGGACTGAACGCTTAGGCGATCTAGCATCTCCCCCTCGATCTCAGAGGTCTTTATGGCTTCGTCGATGAGGAGTTCTATGCGTAGTTGGCTCCGATCATCGTCACTGACGTGTCGGATTGCACCTATGACTTCACCGGACGCGAGGAGGAATTGTCGTTCCAGCGGCGCAAGTTGAGCGGCATCATACTTGAATTCGGGCCAACCCTGCTGGGTCCAGTTCCAGTTCATGAGTTATAGGATTCCTTTCTATAACTCATTTTTGCCGAAAATCTGAGTTATAGCAATTGGATCTATAGCTCACCGGATTTGTGAGCCGGGAATTGCCCGGATCATGCCGAGAAACGAGACGCGGCTGGCGGTCAGCTAGAGAGCGCTCACGGCAGTCAGCACGACCTGCCCGTCAACCTGTGGCTTGGTCCGCTTACGGCCAATGATGGCCCAGTCTTCCGACCAATCGCGCGCTGGAGTGCCTCGCCCGACACGAACGCCAGCGGCACGAAGATGCCATGACCGCTGGTGCGCTGCTCATCCTGGCGGGCTGCCTTCCATTCGCGCGCGAAGGCCACCACCCGATTGTAGGAGCCCCCGTAACCAAGCACTGTCAGATCGGCATGCAACTGTTCAATCGTCGCTTGTGCTTGCTGCTCTTGCCGGCTTTCACCCGCAGCATCGCCGATAGTTTGTTCGCGTAAGGATCAAGCTTGCTGGGTCAATCGAGAATGGCGAACCGAGGCTCAATCTGCTCCGCACGCAAATATTTGCGAACCGTGTTCCTCGATAGCCCGGTTCACGTCTGTGCCGGTTGCTCAACCCGCGCCCGACGGCGTAACAGAAACAGCCGAGGCTCTAATCGCCACTGGATGAAAGTTCAGTGGCAGGTCACCGACAAATTTGATACGACAGTTCATCCGCACTGCCATGTCGAGATAATGCGTCGCGGCCACGACGGATTTGCCGCCTTAAAGCGTGCTCTGACTGTCGCGGCCCTGGCTCCGGTAGCCAACACTATTTCCGTGGGAGGCATCCTCTTGACGACGGCTTATAGCGACCGGTTGCCTTCAATCCGATGCGCCGCCCCCGGGCACCATTGGCCGCAATTGCTCTATAAGTACCTTTGCCCCCCGAGAGAGCTTGTGGTCACGACGATACATGACGCCAAACGGCACGGTATGGCTTGTCATGCTTGGTAGAACGCGAGTCATTTCCTTTGTGTCTTCCCATCTTCTCGCAAAATGGTCAGGGAGGTAGCCAATGTACTTTCCACTGAGAATTAACATCGCTGCGGCCTCCATTGAATGCACAATTGCAGCTGTCCTCAAGTTGTCAATGTAACTTGGCTGCTGGGACTCTCTCAGATAGCCCCTAGATACAAAATCAAAGGTTGCCCCCGCGCGAACAAGCCTCTCTTGTTGAGTTTCCGGCTCAGATAATTCATGGTGTTTTGCACAATAAAGCGTAATCTTTTCGCGAAAAATCTCTTGGCAAACGACAGCCTTTGATACGATAGACGTTGGGCCAATCGCTAGATCTATGTCTCCCTCAGCTAGGCTGCTTTTCAATTTGTTCGGAGGCATAATATCCATCCGGATTAAAACGTTACGTTCTTTCAACGACAGAGATTGAATCGCTTTCTGTATTGTGAATTGACGTTCTGAAATTAGCCCGTCGATGATACCCAAACACAATTCCTTGCCGACATGGGTTTTGGTGCACCAGGCCTTGTTTTGGAATTGATCTATTGATTGGAAAAGTTCCTCCACTGAAGCGTAGAGCTCTGTTCCGCCAGGCGTGAGCTTAAAGCCTGATCTTCCGCGATTGCAGATCTTGAATCCCACCCTCTTCTCGAGGTTCGCCATGTGCGTACTGATGTTGGAGAGGCTCATGTCGAGAGCCGACTGGGAGGCGGAGAGCCCCCCACACTCCACCACCGTCTTGAAGACCGTCAAAAGGCGAAGATCGAAGTCGGACACGGCCCTCATGTGCATTACCCCCCGAAACGCTGTTTTCGGCCGGCCGGCGGCATCGAAACTTAAAGCGGCCCGGGATGCTCACTTCGGTTTGGCCAGAAGTCAACTTGAGGAGATAGGCATTTGTCCGCTTGGGTCAGCCTGACATCAATTCCGGGTCGACCGAATATTCCAGAAAGGTAATGCAATGGCGGACCGCCGATTTACGCCTGTGACCGGAACACAAATGCCCCGATATGCGGGGGCAGCGACATTGATGCGGCTCCCGCTAATTCTTCCCGGTTCATCCGATTGGGACGACATCCAGATTGGGTTGTTTGGAATCCCGTGGGACGGCGGGACGACCAATCGACCAGGAGCGAGGCAGGGACCGCGGCAGGTGCGAGACGCGTCAACTATGGTTCGCAACGTCAATCGCGCGACTGGTGTGAATCCTTTCGCTCTCTGCCGTTGCGCCGATATGGGCGATACGCCTGTTAATCCTGCTGATCTCGCAGATTCGATGCTGCGAATTGAGCGTTTCGTCGACGACGTCTGCTTCTCGGGCATCGTTCCCCTTTTTGTCGGGGGTGATCATCTGAGCACGCTTCCGGTCATGCGCGCGATCAGTAAGCACGTAGGTCCCTTGGGAATGGTCCACATCGACGCCCATACGGACACATGGGATTCGTATTTCGACGGCCAGAAATACACGCACGGGACCCCGTTTCGCCGGGCAATCGAGGAGGGGATTCTCGACCCGAACCGCACTGTGCAAATCGGAATCCGTGGCGCTCTTTATGCTGACGGGGACGATTGCTGGGGACGCGATCAGGGCATCCGCGTGATCGACTTCGACGAATACAAGAGATTAGGAGTCGAACAGGTACTGCGCGAAACCCGCGCTCGCGTGGGCTCGCAAGCGACCTATGTCAGTTTCGACATTGACGTGCTTGACCCAGCCTACGCACCCGGGACTGGAACGCCGGAAATCGGCGGTATGACGACTTACGAGGCCCAGTGCCTCGTCCGTGGCCTTGAAGGCATTACCTGCGTCGGCGCCGACGTTGTCGAGGTTTCACCGCCATTCGATACCATCGGCAACACAGCTCTCGCGGCGGCCACGCTGATGTTTGAGATCCTCTGCGTGGCCGCTAGCACTGTCTCAAAAGCCAACAGCTAAACCGACCCGATCACACCGAAAAAGATAAACATTTGAGGAGGAACTGATGAATTTCGCCAGAAATCTAGCGGCAGTCGGTGCAATGGCCTTGTCCACGTTGTCGTTTGCGGGTCCAGCGTCAGCCGAGCAGAAAATCGTTGATGTGGCATATCAATTGACCACTAGCCCCTGGATCGCCCGTCTGGCGGACGGGGCCTTCGAGACAGAGACCGGGTACACGATCAACTGGCACCAGTTCAACACGGGCGCCGAAATCATAAGCGCCATGGCGTCGGGTTCCATCGACCTAAGTGTGCTTGGCTCGAGCCCGTTGGCGGTTGCGTCTACCGCAGGGCTGGACATCAAACTGTTCTGGGTGCTGGAGGATATAGCCAGCGCCGAAGCGCTTTATGTCCGAAACGACAGCGGCATCAGTTCGCCACAGGATCTGGTCGGCAAGCGGCTGGCAGTCCCTTTTGCGAGCACGAGCCACTACCAACTCATGTACGCGCTGAAGAAATGGGGCGTCGATGAGCAGGTCACCGTGCTGAACCTGGATCCGAACAAGGCGGCAGCTGCATGGGAACGCAAAGACATTGACGGTGCCTTCATTTGGGGCGCGGCGATGGCGCGTCTTAAACGGAATGGCACCCCCCTCGTTACGGCCGGCCAAATCTGTGAGATGGGGCGCTGCACATTCGAAGGGATGGCCGTCAGTACTGAATTTGCCCGGGATAACGCTGAATTCATGCAGCAGTTTACGAGCGTAATCGACCACGCCAACCGCGATTACAGAAACAATCCTGCCGCGTGGGCGATCGACTCTGCCAACATCAAGCTTATTTCAGATCTCTTTGGCGCCGATGCCAGCACCGTTACAGAAGACCTATCACAATACAAATATCCGTCGCTGAAGGAGCAGGCTTCCTGTGCTTGGCTGGGCTGTGGCGCCGAAGGCGGCGCAGCCAAGACGCTGAGGCTGACTGCCGAATTTCTAAAGTCTCAAGGCAGGATCGACAAGGTTCTCGACGACTATTCCGGCTTCGTTGCGGATGACTACCTAGCGGCTTCTCGGTAGCCTCGCGCGCCAAGCACTTCACCGCAGGAACCTAAGACATTCGAGCCCTAGCTCGAATGTCTCAATGAAGGCTCTTGCTGCCGCCCCGCGCGGCCCAAGCAGCCGAATCAGCTCCGACCTCAGTAAAGGTGCACGCGTTTGTTCAGTTACGAAGTGTTGCCGTTCTAGATTTCGTCGAAGGACATAAAAGCCACTCGATCACGCCCGCCATGCTTAGCTTCGTACAGGTTTCGGTCAGCAATTTTGAACATTTCCGCGAAACCGGGAAGAGGCGAAAAGGCTGCGCCGCCCGCGCTCACAGTCAACACGTGTTCGTTTCCGTCTGGGCGAAAAGACATTGCTTTGATCTTGGCACGAATCCTCTCAGCGACTGCGTACTCCAGAAATAGTGTTTGCACCGTGACCACAAAAACTAAATTCCTCGATGAGCTGCCTTGATTTGAATCAATGGCGTGAGCGTCCAAACCGGCTTGATACTCAGCATTTTCGCGGGAATGGCCGCCCCTGGCGCGCGGTGCAACATTATGCCGGCTGTTGGCACTTCGCGACATGTTGCACCGCGACACGATTCCGGTCGCTCACGGGCATAGCGGACTCTAGCGCCGTCAGCCCGGCAGATTTATGGGTTCACGGCCTAGTGTTCCGAAACCGGTCCAGGCAGCCAATTGCCGCCATCCGTGCTTGGACATTCCCTTCACGTCGACCATTGCGCCTCTGCCTCCCAGCTAAGGCGACGCGATGACCCAAAGGGTTGAAAATTGGGATACGGTGGGAAGAAATATTTGCGCTGCTGCAGGTAGGTGACGCGCGGATGCCGTCGCGACTAGGCCGATGGCGCGGTGTTTTTCCAGCGGAATATTCCGTCCACGCGGGCTGTACAGATAGGCCGCTGCGGACAAGGTCCGCCAACGTTGCTCAATGCCGCGAGTCCTGTGTTCCAATGAAACCGAGCATGCATTGCTCGTTCGCGACGTGACGCCGGACCCCGACAAAGAACGACCGTAGCATGTAACCTGTGGCGTCCCAGTTCACGTCCTTGCGCCCGCGCGCAAGCTTGGCCAGCGTCCTGACTACTTCTTCGGCCGCGGCCCGGTCGCCCTCATGCTCTCGACTCATCCTGCACAAGGTTTCGCTCGATGCGTGCGCCTCCGTCAGTCCTGTGAGATACGGAAAGCAGAACCGTTCTTCGATCTCGCATACACGGTCGAGTTCTGGCTTAAGAGATGTCGCAACTGTCCTGCACAGGGCGGGCGTGACATGGCGCGGAAGGGAGTCGGCGATGTCCTCCAGCATGTCGCAGAGCATCAGCAGCCGGGAGTGCCGGCGATTGAGTTCAGCCAGCCATCGGGGGCAGCCCGACTTCAACTTGGACATCTACTGACCCATCAACAATATGGCGAAGACTGCAAGCGTGAACATTATAGCAGCAATCGTGCCAGTCTTTTGAAGAACCCCCATCCGGTACATGAGGCCAGCGAAACCAACGATGATTGGAGTTGCAACGGCTAGACCAATTTGTGCGTCCGACATATCGGCTCCTTTCGACGGATTGTCGCGAGTCCGGCCAGCTCAGGTGCCGGAGTAGGTTGCGAGCATATCCTCCTGCGTGACCGCGTCTTTGCGCGATCACAAAGACATTTGCGCCATGACAAAGAAGCCACCCGCGGTTCAGCATTAGGTCGCTGGATGGAAGCAGCCACACTTGTAACGCACGCCGCTGAGGAAGCGGACGGCAGCGATGATTTTCTCCTTTGGATATTGGTCTGGAGCGAACTTGCCGCCTTCGGCCTCCTGCTCGGCGCTTTCCTTGTCGCGAGTGTCTTGCAAATTGACCAGTTCGCGGCCGCGCGGCTACACCTCAACACGCCGCTCGCCGCCATTAACACCGCCGTGCTGCTTACGAGCGGCTGGCAGGCTGCGCTAGCAACATCGGCCAATGCATCCCCAGGCCGGGCGAGGTGGGCGCTCATAGTCGCCGCTCTCCTTGGATTCTTGTTCGTGGCCATCAAACTCGCCGAATACAGCGGCGAGATCGGCTTTGCCGGAGACGACGCCTATGGCGTGTTCTTCGAACTCTATTTCCTGCTGACGGGATTCCACCTGATGCACGTTGTATTTGGGGCTTTCGTGTTGCTGGTGGTAAGTGTGCGGGCTGCGCCGGCGAACACGCATCTCATCGCAACGCTCTGGCACACTTTCGACCTGATATGGATCGTCATGTTTCCGATCGTGTATCTGGCATGAGCAGCGTGGACCCCAGCAACCCGAGGCGACTGACGTTCGCATGGCTTGCGTTGCTTGCCCTGAGTGGCGCGAGTGCATTTGCAGCACAGCTGTCCTGGCCCGTCATCGGTCTTGTGTTCGTTTTGGGGCTCGCCTTCTTCAAGGTGCGCCTTGTAGCGAGGGATTTCATGGGCCTGCGCGGCAGCAACGCGACGATGCGACGCGCGTTGCTCTGCTGGTGCCTGGTCCTTGGGATTGGTGCTCTGGCGAGGACGGTCGCCGTCTCCGTCGCAGCAGGCTGAAGCAGTCCGCTTTTGTTTGCCAAAACGCAAAGAACGTCTTCCCCAAACTCATAGAAGGGTCGGACCGGACGGCATCCGGAGACGGCTGGCCCGCCGGGATGAAACCGTTCGAACCATACCGCGCCCGCGGAATTCTGACTGGGAAAGGAACGCGTGATGGCAGAACGCCTCACAAAAACGGGGGCTCGAAACGTCTTCTACGGCGGCTCGATCTTCTTCTTCGCAATCTTCGTCGGGTTAACGGCTCACAGCCATTACTACATCCGCACGACCTCGACCGACGAGAAGACGCTGACGGACTCCGTGGCGCGCGGCAAGCACATCTGGGAAAAGAACTCCTGCATCAACTGCCACACGATTCTGGGCGAGGGCGCCTATTTCGCGCCGGAGCTGGGCAATGTGTGGAAGCGCTATGGCGGCGAGAGCGACCCCGACGGCGCGCGCGACACGCTAAAGGCCTGGATGGCGGCGCAGCCCTCGGGGATCGAGGGCCGCCGCCAGATGCCGCAGTTCCACCTCAGCGACGAGGAGCTGAACGATCTTGCCGACTTTCTCGAATGGACCAGCCGCATCAAGACCCAGAAGTGGCCCCCGAACGAGGCAGGCTGAGGCGCCAAGGAGAGAGATATGAAATACCAAACGCAAAAGGTCGCGATGACCTATTTCTACGGAGCGCTAGTCCTGTTTTTGGCTCAGGTCGCCTTCGGCGTCCTCGCCGGCACCATCTATGTGCTGCCAAACACGCTTTCCGAGCTTCTGCCGTTCAACATCATCAGGATGATTCACACCAACGCACTCGTGGTCTGGCTTTTGATGGGCTTCATGGGCGCGACCTACTATCTGCTGCCCGAGGAAACCGAGACCGAGCTCTTCAGCCCGAAGCTGGCGATCATCCAGTTCTGGATGTTCTTCGTTGCGGCGGGCATCGCGGTCGTCGGCTACCTGTTCCGCATTCACGAGGGCCGCGAGTTTCTCGAGCAGCCTTTCGTAATCAAGGTCGGCATCGTTGTCGTGGTGCTGATGTTCCTGTTCAACATCACCATGACAGCGCTGAAAGGCCGCAAGACCACGATCACCAACATCCTGCTGTTCGGCCTTTGGGCGCTGGCGATCTTCTTCCTGTTTTCGTTCTACAACCCCTCCAACCTCGCGCTCGACAAGATGTATTGGTGGTACGTCATCCATCTCTGGGTCGAGGGCGTGTGGGAACTGATCATGGCGTCGGTGCTGGCGTTCCTGATGATCAAGCTCAACGGCGTGGACCGCGAGGTCGTGGAGAAATGGCTCTACATCATCGTCGGCCTGGCGCTGTTCTCCGGCATCCTTGGCACTGGCCACCACTACTACTGGATTGGCGCGCCAGGTTACTGGCAGTGGATCGGCTCGCTGTTTTCGACGCTTGAGGTCGCGCCCTTCTTTTCAATGGTTGCGTTCACCGTTCATATGACCTGGAAGGCGGGCCGCAACCATCCCAACAAGGCGGCATTGCTGTGGTCTATCGGCTGTTCGGTGATGGCATTCTTCGGCGCCGGCGTCTGGGGCTTCCTGCACACGCTGTCGTCGGTGAACTACTACACCCATGGCACGCAGGTGACTGCCGCGCATGGACACCTCGCCTTCTTCGGCGCCTATGTGATGCTCAATCTCGCCATGATGGCCTATGCCATCCCCGAGATTAAGGGACGCGCGCCTTACAACCAGTGGCTCTCGATCGTCAGCTTCTGGATGATGGTCACGGCCATGTCGGTGATGACCTTCGCGCTGACCTTCGCGGGTGTCGTCCAGGTGCATCTCCAGCGCGTGCTGGGCGAGAGCTTCATGGACGTGCAGGACCAGCTCGCGCTGTTCTACTGGGTACGCCTCGGTTCCGGTGTAGTCGTGGTCGTCTCGGCGCTGATGTTCATGTGGGCCGTGCTCGTGCCCGGCCGCCTGCGCAGCGAGAAGCCGGCCCGCATCCTGCAGCCAGCCGAATGACTTTCCGTTCATGGCCCCGGAGCATTCCGGGGCCATGCGCCCCATGCCTGCCTTCACCGGAGTTCTCCCATGACAATCGCATTACCAATCCGTCCCGCCGCCGACGCGCCCGCCTACTACAGCCCCTCGGCCAATGAATGCGGCTTGTTCGAACGCGCCTGGGCACGGCGCTTGCCGCTACTGCTCAAGGGGCCAACTGGCTGCGGGAAGACTCGTTTCGTCAGCCACATGGCGGCGAAGCTTGGGCTGCCACTCTCGACCGTATCCTGCCACGACGACCTGGCCGCGGCCGACCTCACCGGGCGCTACCTGTTGATGGGCGGCGATACCGTCTGGGTAGACGGGCCGCTCACCCGCGCAGTGCGCGAGGGCGGCATCTGCTATCTCGATGAGATCGTCGAGGCACGCAAGGATGTCGCCGTGGTGCTGCATCCCCTGACCGACGATCGCCGCATCCTGCCGCTGGAACGCACGGGTGAGCAATTGGTGGCTCCGGCGAGTTTCATGCTCGTCGTGTCCTACAATCCCGGATACCAGAACCTCCTGAAAAGCCTGAAGCCGAGCACTCGTCAGCGTTTTGTCGCCATCGAGTTCGATTTCCTGCCCAAGTCTGAAGAAATCGCCGTGGTGTCGGCCGAAAGCGGCCTCGCTGACACCCAGGTGGCGCCGCTTGTCGAATTGGCCCGGCGCATTCGCGCGCTGAAAGGACATGACCTCGAGGAGGGCGCGTCGACCCGTCTGCTTGTCTATTGCGCCAGCCTGATCGACGCCGGCGTGCCAGTGCGCGAGGCAGTGCTTGCCGCGATGATCGAGCCGCTGACCGACGAGCCTGACGTCAAGACGGCCCTGACCGAACTGGCCGATTCCCTGATCCGCTGAGGCGCATGTCATGCTGGATTTACTTGAGCTGGAGGAAACGGTCGGCCGCGCCTGGCACCGCCTGATCGGCCACGTCCAGACCTGGCCGCGCCACCCGGAACATGCGGTGAAGCTGGCTGCAGTGCAGCCTGTGCTGGCGATCTGCTTTCGTGGTTTCGGCGGCGAAGGGGCGGTCCAGGTCGCTGCAGTTCGCGGCAAGACTTCTGGCCACCGCCTCGGTTGGTGGCAGCGCATGGGGCTCGGCGAGGAAAAGCTCGCCCAGCCAGCGCGCGACCGCTCGTCCCTTATGCTGCCTGCATCGATCGACCTGTTTCCGGACAGGGCACTCAACCGCGACGTCTATATCTGGCTGGCTGCCTATATGGCGGTGATGCCGCTGGACTCCATCGTGGAAACGGACCCCTTGCTGCGCGACCTTGCAGTGCTTCGGCGTGCGGAAGAGACGACGGCCAGAGTGGTGGCAGCTCTTCCGGGACTTGGACGGCGCTATAGCCGACTTGCGGCGGCAACGCTTGCTGCCCGCCAGCGCGGTCCGCTTCCCGCGGTTGAAGCGCAGGTCGAAGGGCGCGTGACGGGCCTGCTGAGACATCAGGCAGGACTGCTCGACGATACGCTGCCCGTGATCTTTCCACACCGTGCCCCGGCGGGTTACTTGCCGATGCTGCCCATACCATTATGGCCCGACGCCTTGCTGCGCGCCGAGACCGCGCCGCGCCGTAGCGAAGACGAACCCGTCGCTGGCGGCCGCGAGGCTGATGGCGCCGAAACCGAACGAAAGGTCGCCGTCCGCGAAAACGCGGATGCACGGACCGACGAGCGCAGCCCTTTCATCCTCAATCGCTTCGAGAAGATCCTTGCGATGGCCGAGATGGTCAATATTGACCGTCCGTCCGACGACAGCGACGACGACGCCAAGGCGGCCGAAGACCTTGACGACATGACGTTTGGCGAGCGGAAGGGCCGTCCGGCATCGCGCTTTCGCTTCGACCTCGATTTGCCGCCGGAAGCGCTGGACCGGACGCCGCTGACGGCGGAACGGACCTATCCGGAATGGGATTTCCGCTCGGGCACCTACCTACCCGACCATTGCCGGGTGCTGGCAGCACCTGCTTCGGCGCTAGGTAGCACAGCCGAGCCGGACATCGAAACGAGACGCCTCATTCGACGCGTGCGTCGCCAGTTTGAAGTGCTGCGGCCGCGCCGCGAGGTGCTGCGCGCCCAGCTCGACGGTGCCGACCTCGACCTCGATGCGGTAGTGCGCGCCCGCACTGACCTGGCCGCCGGCGGGCAGGGCAGCGACCGCATCCACCTGATGAGCCGGCCGCAAGTGCATGACCTTGCCGTTACCATTCTTGTCGATGTGTCGCTCTCGACAGATGCCTGGTTCGACAACCGCCGGGTGCTCGACGTCGAGAAGGAAGCCTTGTTGATCCTGGCCAACGGGCTCGCCGCCTGTGGCGACAGTCACTCGATCCTGACCTTCACGTCGCGCCGCCGAGACTGGGTCCGGATCGAGGCGGTGAAGGGTTTCGACGAGCCGATGGGAGCGACGGTCGAGGCCCGCATCGCGGCCTTGAAGCCGGGCTATTACACACGCATCGGCGCGGCAATCAGGCACGCGAGCGCCGAACTCGGCAAGCAGCCCAACCGGAAGAAGCTGCTTCTGGTGCTGACCGATGGCAAGCCCAACGACATCGATCACTATGAGGGGCGGTTCGCACTTGAGGACAGCCGCCGCGCGGTGATGGAGGCGCGACGCATGGGGTTCGGCGTGTTCGGCGTGACCGTAGACCGCGAGGCAAAATCCTACGTTCCAGCGATGTTCGGCCAGAACGGCTATGCGCTGGTCTCTAACATCGGGCGGCTGCCGGCAGCGCTTCCCGCCATTTATCGCAGCCTTGCAGGCTAGGGGGGACAAGGCCGCGATACTGAAAGGCCCGGCGCTCCCACGCCGGGCCTTTTTGTTGGGTTCTCCAGTTGGATGACAGCGGTCGTCAGCCAACTGGATCGCGATGGCATGCCCCGCGGAGCCAGCTGTCCCGGCACAGTCGCTTGGTCAGAAAGCCTGGGAATTGCGCAGAATCGCCTGCGCCTTGATCCATTTCCGGAGCCGCTTGCGGGCATTGTCATAGGGAGACGAGGCGTTGAACTGGATCATGCGCCCCATGGGCCATTTTTCGTGCCAAGCGCTTCCGTAAAGCCGTTCGTCGCTGCTCTTTTCGACAATGGCAATTATCTCGCGCTTGGCAGAATCCAGACGGTCAAGGAGCTGTCGATATGGAACGTCGTTATAGTCGCGATAGAATCTTTGCGCGAGCTTCCCAAGTTCGTTCCACTTGTAGCCCGTATCGGGGAAATCGATCGGTTGTCCTGCCGCGTCTTTGGCTAGCCATTTGAGCACAAGCTCGTTCCAGCCGACTAGATACGCAACGAGGTTGGTCACGCTCATTTGCGAACGTGTCACGTGACCGTCGAGTGATCGCTGGTCAACCGAGTCTTCCGGAATCTCTCTTAAATCACGGATCAAGATGCGATAATTGGTCTCAATGGCCTTGAGAAGCTCATCCTTGTTCTGCGGTACTGGCATCTCTCTCGGCTCTGTCCGTTCTGATCGGTAGCAGCTTCAGGCTGCCTGGCTGTGCGTCCGCGTCGACTCATCGATGTATGCGTCGAAGGCCGCGGCGACTGCACGGATGACAAAGCGATGTTCCTGGCTGACACGAATCACGCTGCCTGCATAGCGGACCACCGCATCGCCAGCCAGATCCGCCAGCCTCTCGTTGCCGGCAAGCATCGCCGATGTATCGAAACCGTGGGTACGGCCGACCGCTGAAATGTCGACCTCGAAGTCGCACATCAGCCGCTCTATGATGTCGGCTCTCACTTTGTCCTCGTCGGTCAGCCGATAGCCCTTGGCCGTAGCCAACTCCCCGTCAGCAATCCGCTGGGCATACAGTCCTGGCGCCACCTCGTTCTGAACATAGCCGCGCTTCATGCGGCCAATGGCAGAAGCGCCGAAGCCGATGAGGGTCTCGCAATTGTCCGTGGTGTAGCCTTGGAAATTGCGCCTCAGTTGGCCTGACTCCTGCGCCCGCACCAGGCCGTCTCCGGGCAGGGCGAAATGGTCGAGGCCGATTTGCCGATAGCCTGCGGCGACCAGCGTCGCGGCAATCGCTTCGGCCTGTTCGTTGCGCGCGGCCCCGTCCGGCAGGGCATTTTTGTCGATCATGCGCTGATGTTTCTTGAAGGAGGGGATATGCGCGTAGCCGAAAACGGCGAAGCGGTCCGGCACCATTTCAATGGCTGCATTGGCCGTATCGATGCAGGACTGCACCGTTTGATGCGGAAGCCCGTAGATCAGGTCGAAATTGATCCCCTCAACCCCGGCGCGCCGGAGATTGTCAGTGGAGTCCGCCGTTTCCTTCCGGGTCTGGATTCGGTTGATTGCCTTCTGCACCACCGGATCGAAGCTTTGTACGCCGAGACTGGCGCGGGTGACGCCTGCGTGCCCCAGCGTCTGTGCCATTTCGGGCATCAGCCGACGCGGATCGATTTCGACAGCGATCCCGGTCGTATCGGAGAAGGCATAACGCTCCTTCAGGAGCCCGATGAGGGCGAGGAATTCCGCAGGCGAGATGATTGTGGGGGTACCACCGCCGAAATGCACCTCGCCGACTGGCAGTCGATGCGGGATGCGCTCGGAGACCATTCGGATCTCGTCACGCAGCACGGCGAGGTAGTCGAGGATAGGGCGGTCCTGGCGGGTGATCGTCGTGTGACACCCGCAATACCAGCACATCGATCGGCAGAACGGGATGTGCAGGTAGAGCGAGACGGGGTCCTTGCCGGGAAGCTGTTCGAGCCAGTCGCCATAGGAGCCTACGCCGATCGTTGGCGAAAAGCGGGGCGCGGTCGGATAGCTGGTGTAGCGGGGGAGGCGGGCCTCACCGTACTTCTGTAGGATAGACTGGGACATCGAGCACCTCTGTTTTCGATTATCTTAGCCGCCTCGTCGATCTGCCATCGTTGTTCCAACGCAACAACCGTCGTCTGGGAGGGCTGTTTCTTCCGGTTGTTTGCGCTTGGACAATCTGCTGCAGCGCATGCCGCATTAAGTTGCCCGCGCCTGTCGAGGATGGAGCTGGCCCCTCTCGGCTGGGTATAGTTGGAGGCCGCAGGACAAGCTACATGGCAGTTGCAGACAACGATTCCATCCCCGTCATCGACGTTCGGGCCATCCCGCGCCCCGAGCGTCATCCCCGGATTTTTGGAAAGATTGAATCCTTGGCCGAAGGCGGCTCTTTCGTGCTCATGAACGATCATGACCCACGTCCGCTGCACTATCAGCTGGAGGTGAGATATCCCGGACTTTTTGACTGGGAATATCTGGAGCAAGGCCCTGAGACCTGGCGAGTCCAAATCGGACGACGCGCTCAGTCAGGCTGCGGATGCTGCTGCGGCGACGACTGACAGTTTGCGGTGCGGACGCGCAATTGGCCCCGCACCGCTCCGCTGGTTACTGAACCGAGCCGAGTTCTTCCAAGCTACGGGCATTGGGACAAAACTCAGCATAGGTCGTCTCGAACGACGAGTCCTTCAGGCGGTCACTGCAGCGCCGCCGCTCCGGACAGAGCATGCAAGTCCGGCGCATGTCCTGGTTCCATTCCGGGTGCCGGGCCTCGAACTTGTCGTAATCCACACCCACTGACCTGAACGCTTCCGGCAGCAGGATGCGAGACGCGAAGGCAAACCGCATTGCGGTGGCGAAATCGGGGGAAGTCATGCCGATGTCGCCGAGCACTCGGCTGCGGTCGCGTGCATCGAGTCTCGCGACTTCGCGGAGTGCTCTCTGACGCTCCCGCCAATCCTGATAAGCGACGAGTGCCGAACTCCAGATCGTATATGCCTTAAGAACGGGAACAGTCATGGGAGCCTTCTCCTCCTAGGATCAAATCGATTGGCCGTTGCTAGCGCGTCGCGAACGTCATTTCGTTGCGCTGGAACAAAGACTCATGATCCCCGATCCCCGCCAGTCTGTGGTGCAGCAGGCAAGGAGCCATCGCCTATCTGGTCCAATGCCACACCTCTCGCAGCCACCAACGCGCCACCCGGAAACGCAACCTGTTGCAGCGCCGCCCCGTCGTTCGGGGCCGAAAATCCGCCAGTGAAGTTTGCATCATCTCGCCTCGTATTGTCCGTCAGATGACTGGGCCTGCAGCACCTGGGCATGTCAGGTCTTCGGCACATAGGGGAGGCCGGGCCTAAGTTCTTTGTCGCTGCGCAAGGAAGCGCATGTCGAATCCTGCTGAAGTCGCTGCCACCAAACGGAGTGCGGCTATGAACTCGACTTTCGACGTCAGGAATCTGCCAGCTGCAAAGAAGCGGGCCGCGATGCTGTCAATTTTCGACGGTCTCAATCCCGGCGAGGCATGTGAGGTCGTTTGTGACTTCGATCCTGCCAGGCTGGCGCGTCAGTTCGATGCATTCTTTGACAAAGAGCATAGCTGGATCTGTCTACAGGAGGGGCCGCCTTTCTGGCGCATCGAGATCGGCAAGCGGGCAGCCGAGCCGCAACCCGGTTGACGCGGCCGTCGTACGGCAAGCAGCCGTTCCGCTCCTTTTTCGCTGTCGCGGCGCTGGACGCAATTTTTGGAGCCGCGATTTGGACCCCGGCATTGTCATGGGCACAGCCTTGGCTTACGGGCCCGTCGGCCGGCGACTGGCACCGCCAAGTTCTGCTGTACGGCACGTTTCCTGCCATGCTCGCGGGCTTCCTCTTGACTGCCCTTCCGCGTTGGACAGGGCAGGCAGGGCCGCGGAAGGCGGTGTCGAAACTCCTTCTGGCGCTGTGGGTCGCCGCGCGCGGATCGTATGTCTTGGGCCCGCACGGCAGCGGGCCAGCTATCGCTGCAGTTTTCCTGTTCGCGCTCACCCTGACGACGGCCGGGTATGTTATCTCCTCGAGGGACCGTCGGAACTACAAGATAGTCCTGCTGCTATTCGGCTTCTCTGCCAGTGCCGCTATGACTGCGGCATCATATCAAGTTGGTCTTACGTCTCGTTTGTCGCTCGCGGCGATGACAGGTCTTCTGATGGTCGTGGGCGGTCGGGTCATCCCTGCCTTAACCGCCGCGTATCTTTGCAATTCCGGTGCTCAGCCAGTCTCCGCTCCCGTGGCCGTTGTGGAGAAGGCATCGGCGGCAGCTGCGACGTTGGCGCTCATTTTCTGGATCGCAATGCCCGACGGGCAAGTCACCGCCGTCGCCTGCGCGGTAGGTGCCTTGCTCCAGCTGGCGCGGGCGACGCAATGGCGAGGCTGGCAGATTCGTCTGCCCGCAGCGGTCGCGGCGCTTCATGTCGGATACTGTTGGATCGGACTGGGCTTCGCCCTGCTGGCTCTGCACATATTGGTGCCGTCGCATGTCAGCACAGCGGCCCCTGTGCATGCCTGGACCGTAGGGGCGTTCGGAACGATGTCGCTGGCCATCATGGGGAGCATGATCCGGAAGCACAGCGGACTCGCTTTTGCCCGGTCAATTCGCGCCACGGCAGCCTATGCCGCAATGACGTGCGCTGCGGTCGTTCGCGTTGGAGGTGAACTTCTCCCCAGCAACACTTCAATGTGGTTGGGGTGGTCAGGCGGGCTTTGGCTGGTTGCGTTTCTGCTGTTTATCGCAGCGTTTCATCAGCCATTGCTCGTCTGCGGATGCCAACCGGACCGCTAGACGCTGCCTCGTCAAGTTCCCGTGGAACTCTTGGGGGGCTTGACCGTGAACCAGTTCGGCATCGGTTGCCGCGAGCGTCCCATTCGAACGCCTGCTTCGATCGCATCGTCGAGATCCAGGGCATAGTAGGCTGTTTCTTCGCCTCCCCCGGAATAGTTGAGGCGGATTCGTCCATCCCGCTTGCTCATCAGAATCCCCCTGCCGCGAAGGTGTTCCTGGGCCTCGCGATAGTTCATGATTGCCCCCTAAGTATTGCCTGTCCCCACAAAGCGCACCAATGATCAAGCGGCGACGGTGCCTTGAGCATTGCTGACAGCGGAAAGATCGAGAATTGTCCTAAGAACGTCCCTGTTGTGAACTAGATCGGCAAGAGAGTAGCTGTCGAAGACAGAAAGATAGGCTCCAATCGCCGCGCTAACGACGTTTCGCAACCTGCACTCGGGTGTCAGCACGCAGCCTTCGCCGTCCGCCATGCACGCGACCACAGGGAATCCGTCTCCCATGGCGCGAACCACAGTGCCTACATTGATGTCGGCGGGCGCGAGCGCCAGACGAACGCCGCCGGATCGGCCGCGCGCGGTCGACACCAGCCCCAATCGTCGGAGGTTCAGGGTCACTTTAAGCAAGTGGTTTCGCGATATGCCGTAGCTTTCAGCGATGTCGTTTACCGTGCTGGTCCGGTCGGCATGAACGGCTAGGTAGATCAGCATCCGCAGCGCGTAGTCGGTATGAAGTGTCATGCGCATGGTGTGGTCGCTCTTTCGTCCGCTGCTCCATCTGGAGTTGGCAGGAAGTCCCGTAGGCCTGCCTTCCGGCAGCAGTATGGTCGCACCTCACCGCGCCGCAGACGCGCCTCCGCAGCTACGGTTGTTCCGCGACGGGCTGGACTTGGTCGAGGGCGGTTGAGTGCATCCTAATGCAGTGCCTTCTAAAGCTCTCATAACGGTATTGCGAATACCACTTTTATGGCTAGTCTGGTGCGATGACAAGAATGGGCCGTGTGGGAGCACGCAGTCGTGATCGGCAGTTACGTTCCAGACACAAAGACGATCTAAAGAACTTCGGAGAGGTACCGAGGATGTCGGACACGCTCGACATCTAGGGAGAGGTTTCATGGCTCACAACACACCCGATGAAGCGTTAGTGCCCGATTTGCGGCGCAAGCGACGCAACGAGCTTTTCGCCTTCCTTGTTCTGGCCTTTGGGATATGGCCCGTTGTGGCTGTCGGAGTGGTTGGCGGCTACGGATTTCTCGTCTGGATGCTTCAGATTATCTATGGTCCACCCGGTCCGCACGGCGGCTGAGGCGCGCACATGAGCACCGCTGAGATAACCAGACGTTCATTCCTCGTCGCACGCACGTCCTTGCCGCCCGAATTTCTGGCACGTCCGCCAGGGGCAGTGGACCTTCATTCGTGCACGGGGTGCAACGCCTGCGTCGAGGCCTGTCCTGCCGCGATCGTGTCGCTCCAGAAAGGCTTGCCGTATCTGGATTTCGCCGGCGGCGAATGCACCTTCTGCGGCAAGTGTGCCGCCGCCTGTCCCGAACCTGTGTTCACCAGCGAAATACCGCGCCGACTTCTTTCTGCCGTCTCCATCGGCCCGTCGTGTTTCGCCCAAAATGGCATCGCGTGCCAGTCGTGCCGGGACGCGTGCCCAGAAGAAGCCATCCGATTCCGGCCGCGCGTTGGTGGCCCGTTTCTTCCTGAACTGGATGCAGCTGTCTGCAGCGGATGTGGGGGATGCATCAGCGTCTGCCCGGCGGGCGCGATCACCGTCGCGGAACGCAGCAAGGAAGTAGAACATGCCTGACAACGTCCGCACTCGCCATATCTCGAGCGCCGTGGTCTCCGCACTGCCCCACAAGGCGGACAGCGTTGCTCTCCAGCTCGCGTCAATGGAAGGGGTCGAGGTCAGGGCCAGGCACCAAGGAAAAATTGTCGTCGTGATCGAAGGCGACAATACCGGAGCAATGGGCGACTCCCTGACGCGGATGGCGTTGCTTGACGGGGTGGTCGCGGCGAACATGGTTTTTGAACACATTGAAGAAGCGGAGGTCACGGGACAATGACGACCGAACTGACACGGCGCGAGGTTCTGAAGGCCCATGCGGCTGGCATCGCGGCTGCCGCAGCCGGAATCTCCTTGCCGGCTGCCGCGCAGCCGGTCCCCGGCGGAGTAAGTGCTCTCGAAATCAAATGGTCGAAAGCGCCATGCCGTTTCTGCGGCACCGGGTGCGGGGTCATGGTCGGGGTCAAGGAAGGCCAGGTCGTTGCCACGCATGGCGACATGCAGGCGGAGGTCAACCGTGGCCTGAACTGCGTGAAAGGATACTTCCTTTCCAAGATCATGTACGGGGCCGACAGGCTGACCACGCCGCTGCTTCGCAAGCGGAACGGGGTCTTCGACAAGGAGGGGGAATTCGAGCCAGTCTCCTGGGATGAAGCCTTCGACGTGATGGCCGAGAAGTGCAAGCAGGTGCTGAAGGAGAAGGGACCTACCGCGGTCGGGATGTTCGGATCCGGCCAGTGGACGATTTTCGAAGGATACGCAGCAACCAAGCTGATGCGGGCAGGGTTCCGCTCCAACAACCTCGACCCCAATGCGCGGCACTGCATGGCGTCCGCTGCCTACGGGTTCATGCGGACATTCGGCATGGACGAGCCGATGGGCTGCTACGACGACTTCGAGGCCGCCGACGCTTTCATACTGTGGGGTTCGAACATGGCGGAGATGCATCCGATCCTGTGGACGCGCCTTGCGGACCGCAGGCTTGGACATCCACATGTCAAAGTCGCGGTTCTGTCGACCTTCACACACCGCAGCATGGATCTGGCCGACATTCCGGTCATCTTCAAGCCGGGAACCGACCTGGCGATCCTGAACTACATCGCAAACCACATCATTACGACGGGCCGCGTCAACGAGGCTTTCGTACGCGACCATACGACCTTCATGAAGGGTGCCACGGACATCGGGTACGGACTCAGGCCCGAGCACCCGCTGGAGGTCGCGGCAACGGGCGCGGCCGACACGGGCAAGATGGATCCCATCGGCTTCGACGAGTTCAAAGCCTTCGTGGCGGAGTACACGCTGGAAAAGACTGTCGAACTCACCGGGGTTGAACCCGAGTTCCTGGAGGAGCTTGCCGAGCTGTACGCCGATCCGGCCCGCAAGGTCATGTCGCTGTGGACGATGGGGTTCAATCAGCACGTCCGCGGCGTGTGGGCCAACCAGATGGTCTACAACATCCACCTGTTGACGGGCAAAATCTCGGAGCCCGGCAACAGCCCGTTTTCGCTGACTGGCCAGCCGTCGGCGTGCGGAACCGCCCGCGAGGTCGGGACCTTCGCGCATCGCCTGCCCGCCGACATGGTGGTTACCAATCCCGAGCATCGGGCGCATGCCGAGGAAATATGGAAGCTGCCGCACGGCCTGCTGCCCGACAAACCCGGATACCACGCGGTGCAGCAGGACCGGATGCTCAAGGACGGCAAGCTCAATTTCTACTGGGTGCAGGTCAATAACAACGTCCAAGCCGGGCCGAACAACAGCCAGGAGACATATCCCGGCTACCGCAATCCAGACAACTTCATTGTCGTCTCCGATGTCTATCCGACCGTGACTGCGATGAGCGCCGATTTGATCCTGCCCGCTGCCATGTGGGTTGAAAAGGAAGGCGCTTACGGCAATGCCGAGCGCCGGACCCATGTCTGGCACCAATTGGTGCAGGCAAAGGGCGAAGCACGGTCCGATCTGTGGCAGCTTGTGGAGTTCTCGAAGCGTTTCACGACGGACGAGGTCTGGACTGCGGACATCCTCGACGCCAACCCGGAATATCGCGGCAAAACGCTGTTCGATGTCCTCTTCCGCAACGGCAATGTCGACAAGTTCCCGGCAGCGGAAATCAACCCCGAATACGAAAACGCCGAGGCCAAAGACTTCGGCTTCTACCTGCAGAAGGGCCTGTTTGAGGAATACGCCGCGTTCGGCAGGGGCCACGGCCATGACCTGGCGCCTTACGACCGCTACCACGAAGAGCGAGGCCTGCGCTGGCCCGTGGTGGACGGCAAGGAAACGAAGTGGCGGTACCGGGAGGGCTATGACCCTTATGTCAAGCCGGGCGAGGGGGTCCGGTTCTACGGCCGACCGGACGGCAAGGCGGTCATCCTGGCCGTGCCGTACGAGCCGCCGGCGGAATCGCCCGACGATGAATTCGACCTATGGCTGGTGACGGGCCGCGTGCTCGAGCACTGGCATTCGGGCTCGATGACCATGCGCGTGCCAGAGCTCTACAAGGCGTTCCCAGGGGCGCGGTGTTTCATGAACGCCGACGATGCGCGCAAGCGCGGTCTCAACCAGGGCGCCGAGATTCGCATCATCTCGCGCCGGGGGGAAATCCGGTCGCGGCTTGAAACGCGCGGCCGCAACCGCATGCCCAGCGGAGTGATCTTCGTGCCGTGGTTCGACGCCAGCCAGCTGATCAACAAGGTTACGCTCGACGCTACCGATCCCATCTCCAAACAGACGGATTTCAAGAAATGCGCGGTCAAGATCGTATCGGCCGCTTGATCAAGCGGCACAAGCTGGCGGCGGCTCTCGCTGCCATCGTTCTCCTCACAGGAACTGCGGCGATTGCCCAGATGGCCTCGGAGCTGACGGGCGCGACTCCGCCGATGGAGTCGCCGCCCGCCGATCCCCTACCCAAGTGGATCGTTGACGACATCCGGAAGATGCGAGCCTATCCTGACCAACCTCCGGTCATCCCGCATTCGATCGAAGGCTACCAGCTCTCGGTCAACACCAACCGCTGCCTGTCGTGCCACAAGCGCGAGTTCACCCAAGGGTCGGGCGCGCCAATGATCAGCGTCACCCATTACCTGACGCGCGAAGGCCAGATGATCGCCGACGTGTCGCCGAGGCGGTACTTCTGCACGGCGTGCCACGTGCCGCAGGCGGACGTGAAGCCACTGGTGGAAAACCTGTTCAAGGACATGAGCGAGATGGGCGTCGAACCCGCCGGGAGCGAGTGAACGATGCAATGGATCAAGAAACTCGTTGTCTGGGCGTGGGGCATTCTCACCACTCCCGCGGCGACGCTGGGGCTGGGCTTTCTGACCCTCGGGGGCTTCGTTGGCGGCGTCATTTTTTGGGGTGCCTTCAACACGGCGCTGGAGGTAACCAACACCGAGCAGTTCTGCACGTCGTGCCACGAGATGAAGAACAATGTGTACGAAGAGCTGACGCGGACGGTGCACTTCTCCAACCGTTCCGGCGTGCGCGCGTCCTGTCCAGACTGCCATGTGCCTCACAAATGGACCGACAAGATCGCGCGCAAGATGCAGGCCTCCAAAGAAGTCTGGGGCAAGATATTCGGGACCATCGACACCAGGCGCAAGTTCCTGGACATGCGCCTCGAGCTCGCCCAGCATGAGTGGGCGCGGCTGAAGGCCAACGACAGTCTTGAATGCCGCAACTGCCATTCTTCCGTGGCAATGGACCTGTCCAAGCAGACCACGCGCGCCGCCGAAATCCACACCCGTTATCTCCTATCGGGCGAAGCGACGTGCATCGACTGCCACAAAGGCATCGCTCATGAGCTTCCGAACATGGAAGGCATCGACCCGGGCTGGAAGGTGCCGCCCGAGCTGCAGGGCGAGAAACTGCCGCAGTCCACGGCGATCGATGAACTTGAGCGCTTGATGACGAGCTATCATCCGGCATCGCATAGCTTCGCGAAGTGACGGCCAGACCCTGGCGTAACGCGGTCGAAATTGTCGCACCCTATGGTTGCGGCGGCGATTGTTGCGCCAGAACAAAGAGCAGGACGGGAACCAGTCATATCGTTCTCCTTGTCGAAACGACATTCACAAGGAGATTGAAATGTTCACGCGACGCGAAGCCCTCATCGGAGCAGTCGTAGCGGCTGCCGCGGCGGCCGCGATACCTGCCTTTGCAGCCCAGGCACAGACCGCGGACATCGCGGCCCTTCCTCGCCAGAAGGTATCGCTCGTTGCACCGCCCTTCGTCCATGAACACGACCAGGTGGCAAAAGGCGGCCCGAAGGTGGTCGAATTCACGATGAAGATCGAAGAAAAGCCGATCGTGATCGATGACGAAGGCACCACGCTTAGGGGCATGACGTTCAACGGCTCTATCCCCGGACCCATGATGGTCGTGCACGAGGGCGACTACCTGGAACTCACTCTGGTCAATCCGGAGACGAACGAAATGCCCCACAACATCGACTTCCACGCCGCCACGGGCGCGCTTGGCGGCGGGGCGCTTACGCACGTCAATCCCGGCGAGCAGGTGACGCTGCGGTTCAAGGCCACGCGCACCGGGACGTTCGTCTACCACTGCGCGCCGGAAGGCATGATCCCGTGGCACGTGGTTTCGGGCATGAGCGGGACCGTGATGGTCCTGCCGCGTGAAGGACTGAAGAACGAAAAGGACGAGCCCGTTCGCTACGACAAGATCTACTACGTCGGAGAGAACGAGTTCTACATTCCGCGGGACGAGAACGGCAAATACAAGAAGTATGAATCCCTCGGCGAAAGCTATGACGACACGCTCAAGGTCATGCGCGGCCTGATCCCGACCCACGTGGTCTTCAACGGGAAGGTTGGATCCCTCACGGGAAAGAACGCCATGACGGCGAAGGTCGGCGAAACCGTCATGATCGTCCATTCGCAGGCCAATCGCGATACCCGGCCGCACTTGATCGGCGGGCATGGGGACTATGTCTGGGAAGAAGGCAAGTTTGCCAACCCGCCGGCGAAGGACCTTGAGACCTGGTTCATCCGTGGCGGATCTGCAGGCGCAGCGCTGTATACTTTCCTTCAGCCTGGCGTCTACGCATACGTGAACCACAATCTGATCGAAGCTGTCGAACTGGGTGCGACTGCTCACTTCACTGTCGAAGGCGAGTGGAACGACGACCTGATGAAACAGGTCGACGCGCCTAGACCGATCCCGATGAACTGACAGCAGGACCTGAACAATGGAAGCGAGCGCGACCCGTCGGATTGCCCCCGGCGGGTCGCGTTTCGTTGAAGGCCACCACCATGCCAGTCAATACGCTAAGCTTAGTCGGCAGCACTGCTGCCGTCATGACGGTCGGAGCCGTTGCCCTGCTGAATTGGACTGAGGCTTCGGAAAACAGACACACCCGCCCTCCGGCAGCGATCACCGTCGCGGCCGCGCCTGGATCCTTTTCGCACGCTGAGCCTGGCGAATTTCTGATGAATGAGCGCCCTGTTCCAGCACCGCGAAGACGGGTTGCCATCAGCCAGCCTCTTGAGATCATGAAGTATCAGGTGAGCCTGGAGGACTACGCGCGCTGTGTTAGCTTCGGAGCCTGCAAGGCCGCCGATGCGGAAGGAAGCGGCAACGTTCCGGTCACTGGCGTGAGCTATCTCGACGCGGAGGCATACGCCCGCTGGTATTCCGAGGCGACTGGAGAGACATGGCGGCTGCCAACCGACGAGGAATGGGCGCATGCCGCCAGCGAACGGTTCAGGAGCGACATGGAGCCGCTGGAAGAAGACCCCCAGAATCCAGCCCGCGCTTGGCTGTCTAGCTACAAGCGAGAGGTCGACTTGGCGCGAAAGGCCGATCCAGCCCCGAGGAGCCGCGGTTCTTTTGGCATGAACTCCAAGGGCGTGGCGGACATCGCGGGCAACGTCTGGGAATGGACGTCGACATGTTATGCGCGCGTTACCATGGCCGATGACGGCAAGACTGCCGAAACCTCAGTCGAAAACTGCGGCGTTCACGTCGTCGAAGGGTTCCATCGAACCTACATGTCGAACTTCATCCGAGATGGAAAGAGCGGTGGATGTGCTGTTGGCTTGCCGCCCGACAATCTGGGCTTCCGGCTTGTTCGGGAACGGCCTGCTGCCATCCCCATTGCCGCTTTCCTGGAGCAGATCCGTAGGCTAGGGCGCGAAATAGTCGGCTCCTGACTTCCCATACCAAACAAGTGATCCAGCGCGCGTGGGATGGTTCATTGACAATGCCGCCACTGAGTTTTTCTATACTCCGGCGGGATTTGGGGTTTTTGGCGTTGGGGGCGTGCTGTGCGTATTTCCACGATTGGCAAGGTGCTTGCCGTGAGCCTGTGTTCGTTGGTCTCTCAGCCTGCGAGCACCCAGACGTTGGGCGATGTCATTGACGCGTTCGCCCGGGAAGTCCAGCGCACTGACAGGAGAAAAGCCCAGAGAGTGAACGAGCAGCAGATCCGCTGGCTCGTCATATCCAGCCGACCCGAAGCATCCGAAGCGGTCAGGATCGCACAGTCGTTTTCGATGTTGCTGGGTCCGACCATGGTTGCGCAAAGCCAGAACGGCAGTTTTGCTGTCGTTGCCGGATTTCTGGATACAGCCAAAGCCAAGGAAAACGCTGAAGCGCTGAAGAGCATCAGGCTTATTCCGCAGGACGCGTTCCTGACGGCAGCAGAGCGGTTTCGGGGCGTAGTGTGGGAGTCAGGCCATGGCGGCGGGACAGTTCAAATCGTCCACAATCCGACCCTGCGCCAGACGGTCTCCAGATTGCAGGCGGCGCTCAGCCAACTCGGGCTGTATGCCGGGGAGGTCGATGGAGCGGTAGGGCCGGCCACAAGTGCGGCCTTCATGGCCTACAGCGCAAAGTTTGGGCCCCTCTCGGGCACGCTTGACGAGTTCGTGCTCGCCTCAATGGAGCAGACAGCCGCCGACGGGTTCAAGTCAGAGTCCGAACGTGTCGTTGCCAGGCAGAAGGGCTTCACGGACGCGGCAACATTTGCCGCTGCACGATCTGGTGGGTTTGAGGACTATCCTGAATACGCGAGCGCCAACAGCGCGGGTTTCAGGAGCAGAGTTGAGTATCAAGCCTTCAGGCAATCCGGCTTCTACAGCAAGGACCAGTTCGAGACGGCCACGAGGGCAGGTTTCTCGACCAAAACTGCTTTCGACACGCATCAATCCAAGCTGATGGAGGTTTCCAAGAAGCAGGCGAGCGAGTTGCTGGCTGACGCCGAGGCGTTCCTCCGCCTCAACCCACCGTCGAGCGGCATTGTCGAACTGGCTACCAAGGCTTCGGCCCTCAGGGAAGCGTCAAATGGCAGAGACTTGCCCGCGATCGAGGCCAAGTCTCACGACCTGACTCAATCGCTTTCTAAACTGCAAGGATTCCAGGCCTTCGCGACTGCCCGTGCTGCGGAGCGTCAGGCCAGCGAACAAGCAGCTACCGCCAAGATCGTTTCGGACCTCGAAGCGAGAAGAACCGCAATCCAGCAATGGATGGCTCAGAACCTGATGCACAAGGCCAGCGCGGACCTCGCAGACGAACTGATCGCCGTGGAGGCTGCACTGCATGCGGGGGACCCACGGTCGCTCGAAACATCGCGGGACAATCTGGTCGCCTTGCTCGAGCGCTGGGCGATAAAGCCCGAGATCGACAGGTACGTTCAGTACGGCGGCCAATCGCCGGCGGCAGGTGCGAAGTCGGAGTACGTCGTCAGCAGGACTCCAACCAACGAGTTCCTGCTCGACGGCGACGGCGATGCCATGGTCGCCCTCTACAACGCGTCACCGACCGCTCCTTCGATCATCAAGAACCTCGTCGGCAGCTTCGTGTTTGAAACTGGCGAGGCAACTGTCTGCGCCTACCCGCCCATAGCCGAACCGTTGGTGAGGCGCTCAATTCAGAGCGAACTCGCGGCGTACGAGGTCAAGACTGTCCGTTTCAATGAAAGCGGCTGCGCCGCCGAGGCCGTCCTGAAGCAGGACGTTCTGCTCTTGAAGAGGCGGGATTTCCTGAAGGGCGAGCCGTCTTTCGTGCTCGCAGTCATGGAGCGGTTGAAAAGCGGCGAAATCCGGCGGTTCGACGGCGTGTCGGATGCGCGCCTCAGATCGCGGCAGAAGGCCGAACAGGATCTCCGGGTAACAATCGCACGAGAGGTGGATAGCGCGGCGCGGAATGGCTTCGGGGCCTTTCTGATGGAGCAGGCGACGCAAAAAATCTGCGTTGTCGTCGACGGAGATACCGCGGTCCATGAGCCAATTCTCGCCCAGGTGACCGAATTCATTGCCAGCGAAGGCAGGGTACGGCCAAGCGTGATAGCGGCGAGTGCGGAGGGCAGTTACCGGGCGCTTCAGCGACAAGAATGCAGCGGCCTCTACGCCAGCCAGCCCGATCTCAAGAAACTGTCGGCTGCCCTTGTTCAGGATGGCCGCAAGCTGGAGTTCCTGCCGCTCTGGTTTGAAGCAAATGCTCTTTCCGTAGCGCGCAAGGAGCATGAGCAGGGAGTAAAACGGCAGCAGGAGGAGCTTGAATCTCGCCGACTTGCGGCCGAAGAGGAGCGGCGGCTGGCCGAAGAGCAGGACATGCGGCGCAAGGCCGACAGCGCGGTCCGCGAGCGCGAACTTCAGGCCAAGTACGGCGCCGAGGCGAGGGCGCTTCAAACAGCGGTCTCGGAAGGCCTTCGCCTTACGGTGCTGGGCACGGCACCGACCATCAAGGGCAATGCAGGACACGCATTCGCCGAGGCAAGCAGGGGCCTTTATCCGAAGTTCCATGGATGGAATTCAGAACTGGCCTCCGACTTCTGGAAGCCGACGGAGGTCAAGACGGAAATCGTCGATTACGGCATCGCCAACTGGAAAGGCCGCGGCCTCGAAGCAATTGCGGTGGAAGCCAGGGTCGACCTGGTGAGTTCGGAACGCGGGGAACATCGGCAGGCTTGTTTTGTTTTTGGCGTCCTGGCCGACGAGGAGTTCGACGTCTATCGTGACGGGGTCGAATTCGAATGCGCCGGATCGGCTGCCGGGCTTACCTCGTGGACAATGGGTCATCAGCTTGAAAGCCGCTGGAGAGTAAGCGCGGAATAGTCCGTCCGCAAAGTTCTGCGGCGCCTGTTGGACGCGTGCTACCAGATCCAAAAGAGAAGGGCCAAGCCTGTATTGGCGACGCTTATGGCTGCCGCAACAGAGACAAGGGCGGCCAGCCGTCGGCAGCGGTCGAGGGTGTAAATTGCCGTCACCCGCTATGCATCCACGTGCGGAAGGGTGGCCTGATTGCAACGAGCGCGAAAGAGGTATCAGTCTCGAGTCTGCGTCGCTTTCCTTGCCAAATGGCAACAACAATGTATATGTATGCCAAATGGAGGCCAGCTATGCAATTGCAGCCCATTGTCGTCACCCCTGCCAACACCGCAAATCCCGCCATCTCCGATGACGAGGCCGATGCGCTGGCGCGCACCACCGTGAACCTATTCAAAGCGTGGAGCCTGACTGACGCGGACGCATGCAGTCTGCTCGGCGGCATGTCCGCTCGTACATGGGCACGCTGGAAGGATGGCGCGCACGGGAGGATCGACCGCGACCTCCGGACGAGGATGGCCCACCTGATGGGCATCCATAAGGGCCTGCGCTACCTCTTCAAGGAGCCGGCCCGCGGATATGCCTGGATCAGGAAACCAAATTCGGCGTTTGGGGACCAGTCAGCGCTGCAGCTGATGCTGCGAGGCGAGATCTCGGACCTCGCGGCGCTCCGCGATTGGCTCGACGCGGAGCGCGGAGCATGGTGAGCGGACTGGCGGTGCGCCGCCGGGTCCAATGGCCGCAAACCTACCGCATTATCCGATCCATCCACCCTCCGATCGACCTTTTCGAAGACATCGCCGATCCCAAGGACTGGGAGGCGCTGGTGTCCGTCGAGGCAAAGACCAATCCGCGCGTCAGGCTCGAAGTCGGCGACCTCGGCAAGGTTCCGGCTGATCGGCGTGTCGCAGGCGCCGGCGCAAGCTACGTCATGGCTCCTTTCGTTCACTGTTCGCCGCTCCGGCCCGGGAGGTTCACGGACGGGACCTACGGCATCTACTACGCCGGCAACAGGGAGGAGGTGGCGCTCGCTGAGACCATCCATCATCACGAGAGATTCATGGCTGCCACCAGTGAGGATGCCGGCTGGACCTCGGACTTCAGGGTCCTCATTGGGAGTGTGGATCGCGACCTCGACGACGTGAACGCCGTTCCCGCAGTCCTGGACCCTGACGACTATTTTTCTTCCCAGGCTGAAGGGCGAGGACTCAGGGCGGCTGGTAGCGATGGCATAACCTGGAACAGCGTTCGGATGCCTGGAGGGAGCTGTGTAGGAGCCTTCTGGCCGGATGTCGTGAGTATCCCGAAGCAGGGAAGGCACTACTGCTACCATTGGAGCGGCGCGCGCGTGGACTTCGTCCGCCAGTATGACACGGGCATCGTGCTTGCGGTTTCCTGAGGTCTGGTGTGCACCATCACCGCACGTTTCATGAATCCACGGCCTGGATCGCTAGGGTAGGGTCAACGGCGCTTGGTTACGAACCGACGAGTGGAAGCCTAGAGAGCGGTGTGGTTCCTTGGAGTTACCGCGTCCGCGAGCATGGACGTTAACGGCTGCCATCGGGCTTCATGATGCTGATAAGGCCTTCAGCATGTAGCCGCCGCAAATGAGCCACTGTGTCCGCGAAGCGCCGTTGAAGTTGCTCCTCGCTATGGACGACCAGCACACCGCACGTTGGGCAAGGGAACGTCAGGTTCTGCCTGAACCACCGCCCGGATTTCTGGATGTCGTGGCCATTACTGCAGGCCATGGTGTGGTGCATTGCATCAACGTCTTCCACTGGCTGTGGCTGCTTAGGTCTTTTGGTTGGCATCAAATTGCCCTTTATCACCATTCGCGGGATTCCGTGAATCGCCTCGAGTGCCGATGGTGGGGAAATCGGCGAGGCGTTCGCGCAATATCCTCACTTCTCCGACGTTCTTTCGCATGTCGATGGATGCGCTCGGCAATGTAGGCGATGCCTTTCAGGAACGTCGCCTCGCCTCCGGGGCCACGCGTCGCGACATCAGTCAATCTTGGCCTACGATGTCAGAATGACCCGGAGCGAAGGCGGTAAGCTTCAGCCGAAGCCGTACCTGCTAGGTCAGTTTGGGTTGCAACAAAGCTTTCCCGAAGAGCGCGGCAAATCCCAGGAACGCAGCCGACCATGCCGCTCCTGCCATCTCGATCAGATGGAGTTCCGGGAGAAAGACAGCCGCAATACGCAAACCTGCAGCCGCGATGATGGCGAAAAACAGGAACGCTGCTCCGTGCCCGGCCTTCAGTGGCCGCCCAGTGTGTCCCAGCGTGGCCCGTACCATGACGGAAAGTGTCATGGCGCCGATCGCTCCGCCGCCAAGGGCGTGCATGCCCGCTGCAATAGGCAGGCTCTGGGGAAACACGATGGAAGCCGCCACCAAAGCGAATCCCAAGGGAATGAAGCCATAGGCGAAGTGGAGGACCAGAACGAGTGGATCTTTGATGGTTCGGTCACCAGCCCATCGCGTCAGGCGCACCGACTGCAAAGCGGCCGCAATGCCTAGCGCGACTGCCGTACCGACGCTGATCGGAAAGAAGCACCACGCTGCGAGCGCAAGCGCGCCACCTCCAAGGGAGACCACGTCGAAACGATTGAAAGGCACGGGAAGGCGTCCTGGATTCTGCCGGACAAGCCAGTTGCGCGTGAAGCTCGGTATGATCCTGCCGCCTATGATCATGACGAGCAGCACGGCGGCGCTCATGCCAAGCCTTCGGCTCATGTCGGAAAGTCCGAAATAGTGAGCTTCAAGGTGGAAGCACACGTTTGCTGCCAGAAGCATAGCAAGCGGCAGCAGCACTTTCAGATTGCGCCAGTTTCGGCCCGCAACGATTTCAATGGTGGCCGCCAGAGCCACTGCGCCTAGGAACGCCGCGTCAACCGTCGCCGCCAGTTGCCAGCCGAAGACAGACGAAAAGAACACCGCGAAACGACCTGCAATCCAGATCAATACAAGGCCCAGGAGGGGATAGCCCTGAACGGGCAGACGGCCTGTCCAATTCGGGATGGCGGTGAGCAAAAAGCCAGTGACGATGGCTGCCAGATAGCCGAACAGCATCTCATGCACATGCCAATCCAGTGGCGCCAGAAGGCTGTAGGTCTCGAGGTGGCCAGCATAAAGCGGGAGCCAGAACAGAATCGAGAGTCCCGCGTACAACGACCCGAGCAGAAAGAATGGCCTGAACCCGTACGACAGTATTGCTGGTCCTTTGTAGGACCGTAGTCTTGGAATTCCCATTCTTGCGACTTTCAAAAAAGAACCGGGCGGTCAAGAAATGTCCGCCCGGTCGGCCTCAGCGAGGGCATTCGAGGCCAGGAGGAGAGCGTGAACTACTTGGCGGCTATCGCCTGGCCGAAGAGTTCGGCAAACGCTGCCTTGGCTTTCCCGGTCTGCTTGACGGCCTTGGCGGCCTCGGCGTTGACTGGCTGGCCGACAACCACGAGGGCGACCATGCCCATCCCGTAGTGGGGAGTGCACTTGACCCCGTAGACGCCTTCCTTGTCGAGGGTCACCGTGATCTCCTCGTTCATCTTGCCTTTGAAATCGGCGGCGCCTTCGGGAATCATGCCCTTGATGGACTCGGCGTTGTGCGACTTGTCGGTCGGAACGAACTTGACGGTGTCGCCGGGCGCTGCCTGGACGAAGTTCGGCTGAAAGACCATTGCGCCCTTTTCGCCCTTGTTGAGCATTTGGACCACGTGTTCTGCGGCATTGGCGCCGCCGGCGAACACGAGGAGCGAAACGGCAGTGGTGAGGTGGAGGAGGAATTTCATCATATGCCTTTCTAGCGATTTATGGCTGCGTCAGCAGTTGCCTCTCACTACTCCCATTGCCGTCGAGGGAATTTGCGATTGCGCAAATTCGGCAAGAAAACTCGGACGTGGCGCGAGCTCGGGAAGGGCTAACCTGTCCGAAGACGGCTTGAAGTTCGATGTTTGTGGGAGGTTTGGCTGCCTCGGAGGGGAATTCGCGAAAGGGATTCGCTGAGGGTGGTTTGCGCGGCACAATCCGTCTTTCTCCCAGAGCGTAACAAGCTAGACTTCCGCAAAGCGATTGACACAGATCAATCTATTTTTTCTTCTTGGGGTACACAGTGCAGTAGGCACGTTAGCCACGAAACCAGAGCAGTGGAGGTAGTTTTGTACACGAACATTCTCATAACCACGGATGGCTCGGACCTTGCACAGAAAGGTGTCGACCACGGCCTGACGTTAGCGAAGAGCCTTGGCAGCAAAGCGACAGTGATAACGGTGGCAGAGCCCTACCCACTACACAGCCCCGCTACGATCGGATCATGGACTGAAGCACAGCAACATCATGCTGATGCCGCCTTGAATTTGGCAAAAGAAGCGGCCGCAAAGATGGGCGTGACCATCGAAGTAGTGCTGGCGTCACATGCATCGCCTGCGGAAGCGATCGTCAAAACGGCACAAGATCGAGGATGCAACCTCATCGTCATGGCGTCGCACGGACGACGCGGTGTGAGCAGGCTTTTGCTCGGAAGCCAGACCGCGGAAGTTGTCCACCTCTCCAAGATTCCGGTGCTTGTCGTACGGTAGAGCCGTGCTACCCAAGCGTGCCCGTACCGCGCCGACGCCAAGCGTCAGCGCGGTCTGCCATTGCACGGAGCGCCGAACGATAGCAAGCGCCTCTCTGAGGAGACGCGTCCAACCAAATGCTATTCATTTGTCGCCAAGTTCCGACATCCGGCGCGGGCAACAATCAGCCGTCGCAGTTGGGATTCATCTATCCCGCTGGCCGGGAGTTGGGCCGTTATGTCAGCAACGGCCGCAACGACAGAAATCACATTCGGTGGACAGATGAGGTCGAGATAACGGTCGACCGCATCGAGGGTCTCTTTCTCACATTTGTCCATTTTTGGTCCTGTCAGCGAATTGCGGTCAGGCAGTGAACCGCAGCAGCGGCGAACTTCTGGGCGCGATTGCGCTCCAATTCAGTCGGAAGCCGCTCTCCGAAGTCGAGATAGCAGTCCAGGAGCAGCTCGCAAAGTGCCGCCATCCCCAGCGGCCTGCCGCTTGGCGTGTTTTGCAGCAGGGGGGAACGGCCAAGCGGCGATCTCGCCAGGCTATCCGCGCGCATCCGCGCTTGGCGCGCCAGTTCCCGCAGCCGCGCCCCCTCGACGTCAGTTCCGCGGGCAGCCGCGACTTCAAGCTGTTCGGAAAGCCGAAGCTCCATCTCGTCCCATGCGAAATCCGTCCTTCTGGAAGCGGTCCGCTGCTTGTGAAACGCCAGCCTTCGCTCCCGGCGCAACGTGGCCACGTGCCCCAGTTCCTCCCTCGCCATCGTTTCCGCTGCCTCCCGCAACTCATTTGTCGGTGCCCGTGCGGCCATGTAGGTCCAGAAGACAAAGGCGCGTTCTTCGTTGCGCACCGCCATCGAGAACGCCCGGTAGCCGTTCAGCAGTTCGGGTGCGATGGTTCCCGCCCCCTCATCGTCGAAAACGTCGGATACCTGCCAGCTGATCTGTGATTGGTCTGGCTGCTTTCCGCTGACCTGATGAGACCAGTTCGTGACGTTGTCGACGTGTTGCCTTTCCTCCGTGGCCAGTCTGTCAAATACGCCGGCAAGATCAGGCCGGCCTTCCTTCCGCATCCTGGAAGACAGTTCCGAATAGCCCGAGGCGGCCTCCTGCTCCATCGCGTAGGCGAGGGCGAGCAGCTCGTCCATCGTATTGACGGACACATAGGGCTCCCATTTCAGGACCGACATAGACTTCCTCCCAGTGCGAATGTCGGAGCACCCTAGAACGGGATGCTGACCTTCAGTTTGCGCTGGATCAAAGACGCGCGGGCTTAAGCCGTCTTTATCGCTCCAGGGCCAGCGACCTGCATGCGGTTGCAGCCTCGTCGCGTGGGCAACCACCCGGCGGGCAAAAGACGCGCCTTGGCGATATCGCGAGGCCGAACCGGAACTCGATCGTGACAAGCGCATTTCTCTTCGAAGCCAAAAAAACGGCCTCCAGAATCTTACTGGCCGCCTTGGCATTTGTTTCAATCGCCTGCGTCCTTTTTGGACACTTGGCTGACGCTTCAGCCGCGAGTCGGGTCGCCGAATTCCTGCCCAAGGCGCAGCCCGGCGAGTTTTTCCAGGGCGCCGAACGATTTGGCGAACTTGCGGGAGAGCCGCCGCTCGCCCCCGTCTACCGGGGCAACGACATCCTGGGGTACGTCTACCTCAATTCGGATTTCACCAGCGCGGTCGGCTACTCCGGCAAACCGATCCACATCCTGGTCGGCATAGACAAGCAGGGCGTTGTCCGCGGGTTCAAGCTCGTTGACCACAAGGAACCCATCGTCCTCATCGGCATCCCCGAGAAAAAGGTGGTCGCCGCGCTGAACGCGCTCATAGGCAAGGACATGGGGCGCGTAGCGGCGGGCGCTGAACGCCCACCTCAAGTGGACATCGTCAGCGGCGCAACGGTTACCGTGCTCGTGATGGGCGACAGCATTGTGCGGTCCGCGGTTAAGCTGATCCGGAGCAACCGATTGGGGGAAACAGGACTGGCTTCCGCTCCCGCTCACGCCGCCACGACGAAGCTCGACCTGTCCAAAAGCGAAGTCCACGATTGGCAGACGCTTGTCGGGGACGGCTCAGTCCGAAAACTCCAGCTGTCGGTGGGCGAAGTTACCGACGCCTTCAAGCAGGCTGGTTTGGCGCAGGCGGCCGCAAGGCCTGAATCGAACACTCCAGGCGAGCGTTTCATCGAACTTTACGTCGCCCCGGTCAGCGTGCCGTCGATAGGCCTCAGCCTGCTCGGCCAGAGCGGGTTCGAGCGGATCCAGTCGATGCTAAAGCCCGGCCAGCAGGCGATCGTCGTTGCCGGGGACGGGCTCTATTCCTTCAAGGGATCCGGCTACGTGCGGGGAGGCATTTTTGACAGGATCGAGCTCCTCCAGGATGGACAAGGAGTGCGCTTCCGCGACCGCAATCACTCCCGCCTCGGCGATCTGGCCGCGGCCGGCGCGCCGCGGCTGCGAGAGATCGCATTGTTTGCCGTGCCGCCGGAGTTTTCGCTGGACCTGACCGAGCCTTGGGAACTGCAGTTGCTGGTGCAGCGCAGCTTTGGCGCACGCGAGAAGGCGACGTTGCCCTTCAACCTCGGCTACACGCTGCCGGACCAATACCTGACGCTGAACGAGCTGCCGGCATCGTCGCCGCTGGTTCAGCCGCAGCCTTCAACCGCCGCAGCGCCCGCGGCCGAGCCCGATGCCAGCGCCGGAACTTTTCAGGACGAAGAGCCGCTCTGGGTCAGGATGTGGAAGATGAACACGGTGTCTATCGGCATCACGGTGTTCGGGCTTCTAGTCCTTACCGCCATTTTCTTTTTCCAGGACTGGCTCGTCCGGCGGCCGAAGCTTTTTGGCTGGGTGCGTCGCGGCTTTCTGTTATTCACGCTCGTCTGGCTCGGCTGGTACGCCAATGCGCAGCTGTCCGTGGTCAATGTGCTGACTTTCACGAACTCGCTGATCACCGACTTCAATTGGGAGTTCTTTCTTTCCGCCCCCCTCGTTTTCGTCCTGTGGGCGTCGGTCGCGGCAGGCCTGCTGTTTTGGGGGCGGGGGCCGTTCTGCGGCTGGCTTTGTCCCTTCGGCGCCCTGCAGGAGCTAACCAACAATCTTGCCCAATGGCTGAAAGTGCCTCAAGTGAAGGTGCCTTTCGGGCTGCACGAGCGGCTCTGGCCTATCAAATACATCATCTTCCTCGGGCTGTTCGGGCTCTCTTTCTACTCCGTCGCGCTGGCAGAAATGTTCGCGGAGGTCGAACCGTTCAAGACCGCCATCATCCTCAAATTCGCGCGGGAATGGCCGTTCGTGATCTTTGCGCTCACGATCCTGTCGCTCGGTCTTTTTGTTGAGCGGTTCTACTGCCGTTACCTCTGCCCGCTGGGCGCAGCGCTCGCCATCCCTGGCCGGATCAGGATGTTCGAATGGCTCAAACGCTACCCGGATTGCGGCTCGCCGTGCCAGCGCTGTGCCAAGGAATGCCCGGTGCAGGCGATTCATCCGGAAGGCCAGATCAACGTCAACGAATGCATTTACTGCATGCATTGCCAGGAACTCTACCACGACGACCATCGCTGCCCGCACATGATCCAGGTGCGGCTGAAGCGCGAAAAGTTCCAGGCGCTTTCGTCGCCTTCCTTGCGCGGCGACAACGATCGCGGACCTGCAAAGCCTGTAATCACCCATCGCGGCGCTCCAATTCCCCCAGCGCCGGGGAAAGCCGAGCCGACGAAACAGCCATGAGCGAAAAAAGGAGGCTCAAATGTCAGACGAGCGAATCAACAGACTGAATAGGCGACAGCTGCTGGGCACTAGCGTGGCTGCGGGCGCGACCGCCGTGAGCGGGGCTCTGACGCTGGCAGGCGGAGCCGTATCGCCCGCCGCCGCTCAGTCCTCTTCTGCCGCGCCGAGCGGCGAAGGCGGAAGTTATGAGGTGAAGCCCGGGGAACTCGACGAATATTACGTCTTCTTTTCCAGTGGCCAGTCGGGCGAGGTCCGTATCGTTGGCGCGCCCTCGATGCGCGAAATGATGCGCATTCCGGTCTTCAACCGCTGCAGCGCCACCGGGTGGGGCCAGACGAACGAGAGCCGCAAGGTGCTGACTGAAGGACTGCTTCCCAACACGAAGGAGTTCCTGAAGGACAAGGGCGGGATCTACCTCAATGGCGACCTACACCATCCTCACCCCTCCTTCACGGACGGGACCTACGACGGGCGTTATCTTTTCGCCAACGACAAGGCCAACACCCGCGTCTGCCGCATTCGTCTCGACGTGATGAAATGCGACAAGATCATCCAGCTGCCGAACCAGCACACCGTGCATGGCCTTCGCGTGCAGAAATATCCGAAGACCGGATACGTCTTCTGCAACGGCGAGGACCGGGTGCCGATCCCCAATGACGGCAAGGTGCTGGACGACCACAAGCAGTATCACGCGATCTTCACCGCCGTTGACGGCGAGACGATGAAGGTTGCCTGGCAGGTGATGGTCGACGGCAACCTCGACAACGTCGACGCGGACTATCAGGGCAAGTACTGCTTCGCCACCTGCTACAACTCGGAAGAGGGCGTGAACCTCGCCGAGATGATGGAGAAGGAGCAGGACTGGGTCGTCATCTTCAATCTCAAGCGCATCGAGGATGCCGTCGCCAAGGGCGACTATAAAGAGATCAACGGCGTTCCGGTGATCGACGGCCGCAAGGGCTCGCCCTACACGCGCTATGTTCCTGTCCCGAACAGCCCACATGGCATCAATACCGCGCCCGACGGAATCCATGTCGTGGCCAACGGAAAGCTGTCGCCGACCGTGACGGTCTTCGACGTGCGCAAGTTCGATGAGCTGTTCGACGACAAGATTCAGCCCCGTGACACCGTCGTTGCCGAGCCAGAACTCGGACTCGGGCCGTTGCACACTGCCTACGACGGCAAGGGCAACGCCTACACGACGCTCTTCATCGACAGTCAGATCTGCAAGTGGAACCTCGACGATGCCAAGCGGGCCTTCAAGGGGGAGGCGGTCGACCCCATCCGCCAGAAGCTCGACGTCCACTACCAGCCTGGCCACAACCATACTTCGATGGGGCAGACCAAAGAAGCTGATGGCAAGTGGCTGATTTCGCTGAACAAGTTCTCAAAGGACCGCTACCTCAACGTCGGGCCGCTGAAGCCGGAGAACGACCAGCTCATCGACATCTCCGGCGACCAGATGGTCCTGGTGCATGACAACCCGACCTTCGCGGAACCGCACGACGCAACCCTGGTGCACCGCTCCAAGGTCAATCCCGTCCATGTCTGGAACCGGGAAGATCCATTCTTCGCCGACGCGGTCAAACAGGCGAAGGCCGACGGCATCGACCTGATGTCGGCCGCGGAAGTCATTCGCGACGGCAACAAGGTCCGCGTCTACATGACGTCGGCGGCGCCGGCGTTCAGCCTCGAGACCTTCTCGGTAAAGCAGGGCGACGAGGTCACGGTCTACGTAACCAACATCGACGAAGTGGAGGATCTGACCCACGGGTTCAGCATCATCAACTACGGCATCAATATGGAGGTCGCGCCGCAGGCGACCGCGTCGGTCACCTTCACCGCGAGCCAACCAGGCGTGTACTGGTATTACTGTTCGTGGTTCTGCCATGCCATGCACATGGAGATGAAGGGCCGCATGTTCGTCGAGCCGCAGGGCGCTTGACGGCCATGACCCGTTCGGGAGCATTCACAGCGATGGGGGCGGCGGCGATTGTCGCCGTCCTCTCTGGCCCTGCCTGGTCGGCCAGAATCGTTGTCCCGGCGGGGAACGGAAAGGTGCAGGCCATTGTCGATGCGGCGTCGCCGGGCGACGTCGTGACGCTCTTGAGTGGCCAGCACAAGGGACCGATCGAGATCCGGAAGGCGGTGACGCTGGAGGGCGCTCCCGGGGCTGTCTTGATGGGAAGCGGACACGGCAGCGTCGTGACCTTGCGGGCGCCGAATTCGGCGGTGCGCGATCTCGAGATAAGAGGTTCGGGCACGGACATGGAAGCGATGGATGCCGGAGTGTTCGTCACCAAGACGGCGAGGGCGGCCATCGTCGAGCGCAACACGATCGTAGGCAATCTCTACGGAATCTATCTCCACGGTTCCCCAGACGCGGTCGCCAAGGGCAACCGTATCGTCGGGATGCGCGATGGCCGCACGAACGAGGCCGGGAATGGGGTGTCGGTATGGAACGCGCCCGGGGCCAAGGTCATCGACAATGACATCAGCTTTGGCCGCGACGGCATATTCTCGGTGACAAGCAAGCGAAACGTCTTCAGCGGCAACCGTTTCCGTAGCGTGCGTTTCGCGATCCACTACATGTACACCAACGACAGCGAGATCAGCGGGAACGTCTCGCTCGATAACGCCGTCGGCTACGCGATCATGTATTCCAGCAGGCTCAAGGTCACCAACAATCTGTCGGACGGCGATCGAGACCGAGGCCTGCTGCTCAACTACGCCAACGGCTCGCAGATATCGAGCAACGTCGTGCGTGGACGTCCCCAATCGGAGGAACGATGGAGGACGGCTGGACAACAGACCAGCGAGCATGGCCTGCCGGCCGCTGCCGCCGCAGCGTCGTTGCCTTCCGCCATGCGCATCGGCCCGGAGAAATGCGTCTTCATCTACAACGCCAACAAGAACGTCTTCCGCGAGAACTGGTTCGAGGGCTGCGAGATCGGCATCCATTTCACGGCCGGGTCCGAAGGCAACACCATGTCCGGCAATGCCTTCGTCAGGAACCGCAACCAGGTGAAATATGTCGGAACCCGGGATCTCGACTGGCAGGTTGACGGACGCGGCAACTACTGGAGCGACAATCCGGCCTTCGACCTCGACTCCGACGGTGTCGGCGACGCTCTCTATCGTCCCAACGATTTGATCGACAAGGTCCTGTGGACGGCTCCCCAGGCCAAAGTTCTCGTCAACAGCCCGGCGGTTCAAGTCATCCGATGGGCTCAGGCGCAGTTTCCGGCGCTGCTTCCGGGCGGCGTGGTGGATAGCCGACCGCTGATGGCGCCTCCAGAACTGCAGGGAGCAGCGCGATGAACAGCGGAACCGTGAGTGTTGAACGCGTAGCGAAGTCCTATGGCCGCCACGAGGCCGTGAAATCTGTGTCGCTCTCGTTGAACGCAGGCGAGACCATAGCGCTGGTGGGGCACAACGGCGCCGGCAAAACGACCCTCATCAAGCTTATGCTGGGCCTGATCCGGCCGAGCGCCGGCAACGTCCGCGTCTTGGGGGAAAACCCGGCGGCTGGCGAATTTGCCGCGCGCAAGAGCTTGGGTTACCTGCCGGAGAACGTTTCCTTCAACATGGCGCTAACAGGGCGCGAGACGCTGGCGTTTTACGCTCGGCTCAAGCGCGCGGCGCTCTGCCAGGTCCCGGAACTGCTGGATCGGGTGGGGCTGAGTGCGGCGATGGACCGAAGGGTGGGGACCTACTCCAAGGGCATGCGCCAGCGGCTGGGGTTGGCGCAGGCGCTCCTCGGGAGTCCGCAAGTCCTGCTGCTCGACGAGCCGACGACGGGGCTCGATCCGTCGCTGCGGCGCAGTTTCTACGCAATCATCGATGAGCTGAAATCCAAAGGAACCACCGTCCTGTTGTCGTCGCACGCCCTCACGGAACTGGAAGGAAAGGCAGACCGCGTAATCATCGTCAACCGCGGCATCAAGATCGCGGACGGCACGATAGAAGAACTGCGCCATATCGCGCGGCTGCCCACGCGTATCCGTTTGAAGCTTGCGGACAGCGAACCCGCGACGGTCGAGCGCTGGATCAGCGACACGGGCAGGTGGCAACGGGTCAACGGCCACATGCTGGAAATCGACGCGGCCCCGGAAGACAAGATTCAGCTCCTGCGCAGAGCTGCCGCAGAAGGCGCGCCCGTTGCCGATCTCGACGTGATCCCGCCGACGCTTGACGAGCTCTACGCGCATTTCTTGAGCACGCAGGACGCATTGCCATGAAAAACATCCTGATCCTTGCCCGGAAAGAGGTGCAGGAGGCCCTTCGCAACCGATGGGTCCTGGCGACAACGCTGTTGTTGGCCGCGCTCGCGCTGACATTGACGTTCCTCGGCAGCGCGCCGACTGGCATTGTCGCCGTCGGCGCACTTGACGTGGTCATCGTCAGCCTGTCCAGCCTGACCATCTTCCTCGTACCGCTAATCGCGCTCTTGATTTCCCATGATGCCATCGTCGGCGAGATGGAACGGGGCACCATGCTGCTGCTGTTGAGCTATCCGGTTGGCCGCTGGCAGGTGATTTTCGGAAAGTTTCTCGGGCATGTGGCGATACTGTCGTTCGCTACCCTTCTCGGCTATGGCGCGGCCGCCGCGGCGCTGGCGGCAACTGGCGCGGCCATCGACGCAGCAAGCTGGTGGGCGTTCCTGTCCATGATAGGCGCCTCGGTAATGCTTGGCGCTGGGTTCATCGCGATCGGCTACCTGGTGAGCGCGCTGGTGCGGGAGCGCGGGACAGCCGGGGGAATAGCGATCGGCGCCTGGCTGCTTTTTGTCCTCATCTACGACATGGGGCTGCTGGGGGTGCTGGTTGTGGATCAAGGCCGCAACTTGAGTGGCGGTCTGTTGGATACGCTGCTCCTGCTCAATCCAACCGATGTCTACCGCCTGCTGAATCTCGGATCCGGCAGCGCAGGATTGCTGTCAGGGATGGGTGGCATTGCACAGAGCAGCGCTCTCACGCCCGCCCTTTTGGTCGCGGCCCTGGCCGGGTGGACGATCATCCCGTTGGCGATGGCCACGGTCGTGTTTTCAAGGAGAGAGCTATGAGACTCGCCGCTATTGTCAGCATGTTTGCGGCAGTCCTGTTTCTGACAGGCTGCCGTGCCGAAGAAGAGGCGGGCACGCCGCAGCCTTTCGCGCTGACGGAAAGCGCGATCGGCCACTATTGCGGCATGAACGTGTTGGAGCACCCAGGACCCAAGGGACAGATCCTGCTGGGAAGTATACCTGAACCGATCTGGTTCTCGTCTGCACGCGATGCCGTGGCATTCACCATGCTGCCAGAAGAGCCCAAGAACGTCGCTGCCGTCTTCGTCTCCGACATGGCTGCAGCTCCGACATGGGAAGAGCCGGGCCCTGAGAACTGGATCGACGCCAGAAAGGCATTCTTCGTCATCCGCAGCTCCAAACAGGGCGGCATGGGTGCCGAAGAAACAATTCCTTTTTCGTCTGAAACTGCAGCCCGGGTCTTCGTGTCGATGCACGGCGGAGAGGTCGTGGATTTCGCCAGGATTCCACCTGAATACGTGCTAGGCAAAAGCCAGGCGGGGGGATGACATGGCGACGTTCATGAACCGCCGTCGCGCAATCGGGATACTGGCCGCCGCTTCCGGCTTGAGCCTGCTGCCGTTCGGTTCCGCTGTCACACCCCCCGCCAGCGCCGTGGACTGGCGCGGACAGGCGCTGGGTGCGCCAGCTGAATTGAGAATTCACCACCACGACCTGGCGCATGCGCAGGCGTTGGTGGAACAGGTCGCGGCAGAAGTCCGGCGCCTCGAACGCATCTTCAGCCTCTATCGTGAGGATTCGATCCTGGTTTCGCTGAATCGGCATCACTCGCTGGTAGCTCCGCCTGCGGAAATGGTCGACCTGCTTGCCAAATGCCGCAGCCATTGGACGTTGAGCGACGGCGCTTTCGATCCTACGATCCAGCCGCTCTGGTCAGCCTACCAAAGACACTTCTCTTCGCCCGATGCCGATGCGGCGGGGCCATCGGCCCGCGTTCTCGGGGATGCGCGCAGCAAGATCGGATTTGACCGCGTCGTTTTTAGCCGCGACCGCGTTGAGCTCCCCGCGGGCATGGCGCTAACCCTCAATGGCATTGCCCAAGGCTACATCACAGACCGCGTAGTGGCGCTACTTCGGGCTGGAGGCATAGGTTCCTGCCTCGTGGACATGGGCGAGTGCCGTGCCGTCGGCATGCGCCCGGACGGCAACGGCTGGCGGGTTGCGATCGCCGACCCGGATGACGCGGGCCGCCAACTCACGGTCTTGGATATCGTCGACCGAGCGGTAGCGACGACGAGTGCCTCTGGGTTCCATTTCGACAGCAGTGGCCGCTTCAACCATCTCCTGGACCCGCGCACTGGCCTGCCGGCTCATCGCTACAGGAGCCTGACGGTGGTCGCCGCGGAAGCCGGCGACGCAGATGCCCTATCAACGGCTTTCAGCCTGATGGACTCAGCCTCCATCGCTGCCGTTGCTAAGAAAGTTGGAAGGATGGACGTGCGCATTGCGCCAATCGGCGGTCCGGAACTGGTGATGCAAACATGACGGAGAGGGTGTTTGAGAACGGGCTCGCCCAGTGCCCGAGATGCGTATCAGAGCTTGCGGCGACATCGCGGGAGGTTAACCGCTGTTGTGGAGGTCGCGCGGAAAGCCCTTCGGGGCTCGTGAGGACGCTTATGACGTGGCCGCGTCGGGCAGCGGCCCGAGCCTGAGAGGAGCTCAATGATCGGCGCATCCCTGTCGCGGTGGACAATGTCGTATTTCGCCGCCGCCCTGTTGGCATTACTCCTGGCGCAGGCGCTGATGGCTGTCGGTTACGGCTTCCCCCACGTTCCAGTAGAATCGCCGCAGACGCTTGTGGTCGTGCATCTGGCGGTGCTCGGGTGGTTGAGCCTTCTGATGTGCGGGGCGCTATTTCAGTTCGTGCCTGTGCTGATAGCTCGTCCCCTTTACAGCGACGCTGCGCCCTTGCCGGCTCTCGTTTGTTTGGTGTCAGGCTTGGTGGCTCTCCTGCTCGGTTTCCTGGCGCTGGAGGGGAGAATCGCAGCGACGCCGTCGTTCCTCGCTGCTGCGAGCCCGCTTCTGTCGGTGGGATTTGCGCTGGTGCTAGGGAACCTGCTTGTCACGCTGTTGAAAGGCCGCCCATTGCCCATCCCAGCACGCTTCGTGGTTGTCGGCCTGGCAAGCCTCGCCCTGACTGCGGCCTTAGGCGTTACGTTCGCCCTCGTGCGGGGAGGCATTGCGGACGAGGAGCATCTTGTCGAACTCGCTTCGGAGGGCATTCCCATCCACGCCATAGCAGGACTTGGAGGCTGGCTTGGATTCTGCGCGATGGGTGTGAGCTACAAGTTGCTGGCCATGTTCATGCTGGCGCCCGAGCTCGACAGGCGCGGCAGCCGCGCGGCGTTTTTTCTCGGGACATGCGCCCTCCTGATTGTCGTGCCTGGAGCCGTCGTTGCGGTCTGGCTTGGCGGGAGTCGCGATCTGGTGCTACTCGCAGCCGGTGCCCTGGGCCTGGGTGCCATGGCGTTCTACGGTCGGGATATTCTGCACGTCTATCGTGCGCGCAAGCGTCGAACAATCGAATTGAACGCTCGCATGGCCACCCTTGCCTTCGTTTCCTTGGCGGCCGCGGTCCTGCTCGCCGTGATCGCCACGCTCCTGTCGGAGATGCAGAGGTATTCAGCTCCGATTGCTTTTCTTTTCGCATTCGGCTGGCTTTCAGGACTGGGGCTGGCAAAGCTTTACAAGATCGTAGCATTTCTGACGTGGCTCGAATGCTACGGCCCCGTTCTGGGCAAGATGCCGACGCCTCGCGTGCAGGATCTGGTCGTTGAGCCACGAGCCGGGAAGTGGTTTCTGCTGTACTTTATTGCGGTATGGTTGGGCGCTGCGGCGCTTGTATTTGGGTACCCTGGGGCATTTCAAGCGGCTGCGGCGGTCATGCTCGTCGCGACCGTTGGCATTGTAGGCGAGCTCGTGCGCGTCAGGCTTTTGGCTGATGTGCCCGAAGCCGGATTGCCAGCAGGCGTTCCCAGGCCGCCAATGCTCTGGTCGGCGGCACAATGAGAGAAGGTTGACATTCATGAACACGACATTCGTAGAGCTCGATGTACGGCCGCTGCTCGCGGCAGGCGATGAACCGTTCGGCAAGATAATGGAGACTGTTGCCTCGCTTGGACCCGGTGTTGGTCTTAGGCTATTCGCGCCCTTCAAGCCCATTCCGCTGTTGCAGGTGCTTGCTTCAAGAGGGTTCGACTATGAAGCAACAGAGATTGGCCACGGGGACTGGGAGGTCCTTTTCCGGCCGTCTGGCGAACTCGGGCCGGCAGGTTCAGCCGAAGAGGTGTCGTCGGAGACGTGGCCGGAGCCAGTTCGTCACTTGGACAATCGGGACCTGGAGCCGCCAGAGCCGATGGTACGCATCCTGGCCGAGGTTGAACAAATGGCGACAGGAGAGGTCCTGTTGGCCCTGCTCGGGCGCGAACCAGTCTTTCTGTTTCCCGAGTTGGAGAAGAGGGGGCACCGTTGGAAGGGAGGCATCGATTCCGGCGGCACGACCTATCGTCTGCTCGTTAGAATCAACGCGAAGGAGCAGGTCGGATGACGGTGGAAGCGACCGACGCGCTTGCCGACCGGGTGAAGCAGGCGCTTCGTATGGTGATAGATCCGGAGCTCGGTGACAATATCGTCGATCTGGGCCTCGTCTATTACGTGGCGGTCCACGAAGGAGGGGCGGCTTACATCGTGATGACGACCACCACGCGCGGTTGTCCGGCCGCCGCCTACCTCAAGGACGGTGCTCGAGACAGCGCGAAAAGCGTCTCCGGCATTGGATCTGTCGAAGTGTCTCTGACCTACGATCCGGAGTGGAGCCCGTCCATGATGAGCGCCGGCACAATGAGCCGACTCGGCATTGCAGGCTAACGACCGCGGCGGCCTAAGGCTTTATCTCGATGCTCCCTTCGAGCTTTTCGAGCTCGAACTCCGAGATCAGCACTTCGACCCGCACGACCCACGTTCCCGGAACGGGCAAGACCAGCCCGTCTACGCACCACCTATCCTCGCACCTTCGCGCCCGGCGGCGCATCGGTTCGATGCCAGCGTCGGCAAGTGTGGCAACGAACTCGACTTGCTTCGGTTCGACCAAGCCGGCCGAAAGAGCGATCGACGCGCTGACTGGACCCGCATGGCCGGGCGATACCGTGACATCGGCCATGGCCGTCGCTGTATGGACGTGCACCGTCGCAATTTCCGCGGCGGCCATCGATAGTGTTCGTGGTGGCGGCGTAAAGCGCCAGAAGGCAGCCACGGCAAAGACCAGGACGACAAGGAGCGTTTCTGCCGCAATGGACCGTACCAGTTGGCTCGTGGCTGGCGGTACAGTCAGTTTCCAGCGATTTAGGATGGCCAAGCCAAAGAGGGCAGTAAGCAACGACATCTTGAGCAGGAGCACGCGCCCATAGGCGGTGGTGACCAGTGCTCCAAGTTGCTCAAGCTGCACGCTTGCCAGGACGATGCCGGACACGAGAATGGCTGCAACAAGGTATGGGATTGTCCTTGAGAACCGCAGGAGCGAGTTGGCTGCGTCCGGGCGACGACGGGCCAGCACAAGCCCGAGCGGCATGAGCGCGCCCGTCCAGTACGCGATGCCGGCACCATGCGTGAACACCATCGATCGCATGAGCCATCGGGGCTCCGCCGATGCGGCGTGGCCGCTTTGAGCAAGTGCAATTCCTACGCCAACTAACGCAGCGAGTGATAGCAGCCGTGCCTGCAGTGCGATTGATAGGACGCTGCCTAGGGCCAGGGCCAAAACAATGACCGCGACGATGATTGTCGGCCCAAATGACGTGTTCATCGCCGCATGCCACGTATCCGCCTCCAGCAAGCGGAACATCGGGACGCCGAGGACATCGAGGCCCTGTGAGCCAACGGATAGCCCGCAACCCGCAATGCCGAAGGCTACCAGCAGAACGACAGGGATGCGGCCCGACGGATCGCCTCTCGTGATCCACGACAATGCGAATGCACCTCCAGCACCGAGAAACAGACCAAGGTACATCGCCACCTTCCCGATCCAGATTGATATACGGACGGAACGGCCACTGCCTTCGAAATTGGGCATTGAGCCAGTGCTTGGAATGCCTACCGAAAAGACAACGGAGCCGCCTATCGGGTGCCCGTCGGACGAGACGACACGCCACGACAAGACGTAGGTGCCGTCAAGGAGCGATGACGGAAGGAAGATTTTCAAGCTTCGGTCAGTAACCTCTAAGTCTGCGAGCGCGAGCGAAGTGCGATCTGGCTTGATGAGGTTCAGCAAGAGCGGCGAGACTGGTTCGCTGAACCTCAATGTCAGGTGCTCGGGCGGCCGCTCGATCAGCGCGCCGTCGGATGGGCTCGTCCCGACTAGGGTCGCGTGAGCGAATGCAGGAACTGCGGACATGAACCCGATTAAGACGGCCAGCATCAGGGAGCGAAGCTGGCCGCGTGATATGGCATTCCAAGCGCTGAGTGAGCATATCGGGTCATGATCGGTTTCCCGACGAAGCGAGGCGCGCGGGGCGCGCCTCGCTAGCGTCATCAATGCCCGCCGACTTCGTGCAGCAGCTTAATGGCGGGAGCCGGACGCTCAAGGTCGTCGGCTTTCTGCCCTACCGCAGGAATCTCGATCCAGCGTTCAGCGGCGCCCTCAGGGCACTCCTGGACGACAGGGAGATAGAGCTGCTCGCCAGCCGCGAGGTCCGTTGTGAGGAACGCCCTCAGGGTGAATTCATCGTACTCGTCGTCGGCCAGGCTACCGCCTGTCCAGACGACTTCCTTGATTCCTTCGCTGGTCGCTGTCCCGTGAAGGTCATAGGACTTTGCGTAGGAACCCTTCACCTTCTCCAGCGTCCAGCCGGCCTTCGGCATCGGCTTGACCGCAATGACCCCCTCCGGGATCTTAACGCGCACGACATTCGTTGGCTTTCCTTCGCAACCGTGTGGCACGCGCAGCACGGCTTTGTACGTCGATCCCACAGCGGCCTCCTTGGTTTCAAGGCTCACGTGAGCAAGGGCATTGCTTGCGCCAATTGCTGCCATTGCAGCTGCGACCAGTATTTGCTTCAACATGGGTTTTCTCCAGATTGCCGGCTTTTCCGGCCGGGTTTCAATAGACGTGTTGTGACGTTTGGGTGTCGTGCGGGCGGCAGACGTCAGAGGAGCATCCGCCTCGGTCCGCATGGGTTGGTCGCACGAAGTACTGAGGGAGGCCGGCTCGATTGCCGCGCCTCAGTTGCGGTGCCCGCCAGCCCCTTTGGCCATCGCCTCTACGAAAGATTGCGTGTTTCGCAGACTTGTCAGCGACGGGGTGGCGTCGTCGTTGTCGACGCTCTTTGCGGTAATGATTGCCGCTTCCCAACGATTGGAGCCGATCCCTCGGCCCTCGGACACGCAAAGCGATTGCGCCATCGCGAAAATCAACGCGGCGGCAAAGCCGACAATGCCGATCCGCTCTTCCAAGCTACGGAACAGCGAAGTTCGAGGGTTGACCATCTTGATGGAACGGAATGGCTTGTTCATGGGCGTCTCCTCGGACACGAACACGCAGATCCATGGCCACGCCAAGGTGTCAGGCGTGGAGGCGACATCGCAAATCGGAGAGGATTGATCGCGGCAATCAGGCCCGCAACGGGGGCGCGCGCGGATGAACGGCACCGTCGGTCGACAGCGACGCTGGACCCGACTGCCACGGCCGGACAACCATGGGAGCGCAGGCATAGGGCGTAACTAAAGCCCAACCACTGTCCATTGGCATACCCGTCGGCTGTGCCGACATGCTGCAGCCGATGGTACAGCAATCCGGCTGCCGCGAGTTCTTTCCGTTTGGGCCGCCCGAGTGAATTCCGCCATCGGTTGTGACGCAAATGGGGTTGCCGAACGTGTCGAACTGAGGATGCGCCCCAGCGGAGCCGATCGCGAACGCGCTGCCTATCGACTGCAGAACGAGCATGCAGGCCGCGGCTATAGCGACCCTCCAGCTCGTATTTCTGCCCCGATGCTTCACAGCCGTTTTCCTTCCGGATCTTCGAGTGGCACCTGGCCATCGATCGAACATGCCGCTGATATAGCCGCTCTCCCGGTCCCGGAATTTGTCCCCGGTCAAAGTGGCAGTGGAATTGGGCCGCACATCACGCAGCTGACACGCCGCGGTATCGGCCAGGTTTGTGATTGATAGCCAAGATCATATTGACGATCGTGGCGCCGAGGACCGAGAGCGCAAGATGGGCCGTCGTGAGCACAAAACATGCTGCCGCTAGAATCGCCAGATCGATGGCCAATTGCACATAGCCAGCCCTCACACCCCATGTCTCCTGAAGAAAGAGCGCCAGGATGTTGACCCCGCCCAGTCCGGTTCTGTGGCGGAACAGCATGAGAAGTCCGGTTCCGGACAGCGCGCTTCCGATAACCGTGGCGTACACCGGATCGAGGAGGGAGAAGTCGACCCATGATGTCGTAAGGCGTGAGAACATGGACACAAGCAGCACGGCCACGAAAGTTCGCAGCGTAAATCGCCAGCCCATGCGCCTGAGCGACAGCGCATAGAAGGGTACGTTGATGACGAAAAAGATGAGCCAGAAGCCCGTGTGGGTGACGTACTGGAGAAGCAGCGCCATGCCTGCCATTCCGCCGACTAGCAGCATGGTCTTGCCGTAGATCAGCATGCCCAATGCGACAAACAGCGTGCCCAGGATCATCGCCAGCGCATCTTCGTAAAGTTTGTGCGGTTCGGCTCCTTCGTCCATTGGCTTCGTACCCCGGCTCTGTCGATTTCACCGTTTCCCAGAACCGGAGGCACGGTAACCGCCCATCGAAGTAGGCAAATCATGTTGGCGGGAACGGTTCGTTGTGCTGGCGCAAACAGCACTGGAAGTGAGAGGCATGATCTCCGCTAGGGGGCTCTTTGCCATAGCGCAAAGTACTTGGCTATTTTCTGTGGCCTCGTGTCGCCATGGAAACAACCGTGGCGCCCATGCAGACATGCCAGTACGGAACAGCGACACGAGCAGGGTCGAGACGATCCGTACGAGAAACATCGGCCGATACCCCCGGTCAGAAGCCAGCAAGTAGGGCACGCAAAGTTGCCTCGGCCATCACTAATGCCATCCTGGACCATTCGCTGAAGCCGGGCACGAAGCTCTGCGAACAGGCGCTGGCGGACATTTTTGGTATCAGCCGAACGGTCGTTCGCCAGGCCATTATCCTGCTCGGAAGCGAAGGGCTCGTTGTGGTTGAACGTCACCGCGGCGCCTTCGTTTCTCAACCCGACTTCGATGAGGCGTTGGAAATCTGCGAATCCTTGGTCATGATCGAACAAGCGGCGGCTGCTCATCTTATCAGGCATCTGGGCGACACCGAATGGTCCGAGATCAAGCTCCGAATTGCCGAAGGGCAGCGCTCGGCGCAATCGGCCAATGGCCAGTCGTCATGCGACCAGGATTTTCAGTCTCTGCTCATCGACTTGACCGGAAATCCGGTTGCGAAATCCATTCACGCGCGGCTTCTTCGCAGAATGGAGCTTGTCAGATCCTTGGCTGGTCCCGATGCCGATCATCGGGTGCTGGCGGAGCGAAACGGGAAGCTGGTGGACCGTCTGGCAAAGGGCCAGTTCCGCCAGGCTGCCATGATGATAGAGCGGCATCGCATGGCGTCTATCCGGGGCGGATATGTCGAACGTCCGCATGAGCTGCGCGCAAGCAATGCACGGACGTGCCTTGCGGAATGGCAGACCGGGAGCCTGTTGGTACCGACGGTCCTGACTGAGCGTGTCGGATCACTTCGGCCCAGTCCGTGACTTGTGACTGCTTAGTATTCATCAGGCATCTTCCCCCCGATACCTCGATTCAAGTTCATCAGAAGTTGCGCGCCGAGAGAAGCGCAACTAATACTCAGATACGGCTGTTGGGGGAGCGCACAAATGGCGGAACTAAAGTACGGCGGCTTTTCGCTGGGACATATCAATGCTAGACGCAATCGGCGCAAGGCCGAAGCCTATTGGCTCGGGTTCCTTGAAGGTGTTTTGGCCAGCGAGTCGATCGAGAACCTGGAAATCGAATCCATTCGAGCCGAAGCCGCGCAACTGCTCTGCCTTTTCGGAGACGACGATGCCGCTGATCTCATCCAGGATCTGGATACGGCTTACGCCGATTATCACGGCGAAATCTACGCTGTGATCTCCGGGATCGTCGACTACCGCTCGAGGTCTTTCAACCACGAGCCTGAAGCGAAGGACCGCTGCAACCGCTTCTTCGGCTTCTGCGCGGGCATAGCCTGCGACGGCCGTCTCAAGGTCAAAGAGGTCGAGAAGCTGATTGGCATGATCGACCAGGATACCGAGCTCGTGGACGACCCCAGGATATCGGGCTTGAGGAAAGTCGCCGCCGAAGCGATCTCCGACAGGCACCTTTCGGCCGAGGAAGAAGAGGACATCAGCGAGTGGATTGCCCGGCTGGTCGGCGACAGTTGCGCCGACACCGGGTTGCCAACTTATGGAAACACTCCATCAATTGACGGAGTACTCAGGGACCCGGCCACGCTTGTGTTCGAGAACGCAGGATTCGTGGTGACCGGGGCATTCAGCATGGCGCCGCGCAAGGTCATCGAGAGCTGGATCGCCAGCAGGGGAGGGTTCGTCTCCAAGAGCGTGTCCCGGAGCACGGATTACCTGATCGTCGCCGCTATCGCCTCGCGAGACTGGCTGCACAGCCACCAAGGAACGAAAATCATTGAGGCGAGTAGGGGACGGCCGGAAACACGGCGGTAAGGCAGATTCCGATCGAGGCAGGCTTGCCCGGCAGGTTAATGATCAGGGAACGCCCGCGAACTCCCGCCGTTTGACGCGACAAGATGGCGGTTGGCACTTGTTCCAGACTTACCCGTCGCATCAATTCACCGAAGCCGGGCAGCTCTTTCGTCAAGACCTGGTGGGTAGCCTCCACTGTCAGGTCGCGCGGTGCAGGGCCCGTGCCACCAGTTGTCAGGATCAGGTCAACATCGTCCTTGTCGCACAATTGGAGAAGCGCGTTCCTGACGCTTTCCACCCCGTCCGGAACGATACGCCGGACGAAATCACATGGTTGTGCCACGGCACGCCGCAGCCACTGCTCTACGGCGGGTCCGCTCAAGTCTTCATACTGGCCGCCGCTCGCCCGGTCGGAGACTGTTAAAACCGCGATCCGCGCAAAGCCATGTCCTGGATTCACCGTCATTGGGTGCTCCGGTCTCCCAAGTGGAAGCCCGGTTTCCCACTGAGGTAGCCGTCTACCATCCCTCCCGGCAGATCGAGGCACGACAAGGCAAATCTCGTTGAGGTCGGCGTTTGGGCGCCGTCGAGCAGGCCGCGATAGGCTTCGGCGACAGCAACCATGTCGGCAGTGTGGGGAGACAGGCGCAAGCGCCGGATACCATGCGCCCTCAAGTCCTCCGGTTCAGGACAGAAAGCCTGCACCTGATTGGAGAGCGTCTGCACGCCGTTGACGGCGAGAAATTCCTGTCCGTCGATCGTGTCGACCGCAAGGCCGTCAGGGTCTTGCTCGCACGTAAACTGGCAGGAGTCCTTGTGAAGATTGTTCAGCCTTGCGTGGTAGCAGCGACCAGAAAGGGCCAGTGGCAGTCTGCCGAATGCGAAAATCTCAAGATCGACGTCGGAGCAGTCGCGGGCAATGCTGCCAATGGCTTCCAAAGAAAGCTCGACCGGGGGACAAATGGTGCGTGCCCCGCGCGCGGCGAAAAACCGGGCCGTGGATTCGTTGTACACATTCACGAACGGCCCAATCACGAACGCCTGTCCGGAGCGGGCTGGGATGGCCGTCACGTCGTTGATTTCGACAAGCCGCCCCTCGTTGCACCACTCATTTACGGCCCTGCGCTCCCGGACCGTGGCAGGTGCGGCAAGCGTGGAGAGCACGACCTCCTTGCCGCCACGTTCGAGCCGTTCAATTATTTCGGGCCATATCGAGTCGGAGAACGGCATTCTCTTTCCGCAGACGACTTCACCGATGTGCACCCTGTCGATGGCGGCCTGATCCGCGATGCGCCTGTAGAAATCAGCCAACCGATCAGCCGGCCAGTGGAAGAAGACCGGGCCAAGGGTCAATGCAATTCTTGGCATAGCGCTCATCTCCAAGTCTTCTTGTAGGCGCCTTCGGTCTGGCGTCCTCCCTCGGACATGCCCGCCAGAATCCGGTCGATCTCGGCCGCATCGCCGCCTGCTTCGACCGCGTCGACGGCCCTCCGGAAAGCGCGGACCACTTCGGTGACGTATGCTTTGCCGCGCTGGCGCCCCTCGATCTTAAGGGCTGTGACTCCGGCCGCTTTCAGCCCCGCGAGCACTCCGCCGGCGTTCAGGCTGACCGGGTCTTCGAACAGGTAGGATGTTTTGCCGCCGGCTGTGAAGCGGCCCTTGCACAGGGTTGGATATCCGGTCGGCTGGCTCTGCGCATAGCGATCAATGGTGAAGCCGGCGAGCCGTGCCACGGTTCCCTCGGTGTCATCCTCGTAGGTGACGTCTTCTGGCGGCGAACAGACGCCGCTCAGATTGGGGGACTTTCCGGTGGCGTAGGAAGACAGGTAGCAACGGCCTTCGATCATGACGCAAAGGCCTCCGAACACGAACGCCTCGGTTTCCACGTCGATCATGCGATTGAGCGCGGCTATCTCTTGGACTGAAAGCACTCGCGGAAGGACAACGCGCCGGACACGGAACGCGTCGACATAGAATTTCACGGCCTCCGGCGTCGACGCGGAAGCCTGCACGGAGAGGTGAAGGCGTAGCCCCGGGTGGTTATTCGCGGCATGGTCGAGGACAGCCAAATCCGCCGCGATCACTGCGTCCGCTCCGCATTGGGCAGCCTCGTCCACGGCCTTGCGCCATTGGTCCACGCGGCCAGGCTGAGCGAATGTGTTTATCGCGACGAGTACCTTTTTCCCGTGACCCTTGGCAAACCGCACGCCTTCCGCCAACTCGGCTGTCGAGAAGTTCAGGCCGGGAAAATTCCGTGCATTGGTCTCGTTGCGGAACCCGCAGTACACGGCATCGGCGCCTGCGACGACTGCGGCACGCAAGGTGGCTGGCGTGCCCGCTGGACAGATCAACTCCATTGGCTGATTGCTCATAGTCAGGAACCCTCCCTTTGGTCCAATCCCCGACACGCAAGGCGCCTGGCGGCGCGAAGGCTGCCGAGTATGGCATTGTCCGCCAGGCGCCCCAGCGCGCCTTGCAGACCCAGCAGGTCCGCTGGCCGCAATTCGGCATCGTCGATGGCATTTCGAAGCGCCAGAACAGCTTCAGTACGGCCCCCGATCGAGACGATTCGCCTGAAGAAGAGAGCGTCGCCATCAAGGCTGCCATCGAGCAGACCCAACAGCACCAAGATGGGGCCACTGATAGAAACGGCTGCGGACGACGTCTCCGACTTGCTGACGACACGGACAACCGAACTCACACCGTCCGGCACAACGAGGAAGGCAAAAGAGAGATCGGTCGGGTCGACGAAGAAGCACGCGGACTTATGCTCGCCTAGGCGGTCGAAGAGGTTCGGCTGCCTTCTGGCAAGGTCGCGGAGGGCCCGCGTAAGTAGGATCCCGAGCGGCATAGCGCCGGCTTTGGGGAACAGTATCCGCGCGAGCGGCAAGGAGCCGTCCCTTAGTTCGTCGGCCAATGCTGTTCTCCCTCAGTGACTCTGCTTGGCTGGCGGTCTTAAGGTCGAAAGCGATGGCGCAGTTTGTGCAAGCTCAAAGAACAAGCAGATTTCTCTCTTACGAGTTCGAGCGAGCTTAGAAATCACCGAAGCGAGGACGCGCAAGGAATCCGTCTTCGATGCAGTCTGGAGCTAATCCGCGGACATTCGGCTCGTCCCTCGGCATGAAGGGGGGTTCGAGGCCAATTCCCGCGACGGCAGCCGAAATGAGGTCGGAGGCGGCCATAGGGTTCTGCAAGGCGAGGAGCAGTTCGGCGCGATCGAAGTCCCTAACGCCTGTCCGATCGAGCCGTGCATTCGCAAGACGCAGTCGCTCCCCCTGAAGGTCTCCTCGACAGCTGGTCGACCGCAGCGTGGCAATTGCCGCTCCCAACAGTCGTGTGCAGTGCGCTCCTATGTGCATAATTTGCAACCATGCTCCATTTCGGGAAGGCATGGATACCGTCCCTCGACTTGGCGCGCTTTGTTCCAACGCAAAGAGCGTCGCTGGATGTTTGTGGAAGGTCAAAGACGGGAGCCAGTCACCGTGGCAAACGTCCGCCGTCGGCCGCGTCGCGCGACGGGAAATGTATTTATGCACCATAGATCGCTGCCGCTTTTCAATGACCTTTCTTCGTTCCTGTCGCACCTGGACGAGCGAGGGGACGTACGGCATGTCCAGGCACCTGTTTCAATGCACCTTGAAGCAACCGAGGTGCATCGGCGCACGATCGCCAAGGACGGGCCAGTGCTGAGGTTGGACAAGCCGATCGATGCGCAGGGAAGAGTATCGACCTTTCCTGTCGTGACGAACTTGTTTGGGACGCGAGCGCGGGTCGCCGCTGGATTGGGCACCGACCTCAATGGCCTTGACTCGTTCGGGAAGCTTCTCGCCTGGATGAGGTCTCCGCAGGCGCCGAGGACACTGGGCGAAGCGCGCGACATGCTCCCTGCGGCGCGCAGCGCACTCCTGGCACGGCCAAGAATCGTGAGAGAGCCTTCCAGCTGGAGCGAGATCGCGCCCGACTTGTCCCTCCTTCCAGTCCAGACTTGCTGGCCAGGAGACGCGGGCCCCCTGATTACCTGGCCCGTAGTCGTGACCCGTGCACCTGGAGCTGACGATCCAGGAACGTACAACCTGGGCATTTACCGAATGCAGGTAATCGATCGGGATCGCGCAATAGTCCGTTGGTTGCCGATGCGCGGCGGTGCGGTGCACCATCGTATGTGGGCGGCCCGCGGCATCGACATGCCTGTCGCAGTGGTTATCGGCGCCGATCCAGCAACGCTGCTCGCTGCCGTAATGCCAGTACCCGAGGGCGTGACCGAACTTGCGTTGTCCGGCATGATCGGAAACAAGCGACCACGGCTGACCGCGTGCGGCAGCATCCCGCTACACGTTCCCGCAACAGCCGAGATTGTGCTGGAAGGTACCGTATCCGCCAAGGAAACCGCTCTGGAGGGCCCGTTTGGCGACCATACTGGATACTACAATGCCGCTGAGCAATATCCGGTATTTCGCCTCAACAGAATCCGGGTCCGTGACCAGGCCTGCTACCTGACCACCTATACCGGGAGGGCTCCTGACGAGCCGTCGGTGTTGGGCGAAGCGCTTACCGACGTCTTCAAGCCCCTCCTTCGGCAACAGATCCCAGAAATCCGTGACGTCTGGCTTCCGCCGGAAGCCAGCTCCTACAGGATCGCCGTGCTGTCCATCGCCAAGAAGTACCCGGGGCAGGCGCGTCGCGTAATGATGGGCTTCTGGTCGCTGCTGCCGCAGTTTTCCATGACAAAGATGCTCATCGTGGTCGATGACGACATCGACATACGTTCGTGGCCGGACGTCATGTGGGCAATCGGGACGCGCATGGACCCCTCCCGTGACCTGATGACCGTGGACCGCACTCCGATCGATCACCTCGACTTCGCGTCTCCACTTGAAGGGCTGGGAGGGAAACTCGGTATCGACGCGACGCGAAAGGTCGGATCAGAAACCGTACGGGACTGGGGAAGCGAATTGCGCATGTGTCCCGAGATCGATCGGCAAGTGTCGCAGCGATGGAATGAAATCTTCCCGGAGTTCGGATAACGCCATGACCAAACGCATCATCGTGGGAATAGCGGGGGCCTCGGGTTCTGGCCTGGCCCTCGAAACCCTCCGGCAGTTAGCCAATGCTGACGCCGAAACGCATGTCGTGGTTTCAATGGGCGCCAGAGCAACCATCCAGCATGAACTCGGCGATGAGGGCCTTGCCCGCATCACCGAACTGGCAAGCCGAGTTCACTCGCCTCACGACATGACAGCTCCGATCGCCAGCGGGTCTTTCCCAAACGACGGCATGATCGTCGTTCCCTGCTCCATGCGCACGTTGTCCGCGATAGCGCATGGATTAGGCGATAACCTGCTGACCAGGGCAGCCGACGTCGCCCTCAAGGAAAAACGCCGACTGGTGGTCGTTCCGCGTGAGGCTCCCCTGCATGAAGGTCACTTGCGGTCGATGCTGACGCTGGCAAGGCTGGGCGCGACGATTGCGCCTCCAATGCCACCGTTTTACGTGAGAATGCACAGCATAGACGAAATGCTCAGGGAGATCGCGGCGCGGCTTCTGAATTGGGTGGGCGTTGATCCAGGTAGCGAGATGACGCGATGGAGCGGCCTGCCGCAAGGTCGGCCGCCTTCACGCGAACTGGACATTTGAAACTGCGAGGGGCCTGTTGATACGCGCTGGCCTTAGCGTACCCGTTCTTCAGCCTGCCGTGCGGGGGGCAACTGGCCTCGTCAAGATGAACGCAGCCGCGGCCAACATAGCCGTGGCCTGCATGGTGATCGCCACCAGTGGCGCGCCAAATAGCATCGATAGAGCCAGCGCCAAAACCATGGACAACAGTGCGAGACGCTTCGAGCGGTGTGAGATCGCGCCATAAGCGTTCCAGTCGCTGATGGCGCGGCCCACCCGCGGATGTTCCAAAAGCCGCGAGTGGAGCCGCTTCGAGCTCCTTGAGTAGCAGAATGCGGCGAGAACCAGGAACGGGGTAGTCGGCATCAGCGGAAGAATGATGCCTATCAACCCTGCGAGCAGGGTGGCCGTGCCAGCCGCCAGCCAAATCAGTTGGCGGATGCGATTGGGTGTCACGAAGGCGAAAACTCTGCGCCGTCAGCAGGCAGGATCGCCAGACTGCGCATGCACAGGGCGCCTTCTCCCGCTGTGGCGGCCACTTCATCGAAGAGCAGCGCTAGCTCAGTATAGACGCTGCGGTCGGGCTCGGCCGCAGCCAGTTCATCCACTTCGCGAAGCAGATCTACGATTGCCTCGATCCGCTCGCGGTGCTGCCTCGCCCGTACGAGATGTTCGCGCTGCACGCGCCTTTGCTCGAGCGCTGTGAAGCGTGTCAAGGCCTCATCAAGCCGGGCGCGACATTCGCAATCCAAGTCAACTCCAGCGATGACAGTCTTGATCCGCCGCACCACGGAACCAGAGCCATGGGCGCGGCGATCAAAGCTACTAGCTGGTTTGGAACCCATTTGTCAGCCGCCTTCCCGAAATTGTCCGAGTATTTACCTGCCGCCTTTGCCTATCGGAGCGGGGCGAGGCAGCACTGCAGCCTGATCCACCGCTTCCTTCAAGCTTGGGTAAATCGCCTGAAGCGCGACGCGGTCGCCGGCCTCTGAAGCGCGATGGAGGAGCTCGACCGTACGAACCAGCATTTCGGATTTATCGTTGGGGCGATCTGCAATTCGGCTGGCCGCGGCCTCCAGCTCGTAGCTCGCTTTGTGGATGCTCACGTAGTCTTCCGTCGCCAGCGCTTGTTCGACCGTGGACAGTGCCCTCCGCATCATGGCGCTTGCTTCCCCCACGGTGCGGGGCATTTTCACTTCATAGTGTTTCGCGGCCTGTTCCGCCGTCGCGGCGGTCGGCAAGCCAACGGCTCCCGTCAAGAATAGAGCGGCGCAGATGCCGCTTCCCAAGCTGAGCTTCCGAACCCAGGCGGTCATCTCTGCTCCTTCGAACGCTATGCGTCGTAAATCAGCAACCGAGCGACGAATTGTGCCCGAACGAAAAATGTCTACACCTACGCTGCACTTTTCCGTTTGCGCTGGCGCAAACACGATGCTGGAGATTGTGTCGGGGGCCGCTCAGCCGTTGCGCCGGGGCTCGCACTCTCACGCGGCAATATCGCTCACTGCAGCGCGGTTGCGACACGACGCCGACTGTGAAAAAATCTGCCGAGAAATCGAGGGAATGTCTTGGGCCGAGTCGACCGTTCGCTGATTGCCGGGCTCCCGCTGTTCGCAGGAATTGCGCCAGAGGGACTCGACAGAATATTGGCGGGAGCGCGATCCACGCGGTATCCGAAGGATTCTGCCATCTTCGAACAGGAAGAAGAGGCCCACGCGTTCTTTCTCTTGCTGGACGGTCATATTCGGGTTGTGCGAAGCACGCCTGAGGGACAGCAGGTCATCGTCCGGTACATCAGTGCTGGCGAAATATTCGGAATAGCGTCGGCGCTTGGACGCACGACTTACCCGGCCACTGCCTTCGCCGTAGTGGACTGTGTCGCGCTTTCGTGGCCCACCTCTATGTGGTCAGAGCTGTCCGCTCAGTTTCCGAGCTTTGGCGCAAATACGTACAAGACGGTCGGCACCCGACTTCAGGACACGCACACGCGCGTCGTGGAAATGGCCACGGAACAAGTCGAACAGCGCGTGGCTCATGCCCTGCTGAGGCTCCTGGAGCAAACAGGTAAGAAGACAGACGAAGGAATCCTTATCGACTTTCCGATCTCCCGCCAGGACATAGCAGAGATGACGGGCACGACGCTGCATACCGTGAGCCGGCTGCTGAGCGCGTGGGAAGACAAGGGCATGATCCGGAGCGGACGTCAGAAGGTGACAGTGGTCGACCCGCATAAGCTGATGTTGGTTGCCAATGGTCGGAGCGAACGGAGCTAGCCTGCGTTTCCCTGTCGATCAATTGCAGCCGCCAGCTGATTCAGAAAAGAAGTTTCATCCAACTCGTGTTCTCGACAAGCGTCGGATACGGTATGAAACGACCCGATAGGGCAACCTACACACAGCATCCGATTTGCGAGAAACACCCGGATTGTGTTGGGCCAGAGTTTCATCACGTCGTCGACCGAAAGGTCCGGGTCAAAGCGCTTGCTTGAAGCCATCTCATTTTTTTCCATGCATTTCGTCTTAGCATCGCCGATCCGGCCATCCTTTCGTTGCGCTCCGTCAATCAACGCGGAAGTTCGGCGTCGGAAAAGCGGGTAACGATTCGTGCATCTTTGCGCCTTCGCAACGACATCGGCTGACGCGTGACTAGGCTGCCATTCGCTGAACGAGACGGAGAACGACTATGGCGATGGTTCGCTGGGCCCCAGACGGCCCCGAGATCGATGCGACCGTCGCTGCTCGCGGAATGAAACTGGCTGTCGAGTACTTCCTAAGGCAGATCCAGCAAGGAAACATCAGGTGTTTGGTCGAACGGGGAGTTGGCGACGATGAAGGACGGCATCGCCTGTCCTTCAAATATCGCGATCGCGAGCTGCTGCTAATCGTTGCCGATGACGGTCAAGTCCTCAGCGAGGAGCTGACCATGGCGCCTCGCAAGTTCGTCTGGAAATAAGCAAGCCGATTTGGCTAGGATCTTCCCTGAGCTGGACCGTCGCCGTCGTCATCCTCATCAGGCGCAATCAGATCGATCAAGGCTGCCACTTGGCTTCCTGGCAGCGGCCGGCCTTCACCCATGAATGCGTCGTCTCCGAAGACCCAGGCCCAGGCCTCCTTCAACTCTGCCAGCGAAGCTTCCGTCAAAATAAGCTCCGCGATCATTGCGTCGTCCACGCGGCCGAGGACCGAGACGACATCTTTGCGTGTCATGGTCATCGCTTCCTCCGTCGCCCGCCTCCAGTTCGTATCAGAACACCACCGCAGCAACCGCAAGAAGGCTGATAGCCAGCACGGCGAGGCTGGGAACCAGTACTGCGGCTCCTGAAGCCACGGCCAGCGCCGCCACCCAACCGAACGGCCTGTCACTTGCTTGAGACATCGTCGAAGCCTTTCGTTTCCGTTGCTGAACAAACGCCGTTGGCAGCCGTGGCGTTCCCTTGCCTGGCAGGAACACCGTCGTGGTTTTTGCATGCTTGCTGACTAAGAGGAGCGTCAGCACCTGAAAGCAAGACCCGCACCGCAGCCCCATCCAGATCCTCGTACTGGCCACTCCGTAGCGACCATAGGAAGGCTGCCAAGCCCACCAAGCCCATGCCTAGGGCAATTGGAATCAAAAAAGAGAGATAACTCATGCAGCCTCCGCTGGGACTAGGCGGCGAAAGCCCGCAAAGCGGGAGGATGAAGCCGTTTCGTGCGGGAGCCGCAAGGCATTGGCGACGACTAAGATTGACGACGTCGACATGGCAACAGCTGCTATCAGCGGAGTTATTTGCCCCGACATCGCTAGGGGCAGGGCCAATACGTTGTAGGCCACAGCGAGCGCGAAGTTCTGCCGCACGAGCCGGGCGGCATTGCGGGCGATGCCCGTCGCGTGAGGGACACCTTCAAGGCTGTTCCGCAGAAAGACGAGATCGGCAGAGGTACGACCGATGTCCGCCGCCGAAGAGGGCGCCATGGAAACATGTGCTGCTGCCAGTGCCGGAGCGTCATTCAGGCCGTCGCCAACCATCAGAACGCGGCGGCCGGAGGCGGCCAGATCTTTGAGTCGGTTGACCTTGCCCTCAGGCAAAACGCCGTGGCGGACCTCGGAAATTCCAAGCGCATCCGCGACCTTCCGGACAGCGGTCGCAGAGTCCCCCGATAGGACCTCCGTCGCCAATCCCCAGCTTTCCAGCTTTCTGACAGCTTCCACCGCACCGGGACGAAGATTGTGGGCGATCGTGAACGAGCCTGCGAGCGTGCCGTTCTTCGACAGCCAGATCATGGATTCATTGCTGGCATTGCCTGGCAGGCCCGAAACCCATTCCCGCCTGCCGAGGCGAAAGACACTCCCGTCGATCCGACCTTCAATTCCGTACCCGGACACCTCACGAAAATCTGCGACTTCGGGCCCTGTCGACGCGAGAGCGGCGACCGCGCATGAGGCCGGGTGTCTGGACAGGGCTGCGAGTGCGGCAGCGGCCGGCACGTCGTGCAGGGCAGCCGTGTGACGTTCGACGCGCGTGACGCCCGTTGTCAGAGTTCCGGTCTTGTCGAACACGACCGTGTCAACTTCGGCGAGCCGTTCCAGCGCGCCGCCGTCCTTGAGCGTGACGCCGAGGTCAAACAGCCTGCGTGCGGCCACAACCTGGACCATTGGCACAGCCAAACCCAATGCACATGGGCAGGTGATAATGAGCACCGAAACGGCGGCCGTAACCGATGCATGCCAATCGCCCGTGATTGCGATCCAGGCCGCGCAGGTGGCAAGGGCCAACAAATGGACGACGGGGGAATACAAGGCCGCGGCTCGATCCGCGATGCGGCGATACTGTGCCCGCCCGTCCTCCGCCGCATCCATCAACTTCGCCATGTCGGCGAGGAAGGAATCCTTGGCACGCTTATCGGCACGAACCGTCAACGCGCCATCGAGGCTGAGCGCGCCAGACAAAACGGCGGTTCCAGGCTGGACACGTGTTGGCGTCGCTTCTCCGCTGACTACCGAAAGGTCAAGGCTGCCGCGCCCGGCCACTATCGTGCCGTCTACCGGAACCCGGTCGCCGGGGCCGACTGGAATCATGTCGCCCGGCTCAACTTCCATGAGACCGCAGAACTCGCGGCTCCCGTCAACGCGTATCACCGTCACGCCTCGCGGTATCAAGCGGCTGAGGCCGGAAACTGCCTTCCGTGCTTTGCTCCTCATTGCATAATCAAGCGTGCGTCCGGCGAGCAGGAAAAAGATAAGGGAAGTCACGGCGTCGAAATATGCGTGCGGCCCTCCGGCGAATGTGTCGTAGAGGCTCAACGCCAACGTCAGCAGGATCCCCACAGAGATAGGAAGATCCATGCTGCTTGTGCGGCGCTGTACCGACTTCCATGCCGAAATGAAGAATATTCTTCCGGAGTAGGCGACCGCAGGCACTGCCAGCAGGGCAGAAACCAGATGAAATGCATTTCGAGTCTGCGTGTCTGCACCCGACCACACCGACACTGACAACAGCATGATGTTCATTGCGGCAAAGCCCGCCACTGCGGTGGCGCGCAGCAGTCGCGACATCTTGGGGTCATGAAGGTCATCTCCCGCTTCCGCGAGGCGGCAGTCGTATCCGATGGCAGCCAGGGCCTCCGTTACAGGAGGGGCATGGTCGCCACGCCACCTCACGGTTACGCGGCGGGACGTAAGGTTCACGCGAGCCGCGAGAACTCCTTCTAGGCCTTGCAGGGCCCCTTCGATTGACGTGATGCAGGTGCCGCACCTGGCTTGGGGTACCGAAAGGTTAGTCTGAAAGATGCCATCTCCCAGATGGCGTCGTGCCAGCAAGATTTCGCCAGCAGTCGCGCTGCCGCAACGCGCCAGTTGCAGCGCTTCCTCCGCTCCCTGGGCGCAGCAGCTCACTTCAGGTCTCCGGGAGCGCCACGGCTCTATAGGCGTGCCAGGTGGCATGGCCGAGCAGGGGGAAAATCACGATCATCCCGGCGAGCCCAGTGGCAACACAGACGGCGAAAAGGACGAGCAGTATTGCAGCCCAGCCCAGCATTGCGGGTAGATTGTTCCAGACCAGTTTCATGCTTGTGCCCATCGCGGTCAGCGCATCGACGCGCCGATCAAGGAGCAGGGGCACCGCAAAGACGCTGATGGCATAGGCAAAGGCAGCAAAAAGGCCACCGACGGCTGTCCCCACCACGATCATTACCCAACCGTACGCAGTCCCAAAAAGCATGCCTACGATGTGGTCAAGCCCGGGAAATGCCGTAACTCCAAAGAAAAGCGCATAGAGCAGAACCGCGGCTCGCATCCAGAGCAACAGGAGGCAACACAGCAGCAGCCCGGCAAAGAAGACCTGCGCGCCTGCCCTTGGACGCACGAGGAGCATGGACCCGAAGCTGATCTCACGGCCTTCCTCGATGGCCCGACTTTTCTCATATAGGCCGACCGCTAGAAAAGGAGCCACGATCATGAAGCCTGCCAGCGCCGGGAAGAGAATATAGTCCCGGCCGAAAGCCACGAGGGTCCAAACGAAGCAGACCGACAGGACGAAAACACTAATTCCGTATCCCAGGCTAGACGCCGGGCGTCTCCAGAAATCCTGCCAGCCCGCCGATAGCCATCTGAGGCCGACGAAGGGCGACAGCCCGCGGTTGAGCAGCGGATCGCGCGTCTCGCCGATGCCAGAGGTCTCGCTGAGTAGCCAGTACGACTTTTCGGTGTCGCTCATCTTCGCCTCCTCAACATGCCGACTTGGCAGCGCGGTAGCCGCCTTCGCCTGCGGCCTTAGAATGCTTGACGCAGTCCGGCTGAGAAACGACTGCCACGTAGATCAGGTGGGCATTGGCTCCGGCGAAAAGCAGCAGTCCCGCCGGAATCAGCATCCAGAGCATGATACTGAGGTACCGTCTTTTCGACTGTATGGTCATGGCTGTTGCGTCCCAAGGTCATGCACGTAGAGGGCAACCGTGCGGATCTCCGCCTTGGTCAGCCTCTCATCCCAGGTGGGCATATGGCCTTGGCGTCCACCGTGCACCGACGCAATGATGGTGTCGAGGTCGCCTCCGTAGATCCAGTGCGCATCTGTCAGGTTTGGCGCGCCGACATCCCTGTTTCCCTTCCCGTCTTCCCCGTGGCAGGCAGCGCACGTCGTAAGGAAGACTTCTCGTCCCGCCTGTATCCGTTTGACATTGTCTGCGGTCGAGTAGTCCGGATGGGAAAGCGAATAGACGTATGCGGCCACGCTCCGCACTTGATCTCGGTCGAGCACCTCGTCCCGCCCAAAGGCCGGCATTTGCCCGATGCGGCTCTCCGGATGCCGGGTATTGATGCCGACACGCATTGTCTGCTCGATAAGCTGGGGTCCACCGCCCCATAGCCAGTCGTCATCGGTCAGATCTGGGTAGTTTGCCCGGCCTTTGCCGTCCCGACCATGACACGCAGCGCAGTTGTCACCGAATAGCTGCCGCCCGGTGTCTCGGACCGTCTGCATCAGGGCCTCGTCCGCCAGGATGGCATCGTAAGGTTCCTTTTCGAGGCGTTCCATCCAGTTGGCCCGTTCGCGTTGGCCATCGACGACGCGCGCTTCGACAGTCTGTCTCTGGTCCACTCCTAGGAGGCCTCGTGTATAGGTCGTCCCGAGCGGCCAGGCAGGCACAAGGAACCACCAGGCGATCGCCCACAGGTGCGTCACGATCCAGAACAGGAGCACGCCCCGCGGGACCGGGGTGTCCAGTTCCTTGATGCCGTTCCATTCATGGCCTGTGGTCTCGCGGCCGCTGACGGGATCGCGTTCGTTCACTTCCATGGCTTGTCGTCCCCGCTCAGGATGCTGTTCTTGGCCTGACTGAAACGCTTCCGGTTTGACGGCCAGAATGTATAGACCAGCACGCCGACGGCCAGCGCAATCAGGTAAAAAAGACCCCAGCTCTTGGAAAAGGCGACAACCGAGTTGTGATCCAGGTCCATTCTGAAACCCTCCGCTTTACCCTTCCGGGTCAGGTTTTCCCTCGGGAGCCGCAGTGTTTTCGTATGCAGCTCCGGTCAGTCTGCCGAGGATTTGCAGATACGCCACGAGCGCATCCATCTCGGTGACGTCGGTCGTCACGCCGTCAAAAGCACTGACTTGAGTTTCGTCGCCATATCGTGTGGCAACCCCGGCAGCGAAGTCGGTATCCGGTGTTGCTTGGCCGTAAGCGTCGCGCGCCGCGTTCTCCACCATCTCGTCAGTATAGGGAACGCCCAGCGCCTTCTGCGCCGCGAGGTGAAGCGGCAGGTCCTCCATCTTGAGGGGCGTGCGCGCGAGCCATCGGTAGGCAGGCATGTTGGATTCTGGAACGACATCGCGAGGGTTGGTCAGGTGCGCGACGTGCCAGAAGTCGGAATACTTGCCACCGACGCGAGCAAGGTCAGGCCCAGTCCGTTTGGACCCCCAGAGCATCGGGCGGTCGTACTTCGACTCGACTGCAAGCGAATACGGGCCGTAGCGCTCCACCTCGTCGCGCAGCGTACGGATCATCTGGCTGTGGCAGGCATAACAGCCCTCTCGCACGTAGATATTGCGCCCGGCAAGCTCGAGCGGAGTGTACATCCGCATATCCGGGGCTTCTTCGACAGTCTCGTCAATAGTAAAGAGCGGGGCGATCTCGACGATGCCGCCCACGCTTGCGGCCGCGATGATTGCGATCACGAAACCTATCGCCGAACGCTCGAGTTTGCGGTGAAAAATCTCAGGCATCCATCATTCTCCCGCCACGGCAGGAGCGATCGGGACGTCCGCATCGCGCGGGGCCGCCAACGGCGCAGACCGAACCGTCATCCAGATGTTGATGCAGCCGACTACTGCACCAATCAAGAAAAGCAGCCCTCCAAAGGCGCGCGCGATGTAATACGGGTACATCGCCACAAGTGAATCGACGAACGAATAGGCAAGGGCGCCTTCTTCCGTATAGGTCCGCCACATCAGTCCCTGGATGATGCCCGAATTCCACATCGCGAAGACGTAGATCAGCGTCCCGGCAATCGCGAGCCAGAAATGCACTTCCACGAGGGCTGCCGAGTACATTCGCTCGCGTTTCCAGAGGCTTGGCACCAGAGTGTAGAGCGATCCGAACGTGATCAGCGCCACCCAGCCCAGCGCCCCGGCGTGGACATGCCCGACGGTCCAATCTGTATAGTGGGACAGCGAATTCACAGGCCGGATAGCAAGGAACGAGCCTTCGAAGGTCGATATGCCGTAGAACACTGCGGCAGCCATCATGAACCGCAACGTCGCATCGTCCCGCACACGGTGCCACGCGCCGTTCAGGGTAAGCAACGCATTTCCTGCGGAGGCCCAGGACGGAACCAGCAACATCACCGAGAAAGTCATGCCCAGCGTCTGAACCCAATGCGGGAGCGCGGTATAATGGAGGTGGTGCGAACCCGCCCACATGTAAAAGAAGGTGATGCCCCAAAAACTCAGGATCGAAAGGCGGTAGGAGAAGATCGGCCGTTGAGCCCGTACGGGGAGATAGTAATACAGCATTCCAAGGAAGCCGGCCGTAAGGAAGAAGGCGACCGCGTTGTGCCCGTACCACCACTGCACCATGGCATCCTGTACGCCAGGCCAAACCGTGTAGCTCTTGGCGTGCCCCCACGAAATAGGGAGTGCCAGGTTGTTGACGATGTGGAGCATCGCGACGACGAGTATGAACGCCATGAAGTACCAGTTGGCCACGTAGATGTGCGGCTCCTTCCGTCGGGCTATCGTCCTCAGATAGAGGATGAAGTAGGTCACCCAGACAACGACCAGCCAGATATCGGCGTACCACTCAGCCTCGGCATATTCCTTGGATTGCGTCACCCCAATCAGATAACCCGAGACCGCAAGCACGCAGAATAGGTTGTAGCCGAGGAGCACAAACCAGGGGCTGAGTTGGCCTGCGAGGCGCGCGCGCGAAGTCCGCTGCACCACATGAAACGAAGTCGCGATCAAGGCATTGCCGCCAAAACCAAAGATCACTCCTGTGGTGTGGGTCGGACGAAGGCGGCCGAAACTCGACCAGCCAGCGTCGAAGGCAAGGTCGGGCCATGCCAGTTGGGCAGCCACCCAGACGCCCATGAACATCCCGAACACTGCCCAAGCCATCGATAGGACAATGCCGACCTTGATTGGGTCGTCGTAATAGGATGTTTCTCGGTCTTCCGTCGGTTCGGGCTGGTAGAGGCCAGACAGCACATAAAACAGGACGGCGCCTGCGAACAGCATGACCATGACGCCGTGGACGCCAAGTACATCCGTGCGCCCCCCGGCAGCCATCGCCAATCCAACGATCGCCACCGCAATCGCTATCACGGCGGCGTTCTGACGTTCCGAAGACGTAAGTTGCCGGATCATCGTCTTTCCTCCTCCGCGGATTCGCCGTGACCCAGTTTCAGGTATTTCTGTCAGATATCAAGCAGTTCCGCCAACGACCGATGTTTGTTCCGATGGAGCGCACTGGCCGACGGTTCAGGATGACCTCCGAAGTTGGGTCCCCCGGACAGTGCTCAAAAGAACTCGAAGGAGTTGCGGACGAGGCTGCTGAATCGTGGCAACCGCTCAGCTGCTGCGCCGAAGTCCCCAATCATTGGGGATTTGCACGGAGCCATCACGCGAAGATTGCGAGCACGCATGAGGGATTTGTTCCAGATCAAGGTAATTCTGGGTCGCCGCGATAGAGATGGATCAGTCGTGGCACTGCCGCGTGATGTCTCAAGGAGGCGCACAATGAATATCCGGATATTTCTGCCGCTGACGATCTACCCAGTCGCATGCGCTGATGTCTTCGCTGTGAAGGCCGTGGGCAAAGTAGCGATTGGTCTTTGATAGCGCCGTCAAAAACGCGCCATCAAAGACAGTCCCGTGCCTAGGTCACACGCCAGAAAACAATGTGAACGTTCGGAGTACTGCAGTGACTGCGGAGATCAGCCAGTTCGAGGACATTGCGACGGGCCTCCTGAGTGCCGCTGAGGCTTGTGCGATAGTAGAAAGGTGCGCTCCCAATTGGTCCGAGGCGGATTGTGGTAACGTCGTTGATGTGTTCAGATCTTGGGCTTGGAAAGCCTTGGATGCGAGACGGCGCGATGACGAATTGAAGCAGTGGCACAACCTGCTTCGGCAGCTCATTTCTCATTTCCGTGGGACGGCCACTTCCGAGAAGCTAGGGGTTCTTCGGGACCTTGTTGACGAGTCTATCGCGGTTGCAACGCCATTCCCGGTATCAAACGTGCTGAACAAGAAGCACGTCAAGGAGCTGCTCCAGGTTCTAGGGAGCGTGCACGGTGGACGTTTGGACAGGAAATCTATCGGATCTAGATTGCGACTTGAACAGGCCAACCTTGCCCGCGTTCTAACCTTGGCATTGACGGCCAGACTGGTTGTCCGATCAGCTAGAGGGAAGAGTGCTTGCTTCTCGATTACCGAGTTTGGCATGTCCCAGTTGGGGTCACGCGGCACTTATAGCAGCGCGTGCGACGCCAACATCATTGGTTGTGAAATTCATACTATCCCGTAAAGCCGTCGCGCTTCGGCTAGAAAAGCAGTGATCGTTGATAGGTTGAGAATTCGGCGACTAATAGTCCAGGTTGTAGAGTTCCCCACTTCGCTCAGTGGACCGCACATGTTGATTCGGTCGGGTAGGTCGGGGTGCGTAGTGTTCTGACCCGCGCGACGCGCGACGATCGTGCGCCGTGGCGATCCGGCATCTTACAGCGCTTTCGCGCACGACTCAGCCTGACGCGGAGTCATCTAGGCAATCTCTAGCCGTCATGCCTGCCGGCTCACCGAATACCAGCGGGTCAGGTGTCTCAGAAGGGTCGAAGAACTCGGTAACATCTTCTTGTTGAATTCCTCCCTGGCGCGCTTTAGCTAGCTTTCTAGATCAACTTCCCAGGCAACATGGCACGTTACAGACGTTGGAAAGACGTGGCTTCCGAAGCCAACCCCACAGAGCAATGGGAGACGGTGTATTGCTGCAGTTGGATGACCCGCTCAATTTGGCGTGCCGGGCCAAGGAGCTTTGGTCGAGCACAGGATTCGTACCGCGGAGGCCTACGAGATATTCAATGTTCATCGAGGTTGTTTAGTCGCGTAGGCGAGCAGCGCTGCGGTTAGCCCCGTCGATTGATTCATTACGCCCGAGGAACATGGGTCCGGCGGCAGGCGGCTGAGTCTGCTTCCAGGCGAGGTGCTATGCTCATTGCTCGAGCTATGCGGAATTCCGCATTGTCGAGTGACTCTGCTCACACGAACATCATGATCACCATGTAGCCTACGGTCACAAGCACTAAGCCACCGACTAGCATCGGCACAAGGGTACTTCCCGAGTGATTATCGTTCATGGTGCTATTCCCTGTTGGCGGGGGTTCTTCGTGAACTGACTTTGATCTGGCACTGCCAACTGCGCACTGCCGCAATTTCCGAGTCTGGCTAGCCTGCCGGATTGAAGAATGCCTGAGGTCGAGGGACTCTTCGCTGACAAGGCAGTTGTCTGCGTCGACAATGCCGCACCAAACCGAGTCGCACTGCGCACAGTCAGGCGAATGCGACCTTCGTCGCCGTCGACGCCGCGCTCGACTATGCCGTTCACGAGGGCGAGGCGCATGCGGCGGCGCAGTTCGTTCGCTTCCACCGAAAGCCTCTGGGGTTCCAAGACGTAGGATCCGGTCTGGTTAAGCTCGAGCCTCATGTGGTCTTCCTCATCGCCGCACCGCCAGTGTCTAGCATAAAGATATATTGCCGATATATGTTTTATTTCGCATGTTGAAGCATGTTCGCATCACATCAAATTCGGACGACAAGGGCAGATTCAGCCGGGCCGGGGTGACACATGGATATGAGTGCAGGCACAAAGGAAAAGCCGACCATCGTCATCGACGGCCGAGTGCTGCCCGGGCAATTGGACGAGCAGATGATCCACGCCGTGGTTCATGGGTTCTACGACGAGATCCGCAAGGATGCCCTACTCGGACCAGTGTTCAACGGCGCCATTGCTCCGCATGACTGGCCACGGCATCTTGCGAAAATGTGCGACTTCTGGTCGTCGCTCATGCTGCGAACCGCGAGCTATGAGGGTCGCCCGCTGCCGCCGCATCTGGCGCTTCCGGATCTTGGGCGAGCAGCATTTCCGGCGATGGCTGGGTTTGTTTCGCTCCATCGTCGACAAGCTGTGCCCGCCGGAGATTGCGGCGCTATTCATGGATCGGGCATTGCGTATCGCGCATTCCTTTCGGCTTGCGCTCGCCTACAACCGCGGTGAAAACACGTTGACGGTGGAACCGATCACACCCGACAGCCTGTGACGTGCCGAGGCGGTCGGCAGGGCGGGCATGTGGCAAAGGTTGGAGCGAAATGTGGCTGACAAATTTTTCCGACTATACGCTGCGCATGCTGATGTTCGCGGCGTCCGCCGGGGATCGGTTGTTCACGATCGAAGAGACGGCGCGCGCCTTCGGTGTGTCGAAGACGCTCCTCAACAAGGTGGCTAATACGCTCACCCGGGCCGGGTATCTTGTTGCGGTCCGCGGCAGGTCGGGGGGGCTGACACTCGGTCGCCGACCAGAAGAAATCCGCATCGGTGACGTGATCCGGTTGACCGAGCCGGACTTTGCACTAGTCGAGTGCTTTGCTACGGGCAACCAATGCACGATCACAGGGTGCTGCAAGCTTTCCGGCATGCTGCGTGACGCACTCTCATCGTTCCAGTGCACGCTGGATCGCTACACGCTGGCCGACATCGCCCTGGCGCGTCAGGATTTCTTCGTTGGCGCTTCCGGCGCCTAGAGAGCACATGGGGAAGCCGTTGATTTTCAGCTATGACGACAACGTATCGGTGCCGCTCATTTAGGTCAGTGAAGTGCGTGTCGCCCCCTCTGGTGCCCAGCGCATGCTGGCTCTGGGCCACTGGACGGGCCTCGCTCAGCCGGCGAAAGCCTCCGGTGGAAGCGGAGCGGCAACCAGCCGCCGAAAAATAGGTCCTGCGAGGCAATTGACCTCGATAGCTACCGAAACAACACAAAAATATTTGTGCGTGAATGTCCCTTTAAAAACAACACCGTAGCATTTTTGACGGCCCACAGGTCGGCTTTCGACGCTGCGGACAAGAAAAAAACCAGCTAGATCAATGGCCTAACTGGGTTTGAAGCAATCGAGTGGGTTTTGTCACGCGCGACGACGGTGCCAGCGGCCGGTCAGCATGTGGATTGCCTCACGAACCGCGCGGGAGGCTGCCACGCCGGCGCATGCCGAGCAGGCCTATGACGGTATGACGATCGAAATGCCTTATCCGTCAGCGGGATAAGCAAACTGCTTGACGCGTCTGAATGGACATAGCAGGCGGCCACTGACGCGCGTCAATTGACGGCGGATGCGGACACGCCGATCTGGCAGCCAACTTGCCGAGACGACTAGGAACAACAGAAACGCTGCTAATCAGCGCTTCTGAAAGGCATGCTTGTTCCATAATTCCTGTTACGCGGCAAATTGGTGTAGCCGGGTGGGTTCTACCTTGAAGTGCGACTTTGCAGCGATACCAATGGGTTATCGCACGCAAGGAACCGCAGATGAAACGCACCTACTCGCAGATTGATCTCGATGAGCGGCGCAAGATCGCCCGCTGGCGTCAAGCCGGGGTCAGTGTCGATGTGATCGCCGAGAAACTCGGCCGACATCGTTCGACGATTTTCCGTGAGCTGCGCAGGAATGTCTTCGAGGACGCGGAGATGCCGGATCTGACCGGCTACTTCTGTGTCGCTGCCGACAGCAAGGCCAAGGAGCGCCGTAGCCGATATCGCAAGCTGGTGCGTTTCCCGCGCCTGCGATCGGCGATCATCGAGCGGATCAAGCATGGCTGGTCGCCAGAGCAGATCGCCGGCCGGCTGCACCTCGAGAGAAGCCCGACGCGGGTCTGCCACGAGACGATCTACCGCTTTGCCTATTCGAGCGACGGCCAGGAGATGAAGCTTTGGCATTATCTGCCCGAGCGTCGGGCGCGGCGCCGGCCACGCCATGTGCGGCGACGTCACGGCCGAAGATTCAGCCCAGAACTCAGCATTCTGCACCGCCCGGACATCGTCCGGGAGCGCAAGCAGCTTGGCCACTGGGAGTGCGACCTGCTGCAGTTCCGCAAGAAGTTCGGCAAGGCCAACATCACATCATTGGTTGAACGGGTCAGCCGATTTACGGTGTTCCTGCGCAACAACGACCGGCAGTCGAAGCCAATCATGGACGGGCTGATCGATACGTTGAGCGCCCTTCCCCATGGCGCGCGGCGTTCGATCACCTTTGATCGCGGCACCGAATTCACCGACTGGCCGTATCTCCAGGCCGGGCTCGGCGTGCAAACCTGGTTCTGCGACCCACAGTCACCGTGGCAGAAAGGGTCGGTCGAAAACACCAATCGCAGGGCCCGAAAATGGCTGCCGCGAGATCTCGATCCACTGTCGGTCAACGACAGCGACCTGAAGGGCATCTGCCACCAACTCAACACGACGCCGCGCAAATGCCTCGGCTTCAAGACGCCCGCTGAAGTGTTCCGGCAAAAGATGATGACGGCGCCGAGAACGTCAGGCTAACCTGAGCCGCTGCGAAGTCGCGCTTCGACGAGAACTCACACCGCAAAGTTAGAATGTCCTGTTTCCGCAAAGTTGGAATGTCACACTCCTTGCGTCTGACTGACGCCAAGGAGATTGCGGATGGGATTGATTGCGATGAGCGAACGCGATCTGCAGCGGATCGAGGTTTTGTCGAAGGTGGTCGACGGCCGCATGACGATGGTTTCGGCTTCGCATGTCCTGGGCTTGAGCACGCGTCAGGTTCGCCGGCTGTTGGAGCGGATCCGGACGGATGGTGCGGCATCGATCCGGCACAAGGCGATCGGCCGGCCCTCGAACAACCGGATTTGTGACGGCGTGCGCGACTATGCCGTGGCGATCGTGCGCGAGCGCTATGTCGATTTCGGTCCGACGCTGGCCGCCGAGAAGCTGGCCGAGCGCGACGGGCTGACGGTGTCACGCGAGACCTTGCGCCAATGGATGTCGGAGGCCGGTCTGTGGCTGTCGCGCAAGCAGCGCCGGACGTTTCATCAGCCGCGGTTGCGGCGCGAGGCCTACGGTGAACTGGTGCAAATCGATGGATCCGAGCATCGTTGGTTCGAGGATCGCGGTGCCCCATGTTCATTGCTGGTGTTCATCGATGATGCGACCGGCAAGCTGATGCAGTTGCGCTTTGTACGCTCGGAAAGTGCGTTCAGCTATTTCGAGGCGCTCGCGGTCTATCTGAAGGCGCATGGTGCTCCGGTCGCCTTCTATTCCGACAAGCATTCGGTGTTCCGGGTGGCGAAGAAGGATGCCAAGGGCGGCCAGGGCATGACCCAGTTCGGGCGGGCACTTTGCGAGCTAAACATCGAGAATCTTTGCGCAAATTCCAGTCAGGCCAAGGGACGGGTCGAACGGATGAACCGGACGCTACAGGACCGTTTGATTAAGGATCTGCGCCTGGAGGGCATCTGCGGGATGGACGACGGCAACGCTTTCCTGCCTCGGTTCATGGAGGGCTATAACCGGCAGTTTGCCATTACTCCTGCCCGACCTGATGATCTGCATCGGTCGCTGAGCCTCGCGCCGGATCGGCTGCGCGACGTCCTGTGCAAACGTGAGCAGCGCTATGTCGGCACGCAACTGACCTTCTCCTACGAGCGCCAGCGGATCATGCTGGACGAGAACGAGGTGACGCGCGGACTGGTCGGGCGCTATGTCGAGACCTACGCCTATGCCGACGGCCAGCTGGATGTGCGCTGGAAGGGGCATTCCCTGCCCTACCGGGTGTTCGACAAGGATCAGCGGGTGACGCATGCGGCGATCACCGAGAACAAGCGGCTTTCCGATGTGCTGGCCTACATCAAGGAGCGCCAGGACGAGCGGCCGGCGCCGAAGGTGAAGACCAACAGCGAGAAGAATGGCTACAAACCGCGGGGTCGCAAGCCGGGCAAGCGGAGGGATTTCATGAAAGATCCAGTGGTGATCGCGCGACGCGAGAAGGCTCTTTCCCGACTTGATGCTGCGGAATGATCCGTCATCGCAAAGTCTCAAAGCTAAAGCCGAAGAGGTAGCCCTCACGCGCCCCGCTCTGCCCTTGCAACCCGGACCAGCCGGTCAGAGCGGGGCTGATTGTCGTGCCGTGTGGCAGCCTGAAGTGACATTTCTACTTTGCGCCAATGCGGACATTTCAACCTGGCCGCCACAATTGGTGTAGCGCCATTTTAGAGATGCGACACATGAGCCGGTTAGAGATGCGACAGTCGGCATGACGGCCGGACAGGCATACACAATAGCGCTTGAGGCCGTTCGGGCATCCGGTCTTCCCACCTACAGGCGACATCATTGCGGTCATGGCATTGGCCTTGAACCCCATGAGTTTCCTACCCTTAGCCCCGAAAGCACCACGCGTCTGGAGAGCGGAATGGTGCTTTGCGTGGAGACCCCGTTCTACCAGTTGAACGGACAGGGCATGATGGTGGAAGACACGGTTGTCCTCGGCGACAATGGCACCAGGCTTTTGACGTCGCTCGACCGGCAATTGTGCATGCTCGATATTTGATCTTTTCGGCCAACGCATCGCTGCGACGCAAAACCAATGCCAGTCGATAGGACGTAGACAGGTGGTCGAGGGGAAAGCAGCCCTAACGGAGCATGCCGTCAATGACTTAGCGCCCAGGCGATGACGCTCCTAGCCCAACCGACGACACCCGCTGTAGCCTGCGTATTCCTCACCTCGTCACTTTCCAAGGACATAACCAGCGTGCGTGGTGCCGATGAGTACTTACCAAGCTGTCCGCTGGCTCTAGCCCCACGCCAGTTCACGAAGCCCTGATGCGATCCCGGCCGAATGGATCACCAAGCACCGATTCAGTATGCAATGCGGCAAGCCACGAACCATCATCACGGATCCAGGTGGTAGCATCGGCTGCCTTCAAGGTCAGAGCTTTACCCTCAACCTCCATCTCTTCAGTCACCGTGTAAGCAATGACGGCAACGTCCTTGGAAGGAAACATGACCTTCACATCGTCGAACTGGAAGGACTTCAGCTGCCAGAGGCTTTCGCCCTGCCTAGCCATGCCACGATAGTCGTCATGCCTGAGCAATGCAGTCCCTTGAGCGCCGGCGACAATAGATTCCTCAGCGAGCATAGCCACGGAGCCCTCGACATCCTTGTCCACTATCGTGCGCCAGAATTTCTGCTCCAGATCAATGATCTCTTGTTTTTCGGAATGGGTCATCATTCATCTCCTGCGATGGATGCAGGAACTACGCAAAGAGGAGGAGAAAGTTCCAGCCCCCCGAGACGCGACCAACGGGCTCGAGGTCCGCCGCATACTGGCGGGTAAACGCCGTCGGAGAAACGGGGACAACTTCATGTGGTCATACGAAGCCGCGGATGAGGCGGACCACCTGCTCCTGGAGCGTCAAGCTACATTTGATCCGACGAAAGCTTGCATCGAGGCCGTTCCGGCTTGCAGCGTCGCCCCCGACCGCGCTCATCTGTGGAACCGTCGGATTGTAGGTCGGGTGGCAAGCTATTGGCAGTTCCGACTACGCCTTTGCGCCTAGCTCCCTGGAACTTCCTGGCAGTTGGCGAGACAAATGCCAGGTTGAAAACCCGGAACTTTACGTCAGGACGCAGAGGCGAGTTTCCCTTTTGGTCGCTTCGGCGCGCCGGAGGACATCACACGGGTCATCTGGCTCCTCGCCTCGCCACTCAGCAGCTGGATCACCGGCCAGACGCTGCTCGCCGACGGCGGCCAGACATTGCAGTGAATGGTGCGGCATGCATACGAAGACGGACCGCAGCGCGTGACTGGTCGCGGTGAAGATGCAGTTGTGATAATCAGCGTCGAAGAATTTGGAGCCGGCGCTCCGGAGAAGCGTCGGGCACCTTTCGTCTCGGAGCGCTTAATCTGACACGAAAGGCCGATCATGGCCCCGGTGTAGAGCTTTGAAGGGTTGGCTGCTTGACACCAATGTCATAGCCGCCCCGATCAATCCGCCGTGCATCGCGGCCCTATATCTGCCGTTAGTAGCAATGATCTTACTATTGTATTTCGACCAATGTACTTTCAGTGAAATGTCACCGGAAGATCAAGAGGGTTGCTGCAGCGATCAAAGATTAAAGGCGGTGATAAGGGGAACGTCGAATAGCCGGGCCCATGAAGCGGCGCTGGCCCTCTGAATGGCGACGATTGACGTGCCACCCGTCCACCAGCCATTGCCGGTGGCGACGACAATCTCGGGCGCATAAATCATGGACTGTAGGACGGGCCAGAGGATGAGCTGCTCGTAGCAGATAAGCGACGCAATCCGATAACCGCCCAGCTCGACCGCAGGATTGGCGAAGAAGTTCCCCCGCGCTCCGCCGCCTTGGTCGGTCCATGCAAGCCAGGGCTGCCACATGGAGACCGGAAGCGGCATGCGCTGGCGATAGAGGACGCGCGCCCCGTCGGCCGAAATCGCAACCATGACATTGTCGTATGCTTGCGCATCGACAATTGTCGCTCCGGCGATGACAGAGACTTCGCTTCCTTCCAGCCCCGCGCGCCAAAGCTTCTCCAAGGTAGGGGTCCAGAAGCCGAGCGCGCTTTCGGGAAGAACAACGACGCGCCCTTCCTCACCCGCTTCCCGCCGAACCATATTGATCAGGTCACGGTGACGTTCGAGCGAGCCGTCTCGCCCCAAGCTTTGTCCCAGTTCGAGATCGACGCCCTTCCACCCATTCGGTGGGGCGGGAGGCGTCCATGTTGCGGCGGACGATAACCAGAAAGCCCCCAGGACGATGGCCGCAGCTGGCCAGAATCGCGATGTCATCATCGCCAAGCTGGCGGCGGCCCCGGTGAGGCCCCACCATCCCCACCCCGGAAACAGAACGCCCGCCGCGGTCAACGGATGTGCCCAGCCAATGATACCGAAGGGCGGCAGCCCCAAAAGCACCGCCGCCGCCAGATAGCGCAGCGACCTCGCATTCCCCCGCTGCCCAGTCCACATCGCCGTATGCACGCCGACGAAAGAGAGCGATGCGACGATCCAAAGCAACAGACCAGGCCAAAGATCGGATGCGTAATAGGTGGCAACGCCCTGCGGCAAGCCACGGGAGGCTGCGAGGAAATATCCTAGCGATACCAGAGCCGCGATCAGGCGGGATGGCGACCAGGTCCATAGAGCTGGAAAGGCGAAAGCAAGTGGCAAGCTCAACGGATCGCCGCTCCAGGCAACGCAGCCGACTAAAGCGGCAGTCGCTGTCAGCGTGATGCCGCGGACATAATCAGGGACGAAAGGTGAAGACCGGGCGAGCCCGACCGAGAAGGCCGGTGGCGGGGATCGGCCCGAAATATCGGGAGTCATATGAGCTCTCTGAGGATGAGTGCAGGAACAGGTAGCCAGGCGGCACGGTGCCTCCGGAAAAGGGGGCAAGCGCCCTGCCCTGACCGTCCCTGTGACGGATGCGCGAGGCAGCAAGCGGCCTGCCATCGATGATGACATCGTCGCCGATCCAGACGCGCTGGCCGGCAACGGCCACGATGGTCTTGAGTAGCGGGGCCAGCCCACCCGGACAAAGTCCGCCACGGAGATAGCCCCGACCGAACGCCTGCATGAACATGGAGGTCGTAGGAGGGCAAATGAAGACCGTATCGCCAACGGCCACGGAGCGTTCCGTCGCCTCGATGCGCCAAAGGCCGATTGCCGCGCTTGATGTCAGGTTGAGCCTGTAGCCGCCGACCCAGCCGATCATGGCAAGGATTGTGGCGCTGACGGCAGCCATGCCGAGAACGTTTGCGATGCGCCTGCGTTTCATAGCTTCCACGCCAATCCCTGGCGCTGCGCCATTCTTAACTGCGCGACCTGCGTCAATGCCTGCGTTGTCCGCTCATGAGCAGCGATCTGCTGGGCGACACGCATCAAAGGCCATGCGTCACGTAGCTTCTCTCGCTCGCCAGCTCGAAGGCCCTCCGCGGCCTTGTCAAAGTGAGCACCCGATGCCACACGCGCGGCGTTACCGAGCAACGTCCGCTCGCCGAGTCGTTCAGCAATGGCACGGTTGAAGCCATCGATCTCCAGCCTCACCTCGCGATTGTCGCGGATATGGGCGAGAGCAGCTGGCAGATCGTTGCGGTCGATCGCCTCGCGGATCGTTTCCAGCACTGACCTGGCGGCCGGCGACAGCGCCGGGATTTCGATCGACAGTCGGTGACGATGTGCCTGCTCCTCCTTTTCGATCCTTTCGGCAGCAACCGTGCGCATCTGCAGATAGCGCTCGATGTCGCGCTTCAGTGCCGGCACATTGACCTCGGCAACACGGCGCGCCTCCTTGTCAGCTTTTGACGCGAGAAGGCCCGTTCGCCCTTTGAATGCTCCGAGCGATGCCGGCTCGCTGACGAGCTGAGCAAGTGTGCGTTGCGCAGCCTTGTGGTTCGTCAGAAGCGCATTGAAGTCCATCGCCCGGAAAGCGGCCTCCGGATCGGCAAAGACATAGCGGAAGCGTGTGGACATCTCCTCCCACTGCTTGGCAAGGGCCGGATCGGCGAGAAGCCTTTCCTCGACGACATCAGCCAGCGACCTGGCAAACACCGTGACACCGGCGACCATCGGTTCGGCCCTGTTGCGGATTTGCGTTGTCGGGCTTTGCAACAGGCCAAGTCGCTCGCCGTGGACACGGAACCGTTGCACCAGGTCGGTAAGCCGCTCCTTCTGGCGCAGCATCCAGTCGAGCCGGTCGCGAACGAGCGTGCGCGCAACACGCGATATGTGCAGCCCACGGTTCTCGGCAAAGCGCAGGGCCTGCCGGTAGAGGGTGCCACGCTCGTAATCGAGCGTGGTTTCCTTGGCGTTCGTTCGAGATAGGATTGTCTCAAGCCCGCCCACTTTGGCGAAGGAACGACGCCCGTAATAGAGTGCCATGTCCTCCCGGTGGCGGGTCATTGCGACATAGGTCAGATGCCGATCCAGCGAGAGCGAAGCCAGCACCTTGACCCGGTCGACGGTCGCGCCCTGGGACTTGTGGATCGTGGTCGCATAGCCATGATCGATGTTGGGATAGAAGCGCTGCTCGACTGTGACCAGCCGGCGATGCTCACCCTCGCCGATGGCCGCAACGATCCGGTTTGGTGCCGCCTCGACGACACGCCCGATCATGCCGTTCTTCACCCCGAGCGACGTCTCGTTCTTGAGGAAGACGATCTGGTCACCAGCGTCGAACTGACGAAGACCGTCATCAGTGCGGAAGTCATGTCCCACGCCGACGATCCCCCGCTCGACGAGCCTTGCGCGCGCCAGGCTGTTGAGTGCGCGCACGTCACGCCGAAGATGGGCCAGGATGAGTGTAGTCTTGGTCGGATCGTAGTCACTGTTCCAGTCGCCGATCAGACTGTCGATCGCCTGCGCCTTGAGCTCTGACCCACGCACTCTGCCGTGCTCGCCATAAGCATGGATCGCCTGTGCGACGTGGCCACGCGCCAGATCAAGAGAAGCGGCCCGCATCCATTCTTCGCGCTGGCGGTAGATGGTCTCGAGTTCGGCGTAACCGATGCGGTCGACGATGGCCCGAAACGCAGCTCCTGCTTCAATCGGCTGGAGTTGCTCGGGATCACCGACCAGCGCCAGCTTTGCACCGGCCAAGGTTGCTGCTTCGACGACAAGTGCCATCTGCTTCGAGGCAACCATGCCCGCCTCGTCGACAACAAACACCGTGCTTTTGTCGAGCAGGTCCCTGCCCTGCTTCCAGCGCAGCTCCCAGGATGCCAGCGTGCGGCTGACAATGCCTGCTTCCTTCTCGAGACCCTCCGCTGCCTTGCCGGCAAGGGCAGCACCGACAACACGATAACCCGCCAGTTCCCAGACCTCGCGTGCTGCCTTCATCATCGTGGTCTTGCCCGCGCCTGCACGACCGACGACAGCAGCGATGCGTGCCTCGTCCACCACATGTTCGATGGCGACACGCTGCTCCTGCGACAGCTGCGCATGACGCGCCAGCACACTGTCCAGCACCTTCTGCCGGACGCCATGTGATGTGCGTTGTGACAGCCACAGCGATTGCTTCGCCATCTTCGCTTCGATGCGGATCAGTTCACGCGTCGTGTAGCGGGAACGGATCTTCGCTCCCGTCGCAAGGTCGATGCCGTCGCGCTCGATGCGCAACGCCTCCGGGCTCTGCAGAATGCGCACCATCAACTGCTGGAACGTGACGGCATCGTCGACATAGCGATGCAGGATCTTTGCGATGTCGCGTTCATCGAAGACGCTTTTCTCCGAAGAGACGATATCGAGCACAATCTCGGGTCGCTTCAGGATCCGGCTCGCATTCTCCTTGCGCCTCGCCTCGAGCAGTTCGATCCGCTCGAGCGACATCTCATGGCCTTCCCGCGCTGACTTGCGCTGGATCGCCTTGGCGCCAACACCGATATGGGTGGTTGGCACGAGGTCGATGCCACGCTCGGCATAAGAGCGACCATCGACACGGAGATCGATCCCGCCAAGTGCCAGATGCTGGTTCTGGATCTCGAACCAGGCATCGCGCAGGGCCGTGAAGTCGTCGATCCCGCCGGCCCAAAGCTCATAGACGATCTTGCCGGTCTTGGTGCGCAGCACCTCGCCATTCTCACCCATGACAGCAACCTTCTTGGACCCAAACCCGTCCTCGGTCAGTGGTCGCAGGGTCATCATCAGATGGACATGCGGATTGCCAGGCGCATCATGATAGACCCAGTCCGCAACCATGCCCCTGGCGAGAATGCGTCGTTCGACGAAATCCCGCACCAGCGCGATGTTCTGCTCGGCAGAAAGCTCCAGCGGCAAGGCAATGGTGATGTCCTTGGCAAGCTGGGCATCCGAGCGTTTCTCGAAGGCCTCGACCTTGTTCCAGAAGGCTTCCGAAGCCCCTGCCACCGAACAGTCGGCAATCAGGCTGCGCAGCCATTGCGGCGCATCGGGTGGCACGGAAAACGCCTCATGGAGCAGCCCCTGCTTGCGTGTGTAGTCAACCGAGCGCGCTTCGCGTTCGTACTCCATCTTGGCGCAATGGCGATAGGCGGCCGACAGCACCACGCTGCGGCCGTCACCGCGGCTGACAATGCTGACGGAGAAATGCGGGACAGCCACGGCAGAGATTGCTCCTGGACAGCGAACGGACACTCATGCGTTCGTCAGGAGCGGCTGCTGGGCAGGCCGTTGAGCAAGGCGTCGCGTCAGCGACGTATAATTGCGCCCTTGGACCGCTCCTTCGGAACGGCGGGATCATCATCCAATGTGTCGGCATCGCCGACTGCGCAATAAACGGGGATGTGCTTCGCATCCTCCCCGTTGATCCTGACCTGGCGTTTCGCTCAATCCAGACAAGGGAAGAGGCTACCGGAATGAAAAGGCCATCATCGAAGATCAGGGACGAGATCGCCCGCCTGCAGGAGCAACTACGGCAAGCTGAAACGCGCGAGGCTGAGCGCATCGGGAGGATAGCACTTAAGGCCGGGCTCGGTGAGATCGACATCGAAGATGGCGAGTTGCTTGCGAGGTTCGAGGAATTGGCCGGCCGGTTTCGCCACGGCAACGAAAAGCCGTCCAAGAAACCGGAAGATGGAGCTGGCAGGTCAGATCGCCCATCAGCCGCCAAGGTCACGGCTGTCCCGGCTGCGGGCGGCGGCGGCGAGGCTTGAACGCATGTCGCGGTTTGCCACATCGGAAGCCCGCAAGAAGGACACGCGCGAGAACATCGAGCTGGGTGGCCTGATCGTGAAGGCAGGGCTCCGCTACGAGAAGCGGGCGCTGTTGCTTGGCTTGCTGCTAGATGGGCGCCGACGGCTGCAAGAAGACGAAACCGAACGATCCAGGCTGGCACAGATTGGTGCGGAGGCATTCGGTCATGACGGCCAGTAAGCTTTTGCTTGCCGTCACGCCCGCAACACTGATGATCGCAAGTCTGTTCGGCTCAACGGGCGCTGGTGATTGGCTGGCAGCGTTCGGAATGAACGATGGCGCTCGCCTGATACTCGGCCATGGCGTCCTCGCCTTGCCTTGCATTCTGTCGGCAACAGTTGGCATCATTTTCCTGTTCGCAGCAGCAGGTGCAGCAAACATCAAGGCCGCGGGCTGGGGCGTGGTGACGGGAAGCACTGTGGCGATTCTCATCGCAATGGTTCGTGAAACGATGAGGCTTTCCATGCTCACGGGTCACCTGCCGGTCGGACAGTCGGCGCTCTTCTATGCCGATCCGGCCTCCATACTCGGCGTGCTTGTTGCTCTTTTCAGCGGCCTCTTTGGGTTTCGCGTCGCAGTGATAGGCAATGCAGCATTCGCGAGAGGAGCGCCGCGCCGTATTCGCGGCAAGCGAGCGGTGCATGGCGAAGCCGAGTGGATGAGCATGCAGGTAGCCCAACGGCTCTTTCCCGACACTGGCGGGATCGTAGTTGGAGAGCGATATCGCGTCGATCGCGACAGCGTCTCTGCAATGGCATTTCGCGCCTACAGCAAGGAGAGCTGGGGCGCAGGTGGGCGCTCACCGCTGCTCTGCTTCGACGGATCTTTCGGTTCGTGTCATGGCATGGTTTTTGCCGGCTCAGGCGGCTTCAAGACAACGTCGGTAACGATCCCCACGGCCCTCAAATGGGCAGGCAGCTTGGTGGTGCTTGATCCGTCGTCGGAGGTTGCGCCGATGGTGATCGCACATCGCCGCAGAGCGGGCCGCAATGTTGTGGTTCTCGATCCCGCCGAAGCCACGATTGGCTTCAACGCCCTTGACTGGATCGGTCGCTTTGGCAGCACGAAGGAAGAGGACATTGTCGCGGTCGCGACCTGGGTCATGACCGACAACGCACGACAAACCTCCGCGCGAGATGATTTTTTCCGCGCCTCCGCGCTGCAGCTTCTGACTGCGCTCATCGCCGATGTCTGTCTGTCAGGACATACAGGCCCCAAAGACCAGACCCTCAGGCAAGTGCGCTCAAACCTTTCCGAGCCCGAGCCGAAACTGCGAGAACGTCTCACGCAAATACATCAGCAGTCGGCATCCGCGTTTGTGAAAGAGAACGTCGCGGTGTTCGTGAACATGACCCCGGAGACATTTTCCGGCGTCTACGCTAACGCCGTAAAGGAGACCCACTGGCTCTCCTATCCGAATTATGCGGCGCTGGTGTCGGGCGAGGCATTCACAACCGATGACCTGGCGAACGGTGGCACCGACCTCTTCATCGCGCTCGACCTCAAGGTTCTGGGAGCACATCCCGGCCTTGCCCGTGTCATCATCGGTGCTCTTATGAACGCAATCTACAATCGAAAAGGTGCTGTCGCAGCAAAGACACTATTCGTGCTCGATGAGGTCGCCCGGCTCGGTTATCTCAGCATACTCGAAACAGCGCGCGATGCGGGGCGCAAATACGGCCTGACGCTCATCATGATCTTTCAGTCGATCGGACAGATGCGCGAGGCCTATGGCGGCCGGGACGCGACGAGCAAATGGTTCGAGAGCGCGTCCTGGATAAGCTTTGCGGCGATCAACGATCCTGACACCGCCGACTACATCTCAAGGCGCTGCGGCGACACCACTGTCGAGGTCGACCAGGTCAGCCGCACCAGCCAGACGTCAGGATCGTCGCGGTCACGATCCAAGCAATTATACCGGCGACCACTAATCCTGCCCGACGAGGTCATGCGCATGCGCTCGGATGAGCAGATTGTATTTACCGCCGGCAATCCCCCGCTCCGATGCGGACGCGCAGTCTGGTTCCGGCGCGATGACATGACAGGTTGTGTCCGCCAAAACAGATTTCACTTGAACGAGGACGAAGCGTGATTAGTACGTCTGACCGGCACTTGCCTGTACCTGTCCGTCTCAGCTGCGTCTTTCGTGGATAGAACACCGTCCTCATGTCTCGCTGTCGTGGTGGTGCACGGGAACAGAGTGGCCAGCATTTCGCATTGAAAACGTATCACCGTAATGAATCGATCAAGATGGATCGATTCAAACATGTTGTTGGACACGCCGCGCGTTCACACAGAGACTCTCGGCTATGCGCCCCCCCCCAGACAACGTTCATCTGCACCGCATCGACCCGGCCCTGAACATGCGCCGGTTCTACAGTCTAACCCTCCAGCCCAATCTTTTTGGCGGCGTATCGGTCATTCGGACCTGGGGGCGGATTGGAACCAACGGACAAGCCATGATCGAAACCTTCGATGAGCCCGACCAGGCAAATCGAGCCATGAGGTGTCTGGAGCACATGAAGAGGCGACGGGGATACGGAAATCCAAGTGCCGGGAGAAAGAGCAGCAGTTGCACAAGGTGAAACAGTCTGCGGCTTCGCATTCCGTTGCCCGGAGCCGGCTAGCGGGACGCCGCCAGTGGAGGGGAGGTCCCGACCGATGCGGCCGGGACCCTGGTTGGGCTCAGTCGCCCCGCCGGCCGTTCGGGCGGGACCAGATGAGGGAGAAGGCTTCGCCTTCCTCGTCGTTGAAGAGGTTCGCGTAGATCGGGGCGTTGAAGCTCGGATCGTCGAGCTTGAGGCCCAGATAGTCGCGGCCCTCATTGGAGGTCTTGGACCAGGCGGCGCCGATCTCGGCGCGACCGACCAGAACGCGGTGGCTGGGGGCGTTCTCGCCGGTGGCGCGCTGATCGGGGACGATGCGCACGCCTTTGACCTGGAGGCTGAGAGTGAAGATTTCGCCGGTGAGCTCGTTGTCGGCGGTCTTTTTGAAGGTGCCAATGGTCGCCATGGTATTTCTCCGTTTTCCCGAGACCGCACCATGCGGCCTCGATGGCGATCGATAGGCCGGAGGCGACTGACGACGCATCGCTTGCGACCGCAGCAAAGCGGAGGACGGCGCAGGATCGAGTTTCTTGTTTCGCGAGGAATGACGGCCATCCCGGGGTCCCGATGCAGCTCGCTGCATGGGGTGGGTGCCGGCAGGGGAAGAAAGTCGAGACGCGCAGTTGCGGCATAGGCGGTCGAGGCGTTAGCCGTCCTTCGGCCAGATCAGCCCATGGAGAGGCCGTTTGGAGCGCTCGCTGAACGGATGACCGAGGCTGGCGACCATTTACACCTGAAACCAGCGAAAATGACCTTTCCGCAAATCTCAATTTACTCCTGGCTCTGCCGTCTGCCTTACGTACCTGCGCCGCCCCCACGGAAAGCGCCGCCCCGCTCCCGTTTTGCTCGGGCGGCCTGAGACGACGTGCCGGTGCCTACGAACACCGCGCGGCTGCAGTCGCTGGCCCATTCAACGATGAAGCTACCTGCCGCACCTCACCCGTGCCTCTCAGGACAGGACGGTCCAATCGCTATGCAAGGTCCGCCGCGTCGTGCCGCGACATCAAGCCCAGACACCGGTCGGATTGGTCGTCGCCTGCCATTCCACCGAGCCTCAGGAAAGCAGCAATAGCGACCGCAACCACGCCGTTGATCGAGAACGCGAGGCAACTAGGGTGTTTCGCAATGCCAGTGGGTGACGCAGCAGCCGAGCGCGGCCAAGCCATCCGCGGACTTACAGAACAGGCTACATTCACCTGGGAACAAGTCGAGGACACGGTCGGCCTTACGCATAAGTGAGAGTGGAAGATAGCGACGCTTACGCGCCGCCGAATTTCCAGACGGGGATGCCGAGCTTCTTCGCCTTGTCGGCAAGGTTGTCGTTGATGCCGGTGCCGGGGAAGTGCATCACGCCCTTAGGCATGATGTCCAACATCTCGTCGTTTCGCTTGAAAGGCGCAGCGCGGCCATGCTTCGTCCAGTCGGGCGCAAAGCCGATCTGGGGCACATTGCGATTATTGGCCCAGAGCGCGGCAATCTTTTCGGCTCCCTTCGGGGATTTGCCGTGAACCAACACCATGTCGGGGTGCTTTGCGTGGACCTGATCAAGCTTGGCCCAGATCAGCCTATGATCGTTGAATTCGAGTCCGCCAGTCACGACGATCTTCGGGCCGGGAGGAAGGAGGATTGCCTGCTCTGCCCTTTGCCTGGCCATGAGGAAGTCGCGGCTATCTATCATCGAGGAGGTAAGAGTGCGATGGTTGACCTTTGAACCTGTTCGAGGGAGCCAAGTCTTGCCGATCTGGCGTTCATAGTGTTCGGCTGCCTGGTCGCGCATCAGCTCGAAAGCGCTCTGCCGTTCGATGAGCGTCTTGCCCTCTGCGATCTGGCGCTCGAGTTCGACCGATTTCACCTCGCTGCCGTCCTGTTGCCGCTGCGAGCGCTTCTGTGCCTGCTCGTTGTCGTCGAGTTCGCGGGCGATCCGTTCGGTGGCGCGGTGGAAGACATTGACGGTAGACCAGAGGAGATCGTCGAGGTCGGGTTCGAGACGGGTGTCCTCCAGGCTGGAGATCAGGGCGTCGAAGATGTCGGCAATCGCGCCTGCGACCTGATTGCCGTCGGGCAGAAGACGCTGGTCGGGCTCGTCGGCGAAGGGGCGGTAGCCATTAAGCTGCAATTCATGGAGGACGTGGTCGGTGGGCGAGGATTCGTGATGGGGTTCGTAGTCGTCGCGCTCGCGCATGGAATGCTCCTTTGGCTGGACCGCGACCGTCGCGGCCTTCATGGCGACAGAGCCCACGGACGGAGCGGACTTGCACCGGGCGCCGAGCGCCGGGACGGAGCGACAGCGGAGGATGCCGGAGGCCGGCTATTTTGGCTCGCGATGGAAAGGCCCGCAGGGCCGCCGGAAAATAGTCGGCCGCAGGCATTGCCTGTCCGGGCCGCCTGTGGGCCGATCGCCCTCTCGAAGGCCGAGGCGCGGTCCTCTCCAAAGGGTCGCGCATCCATGCGAGCATGATGGCAGCGGCGCGCCGCCGCTTAAGCCCCCGATCTACGCCGCCAGCAGCATGAAGCGCGCGACGTCCTGCGGTGCGAGCTGCACCCGGATGTGCGCCATCAATGCCCCCCGGCCGAATGCACGGAGATCCTCGTTGAAAATCCTCAAGCATAGGCGACAGGGCAATTGCGTCGATCCCGACCGCCTTCGCCCGTTCGATCAGGGTGTTTCGCGCTCCGTCACCAGCATGATCGTTATCGCGGACGACATAGAGCCGACGCAAGGTGTCGTGGAACTGAAAGGCGGCGAGATGTGCTGCGGAAAGGGCGGCGGCGGCTGACATGCCGGGCATGACCTGGCGGGCGGAGAGGACGCTTTCGATGCCTTCGCCTGCCGCCATCACCTCGCCGGAGAGCCCGAAGCGGACCGCGTGCCCAAGAAGGTCGCCCATTGCCTTACGCTGGATGTCGATCGGCGCCTTGCCGGAGCCATCGGGGGTGAGCCAGGTCCGATGCGCGCCAGTGATCCTGTCGGAGATATCGGTGACAATGCCGATCATTGCCGGCCAGGTCTCGGTCGGACTGTACTCGTCGGGTCGATAGTAGCAACGCGCATGGAAACGCAGGTTTCCAGTTCCTTGCAAAGCCGTAATTCCGCGACCGCGTAAATACGCTTCTACGAGCGTGCCGCCAATCGGCCGACACATGGCGACCAGCCGGCGTGCTGCCTCCGCTGAGCCCGACGGGCACGTTCGATCGTGCTGCTTCGGCTGCGGCTCGGGATCGGCAGGCGGCAGGCTGAGAAACTGACGGGCCTCTTCGGCGACGTCGGCGAAATCGACAAGACCCAGCGATTCACGGATCACATCGAGCAGATCGCCATGCTCGCCCGTCGCGGCGTCGGTCCATTTGCCGGCAGGGCCTTTGACGGTGTCCTTGAGGCGCACGAACATGGAACGGCCCGGCGTGTTGCGGACATCGCCAACCTGCCAATAGTTGCCCTGTCGGCGGCCCGCACTGAGATAATGCCGACACACCGCCTCGGCCTGCCGGCCGAGACGGGATGCAAGATCGGAAGCGTCGCGGCGAGCCATTATGCCGCCTCCCGTTCGCCGATGCGCTCGACCGGATAGGTGTCGAACAGTTTGCCGATGACCGATGGTCCGGAGGCATGGATCGGCACGAAGAATCGCAGCTTCCAGGTAATGATTTCCGTGAACAGGCCATAGGCCCGCAAGCGATCCCGCATGGCCTCGGTGAAGCCGGAGAGTTCGATGCGGTTGGCGCCCATCACGCGGACGCGGCGGAGCTGGAGCCCTTCAGCCAGATCGAGGATCGTCCGCCCATCAATCAGCGCGGCATAGGCAGCGTCGGGCGAAAGGCTAGCTGAACCCGTGGGCGCAGCGTTTGCGGCCCAGGCCGGAGAGACGACGCGACCGATGATGCGCTCGCCGTCATCGGTCTGAAGGCGATAGACCCGCGTCGACTCGTTCGGCAGGCGCTTCCAGACCGGCAGGAGAAGTCCGGCGACGATGTGGATGGTGCTTTCCGAGTAGGTGGGCACCTCGGTGACCTCGCGATTCCACTCAGCGACGAAGGTGGCGCGGTCAACGTTCTCCCAATGGCTGTCGGCCATCATCTTCAGCGAAGCATGATGATGCTCCATGGGGCGTATCAGCCGCACGCGGCGTTCGATCTCGCCATCGTCCAGCATCAGTGATTGAGCCGGAACTTGCACGGCCGCGCGGCCGGACTTGCCGTTGACGAGCAGCGTGCCGCCATCGCTTTCGGCGTAGCGAAGCGCATCGTCCAGCGTCATCGGCCGGTTGCGCCGCCGCTCCGTGATGGTGAGCAGCCGAGTTTGCGCGCCGGTCGCCGGATGGGTGTAGATGGAGGTCCGGTCGGTGACGATGAAGCTTTCCGCCGTCAGCGTCTCCAGCCCGATGTCATAGACGCCGCTGGCGATGGCGCCGGTTACTTTCGCATCAAGAAGCTGCTCGAAGGCCGTGAACAAAATGCCCTGAAGCTCGATGGTGAGCGCGAGCAGCCGGTTCAGGAAGGTGGTGATCGGCGGCAGCTCGTCCTTGATGCCATTGTCGTCCATCAGCTTCAGGACGGTGGCGGACTCGAAGCGCTCGAGCGAGCAGCCTTCGATCTTACCGCGCACGATCAGCAGGTAGAGCTGGCGCAGCGCGTCGCGGGCGTAGCAGGATTCGAGATTGTCCTCCGGTCGGAACAGGCCCTGACCGCCGGTCTGGCGCTGTCCACGCGTGATGGCGCCGAGCGTATCGAGCCGCCGCGCGATCGTGCTGAGGAAGCGTTTTTCCGCCTTCACGTCGGTCGCGATCGGGCGGAAGAGCGGCGGCTGCGCCTGATTGGTCCGGTTGGTGCGGCCGAGGCCCTGGATGGCGGCGTCGGCCTTCCAGCCCGGCTCGAGCAGATAGTGCACGCGCAGCCGCTGATTTTTAGCGGACAGCTCAGCATGATAGCTGCGGCCGGTTCCACCGGCATCGCTGAAGACGAGGATGCGTTTCAGGTCGTCCATGAAGGCGGCGACCTCGGCGAGGTTCGCCGACGGCGCGCGGGTCTCGACTGCGAGGCGGCTGCCCTTGGAGTCGGCACCCGACTTGCGAACGATGCGCCGCGAGCGGCCCGTCACCTCGGCCACCATGTCTGTGCCGAAGCGCTGTACGATCTGGTCGAGCGCCCCCGGCACGGGCGGCATCGATGCGAGGCGTTCGACCAGTTCGTCGCGGCGCGCGACGGCTTCGCGGCTCTCGACGGGCTGGCCATCGCGATAGACCGGACGCGACGACAGATTGCCCTCGCCGTCGGTGAAGGGCTCGTAGAGCTGCAACGGAAAGGAATGGGCGAGATAATCGAGCACATATTCGCGCGGCGTGATATCGACGCGAACGTCGTTCCATTCCTCGGTCGGGATCTCGGCCAGGCGACGTTCCATGAGAGCCTCACCGGTCGAAACGATCTGCACCACAGCCGCGTGTCCGGCCTCCAGATCGCGCTCGATCGAGCGGATCAGGGTCGGCGTCTTCATCGAGGTCAGCAGATGGCCGAAGAAGCGTTGCTTCGCGGATTCGAAGGCCGAGCGGGCAGCCGACTTCGCCTGCCGATTCAACGCCCCCGTCGAGCCGGTGATGTTGGCGGCCTCCATCGCTGCGTCGAGATGATTGTGGATGATGGCGAACGCGCCGGCATAGGCGTCATAGATGCGACGCTGCTCATCGGTCAGCGCGTGCTCGACCAGCTCATATTCGACACCGTCGTAGGAGAGCGACCGGGCGGTGTAGAGGCCGAGCGCGCGCAAATCGCGGGCCAGCACCTCCATCGCGGCGACACCGCCATCCTCGATCGCCTCGACGAACTCGGCCCGCGTGGCGAAGGGAAAATCCTCGCCGCCCCAGAGGCCGAGCCGCTGGGCATAGGCGAGATTGTGGACGGTCGTGGCACCGGTGGCGGAGACATAGACGACGCGGGCATTCGCCAAGGCGTGCTGAAGTCGCAGGCCGGCGCGGCCTTGCTGCGATGGAGCGACATCGCCCCGTTCTCCCTTGCCGCCGCCGGCATTCTGCATCGCGTGGCTCTCGTCGAAAATGATCACTCCGTCGAAGTCGGAGCCCAACCATTCGATGATCTGCCGCACGCGCGAAACCTTCTCGCCGCGGTGGTCGGAGCGCAGCGTGGCGTAGGTTGCAAATAGGACGCCTTCCGACAGGGTGATGGCCTTGCCCTGCGGGAAGCGCGACAGCGGCGTGACCAGCAGGCGCTCCATGCCGAGCGCCGACCAGTCGCGCTGCGCGTCCTCGATCAGCTTGTCGGATTTGGAGATCCACACCGCCTTGCGGCGACCGCGCAGCCAGTTGTCGAGGATGATCGCGGCCGACTGGCGGCCTTTGCCGGCGCCGGTGCCGTCGCCGAGCATGAAGCCGCGGCGGAAGCGGACGGCGTTTGTGGCGTCAGCCGGCGCGGCCTGAACGAGATCGAAGGTTTCGTCGATCGTCCATGATCCGGCGAGATATTCGCCATGGGCTTGACCAGCATAGATGACGGTTTCGAGCTGGGCGTCGGACAAGAGGTCGTGGATGTTCGCCGGCAGCATCGGGCGATAGTTCGGCTTGGGCGGCGCGACGCTCGCCATGGCGGCGGACTGCACCAGCTTGGTCGGGTGGGCCTGAGCGCCGGGAATGCGGATCGACTGCAATCCGAATTCCTCATAGATGGCGTCGGTCAGGCGCGTGCCGCAGGGCGGCGTCCAGTCGGCGGTCTCATAGGCAAGCTCGATCCCCTCGGGATCTGCGACCGCGGCAATGGAGCGCGAGGTGGCCGCGCGAGCGCGATAGTCGCGCACCGTCGTCGGTGCCACGGCGGCGAGCGGAGCGGCGATCGCCGCCGGCAACTCGACCGGCAGGCGCGGAGGGACATGGGTCTCGATCCAGGCGAGCAGCGTGGCGACGTCCGGCGCCATGCCTGGTGAAGCCGCGAACACAGCGGGGTCGTCGGCGGGCCGCTTGTCGATGACGGTGAGCCGCGTCGGGAAGCTTGTGCCGTGCCTGGCATAGACAGCCCCGGCGATGGCGGCGGAGAAGACGATCGTGCCGCGCTCCTGCAGGCGGACGAAGGCGTCGCGCCAATCAGGCAGGTCCGGCCCGACATTGGCACCGGTGATAGCCACCATACGGCCGCCTGGCGCCAGCCGGTTCAACGCCGACGTGATATGGCGAAACCCGGCGTCGGCGACGCGGCCGGCGACATGCGCCAACGCCGAAAATGGCGGGTTCATCAGCACGACAGACGGGATCGCGGCGCGATCGAGATGATCATCGATCTGGGCGGCGTCGAAGCGGGCGATGGGAAGGCCCGGAAAGGAAGAGGCGAGCAGATCGGCGCGGGTCTCCGCGAGTTCGTTCAGGATAAGCGAACCGCCTGCTGTCTGGGCGAGAATCGCGAGAAGGCCAGTGCCGGCCGATGGTTCGAGCACGCGATCGGTCGAGGAAATGGCAGCGGCCGTCACCGCGGCCAATCCGAGCGGCAGCGGCGTCGAGAATTGCTGGAGGGCCTGCGATTCCTCGGAGCGGCGCGTGTGCGTCGGCAGCAGCTCAACGACCCTGGTCAGGACGGAAAGGCGCGCAGCCGGAGAAGCGGCTTTGCGGAACAGCGCCTTTCCGTATTTGCGCAGAAACAGGGCGGTCGCGACCTCGCACGCCTCGTAGGCGGTTTTCCAGTTCCAGAGACCGGAGGCATCGGATGCGCCGAAGGCGTTCTCCATGGCGCCGCGCAGAACCTTGGCGTCGATCCGGCCGCCACGCTCGATATGCGGGAGAAGGAGATTGGCGGCCGATAGGATGGCCGCGGCAGGATTGGTGGACACCGGGGCGTGTGGCAGCGGCGTGGACGGCGAACCAGACACGGAAGAGATGATGTTCATGGTGGAAACCTCGAAGAGAGCGGGAACGGATAAGCCCAACCAGCGCTCTCTCTCGAACCGCCCGGACTCATCTCATTCCGGCGGCCCTCTCGCTCTCAGGCATCGCACATGAAAAAAGCGCCCGACCACGAGGTTGGCGCTTTTCTTCAGATAGCTGGATCGCCTCCCGACAACACCGTGGAGTCGGATCGTGCACGGGCGTCGGGGTCGATGACGGCGACGGCGACGCAGGTCACTGATCGTCTTCGATCTAGGCGTGAACGGGAACAAGGAATTGGAAGACGATGGGCCGACCGACGGCGCGAGGGTGGATGGGCATGAGGATATCCGTAAGAAGGTGCGGAGAGCGGCCGAAACCGCTCTGCGAATGCGTGTCATTCTGCGGCGGCGAGGACGTCCTCATCCTCGGCATCGGCTGCGTCGTCTCCGTCACCGTCCGCAGTAAGGAAGTCCGGCAAGGCAACGTCTTCGCCCGCATCGCCCTGGTCAGGCGCGACCTGCTGCTCGCCATGGAGCGGCGCGAGCCGCAGTGGCTCCGGCAGCCAGCCGGTGTCGGCCAGAAGGCGTTCGGCTTCCTTGGCCATATCGCCCTTCTTCAGGTGGTCGATGAGCTGCGCTGCCCGCTCGCCGGCGCCTTGGCCGACGGCTTCCAGGATGCGGGGCTTGGTGACGCGGCCGAGATAGTTGCCGACCGTCGGCTTCCAGCCAGTCGCCACCATGTCGAGCCCGGTCGCGCGTGCGAGCCGATCGGCCTGCGCCAGGCGCACGTCGAGGCCATGCTGGCTGACGCCCGAGCCGGAATACGGGTTCGGACGCTCGAAGAGCGCGTTCACGCCATAGCTGACGCAGAGGGCCAGCAGGTCCATGCGCGTGCCATCATCCAGGTGGATGAGCCAGTCCCACAGCGCTTGATCGTCGGCGGGGACTTGATCCCCCCAGCGTTCATGGCGTTCGTTGACCGCCTGCGCCGAGGGGCTGTCCTTCAACTCATCGGATTGGGCCGAGAAGTAGATATGGCGGACATGGGCCTCAAGGCAGCCGGTCGGCGCGGTGTGGCGGAAGGTGTCGCTGACCAGCTTGTGCAGCAACATCGTCATCGCGACGTGGGGATTTTCCGCCAAGGCATTGCGCAGGGCGAGTGTGCGATGGGCGGTCAGCTCGATGACGAGGCGTTCGGGCAGCGGCTTGATGCTGTCATCCTCGTCCTCCTCTTCGGTCTGGACGGGCTGGCCGCCGATCGTGATGACCGCGCGCTGGATGGCAGGCGTGCGGATTTCGCCGGTATCAGGATCGACCTCTTCGTCCTGCGTGTTGCCATCCACGGTCTCGACCGGTCGCTCGTCTTCGAGGCGGACGTAGCCGCGATCGATGGAAAGCGAACCGTCGGCATCGATGCTGACGAATACGCCGGCGATGGCAACCTCGTCCGGGTCGTAGCGAACGGGACGATCGTCTAGGGCTTCGATGGCCGCTTCGATCTCGCCAAGACGGGCATCGACTTCGGCCGGAAGCTCATCCGCGTCCTCATGTTCGGCCACCAGGCGGTCGAGCTCGTCCTGCAGCGCGTCGCGCGTCGCCTGCTCTTCCGCGGTGATGTCAATCGGAACGCCTTCGATCGCGCGGAGGCCATGGGTGACGCCGTAGGGAATGCTGACGGCGACTTCGACCCATTTCCAGCCCTGGCTCGCGATCTCGTCGGCGATCGCCGTCAGCTTTTCGGAGACGAGGCGATCGAGAAGACCGACGTCCTGGAGCCAGCCGCCATCGTCGGACTCGAACAGGTCGCGCAGAACCGTCCCGCCCGCCGCCTCATAAGCGTCGACGCCGACGAAGACCGCGCGCTTGTCCGAGGCGCGGACCGTGGTTTCGGTCAGCATGCGCCGGATCTGAAACGGCTCTTTCTGCCAGCTATTGCGGACGGTCTCCCAGACTTGCTCCTGACGAGCATGGTCGTGCGACACGCAGAAGGCCATGAGCTGTTCGAGCGTCATGCCGTCATCGGCATAGACGTCCAGCAGGGTCGGCGAGACCGACGCCAGGCGCAGGCGCTGCTTCACCACGTTGACGCCGACGAAGAAGGCCGCGGCGATGGCCTCTTCGGTCATGCCCTTGTCGCGCATGGCCTGGAAGGCGCGGAACTGGTCGAGCGGATGAAGTGGTGCGCGCTCAATGTTCTCGGCGAGCGACATCTCGTCGATGAGAATGCCGGCGTTCGCGGCCGACACGACGCAGGGGACCGGGGTGGTCTTGTTGAGCCGCTTCTGCTTGGCGAGCATTTCCAGCGCGCGATAGCGGCGGCCGCCGGCGGGCACCTCGAACATGCCGGTTTCCTGACCTTCACCATCGAGAACGGGACGCACATGAAGGCTCTGGATCAGGCCGCGACGGGCGATCGACTCGGCCAGCTGGTCGATCGAGACGCCGGCCTTCACGCGGCGGACGTTCGACTGGCTGAGCACCAGCTTGTTGAAGGGAATGTCGCGCGAGGACGACAGAGTGATCTTCTGAACGGCAGTTGCCATGTTCCTTACTCCGCGACGGGCGCCGAGAGCCTCTCTCTCGAACCCAAACCCGTCACGAAGCGAAGCGCCGCCCTCTCACTCCTGGAGGGCAGCGCAACGTGAACCGAAGAACGGAAAGGCACGAAAGCGCAAAGCCGGAGACACGGAAAACTGCACCTCCGGCTTCACGGAGATCAGGCGGCGCGGTCGAGCAGCTTCTTGGCCTTGCCCTCCAGTTCGAGCCGCGCATCCTGGTTGGTCTTTTCTCGGGCGACAGCGGTGATGCCTGCGACGAAGTCGAAGATCGACTCCGGCGGGCGACCTTCCTCGACCAGGACGGTCTCGATGATCTTGCCGGTCTCGGCTTTCGAGAAACCACGCTTGCGCAGGAATTCGGTGCGGTCCTCGTCGGACTTGGCCACGATCCGCTCGCGCGCGGCCTTGATGCCGTTGATGAAAGGCATGGGCGAGGAGTTGGCGAAGTTCAGCAACGCCGGGGCGGCCTCATGGGCGAAACGCGAGGCCGCATATTTGCTGTGGCGGATCGTGATTTCCTCGAAATCTTCCACGCCCCACAAATTGCGATTCTGGCAGACCGCGCGGAGATAGAAGCTCGCCATTCCGAGCGTCTTCGCGCCGACTTCGGAATTCCAGCAGTAGAAGCCGCGGAAATAGAGGTCGGGCGAACCGTCGGGGAGCCGGCCAGCCTCAATGGGATTGAGATCGTCGACGAGGAAGAGGAACACATCGCGATCGGAGGCATAGAGCGTCGTCGTGTCCTTGGTGATGTCGACGCGGGGATTGTAGACGCCGGTCGACCAATCGAGCACACCAGGGACCTTCCACCGCGTATCGCCCGTGCCGTTGCCCGCGATGCGCTGCACGGCTTCGACCAGCTCGTGGTCATAGATCCGGCCATAGTCGGGGCCGGTGACGGCGCGCAGCTCGACCCGGCCGTTGTCGGTTTCGAGCGTCTTGATCTGCTCGGCCCGATGCGAGGTCAGACCGTATTGCAGATTGATGCCGGCCAGTGCAGCCGGGAGGTGGCGCAGATAGGCGGCGGGAGCGCCGACATGGCTGGCGAGTTGACCGAAGCTCCAGTGCGTCGGCGCGACGGGGGTATCCGAGCCCGGCAGGATGAGAGACAACCGCTCCGGATCGATCCTGCTCGCCTCGACATGGATGAGTGCGGTTTCCACGACGCGCGACCGGCTGCGTTCCGACCGGCGGCGCACCGAATCCGCCAACTCCGAGAGAGAGAGGTAGCGCTCGTCATCCGGGCGCGAGAACCACTCCGAGGAAACGCGACCGATTCGCTCACCGCGGCTGACATCCACCTTGTAGCCGCCGCTGATTTCGCGGCCGACGTCGAGAACCTGCATGTCCATGAGACCAAACTCCATGACGGGCGTCGAGAGCCTCTCTCTCGACACTCAACCCGTCACGGAACCCGGTCCGCGCTCTCACTCTCCAAGCGGGCGTCGAGGGATCTCCACCCACAGACGAGACCCGACGCCTGACAATTTCGCGCCCCCCCTCTGCACCAGACATAACCGTCGCCGATGACAAGTGCCAAGGGCCAGCTCAGCCTCCTAGGCGGGCTTTCTCCGTATTGGCGGCAGGTCGGTGCAAACGCCTTCGGCAACTTCGGCAGCCATGCCGATGGTCTCGCCGAACGTCGGATGCGGGTGGATGGTCTTGCCGATATCGACGGCATCCGCTCCCATCTCGATCGCCAGGCAGATCTCGCCGATCATGTCGCCGGCTGCCGGGCCGACGATGGCGCCGCCGATAATGCGGTGCGTCTCCTTGTCGAACACCAGCTTGGTAAGGCCGTAGTCCGCGCCATTGGCAATGGCCCGGCCTGACGCTGCCCACGGAAACTTGCCGATCTCGACAGCGCGGCCCGCTACCTTGGCCGCGTCTTCGGTTACGCCGACCCAGGCAATCTCCGGGTCGGTATAGGCGACTGACGGCACGACCTTGGCGTCCATGAAGCTCTTGAGCCCGGTTGCCGCCTCCGCGGCGACATGGCCCTGATGCACCGCCTTGTGCGCCAGCATGGGATTGCCGGTGACATCGCCGACAGCAAAGACGTTCTGGTTCTGCGTGCGCATCTGCGCATCGACTTCGATGAACCCCCTGGCGTCGAGGGTGATGCCCGCCATGACAAGTTGCAGTGCCTCGGCCGCTGGTCGCCGGCCTGCCGATTGCAGGATCAGGTCGTAGCGTCGCACGCCCGCCCCCTCGCCGCTCGTCGTCACGACAAGGGCATCGGCCTCGGCGATGACGCTCTCGACACGCGCACCCAGAAGGATCGCATCGAAGCGGTGGGCATTGCGCTTGCGCCAGACATCGACCACGTCGCGGTCGACGTCGGGCAGCAGCCTGTCGAGCTGTTCCACCACGTCGACACGCGCGCCAAGCCCGCTGTAGACGGTGGCCATCTCGAGCCCGATGATGCCGCCGCCGATGACCAGCATGCGTTCGGGAATGAACGGCAGTTCGAGCGCGCCCGTGGAATCGACGATGCGCGGATCGACAGGCAGGAACGGCAGCTTGACCGGCACCGAGCCTGCGGCAACGATTGCCTTGGCGAAGACGATCCTGCGGTTGCCGCCGTCGAACAGCTCGACGTCGACCGAGCCGCTATCGGCGAACTTCGCCGTGCCTCTGACAACCTCGACCTTGCGCAGACGGGCCATGCCCTTCAGCCCATCGGTGAGCTTGGTGACGACGCCGGCCTTGAAGCTGCGCAGCCTGTCGAGATCGAGGGTCGGCGTGTCGAAGGCGACGCCATGGTCGGCGAGGCGCTCGGCCTCCTCCTTGACCGCGGCGACATGCAACAGCGCCTTGGAGGGAATGCAGCCGACATTGAGGCAGACACCACCGAGCGTGGCGTCGCGCTCCACCAGGATCACGCGTTGTCCGAGATCGGCGGCGCGGAAGGCAGCGGAATAGCCGCCCGGTCCGCCGCCGATCACCAGCACGTCGCAATCGGGCGCGGCACCCACGGCAGGTGATGGCGTGGCTGCTACGATCGGCTTCGCAACTGCGGCCGGCGCTTCATGAATAGCCGCAGGCTTGGCTTCGCCTCCGCCCGCTGCCGCTTCCACGATGGCGATCAGCGCGCCCTTGGAAACGCGCTGGCCGATGGCCAGTTCGACTGAAACGATGCGCCCGGCGGAGGGCGACGGCACGTCGATCGAGGCCTTGTCGGATTCGAGCACGATCAGTGTCTGGTCGAGCGCGACGTCGTCGCCCGGCTTGATGTGCACCTCGATGACGGCGACATCCTTGAAGTCACCCATTTCGGGCACCCTGATTTCGGTGATGCTCATTTTCGCCTCAAACGATCGCGCGGCGGAAATCGCCCAGAAGGGCGGCGATGTGACCAAGGAACCTGGCCGCGGCAACGCCATCGACGACGCGGTGATCCCACGACAGGGAGACCGGCATGATCAGCTTCGGCTGGAAGCCCTCGCCGTTCCAGATGGCTTCCATCGCTGAGCGACCGGCGCCGAGGATCGCCACTTCGGGCGCATTGATGATCGGTGTGAAGCCTGCCCCGCCAATGCCGCCAAGCGACGACACCGAGAAACAGCCGCCCTGCATATCGACGGCCGACAGCCCGGTACCGCGCGCCTTGTCGGCGAGCGCGCGCATTTCCGTTGCGATCTCAAGAACGCCCTTGCGGTCGCAATCGCGGATCACCGGCACCATCAACCCCTTGGGCGTGTCGGCGGCAAAGCCGATATGGACGTAGTTCTTGAGCACCAGCTCCTCGCCGTCGAGCGAGGCGTTGAAGCGTGGGTAAGCCTTGAGCGCCAGCGCCGACGCCTTGATCAGGAAGGCGACCATGGTCACCTTGGCGTCCTTGCTGGCTGCATTAAGCTCCTTGCGGAACTCCTCGAGCCCGGTCACATCGGCCTTGTCGAAGTTGGTGACATGCGGAATGGTCAACCAGTTGCGGGTGAGATTGCCGCCCGAGATCTTCTGGATGCGGGACAGCGGCTGGCGTTCGACGAGGCCAAACTTCTCGAAGTCGACCGCAGGCCAGGCCGGCAGGCCGGCGCCAATGCCGGAACCGGGCACCTGCACCGGGGAGCCTCCAGCGAGGCGCTCCTTGATATGCGCGGTGATGTCGTTGCGCAGTATCCTGCCCTTTGCGCCGGAAGGCTTGACCATGCCAAGTTCGACGCCAAGCTCACGGGCGAAGGCGCGCACCGACGGCGTCGCATGGGCTCCGACAGCGGTCTCCGTCGTGACCGCTGGCAACGTGCTCGCCATTGCTGCTGCCGGTGCCACCTTCGCTGTCGCCGGCGGTCCTGCCCTAACGGGTGGAGCCGCGGGAGCGGCTTCGGTCTTTTTGGTTTCTGGCGTGGCTGCCGAGGGCGCCATGGCAGGCTCGTCGGCATCGATCGTCAGCAGCAGCGCGCCCTGCGACACGCGGCTGCCGATCGCCACTGCGAACTCTCTGACGGTTCCGGCAAAAGGCGCCGGAATCTCCATCGTCGCCTTGTCGGATTCGACCGTCATCAGCGGGTCTTCGACCGCCACCACGTCGCCCGGCTTCACCAGGAGTTCGACGACCGGCACATTCTTGTAGTCGCCTATGTCAGGCAACCTGACTTCCAATTGTTGGCTCATATCAACTCTTTCAGAACTGGAAATCGACGGGTCAGTGCTGCCAAGGCGCATCGATCGTGGTATCGAGCCCGTAGCGGGCAATGGCATCAGCAACCGTCTGACGCATCACCGAACCTTCGGTGGCGAGCGCTGCAAGGGCAGCCACCGCGATGTGGCGATGATCGACCTCGAAGAAGTCGCGCAACGCGGCACGCGTGTCGCTACGACCGAAGCCGTCAGTGCCGAGCGCGGTGAACGGCGCCTCGACATATGACGCAATCAGTTGCGGGTAGGCGCGGACATAGTCGGTGGCAGCGATGATAGGGGCCTTGCCCGGCAGGCACCCGGCGAGATGACTGACCACTGGCTCAGCGAGCGGGTTGTAACGGTTGTGTCGCTCCGCCTCCCTTGCGTCGCGCGACAGTTCGGAGAAGCTGGTGGCACTCCACACCTCTGAGGCGACGTTCCAATCGTTGGCGAGCATCTGTGCAGCCTCGATCACCTGCGGGAGGATGGTGCCGGAACCGAGCAGGCGAACGTGCCCGGCGCTCTTCTTGGGCTTGTGGCCGGCGATCCTGTAGAGCCCCTTGATGATGTCGGCCTCGACGCCTGCCGGCATCGACGGCTGGGCGTAGTTCTCGTTCATCGCAGTGACGTAATAGAACTCGTCCCTGCCCTCTTCCATCATGGCGCGGGCGCCATGGTCGAGAATGACTGCCAGCTCATAGGCGAAGGTCGGGTCATAGGCGCGGCAGTTTGGAACGGTCGACGCAACGAGAAGGCTCGATCCATCCTGGTGCTGCAAGCCTTCGCCGGCCAGCGTGGTCCGGCCTGCGGTCGCCCCGATCAGGAAGCCGCGCGAGCGCTGGTCGGCCGCTGCCCAGATCAGATCCCCGACACGCTGGAAGCCGAACATCGAATAGTAGATGTAGACCGGCAGCATGGCGAGGTTGTGCACGCTGTAGGACGTGGCGGCAGCCACCCAGGATGAGACTGCGCCCGCCTCGGTGATACCCTCTTCGAGCAGTTGCCCGTTCTTGGCTTCCTTGTAATACAGCATCGAGCCGGCATCCTCGGGCTCGTAGAGCTGGCCGACCGGCGAATAGATGCCGACCTGGCGGAACAGATTGGCCATGCCGAAGGTACGCGCTTCGTCGGCAACGATCGGCACGATGCGTGGCCCGACCTCCTTGTCCTTGATCATGTTGCCAAGCAACCTGACCGCGGCCATGGTCGTCGACATCTCCTTACCCTCGGCATTGAGGGCGAAATCGGCGTAGCTTGCCAGCGGTGGTATCGCCACCGGATCGGTCATGCGGCGCCGCGCCGGCAGGTAGCCACCAAGCGCCTCACGGCGCGATCTGAGATAGGTGAGCTCGGCGCTGTCTTCAGCCGGCTTGTAGAACGTGACCTGCTCTGCCTGCTCGTTGCTGATCGGCAGGGCGAAGCGGTCGCGGAAAGCCAGCAGAGCCTCGACGTCGAGTTTCTTTGACTGGTGTACCGTCATGCGCGACTCGCCGGCAGCGCCCATGCCAAAACCCTTCTTGGTCTTGGCCAAGATGACAGTCGGCCGGCCCTTGGTCGCCCTGGCCGCTTCGAAGGCTGCAAACAGCTTGCGGAAATCGTGGCCACCGCGCTTCAGGGCGTCGATGTCGCTGTCCGACATATGGGCGACCAGCGCCTTGACCTCGGGATCCTCCTCAAAGAAATGGGCCAGGTTGTAGGCTCCGTCCTTGGCGCCGAGCGTCTGGTACTTGCCGTCGACGGTGGCGGCAAATCGACGGAGCAGTGCGTGCTGGGTGTCACGTGCAAACAGCGCGTCCCATTCCGATCCCCAAAGCACTTTGATGACGTTCCAGCCCGCACCGCGGAAGGTGCTCTCCAGTTCCTGGATGATCTGGCCATTGCCGCGCACCGGGCCGTCGAGCCGCTGCAAGTTGCAATTGATGATGAAGGTCAGGTTGTCGAGCTTTTCACGTGCCGCGATCGACAGGCCAGCGATCGATTCCGGCTCGTCCATCTCACCGTCGCCGAACACCCCCCACACATGACGGCCCTCGGTATCGGCGAGGCTCCGGTCGTTGAGGTAGCGCATGAAGCGGGCCTGGTAGACCGCGGTGATCGGACCGATGCCCATCGACCCCGTCGGCACCTGCCAGAAGTCGGGCATAAGCCAGGGATGCGGGTATGAGCACAGGCCGGTGCCGCCGATCTCCTGGCGGTAGTGCTGAAGATGCTCTTCCGAAAGCCGCCCTTCGAGATAGGCGCGGGCATAGACACCCGGCGCAGAATGCGGCTGGAAGAACACGACGTCACCATCGCCCGCACCGCTATCGGCTCTGAAGAAGTGGTTGAAGCCGACCTCGAAGATCTCTGCTGCAGAGGCATAGCTGCCGATGTGGCCGCCGAGTTCGCCATAGGCCTTGTTGGCCTTCACCACCATCGCCAGCGCGTTCCAGCGGATGATCGCGGTGATGCGTTCCTCCATGCCAAGATCGCCTGGGAACGGCGGCTGCTTTTCGAGCGAAATGCTGTTGCGATAGGGTGAATACGGCAGCGGCTCATGCACGATGCCGAGTTCCTTGGCCTTGCGGTCGAGTTCTCCGAGGATGAATTCGGCCCGCGTGCCGCCCGAACTGACGAACAAGGACTCAAGCGAGACCAGCCAGTCGGCTGTCTCCTGCGGGTCGCCGTCAAATCCGGCGCTGGCATCACCGATGGGGGCGGACGGGGTCTTGGTGAGCATGATGGCGCTCCAGCTCCTTGAGTTTCCACTTGCGCGCGAGGATAGCGGCAAGGCTCCGGCATTTCCTGCCGAAGGTGTTGCAAATTTCAGAAAATGCAGCAGATACTGCTGCATTACATTTTTCATTCAGCAGGATCTGCTTCACATGCATCTTGATACGATAGACATGCGTATCCTCTCGGAAATCCAGGAGGACGCCAGCCTGACAAACGCCGAGCTTGCCGCACGTGTCGGGCTGTCGGCCTCCCCCTGCCTTGCCCGCGTGCGCGCACTTGACGCGGCGGGCATCATCACCCGCCGCGTCGCCCTGCTCGATCCGATGCTGCTGGGCGCTGACGTCAGCGTCTTCATCCAGGTGACACTGGAGAAGCAGACCGAGGCGTTGCTCGATGTTTTCGAGGCGGCGATGGCGGGCTTTCCCGAGGTCATGGAGTGCTATCTGATGACCGGCGATTCCGACTATCTGCTGCGCGTCGTGGTGCGGGACACGGTTGCGCTTCAGCATTTCATCGTTGACCAACTGTCCAAGACGCGCGGCGTCGCCAACATCCGCTCGAGCTTTGCCCTCAAGCAGGTCAAGTACAAGACGGCCCTCCCACTGGAGCAGCTTGCCAGCCCGCGCGCGCGTCGATAGCCCGCGTGGACCCGTGTCTATGTCGTGCGGCTTCGCTATCATGTTAAATCGCCGCGGTCAGATGCGGAAACGCGACCGGGGCAGGACCGAGCATCCGGTCGTCTTGTTTGGGTCGCCCTTGTTTGCGGCGATCTTGGCGGAGGGTTTTCAGTGAGCATGATGGCTCTCCAACTCCTTGAGTTTCCCCTGCACGCGAGGAGGGCGATCAGCCACTGGGCGTGATGTCAGCTGAATAATCAGGTCAGGGTGACGGATGCGGCGTCGCGCTCGATCCGCTGCTGAGCATCGACAACTTGTGCTCGAAGGCTTGCCCAATCGATGCCGATCATCTCGCCGTGTCGTTTGCGTGCGACGCCGCGCACCCAAACGCTGTCAATGTCGGACAAGCCGGCAAAATTCACAACGCGATCCGCCAGGCTGCCCAAGGTGGCAAAGCCGATGCGCGATGTCCTGAGAAGTACTAGGTCGGCATGCTTTCCAATAGTGATCGACCCCGTGGCGTCGCCCAGGCGCATGGCCTTGGCGCCCCATCTAGTCACAAAGTCCAGCACGTCCGCAGATTTATACCCCTTGGCAATTTCGGAGTATTCCGCTGAACGATATAGACTCCAAAAGCCTGCCCTGACGTGCTCGAAATAGTCATCGGTCAACGCCATGTTCACGTCGAGCCCGAGCCCTGCGGGGACTCCCATCTGCCGTGCCTTACCGTGAATGGAGGCTGCAGGATAAGGAAATTCCCCCATCGCACACGAGCAGATCATCCCACCGGAATCTCGGAGCATTTCGAGTTCGGCATTCGACATCTCAACGCCGTGAGAAACCTGAAAATCCGGGCCGAGCAGACCCGCGGCATGAAGGTCGGCAATGCCGCGATAGACACCAGAGGGGGGCATTGGTTTCGGTTTGTGGAGATGGCAGCATATCAAATGCGGATTGAACGAACGAGCGCGTTCAAACTCCACCTTCATGTCTTTCATACTGCGCTGGCCCAACCCCTCGCTGATTGCGATGCCAAACTTCACCGGCCCATCGCTCTCCTCGGAGAACATCTCGCGAAGCAGTGCTGCCGTCTCATAGTTGGACTCTTGTGGCGCCCCGTTCCTTTCGGCCGTTGCCTGCGCTTCTGGTACTGTGTCCCCGGGTCCATAAGTCGGATTGTGAGATGCCTGGTAGCAGAACACCCCGGAGACGCCGGATGCGACGAAACCGCGTGCCCCAGCGAGCGCCTTTTCCTTGGTATGGTGGGCATGGGCGTAGTCCAGCACGCTCGTCACGCCCGAGTTGATCGCCTGGAGTCCGCCGACATATCCGGCGAGATGGAAATCTTCCGGCGTCATGCACACCATGGTGCGCATTTTCCATCTTTGGTAGCCGGAGTATTTCTGCGGATGGGTCTTGACGAGCCTGCCGGCGTGGAGGCCCAGCCAAAGATGCCTGTGACCATCGTTCATGCCCGGCATCAGGATCATACCGGCCGCATCGACCCGTTCGGCGTCGCCGGCATCGATGCCTATTCCGATGTCGGCGATCTTTCCGTCCCGGATCAGCACATCCGCACCAGCTAGCTCGCCCAGCTTGTGGTCCATCGTCAAGACGTCGGCGCCTTGGATTAGTATTGCGCGCTTTGCTCCCCCGACCGCCGCAACAGCAGGCGCAGGGCGATTGGTCGAGGCTACAGCGATGGCCGCGGCCCCTGTTGCGCCCAATTTAAGGAACTCCTTACGTGTGATGTCGGTCATCTGGTTCTCCTCCATCGATACAAAGTGGAAAATGCGGGCGCAGCAGCTATTCGGCTGTCATCGGAGATGGTCGCACTGCATCCTGGTCAGCAACAGGCATCAGTTCTGGAACTTAAAGTTCCAATTCCGCCAGGCCGTTTCGATGGACAACGCGACGCATCGCCAAGCCGGAGAACCGGCGCAGCATTCACACAGGAGGGCATTGCCCACCAACGCGTGCGGGCGAAGCTCTTGTCGGATCCGTCGTTAGAATGTCGGCGGCGTGTTTATCCAGAGGACCACTGCCTCGCCCGGACCAGGATTGTAAAACGAGTGGGGCGCCTCCGAGCGGAAGCAGAACGAGTCACCCTTGCCGAGAACATGGGTCTGCTTGTCGATGGTTAGCTCGATAAAGCCATCCATCACGAAACCGGCCTCTTCTCCCACGTGCGAATAGTCGCCGGCTGAACCATGGCCAGCGGTAATAGTGATCAGATTTCCCTGCAGCGTGCGTTCGGGGGAATGAGGAATGATCTGCTCGATCCTGACCCCTTGATGAGGATCTCCGAGATAGTCGAGCGCGACCTCTTTCCGTTCACTCGCACGGACCAGCATGCAACTCTCGTTTTCCGATCCGGAAAGGAAGGAAGCCATGCTGGTGCCGAGACCGGCAACCAGCTTGTGCAGCACCGACAGCGAAGGCAGAAGCCGGCCGTTCTCCACGCGCGACACCAAACTCGCCGAACAATTCGCTTTGCTGGCGAGATCGACCAGTGTAAGGCCCTGTGCCCGCCGCATTGTCTGCAACCGGCGACCTATGCGCACGGCCTCAAGTGCCGCAGGTTCGGTGGTGTCGATAGCAGCAGCCCTCGCGTTACTGGGCAGCGCTTCGGCGCGCCTCTTTCGTTCCGACTTCGCCTTGTCGGCAATGCTGTCGGCCACAGTCTTCAACTTGGAGCTTGAACCGTTCTTCATAAGAAACCGATTATCAGATCAGCCGTAGAAGTCATCAGGGTCAGATCCTCGTGCCTTCGAGTCAAAAGAGACCCCGGCGCCGCGCCGTCCATCGGATTTCGCAGCGCCGGCTCGTGCGCCTCCTACGGGCGCCATCCTTTGGGAGGATGCATGTTGGCCCGATCCACGGTTTCCAGATTATCCATCGTCACGGCGATCAACGGTACGTCGATGATTTTCGGATTAAGCTTGATGCCTTTCATCAGATCCGCGACCACGCGGACCTCGGTGCGTCCAATCAGCACCGGCTGCTGGGCTACGACATAATCCGCACAACCGGCCCGCATCATTTCCTCCGCTTCCTCACCAAGAACCGAGAAGATCACCTTGGTCTTGCCGCAGCGGTCCGCAGCTTTCACCGCGCGCGCTGCCCCGACACCGAAAACGTCATCCGCACCGTACAGCATGTCCAGATCAGGATTGCGCTGAAGCATCTCGCTCGCGCGAGTAAGCGATATCGCCGCGTCTTGCTCGCTTGTCATCTCTGCAACCACTACGATGTTGGTGCCGGCAATGTCCTTCTTGAAGCATCTGAGCCGTTCGACCGCCCAGAACGAACCTGCAGGGCCCGCGAGCAATCCGATTGTACCGCCTGCCGGCATCAGCTTCTTGGCGCCTGCGGCCAGTTCGCGACCGATGTTGCAATGGCTGGAGGACACCGCAGCGTCAGGCTCGACGTCGCTGGCGACCACATTCACGCCAGCGCCGACAAGGAATATCCCTGCCCCGCGCGCCTGCATCGCGACGCCATTCAGAGCTGCTGGATCGCCCGGATCGATCAGAACCGCTTTGACCCCCTTGATGACCAGGTTCGAAACCTGGTCGAGCTGCTTGTCGATATTGGCGTAGCCGCCCGCGTCCTGCACCACCACCTCGAACCCTAGCTTGCTGGCCTCGTCGAGAATCCCGTACAGCTCAGCGGTGGGATAGGGGCCCTTGAGATTAGGCTTTGACAGCCCAATTATCGGCTTCACATCCTGCGCGGTGGCTGGAACTGCGAGCAGCGCACCGAGTGCAACTGCCCAAGTCAAGCCGCTAAAGATCCCTTTGTATTTCATTTTTCCTTCCCCTTTGTTGTTGGTTGTGGCCGCTCTCCCTGCGGCCCGGTCAGTGTCCCGCTTTGCGGCGCATGCCCGCTTGGTCCAGCGCCACTGCCGCGATCAGCGACATGCCGATGATCATCATTTGCGTATAGGAAGAGACGTTGAGCAGGTTGAGCCCGTTGGCGAGGATACTGATGAAGGCGACGCCAAAGGCGACATTGATTGCCGATCCTCGACCGCCAGCGAGTGACACACCGCCGAGCACGACCGCAGCGATCGATTCAAGCGGCAATGTGGCGCCAAGTGTCGGCTGACCTGACGAAACGCGCGCCGTAAGTATGATCGCTCCAACAGCTGCGGTCAGGCCGCAGAAAGCGTAGGCCGCAATCCTGATGCGCTCGACGCGGATACCGGACAGACGGGCCGCCTCCTCATTGCCGCCCACGGCGCAGACGTGGCGCCCGAAGCGCGTGTAGCGAAGGGCAAGCTCGGCCAATACCAGCGTCACAGCCGCGATTAGTACCGGCATCGGAATGCCCAAAATGGATCGATAGGCGAGCTGTCCAAAGCTTGAGGGCAATCCGGGAATCGGAACCCCGCCAGCCAGATTGAGTGCCAGGCCTGCGGTTACGGACAGCATGGCAAGCGTCGCTATGAAGGGCGATACACGCAGCCGCGTTATGATCAGCCCATTCACCAATCCGACGGACGCACCACATATCAGCGCGGCCACAATCCCCGGCGCAATGCCATATTCGCGCATGACGAAAGCCAATACGACACTGACGAGCGCCACCGTCGAGCCGACGGAAAGGTCGAGTCCGGCCGTCAGAATCACAAATGTCTGACCAAACGCCACCGCGGCAAGCGCAGCTGCAGCGACGCCGATGTTCCTGAAGTTTTGGGCAGTGAGAAAGACCTCGGAGAAAACAGAAAACAAAATGACCATGCCGATCGTCGCAGCCGGCAAGGCAATTTCCATGCCGCGTTCACGCACGACACGCGCCAGCGTCTCGCGCCAGTAGCGTGCTCCATCAAGCGGTTGTGTCTTTTCACCGTAAGCCTGCATATCACCAATTCCCCTGCGTTCTTGCGGCGTTACGCTGCCGAAGCGGACATGGCATGCCCCTTGAAGGCTGCCGCCAGAATACGCCGCTCGTCGAACTCGTCTTCGAGCAGTTCGTCTTGAATCTCCCCCGCCGCCACCACGAGAATTCGGTGACACAGATGAAGCAGTTCCGAGATCTCGGACGAAACGACGACAATGGCAGCACCTTGACCGGCAAGGTCCTGGATCAGCCGATAAATCTCGGCCTTTGCGCCAACATCGATGCCGCGCGTCGGTTCGTCGAAAATGAAAATCTCAGGGCGCGACAACATCCATTTGCCGATCACCAGCTTCTGCTGGTTGCCGCCGGAGTTGGTACGCGCCGACTTGGCCAGCTGGCCACGAAACTGCAGCTTCCTGGCCATGTCACGCGCGGCCGTCTTGGCACGGGTCCATGAAATGAACCCACCGCGACAGTAATCGGCCATCGAAGCCATCAGCAGGTTCTCATGGCCGGAAAGGGTGGTAACCAGACCCTGATCCTTTCGGTCCTCGGGGATGTAGGCCATGCCGTTGCGGATGGCATCGGTCGGAGCACGGATTGTTATTGCCACCCCGCGCTTGGCAATCTCCCCCCGGTCTCGCGGATCGGCTCCAAAAATGCTGCGCATGATCTCCGTGCGTCCGGCACCTACCAGGCCGGCAAAACCGATCACCTCACCGGCCTTCACATCAAAGCTGACATTGTTGAATACGCCGTCGCGGCCGAGATTACGCACCGTAAGCACCGGCTCTCCGATACGACGGTTTCGCTCGGGAAAAAGTTCTGTCAACGGGCGCCCGACCATCAGCTCGATCAGGTCATGGGCACCGTTTAGCGATGCCGTCGGGAGTGTTTTCACGTGCTGGCCACCGCGCAACACGGTGATGCGGTCGGCAAGGTCGAGCACTTCGTTCAGACGGTGCGAAACATAGAGAATCGCCGTGCCCTCGGCTCTCAGCCGCCGCAGTATTCTCAACAAAGCGCCCGCTTCCTTGTCCGAAAGAGAAGCCGTGGGCTCGTCGAGGATAATGACCGGGGCCCTGAGCACCAGGGCCCGGGCAATTTCGACAATCTGTTTCTGCCCGGTAGAGAGGGAGCCCGCCAATGCGCGCGGGTCGATCTCCTCTTCGCAGTCGAGCGCCCGGAACATGTCGCGGGCAATGCTTTCGGCGGCGCGACGGTTGAAAAGTTGGCGATCGATACCCGATCCTGGCTCGTTGCCGAGCACGACATTTTCGGCCACCGTCATGCCGGGAACGATCATCAACTCCTGAAAGATCGTGACCACGCCGCCCCGCCTTGCCTCTCCCGGCGAAGCAAAGCTGACAGCCCGTCCATCGAGCATCACACTGCCTTCACTCGGCTGGGCGTCCCCCGACAGGATACGGATCAGCGTTGATTTGCCCGCGCCATTCTCACCAACCAGCGCATGGACCTCGCCACGGCGCAGGTCGAGGCTGACCTGATGCAACGCGCGCACACCCGGATAGTCTTTGCCGACAGCGTCGACGGCGAGGACCGGCACTTCGCCTTCAAGATTGTCAGACTGCGCCATCTCTTGCCCTCCCAGACCATGTCGATGCAGCGTGGAAATACGACCGCCAGGCCACGCATCCTAAACTAGGCCGCCGGAATAGCAGCGATCATGTCAAGTTCGACCCGTGCGCCCGGAGCACTCAGATTGTTGATTGCCACCAGCGTTCCAGCCGGTCGCCAGTCTCCGAAATGCTCGTTGAGCACGGCGTACATGTCATCCATGTCGCGCATATCGGTAACGTACTTCGTAAGCTTCACCACGTTGCGCCACGTCAGTCCCTTGGCATCCAGGACAAGTTTGATGTTTGCCAATGCCAGGCGCGTCTGCTCGCGCATGTCATGGGGCAGCACATGCTCCTCCGCGACATGCGGATGCTGATGGTAGAGGGGGGAGGCCGTGGCGCCGGCGATAAACAGCAACCCGCCAAAGCCGGTCACCTCCACTGCAGGAGCGTAAGGCATATTCGCGGCCTCTTCCGGTCGCGGATGCACTGGTTGTATCGCCATCATGGCCTCCTCCGTATCGTTGTCAGGCTGCGGCGCGGATGTTGCGCCAGTTGACCTTCTGCGAGCGGGGTGGCGTGATGCGGTTGCGCAGGACACCCAGGCCGGCAGCTTCGAGTTCGACGACATCACCGGTCGAAATCCACCGCTCGAGTTCGAAACCGCAGCCATGGTTGACCGTGCCGGAACCGATTACGTCGCCAACATTCACCGTCTCGTCCTGCGAGGTGTAGGAGATCATCTCCTCGAAACTCCACTGCATTTCGCCGGGCGTCGATTCAGCCCAGACCTCGCCATTGACCAGCACGCGCATCGGCGTGTTGAGAACGTCTGGCATTTCATCAGGCGTTACGATCCAAGGCCCCAGTCCCCAGGCAAAATCCTTGCCCTTGAACGGACCGGTATTATTGGCCATCTCGCCGCGTTGAGTGTCTCGCGCCGAAAAGTCGTTGAGCAGCGTGTACCCAAGGATATGCTTACCGGCCTCGGCCGCATCGACGTTACGCGCCGAGAGCCCTACGACAGCAGCGATCTCGAGTTCGAAATCCAGCTTCTTGGTATATTCGGGCCACTGCACGTCGTGATCGTGGCCAATGATCGAGGTTGGATTGGCCTTGAAGGCGAACGGACGTTCATACCATTCCGGCGGCAGCTTCAGGCCCATCTTGCCGAAAGTCGACAAGAGATGGTCTTCGAAGGCGGCGAAGTCGCGCAACACCGGCACCTTGATCGGCGGCATGAGCTTTACATCCGCAAGCCGATGCGCAAGCGCTTCGCCCTTCGGTCCGCGCAATTTGGTTGCGGCGATGTCATCCCACTCAGCCACAAGCCAGTCCTCGATTTCACGAACCGGATCGAGGGACGGCCCATATAGGAGCGCCACGGCATGGAGATCGGCTGGTGCGAAAGCGTCGGCCCGCAAAGAGGGGCACGGTTTGCCCCTGGCCGCCGAGAACGCTGCGTAGGCGGCGTTGACGTCAACGATCCAGCCCTTGCCATCCCTGGCGGCCGCGACCGGATCGCTGTTGGCAGCATCGATCCGGACGATACCGAACCTGTCGACCGGGCCAAGCGGGCCATCAATTCGAAATGTTGCAATCTTCATTGTGTCACCTGCGCAATATCAACCTTGTCGTCGGCGTCGGTGCCGGGGAACGGTCCCTGCTTAATCTCGATCAGACGCGTTCTTGGCTCGAGGAACTCGACCTCGTGGCCTTCGGCCATCAACAAAAGGTCGTTGGGTTCGAGAAAGACGTCACCCAAGGACACGCCTTGCCGTGTGAAGATGCCGACCCGAGCGCGTCCGCTCTGACACATGAGAATCTGGTGTCTGGTAGGCAGCGGGGGGAGTGGCTCATTCGGCACGTGATAGTGAGGAAGGGTGATCGCTCCCTTCTGGCGCTCGAGCATGATGATCTGCAACGGCCAGCCATTGTCCGTCACATGGGCTTTCGTGGTGCGTTCAAGTGTCGGGTCCGCCACTTTGTAGGCTTCCTGGACATGACGGATTTCATCCTCGGTTTCCATGAATGGCGGGAACCTGTCGAACGCGCTGAAGTGGCCGCCGATGTAGATAGCGATCGTCCTGTTGTCGTCCGGCGCGCGGTAGAAGCGCACATGGTCAATATTCTGGTCTGGATGAGGGCTGGACATTTTTTCCTTCATTGCGTTTGCCAAGACGAAGCGACCTTGCGTCAGCGGGGCTCTATCGTATTGCTTGCCGCCGCCGGGTCTCTCATCGCTACCGTCGCACCTGCCCATGCCAGCCACCAGACTGCAAATCCGGAACTTTATGTTTCGATTTTGATCACCACGCCATAATTTTTGCAAATGAAAAAGTATGGCGGTATTTATTGCCTATCACGAAATTTTCTGTCATTTTTTGCATACCGACAAGAACCGCACTACAGCGGCTGAGGTTGCAAGGCGCCAAGGACCTCGATGAAAATGAGGCCCCACTGGCCGGCCGATAATCCGAATGGGAGAAATCATTGATTAATTTCAATGACTACTACTACTTTGCCCAAGTCGTGGAAAACAGTGGCATCACTGCCGCCAGCAAAGTGCTAGGCCTGCCGAAGTCGAAGCTCAGCAGGCGGATCGCCGAGCTAGAGGCGCGTTTGGGGGCAAGGCTGATCCAGAGAACACCGCGCAGCTTCCTCGTTACCGAATTAGGCAGCGAATTCTACGAGCACGCTCGAAAAATGATGCTGGAAGCACGAGCGGCTGAGACGGCAGTCAAGCGCAGGCTCGTCGACCAGACGGGCACGATCCGGCTGTCGAGCTCCCCTACAGTTTCGCGCCTTTGCTTTGCGGAGATCATGCCAGCGTTCCTGCGCAATTTTCCGAACACCCACGTCAAGCAGGAAGTGCTGAACCGGCCTGCGGATATGACTAACCGGATGTCGGACCTGTTCATTCTGTCTCATGAAGATGCACTCGATGACTCAACCATGATCCAGCGGCGGCTGCTAATCGAGCCACGGCATCTGGTTGCCAGCCGTGAATATATTGCACATTCGAAACCGCCGGCCGGTCCCGACGATCTTATGTCACACCAAATGTTGGCGACGTCCGAGACGTCTACTCAGATTAGGTGGGACCTGACCGAAACCTCGACCAATCGGCAATCATGTCAATGCCTTACGCCCCGCCTTGCCAGCAACGACATTTTTGCTGTCGCCGCGGCTGCCCGCGCTGGCGCCGGCATCGCCGCGTTGCCGGCATCTGTCTGCGGCGATGACATCAGGACAGGCGAACTCATACATATACTGCCCGAATGGACTGCCGGTGCGACCATGGTCAGCGCCTTGCTGCCATCTAAGCAAGGTGTGTTGCCAGCTGTTCGAGCACTGCTTGACCACATTACCGAACAATTGCCGCCAATTGTCGCCGCCCTGCACCCGCCTAGGCAGGCGGCAAGGGCGGCCCAGTAGAACTGACACTCAGATGTGGACATACCCAATGATATATGAGCTACGCTACTACGAATGCGTGCCGGGAAAGCTACCTCAGGTCCTCAAGCGTTTCGAGGATCATGCGTTGCCGATCTGGAACGAGTTGGGTATCCGATCACTCGGTTTCTGGACAACCGCGATCGGCGAAAACGACCAATCTCTCCACTACATGCTAGCTTGGGAAGACCTCGCCGAACGAGAGGCGAAATGGTCCGCCTTTGCTACGGATCCGCGGTGGCAGTTGGCCAGGAAGCTTAGCGAGCCCGCTGGTCCACTTGTCGCCAAAGTCACCAACTCGATCTTAAAACCGGCTCTGCATGGAACAACGACAGCCTTTTTAGCAGCCGACTGACTGGCATGCGCAGGCGCCATTCACGATTATGCGCATCGCCCGCAGAAACCTCGGGGACGTTGCACATCTCGGCTATCGTGCAGACAAGCTGGAGCAGCGAACAGCTTGGCCTCGATGCGTCCGACTTCTGCCCTGCTTGCTCGTTGGAGCAATGGGCCGAAGAGAGAATTACCTTCGGCTGGCCTGTGAAAGAGCAGCGCATAAGGCGTAGACATCGGCGCGCCCGCCAGGACGGGCATCTCCGGGACGGTGTCGAAGCAAATTCGCGCCCGCTCGATCGGTCAACAAGGTGACCTAAGGAGGTTCAGCATAGCGCCGCGCGAGCGGGAACCGGGACAGATCACCTCCGACGAGCGGTCAATTGTCAGTGTGATCTTGGCGCCGGCTTTGGGTTAGTGACGACGGCTGTGAGCAGCTCTACGTCACGATGCCAGCTCATGGATTCTCACACCCGGAACGACCTCGCGGGCAATCTCGCAGAGGTGCTGATGGTGCGTAAGGTAGATTACCTGGCCCGTCCTCGCCATTTCGCCAAAAAGCCTGAATACTTCCTCCGACCTGACATGATCGAAAGTTTCCATGATGTCGTCAGCGATGAACGGCACTGAGGAGCGGACTTGCGCGAACTCGTAATATCCAGCCAGTCTCAACGCGAGATAGAGTTGAAAGCGAGCGCCCTTCGAGAGTGCATCGGCCACCTTGGATTGCCCGTCACGTTGCATTGCTATGAGGATTTCTCCGCCCTTTACGGGTTGGGTCGTCAGGCCGCTGTACTGCCCCCTCGTCATCAGCGCAAAAGCATCCGAGGCGCGTGCCATCATGCTTGAACGATGGCGTTCACGGTAAAGGCGCAGCGCGTTTTTTGCAGCCATGACACCCAGTTTCAGTTCGATGAACCTTACCGCCTTTTCTTCGATGTCGAGTAGTATGGTCCGGCGTTCGGCATCGATACGAGCAACCGCACTGTCTCCACCGATCGCCTCCAGTCTGTCGGCCGCCCGCGTCACCCTAACGAGCTGTGCCTGGATGCGTTCGTCGAAATCAGCAAGCCGCCGCTCGATTTCGGCCTTTTCGATTTCCAGGGAATCCAGGGCCAGGCCGTACAAGGCCGCCATTGCCTGACCAGTGTTGTCAACTGCGAGCTCGATGCAGAGCTTCTCCTCGAGTTCGATCACCTGACGACCCAAGCGGTCCCGCTCGCGCAGCTGTTCGTCACGCTCGATAACTTCTGCGAGCGTATCTACAGCGAAGATCTCAAGCACCTCGCTCTTTTCTTGATCGTGGGCCATTGCCTCTTGCTCAAGGCTTTCCTTGATATCGTTCAAACGCTCCAATTCGATGAGGAGGCTCGCCTTGTTCTCCCTTGCACGATCGGCGAGCTCCAGGCGCTGTTGAAAGGCCACCACGAGCTGCGCCGGATCGTCATCATCGACACCATGATTCACTTCAACTGCAGCAGCTGCGACGTCAACGATGAAGCTCTCCCGGTCTGCTTGCATCTTGTCGATGCGCAGTTGCAATGCCTCGCGATCCTGAAGAGATCTAGATAGAAGAGCCAACTGGTCGAGGACGCTTCCAAGACCCGGTATCGAAACGCTGCCCTCGAGCCATGTCCCCCTGATCGTCTCGGCAACGGCAAGAAGCCACTCCTGCTCGTGCCGTTCCGCCAGTTCGACTGCGCGCCGTCGGTTTGCGAGCTCCTCTTCCTTGGCAGCTACTGTCCGGAACGCTTCGGCCCGCTCGGCATCGATCCTGGTTTGGCGCGCCAAGAACTGGTCGGCTACGGCCATTGCCGTCTCCAGACTGTCTCCGGCGTTCGGGGCGATGCCGACGCCCTCCAGCGCCCCAGCCAGCGCAAGCAATGTGACCGCTCCGTCATCACTCGCACGCTCGGCCCTCTTGCGGGCGAGGTCGATCTTCGACCAGGCCTCGAGAGCGTCCTTGCGAGCTGCAGTGTGATCCTCGACCTGTTCTATCAGACGCTCGGCTGGGACGTCCGGCTTGTGGGCAAGCAGATCGCTTGCTGCAGCCACCACCTCTGCCAGCAACGCTTCACTATCAAGGCGGTTCGCGTCGATGGCAGCATTCGCTCGGGTAAGGACAGCCTCGGTTTCAGCGAGTCTTTGCCTCGCTGCGCGCAATTCAGCAAGCACTTGCGCATTGGTCAGTCGGCCAACCCCAGCAGCGTCGTCGCGTGCAAGGGCCAAAGCAAACTGATCGGCCGTTTCACCAACCAACACGCTTCTGTGCCTTTGCCAGGCCTCGTCGCGATCGCGACGGATCGCTGCGGCCGTCTCGTCATCCGGAACGTCTGCGGAGGAACGAAAGGCGTCAAGCCGACCCAATAGCAATGCTTTCAGGTCTTCATGCTCGGCAATACGCGTAGCAAGCACGACCTTCGCCGTGGCAAGCTCGGCCAAACGCCCTTTCCACGCGTTGACTTGTGAAGTGCTCGGAACGGAGACCGCAGACAGTGACCGAGCGTCCCCCTCCCATGGATGCAGGCGGCGCAATGCGGTCTCGCACAAGGCGGCGTTTTCATCCTCGATCTCGCGCGCCGCCCGGATTTCGCGAAGGTGGCCGCTTTCCCTGGCCTTCGAAAGCGACGCCATCACCCGCGCTCTGGCTGGAGCTGGCACGGCCGGCTCCTCGCCAACACGCTCCCGTGCGGCCTGTAGGGCGTCGAATGAGGCCGTTGCCTCATCGCGTGCGACACGCAGACTGGTTGCGACGCCCGATCGCTGTTCGAGCAGGTGGCGCAGCGCCCCGACAATCGCCGCAGGTACAAGCAACTTTTCGGGATCTGTTTCAGACGACCGGCCAAGGGCTGATAGGCAGCTCGCCACCGCATTGTCGAGGATCTGCAATTCGGTTTTCCGTGCCGGCAAGTCGAGGCCAGCCGAAATGTAACGCGCCTTGGCGTCTGCCATGGCGTGCACCCGTTCCGACACAGCAAGGATTTGTTCGTCCAGCTGGATTGATCGTATCCTGCCATGAACTCTTTCGAGCTCGTCAGCAATCGCGGACTGCCTCGTCCTGAGGCTTGCATCGTGGTCGATCATCTCTGCGACGCTGCCCGTCCACTTCAGGGCAGGCGCGACAAGGTCCGGCAGTTCTGTCAGACGCGCTTTCTTCTGCTCTATCTCTCTCAGTATCGGGAATGCGTGCAGAAGCCTCGAAATGGTCCCCAGCCGACCGGTCAGGGCAGCCCGTTCAGACACACTGCGATCATATTGTTCCTTGGCGTCACGACGCTCGGATTCCAGGCTCTCGTAGGTCGATGCGAGTGTGTCTATCTCCTCGCGCGCAGCCTTCAGTTCGGCAAGGCGCTTCTTGAGGAGCGCAATCTCGGTATTCTGGGCCTGCCTGCGGTGGATTTTGTCCGCATCCGTCTCGAGAGCGCCAAGGGTGTCACTGGCATGACCAAGTCCGGCACTGGCCGTAAACAGCAGCTTGCCCAGATCTCCGCGCGATTCCAGTATCGCCCTCCCACCGGCTTCCAGCGTCTCGTCATCGAGCGAGAACATGGTGGTGTAGGCATCGCGGGAAAGACCTGCGAGATGAGCGGAAAGCGCAACTTCGCTAACCGGTTGGCCGACTTCATTGAACAACGAATTATTGCGCTGTTTGGTGCGGGCGAAAACCTGCTCCTCGCCAGAAAGTTCGATCACCCCGCCAACACGCATGGCGCCATACTCATGCAGGAAATTGTAACGGCTGCGCTCCTCGATCCCGAACAGGAGATCGAGATAGCCTGACAGTGCTGTCGACTTGCCGGCCTCGTTGAGCCCGAAGACGATATGAAGGTCGGGCCCTTGTTCCGGCCTTCGCCCGAAATCGATCGTCTTGTCGGTGAACTTGCCGTAACGGACCAGATCAAGGCGCCTGAGCCTCATTGCGCGCCACCTGCCTTGAGACGGGCTGTCACCAGCTCGGCGCCACCAGTAAGCACCCGGTCGAGAAACTCCTCCAACGCTGTTTCATCCTTTCCCGCGAAACCGCGTGCGTCGGGTGGCAGGTCTGCGAGCGTCCTCATCACAAGCGCCTTCGCTTCCTCGCGAAAGGCTTGGGACCTGATGTCGGCGCCCATGGTTTGGGCAAGCTCGAATATCGGGTCGGCAGCGCCTTCAGATGTCTGAGAACTGTTGTCCGACAGCACAAGTTCGAGCTTTTCCACCCAGATATCACCAATGTGGTCACCGAGCTGTTCGGCCTCAGCCAGCAGCAGATCCCTGTCGCGGATAATGCTCCATGACAGTGGCGATGAACCCATAAGCCTGAGACGGATCACGGCATGGCGCGACCTCGCAGTCATTCTGACCTTTTCCAAGGCAATCCGAATGCGCCTCACGGCTTCCGCCCATTCCAGTGTTTCCGTCAAGTCGACGTCCACACGCTCGAACTGCGCAATGCTTACCGCCCTCTCCTCGATCTCGATCGAACGGTCATCTCGGACGGTCACCAGCGTAACCGACTTCTCTCCGGCCTCGTTGATGTCCCTGCCCTGCGGCATTCCCGGCATCACTATCGTAGCTGTCCCAAGATAGACCTTGCGGACATGGATATGGCCGAGCGCCCAATAATCGAAACCATGCCGCTGCAAGTCGGCTACGCTGCACGGAGCGTAGACATCGTGGCCGGGAGAACCGGCAAGGCTGGTGTGCATGATGCCGATATTGACTGCACTTTCCCGGGCAGCCGCATATTTGGGAAGAAGGCTCTCGGGCGCCTTTGAGCTGACAAAGCTCAAGCCATGGAAGGCGACGTCAAGCCCACCAGCTGTGTGGAGCACTGTCTGAGCCCTGCCGCCAAATATGGTCACGGTTTCAGGAAAGGTGAGCTGCTTGGATATCCGCGACAGTGCGTCATGATTGCCGCGGATCTTGTAGACCATGACGCCGGCCTGATGAAGGCGCATCATCTGGGTGGCCAGAAAGCGTGCAGTCTTCATCGACGTCTGATCGCCATCATAAAGATCGCCGGCGATAATGAGTGCATCGACCTGCTCCGAAAGGCAGAGGTCGACGATTGCGACAAAGGCCTGCCGGCTCGCATCGCCAACAAGCTCAGCAAGCTCGGCATTCCGCAGCGCCAGCGAACGCAACGGCGAGTCGAGATGAACATCGGCCGTGTGAACAAATCGGAACGCCATGCAGGTCTCCAGCCACAGAAGGCGAGCATGTCTGCGGCGACTATTGATGTGGCGCACCGGAACAGCTTCCGCTGCGAGTGGACGCAACACTGCTTATTGCGTTGGAAAAGCAGCTTGTCAAAATTCAGGCAGGGCCGGGCGGAAGAATATCAACCTGGTGCCATAAACGCTGGCCCAGCCTGCAAATTGGCTGAAGCTATCCGATCGCGGATTGCGTTGTTCAACTGTGTGAGGCCGTAGCCATCGCACCGGCGATGAGCCGGACCCGGTGGCTGATCGCTGCCATGGTTGAAGTCATGAGTTGATCAGGAAAATTGCCTGGCAGCGAATTGACGACAGCTTGTGCCTGACGCTCAGCGTTCGCCTGAATGTCTTCGAAGATTGCCTTCATCGTCGGGGTGCCGACACCCGCGATATCCGCCGTCTGCATGAAATGACGGGGCACGATGTCATGAATTGCGTAGTGACGGTTTTTTCCGACCGACATCGCGAGCTTGAATTTCTTGCGGGAGACTTGGCCCTGGTCAAGGCTCGGCTGTGCGGTCAGGACGTCGTAAAGCGGTGTCATGCGGAACCGTCCGCCTGGCCCTAGGAAGATGCTGAAGTTCTTCGCGTGACCATCGGTCGCTCCTAGTAGCCAGAATATGATACTGGCGCGCATGAAAGTCTCGATGTCAGTTTCTGGCGTATCGCTGCCTTTCAGCAGATTGATGATCTCCCGCATCCCGGGCCCACCGTCGGACTGGTATTTTTTGGTGGGCGGGATCGATAGAGCCTGGCACGTGTCCTCTTGGGGCAGCCGGAGCAATCGTCCTTCCTTTGTCCAAAGACGGTCAAAGCGTTCGACGATGAGCGTCCGACGTCCGCCAAAATCCGCGATCTCAACTTTTGCGGCTGGGACCCCGAGCGCTTCTAGCAGCTTCAGGCAAAGATATTCATTCTCGACGCTGTTGGATAGATCGATCCCGTTGGGGAGCTGCCCGATCTGCGGTTTGAGAATGTGGCTGGTAGCAGTGGTGCCGGTGGGTTTGAACCACCGTCCATCCTTGCGCAGCAGCGCTGTCTTTTCCTGTGCCCCAGCAATCGAGATGCGGAAATCTTCATCCTCGCCCATGCCGAGCGGTGCTGCGTGTAGGTTCTTGACGATGTCGGCGATGTCGTCGTCACTGACCGGCTTTCCATCGGTGCCACCGGCAGCGCCGGGGTCGAGGCCATCGGGCAGAAATTGCAAGGCGCCCACACAGTCATGGCCGAGGGCGGTCAGCAGACTAAAAGCGTCGGTACCGTCGGCGCCGACGCGCTCGGCGACACGCCTGCGGATATGGTCGCCATCCGGCAGCAGATTGTCGAATACATTGATGACCGCGGTGCCTATGTATCGGTCTTCGCGCAGCGGCAGGGACAGTGAGACGGGAAATGTGCCACCCCAGTCCAGCCAGTCTCTTCCATATTGAAAGTCGATCGCGCCTGTCGCCTCGCGGCGCAAAACGCCGACATGGCGACCGTTCAGGAAAACATTGAGAGGGACGTGAGCTCGCTTCCGTGCCATCAGAATAGGTTCTCGATGTCGCTGGCGCTGCCCCGGCTGCGTGGCCGGACGACGATCTCCAGGTTCAGGGCCGACAATACTTCCATTACAGTGTGCAACTGGACGGCGGGTTCCCCAGCCTCGAGTCGCGAAATCGTGCCTTGCCGCAGATGGATTTGTTCTCCCAGTGCGCCCTGGCTCAGTCGCGCCTGCTTGCGGACGCGGCGTAAGATGGCGCCGAGTTGCTTTTCCGTGCGGGCAATCTGTTCGTTCAAGGCAGCCTCCATGCCTCTGTATACGCGGTAGCGTATATATCGTCACTATACGCGAATGCGCCTAATTCTATATTATACGCGAGATCGTATAAAAACTGCAAACGCGAATAAATCATGCCGAGTCGGGTCGCGCCCAAAGGGCAGGCCAAGTTGGCATAATTGGCTGCGATTAGACGACGCCTGCCCGCACCCAAAACTCTTCACGGAAGCTGCCAGTCCGGCTTTCAACAAGGTTCGCCGTGAGCTGCCACTCGGGTTGTGCCTGTGAGGACGTTCACGACCGCGTGAACGCCAGCAGCGGCCCAATGTCGCGATGGTCCGCCGCCCGCAAAGCCTTGACATACGTCGTGCGCAGATCACCGGTATCGGCAAGCCCGCCGCCGCCCGAACTGAACAGCTTGCTGCCGAGCCGCTCGATCAGGAGATCGGCCATCAGCCACGCATGCCGCCCGTTGCCGCTCGGAAACCGTTGGATAGCGACCAGCCGGTGATGAAGTCGCACGGCGACTTCATCCGGCGGATAGGTTTCGTGCTCGGCTCAATAGCGCACATCGTCGAACAGCGCCGCCATGTCGGTCTGGATGCGGTAGGCGCCGATCCCAATATTCCTCGCCGTCGTGCGGCAAGTACCCGCCCATTTCCAGACCTCGCCAAACAATGCGCTTGTGCAACGTGAGTACCAAGTCGATGCTGAGGGTATCCTGATCTCACAGGACTGGCGGAGCCACACGCATCGAGTGAAACCTTGTGCCGGATGTGTCGAGAGCACGAGTGCGACAGGGCCGCAGCCGATCAAATAGTCAGGACGCTGACCAAGCTTGCGCGCGGGCGCAAGGACGTGAACTGGGACGCGACGGGTTACATGCTACGGTCGTTCTTTGTCGGGGTCCGACGTCACGTCGCAAACGAACAATGCATGCTCGGTTTCAGTGGGACCCAGGCCTCGCGGCATTGAGCAGCGTTGGCGGACCTTGTCCGCAGCGGGCTATCTGTACGGAATATTCCCCTGGAAGAACACCGCGCCATAGTGGGTGCGCTGAACACCGCAACCGCGCCGAAATCGCCAACGATCTTCCGGACGCCGCGAACAGCACCGCCTCGATGCTGTTTATCTACTCGCGCCTGCGGGAGCATGAAGCGCAGCGCTTTAAGGGCTGAACTGCAGGCCGAATCTAACTTGCGAGAAGCCGGGTAGACCCCTTTATTCGGAACCAGCGAGGCGCCGAAAGGCTCGCCTATCTCCGCCTGTTCAGGAAATCATTCCAACGGCGGGCGAGATAATTGTGTTCGTCGCCGACCGCATTCCATACGGTCACACGTGAAATCCGCTCTTCGTAAGACCCGCCCTCAACCATATCGCCCGCCGCGGCTGCCGGGGTGTCGTGGTTTGAAGGAATGTCTTGCGTGGCCGGCTTCCCGCCATACCAATAGTCCCATTCGCCGGGATTCATGTGCCTGCTCGCGCGCGACGGCGACGAGAAATAGTCGCCTTGCCTGGTGATCGGTATGCTCGCCCAACCGTCAAGCCACCAGTTCAGATATTCGTAAGCCATGTCCATGGTCGGTCCGGCGCAATGGCGCGACAGCGCGATCCCTCCGCACCAGCCTCGATATCCCTCTTTCGGAACGGCCATCCGTACCCGCCTCGCCGCGACCTCTGGCAACAGCCGTGTCGGAGACCAGAGACTGAAGACCTTGGTGCGGCGCCGCTTGATCAGGCCGGCGAGGTCTTCCGACGTGCCCCAGAAGCCTGAAAAGTGCCCAGCCATGCGCAGCTTCATCAATTCATCGACGAAAGTGTCGATTTCCTCGATCGTGAGGTTGCCAGGATCGGCAAATGTTGCAAGCCCGGCGGCCTGCACCGCCAGCATAGCATCGATGGCGCCGATCGACGGGTTGTTTTGAAGCGCACAGGCACCGATATGTGGATCGAGCAGCCAGGCCCAGCTGGCATTTTTCGGGTCGTAGCCGGGCGGCAGCTCGTCCGCGATATAGCCGAAAGTGTCGGCATAGTGGGTTAGCGGCAGCATGGATATGTAGCGCGAGGGCGTCGGGCCAAGCTCGCCCTCCTCGTCGACATAGAGCAGTCGATTGGGCGCTGTCCCCGGCGCCACCTTCGCCACCCCGCTCAGCCGGCCCGAGCGCGCGACGTCGCCCACCTCATCCCAATAGCGGATGCGACTCGTGTCGATCGCCTGGATCGAACGTGCGGTCCAGACGAACTCGACATTGTGAAACCATTGATCGTAGAGGTCGTAGGTTTCCGGCGCGGTGACCCCGAGCCGATGCGCATCGCCGCCATCCAGTATTCTGGCTTCCAACTTGATGCCGAGATCCTTCGAAGCCCGTTCGAGTATGAGATCGAGAAGGGTCGAGCTCGTGCCAAGCAGGCGTAATACGCGCTCTTCGTGGACTGCTGGCGCCGGGAAAAATTGAGTTCCGTTTGTCGTCAAGGACCTTCCTCCTGCTCTCAGAGAACCACGGCGCTCTTATTAATGCAATATGTTTACAAAAGTCATTTTATATGAGTACCTATGTTGGAGCTAATTTTAACGGAACCGAAATGCCCTCCTCAGCTGAAACATTGCCGCTCTATCAGGTCCTGGCGACGAGGCTGACGGCCGCCATCAAGGCGGGCAAACTGGAATCCGGCCTCATCCTTCTGGAGGGACCGCTATCCGATGTTTTCGGCACGAGCCGGGCGACCGTTCGCAATGCGCTTGCGCTGCTGGCAGAAGACGGCACGGTCGACCGGTTCACCGGGCGCGGCTTCATCGTTGGCGGCCCGACCCAATCCCGAGAGCCAATCCGCCGACGCGTCTCATCCGACGACTTTCCCAAAGAGGATATCGGTGTCAGCGAAGTGATACCGGCATCCGACCGTATCATTCCCGAGGTCGAGGAGGCGATCCGCACGGCAATCGCCTTCGGACATTATCGCATCAACGAGCAGCGCCTGGCCAGCCGCCACGGCGTGAGCCGACCCATCATACGCGAGGTTCTGTGGCGGCTCCGGGAGCTGGGGCTTGTCGAGAAGGACATGTATTCGTCCTGGCTCGCGGGACCATTGACGGCGCGCGCCATTTCGGAAGACAGCGAAATGCGCCGGCTACTCGAACCCCCGGCTCTTCTGATCTCCGCGCCGCAGCTGTCACAGGACGAGATCAGCGCCATGATGGCTCGCGTTGAAACCGCGATCCGTACCGTCGGCCTCATCGACCCCGCTATCATCGACCGGATCGAAATCGATCTGCACGAGAATTGCCTTAGACATTTCACCAATACAAGGATCCACGAAGTCCTGCGCAAGGGGCGAACGATGCTCATGGTCACGGGCCTGTTCGCGCGCTTCATCGGTATCGAAGCCGATTCACCCGGCATCGCCGAGCACCGCGCCATTATCGAAGCGATCGCCGCTCGCGACTGGGATGCCGCATCACGGCTTCATGCCGATCATCTTCATCGCAAAGGCACCCGCACGCTGCAAAGGCTGAAGGTGCTTTCGGTCATCCAGGAGCCTCCGCTTCCGGATTATCTCGAACGCGTAATCTAGGTTCGGAGTATCGAAACATGAGAAAATTGCCCCCGCTCAACGCCATCCGGGCCTTCGAAGCAGCCGCACGCCACCTGAGTTTCACCGCAGCCGCCAACGAGCTTTGCGTCACCATCACCGCAGTCTCTCACCAGGTGAAGAACCTCGAAGACCAGATCGGATGCAAGCTCTTCGAACGGACGCCGCGCGAGGTTCGCCTCACCAGCATCGGAGCCCGGCTCTTCCCGGCCCTACGAGAAGGGTTCGATCGCTTCGGCGATGCCTTCGAGGAAATCACGGCGCAGAATGCCGGCCACTCGCTGACGGTGACCACGACGCGCGCCTTCGCCGAGCGCTGGCTCATGCCCCGGCTCGCCCGCTTTACCGCGGCCTTCCCCGACATCAGCGTCAATGTCGAGGGATCGGAGGACATTGTCGATCTGCGCGATACCGGAACCGACATTGCGATACGCTATGGCCGCACCGCCGATGTGTCGCTCGCGACCATGCCGCTGCTCCAGGACAGCTATCATGCGGTAACCAGCGCCAACGACGGACTGCCTGCCGATGCAGATATCTCCGCCTACCGCAGGCGCAACCTGCTCGCCTACCGCTGGCACCTTCACACCGACGAAATTCCCAATTGGTCGCGCTGGCTGCGCGACGCCGACTATCGCACGCCGGGAGATTTTCGGATTTCGTGGTTCAATGACGAAAGCCTTGCCATGCATGCGATGGAGCGCGGAATGGGGCCGCTGCTCTGCTGCAACGTGCTTGCCGCCGACGGGATCGCGGCTGGCAATCTCCGGGCCATCGACGGGCCTGCCATCGACGGTTTCGGCTTCAAGCTCGCGCATGTGCCGACGCGGCAGCGCAAGCGCTCGATCACGCTGTTCGTCGACTGGATCGTGGCGGAGACCGAGCAATTCGCGCTTGGCCTGCCGCAAACGTCGCTAGCCGCGTAGCAGCACCGGCGCCTCGTAATAGGGCAGCCGCTCCTCGCGGATCGGAGCGCCCTTCTGCCGCTCCGCCTCAACATGCGCGATGATGTCGGTGAGCGGCGCGAACCAGACGTTACGCGTTGAGATCACCTTTTCCAGGAAGGCCTCGAACTGTGTCCAGCGAGCGAGACGCCCGGTCAGAAACGGATGCAGTACCGGCATCCAGAAGCCGCCGGCCGCATAATGCGCCTCGAATTCCTCGTAGAAGGCCGCAAGCCCCACCGAGGGTGCCCGCACCGGCATCATATAGCCGATCTCGTCATAATGAGCGAAAGGCGGCCAGTCGTCGGTGCCCCAATGCGGCGGCGCCTCGTAGAGCGATCCCTTCGGTGTCGTCATGCGATAGGGAATATCGTCTGCCATCATCGAGGAATCGTACTGGAACCCGTGTTCGACAAGAAGGTCGAGCGTATGGAGCGTCACGTTGTAGACCGGCGCGCGATAGCCTTGGGGGCGAAGCCCAGTGAGCCGCGTGTGGCAGGCGAGTGCCCGCTCGAACCATATGCGTTCCTCGCTGGCGGTGATCACGGTGGGGTCCTCGTGCAGATAGCCGTGGTGACCGATCTCGTGGCCGCCCGCCTGGATCGCCTCGACTGCGTCGGGATATTGCTCCATCGTCCACCCTGGAATGAAGAAGGATTGCTTGATCCCGAGCCGGCGATAGGTTTCGAGGATGCGCGGCACGCCGACCGTTGGCCCGTAGCGCCCCATGGAGATGGGGTAGAGTCGGTTGAAACTGTCCCGTGGCCGGGCGATGTGGATAAGGCTGTCGGCATCGACGTCGAACGTAACAGCGCAGGCGCATTGGGCGCCGTTCGGCCAGGCGATCGGATTGCGGATCATCGGGACGGCTCCTGAGCGGAAACCATGAATTCCAGCTCGCGCGGCGTGTTGTCAGCGCCATTGATGGGTATCATGTCCTGCGGGCACGCGGACATGACCGCGATTACGTCCCGCTCGGCACGAAAGGTTACGCTGTCGCCTCTCTTGCCGACCGGCGGAAGCCACGAGATCGCGCCGCCCTTGCCCACGGGCGTGTTCATCCAGATATTGAAGGGTGCCGGGATTTCCGGCGCGCGCAGCCCGATCGCCAGCAGCGCCATGCGTAGATTGTCCGTGCAATTGTCGTGATAGTGCTCCGCGCCGAGCTGCCGGTAGCGATAGACATCGCAGGCCGCGACCACGGTATCATGGACGCCCGGCGACGTGTCAGTCAGGAATGTCATGAGCGGCCGGCGCCGGTTCGACACAAGCTTGTCGCCGGTGCGCGGATAGACACTCGACGTCACGCCATGCTGATGCGGCATCGACAGGAATTCGTTGAGATCCTCGGCATCGAAGGCCCAGAAGTCGCAGACCTGCGTACCATGGGTGTTGATGACGGTGAGGAACTGCCCTGCGCTTACCTTCGCCGCCCGCCCCTGCCGCGCCGGCAGGCGGTAGATCTCGTCAAGCGCGGGCATACCGTCGCCCGATATCGGCATGTCGCGGCTAGGATTATGCCCATCCGGCTCGCCGGGATCGAAATTGCGTTGATTGGCGTTCATCGCTTGTCCTCCTGATTGCAACCGAGCTTAGGTTGTCCTTGATGCAAACACCTAATGAGGAAAGCCCGAGCGCAATCGAGAAAAACTCAAGGCTGAGCCGAGAAGCCGCTCGACGTGCGATGCGGCCACAAGGACGCGCCCATCATGCCCACGTGGCGCGAGAAGCGACAGAGACACCGGCAGCCCATCCGGAGTGAGCCCGGCGGGCAGCGCCACGGCCGGTGCGTCGAGGAAGCTCGCGATCATCGTCAGCCGCAGTGTTTCAAGATTCATCTCGGCGAAACGCCTGTCATCGGCCTCCAGTGGCGCGAGCAGCGGCGGCACATGTTTTACCGTCGGCAGGAACACGACTGCGCCTTGCGCCTCGCGTTCGAAATCCTCCCGAGCCGCTACTCTGAGCGCCATGAGCTCGGCGACGATGTCGGGGTCCGTCCGACCACCGAGTTCCAGCCGCGCAAGCACACGTGGATCGACAAGGTCACGCTCTGGCGGCGCTAGCAGTGCGGCATGCTGGCGATACGCCTCGAAACCACCGGGCCAGCCATGGCGCGCTATGGCGTCCGACACCTGCCACAACGGCTCGAGACGCCGAAACAAGATGCGCGCACCGCCGTGACGGAGGTCACGCAGAGCGTTGTCGATGACCTGTTCCACATCAGGCGCCACGCCGCAGAACCGCAGAAATGGACGGTCGACAAGGATCTCAATCTCATCGTCGGCAGTTGCCACGTCATTCGGCCTCCCCCTCGCCAACCCATCGAAAGCAATCATATCCGCCACGGTTCGAGTGACTGCACCGAGCGTGTCGAAGCTCGGCGCGAGTGGCACCACGCCACTCATCGGATAGCGGTTGGATGTCGCCCGGAAACCGACCGTTCCGGTAAAGGCCGGCGGCACCCGCAGCGAACCCGCCGTGTCAGTGCCGAGCGCGAGCGCCACCAGATTGTCCGCGACTGCGATGGCCGAGCCCGCCGACGACCCACCCGGCGCGCGGGGCGGATCATGGCGATGCCGGCCCGGCGTTCCGAAATGCGGGTTCAGGCCAAGGCCCGAGAAGGCGAATTCGCTGAGATTAGTCTTGCCAGCGACGAGCAGCCCCGCCGCGCGCAGCGTCGCGACGATCGGGGCATCGCTGCGCGCCGGACCGAGCCAGGCACGCGTCCGCGATCCATTGGTGGTGCGGTATCCGGCGGCGTCGATATTGTCCTTGACCGCGAACGGGATACCGTCATAAGGGCTCAATGGCTCTCCCGACCGGCGGCGCCCGTCACTCGCCCGGGCCTCCTGCAGAAGATGCTCCGCATCGACCGAGATGAATGTCGCGGGCGACGTCCTGACCCGGTCCAGGAAGTCGCGCGCAAGATCGCCCGCGCTAACCTCACCCGAGGCAAGTCCGGCCGCCAGCGCCGGGAGATCACCACCGTCAGGCATAGGCCGCCGCACCCGGCCGCTCGCCGAGCACGTCCGCCATTCCGGCAGTGAGTTCGCTGGCCAGAGCCTTGGCCGCAGCGTGGCCGGCGGCAACCGAGGCCTGGTGACGCTCACCACCGAATTCCTGATATTCGATTGCGACATGCCGCATTTCGGCGACACCGAAATAGTGCTTGATGGCGCGGATATGGGTATCGAGATGGTTCATATGCTCGCGAACGCCGCCCGGCTCGAAGCCGAATTCCCCACTGGCGGACAGGAGGACCAGCGTCTTGCCCGACAGGATCGGCTCCAACGGGAAATCGCCGCGCCCGAGATCGAAAGTGAAGGTCTTGCCGATGCGGATAACCTGGTCGACCCATGCCTTCAGCGCCGAGGGCATGCCGTAATTGTACATCGGCGTCCCCAGAGCGATAACGTCCGCCCGAGTCAGCTCGTCGATGAGCACATCGGACATGGCAAGTATATGCGCCTGTTCAGGGGTGCGCTCTTCCGGCTTGGTAAATGCCGATGCGATCCAGCCTTCCGTGGTCGGCGGCGGCGGCAGACGGCCCACATCGCGGTGGACTATTTCGTCATCGGGTCTGAAGGCGCGCCACGTATCGACGAATGTCTTCGACAGGTCTCGCGACAGCGAACGGCTGGTGCGGGCGCTTGCATCTATGTGAAGGATAACTGCCATCTCGGCCTCCGGTGATGATCGTGACCTCGACATATCTCCCACCGAAAAGGCTCACAAATTAGAGTTTCTCTGAGAGGGTCTAATCCAGCTCAACTCAAAAAATGCCGGGGACGGGCCCCGGTATCCAGGCGGTCAGGCTTGGGGAAGTTCAGTAAGGTTCGACTTTAAGCTCGCCGGATTTCATCTTCTCGACCAGCGCCAGAACCTGATCCTGCGCATCCTTCGGCACGGTGGGGCCGAATGTGCCGATGCGCATGGCGGCCGTGTTGGTAAGGTCGGCCTTGTAGAGTTTACCTTCGAGCTTGCCCTTCGCGGCGATGCGCAGATAGCTCAGCATGTTCTCGGTCACGTCGAGGATCGCCGACTGGACCATGATATCGGGCCAATCCTTGATGCCGTCATAACAGAGACCAATCGATTTCGCGCCCTTTTCCTGGACCGCTTGAAGCGCGCCGACATTGGCGGCATCCATCGTCGGCCAGATGACATCGGCACCCTGGCTGAGCTGGCCGAGAGCCGCCTCCTTGCCCTTGGCGACATCGTTCCAGTCACCCATGACATTGTAGAGCACCTGTGTCCCTGGCACCGCCGCTTCGGCACCCTCGCGGTAGCCGGCAATGGAATCGAGCGTGAACTTGAACTCTTGCGCCACCAGCATGCCGATCTTGCCGGTCTTCGAGACCTTGGCGGCCGTGTAGCCCATCAGGTAGCCGAGCTGGCTGAAATGGAAGTCGGCATTGGCGACATTGGTGCCGACCCCCAGGCCGTTATTGACCATGAACATCGTGTCCGGATAGTTCTTGGCCACGCGCAGGATCGCATCCTGATATTCGCCGCCATGGCCGATGATCAGATTGTAGCCGCGCCGGGCGTAGTCCGAGAGCACCTCGACCTGATCCGGCTGCTCGACATGCTCCGAATAGGCGAACTCGATCCCGAGTTCCTCCTTCGACCGTTCCAGCGCATGATACCCGGCCTCGCTCCAGCCCTTGTCGGAGATGGTTCCCGGCATCACGATCGCCACCTTGTAGGGGTCCTGCGCGAGTGCCATCGGCGCCGTGGCAACCACCGCGCCAAGAGAAATCGCAGCGGCAAGAATAGTCCTTCGCGTTATTGTCACATCATCCTCCCAGAGCCCTCGGGCTCACTTATTAGCGGCCGACACATTCTTGATCGACCATAATTTATCATGCCAAATCAGAACCTTAGTTGGTAATGACGATTTTTCAGATCGGGTTGAGATTTGTTTGGTCTCACCGGCTTTCCCGGTCGTAAGGCTGGCCCAGCGCCTCCGGTGCGCGCGTCGAGCCGATGAAGATGACGAGCGCGACGATGGAGGCGACATAGGGAAGAATGATGAAGGCCTGGTAGGGCACGGAGGGGTTGGCAAATTGCAGCCGCAGCTGCGCCGCATCGCAGACACCGAAGAACAGCGCCGCCAAGACCGCCAGCAACGGATTCCATCGTCCGAGGATGATTGCCGCAAGCGCGATGAACCCCCTGCCGGCGCTCATCTCCTCGGTGAAGAGATGGATCTGCGAGAGCACGAGATGCGCGCCGCCCAGCGCTGCCAGCATGCCGGACAGGATGATCGCGACATAGCGGACGCGAAACACCGGAACGCCGGCGGTGTCCGCCGCCTTCGGATTCTCACCTGTGCCGCGAAGATTGAGACCCCAGTTCGAGCGGAACAGCGCCCAGAGCACGACCGGCACCAGCAGATAGAGCAGATAGACGAGCGTATCCTGATTGAACAGCACCGGACCGGCCACCGGGATCGAGGACAGTCCGGGTATCGCGACTGGCTCGAAGCCCGCGACCAAAGCGCGGCCGAGATCGGCGCCGAAGACCTGGCGTGCGAGAAAGGCGGTCAGGCCGGCGCATAAAAGGTTGACGGCGATGCCGGCGACGAGCTGGTTCACGCGCAGCGACACATTGAGAATGCCGAGGACGAGGCCGGTCAGCGCCCCGCCGGCCAGCGCTGCGATCAGGCCTGCGCCGGATGATCCCGTGTAGAACGAACCGACGGCCGCGCCGAATGCGCCTGCCAGCATCATGCCTTCGAGCCCGATATTGATGACGCCGCTACGCTCGGAAAGCACGCCGCCCAGGGCGGCGAAGCCGACGGGTATCGCGAGCCGCACCGACGAGCCGAGGAAATCCGTGAACTGGGCGGGATCGGTGAAAATGTCCATGTCAATCGCCTTTCGTCGCGAGCGAGCCATCGGGCATCTTGCCGGGGGGCGATGACCGCAGGGAACCAAGAAAAACCCGAATGCCCGTGAGCAGGCCCGGCCTCAACGCCAGGCTGGCGGCGACCATAATCACGACGATGCCCTGGATGGCATCGACGACCGAGCGTTCGATGCCGGCGCCGCGCTCCATGACCCCCGCGCCGGCTTTTAGCCCCGCCAGGAAGAAGGCCACGAGCGGCAGCGCAAGCGCCGAACCCATGGCGACGAAGGCCGCAACGATGCCGTCATAGCCATAACCGCTGCTGAACATGTGGAAGAGACGGTACTTATGCCCCATCACCTCGAAGCCGCCCGCCAGCCCCGCCATCGCACCGCCGAGCATCATAGCAACCAGGATCTGCCTAGGTACGGCGATGCCGGCATACTGGGCCGCCGACGGGCTCCGGCCGACAATGTCGATCGCGCGACCCGCCGTGGTGCGCTTGAAGAACCAGTAGAAGCCGAAGGCTAGGACCACGGCGATGAGAATGCCGAGATGAGCATCGGTACGCGGCATGACATGCGGCAGATGCAGGCTTTCGGAAATCTCCTCCGAATAGGGATAGGGTGCCGATTTCGCGAGCATCGGTCCGCTCACAGCATAGGACACGATCTGGATACCGATGAAGTTCATCAGCAGGGTGACGATGACTTCGTTGACGCCGTAATAGGCGCGCAGCACGGCCGGGATCGCCGCCCACAAGCCGCCGCCGGCAGCCGCGGCGATCATGACGAGGGGAATACCTATCCACGAATTCATGTTGGGCATGCCAAGTGCCACGATCGTTGCGAACAGGCCGCCTAGATAAATCTGGCCTTCGCCGCCGATATTGTAGACGCCGGCGCGCAGGGGGATCACCACAGCGAGCCCGGCAAGCAGGATCGGCGAGGTTTTGACCAGCGTATTGGACAGACCGAAATAGTCGAAGAAGGATTCGCCGAAAAGAACCGCATAGGCTTTCCAGGGATCGGCGCCCACAGCGAACATCAGCATCGCCCCGATGACAAGTGCCACGAACACGGCGATGACGGTTCTGATCCGGAAAGCCCAATCGAAAATCGCCGTCATCACGCCACCTCTTCCTGAACGCCGGCCATGTAGAGGCCGATGCGTTCGTCCGTCGCCTGTTCGGGTTGAAGGATCGGGCTCAGTTGCCCAGCGCAGAGGACGCCGATCCGGTCGGCGACCTCCATCACATGTTCTAGTTCGGTTGAGATGTAGAGCACCGCCACGCCGCGATCGCGCTCTTCGAGGATCTTGCGCTGGATGAAGGCGATGGCGCCGACATCAAGGCCTTTGGTCGCTTGCATCACCACAAGGATTCGCGGCCCGGCGTGGACTTCGCGCGCGATGATGATCTTCTGCTGGTTGCCGCCGGAGAGCATCCGCGCATGCTGGTTCCGGTGTGCGAGCCGGATATCGTAGCGCTCAACGAGATCGGAGGCGCGTTCCTGGATCACCCGGTCGTCGATGATGCCCATGCGGCTGACGGGACTGCGGTCGAAATCGCGCAGCGCCATGTTGGTCGCGACAGGATAATCAAGAACGAGCCCGGTCTCATGACGGTCTTCGGGCACGAAGCCGATGCGGGTATCGACGATGCGGTCGCGGACAGTGAGCCCCTTAATGCTCTTTCCGTCGACGACGATGTCGCCCGACAGAACCGGACGAAGCCCCACAATGGTTTCGGCAAGCTCCCGCTGGCCGTTGCCGTCCACGCCGGTAATGCCGAGAACCTCGCCGGCATGCAGGCTAAGATCGACGGACTTGAGCGCCAGCGCGCCGCGATCGTTGTGCGCAACGATGCTTTTCAGTTGGAGGCGGATATCGGTCTTGGGTGTGGGGCGGCCACCCCGGTGCACAGCATCGACCTCCCGGCCGACCATCACCCGGGAGAGATGCGCCGGCGACGTATCCCGGGCGGCGATCGTCTCGACGACCCTGCCGCGCCGCATCACGGTCACGCTGTCCGAAACCTCCATCACCTCCTCGAGCTTGTGGGTGACGAACAGGATCGTGTGACCGGCAGCCCGGAGCTTCTTCAGCCCGCGCAGGAAACCCGCGATCTCGTCGGGCGCGAGCACGCTGGTCGGCTCGTCGAGCACCAGGATTTCGGCATTTCGATAAAGCGCCTTGAGGATCTCGACCCGCTGCCGCATGCCGATCGGCAGTTTCCAGATCGGTGCATGCGGATCGATGTCGAAGCCATATTCCTCCGACAGTGCCGCGATCTTCTTCGCATGCAGCTCGAGATCGGTGCGGAATCCGCCGAGACCGAGCACGACATTCTCGACCACCGACAGCGCGCTAGCGAGATGGAAATGCTGGTGGATCATGCCGATGCGATGCCGGATGGCGTCACGGGGCGACGACATGAATATCGGCGCGCCGTCGATGCAGATCTGTCCGGCATCGGGCTTGTAGAGACCGTAGAGCACGTTCATCAGGGTGGTCTTCCCGGCGCCGTTCTCGCCGAGAAGGGCACGGATCTCTCCCTTGGCGGCGGACAACGACACGTCGTCCAGAGCCTTGAACGTTGCGAACGTCTTGGTGACGCCCAGCACTTGCAGATGGGTCATCTGCATTCTCCTCCCACAATCAATCGGCTGCATTGACCGCCTGTTTGCAGATGTTTGTCCGGCCCATCAAATGAGATGATCTCATCCCGCAATGAGCTGATCTCAACTCTCGGCGGAGTCGGCTCCACCGGCGTTTCGGACGGGATAAATTTCTGGCATGAGGCGCGGCAACGGGATCGCTCCGGTCACCCGCTCGATCTCGACAAGGGTCGACAGTGCCGATGGTCCCTGCCCCAATGACGAAGTGCCGGCATCCCGCGTCAGCATATTCGGATTGCCATGCAGGTCGAGCGATCCGGCGCTGGCATAGGTCTCGGGCGCGTACCAGGCGCCAGTCGAGAGCTGGATCGTGCCGCTGCGAATGCCGTCGGAGAGCACGGCGCCGGTGATGCAGGCGCCACGGTCGTTAAAGATGCGCACCGCATCGCCATCCGTGATACCGCGCCTGATCGCATCGCCGCGATTGATCAGTACGGGTTCGCGCCCGGCCACTTTCGATTCCCGGCTCAACAGGGCGTGATCCAGCTGGCTATGCAGGCGGGTCGAAGGCTGGTTGGACAGGAGGTGAAGCGGATAGCGCTCGGCCAGTGCGGCTCCGCCCCATTCCTCGGGCTCGATCCAGACGGGATAGCCGGGGCAGTCGGCATAGCCCATCGCCGCGACACGCTCGCTCGATATCTCGATCTTGCCGGATGGTGTCTTGAGCGGATGTGCGACCGGGTCGGCACGAAAGTCGCCGAACAGCACGAACTCCGCGTCGGGCGGCGCAATCTCCACGAAACTCGCGTCCCAGAACGTCTCGAAATCGGGCAGGTCGACCCCGTGCCGCACCGCACGCTGGCGGCAGCCCTGATAGGTGTGGCGCAGCCAGTCCGTGATCGTCCGACCCTCGGTGAACGCGTCCTCGAAGCCGAGGCGCGCGGCAAGATCTGCAAAGATATCGTAATCGTTCCGCGCCTGGCCAACGGGCTCGATCAGCTTTGGCATAGCCACCATGAACCGATCACGCGGCGAAGCGCCGATGTCCTCGCGCTCGAAAGAGGTCGTCGCCGGAAGCACGATATCGGCCTGGCGCGCCGTCGCCGTCCACCAGATTTCATGGACGATGATCGTCTCGGGCCGCTGCCAAGCAGCAAGAAGCCTGTTGATGTCCTGGTGATGATGAAACGGATTGCCGCCGCACCAATAGACGAGCTTGATGTCGGGAAATGTCAGCTCGCCGCCGTTGAACTTTATGGTCTGGCCCGGCGACAGGAGCATGTCGGCCATGCGCGCCACCGGGATGTCGAAGCCGAGCGGATTTTCGCCTGTCGTCATGGCCGGAGCGGAGATCTGCCGCCGCGGGGTCCCCATGCCATTGATGGAGCCGTAACCGAAGCCGAAACCGCCGCCGGGAAGACCGATCTGGCCGAGCATCGCCGACAGCGCGATCAGCGCCCAATAGGGCTGCTCGCCGCGATCGGCACGCTGCAGCGACCAGGCGGCGCTCAGCATGGTGCGTTCCGAGGCCATCCGCCGCGCGAGATCGCTGATGATGTCGGCTTCGATACCCGTGATCGCGGCCGCCCATGTCGCGGATTTCGGTGTGCCGTCCATCGCGCCGGTCAGATAGGCGTGAAATCGGTCGTAGCCGACGGTGTAGCGATCGAGGAACGCATGATCGACGAGCCCTTCCACCACCAGCGTATGGGCCAGCGCCAACATCATTGCCGTGTCGGTGCCGGGACGGATCGGCAACCATTCGGCATCGAGCTCGTCGGGCATGTCGCCCCGCAACGGGCTGATATTGACGAAGCGCACACCGGCTGCCTTGGCGGCGCGCATGAATGTGCCCGTGTCGTGTGAGCCGGCGCCGCCAGTGGTGACCCGCATGTTCTTTGCCGCCGCACCGCCGAACATGACCATCAGCCGGGTTTCGCGCACGATCGCCGTCCAGTCGGTCACCGGCCCTGCCACCGGTTCGATGCCGCCGACGACATGCGGCAGCAGGATGGCCGCCGCACCCCAGCTGTAATTGGTGACCTGGTCGACGCAGCCGCCGAAGCGATAGAGGAAGCGGCGTACCAGAGTGCGCGCATGGTTGATGCGGCCGGCACTCGACCATCCGTAGGAACCGCCGAAGATCGCGCTGTTTCCATGCACCTTTTTCGTTTCGCCTAGCCGCCTCGCGACAAGGTCGAGCGCAGTGTCCCAGTCGACCGGCACGAAGGGTTCGGCGCCACGCCGCCTGTCCAGGTCCGCAGGTCCTCGCAGCAGATAGCCCTCGCGCACCATTGGCTGGGATATGCGGAGCGGCGAATGCACGGCATCGGGAACGGACCGGATCAGCGCCGAGGGTTCGGCGTCACGCGAAAACGCTCGCACGCCCTCGATCCGGCCCTCGGCGATCTCCGGTTCGAATGTGCCCCAATGCGTATGCGACAGCGGCGGGTTCATTGGTCGCCGCTGACCTAACGGCCGAGAATATCCACCGGCCGCGCATAAAGGTCGCCGCGCCGGGTCTGGAGATGGCTCTGCACCTGCCGGCGCCCAACGCCGGGCTCCTCCCAGCGCGCGAGAAGCAGCGCATCGTCTCCGGCCGAGGCCGGCCCGGCAAGGGGGCGTCCGGTGGGGCCGAGAATGAAGCTCTGGCCAAGAAAGGGCAGCTCATTCTCGACGCCCGTGCGATCGGCGCAGGCAATCGCGATCTCATTGGCGCAGGCGGCCGACACCGCATGGTGAAAGCCCATCGGCAGCTGGCCACCGGTCTCATCCTTCTGGCGCGGCGGCACGAACCAGTTGGCCGGCACGGCGATCAGGCCGGCATCCGCGAGCGCGAGCTCGCGCGCGATTTCCGGGAACCAGAGATCGTAGCAGATGGCAAGACCGACGCGCCCCCAGGCGGTATCGACGCAAACGAGACGATCGCCGAGATCGAAAAGTGATCGTTCGGCACCGAAGACATGGGTTTTGCGATAGCGATGGACCGAACCATCTGGTTTTACGAACACGGCGGCGTTGTAGAGTTCCGCGCCGTCGCGCTCGGCCATGCCGCCGATGACGATGATGTCATTCTCGGCAGCAGCCTTTGTCCAAGCCTCGACGGTAGGGCCCTCGATCGACTCGGCAATGGCCATGAGTTCGGCCCGGCTTTCGAAGACGAGGCCGGTGATGCAGCATTCGGGCAGCACGACAAGCCCGGCCCCTTGGCGCGCCGCTTTGGCGATCCATTCGACGGACCGCAGCCGGTTCGCCTCCACCGATCCCTTGACGGGCGCATATTGAGCAACCGCGATCAGCGGGCGGTCGGAAGGTTCACGCATGGACGTTCACCTCATCCCATTCGGAGGCAAGGAACGCCACTCTGTCGCCCGTATGCACCACCGGGTCACGCCGCGTGGCGATCACCCAGCTATCGTGATCGACACGTATTTCTTCGACGACATCGCCGAAGACATCACGCACGAAACCAAGGCGCCCGCCGGCCGAAAGCACTGTACCGGGTTGCGCCTCTGCACGGAAAAAGCCGCCTCTCGTCGCGAGCTTGTGTGCCCTCGCCGTCACGCGTCGGACCGTTCTGCTTCCGGCCAGGGCAGCAGCGCTCTCCGCGATCATTCCGAGTTTCGTCGCGAGCCGCAGGAACCCTTTCACGCCATGCGCGATCACATCGGGCTCCAGCCTGCCGCCGCCACCGAGTTCAATCATGAACGCGGCCCGGCCGAGCGCCAGCGACTGGTAGTCGAGCGCGCCGGAAATATTGCCCGGCAGCTCGCCCGATGCATTTGACACCGGCATGCGGCAGGCAATCGTCGGCTCGAAGCAGGCGATCAGGCCGAGAAGCCTTTCCTCCTCAACCCCCTGATGCGCTTTGTAGACGGCATAGGGTTCGGCATTGAAAGGCGTGCCGAGCGTATGAAGATTTACCGTAACATCTGCCTTTCGCGCGAAGGCCTCGAACAGCGCATGCGCCATTCGCTCGGATGCGAAGCCGTTGACGCGCCCGGGGAAGGACTGATCCATGTCGATCCCGTCGATCGCGGTCACTTTCCGCCGCTCGTCGAGCGCCAATACGTTCGAGACAGGGGTTACGATCACCGAGCCGCGGACGGTATCCGCTGCGATCGCGTCGAGGAAATCGAGCGCCGCGAAAACGCCGTTGATCTCATCGCCATGGACGGCCGCGTTGATCCAGAGGCAGGGGCCGTCTTCCCGGCCCTGCTTGATGAGATAAGGCACGGAGATCTCTCGCCCGGAAGCGAGCGTGCCGACGGAGAGCCATCCGCGCTCCGCACCGCTATCGGCGTCCTCACCTCCATGTACAGGAGCGCTCCGTGTTTCAAGAATAGTGTTCATGACAGGACCTGTTGCTATATATGCAATTCAGTTTCTTCACGTGACGCGCCAACTGAGCGCGCGACAGCCTTGACCGGACTTAACCCGCCGCCGACAGCGCCAGCGAGGAACCGTAGGAATAGTCACCTGCACCTTGCTTGATCGACAGGCGTCGCGCCTCGCGGTGGAGCAACGCGGTCCAGGACTTGATATCTGGTTTGGAGAAAAACTGGTCGGGAATGATCAGCCCGAGCGCCGCCGTCGTCGCGCCATCCGGTCCGATAACCGGCACGGCGATCGCCGCGAGCCCCGGGCTGCTTTCGCCTCGCGTCACCGCGACACCGCTCTCTCGGATCGCCGCCACCTGCTCGCGCAGGCGGGCGGGATCGGTCACTGTGTCGGGCGTGATCGCGCGCAGCGGATAGTGCGTCAGGAAGACATCGAGCTCCCGGGGCTCCATGCCCGCGAGGATAACCTTGCCCGCGGAGGTCGCATGAACCGGCAGCCGCGAGCCCACACGCCAGCGTCCGTCAATATAATGCGGACCCTCGACGGCCATGATGTGAAGCAGCCGGTTCTGGCGCATCACGCTCAGGGTCGTGGAATGGCCGGTCTGCTCGACGATCGAGCGCAGGATCGGCAGCGCGTCCCGCGCCAGCGGCTGCGCCCGAACATAGTTCGCTCCGAGTTCAAAGGCCGCGAGCCCGACCCGATAGCGCCGCGTCTGCGGATCCTGCTCGAGAAACCCGTTCGTCCGGAACACGGCGAGCAGGCGTGAGACCTTGCTCTTCGGCATCCCCGTGGCGTCGGCGATCTGCGTGACGGACAGTGTCAGCTCCTCCGTCTCGAAAAGTCTCAGCAACTGCAGTGCCGTATCTAGCGTCTTCATTCGATTGACTTCCTGACAAGCGATCGATCGGGTTCAATTCAGCCGCTGGTAGGCGGCATCCGTCGGTTGCCTGCCGGCACCGTTCACTGGCTGAATATCCTGCGGGCAGGCGGAAATCACCATCAGAAGATCCATCTCCACGCCAAAAAGTATGTAATCGCCGGGTTTCGTAACCGGCGGATCGCGGCTGATGTCGCCATTGTTGGAAATCGGAAAGTTCATGAACAGATTGAGCGGACCGGGCGTGAAAGGAAGCTTCCGGTCGGCCGATGCCAGCGCCGCATGTAAATTGTCCCGGCAATTGTCGTGATATCCGGGATAGTTCAGTCGCTGATAGCTCTTCAGGCTGCAGCAGCACATCAGCGTATCGTGCACGCCGGGGGACGAATCCTCCAGAACAGTCAGCATCGGCAAAAAATCGCAGCTGACGAAGCGCTGCCCGATCGCCGGGAAAAGCCGGTTGTTGATCGCCCTTGTATGCTCCATCGACATGTAGTCGAGCATGTTTTCGGCATTGAAGGCCCAGGTGTCGAGTACCTGCGAGCCGTGCGTGTTGATGATCTTCAGCTTCTGTCCCGCGGCCACCCGGAAGGCAACACCCTGGCGTGCCGGGATGATTACGGGCTGAGCATCGGTCTGGTGGCTTTGCGTCGCAATCATTGCAGAACTCCCTGTTCGATGTCGGCATGGGCAGGGTCCCCGCCGAGAAATGCAGTTCGAATTCTTGGATCGTACATGACCTCCCGCGCCGGGCCGTCCATGAACTTTCGGCCGAGCTCGAGCACGATGGCGCGGTCGGAGATCATCAGTGAGCCGAACACGTTCTGCTCGGCCATGATGACGGTCACGCCCTCCTTTCGGATATCGTCCACGGTTTCGAAGACCTCGGATTGCATAAGCGGTGAAAGGCCGAGCGAGGGCTCGTCGAGCAACAGCAGTCGTGGATTGATCTGAAGGACCATCGCGGTCTCGAGAATCTGCTGCTCGCCGCCGCTCAGATTTCCCGCCATCTCCGGCAGCTTGCGCCCGAGCATCGGAAATAGCGTCACCACCTTGTCGAAGGCGATCTTCGCCGCAGCGGGCGAGAGCACGTAGCCGCCCATGAGCAGGTTTTCCCGGACGCTCATCTGCGGAAAATTGCAGCGGCCCTGCGGAACGATGGCGATCCCGGCTTTCAGGCGGTCGGCGGGTGCAAGCCGGTGAACGGGCTGGCCCTCGAAACTCATCTCGCCGGCGAAAAGCTTGTTCAGGCCGAAGATCGATTTCAGCAGCGTCGATTTGCCGGCGCCGTTGCCGCCGATCAGGCTCGCCACGGTGCCGGCTTCGAACGAGGCCGAGAAGTCCTTGACGATCGGCTGGTCAAGATAACCGACGGACCAGTTGCTGATGGTGAGCACGGATGTTTCAGGCATGGAAGGCAAGCTCCTTGGCAACGCGGTCGGCACTGCCGAGATAGGCCTGAAGCACGCGGTCGTCCTCCCAGATGAGATTGGGCGGGCCATTGGCGAGCTGTCGGCCCTGCTCCATGACGATCACGCGATGACACTGCTGCATGATGAACTGCACATTGTGCTCGACGATCAAAAACGTAATACCCTCGCGATTTAGCTTTAGGATCAGCTCGGCCACGCGCCGGATCACGGTTGGGTTCACCCCAGCGAGCGGTTCGTCCAGAATGACGAGCTCCGGATCCGCCATCAGCGTCATGGCGAGCGCCAAGAGCTTCTTCTGCCCATAGGAGAGAAAGCCGGCCGGCATGTCGGCAAGACGGGTCAGGCCGATGATATCGACGAGTTCGCGGCCGCGCTCGCGTGCCTTCTCCTCGCAGGCACGCGTTGCCGAAGTCCCGAGGTAGCTCTGCCACCAGGCGAGCCGGTCATGCGACTGGCGGGCGATGGCGAGATTTTCCACCAATGTCAGCCGATCGTAGACGCGAACGTTCTGGAAGGTCCGCAACAGGCCAGCCGCGGCAATCCGGTCCGGCTTCAGGCCGGTCAGATCTTTGCCCGCAAACATGATCCTCCCTCCCGACGGCCGGGCGAAGCCTGTCACACAGTCGATCGTCGTCGACTTGCCGCATCCGTTCGGCCCGATGAGCCCGACGATCTCGCCGGTCGTGATCGTCATGTTTATGCCGTCGACGGCGCGGACGGCGCCGAAACTCTTCGACAGTCCGTCGACCTTGAGCAAGACGGGTTTCGGGTTGCTGCTCATGTCGCGATCCCCCTCAGGCGCCGGACGCGTATGTCATGAAGATATCCGCCGAGCCCCTGCGGCAGGAACTGAATGGTCGCAACCAGGATCAGGCCGAAGAGAACGAGGCGAAGTTCGGGCGCGAGCCGCAATAGCTCGGGCAGTATGGTGAAGACGGCGGTCATCGCCAGGACCGGCCAGAAATAGCCGGCGCCGCCGACGATGACGATCATCAGCATCATCTGGGCATAGTACATGTCGAAGATGCCGGGATCGACGATGCCGAGATGGAAGACATAGAGGCCGCCCGCCAGACCGCCGATCACCGCAGAAGCGCAGAAGGCGGCGAGCTGGGTGCGAAAGACGGGAATGCCCTGCGAGCTCGCCAGCGCTTCATCGATATTGACCGCCACGAAGGCGCGGCCGATGCGCGAATGGATGAGACGATAGGCGACCGCGATGATGACCACCGCGAAGATCAGCGTGATCCAGTAGAAGCCTGCCGGGTCGGCGCCGTCGAGCGTGCCGATACCGGGAATCGTCAGCGCCGGCTTCGGCAGTCCCGGTATGCCCATAGGCCCGCGCGTGAGGCTGATCCAGTTGCGCGCCAGGAGCTGCAGCAGCAGGCTGAAGGACAGCGTCACGATGACGAATGCGTCCCGAGAGACCCTAAGCGCCGCAAAGCCGCCGATCACGGCAGCGACGCCGCAGACGAGGCCGGCCGCCACAATGCCCAGCCAGGGCGAAAGGCCGAGATCCATCGAGACGAGCGCTGACGTATAGGCCCCGAGCCCCCAGAACCCGACCTGGGCGAAGGACAGGAGCCCAGCATAGCCATAGACGATGTTGAGGCCGGTGCTGGCGACCGCGAAGAATAGGCCGAGCGTCGCGATGCTCAGCACATAGTTTCCCGGCGCCAAGAGCGGCAGGGCGCAGAGCGCGGCCAGGACGGCAAGCGCGACGAGATAGGTCGAGCGCGCCGGGCGGTGCGCGGGTGTGGCTACGGCAAGAGTCAAATCCGTGCTCCTTTTCCGAAGAGGCCGAGCGGACGGAGCTGCAGCATGACGATCATGATGAGGAAGACTGCAGCGCTCTGCAGCGCGGCGGAGCCAAGTCCGCCGGCCAGGCTTTCCACCACGCCGACGATGAGGCCGGCCACGACCGCGCCGGGCAAATGGCCGAGGCCACCGATGATGACGATGGCGAATGCCTTGAACAGCATCGGCGCGCCCATCAGTGGATGGACGGTGAAGACGGGCGCGAGCACAGCACCGGCAAGACCGGTCAGGGCGAAGCCGATGATGACGGCATAGCCCGCGATCACCTTGGGCTTCATGCCGACCACCATAGCCGCCTCGCGGTTCTGGGACAGCGCACGGATCGCCATGCCGAACCGCGTCCGCGTCAGGAGAAGCTGAAGGCCGCCTATGGAGATAAGCGAGAAGAGCACGGCGAGTGCCTTGATATGCTCCACCCGGAAGCCGAGAAGCTCGAAATGCTTGAAGTTGAAGGCTGTGTCGACCATCTGCGGAGTGGCGCCATAGAGGTAGAGCAAGCCATTTTCGAGGATCAGGCCGACACCGAGCGTCAGGATGATACCGCGCTCGAATTCGCCCTTGCGGATGAACTGGAGCAGCGTGATGTAGAGAAAGGTGCCGAGGCCGGCGACCACCAGCACGGTCACGAACGCGCTGGGAAGGAAGGCCAATCCGAAGTGATTGACGAGAACCGCGAGCGCCAGCGCGCCGAACGCGAAAATCTGGCCATGCGCGAAGTTCACGATTTCGAGCACACCGAAGATCAGCGAAAGCCCGACGCCGATCAGGGCATAGATGGCGCCCATGACAAGCCCGTTGAGGATCAAGGTTGCAGTCAGCATTGGATTGGCCTCTCCCTATTCAGGCTCACGTATTGAAGAGACCCTTGACGGTCACCTTGCCACCCTCGATCTCGAGGATCACCGCCGACGGATGCGCCTGGTGATGGTCGTCGAACTTTATCGTGTCGCCGAGCGGGGTCTTGAAGTCGCTGGCCTGCAACGCGTCACGGATCTTGGCAGGCTCGCTCGAACCGGCCCGGCTGATGGCATCGGCCACCAGCAGCGTCGCCGTATAAGCTTCATAGCTCTGGGTGTTGGGCACTTCGCCGAAGCGCTTGATGAAACTGGCGACGAAATCCGCATTCTTCCCCTGCTTGATCTGGTCGGTATAGGGATAGACGCTGGTCGCCCCGTCGATCGCACCGCTCTCAACGATGCCTTCCTGCAACTCCGAGAACTCGACTCGACCGGTCAGCGGAATATCCAGACCGGCAGCACGATACTGGCGCAGGAAGTTGAGTTCGTCGGCACCGTTGAGATAGAGCGCGATGGCATCGGGTTTCTCAGAGGCCAGCCGTGTCAGCACGGCGGCAAAATCCTGCGTGTCGCGGGCGAAGAAATCGCCCGCGCCGATTTCAAGCCCCTTGGCACTGAGTATCTTGACCAGCGCATCATGGCCGCCGCGACCATAATCACTGTCCTCGCCGACAAAGGCGATCTTCTTTATGTGTCCGGCCTGGGTGAGATAATTGGCAAGCCCGATCGCCAGTTCAGCGTCCGACGGATTAATGCGGAATGTCCACTTGTTGCCGCCCGCACCGGCAAGCTCGGTGATCTTGGGCGACGTCGCGATTTCGACGACGAGCGGTATCCCGGCCTTCTCGATGATCGGCATGATGGAGAGCGTCGCCGAGCTGCAGAGTGCGCCGACAATCGCCGAAACCTTGCCGACGGCAATCAGTTGCTCGGCGCTCGATGCACCCTGGGTCGGGTTGCACTGGTTGTCCTGAACCAGAAGTTCCAACTTTCGCCCGAGCACCCCGCCTCCCGCGTTGAGCTCTTCGATGGCGAGTTCGGCGCCCCATTTCTGGTGCTGTCCGAGATAGGCGGCACCACCGGATTGCGGGCTGCTCATTCCGATGACAATGGCCTCCTGCGCCTGCGTATAGTGCGCGCCGGCAAGGACGAGCACGGAAGAGAGGAGTGCTGCTGCAGTTCTTGGAAACATCTTATTCCCCTTTCTTAGTTTCTTATACTGCAACATAGTTGCAATATTGAGCGACGATTGCCCTTCCGTCAAGGATGCTTTTGCCGCTGTCAAAGACGGAAAGCGCGTCGCTCGAGCGGATTGAGGCGGCCTACCAGCCCGGTTTCCCAGGCCAGATACGTGCGTGCGGCATCGAGATTGCCGCTGTGTCTGTCATGCGTAAAGAAGACGAAATCGATCGCGGCGGCATCGTCGGGCATGTCAGGTGTCGAGACGAGTTCGCAGCCGCCGGCTGCCCAGGCGGCGGGATCGTCGCCATACCACTCTACCCGGGGAAAGCCCGCCTGTTTCAGGTCCCCGGCCACGAGCCAGGTCGCAGCCTCATCTCTACCGCAAAGACCGATCCGCCAATCCTGGCCGAGACCGGCGATCGCGTCGGCCAGCATCGGTCGCAGCACCCAGCGCGCGGAGCGAATGTGGCCGGCGCGATAGGTCATGCTCGGACGCAGGTCGAGTATAACGGGGAGATCCCGCGGATCCGGCGCTTGTAGCGGCAATCTGCGCAAATCGGGCTGCCGGCGGCGCGGCGCCGCGATGCTGCCCCAGATATCCAGCCCACCGGTGAGAACATGAACGTCCCATCCCATCAAGCGGAGCCAACGCCCGACTGTCACCGCGCGCAAGCCGGTGTCGTCGACGAGCACGACGCGAGCGCCGCGAACCGCCAGCCAGCTATCCGTCGATTGCAGCAGCTGGCCGCCGGGCGCGTGGATCGCGCCTTGCGGATGACCGGCCGCGTATTCGAGGTGGCTGCGCACGTCGAGCAGATATGTCGTCCTCGCGGGCTCGGAAAGCCAGCGACCGCAGGTGACCGCATCGATAAACGGTACGTTCCATTCCGCCGCGCGGTGCCGCGCCGTGGCCGTTAAGGTCTCGGAATCATCGAGCGGCACCGATGCCTCGGCGCTTCGCGTCGAGCCCTTCTCGAGATTAAGACCGGCAAGCACCCAGCCCTGCGTCCCGTTTTCGAGCGCATAGACCGGATTGCGGATGCCGGTTTCACGCAGGATCTGCGCACCGACAATCGATCGGGTGCGCCCGGCGCAATGAACCACGATCGGGGTCTTGTCATCGGGCACGATGCTCGTTGCGCGAAGTGCAAGTTCGCCATTCGGCAGGCAGATGCTGCCGGGTATGTTCATCTTGCGATGCTCTTCGAATGGTCGGCCGTCCAGGATAACGACGTCTTTGCCGCCACTGATCCATCCGGCGAGCTCAGCCGGAGTGATAGACGGGACGTGAAGCGCATGTTCGGCGACCTCCCCAAACGCCTTGCTCGGCACGAACACGCCTTCGAACAATTCGCGGCCACCGGCACGCCACGCCGCGCATCCGCCGTCCAGCACATGCACATCCTCATGACCGAAGCTCCGGGCAATCTTTGCTGCGCGTTCCGCCCGACCCGAATGGCCGTCATCCAGGACCACCAGCCGGCAGGATGTCGATGGCACCAGATCCGGCAGACGTGCTTCAAAGACACTAAGCGGCACCGAGCTCGAGAAGAACAGGTGCCCGGCCGCGAATTCGCCAGCCTCGCGCACGTCGATGAGGGCGATCTCCCCGCCCGTTCCGAGCGCGCGCTCCACATCTTCGGCACTCATAATCGCCGGCTTGTCGGAAGACTGCATAATCAACCCTTCGTCTTGACAGTCATCGTCATCACCTTGGCCTCGCCCCTTTCCAGGTCGAAGACCAGGCGATCGGTAAGCGCTTCGAGCGCTTTTCCATAGAAATGCAGATGCCGGATCGGGCGTTCGCCGCGAATCTCAACCGAGTGAATATCGTCGGGCAAAAGCGCGACACCGCTGCCGGGTTCCACGTCCACCGCGCGCAGGACACGAAGCTGCGCCGCGCCCGGCCCGGTCCCGCCATCGATGCGTTCGTAAAGCGTGTTGTGTTCGGTACCCTCCACGGCGGCGATGCAGGCCCAGGTCGTGTGATTGTGCGGCGCGATCAGCTTTCCCGGACGCATGACGTTGAGATAGAGCGTGAAGGCATCCTCGGGCTCGGTCCGAATGAGATAGCGCGCCTGCCGCTCATCCGGCGCAGGATCGGGATAGCGCGCGGCCGACCAGTGACCGGGGATCTCCGCCGCGCGCGCGATCACCGCCTGGACCTCGGCAAGGCTCTCGCGGTTGAGGCCCTTCGCCACCAGGATGGATTTGGCTTCGGTAACGAGGCCTTCGATCGTATCGTCACTTGCCATGATGGTTCTCCTGTCCCTGTCGTGTCGCTGAATCCAGCTGGGCCAATGCCTGTTCGAGGTCGGCAATGAGATCGTCGGGGTGCTCCAGCCCCGCGTGGAGCCGCACAAGCGGCCCTTCGAATGTTTTCCCGCCAACTGTCCTCATCGGGCTCGCCGGCAAGACGAGGCTCTCATAGCCGCCCCAGCTCGACCCGATGCCGAACAGCGTAAGCGCATCGATGAACCGGTCGACGGCGCCGGGATCGCACGGCACCAGCTCGACGCCGAACAGGCCGCTCGCACCGGTGAAGTCACGGCGCCAGATCGGGTGGCCCGGATGTGAACGATGCGCGGGATAGAGGATGCGCCGGACCGCAGGATGCACCCCGAGCCACGACGAAAGGCCCATCGCGCAATCCTGATGCTGCCGCAGCCGTGCGCCCATCGACCGCAGCCCGCGCAGTGCCAGCCAGCAATCGTCCGGTCCGGCGATGATGCCATTGAGGGCAGCGAACTTTTCGAGCTTCAGTCGCCAAGGGTCGCGCGCGACGGCCACCCCCAGCATCGCGTCGGAATGGCCGACGATGTATTTCGTCGCCGAATGGACGACCACGTCGGCGCCGAGCGACAGCGGCTTGCAGAAGAGCGGCGTTGCCCAGGTTCCATCGACCACCAGCGCGATCTCGCGTGGCCTGCAGGCGGAGGAAAGAGCCGGCATGTCCTGCATATCGAAGGTCAGACTGCCGGGCGATTCGGCAAAGACGACCCGGGTGTTCGGCTTGAACAAACCGGCAATATCAGCACCGAGTGCCGGATCATAATAGGAGACCTCGATCCCCTGCATGGCGAGCTGCCCGTCGCAGAAGGCGCGGGTCGGCGCATAGACCGAGTCCACCACGAGCAGATGATCGCCGGGTGACAGCAGCGCGCGTAGCGTCATCGCAATTGCGGCGAGACCGGAAGGATGGAGCACGGCACCGTCACCACCCTCCAGTTCCGTCATCGCCTCTACCAGCGCCATAGCGGTCTGGGTGCCGTAGCGGCCATAGCGGAGCGACCCGAACTTGATCGAGCGAGAAGCTCTGTAGGCCTCGACATCGGGATAGAGAATTGTCGAGGCGCGCACGACCGGCGTGTTGACGACCCCACCGAACTCGGCCGGCTTGCGCCCGGCATGGGCAAGGATCGTGTCGGGATGATGGGAACGATCTGACGTCATGAACCGCGCTGGACCTCCTTGGCTGAACTGGCTTGTCGCGGCTCCCAGTGCTCGGGCTCGAGATCGCACAGGGGATAGACGAGATGGCTGGAGCACCCGCCGGCGATCGACCACCTGCAACTGCCCGGCGCCGTCGCCCTAGCCATTATCGCTCCCCGCCAGATTGTGTTTAGTTGCACTATTAGCAACTTGATTGCATATTACACAACATTTGAAACATCGTCAACGCTGCGCGGTGATGAGGCCAAATGACGGATCTGCGGGCGTGAAGGAAGGCCCTGGGAAGCAGCGGGCCCTCCGGCCGTCCTAGCAAATGCGCTCGACTTCTCATCGAAGAAGCTTGGGGGGCGTGTCGCAAATCTTCTTGGTTAACGGCATGTCGACAAACGCCGGAGAAATTCCGGCTCCAGATGTTGCGGAGCGTACCGATGTTTCTGAAGGTCATTGCCGAGAAACTGAAGCGCCAGTCGAAGGATGATTTCAAAGGGCGGCGTTTCGAGGCATGGCTGATCGTACAGGCGGTGACCCTGATATCTGCGATATGCGCTCAGCTATCGAACTTAGAGGAGATGTTTGGCGGGCGCGGTTTCAAGGTAGACCACGGTGCAATCAATCGCTGGGTTCTCGCCTATGCAGCACTGATCGATAAGCGGCTGCGCCCGTTTCGGCGGCCGCACTTCGGCTCGGGACGAGCCCTGCGTCAAGATCCGCGGCAAATGGCGTTACCTGTACCGTGCCATCGCTAGCACGGAAACCCGATCGATTTCCTTCTGAAGGGCAGCACCCCTATGTGAGCGTCACTAAATGGGACACTACTTAGAGTTAGGAGCGAAAGCCTTGCACGTTTTCATCCGCTTCATCGCTGCGGTCGGGCACGAAGGCTAGCCCGTACCCGAAAAGGCGACCAACCCTCATAATCGTCTCATAGGTCGGGTTAGCGTTCCCGCTTTCCATCTCAGCGACCTGTCGGCGGGTCAGTCCGATCAAGGCAGCAAACTCCTCTTGAGACTTTCCAAAGGTCATGCGGATCTCCTTAAGGTCATCCGGAAACCGCAAACGGCCCGCCGCTGCTTTTTCGCCGAGGGCCTTTCGACGTGCCCTGACCTCTTCTTTGCTTGGCCTGATGAATCTCGCCATATCTACCTCACCGCCCGGCGCAGTGCCTCAACCACGTCGCTGCACCTCACTGTTGCTTGCTCTACTGCCTCAGCAAGCGCACCTTCCTCGATCGCGATGGCTGGCGCAGCTTCAAGAGCGTCGGCAAAGGCCACGAGCCCTTCGGCCAGCGCCGTTCCGTCAACCCCGTCACCGGAGACGGCGTCGCATACACGCGACCAATCAGGCGCGTAATCGGAGCCTTTGTCTTGCATGCAACGCCATTTAGTTGAGCGTGCGATCACGTCATCCGCCAGCTTCATCGGCGCGAAGTCGTAAAGGGGAGAGAGCCTCGCTGCGCCGTCGGAATATTTGGACATTGCAGTGTTACGGCCATGGTTATCGGGATTTCCCATGGCTAGGTTGGTTGCATCTCGTTTGAGATACTCGAGCACATCAGCCTGCGGATCCGCGGAATAGGCCTTCACGATTTCCACGTAACGTTCGTGAGCATCGATGTGACCGAAATCTGACACGCCGACTGCGGACGTCATGCTCTCCTGACCAACCCTGGCTGTGCGCCCACGTTCGTCCACGTATCTGTCGAAACGGGGGATTATCATTGTTCCGTTTCCGGCTGTCGATGGTGCGTGGACATGCAGCCCAATGCGGGCGGCCACCTGCGAGTAAACAGCCTCTGTTTTAAGAATGAGTCCGTCAATGTCGCCGCCGCGCTTAAGCTTGACGATGAGGTGTTCGACGGCCTCATCATCAGCCACCAGAGGGTCGGGATAGTACAGTCCGTCCTTAGCAAGCGTCAGCGCAACCTTTGGCCACTCGCCTTGAAGGCCACTAGAACCGGAGGCGATCATGGCGTGCTTGTCGACGACTTCCACGAACAGATCCGTGCGATCGAGGATGTCGTCAAGGGCTAGCCCCGTGCGAACAACGCCTTGGAGGCGTTTGGCTTCCTGTTCGGCTGCTTCCTTGATCCTGACATTGCCGATCGTGCTGCCCCCGGATCGCATCAGTAACGGTAGGTCCGAGGCACGGCTGTCTGGTGGAAGTCCGAGTGCCTTGGCGAGCCTGATACGCGCATGGCCTTGTGGGAGGAGGTCAAGCAGGAATGGAGGCCAGCGCGGAGTGCGCTTATCCGCCAAGCTTAAAGGATATTTGAAAGAGACAGCCCGGAAGTCCGTGACGGGGCGTTCATCTGCGAATTCGACCGCACCTTTTTCAGCGAAGTAATCGACATCGTAACTGACGGTCGCTCCGGCGAGGAAACCAGCGTCGGGCTGCTCAAAAGAAACCTCTGCAGCGTCGAACCAGCGGTCACCCAGAAACGTCTGAAGCGTGATGATCATCAAACAACCCTCATGATGGGTTATATAATCGTGATAATACCAACTAACAACCCATCAAAAGGCTCATAATCGGAGAACCCATAATCGGAGGTCACACTTTTCACTCGGCTAAACAGCGTTTTGTGTCCTAGGAGGGGTCGGAACAAGAACTGCCTAAAATCGTACGCTAAGGCGAACGGAGCGAGAACCCGAGTGAGATATTGGCGGTAGTGCAATTGATGTCTGTGGATAGGTAGCCAAGGCAAGACGTATGCGCCGCCCATTTTGACATCGTTCCATCGAGTGTTGTGATGGAGTCGGGCGATGCGCAGACGGAAGCTTCTCAAAGATCAAGATCGGCAAAAGCTTTTCAGTGTGCCGACCGACGAGGACAGCCTGATCCGACACTATTCGCTGTCGTCGGCTGACAGGCTTGAGATTGACCTCCGCAGGCGAGAACACAATCGGCTCGGCTTTGCTGTTCAGCTTTGCCTGATGCGCCACCCGGGTAGAGTGCTCGCGGCTGGAGAGACCCCGCCTCGCGCAATGCTAAAGTATGTTGCCGATCAGGTCGGCGCCGACCTCGGAACGTTCGCGCTCTATGCGCGCCGTCAAGAGACCCGTCGCGACCATGCGGCGCGCCTCATGGCGTATCTCGATAGGAGAAGCGCGACGGCACAAGATCGTCGAGCGGCGCTGCTGGCTGCGATTCAGACGGCAACGATATCCGACGACAGCGTCGGGATTGCGAAAGCCATCGCCACGTCTTTTCGGGAACGCGGTTCCTTGCTTCCGGTGACCGAGACGATCGAGCGAATAGGGCTCGCGGGCCGCTCGATTGCTCGTCGTCGGGCAGAGAGCGTGCTGATCGAAGAAATTCCGCTCGATAAGCTTCCATTATTGGATAGGCTGTTGGAGGTTGACCCGGCCATCGCCCAGACGCGCTTTCATTGGCTGCGATCCGCACCGGAAGCGCCGGGTGCATCCAACCTAGTCGGGCTGATTGAACGGGTTGCATTCCTGCGGACGCTGGAGATCGACCCGAGTTTGCAGCTTCGTGTCCCGTCGGGACGGTGGGACCAGATGATCCGTGAGGGCAACGCCACGCCGGCCTGGCTGGCCAATGACTTCAACGCCAGTCGCCGGCACGCCTTGATCGTGGCGCAGATTATCAAGCTCGGCCAGAAGCTCACCGACGATGCAGTCTCGATGTTCATCAAGCTGATGGGTCGGTTGTTTTCTCAGGCCAATAACCGGAAGAAGCAGCGGCACATGGATTGCAGGCCGGATACCGCCAAGGCTCTGCGCATGTTCCTCGATACGATCACTGCCCTGCAGTCCGCCAACGACTATGGAAGGAATGCTTTGGAGGTTCTCGACCAGAAGGTCGGCTGGCATCGGCTGCTCCGCATGAAGCCAGAGCTCGAATCGATGATCGAGGACAACGAGGCGTCGCCGTTGACCTTGGCGACCGAGCAATATGCGACCGTCCACAAGTATGCCGGTGCGTTCCTGCAGGCGTTCACGTTCCAATCGGCGCGGCGACACGATCCGCTTCTTGCGGCAGTTTCGCTGCTGAAACGCCTGTATGCCGAGAGCCGTCGGACACTCCCGGATCGCGTCCCGGTCACCCACTTGAGGCAAGCTGATCGTCGGCTCATCCTCGAACAGGGAAAGCCTAATCGCCGTCTCTACGAGATTGCGACGCTCGCGGCTTTGCGGGACCGGCTTAGATCCGCGGAGGTTTGGGTCAACGGCAGTCGATCCTTCCGACCGATCGACGAGCATCTTATGCCGCGGTCGACATTCACCACGATGAAAGAGGGGGATCGCCTTGGACTGGGCGTCCAAGCTGATGGCGCGCAGTGGCTTGCCGAAGCGCGCCAGATACTCGACTTCAACTTGAAGCGCCTCGCCCACAGAGCACGGTCCGGAAAGCTCGAAGGTGTTCGTCTTGAGGCCGGCACGTTGATCGTCACGCCAATCGCCGGCGAGGTTCCCGCTGCAGCCGAGGAACTCAATGCCGAAATCAGCGATATGTATCCAATGGTGGAGGTGCCAGACCTGTTGAGGGAAGTTCACGATTGGACCGGCTTTGCCGACCACTTCACGCACGTCCGCACCGGTGATATCCCAAGAAATGTCTCGGCAATGCTGGCCGGCGTGCTGGCCGATGCGACCAACCTCGGTCCGAAGCGGATGGCGAGCGCATCGAAGGGGATCAGCGCTCACCAGATCGGCTGGATGCGCACATTCCATGCGCGATCCGAGACCTACCGCGCGGCGCAGGCCTGCGTGACGGACGCACACAGCCGCCATCCGCATTCTCGCCTTTGGGGCAATGGCACGACGGCATCATCTGATGGCCAATTCTTCCGCGCGAGCGACCGAGCCGCGAAGCGCGGCGACGTCAATCTGCACTACGGCAGCGAGCCGGGCTCGAAGTTCTACAGCCATCTGTCAGATCAGTACGGCTATTTCAGCATCCTGCCGATCAGCCCGACCGAAAGCGAGGCCGCCTATGTGCTCGATGGGCTGTTCGATCAGGACACGATCCTCGACATCCAGGAACACTTCACCGATACGGGCGGTGCAAGCGACCATGTCTTCGGACTGTTCACCCTGATCGGCAAACGCTTTGCGCCTCGGCTGCGCAACCTCAAGGACCGGAAATTCCACACATTCGAGAAAGGCGATACATACCCGGCGCTGTCGAACCACATCGGGGCACCGATCAACGCCACTCTGATTCTCGACCATTGGGACGATCTGCTCCATCTGGCGGCGTCGATCACGACGCGCGCCGTGGTGCCGTCCACGATCCTGAAGAAGCTGTCAGCATCCCCGAAGGAAAGCCAGCTCGCCAGGGCGCTACGGGAACTGGCCGGATCGAGCGATCCCTCTTCATGATCGAATGGTACTCGAGCCCAGCGCTACGCCGGCGTTGTCAGGCCGGCCTCAACAAGGGTGAGGCTGCGCACAAGCTCAAGCGCGCCGTCTTCTTCCACGAGCGTGGCGAAATCCGGGACCGATCGTTCGAAAGCCAAGCGTTCCGCGCCTCCGGCCTCAACCTCGTCGTCAGTGCAATCGTACACTGGAACACTGTCTATCTCGAACGGGCCGTCACCCATTTACGCAACGCGCGTCGTGAGATTCCGGACCATCTGCTCAAGCATATCTCGCCGCTGAGTTGGGAGCATGTGTGGACGGCTCCTGCGGCACAGGGGTGATTCATGTGATATCTCGCGGTCGATTGCAATCATGTGTCCGGCCTACTCGCGCGACCGCACTGGTCGCTGGCCATGATGAAGTCCGCAGACAAGGTCCCAAACACATCATCGAGCTTTGAAGCTCAATGCTCCCAGGGGCTTTCCTCGTCTCCGGTTCGACCGGCTCGATCATCACATTTCAGCACCTCTCCGCCATCTCGGACGTAATGATACGCCCGAAATCTCACTTAAGCCGTGACGGCTTTCATATACCGCTGTTCTCGTATCAACAGCGCCCAGATGATCCTCGCTGTTTTGTTTGCAAGTGCGACCGTTACGACGCGTGCCGGCTTTCGATCCATCAGGCTCACAGCCCAATCGTGACTGGCGCTGCTCCCATTTTTGGCGAAACGAATTATTGCGGTTGCACCGACAACCAATAGCTTTCGAATGTATCCGTCACCCTGCTTACTGATGCCGCTTGTGCGTTCCTTTCCGCCGGAGCTGTGCGGTCTTGGTGTCAATCCCAACCAGGAAGCGAAGCGCCGTCCGGAAGAAAAGTTCTTGATGTCCGCCACGGCCGCGGTGATCGCACTCGCCGTTATGGGCCCTACGCCCGGTATTGAGAGAAGGCGCCTTGCTGCGGCGTCAGATCTCACAGCGTCGACGATCTTCTTTTCGATCTTTACGACTTCGGCGCCTAAGCGCCGCAGCTGATCGATTATCGCCCATAGGATTGTCCGAGCCACTTCAGGCAATGTGCTCTGCATCTCGTGGAAATGTTCGACAAGCTTGGGCACGTTCTTTGCTCCGCCAGCTCCGATAATGCCGAATTCGCTTAAGTGCCCACGCAATGAATTGATCAGCATCGTCCTCTGGCGGACAAGAAGCTCGCGAACCTTGTGCATCATCAGTACAGACTGTTGCTCGGCAGACTTGGCAGCAACAAAACGCATTGTTGGTCGTGTCACGGCCTCGCAGATCGCCTCTGCATCGGCGGCATCGGTTTTGCCCCTTTTGACATACGGCTTCACGTAGCCAGCCGGCATAAGCCTGACAGTATGGCCGAGTTTTTCGATTTCCCGCGCCCAGTAATGTGAGCTGCCGCACGCTTCGATGCCAACAAGGCAAGGCTGGATGCTGCTGAAAAACCGTAGCACCTCAGCTCGCCGAAGTTGCCGCCGAACCAAAACGTTTCCGGCATCATCGACACCATGCACCTGAAAAACATTCTTCGCCAGATCAAGGCCAATCGTCGCGATCGTTTTCATCAACTGCTCCTCCAGTTTTCTACCCGCACGCCACTATGGCACAGCGGTTGGAGCAGGAGCCGTCCATCTCAACATATCAACCTGACGGGCATCTACACTTGGGACAGCGAGCAACATCTTCCGGAAGGCTTCAGGTCGCTCCGCCTCCCGGTTGCACTACGACGTGCCGCATAAAGTTCCTGCTCAGTCCGGTCTTAGCGTACGATTTTGAGCAGTTCTTGTTCCGACCCCTGTTCGCGACGATCGGCCCTTCGGCGGGGCATCACCACCGGCGGCTCTGTTCTATGCATCCCGTGATCGGTCGGGCGATCATCCCGAGCGACACCTGAGAGAGTTCACCGGCATTCTGCAGGCCGATGCCTATGCCGGTTACAACCGGCTCTACCTCCCCGACCGGAAGCCAGGCCCGGTGACCGAAGCACTCTGCTGGAGTCATGCGAGGCGCAAGTTCTTCGTGCTGGCCGACATCGCCGCCAATGCGCGCCGGGGAAAGACCGCGCCGCCGATCTCGCCAATCGCCTTCGAGGCTGTCAAACGCATTGATCTCCTGTTCGACATCGAGCGCGATATCAATGGACTGGCTGCCGAGCAGCGCCTCGCCGTCAGGTCAGAAACATGCGCGCCGCTCGTCGCTGAGTTGGAAGAGTGGATCCGTGGCGAGCGGGTCAGGCTATCGCGTCACGCACCGGCCGCCCAGGCGATCGACTACATGCTCAAGCGCTGGGCAGGCTTCACCCGCTTCCTCGAAGACGGGCGCATCTGCCTGACGAACAATGCCGCCGAACGGGCGCTGCGCGGCTTAGCTCTCGGCAAGAAGTCCTGGCTCTTCGCCGGCTCCCAGCGCGGCGCCGATCGCGCCGCCGTCATGTACACGCTGATCGCAACCGCCCGCCTCAATGACGTCGATCCGCAGGCCTGGCTCGCCGACGTGCTCGGCCGCATCGCCGAGACGCCGCAGAACCGACTGGCCGATCTCCTGCCCTGGAACTGGCGCCGATCCACCGTCACCGCGAAAGCAGCCTGACCGCGGCCTTCACCGGATGCTTACCTCAAGTCCAGCGTTACGCCGGCGCTGCCAGGCCGGCCTGAATAAGGGAGAGGCGGCACATAAGCTGAAGCGCGCCGTCTTCTTCCACGAGCGCGGTGAGATCCGGGACCGATCGTTCGAAAGTCAGGCCTTCCGCGCCTCCGGCCTCAACCTCGTCGTCAGTGCGATCGTACACTGGAACACGGTCTATATCGAACGGGCCGTGACCCACTTAGGCAACGTGCGTCGCGAGATTCCGGATCATCTGCTCAAGCACATTTCGCCGCTGAGCTGGGAGCATGTGTGGACGGCTCCTGCGGCACAGGGGTGATTCATGTGATATCTCGCGGTCGATTGCAATCATGTGTCCGGCCTACTCGCGCGACCGCACTGGTCGCTGGCCATGATGAAGTCCGCAGACAAGGTCCCAAACACATCATCGAGCTTTGAAGCTCAATGCTCCCAGGGGCTTTCCTCGTCTCCGGTTCGACCGGCTCGATCATCACATTTCAGCACCTCTCCGCCATCTCGGACGTAATGATACGCCCGAAATCTCACTTAAGCCGTGACGGCTTTCATATACCGCTGTTCTCGTATCAACAGCGCCCAGATGATCCTCGCTGTTTTGTTTGCAAGTGCGACCGTTACGACGCGTGCCGGCTTTCGATCCATCAGGCTCACAGCCCAATCGTGACTGGCGCTGCTCCCATTTTTGGCGAAACGAATTATTGCGGTTGCACCGACAACCAATAGCTTTCGAATGTATCCGTCACCCTGCTTACTGATGCCGCTTGTGCGTTCCTTTCCGCCGGAGCTGTGCGGTCTTGGTGTCAATCCCAACCAGGAAGCGAAGCGCCGTCCGGAAGAAAAGTTCTTGATGTCCGCCACGGCCGCGGTGATCGCACTCGCCGTTATGGGCCCTACGCCCGGTATTGAGAGAAGGCGCCTTGCTGCGGCGTCAGATCTCACAGCGTCGACGATCTTCTTTTCGATCTTTACGACTTCGGCGCCTAAGCGCCGCAGCTGATCGATTATCGCCCATAGGATTGTCCGAGCCACTTCAGGCAATGTGCTCTGCATCTCGTGGAAATGTTCGACAAGCTTGGGCACGTTCTTTGCTCCGCCAGCTCCGATAATGCCGAATTCGCTTAAGTGCCCACGCAATGAATTGATCAGCATCGTCCTCTGGCGGACAAGAAGCTCGCGAACCTTGTGCATCATCAGTACAGACTGTTGCTCGGCAGACTTGGCAGCAACAAAACGCATTGTTGGTCGTGTCACGGCCTCGCAGATCGCCTCTGCATCGGCGGCATCGGTTTTGCCCCTTTTGACATACGGCTTCACGTAGCCAGCCGGCATAAGCCTGACAGTATGGCCGAGTTTTTCGATTTCCCGCGCCCAGTAATGTGAGCTGCCGCACGCTTCGATGCCAACAAGGCAAGGCTGGATGCTGCTGAAAAACCGTAGCACCTCAGCTCGCCGAAGTTGCCGCCGAACCAAAACGTTTCCGGCATCATCGACACCATGCACCTGAAAAACATTCTTCGCCAGATCAAGGCCAATCGTCGCGATCGTTTTCATCAACTGCTCCTCCAGTTTTCTACCCGCACGCCACTATGGCACAGCGGTTGGAGCAGGAGCCGTCCATCTCAACACATCAATCTGACAGGCATCTACACCTGGGATAGCGAGCAGCATCTGCCGGAAGGTTTTCGGTCGCTTCGCCTTCCAGCTGGGCTGCGGCGGGCTGCCTAGAGTTCCCGCTTCGTTCACCCTTGACGTACGATTTCGCACTGCTCTTGTTCCGACCCCTTTTACGCCGCGCTCCAGCGGCTTGGGCGTTGGCCCGGATGATGGTGGCGTCGAGCGCCAGCCATTCGAGATCCGGGCTGTTGGCAACCGCCTCGAACAGGCGGTCGAACACCCCCATTTCGATCCATCGGTAGTAGCGCCGCTTGGCCGTCTGATAGGGCCCGAACCGTTCTGGCAGATCACGCCAGCGCGCCCGGAGCGCGCTATCCACAACAGCGCATCGACAAAGCGTCGGCCATCGCTGCGGGGACCGCGTTTGCCTTTGCGGTCGCCCGGCACGAACGGCTTGATCTGTTCCCACCGATCGTCGCGTAAAACTTCGCCTTCCAAACCGGCCTCCAAAAGCCAGCTTTGAATCTGATTTGCGCGACCTTGGGAATCCCCCTTAAATTGTCACTATAGCCTAGCATGCTGACTGAGGGTTGCATCACCCTCGAGAATTGGACGGGGGTGGAGACGTGAACCAGTCCTGGCTTTCCAAGAGTTGCCATATTTTTTCGCTAACACGCCCGCCTTCCGCAACGACCCGCTCCTCGTCGGCGACGACCACGCTCCCCCGTAGAACCTGGAACCGTCCATTGGTCATCACATGACGAACATTGCGGCCGCTCGAATAGAGCAGGTGGTGTAATGGTTCAGGGGGAAGAGCACCAACGCCACTTAGTGGCTTTGTCACATCGACGGCGCACAGGTCAGCCTTCGCACCCGGAGCCAGCCTGCCTAGATCGTTGCGTCGCAGCATCTTGGCACCGCCAATGGTCGCTGCGCGCACGGCATCCATGACCTGGGGGCGCTGCATCTTCGCATTGGAGTATTTCTCCAGCAAGTTCGTGCGCAACTGGCCATTGAGTGTCGCCAGCTTGATATTCTCGAGATAGTCGTTTGAAAGCTGATCTATGCCCAGCGAGATGTTCAGCCCGCTCGCCAGCGCTTCGGGAAAGGGTTGTGTTCCTTGGTGGAGAAGGCTCGCCATGCATGCACAATGGACAAAATTCACGCTGTGCCGTTTCAGGATTTCAGGGTCTTTGACCATATCCATTTGATAAAGATGTGCAGCAATCACAGGCTGTGAGAAGAAGCCTAGGCTTTCGAGCCAAGCTACAGGTCGCATCCCCCACAAACGCTCGCAAATTTGCACCTCTCGAATGCGCTGGGCGAGATGAATGTGGATTCCATTGCCGAGTTCCTCGGCGGCGAGTTGCGCTGCCTTCAGCGTCTCCGGTGTCTGCGTATCGGCGGCATGGATGGCCATTTGCGCACGCAGCAGATCACCATCTGACCTGTTAAGTGCCAATCCAAACTGTTTAGCTGCTTCGATTTCGCGCAACGTCTCTGGAACTGAATCAAAGAGCTCCTGGTCATTGTCCCGGTACCAGAGTTTGTATAACCGCTCCATGTTCGGAGCGATGACGCTGATATATGCTCTTATGCCCCAGGAGCGGGCCACACGCGCGAACGACTCGGCGTGCCGTACCGACGCGCTCATCTCGACGAATGTCGTGCAGCCGGACTTCAGTATCTCGGCCATATTGTAAGCGGTCAGGGCGTCTAGCTCTTCATCCTCAAGTTTCATGGCCATCTCGACGGGACGATCCATGAAACGCCCGCCCTCAATAAGTCCACGGGCCGGACTGCTGACTGCGGTGTGGGTGTGTCCTGAAATGAACCCGGGCAGCACTATGCAATCACTAGCATCGACACGGACTTCCCAGCCGCGCACACGTCCTGGCTTGATATCGATAATCTCGTTGCCGCGAATAACGATCGAAACATCGCGCTCGAGTTGTTGTGTCTCGCCTCGTGTGACAAGGGCCCAACCGGCCTCGATTACGCAATCATTGCTTGGCATATGGTCGCCTTCCATGAGACGTATCCTTCGAAAAACAGAGTCAGTTGATATGTCGACTTCGGCCGACAAGATTCCATCAAATGCGACAGAGGGTGGTTATACGCCGATTGGCATATGCTCGGCTGAGCGTGTGACGGCACGCGGTGCAGTCAGTTCTTTCCAAATCGACAAGGCACAATTGGCGACCGGAAAGGGCGGACGTCGGATGAATTTCCCTCGACCGGGTCGGGCCGGGGTGTTGCAACCATCAGCCCACACGATATCGCCTCGAGAAAGCGTATATCGCGGGCGCCCACGCACTTCAAAACCTTCGAAGACATTGTAGTCGACAATCGATTTCTGTGTGGAAGCGGAGATTGTTTTTGCGAGCTTCGGATCCCAGACGACGAGGTCGGCGTCGGAACCTGGCAATATTGCGCCCTTGCGCGGATAGATGTTGAGAATTTGCGCAATGTTGGTGGATGTGACCGCCACAAATTCGTTCGGCGTCAGCCTGCCGGTTTCGACGCCATGCGTCCACAGCATTGAAAGTCGATCCTCGACGCCACCTGTACCGTTTGGAATCTTTGCGAAGTTGCCCAGCCCAACACGTTTCTGCTCCGTTGTGAATGCGCAATGATCCGTCGCCACCACCTGTAGCGAACCCGCCATCAGCCCGGCCCAGAGGCTGTTCTGATGCGACTTGTCGCGGAAAGGCGGCGACATTACGCGCTGTGCCGCATAGTCCCAGCTCTGGTTGAAATATTCCGACTCGTCCAGCGTAAGGTGCTGGATGAGTGGCTCGCCATAGACCCGCATACCCTTCTGGCGTGCCCGCCTGATGGCCTCATGCGCCTGTTCGCTGGAGACATGAACGATATAAACCGGAACATCGGCAGCGTCGGCGATCATGATGGCCCGGTTCGTAGCTTCGCCCTCGACCTCGGGAGGGCGCGAAAATGCATGCCCCTCAGGACCGTTCATCCCCTCGGCCAAATACTTTTGTTGCAGAGAAGCGATGATGTCACCGTTCTCCGCATGCACGAGCGGCAAAGCGCCAAGCCGTGCGCAGCGCTGAAACGATGCGAACATCTCGTCGTCATTCACCATCAGCGCGCCCTTGTAGGCCATGAAATGCTTAAAGGTGTTGATGCCGCGATCAACTACCTTGGCCATGTCATTGAAAATTTCCTCCGACCAACCTGTGATACACATATGGTAGGAATAATCAGTGCATGCCTGCCGGGTCGCCCGCGCTTCCCAGCGCTCGATCGCGTTGAGAAGTCCTTCCTCGCCGGGGATCACAAAATCGACGGCGAGAGTTGTACCGCCTGAGAGCGCCGCGAACGTACCGCTTTCCCACGTCTCCGCCGCTGTTGTGCCCATGAAAGGCATTTCGAAATGTGTATGTGGATCAATACCGCCTGGGATAACATAGGCATCTGCAGCGTCCACGATCTTGTCGCCGGACAGGTTTGGCCCGATCGCAGTTATGATCTCGCCCTCAATCAGTATGTCGGACTCGTAGCTACGGTCGGCGGCAATGATGGTTCCGCCCTTGATGACTGTCGACATCGTCTTCTCCTTCGTGTGGGGATTATTGGCAGGCCCGTTTCAGCAGGCGATGCCTGCCGCTTCGAGTGCGACGTGAAGGAGCACGTCAGCCCCGGCTGCGGCCCATTCGCGCGTAATCGCCTCATTCTCGTTGTGGCTGAGACCGTCGATACAGGGGCAGAAGATCATCGCGGTTGGCGCGATACGATTCACCCAACAAGCGTCATGACCTGCGCCCGAGACGATATCGCGATGCGATAGGCCAAGCGCGGTCGATGCCTGCCGGACTTGTGCCAAGAGCGCTGCATCGAAAGCGACCGGATCGAACCCGCCGACGTCTTCTATCGTGAACCCAAGACCGATCTCGTCAGCCATGGTCGCAACACCGGCCCGGAAGCGTGTCTCGATGTCGATGAGTGTGTCCGTTTGCGGATGTCGAAAGTCGATCGTCAGGTCGACTCTTCCGGGGACGATATTGGGCGAGTTGGGATATACATTTACCTGCCCCACTGTCCCGACCGCATGGGGAGCGTGCTCCAAGGCGATCTGTTCGACCAGTTCCGTGATCCGCGCTGCGCCAAGGCCAGCGTTGGCGCGTCTGGGCATCGGGGTTGATCCCGCATGTGCCTCTCTGCCGGTCAACGTCACCCGCAGCCATTTCAGCCCCTGACCGTGGGTTACCACGCCGATGTCGATACCCTCGTCCTCAAGGATCGGCCCTTGTTCGATATGAAGCTCTAGATAGGCGTGGGGCGCGATGTCATCGCCGCGCTCGCAGCCCTTGAAGCCGATCCGTTCCAGTTCGTCGCCGAAACGAAGCCCATCAGCATCTGTTCGTGCGTAAGCCCAGTCCCGCTCATAAACTCCAGCAAAGACGCCAGAGGCGAGCATTGGAGGCGCGAAACGCGCCCCTTCTTCGTTGCTCCAATTTACAATTTCAATCGGGCGCTCTGTCTTGATTCCCAGATCGTTGAGGGTCCGCACCACCTCTAACCCAGCCAGAACGCCGAGTACGCCGTCGTAGCGGCCACCCGTCGGCTGCGTGTCGAGATGACTTCCGACCATCACCGCCATGGCGTCCGGATCGGTACCGGCACGACGGGCGAACATGTTGCCCATGGGGTCGACGCTCACGCTGCAATTCGCTGCCTCGCACCAGGACTGAAATAGAAGTCGTCCATCGCGGTCAGCGTCGGTCAGCGACTGTCGATTGTTTCCGCTGCCAACACCGGGGCCGATCTCGGCCATGGCCGCCAAGTCCGACCAAAGGCGGTCGGCGTCGATACTTAATTTTTTTATCTCGGAGTTCATGGCTGTTCTTGTGCTTTGTCGGGCCTGCTCATCCAGGATGTGACACGCTTGGGCGCCAACTTTGGTCATTCGAACACCGTTTCATCTTTCTCCGGGGGAGGAACGGCACCTTTGCGATCGATTATCAAACGGTACGAACCAGGCTCACGATGCCGGGCGAAGTCGAAGATAGTTTCGCGATAACGTTGCCCCATCGCCAGGTCTGCGCGTGCAGTGATGACCTCATCACCTAGCGTCAATGCCATCGCGGCTATCTCGCCAGAGGGCGCGACGATCACGCTTTGACCCAGCATGCTGGATCCCTCCTCCACGCCGCATTTTGCTGCACCAACGACCCAGGTCGCATTCTGATAGGCACCCGCTTGCATAGAGAGATGGTTGTGGAAGCTGGTCAGGCCATCGATGTCAGCATGGCCGGTGTGCGTGAAAGGCGTATTGTAGCCGAGCAGCACCATTTCAACCGCCTGCAGCCCCATGACCCGATAGGTCTCGGGCCAGCGCCGATCGTTGCACAGGCACATACCAAGAACCCCTCCGAAGCAGCGCCAAACCGGAAAGCCGGTGTCGCCAGATTCGAAATATCGCTTCTCAAGGTGCTGGTGTTCGCGTCCTGGTTGCGGATCGGCATGTCCGGGCAGGTGCACCTTGCGATACTTGCCGACGATCACGCCATTGCGATCGACCAGGATCGAAGTATTGAACCGGCGCTTGGTGCCGCCCTCACGAACCAGTTCGGCATAGCCAAGATAGAACCCTATCCCGAGACGCCGCGATTCTTCGAAGAGCGGCGCTGTTTCATGGCTGGGCATTTCACACTCATAGTACGCGTCTAATTCCGTCTGGTCCTCAATGAGCCAGCGTGGAAAGAAGGTCGTAAGGGCCATCTCGGGGAAAACGACGAGTTCGGCGCCACGCGACTTGGCCTCGCGCATCAGTTCTATAAGCCGCCGCACCACCTGGGTTCGGGTTTCCGCTTTGGCTACCGGCCCCATCTGAGCGGCCGCGACATGAATGAAACGGGGCATCTAACTTACTCCTTCAACTTCCGCCCGATTTGCCACCAAAACCTGTCGTTTCCCGACAAAAAGCGTCTGTGGCGCGGAACGCCCAGTAAAAATTCTTCAATCTGGATATTGGTAAGGGTTCTCCGAAAGCCGGAGAGTCAGGTACTCATCACGCCCGCCTCACGATGACGAAAACGCGATCGTGTCTTCGGCTCGCCAGGTGAGCACAACGTCGTTCCCCGAAGCCAAGCCGACGTCGACCCCGGTTGTCTGGTTTTGCACGACCGTGGTGATCAGCCCTAAACATGTCTCGACGTAGCAGAACGTCTTTTCGCCGCTGAACATCAGTCCTTTGAGGCGGCCATGCAGGACATTCTTCGATCCATCCGGCAAGGCCTTTGCACCAATTTTCATCTTCTCCGGGCGAACCATTAGCGTGACACCGCCGCCGACCGGCACCTTAGCGTCAATGGTAGCTACCTCGAGATCCCCACACTCGCATCTTACCCGTCCCCCCGCGTCGCGCCGGTCCAAAAGTCTTGCCGGCCATTGGTTCATCTGTCCGATGAATTCGGCCACGAACGGTGTCGCCGGCCCGTCATACATGACGCGCGGCGTATCGAACTGCTCTACCCGCCCCGCGTTCATCACCGCCACGCGATCAGCCATCGCAAGCGCCTCCTGCTGGTCATGGGTGACAAAGATGGTCGTGATCCCAAGATTCTGCTGCAGTTGCCTAAGCTCAAACTGCATAGCTTCGCGCAGCTTTGCATCCAGAGCCGCAAGCGGCTCGTCCAGCAGAAGCACCCGCGGTTTTGTAACTAACGCTCTGGCGAGTGCAATCCGTTGCTGCTGCCCGCCGGACATCTGACCGGGATACCGATCCTTGAGGCCATTCATGCGTACCAGAGCCAACGCATCTTCGACCTGCCCGGGAATGTTTGCCTTTGGCGCACGCCGCATCTGCAGCCCGAACGCTACATTCTCCGCGACCGTCATATGCGGGAAAAGGGCATAGCTTTGAAAGACCATTCCGATGTCACGGCGTTCGACCGGGACCGTAAGCAAGGATTTGCCGCACAACTCGATGTCCCCGGATGTGGGTGTGACCAGACCTGCGATCGCTCGCAGCAAGGTGGTCTTGCCACAACCGGACGGTCCGAGCAGGGCGACGAACTCTCCCCGCGCGATGTCAAGACTGACATCGTCTACAGCGGTGAATGAGCCGTATTTCTTGCGGATGTTGCGGAACGCCAGATAGCGCTGTGTCGATTGACCATTGACTGTTTTTTGCATGGGTCCAGCCTATTTAGATGCCGCGATCAGATGCTTCACGCCCAGAAAGCGCTCAAGCACCAAGAGTAAGACGACGACGATTCCGATCTGGATGGTCGATATTGCAGCCACTGCAGGGTCGTAGTTGTAGACAAGGTAGCTCAGGACAGCGACCGGTAGCGTCGTCGTATCGGCTGTTGACAGGAGAAGCGCGACCGCAACTTCATCGAATGACAGTAGAAATGCGAGGATACCGCCAGCCAACAGGCCAGGCCGGATCATCGGTAGGGTTACGTACCAGAAGACCTGCCAGCGCCGAGCCCCAAGTGTGCGTGCCGCTTCCTCGACCTCTGTCCCTATGCCGGCATAGACGCCCACCACCGTACGCAGCACATAGGGCACCGTAATCACAACATGTCCTATAAGAAGCCCCACCGCAGAAGTGCCGAGCCCAAAACGCGCTAGAAAAAAGAGAAGCGCGGCAGCCAGGATGATAGTAGGAAGGCTGAGCGGCGACAGCATGAACGCCAGCAGTCCACTTTTGAAGGGCAGATCGCTTCGCACGAGGGCGATGGCAGCCGGAACCGCCAAGATCACGCTCACCGAGGTCGCGGCAATAGCGAGCACGAACGAGTTCCAGAGAGGGAAAACGAACTGTGTATCGGTGAGCACCTTCCCGAACCACCTCAAGGAAAATCCACTCGGCGGGAAGCTGACGAATTCGGCTGAAGTGAAAGCGACTGAAACGATAACAAGGACAGGGGCTGCTAGGAACGCGATCGTCAGTGCCACCCCTACTTTGTGCCAGAGGCCGAGGGTATTCATAGTGACCTCCAGGCGCGGTGGCGGGCGCGAGACTGCAGCCACATCATACCCATGATGATCGTCAAAAGGGTGATGCCCATCGCCGCCGCGAACGGCCAATCCGAAACGATGTTGAGTTGTTGATAGATGAGGAGCGGCATCACCATGGTCGAAGTGCTTCCCAAGAGCATCACTGTGACGAAGCTGCCCGCACAGAGCGTGAACACAAGGATCGATCCGGTGAAGAGCCCCTCAAAGCTCAGCGGCAGGATGATCCGTCGGAAGATTGTGGCCCGACTTGCACCCAGCACGGCGGCAGCCTCCTCTAGAGCTGGATCCAGGGTCTCCAGCGTACTGGCAAGGGACAGGACCATGAACGGAAGCAGGACATGGACAAGGGCGATTACCACACCACTCCACTGGTACATTAAGCTGATGGGTGGAATACCAAGGGAGTTCAGCACCCAATTGACCAAGCCCTTCCCGCTCAAGAGCACCATCCAGCCAAATGAACGCACCACGACGTTCACTAAAAGCGGGATGACGATCGCGAAGATCAGCAAACTCTTGCGAGTGCCCGAGGACCGCGCGATGGCATAGGCGAGTGGATAGCCGACAATTGCGCAAATGACCGTGACCACCACACCAAGCACGATGGTGTCGGCGATAACTCGCAGATAATAGGCGTCCGTGAAGATCTTCACATACGCGGAGAAATCGATCCTCATTTCGGACAGGTGAAGACTTTCACCAAACACCAGAAGGAGCGGTCCTAGAAAGAAGAGGAGCAGGAAGACGAGTAGCGGCGCCGGCGCAAAGATCGACCGAGCACGCAATATGCCAGTTGTGGGGGCTCTAGCGAAAGCACTGTGCGCTTCGCTATTCTGATATTGTGTCATGGTCGTTCACTTCATCGATGGCCGGAGAAAGCGATATGCGCAAGTGTCTGTCTATGTCTTGCTCACGGGAAGGTGTAGGGCAGAAGCCGGCAAGTACGACGTCCTCGACGCACTCTGGATTCTTACACACTTCGAGCCAACAAGCTCCCTTCCCGCGACCAATACGCAGCAGTAACTACTGCATCTCCTTATTCCAGCGCTCGATCATCGCCGGGATACGATCAATGATCTCGTGGTATGGCGGGACCTGGATCTTGTCGAGCGGGGTGAACTCGGCAGCTAGATTCTCTGGGTAGCTTACAGTCCTGTTCGTTCCGGGATAGCGCATCGTGTCGGAGTTGCCGAGTTGACCCTCAACGGACAGCACGCAGTTGATGTATTCCCAGGCGATGGGATGTGCACCCTTGACGACCGACTGCATAACTAGACTGACGACTCCGCCCGGTTCGGGAACGCTGAATTTCGCCCAGTCATTGCCCTTGTTGATGAACGAGAAAGCACGGCCGTCCCAGTAGACGAGCACATCAACTTCCCCGGTGGCGAAAAGGTTAAGAGCCTCGACCGGCGTCGTCCAGAACTTCACCACGTAGGGGCTGATTTCCTTCATCTTTTGAAAAGCCACGTCGATATCGCCACCATATTGCTGAGCGACCCACCAAATCTGCGACGGACCCCAGGTGTAGGTTCCAGATGGCCAAGAGACCCTCTTGCCGTATTTGCCAGCAGCAATGTCTTCGATTAGCTGCTTCCAGGAAGCCGGCGCGGCAGTCACGGCTTCGCTATTATACATGACGCCCATAGCGCCGTAGTTGCCGGACACACCGTAGTCATTCCAAGGCTTGTGGAACTCGTCCGGGATCATGGCGAGATTTGGGACCTTTTCGACACTCATCTGCTCAAGTAGACCGTCCCGAGCCGCGCGCAAACTATCAAGTTCGCTGAGCGCAATTACGTCGATCGGCGAGTGACCAGGATTAGCCTTGACCTTGTTCAGCCAGTCAGGGGATTCTCCGGTCATTACCTCGACCCTGACGCCCGTTTTTTTCTCGAAACACGGAGCGTAGTTTTTCTTGACCGATTCGGCCCATAGTCCGCCATAGGCAGTCACGACAATCTTTTCTGGCTTTGGCTCTTCCGCCGTAGCGGTATAAGTCGACAGCCCAATCAGCATCGTTGTGCTAAGGGCAACAAGTGTCCGGCACATCCTATTCATACATCTTCCTCCCGGTTCAAAAGCAACGAAAAAGCTGGACCTTCAATGGTCCCACGAAATCATCCGCATTCAATACCAGCCTCATGAGTGCCCCAAGACGACTGATGCCCACAATTAGCCTTGACCGCTTTTGAGCGCCAATAGTAATGTGCATCATATTAATACCGTTGGAGTTATAAATGCTGAACGTTAGGCTTTTGCGCTGTTTCGTGGCTGTTGCCGATGAGCTGAGTTTCACAGCGGCGGCGGCGCGCCTCCATATGGCGCAGCCTGCGCTTACCCGCTCCATCAAGCAGCTCGAGGTCCATATCAATGCGCGGCTGTTGGCCCGCGATACCCGCAATGTCCGCCTGACAGAAATCGGCCACGCCTTCCTGGAGCAAGCGCGAGCGGCATTAGATCAACTCGCACGTACCGAGCGGATCGGACACGAGATGGCACGCGGTCAGCTGGGGCAAGTGAAAATTGGCTATATGACATTCATCGCGCAGGATTTCCTCGCGCCACTGTTGAGACGATATAGCCTGGACAGGCCCGATATCCGGATTGAGCTGTTCAACATGGGTACAGAGCAGCAGCGCGCAGCCCTTGTTGATCGCGCTATCGACGTCGGCTTCATGCTTGGCCCGTTTTCGATTGCAGGTGTCGCCACATGTACAATACGCGACGAGGATCTGGTCGTGGCGATGCCTGACGATCATCCACTTACCCACCTTGAGGCCATCACCCCACTCGACCTGCAAGGAGAAAAACTCGTGATGGGATCGGAAAGCATGTGGTCGGTCTACAGGCGGATTATTTTCGCCGAGTTTGACCGGCTCGGCGTTTCACCCCAGATCGCGCAGGAGGCTCCCACCCAATCCGCTGTCTTCGCCTTGGTGGGTGCGGGAATGGGCGTAACCATATACCCACGGGGGCCCAGCCGGTACCTGACCGATCGTTTCGCTCTGCGCCCTTTCGTCATGGAACACAAAAAAATGCAGACGATCTGCGCCTGGAACAAAGCCCATGCCAATCCGGCTGTCAGTGCGCTGCTTGACCATCTCGCTGCGTCTCCGTTGGTGGGCGCCTCACACTAGCGGAAGCAAGCAATTGTATTCCGCGCTAGACAGTTGACGGAAGGCCCCAAGCCAACAAGAGCAAGGCGACAAACGAGCTTTCGCAGAAGTGTATTGAGGCGGTGTTGCCTTGCGAAATCGTACGTACGCCAATTGCGAACCGAGCGTCACCCGTACGGGAACCCGGATGTTCGAAAGCCGATCACAGTGGATTGACGCAGACAAGGACTATGGTCAGGACCCATTAAAGAGCTTGCGGGTACGGTGATCCGCTGATTCAGTGGTGACGCGAGGAGGCGTTGCCGTGAGCGATCTGATTTGGTTGTCGGAGGCGCAGATGCGCCGGATTGAGCCGTATTTCCCGCTGTCGCACGGTTTACCGCGGGTCGACGATCGGCGGATTGTGAGCGGCATCATCTTCGTGATCAGGAACGGCCTGCGGTAGCGCGATGCCCCCGCCGCGTACGGCCCGCCCAAGACGATCTACAACCGCTTCATTCGCTGGAGCCGGCTTGGTGTATTCAACCGGATCTTCGCCGCACTGTCAGCCAAGGGCGGGAAACCGGATCAATTGATGATCGATGCCACACACCTCAAAGCGCATCGGACGGCAGCCTGCCTGCTCAAAAAGGGAATGTTCCCCGACGTAGCGGACGCACCAAAGGCGACCTGAACTCGAAGCTACATGCGGTCTGCGACGGACACGGACGACCGTTGATCATGCTGCTAAGCGAGGGGCAGATGAGCGACTACAAGGACGCGGCGCTGATGATCAACGCCTTCCCGAAGGCCAAAGTCCTGCTCGGCGACAGAGGATATGACGCGAAATGGTTCCGTGACGCCCTGGCCGAACGTAATATCACCGTCTGCATCCCCTCGAAGGTAAGCCGCAAGATCCAGATCCCACACGACACCGTCCTCTACCGCCGGCGCCACAAAATCGAAAATATGTTCGGCAGGATCAAGGATTGGCGCCGCGTTCACACACGCTACGATCGATGCGCCCATACCTTCATGTCCGCCATCTGCATCGCAGCCATCGTCATCTTCTGGCTCTGATCAATGAGTCCTGATCGTAGCTAGACAAGCTGATTGGAAGGTATCTGATCCCGCGGTCGACGTTTACAAACGTGGAGGAGGATCGCCTCCGCCGGCGACTTCGTCGAAGTCGCGAAGAACCTACCGGTCCGCGGATGATGGCCATGGCAACCGTGAGCCCTTGCCTCAACACTCCGGCAGGTTGACGGCGAGGCCGCCAAGGCTGGTTTCCTTAAACTTGGCGCTCATTTCCTCGCCGGTCTGGCGCATCGCCGCGATGCAATTGTCGAGCGGCATGAAATGCGTTCCGTCGCCGCGCAGCGCCAGCGAAGCAGCCGCGACCGCCTTGGTGGCCGCGATGCCGTTGCGTTCGATGCAGGGCACCTGCACCAGCCCCGCCACCGGGTCGCAGGTCATGCCGAGATGGTGTTCGAGCGCAATCTCGGCGGCATTCTCGACCTGCTCCGGTGATCCGCCGAGCACCGCGCAGAGGCCCGCTGCGGCCATGGCGGCGGCAGAGCCGACCTCGCCCTGACAACCGGCCTCGGCCCCGGAGATTGACGCATTGTGCTTGATCAGGCCGCCGATCGCGGCGGCCGTGAGCAGGAAATCCGCCACCCTGCCGCGGTCGGCGCCAGTGCAATGGTCGAGATAGTAGCGCAGGACGGCGGGCACGACCCCGGCGGCGCCGTTGGTCGGGGCGGTCACCACCTTTCCGCCCGCGGCGTTCTCCTCGTTGACCGCCATGGCGTAGACGCTCAGCCAGTCGGAGGCGACGTGAGGCTGGCTCGAATTGGTGCCGCGCTCGCCGACCAGCTGGTCGCGGATCTTCTTGGCCCTGCGGCGCACGCGCAGCCCGCCCGGCAGTTCGCCCTCCTGCGCCAGCCCGCGTTCGATGCAGCCGTCCATGACCGCCCATATGCGGCCGACGCCGGCCTCCACCTCGGGTGCCGACAGCGATGCGGCCTCGTTGGCGCGCTTCATCGCCGCGATCGAAAGGCCGCTCTCGCGCGCCATGCGCAGCATCGACGCCGCGCTGTCGAACGGATAGGGCCACGCCGCCGTCTGCTCCGCCTGCGACGCCTCGGGTGCCTCCCGCTCGGCCGCAGTCACGACGAAACCGCCGCCGATCGAGTAGTAGGTTTCGGCAAGCAGCACATCGCCGCGCGGATCGAGCGCTTCCAGGATCATGCCGTTCGCATGGCCGGACAGCGCCGGGCCATAGTCGAAGACGATGTCGCGATCCGTGTCGAAGGAAAGCGCCGGCATGCCCTCGATGCGAAGGATCTTTGTCTCCTTCAATCCGGCGAGCCATCGCTCCGCTTCGTCGGGATCCAGGTCGGCCGGAAGATACCCCAGCAGGCCGAGAGCCACGGCGCGGTCGGTGGCGTGACCCTTGCCGGTGAAGGCAAGCGAGCCATAGAGCGTCGCCCTCAGCCGCGTGGTGCCCTGCCCCGCCCTTGACTGCCGAAGCAGGTCGACAAAGCGCGCGGCTGCCGTCATCGGTCCCATAGTGTGCGACGATGACGGGCCTATGCCGATCTTGAAGACATCGAAGACGCTGAGAAACATGCCCGGCCTCGTGAGGGTCGCAAGGGAGCGCCCGGCGCGCAGACGCACGCCGGACGTACTGCTGGCAGACTGCTTGGGGGTGACTATCCGTAGATGGGGAAACGGCGGCAGAGGTCTCGGACTTCGGCCAGCACCGCCTGCTCGACCGCACGGTCGCCTTCCGGACCGGCGGCGGCAAGCGCATCGATCACCTTCAGGATCAGCTCGCCGATGCGCCGGAACTCCGCCTCTCCAAACCCGCGCGTGGTGCCTGCCGAAGTGCCGAGGCGCACCCCGGAGGTGACCGCTGGCTTCTCCGGGTCGAAGGGAATCGAGTTCTTGTTGCAGGTGAGCCCCGCGCGCTCGAGTGCATGCTCAGCGTCGCGGCCTTTCGCCCCCTTTGGCCTCAGGTCGACTAGCACCATGTGGCAGTCCGTTCCGCCCGACACGATGTCGAGCCCGCCTTCGATCAGCGTTTCGCTCAAGCCCTTGGCGTTGGCGACCACCTGCCGTGCATAGGCTTTGAACTCTGGCCGCAGCGCCTCGCCGAAAGCCACCGCCTTCGCCGCGATGACATGCATCAGCGGACCGCCCTGATTGCCCGGGAACACCGCCGAGTTGATCTTCTTGGCGAGCGCTTCGTCGTTCGTCAGGATCATGCCGCCGCGCGGGCCGCGCAGCGTTTTGTGCGTGGTCGTCGTCACGACATGGGCATGCGGCAGCGGGTCAGGATAGACGCCGGCGGCAATGAGGCCGGCATAGTGCGCCATGTCGACCATCAGCAGGGCGCCTACCTCGTCGGCGATCCTGCGGAAGGCGGCAAAGTCGATGGCGCGCGGATAGGCCGAGGCGCCGGCGACGATCAGCTTCGGCTTCGTATCCAGCGCGCGCGCGCGCAGGTCGTCGTAGTCGATCTGCTGGTCGGACTGGCGCACTTCGTAGCTGACGATGTCGAACCACTTGCCCGACATGGTCACCGGCGAGCCATGCGTCAGATGTCCGCCATGGGCGAGCGACATGCCCATCACCCTGTCGCCGGGATTGAGGAGCGCCAGGAACACCGCCTGGTTGGCCTGCGCGCCGGAGTGCGGCTGGACGTTGGCGAAGCCGGCGCCGAAAAGCTGCTTGGCGCGCTCGATGGCGATGGTCTCGACCTCGTCGACGAACTCGCAGCCGCCATAGTAGCGGCGGCCCGGATAGCCCTCGGCATACTTGTTCGTCAGCACTGAGCCCTGCGCGGCCAGCACGTCGGCCGAGACGATGTTTTCCGAGGCGATCAGTTCGATCTGGTTCTTCTGCCTGTCGAGCTCGCGGTCGATGGCGGCGGCGATCGCCGCGTCGCCGAGCGGCGCGGACGCGTTGGTATTCAGCATGGTTTCCTCCTTGGGGATGGGGTCAGATGTCGAGTGCGACTTCGCGGCTGGCCGCCTGGAGGATGCCCCAGACGTGATAGGCGAATGAACGCCATACTTCGATGCGGAAGCGGTCCTCGGCCTCGCGGATGAGCACGATCTGCGCCTTGTCGAAGAGCGTGCGGCAGCCGCTGCCGACCGGCATGACCTCGATGTCGAAGGCGATTGCCGAGGTCAGCGCGAGTAGTGCCGCCGTCCCCTCGACCTCGATGCCTACCTCGCGGTCGCTGATGTCCACGAGGCTGTGCGGCGTCGTTGCATAGAGTTCGGCGAACCCGGCCTCTATGGCAGCGCGCTGCGCAGGCGACGCGACCACGTACCATTCGTCCGGGCCGAGCCGAAGCGCGGTGACGCCGTTCGACGATGCGACCCCGCCGATCTTGCCGGGCAGCGCACAGCCGAGGGCGCCGGCCGCGAGCGCGGCGCGAGCAGGGTCGATCCTCAGGCTGAACCGCGCCTCGTCGGCGGCCGCCCGGATGCTCAGCGGCGAGATCTTGCGAACCGCGATTTCCTTGCCGATCAGCGGATGATGTTCATGGAGCATGACCGCCTCCTACGCGCTCAGTCGCTTGTTTTCGGGATCGAAGAACACCGTGCCCACGACCTTCGCGGTGTGGGTGGTGCCCGGCGTCGGCACATGGATCGTCTCGCCTTCGCGCGCCCTGCCGCCTTCGATCACCGCCAAGGCGATAGACCGTCCGAGCGTGGCGCTCCAGTAGGACGACGTGACATGGCCCACCATCTTCATCGGCAGGGCCTGGTTCGGATCGAGGACGATCTGGGCGCCCTCCTCCAGCACCGTGTTGGGGTCGGAGGTCAGCAACCCGACGAGTTGCTTGCGGTGCGCCTTCAGCATGTCCGGACGCGTGAGCGAGCGCTTTCCGACGAAGTCGGGCTTGGCCTTGCCGATCGCCCAGCCGAGGGCGGCATCGTCCGGGGTCAAGGTGCCGTCGGTGTCCTGGCCGACGACAATGTAGCCCTTCTCGGCGCGCAGCACGTGCATCGTCTCCGTGCCGTAGGGTATGATGCCGTATTGCTGGCCGGCCTGGTAGAGCTGCTCCCAGATCGCACGGCCGTAGCGTGCTGGCACATTGATCTCATAGCCGCGCTCGCCGGTGAAGCTCATGCGGAACAGGCGTGTCGGCACCCCGCAGATGCGTCCTTCGGCCACCGACATGTGCGGAAACGCTTCTTCCGAGAGGTCGATGCCCTCGACCAGCGGCTCCAGCAGCTTGCGTGCATTCGGCCCGTTGAGGGCGATCACGGCCCATTGCTCGGTGGTGGAAGTGAGCCACACCTTCAGTTCCGGCCACTCGGTCTGAAGGTAGTCCTCCATCAAGGACAGCACGCGTGCGGCCCCGCCGGTTGTCGTGGTGACGTGGAAGCGATCGCTGGTCATGCGCCCGATGACTCCGTCGTCGCGGATGAAGCCGTCCTCGCCGAGCAGCACGCCGTAACGGCACCGGCCCGGCGCGAGTTTGCTCCATGGGTTGGTGTACATACGGTTCAGGAACTCGGCTGCATCCGGCCCGACGATCTCGATTTTGCCGAGGGTCGAGGCGTCGAACATGCCTAGGGATTCGCGCACCGCCGCGCACTCGCGCGCCACCGCCTTGTGCATATCTTCGCCGGGCTTCGGAAAGTACCAGGCGCGGCGCCACAGCGAGACCGGCTCGAACACGGCGCCGTTCTCCTCGGCCCAGGCGTCGATCGGCGTCTTGCGCGTCACCTCGAACAGGCTGCCCCTGGCGTAGCCGGCGAAGGCGCCGAAAGTGGTTGGCGTATAGGGCGGACGGAACGTCGTCAGCCCTACTGCTGGGGCGGGACGCTTCACCGCGTCCGAAGCGATGGCGAGGCCGTTGATGTTGGACGTCTTGCCCTGGTCGGTCGCCATGCCGGTGGTGGTGTAGCGCTTGATGTGCTCGATCGACCTGAAGCCTTCGCGCACGGCGAGCCGGATGTCCTTGGCCGTCACGTCGTTCTGGAAGTCGACGAAAGCCTTGGCGCCCGCGGCGTTCTTGTCGGTCGGCAGTTCGCGGTTGCTGACGCCGGTCAGCGTCACCTCGCCATCGACCCGGTACGCTGCCGCCGCTGCTGCATACCCCGCATCCGCGGCCGCACCTGCACCGGATGCGGCCCCTTCCGCCAGCGCGGCTGCGAGGCCGAAACTGCCGTTGCCGGCGCCGGCGCAGCGGCTCTGCTCGGGGCACTCGCCGGGAAGGAACATCTGCCTGTCCTCGTTCCAGTCGAGCTTGCCCTTGGTATGGGAGAACAGGTGGACGCTCGGCGTCCAGCCGCCGCTCATCAGGAGAGCGTCGCAGACGATGGTCCGGGCCGGCCCGACGACGCCGTTGCGGCTCACCGGATTGGCGCGCACCGAGCTGACCCGCAAGCGGCCGCTGGTTCCGGTGACCGTCCAGCCCGCCAGCACCTCGATGCCCAGCGCCTTGGCGCGAGCCAGGAGGTGGTCGGCGACTGATGCGCGCAGATCGACGATCGCGGCTATCTTGACGCCGGCCTGGGCGAGGTCGAATGCCGCCAGCCAGGCTGAATCGTGCGACGTGACGACGGCGGGCCGGTCGCCGACCTTCACGCCGTAGCGGTTCAGGTAGCTGCGGGCTGCGCCAGCCAGCATCACTCCGGGCCGGTCGTTGCCGTCGAAGACGAGCGGCTTTTCGATCGAGCCCTGGGCAAGCACGACCTGCTTGGCGCGCACCTTCCACATGCGTTCGCGCGGGGCGCTTTCTGGCGGGTTGGCAAGATGGTCGGTGAGCCGCTGGCACAGGCCGACCAGGTTCTGGTGGTAGTATCCGATCGCTGTGGTACGCGGCAGCACGGTCACGTTGTTCATCGCGGCTAGCGCGGCACGCGTCTCCTCCAGCCATTGCCAACCAGACAGGCCGTTGATGCCGGCGTCGGTTTCAGAAAGCAGCGAGCCGCCGAGTTCGGCCTGCTCGTCGACCAGCATGACCTTGGCGCCGCCCTTGCCGGCCTCGAGAGCCGCGGCCAGGCCCGCAGGGCCCGCGCCGACGACCAAGACGTCGCAATGGGCGAAGCGGCTGGCGTAGGTGTCCGGATCCGGCGCAGTGGGCGAGTTTCCGAGGCCCGCCGCGCCGCGGATTAACGGCTCGTAGACCTTGTTCCAGAACGACTTCGGCCACATGAACGTCTTGTAGTAGAAGCCGGCCGAGAACAGCATGTAGAACGCGTCGTTGACCGCTCCGATGTCGCGCTGGAGGGACGGCCAATGGTTCTGGCTGGTGGTGTTCAGCCCGTCAAAGACCTCGAGCACTGTCGCCCTGTTGTTTGGCTCGAAGCGGCCGGGGCCGCGATCGGCGCCGACCAGCGCGTTCGGCTCTTCGGAGCCGGCCGAGAGGATGCCGCGCGGGCGATGGTACTTGAACGACCGGCCGACGAGGTGGACACCGTTGGCCAGCAGCGCCGAGGCGAGCGTGTCGCCGGCAAAGCCTGCATAGCTTGTGCCGTTGAACGTGAAACGCACCGGCTTGTGCCGGTCGATGCGGCCCTTTGCGGAAATGCGATAGATGGTCATGACCGTGCTTCCTTGAGTTCGGCCTCAGTCGGACGGGGCAGTCCCGCCTGGTATGTCATCACGAACTTGTCGCTGACGGTGTCGCGGACGGCGTTGAAGAACCGGCCGCAGCCATGCTGGTGGCGCCAGCGCTCAAAGTGGGTCCCGCGCGGGTTGGAGCGGATGAACAGGTGGTTCTTCCATTCCTCGTCGCTCAGCTTAGAGGGGTCGGCGGGACGCGCGATATGGGCCTCGCCAGCATAGGAGAATTCGAGCTCCGGGCGCTCGGCCTCGCAGTAGGGGCAGCGGATGAGCAGCATCTTTGGGTCCTCCTCAGGGCATGACCACGACAAGCGGAAACCCATTTCCGGACGAGGTCATGCCCGCACAAGAAATCAGTGCGCGACGGCGGCGGCGGCGGCTTCGTCGATCAGCCGCCCCGTGGTGAAGCGTTCGAGCGTGAACGGCGCGTTGATCGGATGCGGCTCGTCGCGGGCGATGGTGTGGGCGAAGACGTGGGCCGATCCCGGCGTCGCCTTGAAGCCGCCCGTTCCCCAGCCGCAGTTGACGTAGAGCCCCGGCACCGGCGTCTTGCCGAGGATCGGCGAGCGGTCGGGCGTGACGTCGACGATGCCGCCCCATTTGCGCAGCATGCGCATGCGCGTGAAGATGGGGAACACCTCGCAGATCGCCGCCACCGTGTGCTCGATCAGCGGCAGGCCGCCGCGCTGGCTGTAGGAGACGTACTGGTCAGTGCCCGAGCCGATGACCAGCTCGCCCTTGTCGGACTGGCTGACATAGGCGTGCACGGTGTTCGACATGACGACGCAGGGGAAGATTGGCTTGACCGGCTCCGACACCAGCGCCTGCAGCGGGAAGCTCTCCAGCGGCAGCCGCACGCCGGCCGTGTCCATCACCACCGAGGTGTTGCCGGCTGCCGAAACCGCCACCTTCTTCGCCTTGATGAAGCCGCGCGCCGTCTCGATGCCGGTCACCCGGCCGGAAGCGTCGCGGCGGATCGCCGTCACCGGGCAGTTTTGGATGATGTCGACGCCGCGCGACGCGGCGCCGCGTGCATAACCCCAGGCGACCGCATCGTGCCGCGCCACGCCGCCGCGGCGCTGCAGTGCGGCGCCCATCACCGGATAGCGGGCACCCTTCTCGATGTTGAGCGGCGGGCAGTATTCCTTCGCCTGTTCCGGCGTCAGCCAGTCGTTGTCGATGCCGTTCAGCCGGTTGGAATAAATGTGGCGCTTGAAGCTCTGTATGTCATGCACATTGTGCGCCAGCATCATCACGCCGCGCTGCGAGAACATGATGTTGTAGTTAAGCTCCTGGGACAGCCCCTCCCACAGCTTCATCGCATGCTCGTAGAGCATGGCGCTTTCGTCATAGAGATAGTTGGAGCGGATGATGGTGGTGTTGCGCCCCGTATTGCCGCCGCCGAGCCAACCCTTCTCGATGATGGCGACATTGGTGATGCCGTGTTCCTTGGCGAGGTAGTAAGCAGCGCCGAGGCCGTGGCCGCCCGCTCCGACGATGACGACGTCATACTCGGCCTTGGGCTCGGCATCCGGCCATTGCGGCTGCCAATTCTTGTTGCCGGTCAGGGCGTTGGTCAGCAGTGACGAAAAAGAAAAGCGGCTCATGGCACACCCCGAAGTTCAAGGTAGGGGGAGTATGCTGGACCGGGCCTCGGTTGGACAGAACGTTTGCGACAGCGTAGTGTTACCAGTGCGACGACGTCATCGTGGAGGCCGCATGCAAGTCAGCCCCAGATCCAGCCGGTTCCCAAGGCGGGGAACGACGGCGCCCCGCCTGTCGGTCGGGTTCATATTGGCTCGCCGCTTCACGCTTTGCGCCTTCGCCAATTTCGTGGACGTACTGAGGCTCGCGGCGGACGAAGGCGATCGCAGCCGGCCGATCCTGTGCGAATGGACCGTGCTTTCGGACACGATGAGCCCGGTGGCGTCGAGCTGTGGCGTGCTGGTCCAGCCGACGGAGCGGCTCGGCGACCCAAAGAGGTACGACTACATCGTTGTGGTCGGCGGACTGATCGACGAGATCCCCAACCTCAGCCCCGAATATGCCCGCTATCTGCAGCGGGCAGCCGCGTCCAGGGTGCCGCTCGTCGGCGTCTGCACAGGCGCATTCATCCTGCACCGGGCCGGACTGATGGACGGCTATCGGTGCTGCGTCAGCTGGTTTCACCATGCCGACTTCCTCGAGCAGTTCGACGGGCTGAAGCCGGTGTCCGACCAGATCTTCATCGTCGACCGCGACCGCCTGACCTGTTCCGGCGGCGCGAGCTCCGCACATCTCGCCGCCCATCTCGTCGAAAAGCATGTCGGCCGGGCGCAGGCGCGCAAGAGCCTGCACATCATGATCATCGACGACGCGCTGCGCGCAGAGAAGGCGCAGCCCGGCATACCGCTTGACCTCACCACCGACGACGCGCTTGTGCAGAAGGCGCTGCTCTTGATGCAGCAGCACATCGACGCGCCATTGTCCGCCGCCGAGGTCGCGCGTCGCCTCGGCGCCAGTAGGCGTCGGCTGGAACGCCATTTCCAGCACGCGGTGAGCATGGCGCCGAGCCTCGCCTACAAGATCATGCGCCTCGAATATGCCGAGTTCCTGCTGCGCCACACCGACAATTCGGTGACCGAGATAGCGACCTCGACCGGCTTCTGCGATTCATCGCATTTCATTCGCGCCTTCCGGGCGCGGCGCGGCATGACGCCGACGTCCTTCCGGACCATCGCCTGAGGCAATAAGCAAGGCGCAGACGACCGGATTGGTGGCTCGGCTGCTTGCGGTGCGAGCGACGGACGTATTCAGAAGCGAAATTTTTGGCCCAACAACAGTTTATCTCGTAAGGCACCACAATGTAGCGCCCCAACAGCATTTCCTCGGCAATCTTAGGCTGAAGAAAAAGCGGTAGGAGGGCTATGCTGCGTGCGCAATGATCTCGGCGGGTGGCGCTGGCGCTTTTAACTGTTGGGGACGTGATCGTGACATCGCCGTATCTGGCCGGAATTGCTCCGCGATTAACGTGATGTAGTGGATGGCGCCCTCCGGTGGCGTCAGTGTGCCAAACTAGGTTTATTGCAAAACCTGAGAGAGGAGCCATCCACCATGAACAAGATTACCACCATCGGTCTCGATATCGCAAAGAACGTTTTCCAGCTTCATTGCGTCGATGAGGGCGGCCAGGTTGTGCTGCGCAGATCACTTCGACGCGGCCAGATGCTGACATTCTTCGGCGCCGTGCCACCATGCCTGATCGGGATGGAAACTTGCGCGACAGCGCATCATTGGGCGCGGGCTCTAACGGCGATCGGTCATGAGGTTCGTCTGATCCCACCTGCCTAGTTCAAACCCTATCTGCGGCGGCAGAAGAATGACGCTGCTGACGCGGCTGCCGGTGACGTCCCGAGACGTGGTGTAGCTGGTAACGCGGTGGTCATCGGCGCTTTCCGGTAGGGTCTGGTTGTCGAAGCCAACCTTTCTGGAAGGAACAGCGATGACCGACGACATGATGAACCTGCGCACGCTTGTGGAGAAGACGCCTGATGCCGATCTTCTGCGCGAGATGATCGGCTTCGCCGCCGAGAAGCTGATGGAGATGGAGTTGGTGCCGCGACCGGCGCCGCCTGGGGCGAGAAGTCGCCGCTCAGGACGGCCCAGCGCAATGGCTACCGCGACCGGGACTGGGAGACGCGCGCCGGCACGGTCGAGCTGCGCATCCCGAGGCTCCGGAAGGGTTCCTACTTCCCGGGCTTCCTGGAGCCGCGCCGGATGGCCGAGAAGGCGCTGACGGCGGTGATCCAAGAGGCCTATGTCCAGGGCATCTCGACGCGCCTGGTTGACGATCTCGTCAAGACGATGGGGATGAGCGGCATCTCGAAGAGCCAGGTCTCGCGGCTGTGCGAAGTGATCGACGGCAAGGTGAAAGCCTTCCTTGAGCGGCCGATCGAAGGCGACTGGCCGTATCTGTGGATCGACGCGACCTACCTGAAGGTCCGGCGCGGCGGCCGCATCGTCTCCGTCGCCGTCATCATCGCGGTCGGCGTCAACAGCGACGGCCGGCGCGAGGTGCTGGGCATGGAGATCGGCACCTCGGAGGCCGAGCCGATCTGGACGGAGTTCCTGCGCAAGCTGATGCGCCGCGGCCGCGCGGCGTGAAAGCTCGTCGTCTCCGATGCGCATGAGGGCCTGAAGGCGGCCGTCATAAAGGTACTCACGGCCACCTGGCAGCGCTGCCGGGTCCACTTCATGAGGAACGTGCTGGCGCATGCCGGCAAGAGCGGTCGTCGCGTCGTCTAGGCCTTCATCGCCACCGCCTTCGCGCAAGAGACACCGGAAGCCGCCAGCGCCCAGTGACGGGCCGTCGCCGACCAGATCCGGCCGAAGGTGCCGAAGCTCGCCGCCATCCTCGACGACGCCGAGCCCGACGTGCTCGCCTACATGACCTTCCCGAAGGAGCACCGGGCCAAGCTCCACTCGACGAACCCGATCGAGCGTCTCAACGGCGAGATCAAGCGGCGCACCGACGTCGTCGGCATCTTTCCGAACGACGACGCCATCGTCCGCCTCGTCGGCGCGCTGCTGCTTGAGCAGAACGACGAATGGGCCGTCCAGCGCGCCCGCTACATGACGCTGGAAAGCGTCGGACAGTTGAGCGATGATCCCCTCATCAGCCTGCCCGCCGTGGCGCGCTGATCAACCCGGCTATGCCGGACAGCACGGGCGGCTAATGCCGCCAGCTACACCACGCGGTGGGACACGATCAAGCTGCCATCTGTGAAGCGGTTACGCGTCCATCGATGCGCTTCGTACCGGCCAAGAGCGAAGATCGGCAGGGGACATTGATGCAGCATCGCGCCCGCGATCTCCTGATTTCGCAACGCACAGCCCTGATCAATGCCTTGCGGGGGCACTTTGCCGAGCTTGGGGCTGTTGTCGCGCAAGGTGCCCGCAATGTCCGGCAACTGCTCGCCAGGATCGATGACGAAAGCGATACGGCGCTACCTGCGCCGCACGTCTTGCCCTGAAGTCTCTGTCAACAATGCTGGTCGATATCGAGGCAGATATAGCAAAACTCGACAAGATCATCCTGAGCACTCATCGCAGGGATCTGGTCAGCACCAACTCGCCACCATCCCTGGCATCGGTCCAATCGTGGCTTCTTGCCTCTCAGCCAGTGTTCCCGACGCGGGTGTGTTTCGGTGCGACCGAGAGTTTGCGGCATGGATAGGACTTGTGCCCAGACAGCATTCCACCGGCGGCAAACCAAGGCTTGGTCACATTTCGAAGATGGGTAATCGCCAGCTACGAAAGCTGCTGGTCGTGGGAGCCCATGTGGCGCTCTACAGCATGAAGAACGGCAAAACCAGAACCGCACTGGCAGATTGGGCTCGGTCACTTTTGGCCAGCAAGCCGTTCAAGCTCGTTGCTGTTGCTCTCGCCAACAAGATCGCCCGCATCGCCTGGGCAGTCATGGCCAGAGGCACGGCCTATGAGCCAAAAACGTCAACGGTAGCGGCAAGCGCATAAGCAAAATCTTAATTCGCCCATCGGGCACAACAGGTGGCGGTGTGACAATGATGTGATGTGACAAGCAAAGCGGAATGGACCGCTCAATCCGAAGAACCCGTGGCGTTGTCTGGCGCAATTGCAGCGCTCTAACGTGATTGGGATCGGTTCAAGCGGACAACATCAGGGCCAGCGGTCAAAATCGCGCCGCAAGCAAAGGCCGAAGGGTACCGAAAAGTTAACTGAAGGCTGACGGAAATCTGCAATCAGGCAGCATGTCGAAGATTGCCCGTGATCCGCTTTATCGCCGCCACCGCTTTCCGGCCGAGATCATCTCGCATGCGGTTTGGCTCTACTTCCGCTTCCCGCTTAGCCTGCGCATGGTCGAGGACATGCTGGCGGCCCGCGGCATCATCGTTACCCACCAGACGATCCGGGACTGGGCGGAGAAATTTGGACGGCATTTCGCCAATGAGATACGACGCCGATCTGCTGGCCGCCTTGGCGACAAGTGGTATCTCGATGGTTCTGTCGCAAACTCGAACTTGAGGCGCGGAAAGGCTTCTGCTCAGTTTTCATGCGGCCAGGATTTCGAACTGCTCGGCGAGCGATGGTGCTGGATTGCAGGCGTATCTCGCCTGTCGTTTGCGCATCATGTGAACCATCTCGATTCCAGACAGGATCGTCGCGGCGCTGGAGCTTGATTTTGAATCCCAGCATTGAACGTATCCGGCGCTTGATGCGTCGATGATCCTGTTCGATTCGGTTGTTCAGATATTGGTTGTCCGGGTACGAATTGGCCTCAGCGATCGTCGTGACCGATTTCGCAAGCGGCTTTCGGCATCGCAGGAAGGGGTCGGAACAAGAACTGCCTAAAATCGTACGCTAAGGCGAACGGAGCGAGAACCCGAGTGAGATATTGGCGGTAGTGCAATTGATGTCTGTGGATAGGTAGCCAAGGCAAGACGTATGCGCCGCCCATTTTGACATCGTTCCATCGAGTGTTGTGATGGAGTCGGGCGATGCGCAGACGGAAGCTTCTCAAAGATCAAGATCGGCAAAAGCTTTTCAGTGTGCCGACCGACGAGGACAGCCTGATCCGACACTATTCGCTGTCGTCGGCTGACAGGCTTGAGATTGACCTCCGCAGGCGAGAACACAATCGGCTCGGCTTTGCTGTTCAGCTTTGCCTGATGCGCCACCCGGGTAGAGTGCTCGCGGCTGGAGAGACCCCGCCTCGCGCAATGCTAAAGTATGTTGCCGATCAGGTCGGCGCCGACCTCGGAACGTTCGCGCTCTATGCGCGCCGTCAAGAGACCCGTCGCGACCATGCGGCGCGCCTCATGGCGTATCTCGATAGGAGAAGCGCGACGGCACAAGATCGTCGAGCGGCGCTGCTGGCTGCGATTCAGACGGCAACGATATCCGACGACAGCGTCGGGATTGCGAAAGCCATCGCCACGTCTTTTCGGGAACGCGGTTCCTTGCTTCCGGTGACCGAGACGATCGAGCGAATAGGGCTCGCGGGCCGCTCGATTGCTCGTCGTCGGGCAGAGAGCGTGCTGATCGAAGAAATTCCGCTCGATAAGCTTCCATTATTGGATAGGCTGTTGGAGGTTGACCCGGCCATCGCCCAGACGCGCTTTCATTGGCTGCGATCCGCACCGGAAGCGCCGGGTGCATCCAACCTAGTCGGGCTGATTGAACGGGTTGCATTCCTGCGGACGCTGGAGATCGACCCGAGTTTGCAGCTTCGTGTCCCGTCGGGACGGTGGGACCAGATGATCCGTGAGGGCAACGCCACGCCGGCCTGGCTGGCCAATGACTTCAACGCCAGTCGCCGGCACGCCTTGATCGTGGCGCAGATTATCAAGCTCGGCCAGAAGCTCACCGACGATGCAGTCTCGATGTTCATCAAGCTGATGGGTCGGTTGTTTTCTCAGGCCAATAACCGGAAGAAGCAGCGGCACATGGATTGCAGGCCGGATACCGCCAAGGCTCTGCGCATGTTCCTCGATACGATCACTGCCCTGCAGTCCGCCAACGACTATGGAAGGAATGCTTTGGAGGTTCTCGACCAGAAGGTCGGCTGGCATCGGCTGCTCCGCATGAAGCCAGAGCTCGAATCGATGATCGAGGACAACGAGGCGTCGCCGTTGACCTTGGCGACCGAGCAATATGCGACCGTCCACAAGTATGCCGGTGCGTTCCTGCAGGCGTTCACGTTCCAATCGGCGCGGCGACACGATCCGCTTCTTGCGGCAGTTTCGCTGCTGAAACGCCTGTATGCCGAGAGCCGTCGGACACTCCCGGATCGCGTCCCGGTCACCCACTTGAGGCAAGCTGATCGTCGGCTCATCCTCGAACAGGGAAAGCCTAATCGCCGTCTCTACGAGATTGCGACGCTCGCGGCTTTGCGGGACCGGCTTAGATCCGCGGAGGTTTGGGTCAACGGCAGTCGATCCTTCCGACCGATCGACGAGCATCTTATGCCGCGGTCGACATTCACCACGATGAAAGAGGGGATCGCCTTGGACTGGGCGTCCAAGCTGATGGCGCGCAGTGGCTTGCCGAAGCGCGCCAGATACTCGACTTCAACTTGAAGCGCCTCGCCCACAGAGCACGGTCCGGAAAGCTCGAAGGTGTTCGTCTTGAGGCCGGCACGTTGATCGTCACGCCAATCGCCGGCGAGGTTCCCGCTGCAGCCGAGGAACTCAATGCCGAAATCAGCGATATGTATCCAATGGTGGAGGTGCCAGACCTGTTGAGGGAAGTTCACGATTGGACCGGCTTTGCCGACCACTTCACGCACGTCCGCACCGGTGATATCCCAAGAAATGTCTCGGCAATGCTGGCCGGCGTGCTGGCCGATGCGACCAACCTCGGTCCGAAGCGGATGGCGAGCGCATCGAAGGGGATCAGCGCTCACCAGATCGGCTGGATGCGCACATTCCATGCGCGATCCGAGACCTACCGCGCGGCGCAGGCCTGCGTGACGGACGCACACAGCCGCCATCCGCATTCTCGCCTTTGGGGCAATGGCACGACGGCATCATCTGATGGCCAATTCTTCCGCGCGAGCGACCGAGCCGCGAAGCGCGGCGACGTCAATCTGCACTACGGCAGCGAGCCGGGCTCGAAGTTCTACAGCCATCTGTCAGATCAGTACGGCTATTTCAGCATCCTGCCGATCAGCCCGACCGAAAGCGAGGCCGCCTATGTGCTCGATGGGCTGTTCGATCAGGACACGATCCTCGACATCCAGGAACACTTCACCGATACGGGCGGTGCAAGCGACCATGTCTTCGGACTGTTCACCCTGATCGGCAAACGCTTTGCGCCTCGGCTGCGCAACCTCAAGGACCGGAAATTCCACACATTCGAGAAAGGCGATACATACCCGGCGCTGTCGAACCACATCGGGGCACCGATCAACGCCACTCTGATTCTCGACCATTGGGACGATCTGCTCCATCTGGCGGCGTCGATCACGACGCGCGCCGTGGTGCCGTCCACGATCCTGAAGAAGCTGTCAGCATCCCCGAAGGAAAGCCAGCTCGCCAGGGCGCTACGGGAACTGGCCGGATCGAGCGATCCCTCTTCATGATCGAATGGTACTCGAGCCCAGCGCTACGCCGGCGTTGTCAGGCCGGCCTCAACAAGGGTGAGGCTGCGCACAAGCTCAAGCGCGCCGTCTTCTTCCACGAGCGTGGCGAAATCCGGGACCGATCGTTCGAAAGCCAAGCGTTCCGCGCCTCCGGCCTCAACCTCGTCGTCAGTGCAATCGTACACTGGAACACTGTCTATCTCGAACGGGCCGTCACCCATTTACGCAACGCGCGTCGTGAGATTCCGGACCATCTGCTCAAGCATATCTCGCCGCTGAGTTGGGAGCATGTGTGGACGGCTCCTGCGGCACAGGGTGATTCATGTGATATCTCGCGGTCGATTGCAATCATGTGTCCGGCCTACTCGCGCGACCGCACTGGTCGCTGGCCATGATGAAGTCCGCAGACAAGGTCCCAAACACATCATCGAGCTTTGAAGCTCAATGCTCCCAGGGCTTTCCTCGTCTCCGGTTCGACCGGCTCGATCATCACATTTCAGCACCTCTCCGCCATCTCGGACGTAATGATACGCCCGAAATCTCACTTAAGCCGTGACGGCTTTCATATACCGCTGTTCTCGTATCAACAGCGCCCAGATGATCCTCGCTGTTTTGTTTGCAAGTGCGACCGTTACGACGCGTGCCGGCTTTCGATCCATCAGGCTCACAGCCCAATCGTGACTGGCGCTGCTCCCATTTTGGCGAAACGAATTATTGCGGTTGCACCGACAACCAATAGCTTTCGAATGTATCCGTCACCCTGCTTACTGATGCCGCTTGTGCGTTCCTTTCCGCCGGAGCTGTGCGGTCTTGGTGTCAATCCCAACCAGGAAGCGAAGCGCCGTCCGGAAGAAAGTTCTTGATGTCCGCCACGGCCGCGGTGATCGCACTCGCCGTTATGGGCCCTACGCCCGGTATTGAGAGAAGGCGCCTTGCTGCGGCGTCAGATCTCACAGCGTCGACGATCTTCTTTTCGATCTTTACGACTTCGGCGCCTAAGCGCCGCAGCTGATCGATTATCGCCCATAGGATTGTCCGAGCCACTTCAGGCAATGTGCTCTGCATCTCGTGGAAATGTTCGACAAGCTTGGGCACGTTCTTTGCTCCGCCAGCTCCGATAATGCCGAATTCGCTTAAGTGCCCACGCAATGAATTGATCAGCATCGTCCTCTGGCGGACAAGAAGCTCGCGAACCTTGTGCATCATCAGTACAGACTGTTGCTCGGCAGACTTGGCAGCAACAAAACGCATTGTTGGTCGTGTCACGGCCTCGCAGATCGCCTCTGCATCGGCGGCATCGGTTTTGCCCTTTGACATACGGCTTCACGTAGCCAGCCGGCATAAGCCTGACAGTATGGCCGAGTTTTCGATTTCCCGCGCCCAGTAATGTGAGCTGCCGCACGCTTCGATGCCAACAAGGCAAGGCTGGATGCTGCTGAAAAACCGTAGCACCTCAGCTCGCCGAAGTTGCCGCCGAACCAAAACGTTTCCGGCATCATCGACACCATGCACCTGAAAAACATTCTTCGCCAGATCAAGGCCAATCGTCGCGATCGTTTTCATCAACTGCTCCTCCAGTTTTCTACCCGCACGCCACTATGGCACAGCGGTTGGAGCAGGAGCCGTCCATCTCAACATATCAACCTGACGGGCATCTACACTTGGGACAGCGAGCAACATCTTCCGGAAGGCTTCAGGTCGCTCCGCCTCCCGGTTGCACTACGACGTGCCGCATAAAGTTCCTGCTCAGTCCGGTCTTAGCGTACGATTTTGAGCAGTTCTTGTTCCGACCCCTAGGAGGCGCTGACTTTGAGGACAAGGCCACGCTTGGCAATCACGGATGTCGAACAGAGCGCCTGACACACATTTCGACGGTACTACCAGCCGCAAGGCCCAAGTGATGATGTTCCCACGGAATGGCTACCCTATGCGCCGCGTGGTTACGGTCTGTGGCTGCCAGGCTCTAGATCGCGCTCCCGACGGGCGGCCGATGAAATCGTTGGCCAGCAGCGCAAACAAGCTGACAATTCCAGCCAATCAGATCTGTGCGGTTCTTGCATCCTTTCGGCATCTAAAGCGCACAGCCTGTCGATCACGTCAAATGAACGATAATCTTGCCTTATCATTCATTTGATGGCCTACTGCCGAAATGGCCTCTCACGTCGCGCAAAATCCGGAAAACCATAGCAAACGGCGTTCGCCTCGACGAGAGAGCAGCTCTGAAAACGCTGTTCCGGGTCAAAATCGCCGTCATGACGATGTCTCCGTCGATGACCTGCCCGACATTGTCGATGTCGTGATGGCCATGGGCCGGCAGGCGGAGGCGGCCATCGAGCCCGGCGCTGTCGTCGGTGCCGACGGCGGCCTGACCCTCCGCTATGGCTCTCAGCCCTTCGGGCGTTCGCAGTCCTTCGAAAGGTCCACCGGACCTTCCGATACGCCGGAAGGCGCACCGGACACTCACCGTTCGTCACTCGAAAAGCCAAATCGTTGGCTTTCCGCCGGCGATGCCGACCGCTCCTCACCCCCTGCCCTGCCTGCCGAAGTCATGCCTGCAGGCCGCCTTCCTGGGCAGCTCGGCGATCTGGCCGAACGGGCACGCGGTTATGTCAAGGCGGCCAGTTCCGCCAACACCCGGCGCGCCTACGCCGCCGACTGGAAGCACTTTTCCGACTGGGCCCGGCGCCAGGGTTTTGCCACCATGCCGCCGGATCCCGAGACCGTCGGGCTCTACATCACCGCGCTCGCTTCCGGCGCCGGCAGCGGCGACAAGAAATCCGTGTCGACCATCGAACGACGGCTCGCGTCCCTGAGCTGGAACTATGCCCAGCGCGGGACAGAAAAGCTCGACCGGAAACACCGTGCCATCGCGACCGTCATGGCCGGCATCCGCAATGCCCATGCCCGCCCTCCCCGGCAGAAGGAAGCGATCCTGCCCGAAGATCTGATCGCCATGCTGGAGACGCTCGACAGGGGGACCCTGCGCGGCCTGAGAGATCGGGCGATGCTGCTGCTCGGCTTTGCCGGTGCGCTGCGCCGCTCGGAGATCGTCGGCCTCGATTGCGGCCGCGATCAGACCCAGGATTCTTCGGGCTGGATCGCCTTTTTTCCCAAAGGCCTGCTGGTGACGTTGCGCGGAAAAACCGGCTGGCGCGAGGTCGAGATCGGCCGTGGATCGGCCGACATCACCTGCCCTGTCGTGGCCCTGGAGACCTGGCTGAACCTTGCCCGCATTTCCCATGGCCCACTGTTTCGCCGCGTGACCGGTCAAGGCAAAAAGGTCGGCACCGAACGGCTCAACGACCAGGAAATCGCCCGTCTGGTCAAACGTACCGCCCTTGCCGCCGGCATCCGCGGCGATCTGACCGAGTCCGAACGGACCGGGCTTTTTGCGGGCCATTCGCTGCGTGCTGGCCTTGCCTCTTCGGCCGAGGTCGAGGAGCGCCACGTGCAGAAGCAGCTCGGCCATGCCAGTGCAGAAATGACCCGCACGTACCAGCGCCGCCGCGACCGCTTCCGCGTCAATCTCACCAAGGCGAGTGGACTCTGATTGAGGGAACGGCCCCCCTCGCCCGCTTAAGCGGCGCGAGCGTCCATATCAGTTTGGTATGACCACAGGATCAGCGATCCCCTCCCCTATTGCGCTGCAGTTCAGCTCCACCCCGCAAGTAGCCGCTGTGAGCTCCCTCTGCAGCACTCCATAACCTTGCTATCAGCGACATTTACCTTGCATTTATGGAGTCATGCTCCATAAATGCAAGGATGATTGTCCGCAGAATTACCCCTGAAGTCCTCGAAATGCTCGACACGTCGCCGGCCGTTGCGCTGCTGGGACCCCGCCAAGTCGGCAAGACCACGCTTGCGCTGGAAATCGGCGAGACGAGGCCTTCAATTTATCTGGACCTCGAATCTGATGCCGACCGCGCCAAGCTGATCGAGCCCGAACTCTATCTCACAAGACATGAAGACAAACTCGTCATCCTCGACGAAGTCCACCGGCTCCCAGGGCTGTTTCAGAATCTGCGCGGCCTAATCGACCGCGGTCGCCGTGCTGGCTTGCGGACCGGACGTTTCCTGTTGCTCGGATCGGCCTCCATCGATCTGATGAAGCAATCGAGCGAGACGCTTGCCGGCCGCATTGCCTATCTGGAAATGCACCCGCTCGATGGCCTGGAGGTTGCCCCACGGGACCTTTCCTCCCTTTGGGTGCGTGGGGGATTTCCTGAAAGCTTCCTTGCGCCTAATGACCGAGCCAGCCTGCGCTGGCGACAGGGTTTCATCCGCTCCTATCTGGAGCGCGACATACCTATGCTGGGGCCTCGCATTCCGGCTGAAACCCTGCGCCGCTTCTGGACAATGCTCGCCCACCACCAATCTGGCTTGCTCAATGCCGCGGAATTTGCCCGGGCGCTGGGCATCGATGGCAAGACGGTCGCTTCATATCTCGACCTTCTTGTCGATCTGCTGCTCGTCCGCCGCCTCGAGCCCTGGTACTCCAATGTTTCCAAACGTTTGGTCAAATCGCCCAAGATCTACGTCCGCGACAGCGGCCTCACTCATGCACTGCTGGGTCTCGGCACACAGGAACAGCTTCTGGGTCATCCTGTCGCCGGCGGCAGTTGGGAAGGTTTCGTCATCGAGACCCTGTCGGCAGCAGTTCCCGAAGGCACTGGCATAAATTTCTACCGCACATCGGCCGGCGCCGAAATCGACGTCCTTCTCACCTTGCCAGGCGCAGCCGTGTGGGCGATCGAAATCAAACGCAGCCTGTCACCGAAGGTCGAGAAAGGTTTCCATTTAGCAGCCGAAGACATCAGGCCAGACCGCCGCATCCTCATCTACCCCGGCACGGAGACCTATCCGCTGCCCCACGACGTCGAGGCGATGCCGTTGACCGTGGTCGCAGCTGAGCTCGCAAAGCTGCACTGATCTATCCCGCTTTGGCCTGGGCCCCTCCCCTGCCGCGCAGCAGCGCCATGAGCACCGGCCCGATCGAGAATTCACCGGCGCGTGCCTTCGCCGTCAGGCTACGCAGATAGCCGCCCGGGCTGGAAATGGCCTCGCCCTTCTGCAGCATCGCCGCCACCATGATCGCGGCATCCACCCCCCCCATCGCCTCGCAGGCCTGGTTCCAGGCATCCGGACTGACGCCGAGCGCGCCGCGCACTAGATTTGCCGTTTCCACCAGATCCGCCCAGCCCGAAATGCCGTTTCGTGCGTAGTCCGCAATGTCAGGGCAGGCACGCAGCACCATGCCAAGCGGATAACCCGTTGGCGGCTGGCTCCTGGTTTCAGGTTTCACCGCAGCGGCCGTCCCTTGGCCTTTTTCGAGGCCGGGTTCAAATTCATGAGGGTGTGTTTTTGAATTCTGTATGTGGCGCTCGGAATGAGACTCATTGGCGCTTGTTTCTTCAGTTTTTACGTGACTTTCCAGCGCCTTGCGTACCTCCTGGGCAAGCGCAGCCAGCTCGGCGGCAATCGGTTCGAGCTCGAGCCGGCTCGCCGTGCGTGGAATAGCCGCCACTATGTCACGATAACTGAGATGCAGGCGTGGCCAATCAGCCGCAATGCCCTCCTCGAGGCCGAATGCGATCATCTTGGCGATGTCACGACGCAGGATGGTGATGCGCTCGCGGACGAGCAGAAGCGACCGCCGCTCAGCCCTCACTGCCTCGGCCATGCGCTCGAATTCTTCGGCACGGGCCAGAAGCGGCGTCAGGTCGAAGCCAAAGGCCTGCTCGATCGCACCGTCAAAGCCTTTGCGGGCATAGCGCTTGCCATTGGGGCTGTCGCGGCGCACCACCAGGCCGCAGTCGACGAGCACCGAGAGATGCCGCCTGAGCGTCGCCGGCGCCATGCCATGCGCCCTCAGCGCCAGCTGGGCATTGGACGGAAACACCACCAGCCCCTCCCCTTCCACGAGATCCGTGTCGGGATGGAAGCTCAGCAGCGCGTTGAGAACAGCAAGGGCGCGATCGCTGGCGCCAAGCAATTGCTTGGCCTCGCAGACGGCACGGAACACCTGCCATTTGTTGGAGCTGGCGCCAGGCGCGCAGCTGTCGGCCGCCATCTGACCTGCCACCATGGCAAGCGACAGCGACCGCCGCCCAAAGGGCGTCGTCGAGATATGCGGATCCATAATTTCCCTGCCTTTCAAAGAGGCAAAAGAAATCTGCTCACCAGTTAGGTGCCGTGACTCTTGACACTGATTCGGGGAAATGCGATTCTCTAGTTCTTCACGCTATGAGAAGGGCTTCCACGACGGCAACGTTTTTGGGGGCCTTTTTCTTTTGCGGTATGTCTCCGTTTTCTACTTTTCTGACCGCCTGAAAGCCTCGTAGAGGCTGTCCAGCTGGTCCGTGATGAAATCAGCAAAGCGCGGGCCGTCCGCGGCCTCAACAGCAATCAACGCCTTCTTCGGTGTCTTCTTCACCGACACGCAAACCGATTTGTCGCCGGCGGCCCAGACATTGGGCGCTGCGGACACCTTGGCTTTCTTGGGTGCTCTCTGAGACTTCAGGAAACCCAGAAGGGCGTTGAAGGCCTCATCGCTCGCATTTCCTGTCGCAAACTCCTCCGTAGCAACGAACGCAACGGCTTTAGCGGCATTGGCCGGGACCTGCACGATCTTCTTGAGTTCTTCCCACCGATCGCGCCCAACGCCCTTTGCAGCACCCACTGCCTCGAGGATTGCCTCGGGAACGGTTTCTGCAACCGAACTCATACGAGAGAGTAGCGTATCGTCGATGGTCAGGGCGGATTTAACGACATCCTTTGTCATGCCGCTGTCGAGAAGCTTTCGCGCGAAAAGAGCCTTTTCGATGAACGACAAATCGGCGCGGGCCGTATTCTCCTGCCCCTGGGCGAGGACATGCTCGATATCAGCCAATGGCTTCACTACCGCTCGCACGCTCGTGCCAAGATCCCTGGCAACCTTCGCGCGACGATGCCCGAACACGATCATGTATCGCTGTGTGTCATCAGGATGCGGCCGGACCAGGATTGGAGTCGATTGCCCCGAACGCCGAATTGCATCGCGCAGCTGCTGGTATTCTTCATCGTTGTCGCCAATGCGATCAGCAACAAACGACCCATCAAGCAATGCCGGATCAAGCGATACAACCGTTTCGCCATCAATCATCCGCAGCGAGTTCTCGGCCAATTCGTCCAATGACTGGATCATGGAACGAGAGGCGCCGCGCATTGCATACTGCGAGCGAGCTTCCGAAGCCGAATGGGCCGTTTCACTCTTGTCGCCAGCCATTGACGCAGCCACACTTGCCAGAAGATGCTTTCTAGCCATTGCCGCCTCCGAAACTCCAGCTCATCAGTTTGATTTCACGCAGAAAAACGGCGTTCTGCACGGCTGTCAAAATTGTCATCTGCGTCCCCATGCCTGGTGGACGAGCCCGGTGATTTCAGAGTTCACCAGGTTGAGGCTTTCCATTGCCCGGTCGTAGGTCGAACGCGTAAACTGGCTCTTCTCTACTTCGTACAATGTCTGCTTGGTTATGCCCGCATCCGAGATGGCGGTGGATTTCAGCATCTGGTTCTTGAGCATCCGTTTGTTAAACAGTGCCTGCAGAAACCCGACCATCTGAGCCTGTGGTCCATCGGTCGGTTCGTAGCGCGTGACGAGGTAGCGGAACCACTTCAGCTTGACCCCTGCCCCTGCCCCCTTGATGGACTGCAAGATGCCTCCTAGCATCAGCAGAAACTGGCTCATCGACATGATGTCGAGCATCTGCGGATGGACGGTGATGAGCACTGACGTCGAAGCCGTCAGTGCCGTCAGCGTGAGATAGCCCAGCTGCGGCGGGCAATCGATGACCACCACGTCATACCGATCGTCGACCTCCTTGAGGGCATTGGAGATCCGGGTGAAGAACAGCTTGCCTTCAGTGGAGTTCTTGCTGGTCGCAGCCAGCGGTGTTTCGTATTCGTATTCTTGCAGCTCGAGGTTCGCGGGCACGATATCGAGCCCAGGGAAGTTGGTCGGCCGGATCACGTCCTTGATTGACTTCCGTTCGCCGTCATAGCGAAGCGCCTCATAGAGAGACGGGTTCTTGTCGAGTTCTGGCTGTATGCCATGGAGAGCTGACAGAGAGGCCTGGGGGTCAAGATCGACGGCAAGCACGCGATGTCCGGTGAGAGCCAGATGCTGCGCTAGATGTGCTGCGGTCGTAGTCTTTCCGCTGCCACCTTTGAAATTGACGACGGAGATGACCTGCAGCGCCTCACCCTGACGGCGATGCGGAACATAACGCTTGAAGTCGGTGCGGCCATGCTTGTCGAGGTATTGCCTCAGTTCGAGCATCTGCTGCGCCGTATAGGAGCGGCGGCCAGACGGGGAAACCTCAGGCGCAGGCCCCTTCCCCTCCAGGTGAAGCTTCTTGATATGGTTCTGAGTGACACCGATAAAGTCCGCGACTTCAACCGACGAAAACTGCCGTAGCCCTTTCAAGGCATTTGGGGGATATTGCTCCAGACGGAGCATGTTGAGTTTGTCTGAGATGAGTTCCCCTTGTTCGAGAATCTCCTCATCAAAGTCGAACTCGACGTCGTGGTTGGGTACCAAATTCATAGTCGCCGACTTCCAGAATAACGCTTTTCTCAAGCGATTTGCTTTTGAAGCGTGATTAATGCTTGATTCTCTCCTTCCGGCAAGAATTTTTTAGTTAACAGCAGGTTAACGCCCGATCGAAGGCTCGGTTTGGCACGGCTTCAACACATCCAGCTCCCACACCGCCATTGAGGCATATCGGGCGACTACGGATTGCTGGCGGCACGCCCATACGCTTCGTAAGCCATTGTTTTTATCGGAAAAATACGCGTTCTGCACGGCTGTCAAATTCGACAATTCCTCGACCCCGCGTTTTCGATGAATGCAGAGATATTGCGCTCGCCTACCGACGCCCCCATCCTCGCTACCGTCGCAGGCCAACAAAGACGCGCACGAGATGCCCCTTTCCCTCGCTTAACGAGACCTGACGAGCAGATGAGGGACGAAGGATCAGACAATGACGCCCAGAGCTCGGTCGGGTCGGTCGCGTTGTGCTCGCCAGCCCGCAACCGGCCGCGGTGGCGACGTGGCCGCTACGGTGCTTCTGTGCATCCTTGGAGATAGGGGCGCTTTTGAGAGACGTTAGGGACTGCGGCAGCACAGGCTGACAATCCATTCCGCAGGCAGCGGAGCCACGGCGAGGTATTGTCCAACCCTACTGCACCACCGCGCTCAAGATCCGGAAGGTCTTCGACAGCCAACGGTAGCGTCGCGATAGGCTTGCCTGACCTGACCTGAGCTCACCAGCCAACAACCCGCACGCGCAGTTCGCTAAAGAGAGCTACCAAAGCCGCAAGGATCGGTGATGCCAAGGTCGATCCCAAACTCATGAAACGCGTCGGCACACTTGTCGGTCGCGTCTGAAAAGTTGTCCGCGGACAACTTTTTGCCCTTCAACCAGGTAATGAGCGCTGCGCGTAGACAGCCGACGAATGCGCCGGGCACTTCGGCCCTCGGTCAAAGCCACCAATCGACCCTCAGTTCAAAACTACCCTCAGTTCAAAAGTTGTCCGCGGACAACTCATCGTCTCGATCAATAATCAAGCCGGGGAAGGTCAATCGAGCGGCCCATGGCCCTGTTCATCTCCGCAGTTCGGCCGAGGGCCCACTCGACCTTCCCTTCCCTTCCCTTCAAAAGTTGTCCGCTGACAACTTGCCGCTCGCACAATGATCGCGGCGTATGGGTAATCAAGCCCTATACCGCGCACCGCGACTATCGATCAGAACCATCAGTCGGCTTATCAGTTCAAAACGATGTCAGCGGACAACTCGCATTCCTGTGCAACAATGAGCGGCCGGACGAGCAAGCAGTCGGCGGCTGCATCTGCGCTCCGTGCTGAAGCCTCTATTCCGGCCCGGCTTCAAAAGTTGTCCGCGGACAACTCGCTATCCTCCTTACGCACTCGACAGCCGACATGCAGCCTTCGAATGACCCTGGCTATGGCGGTGGGAATGCTCCAGAAGCTTCCGCGAAGGTGCGGACAGCGCAGCCGAGACGGCAAGGTCCGGAACAACCGGTCAGGCAGATAGCTGCGTACCGTGCGATGCGAAAAGAGCGTTTCTACAGGCTCGTTCCAGCTCGCAGTCGTGGTTGGCAAGCCATTACGGTAGCCCTCGTGCCACGGTTGTGTGCCAGGGGACGCTGGCAGTTCGGAGGGGAGGGAGGCGGAAGTCATGCATTCGCTTTCCTGGTTTGCGCAGGGGGAAGGCCTCTTCAATGACCTGCATGTGGACAGGCGGAGGACGCTCATGGGCTCGATCGCTAGCGCGATCTGAACGTCGCCCGCATTCCGGAATCCAAGGCGTAGCGGGACTGATACCTTACTTGAGCGGTTGCCTCAGGCCGATTAGCATCACGTGGAACAACCGTCCGAGAAATCGACCCGGCACCGGAAGCGTCTCGATCACGCCTTCGACGAGCCATGTCCTGTCGGCGTGTCATCACTGGCCGTGAGCCGCACCCTCGGACACACCATCATTAGCCAATTTGAACGGCACCGTTGCTTGCAGAGGCGGTGTTGCACTGGCGCCGGGTGTCCAATGGAACTTGCGCCGACGTCGAAACCATGGGGCGGGGCGAGGCTAGCGGGAACCGCGGGCACGAGCAGCGCCGGTAGGATAGCTTTCGTCAACATTGGATGGGGCAGGGGGCAATTGAATGACGGAGCTTCTCGCTATGCAAAGCGTGCACTCCGAGGTACATAATCCTGTCGAAGCATCCGATCCATCAGATAAATGATGGCCGTATGGTCCAGGTGTCGCCGCCTCTGAGGGCGACTTTGCCGTAGGTAGCCCTGAACGGCCGTGCCACGGCCGCGGGTTCCTCAGCCGCGCAGCCCCACGATACGTCTGTGGACGCGTCAACATAGGTAGACAGATAGCCGCCTTCACGGCGAGTCCTCGAGGTGGCTAGCCGAAGGCACCCCAATTGAACGGTTACAGTTGATCCACACGCAGCTTCGCCAAGCCGAGGCTCTTCCTTGCCGAAAATGGCTATGACGGCGATTTCCTGCGTGAAGAACTCCTGATCCATTGGATCAGTCCGGTCATTCGCCAAAAGGCCAACCGCAAGAACCCGCCCGCCTGCGACTACCGGGCCTACAACTACCGTAACTGCAGTGAGCGGATGTTCAATTGCCTCAAGCAGTTCCGTTGCGTTGCGACCCGATACGCCAAGACACGGAAAAATCCTTCTCAGCATTCCTCGCCCTGGCCGCAACCAAGATATGGTTGCCGCACTTTGTGTATAGGACCTAGCGCTGCGAGCACCAGTGCTTCGGCAGATGCTTTGGTCTCGTCATCGAAAGCCCAGCTGTCAGCGCCTCATCCAAGCATGATGTGAAGAATGCAGTTTCGGGGCTTCCCCCAAAATGATTGACCCGAATTTCGCATCCGCGCTTGCTGATCAGAATTCCAACGGCCCTCAACTGTTCCCGGACTTCCTGGAATTTCATCTTCCCGTTCTCCCGTCTAATCCTCCCTCATGAGATTAGTGAAAACTAAAATGACCCGACGAGCAAGAGTTTCGTTAACCAAACGTTAACGACACTGGCGCTCCTGCTTTTTTGATTGGCACTCGGCTGGCCATCCATGCGGCTGTAGAATTCTACACTCTTCCCCAAGCGCATCCTGTGATCACTTCGCCCCAATCCAGCCAGTGAGGACTGCGAGGGGCGATGGCAACTGAGGCACTTTGTTTCACGCAAAAGCGAATGAGCAACTGGCGGCGCCGGGCCGTCCTGCCCGTATCAAGGCATCTCCCCTTCTCGGCCGTCTTTCACCCAGCGGCATGAGCTAGCCGACATGGCGCAACTTCGCTCTCATCCGCGTCTCATAGGCAAGCTTCGGGATGCCTTTGGCCAGGACCTCTGCGCTGCACTCGAAGACACATCCGTCGTCGAGATCATGCTGAACCCCGACGGACGCCTTTTCATCGAGCGCCTCGGACATGGCATCTCGCCAGCCGGGGAGATGAAGCCGACCACCGCCGAGATCGTCATTGGAAGCGTCGCGCACGCGCTGCATTCCGAGGCTGATGAGCAACGCCCGATCATCTCCGGCGAGTTGCCGATCGGCGGTCATCGTTTTGAAGGTTTGCTGCCACCCGTAGTCTCGGCCCCGACATTCACCATCCGGCGTCGCGCTTCGCGGCTGATCCCGCTTGTCGACTATGTGTCCTTCAACATGATGACCGAGCAGCAAGCAGCGGTGATCCGTAACGCGATCACGTCACGGCAGAACATCGTCATCTCGGGTGGGACCGGTTCGGGCAAAACGACCTTGGCGAATGCGATCATCGCCGAGATTGTCCAAAAGGCACCGCAGGATCGGTTGCTCATCCTGGAGGACACGGCCGAGATCCAGTGCGCTGCAGAGAATGCGGTGGTGCTTCGTACCAGCGACACGATCGATATGGCCCGTCTGCTCAAGAGCACGATGCGGCTGAGACCAGATCGCATCATTGTCGGCGAGGTCCGTGATGGTGCGGCCCTCACCCTACTGAAGGCCTGGAACACCGGCCATCCCGGCGGCGTGACGACGATCCACTCCAATACGGCGATGTCTGCATTGCGGCGGCTCGAACAGCTTACCGCCGAAGTCAGCCAGCAGCCGATGAAAGAGGTGATTGGTGAAGCCGTTGATCTCGTCGTGTCTATCGCGCGGACGCCCGCAGGTCGAAGAGTGCGCGATGTCATCCATGTCGAGCGCTTTGCCGGCGTGCAGTACCACACCGAAACCTACGCTCAGATGGAGGAGCAGCGCCATGTCGCTTGACCGTCAAACCGTTCTCATCGTCAGCGCATTTGCGCTTATGTTCATGCTGGTCGATCCGGCCCTCGCCAGTTCCGGGGGTGGCTTGCCGTGGGAAGGCCCGCTGCAACGAATCCAGCAGTCAATCACCGGACCTGTCGCGGGCTTCATCGCGCTGGCCGCTGTTGCTGTTGCTGGCGGCATGTTGATTTTTGGCGGCGAGCTCAACGATTTCGCGCGCAGGCTCATGTATGTGGTGCTGGTTGCGGGCATTCTGCTCGGCGCCACTCAAATCGTTGCGCTATTCGGTGCAACAGGCGCCTCCATCGGCGATGTCGACGCCTCCGCTGCTTCTTCCGAGACAGGGGAGGGGGACCATGACTGACATAGGGTCCAATCTCCAGCGCAACCGCATCCATCGTGCTCTGTCGCGTCCAAACCTGCTGATGGGGGCGGACCGGGAACTGGTCCTCGTCACCGGTCTTGCTGCAGCGATCTTGATCTTCGTGGTGCTGACGCTCCATTCGGCGGTGTTTGGGATCGCCGTGTGGATCGGGGTGGTTGCCGCACTTCGAATGATGGCGAAGGCCGACCCGATGATGCGCCGCGTCTATATCAGACACATCTGCTATAGGTCGCACTACCGGCCCACCTCTACGCCCTGGCACCGCTACTGAGGGTGATGAACCATGGCCGCACTTCGTCCCTTTCGACATTCCGGCCCGTCCTTTGCTGATCTTGTTCCGTATGCGGGACTGATCGCCAATGGCGTCATCCTGCTTAAGGACGGGAGCCTGATGGCAGGCTGGTACTTCGCAGGCCCGGATTCGGAGAGCTCGACCGATGCCGAGCGCAACGAGATTTCGCGTCAGATCAACGCCATCCTTTCGCGCCTTGGCTCGGGCTGGATGGTCCAGGTCGAGGCCGTGCGATTGCCGACCGTAGCTTATCCTGCAACTGCGGAGTGCCATTTTCCCGATCCCGTCACGCGTGCCATCGACGCTGAGCGACGTGCGCATTTCGAGCGGGAGAAGGGGCACTATGAGAGCCGGCATGCGCTGATCCTGACCTATCATCCTCCGACGAGGCAACGATCGGGGTTAACCCGCTATCTCTATTCGGACCCGGACAGCCGTGCCGCAACCTATGCCGACAAGGTGCTTGAAACGTTTCAGACCGCGATCCGCGAAGTCGAGCAATATCTCGCCAACGTCTTGTCCATCAGGCGAATGGAAACGCGATCGGCCGAGGAGCGCGGCGGTTTTCTGACCGCACATTACGACGAACTGTTCCAGTTCATCCGCTTTTGCATCACGGGAGAAAACCATCCTGTGCGCCTGCCAGACATCCCGATGTATCTCGACTGGCTGGTGACGGCAGAGCTCCAGCACGGCCTGACGCCGATCGTCGAAAGCCGCTTTCTTGGCGTTGTTGCGATCGACGGTCTGCCGGCCGAAAGCTGGCCTGGCATCCTGAACTCGCTTGACCTGATGCCGCTGACCTATCGCTGGTCGTCGCGCTTCATGTTCCTCGATGACCAGGAAGCCCGCCAAAAGCTCGAACGCACCCGCAAGAAGTGGCAGCAGAAGATCCGGCCCTTTTTCGACCAGCTGTTCCAGACGCAGTCGCGCTCGATCGACCAGGACGCCCTGACGATGGTGGCGGAGACGGAGGATGCGATCGCACAAGCCTCCTCGCAGCTTGTCGCCTATGGCTACTACACGCCTGTCATCGTGCTGTTTGACGAAAGCAGCACTCGTCTTCGCGAGAACTGTGAGGCCGTACGTCGTCTGATCCAGGCTGAGGGCTTCGGGGCGAGAATCGAGACGCTGAATGCGACCGAGGCATTCCTGGGTTCGCTGCCCGGCAACTGGTACGCCAATGTTCGCGAGCCGCTGATCCACACACGTAACCTTTCCGACCTCATTCCACTGAATTCGGTCTGGTCCGGCAGTCCTATAGCCCCTTGCCCGTTTTATCCGCCGGCCTCTCCACCACTGATGCAGGTTGCGTCGGGCTCGACACCGTTTCGGCTGAACCTGCATGTCGACGATGTCGGCCACACCCTCATCTTCGGGCCGACCGGATCGGGCAAGTCGACGCTACTGGCGCTGATTGTGGCCCAGTTCCGGCGCTACCCCGGAGCCCAGATCTTCGCCTTCGACAAGGGCCGGTCGATGCTGCCGCTCACGCTGGCCGCCGGCGGCGACCACTACGAGATCGGGGCCGACAGCGATATTTCGACAGGGGAGGGGGCAAGTTCAGTTTCGGCGCTCGCCTTCTGTCCGCTTTCGGACCTCGCCACCGACGCCGACAGGGCCTTTGCGTCCGAATGGATCGAGACGCTCGTAGCGCTACAAGGCATTTCGATCACACCCGATCACCGCAACGCGATCTCAAGACAAGTCGCGCTTTTGACGGATGCCCGCGGACGCTCACTCTCTGACTTCGTCTCCGGCGTTCAGATGCGCGAGATCAAGGAGGCTCTCCATCACTACACCGTCGACGGCCCGATGGGGCAACTGCTTGACGCCGAAAGCGATGGCCTGTCGCTCGGCTCGCTGCAGACCTTCGAGATCGAGGAGTTGATGAATATGGGCGAGCGCAATCTCGTGCCCGTGCTCACCTACCTCTTCCGCAAGATTGAGAAACGCTTGACTGGCGCACCGAGCCTGATCGTCCTCGACGAGGCATGGCTGATGCTGGGTCACCCGACATTTCGCGACAAGATCAGGGAATGGCTGAAGGTGCTGCGCAAGGCCAATTGCGCCGTGGTGCTCGCCACCCAGTCGATTTCCGATGCCGAGCGCTCCGGCATCATCGATGTGCTGAAGGAATCCTGTCCCACGAAGATCTGCCTGCCCAATGGGGCTGCGCGCGAGGCAGGCACGCGTGAGTTTTACCAGCGTATCGGCTTTAACGAACGCCAGATCGAAATCGTCGCAACGGCAGTCCCCAAACGTGAATATTACGTCGCCTCGCCGGAAGGCCGCCGACTGTTCGACATGTCGCTGGGACCGCTCACCCTGTCCTTCGTCGGCGTCACTGGCAAGCAAGATCTCCAACGCATTCTGGCCCTGAAGCGCGAACACGGCGCGGACTGGCCGATCTATTGGCTCGAAATGAGAGGAATTGCCCATGCCGCGGCATTTTTTCCATCCACATAGTCTGCAAATGGCCGGTACCGCGGTCATGTTCAGTGTCACCATGGCAGCACCGGTCACAGGTCATGCCGGCGGCGTAACGGGCCAGGCGACCGAATGGACACAGCTCGCCAACAATGCCGAGTTGATCGCGCTCGTCGGCAAGTCGGCCGATCAGGTCAACAACCAGGTCAAGCAGATCACGCAATTGGCCGAGCAGATCCAGAACCAGCTCAACATCTACAACAACCTGCTCCAAAACACCGCCCGGCTGCCAAAGCATATGTGGGGACAGGTCGAAGGCGACCTTCGGAAGCTGCAATCCATCGTCGGGCAAGGACAGGGCATCGCGTTCTCGATGGGAAACATCGATGACGTGCTGAAGCAGCGCTTCCAGAGCTTTGCCGATTTCAAGACCGGCCTCGCCGATGGCCAGACATTTTCCGACAACTACCAGACCTGGTCGACCACGAACCGCGACACCATCGCTGGTACGCTGAAGGCGGCAGGGCTTACGGCTGACCAGTTCACCTCCGAGGAAGCGACAATGAGCTCTCTCCGCGCCATGTCGGAGACATCGGACGGCCAGATGAAAGCGCTTCAGGTCGGCCACCAGATAGCGGCCCAGCAGGTGGCGCAATTCCAGAAGCTGCGCGGGCTGGTCTCGCAACAGACCACAATGATGGGGACCTGGTTCCAGTCAAGACAGGCGGACAAGGACCTCGCGCAAGCACGGCGCGAGAACTTTTTCAGTTCGCCGCTGCCCAATGTGCGGGGCGGCCAAATGATGGAGCCGCGCTGGTGAACGCTTCCATGCTCATTGGAATATCGATCGGCATCGCAATCAGCGTCTGCGCAGGCAGCGCCTTCTGGATGCTGCAGCAACCCTTACCGGTGGATGAGGCGCCCGCACCCATCTCGGAAAGGGCACGCAGGGAGCATGCTGAAAGGTTCTTCAGCGGAGATCCCGATCGGAACGTGCGCGGCGGCCAGGAGATGAGGCCGCGATGGTAACCGTCAAGCAAGTCGGCAGGCATCAACTCGCTTTCGCGGTGATCGGTGCACTCCTCATTGCCTGCGCACCTGCGCTCGCGCAACAAGGATCTGTACTGACGACCCTGGAGAACCAGGTCGTGACGGCCGCGCGGGGTTGGCAAACAACGGTCATGAATGCCGCCCGTTCGCTATTCTGGATCCTCGCCGGCATCGAGGTTGCGATTGCAGCGGTCTGGCTTGCGATCAACACAGCCTCGCTCGACAGCTGGTTTGCGGAGCTCGTGCGCCGGATCATGTTCATCGGCCTGTTCGCATTCATCCTCGATCAGGGCCCGAGCTTCGCAAGAGCGGTCGTCGACAGCCTGTTTCAGATCGGCGCCAGTGGCGGATCGGCGTCACCCGCCAATATCTTCGACGCCGGCATCCGCGTTGCCTCGAAGATGTCTGAACTGGCAAAATTCGGCCTGTTCGAAGACAATGCGCTGGCGATAGCCGCCGTCTTCGCAATGGTCGTGGTGGTCGTCTGTTTCAGCCTGGTCGCGGCGATCTTCGTCGCGGTGCTCGTCGAGATGTATGTCGGCCTTCTCGCCGGCATGATCATGCTCGGCCTTGGCGGGTCGTCCTTCACCAAGGATTTTGCCGTCCGCTACCTCATCTATGCCTTCTCGGTCGGGATGAAGCTCATGGCGCTGGTGATGATCGCCCGGATCGGCTCGGAAGTGCTGATCAGCCTGGCAGAAGCACCGACGGCAAAGTCAGAGCAGTTTGTCACCACGCTGGCCATCGCCGGAATAGCCGTCGTGGTGTTCATCATCGCCATGTACGTCCCCGCCATCCTTCAGGGTGTTGTGCAAGGAGTTTCCGTTTCCGGCGGCATGGAAGCGATACGTCATGGTGGGCACGCAGCGACTTTCACCGCCGGCGGTGCCTTTCTTGGCGCAGGTGCCGTTGCGAGCGGCGCTACGGCGGCAAGTGCGGCCCGGGCGGGCGGCGCTTCCATGGCCGGAGCAGCCATGCGCGGCATGGCATCCGGGATCGGTAGTGCCGGATGGGCTGCGGCATCGGCGGCCAAGGAAAAAGCAATTGCAGCACCGGGAGCCCATGCCGGGTCTCTGCTCGGGCTCGCCAACGCCAAACTCGACCAGAGCCGGCCGTCCGGCAGGACCATCCCTGCACCACAGCCGCTCGATGAGAAGAACTAGCCCGGAAAGAACCCCTCATGGCCGAGCGCAAACCGCCCGAAAATCCCTATCTCGCAGCACGCCAGGAATGGAACGAGCGCTATGGCTCATATGTGAAGGCGGCCGCCGGCTGGCGTATCGTCGGCATCACGGGAATGTTCATGGCGGTGATCGGGTTCGCCTATGCGCTGTTCCAGAGCACTCAAGTCAAACTGATCCCCTACATCGTTGAAGTCGACAAGCTTGGAACCTCGGCACATGCGGGCTACCCGCAGCAGATCGAATATGCCGACACACGTGTCGTCCGCGCCGCCCTGGGCAGCTTCGTCTCCAATTTCCGTAGCGTGACCCCTGATGCGGTCGTGCAGAAACAGTACATCGACCGTACGTACGCGCTCTTGAGGACGTCAGACCCCGCGACCGAAAAGGTCAATGCGTGGTTCCGCTCAAGTTCGCCCTTCGACAAGGCCAGGACCGCAACCGTTGCCATCGAGGTCAACAACATCGTTGCTCTGTCACAGCAGTCGTTCCAGCTCGACTGGACCGAGTTCGAACGCGACCGCAAGGGCAAAGAGACGGCCGTGCGCCGCTTCCGCGGCATCGCGACCGTCACACTGACCCCACCACAGGATGAGGGCGTCATCCGGCTCAACCCTATCGGTCTCTACCTCCGCGACTTCGACTGGACCGCGCAGCTATGAAAGGCATAGCCCAACTCATGATCATTGCCACCAGACCCGTCGGTGCAACTCTCCCCCTCGTGACCACGTTTGTCGCCGCACTCGCCGCCGCCGCTCCAGTCTTCCTTCCGAAAGCCTATGCCGAGGGCATGAGTGCCAACGAGCAAAGGGGGACCGGAATTTCCGCGCAATGGCGCGGAAAGAAAGGCCTCGTCACCAAGGGCGCAGACGGCAAGGTGGTCTTCCTCTATGGTGAGATCCAGCCCTCTGTCGTCTGTTCGCCGTTGCAGGTTTGCGACATCGAGCTTCAGGCAGGCGAAGCGGTGCGTGACGTATTGGTCGGCGATACGGTGCGCTGGAAGGTAGAGCCAGCGACCTCCGGCGCCATCGGCGGGCAGGCGATCCACCTGATCGTCAAGCCCTCCGAACCGGATCTTGTTACGTCGATGGTGGTGACGACCTCGCGGCGAACCTACCACATCCAGCTGAAGTCGCATGAGCACCATTATATGGCGCGTGTCGGGTTTGAGTATCCGGAAGATGTGAGTGCGAAACTTGCCGACATGAACGCACGGCTCGAGGCAAGCCTCATTCCGGGCGCCGGTGTTCCAGCCGAGCAGTTGAACTTTGCCTACTCAATCTCCGGCAATGCGCGCTGGCGCCCGACGCGGGTCTATTCCGACGGAACCAAGACCTACATCCAGTTTCCGCGATCAGTCTCCGGTCAGGATGCACCGGTACTGTTCGTTGTCTCAGGGGGTGAGAACCGCGTCGTCAACTATCGGATGAAAGCCGACATGATGGTGGTTGACTATCATGTGGAGCGCGCCGTCCTTGTCTCAGGCGTCGGCTGGAAACAGGAGAAGATCACCATCAGGCGAGGGCGTTAGGATGCGCCGCACCTTTACCGTTCTGCTTCTCACGTGCGCAGTTGCCGGTTGTCAGACGTCCACCGGCAACGGCTTGGTGGCCAGTTCAGCGCCGCCTGAGATTTCAGGATCCGCTGCCAGCGCCATTGCGGGCGACATGGTGACCAAGCTTGCCGAGCAGATCGGCCCGGCCAACGGCACCATCATCATGAAACCTGACAGCTCGCCCTTCGGCCAGGCGCTTGAAGCATCATTGAAAAGTTGGGGTTATGCTGTCGCCACGGACCAGAAAACGGATGGCCAGAAAGAGATCGCGCTTGCCTATGTCGTCGACAGCCACGAGGGGCAGGTACTGGTGCGCATGTCGACCAGCACGGTTGAACTCGGACGTGCATACCGAACGACAATGTCGGGTGCATCTCCTGCAAGTCCGCTCTCGGTCATGCGCCGCGGATAGGGGAGGGGAAGCATGGTTCAATCCTTGAAGCTTGGCGGTGCGCCAAACGAGGAGAGCAGTATCCGCCGCATCAACCGCTTGCCGGTCGTCATCGCAGCCGTGCTCGTGATGCTGGTCCTCGCCCTGATCATCTTTGGCCTGACATCGCGCGGCCTGTTCTTTCGGGGCAACGAGGGCATTGACCCAGCCTCGAGCAATTCGGCGTCGACATATGCCGACCAGCTGAAACGGGGCGTGTCGGACGGCATCATCGGTGAGCCGATAGAAGCAGTCGTGCTCCAACCTGTGCCGGCTGGACCAGCGGAGACGCAGAAAGTGGCCGACGATCCTTTCGTACACCGACCACAAGGCGAAGAGCAATCTGTTGAGCAGGGCGAAGCCGAGACGGTCTGGAAGGCCCGTCTCGAACGCGAGCAGCGCGAACAGTACATTCGCGAGCGCCATCGCCAGAAGATGGCGCGCATGCAGGCCAACGATGCCGCCTACGACTCGCCGCTCACCATCAGCCTTAACAAGCTGGAACAACCCACGGAGGAAGAGCAGCCAAGCGGTCCCGCAAATGCATCCGCAGCATCCGCGACCGCTCCCTCGACTGCCAATTTCTATGCTGCCGCACTTAGTGCAGGCATCGGGGGGCAGAACCACGATCCGAATGGCCAGCGCGCCAAGGCAGACTTTTTCAACGCCGACATGAGGGAACTTGGCTACCTGCCAAACAAGCTCGTGCCGCAGCAATCGCCCTATGAACTGAAACGCGGTTCGGTAATACCGGCGACGCTGATCACCGGCATCAATTCGGACTTGCCCGGCCGCATCACCGCCCAGGTCAGTCAGAACGTCTATGACAGCGCCACCGGTCATCGTCTGCTCATTCCGCAGGGCACCAAGCTCTTTGGCCGTTACGATGCCGAGGTTTCATTCGGCCAATCGCGCGTACTGGTGGTCTGGACCGATATCGTCTTTCCGAATGGGGCGACTTTGCAGATCGACGGCATGGCTGGCACCGACGCGCAAGGCAATGGCGGCTTCATGGACAAGGTAGACAACCACTACTTCAAGACATTCGGCTCGGCGATCCTGCTCGCGATCATTGGGACAGGCATCGACATGGCCGTCCCGAAATCGTCCACGCGCGCTAACCACGACAGCGCGTCAGACGCTGCCCGGCGGAACTTCGCTGAGACCTTCGGGCGCGTGGCAGAGCGTACCATCAGCAAGAACCTCGACGTCCAACCGACCCTCGAAATCCGACCCGGCTACAAGTTTAACGTTCTCGTCGACCAGGACATTATCTTTCCGAGTGCTTATCGAGGTTAAGGCTATGGGCTGAGGTCAAGATGGTCCCCATCTTGGCCTCAGCCTCGCAGCCACCTTGGAGTATGGCGCGATCAGGCTTTACTGGCGGACACGGTCATCGCTGTTCAGCCCCGAACTCCTCCAAAGGTTCGCCGCAATTGCCGACAGGCGCGGTCATCCAACATTTTTGCTACGAGCCCGTTGGCTATAAGAAAATTGCGGAAATCATATAGCTTGCTTCGCAGGGGCGCTTCAGCACGTCTCGATCACGAAAAAGCTGGCGTCCAGAAAGCCCTATCGCGATTTAGGCCGGCGACCGGGCAGGCTCATGCACATCGCCTGCCGCGTCCGGCGCCTTCATGAATGATTGGAGCTGTCAATCGCCAAATTATGCGATTGCGTGTCATTGCCCGTTCGATACCTCAGACATTGTGAAGTCTTTACAACAATTTCTGAGACCGGAGGCAGACCTTGGACGGACAGATAACGTCACTCATTGATGCTCTGGACACATCGAACGACCAACGATCGATCCGCAATGCGTTGAAATCATTCTCGCTTGCCTGCGGCTTCGAACGCTTTGCCTATTTCGAGATGACGTCGAAAGAGATTTCAACGATCAACAGCTTTCCACTCGAGTGGCAGCATGACTATCTGCGAAGCCAGTTTGCGCGTATCGACCCGGTCATTACGATGGCAAAGCGTCTCATGCAGATGTTCACCTGGACTGCCAAGGATTGGCCAAGCCGCCATCTCTCGAGTGAAGAAAAGCGGTTTCGCTCCATGGCCAAGCAATACGGCCTCTGCTCCGGGGTCTCTATTCCGGTGCATGGCAGCTATGGCAGCTTACTGATGCTGTCGCTGACATCTGCCCAGACGACAAATCCGACGCTTGGCAGTGTGGCACGCGCAGAACAGGCCGTCCTCTACATACATCATCGACTGCGGGCTATCGCAGATTCCGAACTCATGAATTGCTCGCTTACACTGTCGTCTCAAGAGGCCGTATGTTTGAAATGGGCGGCGAAGGGAAAGTACATGCGTGAGATCTCGCTCATTACAAATCTTCAGTACCGAACCGTCCAGTTCTATCTGGACAACGCCCGCAAGAAACTTGACGCGACCAATTTGGTGGAGGCCGTTTCGATCGCAAAAGACAAAGGAATTATCTGACGAAATGTAACATGCGTCTGAATGTATTCACCTATGCTATCTACGCTGCATACCAACGCGCTGAACCGCATGGGTTGAAAAGCAGATACGGGATCGATGGTGCTGGCCACTGCACCAAGGGCGCAGCGTTACATTAGTGGCCACTGCTTCAATGGGCGATTTCCTGACGTGTTGACTCTGTTTGCTACTCGTTCGAGTAATGGCGTTTATCAAACGAGGGCGACACATATGGATGACGAAAACAACGCATCGGTTGTAACCGGCGAATCGGGTGAAGGAATTACCGCCAAGAAGCAGAAATCGCCGAAGCGCAAGAAGGCAGCAGCGATAACCGCTAGCAATGCGTCAGAACCTGCGCCTGTAGAAATGCCTGGTGCCAAACGCAAGACATACAGCGAAAGTGAGAAAGCCGAAAAGCTCAAGCTGATCGCCAAGAAAGTTGCCGAGGGCAAGACCCCACTGCAGGAAGTGGTCAAGAGCACTGGGATATCGGTGCAGACCTACTATCAGTGGAAGCGTAACGAAAAGCCGGCCGCCAAGAAGAATGTTGCGCCGGCCGCCCGGAAGGTCGAAAGGGTCGCCACTGGCGGCAATGAGTTGGCAGAGCTCGTTCAACTCGAAGCGGAAAACAATCGACTTCGCAGCCTGCTGGCGGAAAAATTGCGGGCAGAAAACCTCGAGCTGCGCAAGAGACTGGGGCTGAATTAGCCCAATTTTATGCATCGCTCCTGACTGCCCGGAGTAGTAATGCTGACCACAATTGCGCTGTCCGTTGTCGCGGACAGCTGCGTGCTGTATGCGCATCTCAGGCGAAGTGACGCTGACACGCGCTTGCCACGTTCAAGAATTGCCTGGAATTGACCATGAAGACGCCACAGCGGAAATTCGTCGTTGAGTTCAAATCGCCGCGCCGCCAGCAAAAGGCGCGGACGAACTCGATCTGGGGGGACACCGACCTCAAGGCGTTGGCTCGGGAAGTTGAAGGGCAGGCCTCCGATTTGGCCTATTCCCCCAAGACAGAAATTGTGCTCGGTACAAATACGGTCGATCTGCCGCCGGTCGACATGGGCTCTGTGGCCGAAACAGCCGGCCTTGTCGACGCCGCTCAAATTGAGCAGCTTTCAGGCGACGATCTGAAAACTGATGAGCTGCCTCGCAGGAGCTCTGAACATACCGACGTAGACCCTGAAGTAGTCGCAGCCGAGGCTCTCAACATACAAGCGCCTCTCGACACACCAGAGCCTCTCGGCATACCAGAGCCACAAACGATATCGAAGCTCGCTGCTATCAAACGCAGCGGACGCAGGCAGCGCTCGACGTCGCCCGGAACCCTTGCGCAAACGGCTCCTGCGGCGGTTTACACTGAACCAGGTCTCGACGAGATCGCCGCGCTCGACGCAGAAAACAAGCGGCTCAAGCTACTATTGGTCGAACACCTCCGTGATCAGAACATGCGGCTCGAGCAAATGCTTGAGCGATTTGCTCTCAGCTAGGCGTCAGGAACGGAGCATCATCGTTTCGACCTGCACGGTTGCGATGGGGGCCACGCTTTTCCGAGTGGACATCCTGTCGACATTGACCGGCCTGTGCGATGCCTTCAACGTGCACGATCTTGATCGCATCATGGAGTTCTTTTGCGATGACTGCGTCTTGGAAATGCAAGGGTAAAAGAGCAATGGGGCTCGCGGTGCGAGGGCAAACCGAATGTGCGAAAAGCGCTGAGCACACGTTTTGAGGGGCTGCCTGACGTCCCCTATGGCAATGCGGAGCTTTTTTGAGGACTGGGCTGCCGACACCGGGATCTCAAAATGGACACTGACGGGCACCACGCGCGAGGGGAAAAGCGTGGAGGTGCAAGGGTGCGACTTTTGCACATCCCGCGCCGGCAAGGTGATCCGTAAAGATTCCTATTGGAAGATCATCGACGAGGGGTACGTTGAAGCAGGCCTCTTGCGTCACCAACCTTACACGGCGATCACTTCACAATTCCATCCACGCTGCCCTTCTTTTTCTCGACCCTTGTAGACACGGACCTATGTCATGAGCAAGGGAGGTGCCTGATGCGAATTGTGGATGCGTGGGCTTTGATCAAGGAAAGCGCGTTTGCTTTCATCAATGACAATGCCTTCAGCCACGGCGCGGCGATGGCATTTTATGCAGCGACCTCGCTGGCGCCAATCCTTCTCATCGTTGTGGCCATTGCCGGAATTGCGTTTGGCCACGAGGCCGCACAACTGGCGCTGTCGGCCCAGATATCCGGATTGATGGGGCCGCAAAGTGCCGATCTGCTGCAGGTGGCGCTCGAAAGTGCCTCGGCAAGAACAGCTGGGGCATGGGCCGCGTCGATCGGACTGGTAACCCTGGTCGTAGGTGCCTCGGGCGTGTTTGGCGAAATGCAAACGGCGCTGAACACGATCTGGAAAGTCGAACCCGCCGGCAGCTCGGTCTCCCGACTGGTGCGGGCACGTGCCGCGAGCCTGGGCCTTGTCGCAGCACTGGGGTTCCTGCTTCTCGTTTCCCTTGTCGCCAGCACGGCGATCACAGCCATGAGCGACATCATCAACGCAAATCTTCCCTTTGGAACCTTGATCCTTGGAGTGATCAATACCCTTGTCTCGCTCGCGCTTATCACCGCCATGTTCGCCGCTATCTACAAGGTGCTGCCGGATCGCAGGCTCGGTTGGCGCGACGTGATGACGGGCGCTCTCGTGACGGCAGCGCTCTTCACCGCGGGAAAATCGCTCATAGGCTGGTACATTGGTACCAGCGCTACAGCATCCTCATATGGAGCGGCAGGCGGTCTTCTGGTCATCCTGCTATGGGTTTTCTACTCCTCGCAGATATTTCTCTTCGGAGCGGAGCTGACCCGGGCTTACTCGGTAAGGCATGGCACAAGGTTCGACCTTGAGCCGGTGATCGATGCAGACTTGGCTTCATCGTCGTCCATACGCGGACACGGCATTCCTGCCCGCGCCCAATCGATAGATCTACTAACCATGTCACTGATGGCGATAGCAGTTGGCGCAGGAATGCTGGCAGCTCGACTGCTGGTGCCGAGAAGTTCTCGCAAACGGTGACCAGGCAGTACCGGTCGCATGCGAACACGAGGAGAGGGCCCAACCTCACCGCGATGCCGAGGACCGATTTGGACAGCCGGTTTCCGAAATCGCCTCTTTGGAGCCAGGCCCAGCCGCTACAACACCCTTTGCTTCGCGACGACGGGGAACCGTCTAACCCCTCCGCGCATTTCGATGACGTGAACAAGCCAGTTTCAACGAAAGATCCGGATGGATCACCGGCAGGCTGGACCATCAAGCTGGGAGATTCACCAGTTGTTGGCACTGCGATCCACAATGGTACGGACGTGAGCGCTGCCTGCCGATCGCTGATGTGTCTCCCCGACCCGGAACGCCTGCGCGAAGAAGACCCTTTTACCGAGCACTTCATTGCGGATTTCCCGACCCAGATCATCGTTCATCGCTCGCGTTTTCAAGTTGACCTGAACCGCGCGCGTGAAGCCGCGATCTATCTGTCGCCAGAACAGTCCTGGGGCCTCAAGGTCTGGGGCCAGCCCCCCTCCGAAGACGTTGTGACGGAGGCTCTCGCTTTCCATGATGCCTACTACGCCGAGCTGAAGCGTGTGCTTTCGGCAATCGAGAACCGACATGGCAGGTTCGTACTGATTGATGTCCACAGCTACAATCACCGGCGCGCCGGGCCGGAGGCAGTACCAGCAGCGCAGGAGGAAGCGCCCGACATCAACATCGGGACATTCTCGATGGACCGGAAGCGCTGGGCACCCATCGTCGACAGCTTCATTGAGACGCTGCGCGGCCACACTCTCGACGGCGAGCCGATCGACATACGCGAGAATGTGTCTTTCCAGGGAAAGGGTGAACAAACACGCTTCGTCCATGCCAACTTTCCCGGCAGTGGGTGTGCTATTGCTGTCGAATTCAAGAAGGTTTTCATGGACGAATGGAGCGGTGAACCCGATCGAGCCACGATCGACAGGTTGCGTAGCATGCTGGCGTCCACGGTGCCCGTACTGGAGGCTGCGCTGCGAGGCATGGGATGAAGCCTAAGCTCGTTGAAGCGTTGTCTCTGCTAGCCCCAATCGAAGCAGGACTGGATGCGCTGCTGAAAGAGGGCAAGCCCATACGCTACGATTTCGCCGATGGCAGCCGATTGCACATAGACCGGCCGCTGCCCTTTCTCTGCATCTACGTGGGTCCCGCCCAGGGCGCGGCATTCGATGCCGTCTCCGCCAATGCCTCTTACCTGATCGCAACCGGTTCCGAACTCGCCGGCGAAATAGCCCGGCTCGTGGCAACAACGATGCATGATCGCTGCGGCGCGTTTTTGGTCATCGACATCGGCGAACTGGCCGAAGACCGCTTCCTGACCGACGATGCGCCTTTCCTGCCACCTTTCGAGATCGCACTGGCGAGCGGCGACACGAGGGAAGAAAAGGCTGCCCTCAAGCGATTTGCGACGGCTGCCTCCAGACGAGATGCAAAGTATCGCACTGCACGCGTCGGCGACCTCAATCCTGCTGCACGCGAAGAGCCACAGCTTTCGGATATTCTCGGCGACATCCGATGCCTGACCGTACGTTTTGCGCCGATCTATCGGATACCTGGCGGCAAGGGCACATACCCCGCGTTACGCGACCTTGTCGTGGCCAACATGGTCGACTCTGCATTGCAGGCAGTCAGCGCTTTCCTCAAGGCATCGCGACTCGAATCGCCGGCAACCCATCGTTCACTGGGGCGCCGTGTCTTCATTGACGCAGTCGCACGCGCCGATCGGGACATGGACAAGATTGCATCGACTTTCGACTTCCTGCTGGCGGTTACGCCTATCAACGCAGAGCAAGCCTGGCTGGAGTTCGAGGCAGGTGGCTTCGAGCGGGCGCCGCTGCTGCTCTATCGGCCGCACGAATTCGAGGTCACTGATCAGAAGCGGAAGCTCTATTCCGTCGCGCTCGATCATCTTGAAGATCCGCTCCTTGCGGGCTTGCTTTCCGAAAAGCAGCAGGAACTTGATCTCCAGCTGTCGATGCTGGCGGCGCGCGAAACGCCTCGCTTCGCCGAACTCGGGCGTGCCCTTTATGGAGGCGTCGAGCCGGAGCTCGCCTCAAGGGCACGCGGCATTCTCGACAAGGCAACAGACGTTGAACCCAAGGCCAGGCAGAAGTGCCTCGGCGCGGATGCCGTTGCTGCCGCGGCGAGAGAAATGATCGCTCGATATCGCGCTGCATATCCCGACTTCGAGGCCTCTGTGGAAATCCGCTCGGATTTGCCGGCCGGCCTGCTGGTATCGAGAAACCGGCTGCTCATCTCGCGTGATACCAAACTCGCACCGGAGCGTCTTTTGGCGCTGCTCAGTCACGAGATCGGTGTTCACCTGCTGACCTACTTCAACGGTGACATGCAGGGGCTCACAATCCTGCGCAGTGGCCTTGCCGGCTATGAGGGAATGCAAGAAGGTCTGGCGGTATTGGCGGAGTATCTCGTCGGCGGCATGACTGAGGCACGGTTGCGGCTGATTGCGGCAAGGGTCCTTGCATGCCAGGCAATGCTTGATGGCGCGACGTTCGAGGACACTTTCCGCGTCGTGCACATCGATTTCGGTCTCGACCGCCGTAGCGCCTTCAACGTGGTGTTGCGTGTCTTCCGAGGCGGCGGATTTGCCAAGGACGCCATCTATTTGCGCGGCGTGGTGCAAGTGCTGGAACATCTGAAGAACGGCGGCAGCCTTACACCGTTCTGGATCGGCAAGATCTCCGCGCACCATTTCGGCATCATCCAGGAACTGAGCGCGCGCGGCCTGCTACGCGCCCCGCAGCTCGAACCTGCGTTCCTGTCGTCCGAAGTGGCGCGACCGCGTCTCAAGAAGGCGATGGCCGGCATGGATCCGGTCGACATGATTGAAACATGAACGGAGTCCCGATGCGCATTGCCCTCTTTGTCAATTCCGTTGAGAAAGAAACTGCAGGCTACACCACGACCACGCTTGCCCTGACAGCGGCACAGCGCGGCCATTCGGTTGTCTATGTCGAACCAGGCGACTTTATCCTCCGGCCGGATGACAGCCTTGCCGTCAGCGGTGTGGTTCTGCCGGCTGGCCCCTACAAGACCACTGAAAAGCTGTCCAACGCCTTACAGGAGGCCAATTTCCAGAAGAAAACCTTCGCCGCAAGCGATATCGACCTATTGTTTCTGCGCAACGACCCCTCGCTGGACGCTACCGACCGACCATGGGCCGCCAATGCCGGCATCATGTTTGGGCGGCTTGCCGCGGAGCGCGGAATGATGGTGGTCAATGATCCGGACGGGCTCGCCCAGGCACAGAACAAGCTCTATCTCCAGGCCTTCCCCGAGACAATCAGGCCCGAAACACTCATTTCGCGCAGCATCACCGAGATCCGCGCCTTCATCGACAACCAGCCCAAGGGCTGCATCGTCAAGCCGCTCCAGGGATCAGGCGGCAAGAACGTCTTCCATATTGCGACGCCGGACGATTTCAATCTGAACCAGATTTTCGAGGCGGCAAGCGGCGACGGCTATCTGATCGCGCAGGCCTACATTCCCGAGGCCAAAGCAGGTGACGTGCGCCTGTTCTTGCTGAACGGCCGGCCGCTGAAGCGGGATGGCAGCTACGCGGCATTCCGCAGGGTGCCAGCCAAAGGCGATGTTCGATCAAACATCCATGCGGCCGGGACCGCCCGGAAGGTCAAGGTAACGGACAAGATGCTGGCGCTCGCCGAGATTGTCCGTCCGAAACTGGCGAATGACGGCATGTTCCTTGTCGGGCTCGACATTGTTGGCGACAAGCTCCTTGAGATCAACGTTTTCACACCAGGCGGGCTGACAAGGCTCGCCGCCATGTACAAGGCCGATTTTGCCGCAACTGTCATCGATGCGCTGGAAGAAAAGCTGGCGCTCCGCCAAGCCTATGGAATGACGATTTCCAATGCCCGTCTGGCGACGCTTTGAGGGTGGAGCTTGGCTTTTCCGAGAGGCTGTCCAACGATGATACACATCGCAGACACAGAACGATAACATTTGCCGAACAACAGCGTCGACGGCCGTTGCCGCCGCCAGAAACCGAGCCAGCTTCATCGCTCCCTGGCGTCCGCCGGGGACCCTGTTTGCACGAAGACAAAGTCTCTTTTTCTGCTCCCGGTATGCCACAGCCAATTGTGCATCAAGCCACATTGAGCGAAGCCTTTCCGTTTCAGACGCCCATTGTTCCTTCGGAACCACCATCGACGTCGCGCATTTGTGCCAGGAGACAGCATTAGGAGCGCGACATGAGACCTCTGCTGATTGCCATGAGTGGCCTTGGCTTCGCGGTAATAATGTTCGTCAGTGGCCTGATTGCGGCTACAGCGTTCTTCAAGGCCGAGCCCGAACGGCAACTCTCTTTGGCCACTGATACAACCGGCGTCTGGACCGATCATCCCGTAAAGGTAAATCCGACAGCACAAGAGTTTGACCGTCTGGCGGCGCGACCGACCCCAAAACAAGCGTCACGAACCGTCGCATCCGGTTCTCCAGCTGAAGTCACCATTTCAGAAAAAGCTCGCGAAGGTGAGGCCGATAGCCAGATTCAGCCTGATATGCAGGCCGAAACGATTGCAGCTCATGTAGCGTGGTGTTCAGACCGATACCGTTCCTATCGCTCCTCTGACAACAGCTATACGCCGTACAGCGGAGGACGACGCGAATGCGTCTCGCCATATTTCGGTGCGAGCGATACCGCGCAGGCGTACGATCCCGACGAAACTGAATATCGACCCTTTGAGGGTCGAGTCGATCTGATCTATGCGGCCACTGAACGCTACGTCAGCACGGATCACACGCAATATTGCTTCAGCAGATATCGTTCATATCGACCCGAAGACAACACTTATCAACCCTACGACGGCGGTCCCCGCAGGCAATGTCAGTGAGTGAGCGGGCTGCTGTTCTCAGCCAGAACAAGCGACTTACGGGTAATCGTCAATAGCCAAATGTGGCGAATGACAGACACACGTTGATCTATCACTTTCCTCGTCCAGCATGTACCTGGACGGAGAAGATCGGTGACAGAGCCTGAGGTTTCTCTACATAGATCCGTTCCACCATGCAAAGCGCGCCTGGTTGAACGCCGGGGAACGGGGCGCGCCGGCGCCCATCATGGCGAACTGCTCCAGGGCGTCTTCCAGGATGGAAAGAAACGGCTCCATCGTGGGCTGCTTACACTGCCCCTCAACCATATGAGTTCCGTTGCGACGTTTCGGATAGTCGATAGCGACGGGATAAGCGTAATTCCTCCGGAAAAGACAAAGGCTGCAAAAGCAGCTCTCCTAACATTGGGACACATCGAGGAGCGATCCCGGGGCGGTGTCCTTACCGTTGAAAGCACGATTCCCGTCGGCCATGGCTACGGCTCTTCAACGGCCGATGTCGTTGCTACCATACGAGCCGTTGCCGATGCATTCGAGATGGGGCTTCGGCCGTCAGTCATCTCTCGCCTGGCGGTCGAAGCCGAGCTAGCCAGTGACGCAATAGCTTTCGAGGATCAGGCCGTTTTGTTCGCCCAGCGTGAAGGAATGGTGATCGAACACTTCGGCGATGCACTGCCGCCTATCTGGGTCGTAGGCTTCAAGGCAAATGACGGACAGTTGGTCGATACGCTCGCCTTGCCGCCCGCCCGCTATTCCGGGGAAGAAATCCAGACTTTTGCGATGCTGAGAGGACTGGCTGCCCGCGCAATACGATACCAGGACCCACAGCTGTTGGGGCAGGCTGCGACACTCAGCGCAAAGATCAGCCAGCGGCATCTCGCCAAAGCCCAATTCTCGACTGCCCTTGGCATCGCCAACGAGTTTGGCGCCTGCGGAGTTCAGGTCGCTCATAGCGGATCCCTCATTGGCATCCTCCTGGACGCAACGGCGAGCGGCATCGCAGATGCGGCGCGCGCCATTGCCGTAGCGGTGGCTGCAGCCGGTTTCAAAGACGTGGTTGTGCTGCCGATCCATTCAGGGAGGAGGCACAGTTGAGATTTGATGCAGACTATTTCGAAGCGCTCGAGACGCCCCGCATGGCGCGGCTGGCAGATAACCTCGTCGCCGCGGCCTTTCCGCTGATGAAGCTGATGCCCGCCCGCTTCATTCTCGACCGGGCTCAAGCGAAAGGCGAACTCAAGACGGGGGTCCGCATCGTCGAAACGACATCCGGAACGTTTGGCATGGCGGTAGCACTTCTCGCTGCAGCGCGTGACTATCGCCTCACGCTTGTGACCGCATCCAGTCTGATGGATCCAAAGTACCAGACGCGTCTTCAGCGCCTGGGCGCCAACGTCATTGCGCTCGACGATGCCCGCGGCGACGGCAACCAGACAGGCCGCCTCGATAGCCTCAACGCCATCCTGCGTCTGGAGCCGGAAGCCTTCTGGACGCGTCAGTACGACAGCGATGGAAACTGGCTCGCTTATGCGCGTCTGGCCGATCTGTTCGTGAGAAAAATGGGGCAGATAGACTGCCTGGTCGGATGCGTCGGGACAGGCGGATCACTTTGCGGTACCGGCACGTTTTTGCGATCGGTCTTCCCTCATCTCCAGATCGTCGCGGTCGACACACATCGCAGCATCCTGTTTGGACAACCGCTTGGCAAACGAACGCTTCGGGGCCTTGGAAACAGCGTTCTGCCTGCAAATGTCCGCCACGAGCTGATAGACGAAATTCACTGGGTAGGCGCATTTCCGGCATTCCACGCCGCGCATCGTCTGTTCCGGCAGCACGGCATTTTCATGGGCCCGACCAGTGGTGCTGCCGCACTTGTCGGACAGTGGGTTGCCAAAACCAAGCCCGATGCACGGGTGGCTGTCATCATGCCCGACGAAGGGCATCGACACGCCGATACGCTTTACAGTGACACCTGGCTTGCCAGCCTGCCCGGCTGGAGGACGCCGGCATCAAACGCCCCCACGCGGCTCTCCAGGATTGAGCCTCGATCAGAGGCCGCCTGGACACGCTTTGACTGGCGACGCCGCAGTCTTGATGAGGTGATGCGCCTGCAGCCGACGGAACGCTGAAGGGGCAGCATCTCCCGCAAGCTTACGAGAGATATCAGTCACCGCCGGCTCAACAGCCACTGCCAGGCATCCTCGGTCGTCCCATAAGTCTCATAACGTGTTTCGGGGTCGGTCGATCGATCCAGATCCTTCAGGCCACCAGCAGTGACGACTGCAACCACTGTATCGCCGGCGGATACAAGACCCCGCTCAGAAAGGATTTTGATCGCCATGAGCGGCGTGACCGAAGCAAGTTCGGCAAAAATCCCTTCGGTCCTGGCGAGGCTGGACTGCATCTCGACCAGCCCGTCATTGGTTACCGTGATTGCATGACCCGACGATTCCCGAAGAACCCTGAGGGCCTGGTAGGTGCTGCGTGCCGTGCCTATCGACACGGCAAGGGAAGTAAACGAGAGCTCCTGTTCAGCAATGCAGTCGGTTCCTTCGCTGAGCGCGGCCGACAGCGAACCATGGACCTCCGCCGCGACCATTTTTGGGAGACGGTCAATGCTGCCGGCGTCAAACAGCTCCTTGAAACCCGCCCATACGCCAGACAGGGCGTCGCCATAGCACACGGGCATCACGCACCAGTCCGGAACGTTGCCCGATGTCTGCTCGACGATTTCATATGCGATCGTCTTGTAGCCCTCAATGGCGAGGGGGTGTCCTCCGACCACAGGCGCGCTGAAAGGCGACGTAACAAACCAGCCGAACCGCTGCTGCGCCTCGGCGAGCAATGTCCACCGATCCACCTTATTGGCCAGAGATACGACGGTTGCGCCATGCCTTCTGATTTGCGACAACATGGGGCTGGCTGTGCCCGCAAATGTTGCCACAACGCATTCCATTCCTGCGCGTGCCGCGTATGCCGCAAGCGAAGCACCCGCATTGCCGGAGGAGGCCGTCGCAACAACCCTGGCGCCCTGCGAGCGCGCGATTGAGACTGCAAGCGTCGAGAACCTGTCCTTGTATGACCAAGTCGGATTGCGGCTCTCGTCCTTGACAAAAAGGTCAGCCACGCCGAGCGATGAACCGATCCGCGAACATTGTATCAGCGGTGTGTGGCCCTCACCCAAAGTGACGATATGCTGCTCCGAGCAAGGCAGCATCTGGCTGTATTTCCACAGCGATTGATGCCCAGATCCGACTGCGGGGGACGCGCTGTCTGCATGCGATTTTTTACCGTAAACCGGCGCCAGATTGGCGGGTGCGACGGGCGCGCAGATTGGACAGCCCCTGGAATCGATCTTCATATCCTTGGGGTAATGCGCGCCACACCGGATGCAGCTATAGCCGATTACACTCCTCATGGCTGAAACTCCATGAAATATCCGGCATCACAAGAACGCACGAAAAACAGTGGATCCCAAACAAACCAGCCAAGCTTACCATGCGCTTGGCGGCACTTGTCTTGCGTCAGGAGGTAGTGAACCTTCCACAACCGAAAAGCCTGCTTCATCATTCCTCTCAGGGATGGGCGTCCATCACATAAATGGTTCAAACAGGCATGGCGGTTGATGTCAATAAAAATGACTCCTAAAGTGTGCCATCTTATAGTGATCAGAGCAGGTGCTGCGCCATCATGAATATCCGCCTTCGACTTGGCCTGAACGTCCGCCGGCTTCGCAAGGAAAGGGAGTTGTCTCAGGAACGACTCTCTGTCTTGTCGGGCTTTTCGCGCGCCTATGTGAGCAGCGTTGAGACCGGCCGCCGCAATGCGACGCTCGACACGCTGGAAGTGCTGGCGCGGACGCTCGGCGTCGAGGAATGGGAATTGATCGCAGAGCCTTCGGCATTTGACCGCGCAAGCACCGAAGGCAAAGAACCCTGACCTCTTCCCAAGAAGAAGGAAAATACGTAATTCACCTCAAGCTTTTTCAGAAGTACCTGATGGATAGCAGAAAATATCTATTGACTTCTCTGTTTTGAATTATTTTACATTTGCTAGATTCTGCGAAAGTGCGAATTTTTGTAAATTGAGACTTGCCGATCTTTCAGATAACCTTGCTTCCGACAGTCTTAAAAGTCTGTGGAGGCCGACGATACAGATCGAAGAAGAAAGGCAGTTCCTCAGGCTCGCGCAGGCCAGCTGGGAAATCTTGCACGTCAAGACGACGGCCGAAGTGCTGACCACGCTTCAACGCCACCTCGAACGTTATGGCTTCAGTGACCTCTTGATCACTGGCCTGCCGGTTTTCGAGGATCAGGATTGGCGCCGCCAGATCCTTTGCGATGGCTGGCGGCAGGAATGGTATTGTCGCTACGTCGAGCAGGGACATTTTGAGCATGACCCATGTGTCGCTCAATGCCGGCGCAGCGCTTTCCCTTTCCTGTGGGGCGATCTGCAACCAGAACTCATGTCGCCGCGTGCCAAGCTGGTGATGGATGAGGCACGTGACTTCTCAATGAAAGAAGGGCTTTGCGTGCCGGTCCATATCCCGCTTCATGGTCCTGCCGTGGTGACAGCCGCGGGAGACAGGGTAGAAGTGCCTCCGTCTGACCGGCCACTGGTTGAAGCCTTATGCCTGAATGCGTTTCAGGCAATTTGTCGGCTTGAAGGCCGCCTTGACCGCCAACGCCAGCGAATCCTGGGACCACGCGAGGCCGAGGTGCTGCAGTGGTGCGCCGAGGGAAAGGCAGCGGAAGACATTGCGATAATCCTGAGCGTGTCAAAATTCACGGTTCAAGCGCATCAGCGCCACATTCGCGAAAAGCTGGGCGCAAACAATATCTCGCAGGCAATCGTGAAAGCTTTGGTCCTTGGAGAAATCCAGGTGATCGCCCTCACCAAATTTGGCTATAGCGACGAGCCTGGCGACTGATTACCCTAAGGATTGGAGGTCGCCATGGCTCATATCCTGGTTGTCGATTGGTCGAACAAGGCACTCTATCAGGAACAACTCAAGAGATATTTTCAACTGCGCCATGAAATCTACGTGGTTGAACGAAAATGGCGGGCGCTTGCGCGCCCGATCGCAATTGAGATGGACGCTTTCGACAACGAACATGCAGTCTACCTGATCGCGATCGATGGCCGCGGCGACGTTGTAGGGGGGACCAGACTCGTCCCCACCACCAAGCCGCATCTGCTTTGCGATGTCTTTCCCGAACTTGCCAATGGCCGTCCGCCTCGCGCCTCCGATATCTTTGAGTGGACACGATTCTTCATCGCATTGCCCTACCGCAACTCGGGTAAACCAGCGCATCTGGCGGGCGAGATGCTTTGCGGCTTGCTCGAGGCCAGCCAACAGCTTGGAATTCGAAAGATCAGCGTCGTATGCGAAGCATTCTGGCCAGACCGGCTACGCGCTATGGGCTGGACGGTGGAGCTACTGGGCGACCCGCTGCACCAGGACGACTGCGAGATTGTCGCCGTTCTCATCGAAGTGACAGAGGCAGCTCTTGCAGGCACCAGGCACTTTTATGGCCTGGAGGGATCGGTGCTCAATCGATCTGGCGTGCCACCGCGATATGATACGAACCCGGGTCTGGGCCCATAACAATCGAGCCATGCATATGGACCTTCAGATCCGGGAGCTTCTCTTGTCCGACGAACACCTTGTGTCAGCACTCGGTCTTGACCAAGGGCAAAAGGAGTTTTCAGGCGGGCCCACAACGGAGCTGTTCGACCGCCTGCGAAGCAGCCCCCATCCGTCTGCCGTTCATCCGTTCATCGTGATCAACCATGCAAGCACGATCGGATTCTTCGTCCTGAGGGAAGCGCCCGCACTTCCCGTGTGGGCAATGCCCGATGTCATGACGCTTCACAATTTTCGCATCGGCGCTCACTTCCAACGCCAGGGGCGTGGTTCGGCGGCAGTCCGAAAGGCTGCGCAATGGGTGAGCGACAACCGGCCTGGAATTTCGCGTCTCATGTTGTCGGTTAATACACAAAACAAACCGGCCGATGCGCTCTACCAGAGCTGCGGCTTTTCGTTTACAGGCGCCTCTTTCGAGGGACGCATCGGCCGCGAGAGGATCATGGCAGGCGAGATTCCCACCATACTCGCCCAGTGCTGATCAAACCGACGACTCCGCTGGCGGCGTTCTGGAACCACGCGCCATTTCCGTGTTGCCAACGTTAGCGGCGACCGGCAAGACAACGCTTCTGTCCAACGCCACACCGACTGGCCATGGCTTCGCCTGTTTCGCTCAGGAAGCCAATCAGTATGTCGCGCGGCTTTTCGATTTGCCATTGCGGCATGCGATAAACACCCCATTGCAGCAGGGACAAACGCCACTGCTGAAACCAAACGCCTAATGCTATCCGCCAACAGTCACTTCAGGACCGAACCTGAGCACCGGACCATCGTTCATCGCTGTTCCAGTCAGGTCGTAGACCTGGGCAAGCGTGGCTTTGGCATAGAGGGGGTGTTTGGTGACGTCGTTGTCTGTTTCGAAGATGAAAGTGTTTTGGCGGCTGTTATTGCCCTGTTCGAAAATGTGGGACATTCGGCCGATGGTGTCCGGGTCATAGCCAGTCTTGGTGGACGCCTGCTCCCGGGCAACCTCCTCGGTAGGCGCCATGACCGAAATGAAGTTCATCGAACGTCTCTCCGCAATCGCTGACAAGCCGCGGTTCCGGCGCAACCGATCGCACATGACCATGTTTGGCTGATATCACCGATGTCAGACATGGACGGTGCCCTCGATTGCTTCGTCATAACGTGGATCTTGCCAGCCAATCCACAGCAGCAGAAGGTGGAAACATCCAACTGACGCCATCACCACCGCACCAGGCACGGGCCCCAACTGAGCGCTCGCAATCAGGTCAAGATAAGGGGCCTGCACATCGACCACGGCGCCGGCGGGTTGCAGCATGGCCGAAGATATTTTCAGGAGCCATGCGAACAAAAGGATCAGGAACATCCAACCATAGTTACGCCTGAGGCGGCGGGCTGCGGCTTGTAACTGCGTGATCTTGAATGTGGGTTTTCTCAGACTGTCTGCCAAGGCAAGCTGCCATTTCTGATGAAGCTCGGCCTGATGACGCCCGGCCGCCTGATGATCAGCCTGACTGGTATCAGAAAAAAGCGGCGCAAAATAATGCCGTTCCAGAAGCCTGACGCGCGCCCTGTAGACATCGAAAAACCTGTAGCGGCGTGCCTCGATCAAAAGCAGAAGTGCAATCAGCAGCATAGCAAACAAAAGCACGCCGTGATGGGCGGTCGGGGTCGACAGCGACACCGAAAGCATAGCTGCGGTAACGGTGATTGCCCAATTGCTGGTCTGATCCAGCCGTGACCGCCAACTCGACATCCTCGCCATCTCGCCGCGGTAATAATGGATGAGGACGGTTGTATTTTCAGCCGAGGAGCCTGGAGGGTCCAACATTCATGACTCGCATTTAGTTGCGCGACGAGGGGGCGGCCGCAATAGGCCTAATACAACGCACGAGCCCGCCAAGTCGATCCAGTTGGCAACGCGGCCCGCGAGGTGCTCTCAGATTTTGAACCGCCCGGCTGGAGGATTTTCCGGGCTTGGGCTCATGACGGATGGGATGCGCCGGAGCCATTCATGAGCGATATCGGCACCTTGTTGCCGATGGCGTTGTGAGGAAAATCTCGAGGCGGTACGGATCCGTTTGAAGTCGCATACCGAGGCAGCCCATATCTGTCATTCGATCGCGGCCCGAACCATCACTGATCGAGCGGCGACATCCGCCTTCCACCGCGGATAGCCCAATGCCGGCAGGATGATGATGCGGCCGCGGAGCTCCCCGGCATCAAGCTGCCGGGCAAGCTTGCTGAGCGCCACCTCGCGGGCAAAGCCCATCTCATGGGTAACGCAGATCATCGTCATGCCTTCCTGGGCCAGCCCGGTCATGACGTCGAGCACCTCCTTGGCCGTGCTCTGTCGTATCGCCTCGCGGGCCGGTGCATGGATTCAACTCAACAAGAAACACCTTCGCCCTTGAACCCGTATGCGAGCATCAGAAGTTCCAAAAATCCTATTGCATAGACAAAAGAAACAAGCTACGTTTTTATTGTCTATACAAAAGAGTGTCTCCGCCTTGCGCGACGCCGCAAGCCGGGCAGCGACACCACCATAAATGTCACAAGGGGAACTTGGATGACCGCATCAAGACGCACTTTTCTCAAGGGCCTGGCGGTTGCGCCGGCTTTATTCGGCGGTCTGTCGTCGACAATTGCCGCCTACGCACAGGAGGCCAAGGCGCATGGCGATCTGATCGTTGCGATCGCCAAGCCGGCGGGAAATCTCGATCCGCACAAATATATCGGCCTGTGGGCCGTGCAGGATCTCATGTTCGAGCCCCTCATGCGCTACGGCAAGAATGGCCAGATCGAACCGGCGCTCGCGACCGAGTGGGCCGTCGAGGACAATGGCAAGCTGCTCCGCGTCAAGCTTCGTCAGAACGTGACCTTCCAGGACGGCACGCCCTGGGACGCTGAGGCCATGATGTGGAACCTGGATCGCTGGATTGGCAAGCCTGCCAACAACTGGATGAATTCTTCGCGGTTGTATTCCGGCCACAGGATCGTCGACCCGCACACGGTCGAGCTGCAGTTCAAGGAGCCGGTGCTCGGACTCCTCTACGAATTCTCCTATGTCCGGCCGTCGCGCTTCCTCAGCCCGAAGTCGGTCGATAAGGAAGGTAACTATCAGGCACCGGTGGGAACCGGGCCATGGATTCAGGAAAGTGCGTCGAACAGCGAAAGCACATTCAAGCGCTTTGATGGCTATTGGGGCGATCTGCCAACCTTCGAACACGTCGAGCTGAAGGTCCTGCCGGATTCGCGCAGCCGCATGGCAGCACTTAGGGCAGGCGAGATCGATCTGGCCGGCGGCGACTACCTGGCTCCCATAAAGGCGACAGAAGCCAAAGCACTGGAAAGTGCCGGCATCCCGGTCACGGTAGAGACCGGAACGACGACGATCGTACTCGCCTACAATCCTGATCGGAACGAAGCGCTGAAAGATGTGCGTGTACGCAAGGCGATCAACATCGGCTTCGACAGGGCGGCGATCGGCCAGGTGCTCTACCAGAGCCTGGCAGAGCCGGCGGGCAGTCTGTTTCCCGCCAATGTTCCGCATGCCGGCAAGCGCTTCGATGTCGCCAAGCGCGACGTGGAGGCGGCCAAGTCACTGCTCGATGCGGCAGGCTGGATCGGTTCGGGGATCCGCGAAAAGGACGGCAAGAAGCTGTCGCTGGAACTGGTGGTCTCTGAAGAGCAGATGGCGGGCTCACGCTCGCTCGGCGAAATCCTGCAGTCGCAGCTTGGCGAGATCGGCATCGAACTGACAATACGCTCGGTCGACCATGCCTCGCGCCACAGTGACATCCCGGCACGAAAATACGATATGGCGCTGTTCTATACCTTGGGCGCGCCCTACGAACCGTTCGGAACGCTTGTTGGCCTGTTCTTGTCGACATTCAACAATGGCGTCGACGGCAAGCTGTTCCTCGATCCGGCAAACCTCGACCCGTTGGTGCTGGCGGCTACATCGGCATCGGAAGCCGACGTGGCGGGCGCGACCCAGGCCATCTATGACTGGCTCTACAACGAGGTTGCGATTTCTCCGCTGTTCTACGCGCCGATCATCTGGGCGCATGCTCCACGGGTCCAGGGCTTCACGCCACCGTCGACGGAATACGACCTTCCCTACAAGAACATCACCTTGGGCGCGTAAGGGCGGATCCGATGCTGACACTAGTTTCGCGCCGGTTGCGCAACTCGCTTGTCCTTTTGGTGCTGGCGACGCTGCTCTGCTTCACTTTGGTGGTGTCGGCGCCCGGTAACATCGCGGTCCTGATCGCGGAGCTGCGCACCCCAAAGGCTACCTTTGCCGACATTCACAAGATAGAGCTGGAACTAGGGCTAAACCAACCGATCGTCACCCGGTACTCGCACTGGCTCACCGGCGCCTTGCAGGGAAATCTCGGAATTTCCTACAAGACCGGTGAGGATATCGGGCCGGCCTTGTCCAGCCGCCTGCCGATCACCGCAACGCTTGTTGCCGGCGGTGCGACCTTTGCGATGCTCTTCAGCTTCGTGCTTGGCTTTGCTGGTGCGCTTTGGCCGGGACGGTTCGCCGATGTTGCCACCCGCACCGTCGCCCTGCTTGGCGCCTCGATGCCATCGTTCTTTGTCGGCGCGCTCTTGATCTATGGGTTGGCAGTGCAGCTTCGGCTGCTGCCCACCTTCGGCTCGGATGGTCTTGCGAGCTGGATCCTGCCCTGGATGACGATCGGACTGTTGCCCGCCGCAGTGCTCAGCCGGGTCGTGCGTGTGGGCTTGGAAGAGGCGATGTCGCGGCCCTTTGCGCTGACCGCGGTTGCCAAGGGCCTGACACGGCGGACCATCCTTGTCCGCCACGCCCTGCCCAACATCGCACCGACCTACATCAATGCGCTGGGAGCCCAGACGGGTGCGATGGTGGTTGGCGCGGTTGTCGTGGAGCCACTGTTTGCCCTCAAGGGCGTGGCCGACCTGTTCCTATCGGGTGTTCTGTTCCGCGACTTCATGGTCGTTCAGGCGTGCCTGCTTGTCTTCATATCGTTCTTCGTTGTCCTCAACCTCCTCGTCGACATCGGGATGATGTTCACCGATCCCAAACTTCGGCGCCAGGGAAGCTGACCATGAAATTTCTTCGTGAATTCCTGTCTTACACCTCGAGCCTGCCCAGGCTGGCGATCTGGGCTGTCGGCACCTTTCTCTTCCTCGGCATCTTCGCGCCATGGCTGACGCCGCATGATCCGAATGCGCAAAACCTGCTCCAGGCGCATATGGGCCCGTCCTTCGCCCACTGGTTGGGTACCGATCATGTCGGCCGCGATACACTGAGCCGGCTGATCCTGTCGGCGCGAACCTCGGTTGTCGGCATGACCCTTGTCCTGGTGCTCGCGCTTTCTGTTGGCGTTACCATTGGCACGGTTGCGGGCTATCGCCGTGGCTGGGTCGAAGAGGGCCTGATGCGGATCGTCGATGTCGGGCTGGCGATGCCCAGCCTTATCGTGGCGCTGGCCGTTATCGGGATTTTCGGTACCGGCTACTGGAATATGATCCTTGCGCTGGCACTCGCCTGGTGGCCGGGCAGCGCGCGCATCAGCCGGGCGGTTGCGGTCAACGTCATGAACAGGCCTTACATCGAGTCCCTGCGGGTCCTCGGGGCAAGTCCGGCCCGGATCTATTTCCATCACCTGCTGCCCGCAACGCTGGGCGCCGTTCTTGTCTACGCGACGGCAGATGCAGGAGCGGTGGCCCTGGCGATCGCAACGCTGAGTTTCCTTGGGCTGGGCATCCAGCCACCAACGCCGGAATGGGGCCAGATGCTGGTAGATGCCTTGCCCTATCTCGAGTCTTCGCCGCGTCAGGTCATCCTCCCAGGACTGGCGCTCACTCTGGCCGTGATCGGCTTCAATCTGCTTGGCGAATCCATTGCGCTGAACCGGGTGCCCACCCCGCTTTCCCGCAAGACCCTTCGCCAGAGGCGAGTCACGGCAGCTGCATGGAAGAAGGCATAACCGGATGGCTTCGAAGGATATTCTGAGGGTTTCGGATCTCTGCGTGGATCTGTTCACCCAGCGTTCGGTCATCCGGCCGGTCGACGGGGTCAGCTACTCTGTCAATGCTGGCGAAACGCTCGCCATCGTCGGCGAGAGTGGCAGCGGCAAGACGGTGCTGAACTTTGCCCCTCTCGGCCTGATGCCGACGGGCGTCAATGTCGACCTGAGCGGCTCGATCCTGTTCAACGACACCGAACTGGTCGGCATCGCCGAACCAGCATTGCGAAAGCTGCGCGGCGGCTCGATCGGAACGATCTTTCAGGATCCGATGAGCGCGCTGAACCCCGCGCGCACCATCGGCAGACAGATCGCCGAGGTGACCGAACTGCATATGGGCCTGAGCTCCAGCCAGGCCGAAAGCAGGGCACTCGACCTGCTCAAGCTGGTCAGGATGTCCGACCCCGATGCGCGGTTGAAGCAGTATCCGCACGAACTGTCAGGCGGGCTTCGCCAGCGCGTCATGATCGCCATTGCGGTTGCCGCCGAGCCGAAGCTGTTGATCGCCGACGAGCCGACGACCGCTCTCGATGTCACCGTGCAGGCACAGATCATCGCCTTGCTGAAGGACCTGCAGAAGCGGCTGAACATGGCCATCGTGCTCATCACCCACGACATGGGCGTGGTGGCCGGCATCGCCTCGCGTGTTGCCGTCATGTATGCCGGCCGGGTTGCCGAATACGGGCCAGTCGGCGACGTTCTGGTCGAGCCGCGGCATCCCTACACGATGGGCCTGATCGACGCCATTCCGCGTGCCGACGATGCACCCGGCTCGCTGTTTCGCGGGTTGCCTGGCGCACCGCCGATCCTGGGCGCACCTATCCCGGGATGCGCGTTCGCGCCTCGGTGCCACGCGGCAATCGAAAGCTGCCACATCAGTCGCCCGGCGCTGGTGTCGACGGTTCAGCCGCTGGTTTCAGCCGCCTGTCCGATTATCAACAAGCACAATCACGGGGGCGCGTATGTCCAGCACTAAGTCAGTCCTGCGCGTTGAAAACCTGGTGACGCGGTTCAAGAGCGTCGAACGCGGCAAATGGGTCAAGGCGGTCGATGGCGTGAGCATCGAGCTCCGTCCCGGAGAAATCGTTGGTCTGGTCGGTGAATCCGGTTGCGGAAAGTCGACGCTGGGGCGCTCGATCGTCGGGCTAGAACGCCCGCAAAGCGGCCGCATCTTGCTCGATGATATCGACCTGAGCGGCCTTGGCGGACGCAAGCTGCGCGAGACCCGACGAGCGATCCAGTATGTGTTCCAGGATCCATATGCCTCGCTCAACGATCGACAAACAATCGGCGAGGCGATAACCGAAGCGCTGGTAATCATCGGGGTTCACGACAGGGCCCGGCAGCGTCGGCGGGTTCACGAATTGCTCGACCAGGTCGGGCTACCCGACACGGTCGCGGAACGTTATCCGCGCGAACTGTCCGGCGGTCAGCGCCAGCGCGTGGCGATCGCCCGCTCCCTTGCGGTCGAGCCGCGCGTTCTGATCTGCGACGAGCCGGTCAGCGCACTCGACCTGTCGATACGCTCCCAGGTCATGAACCTGTTCCTGACCCTGCAGAAGGATCTGGGCGTCGCCTGTCTATTCATCGCCCATGACCTGGCGCTCGTCCGTCAGGCCGCGTCTCGCGTCTATGTGATGTATCTCGGAAAGATAGTCGAGCAGGGGACCTCGCTCGATGTCTACGAAAGACCGACCCATCCCTATACACGCGCGCTGCTTGCCTCGATCCCAAGCGCCGATCCGCGCATCGAGGCCACGCGCGAGGTTCCGGCATTGCTGGGGGACATTCCGAGCCCGACCAATCCGCCATCCGGCTGCCGGTTTCGAACGCGGTGCCCGAGCGCGATGCAGGCATGCGCCGCGGCCGAGCCGCCGACGGTCTGGGTTGGTCCCGGCCACGGCGCGGCATGCATTATTGCCTCCCAGATCAGGGCAACCGAGGTCGTGGCGCGGCCCGAGCAGCAACGCCTGCCACAGCAATTGTCAGCCTAGGCGCCGGCAACAACATCGACACAGATTCAGTCTGAACGACGGAGGCATCCAGGATGTTTTTGAACAGTGACACAGCTCATGCGAGCTCGCTGAAGAATGCTCCCGACAACGAGGAGTTCTGGGGCGCGGTGCGCAAGACCATGGCGCCGATGTACACCCACACCCAACTCGTCAACACCCGGCGAGGGTCGGCGCCTCTCGAAGTGCGCGAACGGGTCAGGTCGCTCGTCGACCTTTCGCTTTCTTATGAGCTCGATGAATACGAGCCATTTCGCGACCTGAAGGAAAGTGGTTCCTCGCTTATGATCAGGCAGATGCTGGCCGACTATTTCGGCGGCGGCGCCGACGAGATCGCGCTGACGCGCAATGCCATGGAAGGCATCGCCACCGTCCTGAACGGCGTGACGCTGAAGCCAGGCGATGAAGTCATCGCGACGAAATACTGCTACGATTCAAACCTTGCGATCTTGCGGCAGCGCGTCGAACGCGACGGCATTATGCTCAAGCTCGTCGATCTTCCCTTCGGTCGCGGCAGCGACGCCGAGTTCGTCAAAGCCTTTTCGGACGCCATTACCGAGCGCACGCGGCTGATCACATTTCCCCACGTGGTCGTCCGTACCGGCCAGGTGCTGCCTGTGAAGCCGTTGGCCGAACTGGCGCGCGCCAAGGGTATTTTCAGCTTCGTAGATGGCGCCCATTCGGCTGGGCATATCTGCTTTCGTCTCGACGAGCTTGGCTGCGATGCTTTTGCGACCTGTCTTCACAAATGGATGTACGGGCCGCGCGGCACTGGCTTTCTCTATGTCAGGCGGGACAAGATCGCCGACGTCTGGCCGATGTGGGCAAGCTGGTCGAACAAACCGGTGGACTCGATCGAGAAGTTCGAGGAGGTCGGGTCGGTGTTCAAAGCGCTGCCGGCGTCAATTCCCGATGCATTGGCTTTCAATTTGCAGATCGGTCAGGAGGAGAAGGCCGCGCGGCTGCGCTATATGCGCAACCGCTGGATGATTCCGCTGAGCAGGCATGAGAAAGTCACGATGCTTACCGACATCGACGCCGAGCCGGGCACCGGCTTTGGCGCATTCGTGCTCGACGGCATTGATCATGGACAGTTTGCCAAGGCGCTGCTCGACGAATTCAAGATCAACGTCTTGTCGTTTGCAATGGATGAAGACCCCTCGTTGAAAGGCATCCATGTGTCGCCGGGCCTGTCGAACAGCCTCGAAGAGATCGATCGTTTCGTCGAAGCAACCGACATCGTCCTTGGCAGGTTCGGCTCGACCCTTACCCGGGTATGACAAACAACTCGCGGTCGAGTCTGGTCAGCGCTTCCGCGCCGGTGGCGGTCACCAGGAAGGTGTCCTCGCTCATCATGCCGCCCCAGCCGGGGCGGTAGTAAGGCGCCTCGATATTGACCACCATGCCTTCCCGCAGCGTGACGGGGTTTGAGGCTGCGATTGTCGGATACTCGTGGCTCTCGATGCCGAGGCCATGCCCGACATGGTGACGCATGTATTGCGGCAGCCCGGCCTGGCGGACGGCTGCCACGGCCTCATGAAACAGCGCATCGGTGGTCATCCCCGGTGCGACCATTTCAGAGGCTTTGCGGTGGCCCATCGAGGTCGCCGCAAACGCCGACATGACATCCTTGCCCGGGTCACCGACAAAGGCGGTTCGCGCGGTGTCTGACCAATAGCCGCCGAATGTGGCGCCGACATCGATGCGCACGATGTCGTTGGCACCGATCCGCCGCCGGGTCGGATAGGCATCGGCAAGCGCGCTGCGTTCTCCCGAGGTGACGACCACGAAGCCGGGCGAGCCGCCTTGCGAGATCATCTCGGAGGATATTCTGGCGGCAAGCTCGTATTCCGTCATGCCTGCCTTGGCATCGCGCAGGGCGTTGCCCAGAGCGACTTCAGTCAAAGCGGATGCACCGCGCAAAAGGCTTATCTCGAGCGGGTTCTTGATTGCACGGGCGCCGCGGAAAAATGCCGCGGTCGCGCGCGCGTCGATCAGTTGCAACCCTGGTGCCGAAACGAGCTTGGGGGAGGCGCCATCCACGCTGTCGATGCCGAGCTTGTGCCTGCCGCCGGCCAGCTGCGCGACGGCAGCGGAGAGAGCTTCATCGAACGTGGCGAACTCGACGACATCGGTTCCTTCGCGTTCGCGCAGTTCCTGGTCGTCGAAGAAGAAGTTGCCATAGCAAAAGTATCGCAAGTCCTTGCCGACGGTCTCGGCGGCGGACCAGAGGTCTGCTTTTGGGCCGACGAGGATCCAGGCGTCTTCAACGAAGACCACTGCCATCTTGAGCAGCCAGCTGGTGTCGAAACCCATGCTCCTATAGCGGCTGCAGTAAAAGACATGGTGCGGCTGGGTCGCGACCAACACGACGCTGCTGTCGCCGATCTGATTGAAGATGGCTTGCCGGTTTCTGCGGGCCAGCTCTTTGACGTCCACCGACGCGCCGTCCATTTGGTCTTTTGTGCTCACGGTTGAAGCGGGTTGAATTCGCCGACAAACTCGTTGCGGTCGGCAGGGTAGATCAGTTTTACCCAGGTGACCGGCATGGCGTCAGCCCATGTCTGGCGAAGCGACACCAGCAGCGGCGCGTTGGCCGCGACGCCGAGTTGCGCGGCTTGTGCTGCGGTTGCGATCTCAGCGCGGATGGTGTGTCGAAGCCGCGTGCATGGAAGCCTTGCCAGCAACCAGATGTTCGGCGTTTCGGTCTCAAAATCCGCATCCACCGCATCCGGGGCAGCCTGCAAACTGATGAGCCGTTCCTCCAGCACTTCGGGCTTGCCGAAACCGCTATGCACCGCATGAAGGCGCAGCAAGGGCGTGCCCGCTTCTACCTCCGGCCAGACAGATGTGTCAGCGCCGGCTATGATGACGGACGAGCCAACCACCCGGTAGGCATAGGTCCTGCCCTTGGCTTCGATGTCTTGCCTGATATCGAGATAGCCGATCACCGCATGCGATTCAGTGGTCTGAGCAACGCGCGTTCCCTGCTTGCGCCGGCGCTCCAGAAGTCCTGCTTCGGTAAGCTTGGACAGCGCCTTGCTGACGGTTGCCCGGGTCGTCGAGAATTTTTCCAGCAGCGTATGCTCGGAAGGGATGCGGTGACCGGCGGGCCACCGCCCGCTCATGATCTCGGCACGAACCGCGCGCTCGATCTGCCTGTAGATCGGACCATTGCCGTCCAGCTCGATCGTGTCAGCCAATTCAGTGTTGGTTTCTTGGTCCATCACGTCCCGGCAGCCCCATCAAAAAATGCTCTTCGAACCACGCCAGCGTATTGTCTACACATAAGACACCATGCCGATTTCTGCAATAACTCCCAGACGTTTCGGAAGCGCGGCCGATACCTCCTCAGAGAGGCCAGGCATGCGGCGCCACAATAGCCCTGCGCAGCATCGTGGCCCCTGAACATAAAAGGGGCACGGGCATACGATAGAAAGATCAAATAATGGACAGCGATGTGCCTCCTCGCCACAGAGGTCGTAGACGGTTGGAAGCTTTTCAGGTGACGATATTGCGACGGCGACGAACTGCCAGCTGCCGGTAGAGGGTTTCCGGAGTGACGCCAATTTCCGAGGCCATTCCTTGCCAATTGCCCTTCGGGGGAAGCTTCCAATCGTTTTCTCCGAACCAAGCATCCAGCCGTTCCGCTACCGTTCGATGGACGGGGTCAACGGTTGGCGGCTCGAGGCCGCTGAAATCCCCGAAGGTGCGATGTTGACGGTAACGCCGGCGAAGACAAGCGATCTCGACAAGATCCGAGGCCTCGGGTTCATCGGAGTGATGACGGTTGGTATGCATCACCAGCAACACCACCTTGCCATTGCAACCGGGCGGTCGCCTCACTGAAGCAACGCTGAGCACCGGGCCATGAATTGACCCAGCCCGCAACAAAAGCGGTGGGTAAGATATCCAGGAGGCGTCGACTGGATGCTGGGCGCGCTCAATGTCATGAGCGTGGCAGCCAAATCATGGCGCTAAGGCCGCCTTCAGGTCGGTTCCGAAGCGTCAACCGACCGCCATGTGCCTCAACCGCCGACAGGGCAATTGCGAGGCCGAGACCCACGCCGCCGCTCTCGCGGCTGCGTGATCCCTCGACCCGATAGAAGGGCTCGAAGACGCGGGTAAGCTCCGTTTCCGGAATCCCCGGCCCTTCGTCATCGACCATGATCGTGACCGACGCTGGTGTCGTTTCGATTGCAACATGCGCGGCTTTTCCATACTTGACCGCATTCTCGATCAGGTTGGTCAGCGCGCGCTTCAGCGCCATCGGTCGGCATTGCAGGACGACTGGTTCCGAGTGCTCCATTTCGACTGGAAGCCCGGCGTCGCCCATGTCGTCGACAATGCTTTGAATGAGCGCGGTCACGTCAGTCGCCCGCGCGCGCTCCGTTTTCGCTTCGTCGCGTGCGAACTCGAGCGCGACGCCGACCATGGCGTCCATTTCGGCGATGGTCGACAGCATTCGTTCGCGCTCGCCGGTGTCCTCGACATTTTCGGCGCGCAACCGCAGCAGCGTTAGCGGGGTGCGCAAATCGTGCGAAATGGCGGCCAGCAGCCGCGTGCGGCTTTCGATCAGCCTGCGCAAGCGCGCCTGCATGGCGTTGAACGCGCGTGCGGCATGGCGAGTTTCCGTCGTGCCGGCTTCGGGTAAAGGCGGCGCGTTCAGATCCCTGCCAAATCGTTCGGCTGCCGCCGACAGTGCGCCCAGTGGCGCTGCGACGCGGCGCACCGCCCAGGCCGAGGCAGCAAGGACCATGACCGCCATGATCCCCATTGACACCAGGAACTGGCGTGAGAAGCCCGACCCGCTCTCGGGCAGGACGGTTGCGAAGATGAGCCACTGGCCATCGGCGAGGGGGACCGCAACCTGTAAATCTCGGAATCCGCCAAAAACGCCGAACGGACCCATGCCATGCATCATAGCACCGGGTCCCGGACCCATCATCGGGCCCGGCATACGGGCTGCGCCTGCGGTGGCCGACACAAGCGGCCGCCGCTCTGGCCCGAGCGACAATTCTTCAATCAGGAATTCGCTGATCGCCTGCGAGACTGCCACATCGTTCTCTGCCTGGTCGAAAGAGGGAGCGTCTATTGAAAGAGTTACTTGAAAGGCTTGATCGCTGATACCGGTTACAATCCGCTCCCGCCAGTCGAGCGGCGCTTCCTCAACCAGTCGCGTGAGATTGGCGACGCGCTGCGCCAAAGCGAAGCCGCCAACGGCGCGGACGGCTTGCCCGCGGTCAAGCGAATAGATCCAGGAACCGAAAATGAGGGAAAAAAGGAGCCCCGAGACGAGGACTATCAGCGTCTGGCCGAAAAGGCTTTTCGGAACGAACCGAGTCATTGATGCTCGACCGCCGGCGTGAACATGTAGCCACCGCCCCACACGGTCTTGATGATCTTCGGTTCGCCGGGATGGCGCTCGAGTTTCTTGCGCAGGCGGCTTACCTGGGTGTCGATGCTACGGTCGAAGGCCGCGGCGGAGCGCCCCCGTGCCAGGTCGAGCAGTTGTTCGCGGCTAAGCACCCGCTGTGGCCGTTCGACGAATGTGATCAGCAGGTCGTATTCGCCGGTGCTGAGCGGGACCGTCACGCCGTCGTCCCGCAGCAACTCGCGTGCACCGGTGTCGAGCACCCATCTGTCGAAACGGCAGTGCTTGGGGCGTTGGCCGGTTGTTGCTGCCGGGGCGTCGCCGCTGCGGCGCAGAACCGCCCTGATGCGCGCGACCAGTTCGCGGCTGCCGAAGGGCTTGGCGACATAGTCGTCCGCGCCCATCTCAAGCCCGATGACGCGGTCCACCTCGTCGCCCTTGGCCGTCAGCATGATGACCGGGATGTTTGAATCTGCACGCAGGGCGCGGCACAGCGACAGGCCGTCTTCACCGGGCAACATCAGGTCCAGCAGGACGAGATCGATGCGGCTGTCAGCCAGCGCCTTGCGCATGGCGCGCCCGTCGGCTGCCGCGCTGACGCGATAGCCTTCCCGGGCGAGCGCGCGCGAGACCAGATCGCGGATCTCGCGATGGTCGTCGACGATAAGGATGTGAGGCACAGCGTTCATGGCGGGTTTGTAACCCAAACCCATTCCGGCCGTCCCGGAATTGTTGTGTCCAGATGTTTCAGCGGTTGGCTCAGTCACAGTTTGTCACAAAAAGGCGGTTTCCTGAAAAACCCCGATGACATCCAGCGCTTTGAATGCACCCAACAACGGAACTGACTGTTGCCCCGACTATGGAGACAGACAGGAAAAAGAGAACAGTTATCCTTGGTGGCCTCGCCACCGCGATCTTACTCACTGGCGGATGGGCCTACGCGCAATCGGCCGGATATGGCCCCGGTGGCTTCGGCCCGATGTCCATGCACGGACAAGGCGGCATGAGACCCGGCATGATGTACGGTGGGCAGACCTTCGCCGACCCCGCGCGGGTCGATGCACTCAAGGCCGATCTTGCCATCAAGCCGGAACAGGAGGCCGCCTGGACCAAATACGCCAAGGCCTTGAAGGACGCGGCCGGGACGATGACGACACCGTTCGAAGCAGTCGGCAATGATCCCAAGGACGCCACGCCACAGGATCATTTTGCGCAGATGACCAAAACCCGTGATTTGGGCCGCAAGCAGTTCGACGCTGCGCAAATAGCGGCGAACGAACTCCTCGCCACACTTGATGATACACAGAAGGCCAAGGCGCAGGAGAGCTTGCCTGGCCTGGCCTTTGGTCCCGGCATGATGCATGGCCGCGCCGGAGGCTCGCCGCTCTGGCGTTGACGCAACCGGTTCTTGGCGCGCCGGCATTCGCCGATATCGGCGCGCCGACACGTGGTGACCCGCCGGTGATCATCAGACGGCATGGTTCGATTTAACGTTGACCGAGATCAAAGACCGTCAACTCTGTTGGGAATATAAGGAGGCATTGATGTTGGAGGTTCCGATGACGCCTAAAACAGGGCTCCTTAAGGGACGTATGCAAATCGGCGGTATGCTCGGGTCGGCCATTGGTACGGTGGCTTCCGCGCTGGGAGCGGTGCCAGCGGCAGCTCAGCAGCAGCAGCCCTACTATTACGGTCCACACATGTGGGATGGAGCCTGGTGGATGTTCTTTGGTCCTTTCGCGATGCTTCTGTTCATTGCAGCGATCATTGCGCTGGTCGTTCTGGTTGTCCGTTGGCTGGCGGGTACGAGCCAGGGCGGACTCGCGCAAACGCCTACTAAGACCCCCCTCGACATTCTCCAGGAGCGCTTCGCGCGCGGCGAGATCGATAAGGAGGAATTCGAGGAACGGCGGCGCATTCTGGGCGCTTGAGCGTACCCCGAGCAGATTTGACGAGGTTATGTGTCCATGGCGAAAGCTGGTGACAGCGCGAGCCGTTGAACTGCTCGATTATCATGAGGTCGGCCACCGCAAGCACGCGATGCCCGTCTCCGGCGACGAAGCCCAGCGCGTCGCCCCCGCCCGTGCGCTTGCCAATCCGCCGCGCATCATCCTCGCCGACGAACCGACCGCGCCGCTCAATTCCGCACGCGCGCGCATCGTGATGAATCTATTGCGGAGGGATCGCGATCGACCAGAGCGCGACCATCGGCGTCGTCACCCATGACGAGATGGTTCTCGATCGCTTCGACCATATTGCGCGACGGCCGGCTGGAGATTGAAACCAGCGAATTCTCGCGTTCACCCTGTGGAAAAAGGTTGAGCAGAATCCGCAGGCGACAGGCAGGTATGATGAAGAGCGTTTCACACGCCTGCTCTAATGGTGGGTGCTGTTCCTTTCGACGACATGTAGGTGCCACGGTTGACAAACTTTGTCACAAAATACCCTCTTTCTGAAAAACTTGGGTAAAATCCAGCCTCTCCAATGTGCACAAGCAACAGACCCTCAGTTGCACAGATATTGGAGATTGAGATGAAGAAGAAGACTTTGGTGATTGGCGGTATCGCCGCGGCCACCTTGCTCATCGGCGGTTGGGCTTTGGCGCAGTCAGTTGGTCATGGGCCAGGCGGCTTCGGTCCCGGCAGAATGATGGGGATGCACGGTCAAATGGGGACCGGTATGCAAGCCCAGATGGGTCCAGGCATGCGGGGTCAAATGGGGGCGGGCATGATGGGCATGGGAATGATTGGCGGCAACGCAACCATGGACGAGCGCCGCGACCTCCATGACCTGTTCTCCAACCATGATCGCATCAAACGTACGGTGACGAACCTCCCGGACGGCATCCGCACCGTTACCGAATCGGACGATCCGCAGGTGGCGGCAACGATCAAGAAGCACGTCGCCGAAATGGGAAAGCGGGTCGACGAAGGGCAGGACCCGGGTCTGCCGATCGAGACCCCCGCGCTGCACGCGATCTTCGATCTCAAGGACAAGATCAAGACCGTGTATGAGGTGACCGACAAAGGCATTATCGTCATCCAGACCTCGACCGACGAGGCGGCCGTCAACGCGCTTCAGGATCACGCCGCCGAAGTGACCGATCTTGCCCGGCGCGGGATGGTCGCGGCGCACGAGGCCATGATGAAGAACGGCGGCGGCATGATAGGGCATGGCATGCGCGGTTCCATGACTGATCCGCAGTATGAGCAATAGCGCCGATAGCGACGCAACGAGTCCGGCAACAGCATGGCCAACTCAGGAACGACGGATGCCGGCCCACCCACGGACCGGCTGAACGGGCATCGGCGCAGACCACGCGGTCCGTCATCAGTTTGAGCGGCGAGCTGAAGTCTAGCACCAGCAGATATGGCAGGGTGTTGACTGTGTGGTCGAAGATCGACGGTCTGTCGCTTAGGAATGGACGTAATCTGGCTTTAAATCGGTCGACGAATGAGTTAAGAATGGCCGCATGAATACGCGCCCCGCTGCAAGGGTTATTGTCGACCGCAAAGCTGCCCCGTTGGTGGAAGCGGCACTGGCCGACACGCGCGTTGTTTTGATTTCCGGACCCAGGCAGGCAGGTAAGACCACCCTCGCGCGAATGTTTTCGGACCACGGCCGCACCTATGTCACTCTGGACGATGCCGGTACGTTGAGCGCCGCAAGGGCGGACCCGATTGGCTTTATACGTGGGATTCGGCGCGCCGTGATCGATGAGGTGCAGCGTGCACCTGATCTAATGCTCGCCATAAAGGCAAGCGTAGACGAAGATGAAGAGCCTGGCCGTTTTCTCCTTACCGGCTCTGCTAACCTGGCAACCATACCCACAATCGCCGACTCGTTGGCCGGTCGCATGGCCGTCATTCCACTCCTGCCATTCGCCCAGGCCGAAATCCGCTCAAGCCCAGGCCGCTTTCTGGATCGTATGTTCGCCGGAGAAGAGCCCGCGGTCGAAGGTGATACCGTATTGGGCGAGGATTTGATGAACGTCGTCCTCGCTGGCGGCTATCCCGAAGCGCTTCGACGGCCTTCTGCGGCCAGACGCGTCTCATGGCTTGAAGACTATGTCAGCTTGATCCTGGATCGTGACGTAAGGGAAATCGCCAACATCGATCAACTCGACCGTTTGCCCCGATTGCTGAACATACTGGCCGAACACGCGGGGCAGTTGGTCAACAATAGTAGCTATGGTTCGGCGTTGGGACTATCCGGCGTCACCGCCCAGAAGTATATCGCCATTCTCGAGCGGCTGTTTTTGGTGAAGACTGTTGCACCATGGTCGAACAATCGCCTCAGTCGGCTCGTCAAAACGCCCAAGCTGCACTTCATCGATACCGGGTTGCTTGCTGCCCTGCGCGAGGATGAACTCGACCGCCTGCGCGCGGACAAGACCCGGTTTGGCGCCATCCTGGAAAGCTTTGTCGTCTCGGAACTGCTCAAACTCGCGTCTTGGTCCGAGAGGCGCCTGTCGTTCACGCACTATCGGACAAAAGACCGCGATGAAGTCGACGTGATTATCGAAGATCGCCGTGGCAGAATCGTTGGCATTGAAGTTAAGGCGTCGGCGACGATTAAGGCGGATGACTTTCGGGGGTTGCGACAGCTTCAGGACGCCGTTGGTGATCGGTTCGTGCGCGGCTTGGTCCTGCATGATCATGACCGCATCACACCCTTTGGAGAAAGGCTTCAAGGGGCGCCGCTCTCGCTGCTCTGGTCCATGTGAAGGCCCCCCGGTTCGCCGGCGGAAAGCTGCTAGACAACAACACCGTGACGATGCCGTGGGTGCGGTCCTCTGCTGCGCCTTCATCACCGCGCTTTTCTCCTGCCGTCCTGCTGGTTTTTGGCAATACCCCTGGCAGTGATGTTCATGTCGGCCGCGGTTGTTCAGGACAAGGACTTTCTTCAATCGCTCTCTGGCAGCTGGCAGGGCTCCGGTCAGGTCAGACCGGGGCCGGACTCTGCGCCGGTTTCTGTCGTCTGTACGCTCAAATCACGCACCAGCGGTGCTTCGCTCAATCTGGAGGGCAATTGCCGGGCGAAAGTTGTCTTCTCACGGCGCATAGGCGTAGATCTGCGCGCGGACGGTTCGCACTATTCCGGAGCATATGTCGGTACACGTCGCGGCGCCGCCAGCCTTGCTGGCAGCCGAACTGGAAACACGCTCAATCTCCAGATCCCGACCGGGGCTCGGGCGCGCGAGTCGCCACCTTGCAACTGGCCAGCAGAATTGAGGGTGAAATGCGCATCGTCACGAACGAACGACACCCACGGACCGACGCTCGGACTGAGTTCAGCCGCAACTAGAATGACGTTTGTTAGGCCTGTTTCCACTTAGAAACGATAGCGTAAGCCGATTGTATTTGCGTTCGATCCTTCGGCCATGTCGCCGAAAAAGCCGTTTGCCCCCGACCTGTGGTGCAACTGGTAAACCAACTCGAGGTCAGGAATTTGTCTGAGTCGGAAGGAGAGTTCGGGACCGACGAACCCAAGTGTCAAGCGAAGCGAGGATTTGACCCCTTTGGCGAACTGAAGAACTGACCCCCTTCATTGGTTTGCTGTCTCGTTGGTTTCGAGCGCCGGTCCGGCCTTCTGCAGAAGGCCGGACCGGCGCTTTTCGCGGAGCCGGTAGCTGTCGCCCCGGATGGTGATCACCGTGGAATGGTGTAGCAGGCGATCCAGGATCGCCGTGGCCACAACGGGGTCTCCAAAAACGCTTCCCCATTCGCCCACGGACCGGTTGGAGGTGATCAGGATCGATCCCTTTTCATAGCGCCGCGACACCAGTTGGAAGAACAAATGGGCAGCGTTGGCCTCGAAGGGCAGATAGCCCAGTTCGTCGATGATGAGCAGTTTCGGCCGCGACAGGAGCGTCAACTGCTTGTCGAGCAAGCCGTCGGCATGAGCCTTGGCCAGCATCGCCACCAGCGTCGCCGCCGTGATGAACTGCACGTTGTAATTCTGACGGATGGCCTCTCGGCCCAGGGCGACCGCCAGATGGGTCTTGCCCGTGCCCGGCGGCCCCAGGAACAGGAGTGTGTCGCCGTGCGCGATCCATCGGCAGGTCGCCAGTTCCCTGATCTGTTCCTGATCCAGTGAGGGCTGCGCCTCGTAGTCGAAGCCGTCCAGCTCGCGCACGAAGGGGAACTGGGCGAGCTTGCTCGACATGGAGATGCGCCGCTCGTCGCGGCGGGCAATCTCCCGCGACACCAGGAAGGCCAGGGCCTCGCGCAAGGTCATCTTCGAACGAGCCGCTTCATCCAGCAGCGTATCGAGCTGGTCGCGGATCGCCGTCAACTTCAGCCGGTCCAGCGTTGCGATGAGCACGTCGTGATCTACGTTCGTCATCACCAGGCTCCTCCGACAACCGCCTCGTATTCCGCGAGTGGCCGCAGCAAGGCGGCCGGCGCGATCTCGACAGGATCTGCGCGCACTGGCCCTTCGAAGCCGGCAACGCCAACAAAATGGGCCCGGTCCACGATCCGTTGCCGTCGCCCTCGACACAGGGCATGATCGGCCACCACCTGGCCCGCATGACGGATGATCACCCGGCCTGCCAGCACCACGACCTGAACGCTCTCGCCGATCAGGCGCCAAGGCACAGAGTAGCTGTTCGTGTCGAGATCGATCGCGCAGTCTGCCTGAACCTTGCGTACCAGATCCCGCAACTGTCCGAATGGCGCTCGGCCAGCCAGCGGGCGCAGTGTACGAGCTTCAGCAGCAAAGCGTTCCGTCGGCGCGACACCGGTGGTGCCGTGTTCACGCTGGTCGGCCACCTCGCGTGTCCACCGGTCCAGATGCGCCTCGAACGCCGCCCAACTCTCGAACCGGCGTCCCGCGATTGCGTTCTTCTTGACGTAGCCGACTCCGCGTTCGTCCTTTCCTTTCGTGCGTGCCCGATAGGGAGCGCAGGCCCGCGGCGTGAAGCCCCAATACCGGGCGAAGGCATGCAGCCGAGCGTTGAACTTCACCTCGCGCGTCACCGCATCATGGTGTTCGACCAGCGCCTTCGCGTTATCGATCAGAACTTCCACCGGAACACCCCCAAACCGCAGGAATGCGCCTTCCATCCCTTCGAACCAGTCGGTTTGGCGCTGCCTCGGCGAGGCTCGAATGTGCATCCGGCGGGAATAGCCAAGCGTTCCGACAAACACATGGATCCGCACCCGCTCGCCGCCGATCCAGACACGCGTATCGCCGAAGTCGATCTGCATCTGATGACCCGGCGCCGTCTCGAAGCGGACCGTCGCCCGCTTCTGCGCTTTCAACTCGCGTCGCCATTGTCGAACTCGAAGCTCCACGGAACGCAACCCAATGACGATGCCATGCTCGCTCGCCAGTTCCTGGCGAATGACATCGGCATTGCCGTCGTGGCGGAAAAAGCGCTCCCGAAGCCAATCATCCAGACCGTCAAACGCTGTTCGACGAGCAGGCTGGCGATACGACACCACACCACCTTCACGAAGGTAGCGACGAACCGTATTGCGTGCGCAGCCGAACTCCTGCGCAATCCGTTTCGATCCCCAGCCAACCTCATGCAGTCGAACCATCGCTGAAACCTCTTCCCCCGACCGCATCTCCTCAACTCGCGCTGTTTTCGACACGGCGAGCTTCAATGGAAATTCAACATTCATCTACTGATCCTCTCAAAAACGAGGGGTCAGTTCTTCGTTTCGTTCGGGGGTCAATTTCTCACTTCGCCTGACACCAAGTAGCGTTGCATCGCCGTCCCGGCTGATCTCGCGAAGGCGCTCGATCTCGGTAGGTCCAGTCACGGCACTAAGACCGACGGCTACCGCCGGCGCAATCGCCAGATCGCCTATGACAAACCCATGGTGGCGGAGTCTCAGGCCGGCCCAAACCTCCCCGGTCGTCTTATCATCGTCGCCAAACCGGATTGCCGCCCCCGCTACCCCGCCAAGAACGAAGCCTGCTCCAAGTTCACGGAAATCGCGTCCAAAGGCAGCTCCAACGAGGTAATTGTCCGTGTAGTCCACGTTCCAGAATTGCAGATTGTCGCCGAAGGAGCCTTCGCCAAACACGCCCCCGAAAACATGGACGTCGTTCAGCCGAACCTGGCCTTCGGAGCTGACGAACGGATCCTGGGTTGCGATGTAAACAAAAGGGGTGCCATCGCCTGCGTGAAGGCTGCTGGCCGGTGACAGGAACAGAATTGCAGTTATAAGCGGCTTCGCTCCAAACACGGACCTCTCCCGAATCAAACGCCCCCACTTCTGTTAATCTAGCATCGTGAGAGTCAGTGCATGCAAGTTCCTGGATGTCGCGATCCTCGTCCTAGGCCAGGTGGCTCGTGGCATAAGGCTGCCAGTAGCCGATATAGCCGTCGAGCTGCGCCCTGCTGGTGGCCGGCGCCAGCCGCATGAAGGCGAGCCAGTCGACGAGCAGGCGCATGACATTTTTCGCGCCTTCGACGTCGCCATGAACAACCACCGAAAACAGCCGTCCCGCGAGATGGCGGGGATAAGGCCAGCCCAGTTCCACCAGCTTGGCCTCACCGGCCTGCTTGCCATGGGCGGCGACCCACATCGGGTAGATGTCGTTCATCCAGTCCTGGGTCTAGCCCAACCCATGATTGGGATAACAGGAACAGGGCGAGTGACAGAGCGGTGCAGCCGTCGAAGAGCACGCCTTGCAAGGGAAAGTTGCGGTCATATTCGCAGGCCAGCCGCGACAAATCCGTTCTCCAGCGGCGCTACCGAAGAGATATCGACGACAACCTCCTCCCACCACTTCCGAAAAAACGAGCTCCAGGCTCAAAGTCCGGCGGAGAGCCCCTATCCGGCCACTTGCCTTTGGAATGCGACTAAGGGCTAACGAAGTCCAAAAAACGACAGTATGGCCACTACGATGACAACCAGTCCAACCAGATAAATGATGTTGTTCATATCGGTCCTCCCGTGCATTTGATAGGCGACATCATCCAAACGCTAGGCAGTCGCCGAAGTTCCGCGCATGGCTGTGCGCCCATGTGACCGCGACCGCCCCCTATCATGGGATATGCAACTCTTCGCGATTTCATCCGCTCGGCGGAAGACCCAACCAAGGAAGTGCTATTCGCTCTCAGATCGTGGGAGGCGCAGTGTCGATGACAAGCTTGAAAAGACAGTCACCTGGCTCGGGAAGGGCGGGAGCCTGTTGGCAGGCGACAAGGCCCGACTGCGCGAAATGAACTGACCTGGCAGGCTCCGACGGCCCAGCAATCGGATGGATTGTGCCCGCAGGATCTCCAGCCTCAACCTCGTCTCCCACCGCCACTGCAGGCTCGAATATCCCCCTGACCAGAGCGTAGGTGAAGGCCTGCCTGCAATCGACCCGCATGGGTCGTGTCGGTCCCGCCGGCTCAACTACAGCGTCGGGCAGGATGCCCAGATGTTTCAGCACACGCAGCACCCCGTCTTGCGCCAGCGTTTCGCCCGCTCGTAACAGTGACGCCGCCACCGAGTTCGGTCGTCAGGGCTGGAATGCCGAGCGCCTGGGCTGTCGCCGACAGTGTGGTGGCGCCGCCGCCATCCGACTGGTGTTTCCCTCGATGGGCGCATTGGCCCCGAGATGATCATGGCTAGCGATATTGCCACCCTCTTAGCAAGATAAGGGTCCAGTATGGCTGGGATTGCTGCACGCATTGGAATGCCTGCCTCTCGCTAGATCGGCCGCGGCCGTCCAGATTCGTACTATCATGCAACAGGCGGCCCTGTGAACATTCGTATCCTCAATGACCTCATTCACGTCCTGCTTCGTGGAACCCGACAAGATCTCGAACACGATGACTACATCACTGTAGGTTAGATCGGGCGCCAATTGCGGTTGCCGTGCGGGCTGCGGCAGGGTCCATCATGGCTAGCGATGCATCGGATGGCCAGACGAGGGAGGCATCGAGTGCTTCATGCCTGTAAGGTCGATGCTCTCGCACAACTCTGCCTGCATCTCAGCCAGAGGTCGAGCCATCCTTTCAGAGCGTCCCCAACCGGATGTCCGAAAGTTAACGAAGCCGTGTGAACATAGCCGTGGGCGCCCCTATTGGCGCTGAACCGGTCGAGGTTCGGGACTCTTCTGGGCATCCGCTATGGTGGACCCGGATTATTGGTTCTGAGCCTGTGAAAATGTGCGCGCAGCTTCACGAAGAAGGAACTTCTGAATTTTTCCTGTCGCGGTTCGCGGAAGGGATTGAAAGACGAATGTGCGGGGAATCTTGAAGCTGGCCAAATGGAGGCGGCAGAACTTCCTCAGCTCTTCCGAGTCAACCTGGGCATTTGCGCGCAGCTCGACGAACGCACAAGGGGTTTCCCCCCATTTCGAATCCGGTGCGGCAACGATCGCCGCCATGAGAACTGCTGGATGCATTTGAAGAACATTTTCCACCTCGATGCTGGAAATGTTCTCACCACCGGAGATAATGACATCCTTGGAGCGATCCCGGATTTCAATATTTCCTGACGAATGCATTACCGCTAGGTCACCGGTGCTAAAGTACTCGCGGGAAAACGCTTCATCGGTTGCTCTCGGATCGGCGTAGTACCCAGCCATCAGAGTGTTGCCGCGCAATACAATTTCCCCAACGGAGCTCCCGTCCATCGGAACGTCTTGACCGTCTTGTCCAATAACTCGAATATGATTTGCTGTTAAATGTCGGTTGCCTTGGGAGGACAAAAGTTTGGCCCTGTCGCTGACATCAAGCTCGGTCTCGGTTTTGTGGAGGGAACAAGCGCTTGTGGGGCCGAAGGATTCTGTCAAGCCATAGAGGTGAATGAATTCAAACCCGAGTGCGTCCATCTGACAGATCAACGCACTGGATGGGGATGATCCACCCGACGCAACCCGGACCGACGTCGAGCTGGGGTTCCTTGTGGACCGCGCAGGGTGATCAAGCAACATATTCAGCACTACGGGCGCACAGGACATATGTGTAACGTCTTGATCGGCGATACTGTCAAAAATCTCCTGTGGATCGACCTTGTCCAGGCAGACGTGGAAACCTGTGGCGGCGGTGACCGCCCATGCATGGCACCAACCGTTGCAGTGAAAAAGCGGGAGGGTCCAAAGGTACCTGGTGCGGTCGTCAAAACCCAGCGCAATAAGGTTCCCGATGGCATTCAAATAGGCACCGCGGTGGTGGTAGACGACGCCTTTTGGTCTGCCCGTGGTGCCCGACGTGTAATTCAAAGCAATTGGTTGCCACTCATCCTTCACGTTGGCCAAAAGCTGCCTTGGTCGAGCAGGCGGAGCGCTCAGAACGTCGAATCCCCCGTCCCCCGTCTGGCTTGCGAGGACAACACACTTGATCCCGGCGGCCGCGGCAGCACTTTGGGCTTTCTCCGCGCAGCTCATGTCGGCAAGAATTACCCGCGCTTCCGAATGCTTGAGAATGTACGTAACAGCATCGACGTCCAGGCGTGGATTTAGCGCGTTGATGACAGCCCCGAGTACCGGCACGGCGAAATGCGCGGCTAACATCTCAAATCGGTTGGGGGCCATAACGGCGACCACGTCGCTCGCACCAACCCTCCAATCTTCCAGCGCGTCCGCCATGCGAAGAACGAGTTCGCCAAACTCTCCATAGCTGTACGACCTCAAGCGCCATCTCACTGCCGGGCGGTCCGGGCAAACAGCAAGCGCTCGGTCCAAGAAAGATAGCGGCGTGAGCGGTTGATGGTTCGCCGCCCGACGTGCGAGATGGGGCTCAATACGCATCAGAATGTCCTTTGCCTAAACGGAACTGGTTTACGCCAGTGAAGCGTCCAGCCAGCACACTCTGATGCCAGCACAGTAGCTGCCAGTGATTAATGAGTTCAATTTTCGTCATGTGCCGGGGATGGTCCTCGTCAAGTATATCGCTACCTTCGTGGAAGCAGGCGTAGAAATCATCGATGCGACCAGAATTCAAACCCTCGGTCCAATCCTCAAATACGTTGGCGAGCGATTCCTGGGTTGGTTGATGAACCATTGCAGGTCTCTCATTGTATTGAACGGCTTTTAAGAGGCCAGATCAGTTCTGAGGTCTGCGGCGATGCCAGTCTGTCGCAAGCTGATAGCCGTGCGCGGCATTCAAAATGCGTTCTTCCGCAAACGCAGGGCCAACTAGCTGCAGGCCTGAAGGCATTCCCTCACAATCGAAACCGCAAGGGACGACCACCGCCGGAAGCCCAGTCAGGTTGAAAGGCTCCGTGTTGCGAAGGAGCGCACCAAAAACGGCCTCATCTTGGCCGCGTATCGTCACCTTTGGTTCGCCGATCGGCGTCGCTGTCATTGCGACCGCGGGCGTGGCTATGACGTCCACGCTTTCGAACGCCTTGGCGATCGAGTGCCCAAGAAGAGTGCGAAAACGCTGAGCGTGGAGATAATCTTTCGCAAGCAGGTGGTTGCCCAGTTCCAGGAAGGTTCGAACCTGTTCCGTGTACTCATCGGCGCGATCACCAAGCCAGTCGTCATGGTAGGCAGTAGCTTCCGCAAGATAGATGGCCAAGGCCGCCGCCGCCGACATCTCCATATGCGGGACTTGGATGTCGACCACTTCCGCCCCGAGTGCCGCAAGTACGCCAAGAGCATCCTCAGCGAGGGCGGCAACATGCTCCTGGGTGCCATCGAAGAAGTAATTGCGCACCACCCCGATTTTCAACTTACTGACATCACCTGTCATCATTGCGAGGTAGTTGTCGGGCACTCGGGCCTGCGAAGAGGCAGCATCGGTGTGGTCAAAACCCGCGGTTGCTTGGAGAAACAGAGCTGCATCTCGTGCAGAGCGAGCCAGCGGGCCTGGATGGTCCATGGTCCAGCAAAGTGGGAGGATACCGCTACGGCTTATTCTCCCGTAAGTAGGTTTCAATCCCGTCAAGCTGCAACATGCCGCAGGTATCCTGATTGAGCCGCCAGTGTCGGTTCCACTGGCAATCGGAGCGAGACCGGCTGCAACGGCAGCTGCCGAGCCACCACTCGAGCCGCCCGAGATGCGCGAAGTGTTCCAAGGGTTCCGAACGGGACCAAAGAGCGAATTCTCGTTTGTGGGGCCATATGCGAATTCATGCGTATTGGTCTTACCCAGTGTGACCATGCCAGCTGCTTTCAAAGCGGCAACCACCGTCGCATCCTCGTCTGGCGTGTTGCCCTCAAGTAACTTCGATCCCCCAGTGGTAAGCATCCCAGAAGTTGCATAGAGATCTTTATGAGCGATTGGGATCCCGTGCAGGGCGCCCTTGTATCTGCCTTCTGCAATTTCGGCTTCAGCTTGCCGCGCTTCGCTCAAGGCCCGTTCTTCGTCCATAGATACGAACGCGTTCAATAGCGGGTTAACCGACCCAATCCGATTTAGAAAAGCTGCGGTTATTTCGACTGGTGAGGTCTCCCCTTGCACGAGCAATGCTGCCAACTCGTGCACCTCAAGTGATGTCAGGTCACTCATTGCTGCTGCCTCCCACAGGCCTGAACAAGATGGCAGGCTCGATGTTCTTAAGGGGCATCGCTCTCAAGCCCGAGATTGCCTGGAGAATTGGCTCGTGGATCGCTGCGTAGCGCTCGGCTCGCGCTTCATCTACGGGTTGCCCCGCGATCTGGGCGGCAACGTCTAATACCGTTTGCGCCATCAGTGTCTGACGCTTGGCCATGGTACGCCTCACTGTTGTTCGGCGGTTTTCAAGTGGCGATCGCGAGTTACCTCGAGCTGATCTCTCGCCCCCGCGACGGTCATGGTGTCGGAGTCACCTGGCCGCGCCAAGAACAGTCCCTTTGAACGCATCTCAAGGAAGAAGCCGTACTTGATCGGCCAGTCCAGGAAGCTGTTCTGTTCGTTTAGTTTTGCAGCTGCATGTCTAACCCAATAAGGGTTGTAGAGCGCCTCGCGCGCCAGTGCCACAAGGTCGGCCTGACCCGAACGCAAAACAGATTCAGCCTGGCCAGGATCAACAATCAACCCAACCGCCTGGGTTTTTACGTCTGCTTCCCGCCTGATAGCTGCGGCAAATCCCGTTTGATAACCGGGTGATGACTGCGGCAGAGTGTTTTCTCCGTATCCGGCAATACCGCCGGAAGAGCAATCCACTACGTCGACACCGAGCGCTTTCGCGCGTTTGGCGAGCACGACAGAGTCTTCGATAGCCCAGCCGCCAGCTTTGCCGTCAATAGACGAGATACGAAGGAAGAGCGGCTTGTGATCTGACAGGTTGGCTCTCACGCTTTCGATTATTTCAAGCGTGAAGCGCATCCTGTTTTCGAGGTCGCCGCCATAGGCATCTGTTCTGTGATTTGACAGGGGAGACAGGAATGAATGGCCGAGATAGCCGTGGGCGCTATGAATTTCGATTGTGTCGAACCCTGCCTGGTCGGCGCGTTTGGCTGCCGCGCCCCAGGCGTCAACGACCTCACGGATTTCGGACGCAGTCAAAGCCTGCGGTGCGGGCCAATCTTTAGCAAACGGAATTGCGCTCGGTCCGACAGTTTGCCACGGTTCGCACATCGGGTCCCATATGCCACTGCCGCCTTCGGGCTCGGTGCCGCTCAGCGGTTTGTCGCCAGCATAGGCTGCCGAAAGGCTGGCCTTTCTACCAGCGTGTGCGAGTTGAACGCCGATCGCCGCGCCGCGCGCATGGACGCTGTCAACGATGCGTTTCATCGGGGCGATATGGTCGTCCGACCATAGACCGCTACATCCCGGAGTGATGCGGCCGCGGGCTTCTACTGCTGTCGCCTCGACGAAGACTAATCCAAATCCGCCTTGGGCGAATTGGCTGAGATGTACGAAGTGCCAATCGTTAAGTTTGCCGTCCGTGGCAGCGTATTGACACATGGGCGCTACCACAGCGCGGTTCTTTAAGGTGAGGCCTCGCAATTGTAAGGGGTGAAACAACATGTTTTGTGGCATTTCCGACTCCGGTTTCTTATCCGTGTCCACTGACCGCGTAGCGTGATGTCGTGTCCAAGAACGCTCAGAATTTGGTTTCTAGGTGTGGCGCAACTTGCCGCTGACCCTCAGATGAACAGCAATGTTCCTGACGGTTGAAAAGCGCGCCAGCAACTTCGAGCCGCCGCCTGGGTCCTACCGCGGACGCAGCATCTCTGTTCCGACCCAACTCTCGTCGACTGGCGTGTTGAAGTTCATGAAGAAGTTGACGTTCTGGAAAAGCCAAACACCATTTTGACGTACATAGACTTCCTCATAGTCGCCGAGGATCCAGCGGCTCACGGACTTTCCGTCTTCCATGATGGTGCAAGGCATGACCATGCGCCATTGCCCAGTCGCCGTGTCACCCTCCACATCGATAATGTCGTTCAGCGCAAGGTGGGCTGCAAATACGATCTGCGAGGACACTCTTGCAAAGAAGCTCTCGATCGCGTGCCTGCCTTCATGGCGTCCAAACACCTGAGAATTTTCCCAGATCGCGTCCTGCGCGAACATAAGGCCCAGCTTTTCAGGTTTGTAGCCGTTATCACACTCAAGCATGTAGCGATGCTTCAGTGTCCTAATAGCTTGAACGGCTTCGAGTGCTGCAAATCTTTCTTCGTACGTCTTCACGACCATCACTCCCATGGTGTTGTCAGACAGCGTCGGGTTGATTTGTTGTTTTTGGATCCCCGTAAGTCCTGTTCAAATGTCACATACTACTCGGTATAATGTCAACTGGCTTGTAGATGGCCTGGGGTGGAAAGTGGGTTTGGTGTGCAGTGCATAAGTCAATTCGACCGCAGTCATATGATGCGCTGAAGGTCCCACAGAGCCCTAAATGCGCCGGAACGCGGCCGTACGAGATTTCATGCTCCTGGCCGCAGCCGTAACCGCAGTGAGGTTTCGCTCGGCGACTTCGCGAGAAGCACTTTATGGGGCTGTGCTGCCAAGAACGTGATCAACGCGCGTCCCTGGGGGCGAATGGCTTGGCGCTGGCGAGGCTCAAAGAAGAAGCGGCATTGCGAGAAGCGAATATGGACGGAAACGCGCTACGGAAAACCGGCGTCAGAGCACCGCCCGAGGCCGCGACCCCAGCACGCCAGCCTCCTGACTGCCGACGCGGATGAAGATTATGCCTTGCACCTCTCGGGTAACCCTCGCTGCTGACTATGTAGTTTGTCGACTCCAAGGTCGACGTCAGGAAGCGAACCGGATGACCTGGCATAGGCCCATTCGCGGAGCGAAGTCTGATGAAGCGCTCGGCCTTGCCGTTGGTGCGCGGGGTGTAGGGCCTTGTGCGGATGTGTCGAGCACCGGCATCTTGCAGCGCCGCAACTGCTCGATCCGCGACACCTGCATGGCTGCCAGCCGATGCCGGCAGCGGTGCGGCGCTGAGCTGCGATCGTACAGAACCCGGTCGCCGGCCCGGTAGCGGCTGAGCCAGCGATAGGCCGTCCGTTCCGAAACCCCGGCCGAACCGGCAGCACGCCGCACGCTCCAGCCCTGTTCAATTCGTTGTACCAAAAGCACTCGAGCTGACGGCGTCAGACGCGCATTCTTATGGACGTTCATTCGGGGAGCTCCACTGAAGGTTGGTTGGCTTCGCAACCCCAGCTTCTCAGTCCCTGCTCGAATGAACAACCTTGATGGCTTCGACAGCTAGGGCTCGCCATCAAATCTGCGCACGCTCCCGACGGCCATATTAGCAATGGTATGCGCTATTTCGGCGCGGTTGGCTTCAGCGTCCTTTTGACGGGGGCGATACCAATGGGCTGGAGCATGGAGCAGCGAAATCACGGAATGGGCGTACACGCCGACCGGCGCATTACGAAACACGCCGCTTTCAATGCCCGAAACAAGTATGTCTCGGAAAATGGACTCATAGTCGTTCTGCTGCTGTTTGATCTTCCCGGCCAACGCCCGCTCATTTTCGCTCGAAATCTTAAGCGGCGGACGGCGCATGCATTCAATAGCGGTTCGATGAAAATGTTGATGGGTCATCATGCTCATCGCGTGCGCAAATGAGATCGCATACAACTTCTCTACAGGGTCTGCTTCCGGCACAACTGCCTGGTCGGCAGCGATCGTCGTCAGCTCAATCGAGTGGCGCCAAACTTCAAGGACGATCTGCCGCTTGGTGAGGAAGTAGTAGTAGATTTTCCCCTTAGTTGCAGACATGCGCCTAGCGATATCCTCGATTGACGCTACGTCGATGCCAGAGTCTGCGAAGCAGTGGGCTGCGGCATCGAGGATCTGCAGCGATTGCTCGCGCTCAGAGGCGTCAATAACGTTGATATCCAAGGCAGGTCCTCACGATATGGAATTCAGTTAGCGTTTATAGGATACGAGGCGGGAATCTCCTACTGGCTTGTTCCTTTCGTTGTCTGCGAGCCGAATTTGGGGCTTTCAGAATAGAAAGGTGACGATCACTCGCACAATAGCGTTCAGTGTCTGGCGCTGTCGGTGCTCGACAGCGCCACACACGCAGATTATTTCAACAGAACATCGAGCGGAACTGGCTTGCTGATAGTCCACTCATCGATGCGCGCGGGTTTCCCATCGTTTACTTCAATGATCTGCATGAGACCTGTGTTCTGCTGATGCAGTTCGCTTGAAAAGGTCCAGTTTCCGAATATCGTTGGTTCGTCGCGCATCTTCTCAAGCTCTGCGGTCACTGCCGCGGTATCGGTGGTTCCCACCCGCTCGACTGCTTTTGCCCAAAGATCGATCAGGAGATATCCCGGATAGGCATAAGTGCTTGATGGGTATGACCCTGCGTCAGCCTTGTATTTTTCGTTGAAGTTTCTCACGTCTTGGCGGGGATCGTCACCGTAGATCGAGGCGAGCACCGGAACAACAAAGTTGGAGAGATTTGGAACTGAACCCAGCCAGTAGGAACCATCGACGGCAGATCCGTTTACAATCAGCGAGTCGATACCAGCCGCGCGAAGCTGACGAACTGCGGAAGCCGCGCCGGGGATAAATGAGCAGAGCATGACGACATCGGGCTTCTCAGAAAGTGACTTGATGCGAGTGATCTGCGAGGCAATCGAAGCGTCGTTATTCTTGAAAGTGTCGCTGCCCAACAGCTTGGTCCCCGGCAGTTCAGCCCACATCCAGTCGAAGCCTTTACATACGCCCTTGTTGTATTCGATGGCCGTATCGAGCAGAACGTAGGCGGACTTCGCACCGCGTTTTGAGTTGGCCCATTCGGCCATTGTGGCTCCCTGGACTGCAGCCAGGACAGAAGGAGAAAAGCTGTTGGGGCCGACACCCTGGATGCCGGCCTTGATGTCTTCTGCGCAGAGGAAGAACGAATTCTTGCCTGCCGATTCAGCTGTCAGAGCTGCCGGGGCCCCCAGATCGTAGTCGCAGCTGACCACCATCATCGCTGCGCCTGCGTCCAGAACCTCAAGGCCCGCTTTCGCACCCTGTTCGCGGTCGGTCTTTGTGTCGGCCTCGACAATCTTGATTTGCTTGCCGAGGAGGCCGCCCGCCTTGTTGATTTCATCGATGCGAATCTTTGCTGCCGTGGTCGCAGGCTTGTCATAGGCCTCGAGCCACCCGGATTTAGCGATAGCGAAACCGACAACGATATCTTCGCTATGTGCCGCTGTTGGAAAGGCGAGGCTGCATGCTAGCGCCGCGATTGTCAGATGATTTCTCATAGAGCTTCTCCTGCTTGAAAGGGTCATAGACTTCAGAGTTTTCGTCGATGAATGACGACAAGCACCAAGCAGGGATGCGTAGTTCCGCACCGCTACTTAGGCCGCGAGGGCGAAGCGCTAGGCTGAGTATCATGGCAACTCCGACCATGATTTCCTGCGTTCCTCCCGGAAGGATTAGAGTGTGCGGGCCAATGGTGATGCCACTTTCTAGGCGAACGAAGAACTGGACCAAGGCCGAAATGACAAGAACGCCGTAGACGGCTCCCGTGAGGCTGCTCGTTCCTCCCACAACGAGCATTGCGAGGGTTAGAAATGTGACGTTGAGATAAAAGCTGTCGGGGTTGAGGACGCCGACCATGTGCCCCATCAGCGCGCCACCAACCGCAGTGAAAAAGCCACTGAGGACAAAGGAGATCAGGCGATGGCGATATACGTCGATGCCGCTCGCGGACGCCGAGACTTCGTCTTCACGCGTCGCTCGAAGGGCCAGTCCCGACGCTGAGTTAGCATAAATGCTGGCGATGAAGATGGTCGTGACAGCCCAGGCCAACGCAACCCAGATGGTGACATATCGGGGGAGGCCTACGACTGAACTTGTCGCGCCAGTCACCGATTCCCAGCTGGAATAAACGGTGTAGACAATGGCGAGGAATGCGAATGTCGCAATGGAGGCGGCAATTCCCGTCAACCTCAGCAAGGCTGCACCGACAACAAGAGCAATTATCGAGCCAAAAAGCCCTGCTGCCAGTGCTGCGTAAAGCGGTGACCATTCTGCGTTGGCCAGCCAGTCAGGAAGACCTGGCAAGAGCAGTGCTTTCATCTGTGGCTTGATCGTTAGCCATGCGGATGCGTAAGCGCCGATCACCATGAACGCGGCATGCCCGAAGCTGACGACGCCGGAATTTCCGATAAACATCCAGAGGCCGACGACCAGCACCACCCGGATCAGCATCTCAATTGTGGTACGCCCGATCGAGTTTCCACCGAAGTATGTAACGAGCAGCACAATTGCGAGTAGCAACAACCCAAGCAAGATAGGCGTCGACAGCGTAAGAAGGCGATTGAAAGAGTGGGAAGACATTGGTCAGATCCTCGACTTGGCCGCGCGGGATACAAACAGTCCCTGAGGGCGGAACAGCAGCGAGCAGATCACTAGGCCGAACAGGAATGCATCTCTGAAGGGGCGTGCATCCAGTGGAAGAAACGACTGCAGGACTACGGAGACTGCACCGATCAAAAAACCTGCGGCAACAGCTCCCACAAGACTGCCCATGCCACCGATTACGGTTCCGATGAACGCGATAAGCATGATTGGCCCGCCCATCCTGACGTCCGCGATGCCCGTTTGGATCGCCAGGATCATGGCGATTGCGGCCGCTAAGAAGCCTGACAGCGCAAAAGCCCCTGTGATGACGGTATTGGCCCGAACCCCCAGCAGGAGCGCCATGTCGAAGTTTTCAGCTGCGGCGCGCATCTCAAGTCCGAAACGCGTACGCTTCACCAATATCGCCAGCGCGACCACAACCAGTACCGTCGTCAGGATGACGATCAGTTGCAGGAGCGGAATGCTGGCCCCGAACATGGTCACTGGGGTGTTCAGCTCCGGCCAGAGGTTAATGGATTTCGGCCGACCGCCGTAGACTGCGATAAGGCTATTCTGGATGACAACGCCCAACGCAAACGATGCGATCATCATGGTAACGGGAGACGCATTCCGGAAGTGCCTAAACACCAGGAATTCCGATACGATAGCTAGCAAGGCCCCTACGAGCAGCAACAAAGGTACCAGCACGTAAGCTGGTAAGGCTCCCAATGACATCACGGCGGCTGCCTCAGTCGAGGGCACGATCATCGCAAAGACGCAGAAGGCGATGTACTCGCCGTGGGCGAAGTTGACGAGTTTCATCACACCAAAGATCAGGGCGATTCCGAGGGCTGCCATGGCATAGAGCCCACCGAGAGAAAGGGCGTCGAAGACAAGCTGCAAAATTCCTGTCATTTTTCGTGTCCATGGTTTGAAGCTCCGAAATATGCTTCCGCAACTTTGTCTTGCTGACAGAACGCTTGTGCATCGCCATCGCCGACTATTCTGCCGTTCTGAAGCAGGAGCATTCGGCCACCCACCCGTGCCGCCCTCACAGCGCTTTGCTCGACGATGACAAGGGTTAAGCCGCGTTCAACTTGGAGCGCGACCAGCGTTTCGTAGACCTGGTCAACGATCTTGGGCGCGAGACCCAACGAGGGCTCGTCGACCAGCATTAGTTTTGGGTTTGTCATCAGGGCGCGACCGATTGCCAACATTTGCTGTTGGCCACCTGAAAGCGTCCCTGCATTAGAACTCTGGCGGTCGCGAAGGAGCGGGAAGGCGTCGTACACGCTCTCCAAGTCATTGCCGATCGCCTCGCGATCGCGGCGCATCCCTGCTCCAACCATCAGATTTTCCTTGACGGTCAAGCTACAGAAGATTTCGCGTCCCTCAGGAACCATAGAGACGCCTTTACGTGCCACCGCATCAGGAGATTGACCGCTGATGATTTCTCCATCCAGTTCCACACGGCCATTGGCGGCATGCACGATGCCACTTACCGCTTTGAGCAGGGACGACTTTCCGGCACCGTTCGGGCCAGATATGAACACGCGTTCGCCCGCTCGCACGCTGAAAGTTGCACCGCTTAGTGCAACGAGGCGGCGATAGACGACTTGTAACTCACTGACCGCAAGCTTGCTCATTGTTCGTCCTCACCAGCGTGGCTACCCAAGTATGCCTCTCTCACGACCGCGCTGCGGAGGATGGTGGCTTTGTCGCCTTCCGCGATCAGACGCCCGGAGTCGAGAACGTAGACGTGCTCCGACACGGACAAAACGAGACTGACGTTGTGTTCGATCAAAAGGACACCGCAGCCGAACTCGGTAGCTGCCCGGCGAACGATCTTTGAAAGATCGTTGGCTTCGCTTTCTGACATTCCAGCTGCGGGCTCATCCAGCAGGAGAAACTTCGGTCCAAACATCAAGGCGCGCGCAATACCAACGCGCCTTTCATCTGTGTAGGGCAAGCCCGCAGTTGGGAGGCCCCTCAGATGACGAGCCTGAAGCCAGTCAAGAATTCTAAGGGCTTCCACCTCAGAAGCGTGACGCGAATGGCCAAGGCCAACCCCGCTGATGGCCAGATTGTCCACTACGTCCAATCCAGCAAACAAGCGGCCTGCCTGGAATGTCCGGGCGATCCCAATTCTACGTATTCGGTGGGCGCTTTGACCTGAGATCCGGCTCCCAAGGATTACTTGACCGTGGCTTGGTGTTTGAAATCCGGTGAGAACGTTCACCAAAGTAGTCTTGCCAGCGCCGTTCGGGCCTATCAGGCCCACGACGCGACCTCGCTCAACCTTCATTGAGACATCCGACAGCGCCGCCAGCCCTTGAAAGGTGACAGACACCGAACGCAATTCAAGCGGTTCCAATCGGTCTGATAGTGCCAAGAACAGAATCCCTCATCACTGTTCGGAAAGTCGCAACGAACTTTGGCTGATCACGCGTAGGAGGCGTATTGCAGGAGTGCGATCTGTAAGATCTCGTGGCGTCACACGAAGAATAGGAGCATAACAAGCTCCTAATGATCAAAATGAAGCACGCATGTTTTTAAGCTATGGAACCAAATTCGTCACATGGCTCCGCATTGCACCGGATTCGATGCAAGTGATTTGAAGACCCTATTTAACGATACGCAATTACGTCCAGATGCGCCGCTCGCCGTCCGAAGTTCCCAGATTTTTTTATTTCGATTTGGTAGACATGAGCTTATTACCGCATTAAAAGCCTACATACTACCGGGTATAATGTCAACAGGGTAGCGTCGATCCCGATGTATGATCATTGTCTAGAGCCCATGAAAGCGCTTCAGTCTCGGTAGCAACCGCGGACGTCGTGAGAGGACCGAAATGACCAACTACTCGCTTGAGAATTCAGTCATTCGAGAGCTCGGCTCATACTTGGCTGAGCGAATTGAAAGTTTCGGCCAGATAACGTCGATGCAGAAATTCTCCGACGGCCAATCCAATCCGACTTACAAGATGACGACGACGCATCGCGATTACGTGCTGCGCTCGAAGCCGCCCGGAAAACTGCTGAAGTCAGCTCATGCAGTTGATCGCGAGTTCAGAGTCATTTGCGCGTTAAAGGACACTGCCGTCCCAACTCCTGAAGCATTCTGCCTCTGTGAGGGTGAAAATCCGTTGGGGGTAGATTTCTTCGTCATGGAGTTTGTGGACGGCAACATCCATTGGAACCCGAGTTTGCCAAACCACCTGCCTTTGCAACGCAGAGTCATATTTGGCAAGATCGCTGAGGTGGTGGCGGCCTTGCATTCGGTTAATGTGCAAGAGGTCGGCTTGTCAGATTTTGGGCGGCCGGGAAATTACTTCGAACGGCAAGTAACTCGTTGGGAGACACAGTACCTCGAGTCGATTGAGGAGCCAGATCAAGGGATGGCGTCCCTGATCTCCTGGCTCAAAGATAATAAACTTTCCGATGACGGGATCAGCGGGCTAGTTCATGGCGATCTGCGTATCGACAATCTTATATTTTCCAAAGATGACAAAAAGATTCTTGCAATTCTGGACTGGGAATTGTCTACCCTCGGTCATCCTCTCGCAGATTTGGCATATATATGCATGCAATGGCGGATGCCTTCTGACGGGCAGTTTCTACCGGGATTGGGCGGGCTCTCAAGGCCAGCCCTAGGTATTCCGACGGAAGAAGAATTTTTGCACGCATATTGCTCTGCTCGTGGAATTCCAGGTATCCCGAGATGGAACTACTATATTGCATTCTCGTATTTCAGACTAATTAGCATATTGCAGGGCGTAGTTTATCGTGCTGCTCTTGGTAACGCGTCTAACCCCCAAGGAATCGATCACATCAAGCAATCGATACCAATATTGATAAGAGACGCAGTTGCTTTGATCTGAACTGGCTAGTAATTTACTCCTGATTTCGAGCAGGTTGGCCTGGTGGGTCCCGGCTTGCTCAGCGGGTACCCTTCAGGAACCAGTTTTCCGCCGCTCTATTAGATTGCCTGGTCTTCGACACGCCAACGCCAGAAGCCTGGGCCTTCCTCGCTGAGGGAGCGATTGAGCACCATCTTGTGTACTTCATCAGCACCGTCGACCAGCCGTGCCTGACGCGCGTAACGGTAGATCCATTCAAGCACCGTATCTTTAGAATAGCCGCGAGCGCCATTGATCTGGATGGCGACGTCCGCGGCATCGTGTAGAACGTTCGCGACTTGCACTTTTGCCATCGACACCTCTTTCCGGGCGAAGCCGCCGCGGTCGAGTTCCCACGCCGCCTTCATCACCAGCATACGTCCGATCTCGATCCGCATGGCTAGGTCACCCAGCTTGAGCTGGATGCTCTCTCGGTCGGCCAGCCTGACGCCAAAGCCGTAGCGTTCGGCGGCATAAGCGCGTGCAATCTCAACACAGCGCTTGGAAAGTCCTAGCCAACGCATGCAATGGGTGAGGCGGGCTGGCCCAAGCCGCACTTGGGTCACCTTCATGCCACTACCCTCTCCAACCAGAAGGTTCTCAACGGGGATCTCGAGGCCATCGAATTCAAGCTCGCAGTGCCCGCCGTGCTCCTCCGGACCCATGATCTCGATGCGACGCTTGATTGACCAGCCAGGCTGATCCCTGTGGAACAGCAAGGCCGACAACCCGCTCTTCGGGTCGTTTGAAGTTCGCGCGATCAGGATGAAGTGGTGGGCGTCCTCCGCACCTGTGATGAACCACTTACGGCCGCTAACAACATACTTGTCGCCACGCTTTTCGGCGCGAGTGACGATCATGGATGGGTCGGAGCCACCGCCTGGGTGCGGCTCGGTCATGGCGAAAGCCGAGCGCACCTTGCCATCGATGATTGGTTTCAGCCATTTCTCCTTCTGCTCGGCTGTGCCCAGCGCCTCCAGCATCATCATGTTGCCATCGTCGGGAGCGGCAGAATTGAAAACCACGGGACCGAAGATCGATCGGTTCATCTCCTCGTAGCAGACAGCCATGCCCATCTTGCCAATGCCGGCGCCGCCCGTTTCTGATTTCAGTTGCAGGCACCAGAGCCCGTTCGCTTTCGCCTTGGTACGCAGGCTTTCGAGCAACGGTAGCGCAATATTGCCGTGGACATCGAAAGATGCCTTATCGGCTTCCAGCGGCAGGATTTCACGGTGTACGAATTCCGCAATTCGGACGCGATAGTTCTCTACTTCTTGGGAGATCTCGAAATCCATGATGGTCCTCACAACGAAGAGACAAGGTGGCCACCGTCGACTTCGATCGACGAGCCTGTGATGTAGCTGCCGGCGGCAGAGGCGAGCAGCAGTAGGGCTCCGTCGAGTTCCTCTGGCTTTCCAAGTCGGCGTTGCGGGATTCGCTTTATCAGTTGCAGGCCTGCCTCTGACAAAAAGAACTCACGGTTGATATCTGTCTCGATGTAGCCTGGGCACAAGACGTTCACGCGGATGCCTTCGCGTGCCCATTCGAGCGAAAGTGCCTTAGTGAGTTGCACCACTCCCGCCTTGGACGTGGCGTAGGCACTGAGATTTCCCGCCACGCGATGGCCGAGAATAGAGGCGATGTTAACAATCGATCCACCGTGACCCGCCGCCTTCATGCCGCGCGCCACTGCTTGAGCTACCACGAACCCCCCTTTGAGATTGGTGTCGAGCACTCGGTCCCATTCCGCTTCGTCGAGATCCAGAGCGCGCCCAGAACCGGAAATGCCCGCATTGTTGATCAATATGTCGAAGCTGGTTCCACCCGAAAGAGCGGCTGCGACCGAGTTGCTGTCGGTTACGTCCATTTGAATGACATATGCACTGCCGCCCCGTGCCCGTATGCGGGAAGAGGCGGCTTCCAGTGCTTCACTACGGCGCGCTGCCAAGGTTACAGCGACGCCGTAGGTTGACAGCAGGTCGGCAAAACGGAGGCCAAGCCCGCCAGATGCGCCTGTAATCAGGGCCTTCTTTCCCTTGAGGTCTTCGAACAACATGATCAAGCTCCCAGATAATAAATCGAACGAGCGCTCGTTTTTCTGTAGGCGCCTTGTACCCCTTTTGCAACCATCCAATAACTGATATCCGGAACCGCGGCGGCTTTGGAGCAGGACCGCCGTAGCTGCAAAGGTATCTGTGTGAAGTCCATCAAGCGCGCGCATCGGTCTCACGCATATTCGATGGAAGCGTTATGCGCTCGTATCCTTGAGCGTCATCGCGACTCTGTTCGTGTACAAAAGCCGCATGTCGCGGTTGCCAATCTTGTTCGTATTATCGATGCCACTCTGACCCTTTCGAACAAACAAGGGTTTCACGCCACCAGTCTGCGTGATCTTGCCGAGGCCTCAGGCCTCAGCATGGGCGGCCTCTACTCTTACTTCGACAACAAAACGATGCTGCTGTCGATGATACTAGGTGAGGTTTCGACCACCGTCAGCGAAGTTCTCTGTGCTGCACCGGATGAGGTAATGGCCAATCCGTTCAATCACCTAAGATGGCTTATTGAGGCACATATCCGCCTGACGGAGGCGATGCAGCCTTGGTTTGTATTCGCCTATATGGAAGCAAAAGCATTCCCCAGTGTCGAGCGCCGCAAAGCTGTTGATAGTGAGGCGGCCACCGAGGAGGTCTTTGCAACAGTGCTGAGGCGGGGCGTCGAAACGGGAGCATTTAGAGCAATCGACGTCGACCTAACAGCATCACTTATCAAGCCGCTGCTGCAGGACTGGTATGTGAAACGCTCCAAGTATCGTCGGCGCAATATTAGCCTGGACGCTTACCTCACAGGGGTGATTGCGTTTGTTGAGGCAGGGCTGCGCCCTGTCCCGGCGAGTCTATGAAAACTCGTGGCGATCAGATTGCTCATTCCAGTAGGTCGCTTGACGTCTGAGCTACAAAGGGGCAGTGCTTATCCAGCTTGATCGGCGGCTTCAGGCTTGAGCAGACAGCTACCCACACCTTCGCCGCCTTTGTCCTTTTGAGAGTAGTCGCATTCCTCTCTGCCGCGCCTCCGCTGCCGTCGATATGACCGGTGGCATTCGAATGGCCGCTCGCTGCGATAGTCGAAGGCGGGTTGAACTTGAGTGCAGGCTACGAAGCGCTTAGTTGGCCGTGCCGCGAATGTAATCCTCTCCAAATGCGAACTTGCATAGCCAAATCAGGTCGTTTCATGCCGGCTAAAAGCCGCAATCCAGGATAAAAACGCTTTAAAAACAGACTATTAGGCAATCTTCGCTGTTGCGAAAACACCCGCCTCCGGGATCGAGGCGCCTTTTTGACACGACGAGTTTGATGGGCTTAGCTTTCCTCAATAAATAATCGGAGAGGAAAAGTTGACCAACTCATCTGAGCGCGTCTTCTCAGTATCTGTTGATACAGGAGGCACTTTTACGGACGTAGTTGTTAGTGATTCCAAAAGTGGTGCAATCACTCTAGGTAAATCTTTAACGACATATGACCGCGCGTCAGTCGGCTTGATGAAGGCGTTGCAAGTGGCAGCGCAGGAAATCGGCATCAACACCGAAACTCTTTTAAAGAAAACAAGAGTTTTTATTTATGGTACCACGCGTGCTACGAATGCAATCGTGGAGCGTAAGAGCGCTCGTACCGCCCTGCTGGTGACCAAAGGTTTCCCTGACGTTCTTGTGCTCAAGGAGGGGGGAAAGTTCAACGCGCATCAGTTCGACCAGGACTTCCCAGCGCCGTACGTAGCGCGCAGCGCAACTTTTGAGATCGAAGAGCGCGTCAGTTCCGACGGCCGGGTTCATACGCCATTGGATGAAACCCAACTGGCATCCGTGTTGAAGACGATCCAGCAGCGTGACTATGAAGCCATCGCAGTTTCTTTCCTGTGGTCGACCGTCAATCCCATTCACGAACTGCAGGTAGGGCAGGCAATTCTCCGCGATTTGCCGGGGTTAGCGTTTACCCTGTCTCATCAAATCAATCCGATCATTCGCGAGTATCGGCGAACGAGCGCGGCAGCCATCGACGCCTCGCTGAAACCGCTAATGCAAGCCCATCTACGCATCCTTGCCGATGATCTCAAAGCTGCCGGGTTCGCCGGTGACCTGCTGATTTCGACATCTTTTGGTGGCGTCCTTCACGTTGATGAAGTGGTCGAAAGGCCGATCTTCATGGTGCGCTCGGGGCCTGCCATGGCACCTACCGCTGGCCTGGTCACGGCGCTGGCAGAAGGGCTGGGCGACAATGTTATCGTTTGCGATACCGGGGGCACGACCTTCGATGTCACGCTGGTCCGTGATGGACAGCCAAAATACACGCGTGAGACGTGGCTTGGTCAGCAATTTACTGGCGACTGCCTCGGCATGGCGTCTGTTGATATCCGTAGCATAGGCGCGGGAGGCGGTTCGATTGCCTGGGTAGATTCCGGCGGATTGTTGCGTGTAGGCCCCCACAGCGCAGGCTCGACGCCTGGGCCCGCCTGCTACAACGGTGGTGGCACCAGGCCGACGGTGACTGATGCGGCTTTGGTGTTGGGGTACCTGGATCCGGGTCGGTTCCTTGGCGGTCGAATGACTTTGGACACTGCGGCGGCCGAGAATGTCATCGGTGATGTCGCTCAACAGCTTGGGCGGCCCATCCAAGAAACCGCTGCGGCTATTCTGGCGATCGCTAACGAACGCATGGTCAAAGCGATCGAAGAGATCACGATCAACGAGGGGTTTGACCCCAAGGAAAGCGTCCTGGTGGCAGGCGGCGGTGCAGCTGGCCTCAACATCGTTCCTATCGCTAGAGAGTTGGGCTGCAACAGGGTACTGCTGCCCAAGGCCGCGGGCGCTTTGAGTGCATACGGCGCTCAGTATTCGGAAATCGTGGTGGAGTTTGCGTCCAGCCATTTCACCCGTACCGGAAACTTCGATTTTGTCGGCGTCAATCAAGCGCTCTCCGATCTGAAAGCCAAGCTGCAGGCGTTTGCGGGTGATCTCAAAGAACGGGGTATCGACGACTATCGGATCAGCTTCATCTGTGAGGCACGCTATCTCTTCCAGGTGTGGGAAATCGATGTCCCAGTTCCAGCCGAACAGTTTGCTAGCGCAGCCGATCTCGATGCGTTCGTCGCTAGTTTCCATGCCGCCCACGATCGGATCTTCGCCGTTGCTGATCCCTATCAGCAGGTCGAGTGCCTAAATTGGCGTGGCCGCCTGAGCGCAAAGCTCGATACGCCGCCGATGTCGGCTGGCCTTAGCAATCGGGTGTGTGGGGTTACCAAGCCGGTGGCTCGCCGAGAAGCCTACTTCGCAGGCGTCGGGAAGGTCGAAATGCCAGCCTATCTTGGCGGAGATCTCAGCCTGGGCAGTGAACTGAGTGGGCCCGCGATGATCCTCGAGCCGACGACCACGATCATCGTCTATCCAAACGCTCGGGCGACGGTGAGCGCGCACGGCAACTACATCGTCCACACGGGCATCGAAGACGGCTCTCACGCCCCGATGAAAACCCGTCAAGCCGTGGAGGCCTAAAATGACCAATCACGACACGACCCTCCTGGATCCTATCACCCTGTCGGTGATGGCGAACCGCCTCGATAGCATCGTACGCGAGATGTCCAACACGCTGCTGCGTTCGGCAAGATCTGCTGTCATTAATGTGGCGCGCGACTTCTCTTGCGCTATCGTCACCGGTGAGAATGAACTGCTGGCTATTGCTGAAGGTCTTCCAGTCCATTCTTTTGGGGCGCACATCCAGGCACGCAGTATGGTCGATTTGCATCCCCAGCTGCGCGACGGTGATGCTTTTCTGCACAACGATCCCTATCTGGGTAACACTCACGCTGCCGACCATACTCTCTTGGTCCCAGTCTTCGTGGAAGGCGAACATCTCTTCACAGTCAGCGCGAAAGCGCACCAGGCCGATATCGGCAACTCTATTCCAACCACCTACTTCGCTGAGGCTCGGGACGTCTACCAAGAGGGCGCTGTGATCTTCCCTTGCGTGCTGGTTCAACGGGAGGGAAAGGACATAGACGATGTGATCCGGATGTGCCGCAAGCGCATCAGAGTGCCTGAGCAATGGTATGGCGACTACCTGGCTGGCATCGGAGCAGCCCGTACCGGAGAGCGCAGGCTCAAGGAATTCGCTCAGAAATACGGCATTGCTCGCGTTCGGACGTTCGTGCGGCAGTGGCTGGACTACTCCGAACGTCGAATGGCTGACGCCATCAAGGCGCTGCCTGAAGGCACGTTCCGGAATTCGATCGCCCATGATCCCACACCTGCGATGCCATCCGGCATCCCGGTTAATGTTGCAGTCACAGTAAATCCGGAACAGGCACGCATTGTGGTAGATCTTCGCGACAACATGGATTGTGTTGATTGCGGTTTGAACCAGTCGGAGGCAACGGCCATCAACAATGCCGTCACGGGCGTGTTCAATTGCATCGACTGGGACATTCCACACAATTCCGGCAGCCTGCGTCGCGTTCACGTTCTACTTCGGGAAAACTGCGTGGTCGGAATCCCGCAGTTTCCCCACAGCTGCTCCATGTCGACAACAAACCTGGCTGACAGGATCATCAATGTTACGCAGTCGGCACTGGCTAAAATCGGTGATGGTTTCGGATTGGCGGAGGGCGGCAATGCCATCGGCACGGGCATGGCCGTCGTCTCCGGGCAGGATAGACGGCGCGACAACGACAGCTTTATCAATCAGCTGTTCCTGTCCACCAATGGGGGACCAGCATCCCCGTCAGCCGACGGCTGGGTTACCTTCTGTCTACCGTGCTGTGGCGGGCTGATCTACCGCGATAGTGTCGAGCTCGACGAACTCAAGATGCCTATCCACATCGAAACCGTACGCTTGGTGCCAGACACTGGCGGAGCAGGGCGGTTCCGAGGTGCCCCTGGCACTGAAGTCATCTATGGGCCAAAGGATGCCCCTATCACGGTGGTTGTTCCCAGCGATGGGCAGCTGAACCCGCCACGCGGCGTATGGGGGGGCAAGGATGGGGCTGCGGCAAGTACCTATCGACTGACCGCCGACGGTCAGCAGCATAAGTTGCCAAATGTGGTAGTCGCCGAGTTGAAGCCAGGCGAGCGCATTCGCGGTCTCGACAATGGCGGTGGCGGCTATGGCAATCCATTAGAACGGGACCCGGATCGGGTCTTCCACGACGTTAAGGAGCGGTGGGTCACGATCGCCGCAGCCAAAGAAATCTACGGTGTCGAATTCTCTGGTTCGCCCGAGGATGGGACGCTGCAGATCGACCAGGAGCGTACGGCCATCCGGAGGTCGGGTCAGAGTACTCGCCATCCTCAGGAGACACGAGCCTAGTCCGTTCCCAACACAGTAGGAGGAGGAATATGAGACGATACCACGGGGCGGCCTTTGCGGCCGCACTGGCGACGTGCGCTTGCTCGACGGCACTAGCCCAGGACAAGTCGACTATTGTGATCGCGATACCAGGCACACCGCAGGGCATCGACATTGACCGACAGTCCGGACCACAGACCTGGACGATCGGCATGCAGGTGCTCGAGCTCGGCGCGGAATGGGCGACGGTGGACTACCCCTTCGGTTCAGAGGGCGTAGGGGATCCACGAAAGATTCCGGGGTTCAAATATCCCGATTTCACGGGCCAAAAGATGGATTCGGGCATCATCGAATCCTGTAAGCTTTCGGAAGATGGACTGAGCGCCACCTACCATTTACGTCCGAATGTCCGCTCGGCAGCCGGCAACGAGTTCACCGCTGACGACGTCATCTATCGTGTCGAACGGGCCATCGCCAACAACGCCATCACCCAGTTCATCCAGAACTCCGTCAATGCGGGAAAGCGCGAGCAGTGGAGCGTGGTGGATAAGTACACTGTCGCGATTTCGGCTCAGACTCCGATGCCCCAGATCTGCACGGTGCTCACCAACCCCTATTTCTATTGGCTCGATTCTGTTGAAGCCAAGAAGCACGCTACGTCTGACGATCCTTGGTCGAATGCTTGGGTCTCCACAGGTTCGATGTCCTACGGCCCCTATCATGTGGTGTCTTGGGATGCCGGACGACGGATCGAATTGGTTGCCAATCCAAACTATTGGCGCGGCGAACCGGAGATCAAACGTGTGATCTATCAGGTCGTACCTGAATCCGCGAACCGGGTCGCTTTGCTGGCGCAGGGCAAAGTTCAGTTGGCGGAGGGGCTTTCGCCTGACGAAATTGTGTCCCTGGCCGGCGTAAGCTCCGTTCGAGTGGCAGCCGTCCGCGGCAACCAGTCACTCTATGCAATCATGAACAATGCCATAGCGCCGTTTGACAAACCCGAAGTTCGGCAGGCAATCAACATGGTCCTGCCACGCGAAGCTGTGGCAGAGCAGATTTATCGCGGAATGGCCGAGCCATTCTACGGCGTCATTCCATCCCTCTACCCAGGCTATGTCGATTTCAGAGCCGAAAAGGGTTCGTTGAAGCAAGCCATGGATCTGTTGGCAAAAGCAGATCTAGCGGAGGGGTTTGACACCCAAATAGCGTATAGCGCTGGTGACCCTGTGCAGGAGAATGTTGCGATCCTGATGCAGACCGCGCTTCGTCAAATTGGCATCCGGGTAAATCTGCAAAAGATGCCGGTGGCCGCACATTCTGACTTGGTGCAATCGAAGAAGGCACCGTTCGCACTCTGGTTGGATTTCCCCATTCAGCCGGATCCGAATTACGCGCTTGGCCTGATCTACGGGACGAGCAACGCTGTGAACTACCAGAACTACTCAAACGCCGCTGTCGACGACGACATCGCTAAGGGGGTGCCGATTGTCAGTCCGGCCGAACGTGCGGCGGCGCACGAGACACCGCAGCGCCAAATTCACAATGATGCAGCGCTGGGTTGGATCGTCGAGCCTTACTTCTTGACTGGAATGGCCTCGTCCGTAGAGGGCTGGCGCTGGTACCCTACGCAGTACTACCGCGTCAACGACCTCAGCCTCAAATAGGGGCCCTGCGCCGATGTCAAACAACACGACGTATGCCGAAATTTCTTCAGTTCTTCGGCAGGCAATGGACCTACATCGGCGCGGCCAAATTGAGGCAGCAGAACGTGGCTACCGTGCGATCGCGGGCCTGCCAGGCACCCCACCGGAGGCAGGCAGTCTGCTGGGGATGCTCCTTACAGAGCAGGGCAAGCTAGCTGAAGCACTGGCCATCCTTGAGGCGACACTGAGTCTGTTTCCTCAATCGACACTCTGCCGAACTGCCCTTGGCCAAGCATATCTGCAGAGCGGCAAATGGCGGTTGGCTGCGGAGGAAATCGCTGCGGTACTGCGGACAGAGCCCGAAAACGCTGACCTTCACAGGAACCTTGGAACTGCTTGCAAGAACCTCGGCGACGTCCAAGGCGCTGTATTGGCGTATCGGCGGTCACTGTCCTTACGGAGAGCTTACGACGGCCGTCACCCAGCAGTGCTGACAGATCATGCCACCAACGGCGTGAAACTGGAGCACGACCTCGCGCAGATTAGGATGCTGATTGAGCGTTACCCCATCAGGCAAGATCTGGCGGAGATGGAAAGCGCGCTGTCTACTGAACTTTCTGCCAACCCGCTCTACAAGCAAGCCCCGTTCAGAATGGTCCCAATCGATACCGAAAGCGCTCGCCGGATCGGCTGGTTCTACAACCGGTTGATCCACGAACCGATTGTCGCCGTGCCGGATCAAGTTCTTTCCCGACCTGAGGAGTTGACGGCGAAGTCAGAAGAGATATGCGCAGGATTCCCACTGATTATCGTCGACGACTTCCTAAATCCGGAGGCGCTAATGGGGTTGCGCCAACTTTGTGAGGAGTCGACGTTTTGGTTCGAACCCAAAGACCATGGCGGTCACGTGGGAACCTATCTCGACGAAGGATTTGATCACCCTCTGATTGTTGCGATCGCGCGCGAAACGCGCGCAGCCATGCCGCATCTGCTAGCAGACACCATCCTCAAGCAGGCATGGGCATACAAATACGACAATCGTGGCGCCGGCACACGCATTCACGCCGACCAAGCTGACTTCACCCTCAATCTCTGGATTACAGACGATAGTTGCAATCGGGATGGCGGCGGCGGGCTGATCATAACGGATGTGTCGGCGCCGCCAGAGTGGAATTTCCATCAATACAACGCCAGCGCCTCGACGATTGACGAACATCTGGATTCTAGAAACGCGAAACGTAGGCGTATTGAACATAAGGCAAATCGCGCTGTTTTCTTCCGCTCAAACTACTTCCATGCCACAGAGTCATTCCACTTTGGCGAAGGCTACGTGGATCGACGCATCAATGTATCGCTAATGTATGGTGGCGTAAGATGAAGCTTTTCCTTTACGCGTTAAAGCGCATCGCGCTGTTGCCCTTTCAACTGCTGCTAATCTCCATCGCGACCTTCATCATGGTCAGGGCACTGCCTGGCGACCCGGCCCGACTGGAACTCGGCCCACTGGCATCCGAGGAGAGTGTGGCGCGGTTGCGTGTAAGCCTACGGCTCGATCAGTCGTTGCTCGAGCAGTACCTGGCCTACTTGCACAGGCTTTTTCAGGGCGACCTTGGGCGTTCGTGGGTCAACGGAAGCGAGGTGTTAGATGACTTGGTAGTGCGCTTGCCTGCAACGCTTGAGCTGATGGCCTTCGGTATGGCAATCGTGATCTTTGTTATCATTCCGCTCGCCTTGCTCTCCGCGCTACCGGGAAAGAGCGTCGCTGCTTCAGTTAGCAAAAAGATTGGCAGGGGGTACGGCATGCTCGCTGGAGCTCTTCCAGATTTCTGGTTGGGCCTAATGCTGATTTTCGTGTTCTTTTCCACGCTCGGGTGGTTGCCCGGCCCCGAAGGGCGGCTCGGTATGATGGATACTCCTCCTCCAGCCGTTACCGGATTCCTGACGATCGACGCGCTTGCAGCGCGCGATTTTCCTGTGTTCTGGTCCGCACTTACCCATTTGTTGTTGCCCGCCGTAACGTTGGCCTTCGTATATGGCGCTCCAATCTTCAAGATTGCCCGGCTCAATTTTGTCCAAGCGATAACATCGCCCTATTCGGTCTATGCTCGCGCGCTGGGTCTACGTGACGGCACAGTGTTCCGTCTCGCATTTCGCAACGCGATCCGACCGATCCTCGTCATGATCGGTGTCATCGTAGGCTACCTGCTAGGCGGCGCAGTACTGATCGAGACCGTGTTCAATCTAAATGGCATAGGTCAGTATGTGGTCCAGGCGATTTCGACAGCTGATTATGCACCCGTACAGATGTTCGTGCTGATAGCGGCAGTCTTCACCAAGCTCACATACCTGCTGGTCGATCTCGCCTATTTCGCGACCGATCCAACCGTGATGGCGGATTCCAAATGACAGGGCGTTTAAGAAATCGGGCAGTTAGATGGCTGCAACTCGATCCTAGCATCGTTGCAATCGGCATCATCCTTTTTATCGCAGTCTTCGGGCGCTTGTTATCTCCTTTTGACCCTGAAGTCGCCAATCCTGCGACAAGGCTGCTACCACCGTCATGGATCCACCTCTTCGGGACGGATGAGAACGGCATCGATGTCTTCTCCCGGATACTAACCTCTTTCCGCATCGACGTATTCGTGGCGCTGTTGGGAACTCTGCTTTCTGTGGGGATCGGCGCACCGCTAGGTGTCGTACTCGGCTACGTTGAAGGCCGGGCGAAGTCACCCGTTTCTCGCTGGACTACGGAGCTCTCGCTCAGGATCGTAGACATTATTCAGGCATTCCCAGTGTTCATTCTGGCGATGGTCTTAGTTTCGGCTGCGGGATCGAGCATCTTTAATATCATCGCTGCAATTGCTTTCGTGAACGGGCCGGTCTTCCTGCGCCTGGTGCGATCGGAAATGCTGGCGTTGCGACGGCAGCCCTTTGCGGAGGCAGCAGTGGCAATCGGCGCGTCAACGTGGCGGGTGGGTTTCGTTCACTTGCTTCCAAACGCGCTCCCCACAATTATTGCCCAAGTCTCGGTGACAATCGGATTCTCAATTCTGCTTACTGCAGGTCTAAGCTTTGTCGGCGCAGGTATCGATCCTCCGACGCCAGAACTAGGCGCAATGATCGCTTCCGGTGCGAAGTTCATGATTCTTGGGCAGTGGTGGCCGTCGCTTTTTCCCGGAGTGGCACTTGGACTCATCGTGTTCTGGTTTGCGAACGGCGGTGACCGGCTGGCCAACCTGTTGACGCCAAAGCGCATTACCCGGGCTGAGCGACATGCGGACATATCGCCCGCTCCCGCATTCGCCCAAGTATCTGAGCCGTATCCCACCACGAGCCTTAGCGTCAAAGAACTGACAGTTCAGGTCGGCGGTAGAGCATTGGTGGACAACGTCAGCTTTGCTCTGGCTCAAGGTGAGAGGGTTGCGATTGTGGGCGCCGCCGGGGCTGGCAAGTCACTGCTGGTTCAGGCGTTAGTGGGTACGCTGCAAGATCAACCAGGTTTCAAGATATCGGGCCGCATTTCTGTCGGAGGCGAAGATTTCGGCGCGCTCACCCCTGCTCAACGACGTGATCGTCTCGGCACCGTCATCGCACCCGTGTTCAGCAACGGCAAGTCGGTTCTTAACCCTATGGTACGTGTTGGAGACTTTATGCGCCTTGCGTTGGCGGCACATACGGACCTGGTAGAGGCGGACGTAAACACGCGGCTCATAGGTCTTCTTCGAGAAGTCGGGATCAGCGATCCAGAGCGGCGACTACGGGCATTCCCAAGTGAGCTTAGTGGCGGCATGGCACAACGTGTCTGCATCGCACTTGCACTCATGCACCGTCCTTCGATTTTGATCACTGACGAACCCACCGCCGGGCTCGATGTGACAGTTCAAAGGCAGGTGTTGGACCTGATGACCCAATTGGCGGTTAGCCACGGCATGGCTCAGCTCATTGTAACGCGAGACCTGGGCATCGCGGCCCACTATTGCGACCGCATCATCGTGATGCACGCCGGCCGGATCGTGGAGACGGCCAAGACCAAGGCCATATTCAAGAAGCCAGAGAGCCAGCTAACCAGAACACTGTTCGAAAAATCGGGGGTCGTGTTTTCCCATGCAAACTGAACTCCTGCACGTGGACAATTTGGTCAAGCATTTCTCCCTGGGGGGAAACCGCTACATAGGTGCGGTCAATGACGTTTCATTCGTGCTGCGGCGCGGCGAGACACTAGGTCTGGTTGGCGAAAGTGGGTCTGGAAAGTCAACAATAGGGCGGTGCATCCTCGGTATTGAACCACCGACCGCGGGCTCTGTGACTTTTGATGGCCAACCCATTTTCGACAGCCGTGGCGCGTTTCGCCAGGTCATGCGGCGGCGTCTGCAACTGGTCTTCCAGGATCCAAGCGCGTCACTCAATCCTCGCCGAACCGTCGCTCAGACCATCTCCGAACCTCTACAGCTCTCTGGCGCACGAACAGCTAAGGAAATGGTGCGGCCACTCGATGAGATCTTGGATGCCGTTGGCCTTTGTCGCGAGTTGCTACATGAATATCCGATCTCGCTGAGCCCGAGTGAGCAGCAGCGTGTCGGTATCGCTCGCGCTTTGGTTATGCGCCCTGACGTGGTGGTGCTCGACGAGCCGACATCATTGCTGGATCCAACCGTGCGGGCCGACATCATCGACCTGCTGCTTCAGTTCCAGAAGCAGCACGGCACGTCTTACCTGTTCATTTCGCACGACATGGAAGCGGTAGGGAGGCTTAGCCACAGAATCGCCGTCCTCTATCTGGGACGCTTGGTCGAAGAAGCGGAAGCACGAACCATTTTCAAGACCCAGTGCCACCCCTACAGCATGGCGCTTCTGCGCTCGGTGCTACCACCGGATCCGAACGTCACGTTGCCAGCGGCTCCGATCTCGGGTGAGATTCCGAGCGCCATCAATCCTGTAAATCGCTGTCCGTTCGTTCCTCGATGCCCTGAGAAAATTGCGGCGTGCAGCGGAACATTTCCCAGCTTTACAGTCGGTCCAGGCAAGGGGCGGGTCGCATGCTACGCCTCTGGATCGCAAACGTCTGAACACGCGCCTGAAGGTTCATTCTCATGACAATTGCTGTTCATCGCAATAGCACTCAGCTCAACGGAATTCGGATGCATTGGTTGGAGGCGGGGGAGGGGCCTGCCGTTGTGCTGCTGCATGGATATCCGCAGACGAGCTATGCTTGGCGACACCAAATCGCACATCTGTCCGGCTCGTACCACATCATCGCCCCCGACCTCCGAGGCTATGGTGACACAGAAAAGCCTGCGTCAGGCTACGACAAGCGAACCATGGCAACGGATGTCTTGGCTCTCCTCGACCATTTGAAGCTCGACCGCGTCGCACTAGTCGGTCACGATCGCGGAGCACGAGTGGCGACGCGCTTCGCGAAGGATTTTCCGGATCGCATTTCACGTTTGGTCGTCATGGACAACGTGCCAACGCGTATCGTCTTTGAGCAGATGAATGCGCGGATTGCCAAAGGATACTGGTTCTTTAATTTTCAGCAGATTCCAGACTTGCCGGAAGCTCTGATTACCGGCCGAGAGGACATCTTCCTGCGGCATCTTTTTGCCGATTGGACATACCGGCCTGATGCGCTTTCTGAAGCCGCCATTCAGACGTATGTCCGTGCCTATTCCCGCCCTGGGGCTCTCCGGGGAGCGTTCAACGATTATCGGGCTGCACCGCTTGATCTAGAGCAGGACCAGGCAGACGCGCATGTGCCGATCTCATGCCCAATTCTCGCCCTTTGGGGCGCGGACTTCCATTTGGTTGGACAAATGTTCGACATGCCAACCGTCTGGCGGAGCATGGGTACCTCTGTCGAGGTGCTGCCAATTCCCGAATGCTGTCACCTGCCGCAAGAAGAGCAGCCAGCTATCGTAAACGCAGCACTCGAGAGATTTTTAAGCGAGGAAAGATACTGACATGAAGATTGTGAGATATGCTACCGAGGATACGTCACGCTTCGGCGTGCTGGCTGGAGGGATGGTTTATTCGATACCATCCGAGTTAGCTTCCCCCGATCGGAATTTTCTTTCTCTCAAGGGAATTGAGGCATTGCGTCTTCAAGGTGAAGAGGTGCTTGAACCCGCGGTTCCTCTTGCATCCCTTTCGCTGGAGGCACCACTCGATCGGCCCGAAAAGATCATTTGCATCGGCCTAAATTATCGGCGTCATGCGGCGGAACTGAAGATGCAGGTTCCAACCACTCCCGTTGTCTTCGCGAAGTACGCCAACAGCCTGTCTGGCCATGGTGCCGAGATCATGTTGACCGGTGTGGATGAGAAGATTGATTACGAAGCCGAGCTGGCGGTGGTTATCGGTAAGACGGGCAAGGATATACCAGTTAGCGAAGCTGCTGACTACGTTCTGGGTTATGCCTGCGCTAATGACCTGAGCGCGCGCACCCTGCAGATGGCCACGGGACAATGGACAATCGGCAAAACCCTTGATGGCTTCTTGCCGCTTGGGCCTTGCCTGGTGACTGCGGATGAGGTGCCAGATCCGCAGCAATTGACCATACGCTGTCTGGTAAACGGCGACGTCCGGCAGGCCTCCAACACAGCGGATATGATCTTCCCGGTTTACGAGCTCATTTCCTACGTAAGCAGGTTCATGACCCTGCGGGCGGGCGATGTGATCTTGACAGGGACACCAGAAGGTGTCGCCATGGGAAGCGGCGGCGGTGCATGGCTGAAGCCGGGTGACCGGGTGTCCGTAGAGATCGAATCCCTTGGGGAGCTTCATACGAAGGTGATGTAGCCATGCAGTTACGGAGCGAAATCGATTCAGCCCACGACGAAAGCCAGGGCGCTGGATACCAACTGCGGATGGAAGTCGCCCCTGGCGAGGCGACCCGCTATAGACGCAATTGGCAAGATGCCTTGCGAGAGGCATACTTTCCACTGGATGTTCGCTCCGTTGGCGACAGTGAGCGCCCAGCATTTCTATACGCACAGGACCTCCCCAACCTGAGGGTTGGTGGGGTCAGTTGCGGCGCGATGTCCATCCGACATTTGAGGGAACATGCGAGCACCGGCGGGGCCGGCGATTTCTTCCATATCCCGATGCCGGTGATGAATCCCATCAAGTTGATCCAGCGTGGACGAGAGGCGCTCGTACGGCCAGGTGATCTGGCGATGATATCGACTGCGGACCAATACATCTACGAGCAGCCAGCCCCCAATCGCCTGCGAACGCTCACGATTAGCGGAAAGATGCTCCGCGAATACTACGCTTCGGCCGACGATCTGACGGCTGTGACGTTTTCTGCCGATATTCCCGAAGTCAGGCTATTCATGTCGTACGCCCAGACACTGTCGGAGGTTGTGGCAAAACTCTCTCAGAAAACCGCAAGTGGGGCGGTAAACGTGCTCTTTGACATGCTCAAAGTAGCCATGTTGGCAGGACAAGGTAATTCGCTTGGCACCAGTTCCGTGCGTACCGCGCATGCGCAACGCGCTTTGCGTATCATCGAAGATAGGTATCGCGATCCAACATTCGGGGTCGGGCCATTGGCCCAGGAATTCGGCTGCACATCCCGTTATCTCCAGCAGATTTTTCAGGAGCGCAAGCAGTGTGTTTCCGAGGTCATACGCGCTCGTCGCTTGGCTGCTGCCAAACGCATGCTCCAGGATTCGCTGCTGAACTGCCTAAGCATATCGCAGGTTGCCTATCGATCAGGGTTCAGCAATCCTAACCATTTTTCCAAGACGTTTTTTGATCATTTCGGTCTTCGTCCCGCGGACGTACGTAGCTTGTCCAGGGGGGTGTCCGCCCTCAATAGCGCTGACGACACCCCAAGTTCGCATTAGCGTACTTATTCATACGCCGCTATTGATTATATCACTTATATACCAAGATTGAACGGGCATTTTTTCATATATGATGTGATCATTCTTGTTAACAAGGCAGAGAGGATCACGCCGTGCAAGTCGTTGTTACAGACACAGTATTTCCAGACCTAAATATTACCGAAGCTATACTAACAGGCGTTGCAGATGTTCGGATTTCTCCGCCAAACGATCGCGCAGCATTAAAAGAACTAGTCCGAAATGCCGACGCGATATTGAACTGTTATGCGCCTGTAGACGCCGATTTGATAGCGGCGATGCAAAATTGCAGAATCATAGCGCGTTCAGGGATTGGCACCGATACAATCGACATTGCAGCCGCCACGGCAAAAGGCATCAAGGTCACCAATGTGCCGGACTATTGCGTCCACGAAGTGGCGGACCATGCCGTCGCATTGATGCTGTCTTTGATGCGGGGAATTCACGCTGGGGCAGCCCAGACCACATCAGGGGGCTGGAACCTCGATGCTTTGCGTCCAATGGATCGCATCCAGGGCAAGATGTTGGGTCTGGTCGGCTTCGGTAAGATTGGTTCAGCTCTCGCTACACGAGCAAGAGCGTTTGGAATGAAGGTGCGTTTCTACGATCCGTATTATAGCGCGGAGGTGCCGGCTGAGTTTCATCGTGATGAGACACTGGAGGCGACGCTGGCGCAGTCGGATGTTCTTTCACTCCACGTTCCACTCAACGCGTCGACACGCCACCTCATTCGCCGTGAAACCTTGGGGCTGGTTTCAAAGGGAACCATAGTCATCAATACTTCACGGGGCGGCCTCATCGACACCGAGGCATTGCTAGCCGCACTAGATAGCAAACATCTTGGCGGCGTGGGGCTTGACGTGCTGGAGGTTGAAACCGGACGCGAAGCGGCCCGCTTCGCACCTTACCCCAACGCGATTGTGACACCACATGCAGCCTTCTATTCCGAAGCCGCAATAGTTGAACTGCAGACCAAATGTTCGGAGGACATTCTGAGGGCGCTAACTGGCCAAGAGCCAAGGTATTGGCTAAATCGCGGAACCTAAACGCACATGTGCACTGCGCCTGCCTGCGAGAGGAGCGCGCCCTCGCAAGCAGGCGTTCAGGCGTCCGCCTCCAAATCCTGATAAAGGGCGAACCTAGCGCTGCTTTTCGCTGCGTTGTCGATTCATATTGGGCGGCGGTGTCGTAGGTAAGTGCAGGCTTGCAGCGTTTAGCGAGCGCCCCCGTCCGAAAGGTTGCAGGGGGCTTTTTTGCAGCCATGCACAACGGACAGCGTTTGTACGGCCGGGAGGCTAACCCAAGGAGAACGATCGTGAGGAAACTCATTATTGCACTCGGTGCTGCTGCTCTCATGAGCGGAGCAGCCTGGGCCGCGACCGTCGATGGCGTGGTGAAGGAATTCATCAAGGAGACAAAGGTCATCACACTTGACGATGGCAAGAGCTTCACAGTGCCGCCAGATGTGGCGATCCCCCCCTGAAGTTGCTGTCGGTGCCAAGGTCTCGATTTCGACCGCCGACGACGACGCTACAAAGGTGACCGGTGTGACGCTCTCGCCGTAAGAGTTTTTTGCGTGCGCCCCGCTGGCTAGGCTGGCGGGGCGCTTTTCTGTCTTCGCTAAATTACGCCCCTTTGAAACCTAATGCCGAGCCTGTGCATCGGCTCCATCGACAGATTTGCCTCATCGCGCCGCGCAGCCTTGCTGGTAATGTGGTTTGTCCTCACTCCATGTCAGGCACGTCGCCGGCCCGAAAGAGGATTGTGGGCTCGCCGTACTCGCCAATGAAGGGGTTTGCCTCTCGTGACCATGCAATGACCCCGGCGTGCTCGCTCTCGATCATCTTGGCCAGGCGCCTGGCTGCATCCTCGCTTTGCATCTGTCGCGGATCGAATGCGGGCTTCAGGTCGCCTTCGTCGTCGCGATTGAACGCGGCGACGACGATGAGCTTGGGCATTTTCTGTTGTGGGACGATGTGACCGGTGTTCGACATCGAGGGCTATCCTAGATCAACGACGCCTGGGTTTGTGGTGAAACGATCTGCGTTTCCGGAAGATCCACGACGGTCAGCATGTCGTCAGGCAGCGGACGCTGCAACTTGCTCGCCTCTGACCAGGGCGCCGTCAGCCACGTTTCAATCTCTTCTGGCGTCGTCAGGATGACCGGCATTGCCTTTTCGTGGATCGGGGCAACGACAGCGTTCGGACTGGTCGTCAGGAAGGCATAAACTTCCCAGTCGAGGACGCCGTCACGAATGGTGCGCGCGCCGCGCCATGGCGTCCACAGCCCCGCAAAGACCGCCAGCGACCGAACTTCATTGAGCGCAAACCAGAAATTGCGATGCCGTCCAGTGAGCGGGTCTTTGTCGCCCTCGATCGGGCTCGGCTCTGCGAAGCTGGTGAACGGCACCACGCATCTGCTCTCGACGCCGAGATAGGGTGCCCAATGCTTGCTGTCCGTCCGTCGGATGTTGGTAACGCCCTTGTCGGGCTCTTTCTCCAGCAGCGCCTTGAAATCGACGGTCTGCCCCTTTGCCTCGAGCTTTGCCGCGCGGGCCTTGGTGGCCTGGAATTGTACGTTCGAAGCCGTGGGCATGCCCCAGTTGAGCATGGCCAACTGCCGGCGGCCTTCGAAGTTGCGCACCACCGGCCCATTGCGGCCGGGATAGACGTCGATCGACGGCTCGAGGTTGCCGGCGATGTCGTCGAGCACCTTCGTCAGCGCCCTCAGCTCGTTCTGGGATGATGAGAAATTGTAGAGGTTGCACATGGGCCAAAACCTGCCTTGAGCGGCACACGACGTCAATCAATGGGGAGGGCTCTCGCCATCGGCGTAATACTCAAGGGACGACACGCCGGGCTTCTTGTCTTCGGGCCAGCCTATGCAGCAGGCATCTATGGCGGCTGATTCCGCGTCAAGCCAAGCTGCGGCCGCTTCCCAGTCCTCGTCGTTCAGTTCTCCCACAAATCCGCCGTCATCCCAGCATTCCAGCGCGAACATCCCAGAGCAGGCGCGCAAGGCTGTTATGCCCGCGGCATCGATCACCGCCTGCGCCGCGGCGATGCCTCTCTGTTTATCTTCAGGGGAAACGCCTTTGATCCTCAGGTACAATCCCAATCCCATCATGGCCTCCGTCGCATGCCCATAGGTTAGCGTGATGTGAATTGACTCCGCAAGGCGTTTGTTCCTATTTCGTTCTCATGCCGCAGCCGAACCGAGCCACGCCTTTTCCACTGTCCAAGCTGAACGATGCCCGCGAGCTCGTCACGGTTAGCTGCGCCTACTGCAAGCGCGAGCACACCTACTACCCAACTGACCTGATGCAGCTGTTCGGCGATGTCGACGTTGATTCTCTTGCTGGACAGATGACCTGCGAGAGTGTCCCCGGTGGCCATGGCTTCATGCGGGTAGAGCGCGTTTTCTCCGGCTCCAGGGAGATGGTCGGCAAGAAAATCCGCCGGCTTGTTGCCATCAGGGTCCAGCGCATTCCGGTTTGGCGGGAAGAATGACATCCGCGAAGACACGCGAGAAGTCGAAACGTTGGACCATCCGCCAGACCCTGCCGCATCAGGTTGCGCTGCCCAATGATCTTTGCTGCATGGAAAACTACGACATCCTCGAGCGGTATTGCCGGCGCTTCGAACCCCGTCCAAGAACGCAGCAGGTCACCGCGAAATGGCCGAACGGCAAGCAGGAGGACTATCGGCTCTATTGCTTCGCGAGCCCAGCCGACGCTGACGTCTTTGCCGCCGAGTTCGGAGGCATTCACTTCGATCCTGCAAAGGACCGGGAGGGCGGCCGCGTTTACGGCGCCTGGCTGCGAACCGATGAGTGGAAGCCGATCGAGCGTTGCGGGCCCCTTCAGTTGCCGAGGTTCTTCCGTGAGTATGGCCGCTGATCACCCGCACCAGGGATGCTTGACGCTGGGCCTCAAGATGATCGCATAACCCTCTGCCAGCAAAACGTTTTCAGCCAGTCTCCCATCACTGAGCCTGATGCGGACCAGTTGCCGGCGGCCTGAGTGATCGGGTGCAGGCATACTCATCAAGGCTTCAGCGCGTCGGGTTCTGCCTTGTTCAATGCGCGGGTTTGCCACCTGTTCCAACAATCGTGATGGAAGACCTGGGCAGCAGCGTCAGCTAGTCCCGCGATGTCGCGACCACTCCGTTTTCACTGCTGCATAATCGACCGATGCAAGTCGCTTTTGCCACCTGATTGCCACGACCTTTCATCTATCAAGAAATTCTTGCTGGAGCTCTGTCGCTCCGTCGACTGCAAGAGAATGGATGACCGACGCCCTCGCTTGGAAGGTGCCTGATACAAGCGGTTCATGTGTCGCGTCAGGCAATTCTCCAGCTCTATTGCACTCATGAAATATGGCTCGGCACAGCAGGGCTCAGCCATCTCGCACACCTATCCAAGCGCTATCGAGAGCATGCCACGATAACCATCGACGCATCTCCAACTTGGCAGGACATCGCACGGATCAGCGATGTTGAGACGCTGGCACTTGCGCCTGCCGCTTGGGATCGGGTGGCATTCGCAAATCGGATCGTGGCGCGAATAGTTGAAAACGGCATTCGCGCCTATGGTGTGAATACCGGGGTTGGCGCGCTGTCGAACACGGTCGTCGAACCTGCCTTGCTGCAGCGACTTTCTCGCAACATCGTTTTCAGCCACGCTTGCGGGGTGGGGGATCTGCTGCCGGAGCGTAGCATCCGTGCCATCATTGCATCGCAGGTGACCAATTTTGCGCATGGCCATTCCGGAGTGCGACCAGAAGTCGTTCTCAACTTGCTGAGCTTCCTGGAGCGCAACTGCATCCCGGAAGTGCCGTCTCGTGGGTCGGCGGGATATCTCACGCACAACGCACACATCGCCCTGGTGTTGATCGGCGAGGGCAGGGCGTGCGTCGCAGGGCGCCAGATGAACGGACGTGACCCACTTGCCGCCATTGGACTTGAGCCGCTGGCACTCGGCGCCAAGGAAGGCCTCAGCCTGGTCAATGGTACGGCCTGCGCTACGGGACTTCTGTGCGTGGCATTGGCACGCGTCGAACGCCTGTTGCGCTGGGCCAATGCGGCGGCTGCCCTGACGCTGGAGGCCGCGGGCGGCCAAATGGCGGCCTTTGACGAGCAGGTCCTCGCCATGCGGCCGTCGCCCGGTATCGAGGCGGTCGGCGCAACGCTGCGCGGGTTGCTCGAGGGCAGCGGCCTGATCGAGGCGGCACGCGGGCAGCGCACACAAGATGCGCTCAGCCTTCGCGCTGTCCCCCATGTGCATGGTGCCGCACTTGAGGTGATGGAGCGCTCGGCACAGCTGGTCGACCGCGAACTGGCTTCCGTCACGGATAATCCTGCTGTCTCGGGTACGCTGGAAAACCCACTGGTCTTTTCGGAGGCGCATGCAGTTGCGCCCGCCTTGGGTCAGGCTGCCGACAGTCTGACGATCGCTCTGGCCCAGGTGGCGGCCATGAGCGAGCGACGCATCGACCGCCTGGTCAATCCGCTGGTCAACAATCTGCCGGCGTTTCTCGCCAGTGAGGGCGGCTGCAATTCGGGCTTCATGATCGCGCAGTATACGGCCGCTTCGCTGAGCAACGTGAACCGCCGCCTGGCGGCCCCGGCTGCAACGGACGGCGGTGTCACATCAGGCTTGCAGGAAGACTTCCTCGCCCATCCAACCGTTGCGGCCAACAAGCTGCTCGCGGTCATCGACAACGCCGAATACATCCTGGCAATTGAACTGATGGCGGCAGCCCAGGCGCATGACTTCCTGGCCGGCAACAAAGGGCGCGCCCCTCGAACAGATGCGATCTATCGCACCGATCGCGAGCACGTGGCACATTATGCAGACGACCGCCCGCTATCATGGGACATGGAAACGCTCCGCGATTTCATCCGCTCGGCGAATGTGCCCAACGGGCCGGCCAATTAGCCGGTATGCCCTGCTTGAACCGCTGAAGGCGAGACGTCGACCACCAGCTTGAACAGGCAGTCTCCCGGCTCGGCTAGTGCAGGAGCCCGTTGGCAGGCAACGAGACCCGACTGCGCGAAGTGAACAGACCTGGCAGGCTCGGACGGCCCAGCAATCGGATGGATTGTGCCCGCAAGATCTCCAGCCTCAACCTCGTCTCCCACCGCCACCGCAGGCTCGAATATCCCCCTGACCGGCGCATAGGTGAAGGCCTGCCTGCCATCGACCCGCATGGATCGTGTTGCTTCAGGCGGCTCGACGATGGCCTCGGGCAGGATGCCCATATGCTTCAGCACACGCAGTACCCCGTCGCGCGCGAGCGTTTCGCCTGCCCGTGACAGTGACGCGCCGCCGCCCAGTTCGGTCGTCAGGGCAGGAATGCCGAGCGCCTGGGCTGTCGCCGACAGGGTCGTGGCACCGCCGCCGCCCGAACCATCGCTGATCGAGCCGATGGGAGCGCCAAAGACATGCATGAGTTCGACGAGCCGTGCCGTCTCGGCTGCGGTCTTGCCGACGCGGATCAGGCAGCAGGGGAGATAGAGCAGCGAGGTGCCACCGGAATGCAGGTCGATGACGATGTCGGCGAGCGGCAGCAGCACCTCGGAGACATAGTGGGCGATCATCTCGGTCGGCGTGCCATTGGCGTCGCCGGGAAACATCCGGTTGAGATTGCCCTGATCGAGCGGCGACACGCGCCTGCCTGCGTCGACCGCGGGATAGTTCAAAGCCGGCAGGATGATGATGCGGCCGCGGAGCTCGCCGGCATCGAGCCGCCGGGCAAGCTTGCTGAGCGCCACCTGGCCTTCATACTCGTCACCATGATTGCCTGATATCAGAAGAGCGGTTGGCCCGACACCATTCCTGATGCAGATGATCGGGATAGGAATGGTGCCATAGGCGGAACGGTCGCTTGAGAACGGCAGTCGTAGGCAGGAGATTTGCTTGCCGTCCTTGTCGAAGTCGATGTCCGTCCAGATACGTGTGTCGTTTCCCACCGGTCCGTCCCCGTCAATGCAGCAGCGTGTGGAGGAAAGACTGGGCGCGGGGATGACTGGGTGTCGAAAAGAACGTCATCGGCGACGCCTGTTCGACGATGCTGCCCTGGTCCATGAACACCACCTGGTCGGCAACCTCCCGGGCAAAGCCCATCTCATGGGTGACGCAGATCATCGTCATGCCTTCCTGGGCCAGCCCGGTCATGACGTCGAGCACCTCCTTGACCATTTCGGGGTCGAGCGCGGAGGTTGGCTCGTCGAACAGCATCAGGCGCGGGTTCATGCAGAGCGCCCGCGCGATCGCCACCCGCTGCTGCTGTCCGCCTGACAGTTGTGCAGGGTATTTGTCGGCCTGTTCGGGAATGCGGACCTTTTCCAGAAAATGCCGCGCCAGGCTTTCTGCCTCCTTGCGCGGCATGGAAAGAACCCTGCGCAGTGCCAGCGTGCAGTTCGACAACACAGTCAGATGCGGAAACAGGTTGAAGCTCTGGAACACCATGCCGGTCTGCCGCCGGGCCACTGCTGTCTCCCTGGCATTGTCGCCCAGCCGGACCGTGCCCAAAGTCACGGTTCCCTGCTGGTAGGCTTCAAGCCCGTTGAGGCAGCGGATCAGGGTGGATTTGCCCGAACCGGAGGGTCCGCAGATCACGACGCGGGAACCGCTTGGGATGGTGAGGTTGACCTCCTTCAACACATGGAAGGCGCCATACCACTTGTTGAGCGAGGTGATCTGGACGGCAGGTTTGTCGTCTGTGAGGGTCATGAAGTACCTCTGTAATCGCTTGAAAGCAGCGATCTAAGTGTTTGGTTTCGTGAGGACGCGATTGGCCGCTGGAATACCGGCGTGTCGGCTATCTGGCTGTCGGCCCCATTAGCCTGACCTCGAGCCGTTTGATGGCTTGCGAGATGAGCAGTGCGAGGCCGAGGAAGATCAGGCCGGCGACCGTCAGCGGTTCGGCATAGCGGTAGGTCTCGGATGCGATGTCGAAGGCACGGCCCAGCATCTCCGGCACGGCAAGCACGGCCAGATAGGGTGTCGCCTTCAGGATCGAGACGAAGTAGTTGCCCATGGGTGCTGCGATGTTGCGCAGCATCTGCGGTGCAATGACAAAGACGGTCATATCGATCCTGCCGAGCCCAAGCGCCCTTGCGGCCTCGCCCTGGCCGTTGGGAATGGCATCGATGCCGGCCTTGAACACCTCCGCGAGATAACCGCTGTAATAGAGGCTGAGCCCGATCATGCCTGTGGCAAGCGCACCAAGGCGAATGCCATAGAACGGCAGGATGAAATACAGGCAGTAGAGCCAGACCAGCACCGGCGTTGCCCTGATGAAGTCGATCAGGAAGCGAACGAACAACCCTCCCGGCCCGCCGGAGCGGCGGATGAGTTCAAGGCCAAAACCGACTGCCGAGGCGCCAACACAGCTGGCTGCTGCCACCAGCAGCGTCATGCCAATGGCACTGAGGATGCTCGGCACCGTCGACAGCGCAAAGGCGATATCAAACTGCACGATACGCCTCCCTTGCCGGATTGATGCGCCGTTCCACCCAACGTCCGAGCAGTGCGACCGGGTAGCAGACGATGAAATAGGCGAGCAGCAGGGAGGTGTAGATCGGCACCGGGTCATACTCGATCTGGGAGATCTCCTTGGCGCGGAAGGTCATGTCGGTCAGCGTCACCAGCGAGACAAGCGATGTCGCCTTCACCAGCTGGATGAGCTGGTTGATGAAGGTCGGACTCATGGCAACGAGTGCCTGGGGCAGTTCGATGCACAACAGGATGGTGGACCGCGACAGCCCAAGCGCGTGGCCAGCTTCCTTCTGGCCACGGTCGAGTGCCTGCAGGCCGGCTCTCACCGCCTGGCTGGCATAACCGCCAATGTTGAGCCCCAGCACCATGGCACTGACAGTCATTGCCGACAGCGCCAGTCCGGCGAGGGGAAGGGCGTAATAGAACACGAACAGCAGGATGATGACGGCGGAGCTGCGCCAGAACTCGATGACCGACGTCACCACAAACCGCGCCGGGCCCGTGGTCATGTATTGGGCAACGCCAAAGATGAGGCCGAAGGGGATGGCAAAGACAAGGCCATAGAGCGTCACCAAAGCGGTGACGCGAAAGCCCTGCAGGATGCCGAGCCAGATCTCGAGGATGCTCATTTGCCGGCACCAGCCGTACCGCAGAGCTTCTCGACGGTGACGGTATCAGGCACGACCTCGGTCTCGCCAAAGCCATATCTGGCCATGACCTTGGTCACCGTGCCGTCCTTCGTCAGTGCCACAAGCCTTTCATCCCACAGTGCCCGCAAATCCCCGTCCTCGCTGCGGAAGGCGACGGCGGCATAAGTTGCCTGTTCGTCTGTCGTGACGAAGGGTGTCGCACTCTCCAGTCCCTTGAGCTTGCCGCTGGCAAGCAGGCCGATCACGGTCGGCGACGACAGCACCGTCACATCGATGCGGCCGGAGCGCAGGGCCGAGATGTTCGCCTCGATGTCGGGGAACAGCAGCATGTTGCTTTCGGGCACGCCGGCGACAGTCGCATTCCTGACCGACACACTGCCGCGGCCGGCACCCATGATGATCTCTTTGCTGACGATATCGTCAAAGCCATGGATCTGTTTTGGATTACCAGTGAGCACGATGGCCGCATCGTGGACCTTCAGATCGGGGGAGCCGAAGGCAACCTGCCGGCAGCGCTCAGGCGTGATGGACAGACCGGAGGCCACCGCATCGAAGCGGCCGGCCAGCAGCCCCGGGATCAGGGCGCCGAACTCGGTGACCCGGATGTCGATCTCCTTGACGCCAAGTTCGGCAAAGGCAGCGCGCAACAGATCAGGATGCCATCCCTTTGCCTCGCCGGTGGCTTCATCGCGAAAGCCCCATGGCGTCCGGTTGTGAATGCCGATGACGATCTTGCCTTCGCGCAGCACACGCTCCTTCGTCGTCTCGGCAAAGGCCGCACCACCTGGCAAGGCAACGATCAGTGCGAGCAAAACGCACCACATGAATGCAAGCCGCAGGCGTACAGAACTTCCGAAGGTCATTTCTCTCTCTCCCATTGTTGTAAAAGATGCCTGCCCACCCGCCGCTCCAGGGCACGCCTGATGTGTGGCCGCGTGGCATCGCCTGCCTCGCCTCCGGCGATCCTGCAGTGCGTTCAGCTTCGCTGTTGATGGCTATCGCGGGCTATGGTGCCGTCCGGCATGGATGCGCGAAGGCGGTTCGTCTCGCCGTCCAGGCCGCGATCCTCAGCGCGCTGGCGCCGGCTGTCCGCCGGCAGCGCGCTCGCGCCGCGGTCACCCAATGCCTGGAGATCCGCCAGTGCCGACTGTACTTGCGGCCAGGGGAATGCCGATGTGTAGCCCATGTTCTCCCCACCGCCGACGATGATCTTCAGCTTGGCGATCACCCCGGCAAGTGATTGGGCGGGAGTGGCGGCGACAGCGTCGAAGATCTCTTCTTCGGCCTCAACGGCCTGCGCCTCGGCAGCACGGGCTCGTGAGTATCCGAAGTCCCGGTCGAGCTCGTCCCAACGTGTCTGGAGATCTGCTGGCTGCGGTGTGCGGTGCCCGTCGTTCTCAGCTCCAACGCGTGGTTCAGAAGCCCTCAGGGCATTCCTGATCCTTATCTCCAGACGCTGCTGCAGCCGGCACAAAACCACGGCCATGTGGTGTGCTTGTTCCCATTCCTGCAGAAGGACCACGCATGGGTCGATGGCGCCAAGCAAACGCGCAGCGATCTTCTCGGCCGGTCTCACGCCAAGCGAGCTGTCACCTTCCGCTTCGTCATCCACAGCACAGCTCTTCCTTCGTCCCCCTTGGGTGACGAAAGGCAAAGCTGTGGTATTGTCGGAATCAGCCATGATCCGAGCTCCAACCAGCTAGGGTTTGGTCAGGCCGAGTAGGTGTTCCAGCAACTACTCGGCCGTCTACAGAGCCAAGTTCTTATACAAATTGATTGATGTCAATCGGAATGTTTAGTTGAAATCGCCAGTTTTGACGATGGAGCAGTGCCGGGGCGCTCGCGCGATGCTTAGCTGGAGCCAAGAGGATTTGGCTCAGGCGGCAGATGTATCTCGACAAACAGTGGCAGACTATGAACGGGGTGCTCGGGTCCCTATCTCGAACAACCTCAAGAGCATGGCTCAGGCCCTAGAGAAAGCTGGTATCGAATTTCTGCCTGATAACGGAATTCGATTTACACGAAACCGGCCCGTGTAATCGGGCGTGATCCCGTGCATCTGCACGAAAAACGGCCCAAAACCTGACTGTCCGTACGGCTTCTGCTGTTCGCCCCGACCACCAATCGCTCATAAGCGTCAGTCGCGAGCACGCGCAGTTTACAACTGACTCGTCAGCAGGATACGCGCCAACTGCGGCTTTGGGCGGGGTGGGGGTGAGCTGCAGCTGGCGCTAAGCTCATGAGTTGCCTTGGGGGGGCGGCAGGAGCCTGACTGCAAAGTAGACAGAGCTAACGCAACGTCAAGCAACGCCAGCGTGTCTGGCGGAGACCTACCGCAACTAGCGAATGCCTCGGCTTTTTAGCCCTAATGATCTCGCGCTGCGCCTTCCGCTTCTCGTAGACCTGTACTCGAACTAGAACTTTCGGACGTAAATTTCCGGCTGCAGGCAGGACCTCGATCTTGATGGCCAGCTGTTACCACCGATGGAACCAGAGTTGGTATCTTGGCGGTCTGACTACGCCTTAGTCTTCCTTCCGGCTTTTTTCACAGGCTTCTTGTCCCCAGGCTTTCGACCGAGGCCGAACTGCTTCGCCAACTCTGAGCGCCTGGCCGAATACCCGGGAGCTACCATGGGGTAGTCAGAGGGCAGGGACCACTTGGAACGATATTGGTCAGGGGTAAGCCCCACAAGACCAAGATGCCGCTTCAGGGTTTGATATTTCTTCCCGTCTTCCAGGCTGATGATGTACCTGTCCGTGACAGTCTTCTTGATGGGCATCCGGGGTGTTGGCCGCTCTTCCACCGGCGTCGCCGGAGTGCCGAGCGTGCTGATGCTGGAATGGATTTGGGCAATCAAACCAGGCAGTTCTCCGGCCGGGACTGGATTGTTCGAAACATAGGCGGCCACGATATCGGCAGTGAGCTCAATCAGCTGACTATTGGGCTTCAGCAATACTTCGGTCATCACAATACCTCGGGAGAGTACTCGGCTACCAAGCTCCGGTAGCGGAATTTTGCCCACAACGAAACCCGGGCGCTCCAAAAAGCACGAGCTCGGCGGCCGTTGGACGTCCGGTTTGCGCCTTCACTTCTGCCGTTCACAACGCCATGGGCGGTTCCCGAAAGCTGCCACTCCACCACAGATGGTGAACTTCAAGGATCCAGCCGACGCCGCAGCCACGAGAACGGCGCGAACATAGCAAAGACTGCGTATCCGAGGCCGCGCGTTGCCGAGCGGATTACAAGCGGCGCGCGCTTCCATGATACAGGCACGAGGCGCCCTTCTGGCGTGAAATGCTCCAGAGGATGGGTCAGGAAATTGTGCCACAGGCCACCATCCGCAATCTGCGCGCGGAGATTCTCGGGAAGAAAAAAGTCTGAGTGTTTGAAGGTTGGCGCGCAGACATTGATCGTCGTTCTCGCGGTATAGCCGACCCTCCCGCCAGGGCCGGTGCCGGGAATGGCGAACTGGGCGACCTGCACCGGTTTGTCCTTCCCGCCGACATGATTAAGCACGGCCTCCACACGGCCATTTTCGATTAGACTGTCCCAGTCGAAATCAGGGCGAATGACACTGCCCGCGGTGATGACACGCCCGAATTTCAGATCTTCGAAATCCGGGTTGGTCAGCACCATCGACAGCAGATGGGTACCGAAGCTGTGGGCAATGATGTCGGGGCGGGGAGGACGCTGGCTTGCTTCTGCCTGTGCGATCGCAATGCGCATTCGCTCGCCAAGTCGTTTCGCTAGCTTGCGGTGGAGCCAGCAAACCAACACATCGATCGTCACCCAGCCGTATTTGTATATGAGTACCGGTGCGGAGTACCGAAGCCTATTGGCAATTTGCCAGCTGAATTCCTCCTGCCATTTGGCGCGGCTGTTCATGCCGTGCACGACAATCATCCACCTGATGTCGCGGCTAGTCTCGCCCGCAAGTTGGTAGAAGGTCTCGGTGATGACCTCGACGCCCTCCTCACGATAGTCCGTCAGACAGTACGGGCATGCAGAGTAAGGGGCGCCTGCGGGACTGAGGACCTTCTTGCATTCGGGCATTGGGCACCGAAAGGCTTCGATTTTCTTCAGTCCGCCCGACTCAATGGCCTGGTCGAGAAATTCGCGAAGTGCCTCGTCTTCAGCCGCGGTGCCGACCGCTTGGGCGAACTGCGCCAGGGTGAATTCTAGCCCGTCGCCTTGTTCGAGGCGTCGAGCGATCTCCGCCTTCCAGCCTCGTTCGGGTGCCTCGGGCGGGTTCATGACTGGCTATTGTAGCCCCAAAGCAGCTTGAGGATCTGCGAGACGTCCTCGCGCTTGCATTGCGCCCAGATTCTCAGCCGCGCCTCGCTACCATAGACTTGGACTGCGAGACGCCGGCTCGTTCCATCCTCCTCGGCAGCGAAATGGAGCATCCCCTGCGCTCTGTCGAATTTGCTCGTATCGACATTGTGTAGGACCACGCGAACTGGCTCGACTGCGTCAATGCCGCCATCAGCGAGTGTGGAGGCGACTTCGACATAGCCTGCGTCGAGCTCGAAGCGCGCAGAGTGCGTGCCCTTGCTTTTGGTCGCTGCGATCTTGACGGCCTGATTAAGTGGAATCCGCGAAAAGGGAGCATCGGGGCAACCGATCGTGGTCAGGACAGCGCGCACATCCTCAAAAACCTGGCCATGGTCGATCTCGGTGTTGCGATGGATCAGGATGGCGCAATAGGGATCGCCAAAGTTCCAGGTATATCGAACGATGCTGCGATCGAATCGCTGGCGATAAGCGTCGAACCGGTACCGATCGAGCCCCTCTTCCTCCACGAAATCCTTCGGGCGCCAGCGATTCCAGCCTTCCTTGTTCTGGTGCCAGACCATCGACAGGCCGCCTGCATCGAGAGTGATTTGCTTGAGTTGGAGCGCGTCGGGAAATTCAAGGCTGGTTACTGCATTCAGAGCGCCAGAATGCGGGCTGGCAGCAATGCCGCCAGCGAGATTTGCAGCATCAACTACTGGGGGCTCGACCAGATAGAGGTGCTGATCGCCCCAGCCTTCAATTTCGGCTAGCCAGGCTTCGAGCATATTTTGAGAAAGGAGATCGGCATCTATCGCGGCTGCAAGATTATTCGAGAAATCATCTTTAGTGGTGCCGATCTTGGCACCACTGCTCCGCAGCAGCTCTTTGATGAAGATGTTCCCTTGAGCAACGACGATCTTGTTGGCCAGCTGCTTGAGCTGAGCCTTCGTCAGCTGATTATCTGCCATGTCCCCCTCCAAGCCGGCACTGTGTTCAGCAGCACAGCAAGCTTTGGAGTCCACTTTACTGTCACATTATCCGATCGTCACTAGCCAGGCGCTTTGCCGGTTGTACTGTCACCTCCAGCCCTTGACGCTCGGAGGACAGGGTGTCCGTTAAATGCGAACGTTCGACAATGCGCCGCCAATGTCGCCGTTCGCGAATTTTATCGGTGATACCGTAAGCTGCCATCTTCTTTACAAGTTTCAGACCGCCTGATCCGATTGTGCGTGCGCCGTCGCGAAGGTGATGATGTCGGCGTCCAGCCCAACCACGGCGCTTCGATGCGCGACCGACCGTAAGTCAATATTCGCGACAGTTACGCGGGGTGCACCAGCGACGGCACGAATGACCTGGGCCAGCACAATCGCCGCTGCCGTAACGCCGACGAAAGGCGCGCCCACGGCGACGTCGGCGAGAAGCGTAAGGCCGCATTCGTCCAGTTCGCCCCTTTTCCGCAACCCGACATAGGCGGGCTGATTCTTGAGTTTGGCAGTACGGCTGATGCCGCTGTCCGCTCCATCGATCTGCGCGGCCGTCGGCCAGATCGCGGAAGAACGCTGTGTCGCCGGGAAGCTATGCATCCGGATCAAGCGGAAGTCCTCGGCGCCGTTGCCGAGGCCAGCCTCGATCACCATCGGGAAACCAGCTTCGTCGAGGATCCGTCGCGCATCTGGATTGTCGACACCGCACAATGCCAGTCCGGGCTCCTTATCGGATCGACGGAAGTCGGCATCGAACCGGCGCTCGATAATGGCGGTGTCGAACCCGCGCTGCTCGGCCCAGCGCGCGCAGATCCGAGTCTTGCGGCGGCCTTGATCTGCGCTGGTGGTGAGCAGCGACGTGCTCTTCGTCGACTCGCCCGCGCAATCCACATCTTGGAGGAAGATCCGGACGCTGCCGCGATCGGCAAACGGCAGCATCCCCATCGCCCAAAGATAGGCCTGGCCGAGATGGCCGAGCCCGATCAGCCAAAAATCGGACGGCAGGTCCGCAACCATGGGGCCGTCGCTGCGCGAATTCGTCCAGTCCGCCTCGTCATCAATATCCCAAAGCGATAGGCCGACGCTGCGATGCCCAGCGAGCGGTTCGTCATTCAGATGCGCGAAAACCTCGGCAACGGCAAGGGCTCCAGCCAACATGCCCGACAACGCAAACTCGGCGCGTTCCGCCATCCTCGCGCTTGCCAGCGGTATCGCGGCGGCGCGCCATCCGTCGAATGTCGTTCTAATGGCGAAATCCGCCGGTCCGGTCGCGACCGTCCCGCCGATGGCGACAAGCGGCGTACCCGGGGCGTGTGCTGCCACAGTCCCGCCCAGTTCGACCACGACATCAGCCAGAGTTGCTCCAGCCGCGATCGGAACCAGCAGGGGCACGTCCAGCGTGCCTTCGACCGTCACGCCGCCGAGAAAGGTCCGCACTCCGCAATTGAGCGCGGTGAGCAGCGTCGCCTGATGAGTTGGGCTCGCCGCGGCCTCCGCGTCGATCGTCAGATGCATTGTGAAGGTGGAAAGTTTGGCGATCGCGTCCTCGACACTGGCGGCGGCGCCTGTGTCGAGGAACAGTTTCGCCGTGCGGTTTAGCGTATCGATGATTTTGTCGCCCATGATTAAGCCAGTTCGATCTTGAGAGAGGAACGCAGGAACCTCGGCGTGATCCGGTCCCAGGAAAAATTGCCGCGGTAGCGATAGAGGCCGACTGCCTTCAACTGCACCGGATCGGCGGCAAAGTCCGGGATGATCATCGCCACATGCCCAGGCTCGGCGATCATCGGGTGCCGGCGATCGGACTCGCTCTGACCCGCGCCACCGGGATGGGTATGCACGTCTGCGATGACGGCCAGGCCCGAGCGGCGGCAGATCGCCCAGAGGTCGGCCATGCAGGCGCCATCAATGACGATGATCCCGGTATCGAAGGCATGCGGGTCGATTTCGTCATAGAAAACGATCGCGGAAACACGGCGTGGCTGGCCGGGCGGACCCAGCAGAAACGCACCGCTTTCGCGGATATCGCGGCCGCGCGCTCGCAAACCGTTCAGCAAATCCGACCAGATTGGTGCCGGGATCGACAGCTCAGGCCGCCGCGCGAACAGCCGCCAGATGCTGGTGAGAGGCCAGAAGGTCATGGATGATCTCCAGATAGTGAATGATGCCGCGTGACGGCGGCCAGGCTTTTTCAGGATGCTGCACCAGCCATTGCTCGTGGCCGGCGAGCGCCAGCCGGTCGCATGGCAGGTATAGCGCTGCGGCGTTCCAGTTCGGGTTGAAGGCCGCCGCTACCCGGCCCGTACCCCGCGGCCACCGATTGCTGACGAGCGGAGCATTGGCCTCCAGATCCCACGGCCTCGCATTGGGCAATGCCGCGGGATAGCCCCGGAGGTCGAACCGGAACGCCCAGTCCGTGCCGTCATGCGCGCGCACGGTGATGATCGGGTGCGGCCAGTCGATACTGACGAGCCGCCACTGCCCTTTCGCTTCGCCGATCTGGAAGTCCGGGCGTTCCACGTGGTTGCGGAACGCCCGTTCGTCGGCGCCGATGACCGGCTCCATCAGCCCTGAACCAGCTGCTTGCGGACGAGGTCGAACTCGATCGCGCAGCCATCCGTCTTCAGGCTGCCCAGGTGCGCATTCTGCGGCGGCTGGATACGCGTGCCGCTGATCTGAAGCACATGCTCCTGGGCCTCGGCCTCGTCGAGACCGGCCTTCTTGGTAGCCCACTTGGTGACGCGCTTGATCGTCGTGCCGGGCGCGAACTTGTGGTTGAAGGTATCGGCCTTGTAGTTGACCGCGACCTCAATCTGGCGGCAGCGGTGGAGGCGGAAGATCGGGTTATCGTGACCATGCAGCGGACGGTCATGGGCCAGGGGCTCGTCATTATCTTCCTTGAAGACAAGCATTTCGGCGATGTTGGGATAACGGCCGGCCAAGCTGGCGATGAGCGTCTTCACGAGCGCGGCTTCCGCCAGCTCGAAGCGCTCGAGAGGTTCGCCTTCGATGGCGGCAAAGATGATCGTGGCCATTGTGTGCTTTTCCTTTCGATGCCGGGCAGCCGATTGCTGCCTCACCCAACTGATCGGGTGAGGCGGGCCAAAAAGGAAAAATCTGCGGAGAAAAAACTGGTGGTCTCCCGCGCCAGCCGTCAGGCCTGCACCAGCCCTCCAGGGGACGGGCAGACGAACAGGTAAGGGCAGCGGGGGCATCGGAAATCGCTGGTGATTGCGGGATATTTGCCCGCACTGATGTCGTCGATCGCGGTTTCGCAGTCCGCAATGCGCTTGTTGTACTTCGCTGCCGTCTGACCGATCTCGAGCACGGATTCGCCGAGGAGATAATGATTCTCGACGCGCGCGCCGGCGCCCAGCGTCTCGCGGGTCGCCTTCAACAGGATTGTCGCGGACAGGCGATCGGGGTCGCCGCTGGAGGGCTTTCCCGAGCGCAGATTGCGAACAACAAGTTTTCCGTCAATCTCGAATATGCGATCGGCCAGTGCGCCGATGGCATTGCCGCCAATTGTCGTCGTGAGCTCGCCCGGACGCGTGGCCGTGCCTGCTGCCGCGACATGAAGCCTGCCGAGCATCGACATCACGAGCCGGCGATAGGCGTCGCCGAACGCATGCTTGGCCAGTCCGCTGGCGGCCCAGGCTTCATCGAAAATGCGCTCTGCCTCTGCAGGATCATAGGCTTGCGCATCGTCGAGATCGCGGGCATAGCGGATCACAGCCTGGATGCAGCCATGGGCATCGAGATAGGCCCCGGCGCGCGTTCGACGCCGGAGATTCAGAACTCGCTCATAGTAGAAACGTCGGGGGCATGAGGAGAAGTTGTCGATGTCACGCGCCGTTAGGTCCGTCGGCGGCGGCGGTAGGAGAATTGGATTGAGTGCCGCGACCGGGTGAGTCCGCGGCACTGGAACCGCTGCGACGGCAGTCGTCATCGTCACCCACTCCAGGAACCGCGACGGGCTTGCATTTCGCGATCCCCGCCGAGACGGCCTGTAAAGCCTCAAATGCGTTTTGGCACGCGACAGCGCGACAAACAGGATGCACTCTTCTTCGGCTTCGTGCGCGTCCTCATCCTGGACCTGGAGGATCATGCCCGTAGGGGGCGGACAGACGGGCGGACGGTTCGCCGATGGTATCGAGCCGGCGTACAACCCCGGTAAATGAACCGCTTCGAACTCAAGGCCCTTGCTGGCATGCACGGTCATCAATCGGACGCCATCGAGTTCGTCGAGCTCTGCTGGAAGCTGGCGCAAATCGCGCTCATCGGCGAGCAGGATCATGTGCCTGATCCGATCGAGGGCACGCCGGATGGGCGTACCGCTGCCTTGAACCGGCATGTTGCGCAGGCAGTCGATCAATTGCCGTACCGCGACCCTGCGCATTTCGTCGGACGGTGCCTGGCCAGACAGCACCGTGCGGAGATAGTCGCTGCGATCGAACAGATATTGGCTGACCAGCAGCCACGGCGTGGTGCCTTGTGTTACTCCATGAAGATGCTGAGCCAACTTCTGAAGGCCGGCACGTCCTGCCGGCGACAAATCGCTGAGCTGTTCAAGTCGCCTGAGCAGGTCGAATGCGCGTTGCTCGGTGGTGCGTGCGTGTTCCAGAAGTGCCACGGCGTCGTTCTGAGGGATGGCATAGTCGGGAAATTCGGCGACACGGATGAGGCTCGTGCCGCTGTCGTCCGCAATGAGCGAGAGCACGCACAGCAAATCGCGCACTTCGGGGCGTTCGAACAATGGCCCGAGATAAAGTACCGGGATGCCCCGAGCTTCGAGTTCGTCCGCGAAACGCGCAAGATTGCCGTTGCTGCGCGACAAGACGGTCTGGTCTCGCAGCGCTACGCCCGCCGCCTCAAGTTCGCGGATCGAGCCGGCGAGCGCGTCCATTTCCGCGATGTCATCGGTGGCCGCGAGCAAGCTAGGCGCGGTCTGACTCGGCCCGCGGGTCGCGGTCAGCGCCGCAGCACCTGCATAGCGCGAGACGCTCATCGTCGAAGCGAAGCGCGAATAGGCGTTCACGATTTCACTCGTCGAGCGATAGTTTTCGGATAGGCTGTCGCGCTGCCCGCGCGGATATTCCCGTTGAAATCGCGCGATATTCGATGCCGACGCCCCACGGAAGCGGTAGATTGACTGCCGCGCATCGCCGACGACCCATAGGTTTTCACCTTCCTCGCCGACGAGTTCGCGCACGAGCATGGCGCTGGCTAGGTTGATGTCCTGATATTCGTCAACATGGACGTGCGTGAAGCGGCCCCGCATCAAGGCGCCGAAATCCTTGTCCTCGCGCATCATCATGATCGGGCGCATAATGATGTCGCCATAGTCAATGGCCTTTTCCTCTTCGAGGCGGCGTTGGTAGTGCGCATAGACCGTCGCCACTTCATCTGCCTTGGCTGCAGCAAGGCGTTCTTCGTCGGTGGTGGCATTCGTGCGCATCGCTGCCGCAAGCGCGGCATATTGATCGGGCGTGCATAGCTCATCCTTGGCCCGTGAGATGGCGCGCAGAATGTCGCGCAGCGCCAGTGCAGGTTCGTACAGATTGAGGTAGTGGGTCAGGCCAAGCGCTGGCAGCGCTTCCTCCAGCATCGCGACGCTTTCGCTTGAATCAACGATTTTCGGATCGGCTGGCAGACCGAATAGTGTGTGATGCTTGCGGATCGTATCGAGACCAAAGGCGTGAAATGTCCCGGTCCAAATATTCACGACTTGACCGCCGGCGACAGCTTCGACGCGTTCCGCAAGCTCCAGCGCCGCCTTGTTCGAGAACGTAAGAGCAAGGATTTTTCGCGCCGGCACACCCTTGCTGAGCAAGTCAGCGATGCGTGAGACAAGAGTCTTAGTCTTACCAGTACCCGGGCCGGCACTCAGCAAATAGGGCGGCCCGCGGTGATCGACGGCGCGCTTCTGAGCTTCGTTACAGGCGGTTTCGGGAGGGCGGGGCGTCCGCGGCACGTCTGGGAGGAGGTCCGGAAGCAATAGTCCGTCCGCCAGTTGCTGTAGAGTTGTCTCATACGGAACGCCGAGAAGTCCGGCGATCTGAGTGGCATTCCGTCCCTCGAAATAGAGGCGCTTGGCGGTCGCGCGCGGCAGAATGAACTCACGCGCGAACGTGTTTGCTTGGGCCTCACGCCGCTCCTTGATCCCATAAGTCTCGATGCGTTGATTGGGATCGCCACCGTTAGAGGCTGCGCGCGGATAGAAGCCAACCTCGGGTCCGTCATGTAGCTCGAAATGTCCGATCTCGTGCGCGACGACCTCAGCCGATCGCTCGACACCGAGGTCATTACGGTACAGGACCTGCTTGAACCTGCGTTCCAACAGACCGTGTGCGCCTTCGAGCTCCGGATCATCCGCCGCGAGGGGCCGCAACTTGAGCTTGCGATGGCTCGCCGCCGCCTGGATCGCATCTGTCGCGGTGGTGAGATCGGTTGCCCCGATTTCGGCCCGCAATCGGTGAGCTGCGATTCGGACGGCGGCGAAACCATCCATGTCAGGCGGCCATATCCGGAAACCAGAAGCGCTTCTGCGAGAGGTCGAGCGTCGATGATTTGACGGCTGCTTCGAAACTGACCTTACCGGGCGCAGTCCGGCCTTGCGGCGCGAAATAATCGGCGCCCGCCGCTGCTGGCACTCCGTCGAGGAAAGCGTGGAGCGCCGATGGCGAGCTCCTCAATTCGTCCGCGAGCCAGACGAGCAGCTGGCCTGGTATTGTACCGACATCAATCAGGCACCGGCACAGCTTGCGCAATATGCCCGTATCGATCCGGCAGTTGGCCGCGATCCGGTCAATGTCGTCAGAGTCCATCGCATCGAACGGATCGGAAGCCTGCGATTGCACCGGCGCCCAGAAGCGCTCGAGAATTGAATGATGATTGCGCGCCGTGCGCTCACCTGTCGGATCCTCGTCGCCAAGATCGCTCCCTTCGGACGCGACCCATTCGGCCACAAAGGCCAAGATATCTCCACGAAACGCGGGGTTCAGCGCAGCAAATCGCAGCACATCTTCGCGGGTGGCATCGTCCTCCAACATTTCATGAAGTGTCGCCAGGACGTCGTCGAGCACTTCCGCGCTCTGAAGTTTCTTGGTCATGGTTCAGGTCCTTGTCTCGCGCGCTTTGTCGCGCGCTTGCTTGATGAGATATTTGACCTTCGTGTCCGAGCAGCCCATCGCGACTGCCGCTTCGGCGTACGTCAATCCCATCGCGTGGATGTGCCCCACCGCGATCCGTTCTTCGTCGGTCAGTAGGGCGTAGATGCTCTGGAGCTCAGCCTTGACCGCAGCGAGCGGCGTCCCCGCGCGCCCGGCACGAGCGGCAAGGGCATCAGCGATTTCTTCTGTGCTCACCTCGGCATCAGGAGGTGCCAAATCCTCACGGGAGATCTCTGTCGCCACGCGTAGCTTCATCTTCGAGCGGGCCGTCAGGTAGAGCCGCTCGGCACCGAGCTTGAAGCTGCATTCGAAGATGTCGAGATCATTCTCTTGAATGAGTTCGAGCACCTTGCTCTGGACCATGGTGTGAGCGCGCTCGCGGAAATTTTCGGAGAGGTCGCGCAGAATGCGATCGCCGGAGCGCTCGAGCCGCGAGAAGAACGCGACCACCATAGCGTCATATTGCGGGGTTGGCCGGTTCGGCCGGAAGTTGCGAATGAGATAAACGAGTGTCTGCGGCCTTGTATGGCCTGATGCCGCGAGGCGAAAGGCATCATGCAAGGGCAGGGCAAGCGTCGCTTCTATCTCCTCTTCGACGGCAGGCGGTCGCTTATAGACTTTTTGCTTCTTACTGACCTTGGCAAGCGGCTGCACGATGCTGTTTCCTAGTTCATCGGCCATCGACTGCTCACCTGATCGGATTGGGAGTGGGAAAAAGGGAAAAATAATTCTGCGGTTGGGATTATTCTAGATTTATCGATTGGACGCGGCAACGCCGAGGCCTCCCTAATGGGTACGCGAACTCGCGATCGATCCAGGCAACCGGCGTCGACTCACTTGGATAGATTCACAAATATTGCGTCATCCGGCCACCCCTCCATCTCACTCTCAAGCCGAAGGGAGATAATGAGCAGCGATGTCCGAATAAGAAACCAGAATGGAGCTTAAGGTGCGAGGCTCGCCTTGCTCCAGGTAGATCGGGCGTTCGGGTTCGCGTTCGCCTGCAGCAATGCCCGCGGCATGGATGGCGTCGACAGCCGCGGAAGCAAAACCTCCTGTGACATCGGCGAAATTTGATACCGTGAGCCCGACCAACCGGATCGGCTTTTCCGTTATCAGCGAGTTCGCGCGCCAGACCGTTCAGCGTCTCTCGGCTGCGGATCAGCTTATCGGTCGGCAATCCGAGAGTCCGGTTCTATAACCTTCAAAGCTGAAAGCTGCCTGGCAGCAAACGGCCCCTTGGTCGCCCAAACGGTTCCCACAGCGCCAGTTGAGCGCTCAAACCGGCGAGGGGTCTGCAAACTGCGCCTGCTATGGGATGTCGTAAGTGGTTACGTGAGGCATCGCCCCGTACGGCGCCCTCAACCTCGCCAGCTCAAGCGCGTGCCGTCGAGCTGCTATTGATTGGGCTTTGGCGGATTCTCGAAAGGATTCGGAAGCTTGAAAGCGTCCGCACGAAGTGCAGTCGACAGCCAAATAGTCACCGGTCGCAGCGGGCCCCTTCTTGGCCCCATTTCTACAAATCGGGCAGACAATCTTGCCTGGTGCCATTTCATGGTTCCCCCGAGGTCAAATGACAGCAAAGCAGATATCACGATCACCAGCAAGTCGTGCGGACTTCACTGCAAGGTGCCGAGGCTCGAGCCTGGCTCTGCTCGCACGGCCTAAAGGCGCGAGCAGCCTGCCGGGGAAAGAAGTGCGCTCGGTCTATTTGCTTGGAATGACCATTTATGGTGTCGCGTGACGTTAGTGGCCTCCAGTCGATGTTGCTCATCGGTGGAACAAAGCTCGAGCTTTTGAACGCCCAGCATCATGATGGTATAGTGACTTCGTTCGGGGTCCAACCTGCCTTTATGGCCATGTCCATCAAGCCTTGGATCGACGGCTCTAATGCGAGGCGACAGTCAGAGGAATAGAAGGGGTCAGTGCTCACACGAGCAGGTGAATTGATTACGGCTTTCCTCATTTGCCTCCCTCAGTCGTCCCCCACCCCCCTGAACGAACTGTGCGAATAGGCGGGAGGCGCCCGAAAGCCTAGGGACAAATGGCCTCCTGCAGGGCTGATCCTCACGTAGACACCGCCCGGTCACAGATCCTCCCCGGGCCAAATGCAGTGAAGGTAGTGCAGGTCGCCGTCGGTCTCGTGCTCGGCGTGCAGCGAAAAATCGGGCGTACCGCCGCCAGTCGCAACGGCCAACACCGGGCTCCGCCATCACTGACACTGCCCATGTCGGCACGTCGCTAGGCGCGGGATGTGTCCCCCAGGAAATCGGTGGGCTTCAGCGCGATGTCGGCGAGCGTGTACCGATCAAGGGTGCTCTGGAACGACAACAGCGCGTCGTGCAGCATGGTGGAAAGTTTGCAGCACCGTGTGATTGTGCACTGGTTCCCGGTAGCGAAGCACTCGACCAGTGCGAAATCCGGCTCTGTCAACCGGATGACGTCGCCGATCCGGATGTCTTCTGGCCGGCGACCGAGTTTCAACCCACCAGACCTTCCGCGAACCGCGACAAGATAGCCAGCGCGTGTCAGCCTGTTGGCCACCTTGTTGAGATGCGTTTTCGACACACCGAAGGCGCGCGCTGTCTCTTCGATGGTGAACAGCTGATCCCCCGCCGACGCCGCAAACATAAGCATTCTGAGCGTGTAGTCGGAAAAATTCGTCAGTCTCATTTCGATCCAACCTTCACCGCGTGCCTGCTTGCCGATTGTCCGGCAGCTTACAGGCTTTCGGCCGTGATCGGCTCTACGGTCAAGGTGCTTTCACCGCGATTGTGAGCCAGGGCAAGGCGGAAGGAATGCGCGATACGCAAAGCCCGTTCCATGAACAGCGCCGCGATCTCCGGCGGACAGAGACTGATGACGGTTGCGCGAAACAGACTAAGCCATCGCCGGAAATGCTGTTCGCCCAGGCCAGGAAGGGTCAGGTGTGGTGGGAGCGGGCGGCCGTCGTAACGGCCGGTGCGAAGCATCAAAGATGACCAGAAGTCACACATTTTCGTCAGGTGTGGTGGCCAGTCATGCGGCGCAATCGCCTTGTTGAACAGCGGTGCGAGCAGGGCGTCGCTCCGAATCTCGGCGTAGAAGCCATGAACCACGTCGCGGATTATCTGCTCATCCAGCTGTCCGGGCAGCACGCGACCGTCGATGACGATCGTTGTTTCACGTTTTGTGTCTTCGGTCATGCTGGGCTCCCGCCGTCAGCGAGCCTGGTGCGGCCCTTTGTCGTCCATTTTTGACGTCTGTTCAGGCTTCACGATGCAGATTAAAACATATATCGTCAATGTATGTTTATGTCGCACAGCGTCGCCGCGATGAAGGAAACTGGATGAAGCTCGAGCCTGACCAGAGCGGAGACTATGTCCTGGAGCCAAGGTTCCTGGCGCAGCGGCTTTCCATTGAAGAGCACGAACTTCAACGACGAATGCGCCTCGGCCTCGTAACCAGCATGGTGGAGTGCGGCATCGACGGCGACAAGGGCCTAAAGCGCCTGACCGTGCGCAATCGAAACTCGGTCTGGCGTGCAATCGTCGATGCCGACAACCGCATCGTCAGTGAGGAGTCCTTCGAATTGGGACAAGCTTCGGCGGTGGCAAACTGACACCACCACGCTCCTCCGCAGCTGCAACAAGCGCCGTTCACTCAGAAGCAGGAATGAAATCATGAACGATCAAGATTCAGGCAGTACGCTCGTGCCCATGCTGGTTGCCGGTCTGGTGCTGGTAACCGTCGGCTATGCGGTGATCATGATGTTCGTATGAACCGTCATCGGAAGTCAGGAGGGCTGGTGCGATCAGCGCGACAAAGTGCGCCGGCTGTGTCCCGTCGCGTGGCCGTGTCGAGCCCTCCACGGATACCAGTCGCCAACGGCCCAGTCGTGTACACTTGCAACCGCGCGATCGCCTCTCGCCTGTGCGTCTGCCGGGAATTGGAACGTCAGCTAATTTAAGAAAGCAGCGCATAAAGTGCAGACATCGGCACGTCCGACGGGACGACAATGCCGGGCGATGTCGGAGCAAATTCGCGGCCATTTCGCTCGGTTAACCAAACAGTGTTGAGGAAGGCTGGCGGGGACACCAGAGCCTGACATTCAGTGTCGATCGCTGCTGCCATACGAAATGCTGATTACGCGAAGAACGGATCGTGCCGGGTGCAACGCCTCGAATGGAGGCGCCGGCCGTTTGTCCAGCTACTCGGCAGGGTTTTCGGCCGAAAATTGGAGTTTCTGTCGTGACTGGGTCTGCGAGGCGCTTATCTCGGCGTGGCAGCAGCCGCCGAGATAGCATCGGCGACGCGATGGACCTCTGACAATTGAAGGACGCTGGTGGCGACGCGAACGGAGCTGGTTGGCTTCGTCGAGAACCTGGAGCCTGCACTGACGGCGATTCCGCGCGAGGCCAAGGTTATCAGCGCGTAGTTCTCCGACTCCACCGGAACCAGAACGCTCAGCCCGTCGCCTGCGTTGATCTCCAACCCGTGCTCGTACAAGGCCCCCGCCAGAGCATGTCGGCGCTCACGGTAGGCCGCCCGTGCCCGGCGCACTACATTTTCGGTTTCGCCATCCTGCAGGAGCCAGGACGTGGCAGCCTGCAGGATGCGGCTCGTCCAACCGGCGCTGAAGCTCCGATATGATTGGATCTGTTCTACAACGCTCGCGGAGCTCGACAGTACGGCCAGTCTCAAATCCGGCCCCAACGTCTTCGAATATGACAGGATATGGATGACACGGTCCGGAAAGCGCCGCCCCAACGAGTCGGTTGCCGGCATCAGCCAGGCGATCCTCGACTCGATGAACTCCGAGTCGCTGATGGCGGTGCCCTTCTTCGTGCTCGCCGCAGCCTTCATACGCGGCGGCGGCATCGCCAAGGCCCTGATCGAGGTGGCGGCTGCATGGCTGGGTCGGCTGCCCGCCGGGCTTCCGATTGCAGCGCTCGCCGCCACTGGTGTGTTCGCGGCGATTAACGGCTCGTCCGTTGCTACCGCCATGGCGATGGGTTCGGTGGCGATCCCGGCGCTCGTCGAGCGCGGCTATCCTCGCCAGTTCGCCGTTGGACTCACTGCCGCTGCCGGAACGCTGGGCATCCTGCTGCCGCCAAGCCTGCCGCTTGTGATCTACGGGCTGATTGCCGAAACCTCGATCCCGCGCCTATTCCTGGCTGGCGTAGTGCCGGGGCTTTTGATGCTCGGCATGTTTATGGTCGTCGCATTCCTCGCTTCGCGGAGGCTCCACATGACGCCCGAACCGTTCCCCGGCTGGCGAGACTTCAGTCGGGCAAATATCGCGGCGCTGCCAGCTCTAACGATCCCGGTCCTGGTGCTGGGCGGCATCTATGGCGGCTTCGTCACGGTTACCGAATCCTCTGCGCTCGCCGCTGTGCTATCGCTGGCTATCAGCATCCTCGTCTATCGAGCCATTCGTATGCGCGAGGTGCCGGCCCTGCTAACGGGAGGCATGTCGCAGACGGCCGCTGTGCTTATCATCGTCGCCGGCGCGACTCTGCTGTCCTACTGGATCAGCCGGTCCGGACTGCCTGCCGACTTCGTGCGCTGGGTGGTTGGCCTCAACTTGGAGGCGTGGCAGTTCCTTGTGCTGATGACGATCGTGTTGATCGTCCTTGGAACGGTGCTGGAAGCCTATGCGACCATTCTCATGACCGTTCCGCTGACGCTGCCGATCCTCGACGCTCTCGGCATAGACCGGGTTCACTACGCCATCGTCGTCGTGGTCACCATCGAAATCGGGCTGCTGTCACCGCCGGTTGCTATGAACCTTTTCGCCGTTTCAGAAGTATCTAAAGCACCTATCGGCGAGGTGATGCGCGGCGTCATGCCCTATCTCGTCGCAATGCTCCTGTTGCTAGCTTTGCTGATTGTCTTCCCGCAGATCGCGCTTTGGCTGCCCAACGCGGTGTTTGGATAATGAATTGGAACAAATTTGCCGATGGTTCGCCTCCGCGGTGACGGTCGGCTGCCCGCGGTCGTCTGAGGACGAGAGGGTTGAAGGGCACCATCTGCCTAGCAAGCTCCCAAGCCGACCGTCAGCAGTCGACCCCCTATTGGCCCCGAGGGGCGATGCCGCCGAGCGCCAGGCGCACGTCGCCTACCTTTCCGTCTTTACCTCAAGCGCCGCTGCGACGCTGACGAGCGCGAAGGCGCAGCTCGCCCGGTCGCGCACCTTGCGATAGAGAGAGTTGCGTGCGAAGCGGAGCGGTGTGATGTCGATCCCGGTGATCAGTTCGTCCGCTCCGAGTTCAGTCTCGATGTGCGGCGTGTCGCCGGCGAGTCTGTGTAAGTCTCCGAAGGCGATGGAGCGCTCGCCGCTCAGCCCGGTGATGTTCACCGTCGCATCGAGCGCGGCCAGCGCTACACACATGTCGGAAGGATGAACGGAGATGCAGTTTTCCGACGCGCCGAGGATCGCATGCGTGCGGTTGAACCCGCCGGCGGCGTCGCAGCCACTGCCAGGCGCACGTTTGTTGCAGAGTGACGTCAGGTCGTAGAAATAGGCGCAAAGCGTGCGCTGCAGGAGATTGCCACCCACCGTCGCCATATTGCGAATCTGGCCCGACGCGCCGAACAGCACCGCCCGCGCGAGGAACGGGTACTTTTCCCCGACCGACCGGTGGTTGGCGAGCGCCGTGTTCCTGACCGTCGCGCCGATCAACAGGCCGCCATCGTCCCGATCCTCGATCCGGCCATGGTAGGAGCATTGGCATGTTCGGGGGCTATGGGAAGCGAGCGGACTTAGTAGGTCGCTCCGGAACCCGCCAAGTGAAACGAAGGCGCACTTGGGTCGATCCGATACGCTAGACGTCGCGCTCCATCGCGAATTCCGCACAAAGGCTTTCGCCGTCACGGAAAATGGTGGCTACCAGCGTGCGTCCGCCACGCTTGAAGCGTAGGAGGCAATCCTTGGCAGCAATATTGCCTTTAACCTCGCAATATCGCCTTCAACCTCGATTGTATCCCATCCTTCGGCATGGCCGACATAATTGATCGGAACGAGTAGTGCTGGCTCCAGAAGAACGGCACGGCGGGAACCTCAACTGAGCTAGTCGGACTAAAGCGCCGATTGTAAACTGTCAGAAAACTGCGTATATTTCTGACAGGAGATCGGTATGCAACGGTTGAGCGAACAGATTTTGGCGCATGCGGGCGGATTGCCCGAGGGCACGCCCGTGTCCGCGAAAAGCTTGCTTCACCTCGGCAATCGGGCTGCGGTGGACCAGGCGTTGTCGCGCCTGGCGGAGCGTGGCGAACTGATCCGCGCTGGCCGTGGCGTCTATCTGCGTCCCGTGACGAGCCGGTTTGGCACGCGGTCGCCTTCGGTTGAGCAGGCGGTCGAGGCGCTCGCCAGTCAGCGCGGCGAAGTCATCGTGTCCAGCGGTGCGGCGGCCGCCAACACCCTTGGCCTCACGACACAGGTTCCGGTCCGGTCGGTCTATTTGACCTCGGGCCGCACCCGGAAAATGAATCTCGGCAAGCAGGTGGTCGAACTGCGGCACGCGCCGCGCTGGCAGCTCGCCTTGGCCAATCGACCGGCCGGTGAGGCAGTCCGCGCGCTGGCTTGGCTTGGTCCCGAGAAGGCCGAGGGGGCGCTGTTGGCGCTAAAGCGCAAACTTCCGCAGACCACCTTCAACGAGCTGGTGGCGGCAGCGCCGCAGCTTCCGACCTGGCTTGCCCGCAGCGTCGGAAAGGCGGCGCATGGCTGACGCATTCCTCAGCCTTTCGGCCGCGGATCGCCGTGAAGTCTTGGGCATCGCGGCCGACCGGTCCGGTCGCCCGGCGCATCTGCTCGAAAAGGATGTCTGGGTGGTCTGGGCACTTGCCGCCCTCTACGGCTCGCCCCTGGGTGAGCACCTGGTCTTCAAGGGAGGCACATCACTATCTAAAGCCTACGGGGTCATCCGTCGATTTTCGGAGGACGTCGACCTGACCTATGATATCCGCACACTTGCTCCCGACCTGGTGGGCGCCAACGGCGAGGCCTTGCCGAAGACCCGCAGCGAGGAAAAGCGCTGGTCGAGCGAAGTGCGCAAGCGACTGCCCGGGTGGGTGGCGGGAACGGCGCAGCCAACCATCGCGAATGCGCTTGCCAGTGGGGGATTGGCGGCGGCGATCCGCATCGAAGACGACAAGCTGTTCATCGACTACGAGGCGACGGCGACCGGTTCGGGATATGTCGCGCCGAGCGTGATGCTCGAGTTTGGGGCTCGCTCAACCGGTGAGCCGGCGGGTCCGCGCGATGTCGTCTGCGATGCGGCGGGCTTGGTGGACGCGGTGGAATTTCCCACCGCGCGGCCGCGCGTTATGCACGCCGAGCGGACGTTCTGGGAAAAGGCGACGGCGATCCATGTCTTCTGCCTGCAGGCACGACTGCGTGGCGACAGGTTCGCGCGTCATTGGCACGACATCGCCAGGCTGGATGAGGCTGGCCTAGCGACCACTGCGTTTGCGGATAGAGAGCTCGCCCAGGCGGTCGCGCGCCACAAAGGCATGTTTTTCGCCGAGAAGGCGGACGATCGCGAACCGATCGATTATGCGGTCGCGGTCAACGGCGGCCTGCGTCTTGTGCCCGATGGCGACGCGCTGAAGGCGCTGGAGAACGACTACATTCGTATGGTCGAGGACGGGCTGCTGCTGGAGGAGGCCGAGCCCTTCGAGGCGCTTATGGCAAGATGCGCCGATATAGCCGCGCGGGCCAATCGCGTGGGCGCATAGGGGGAAATGCTGACTCGAGGATCGGAATGGCGACGGTGGGAGCCGTATAACGCACCGGGCACCGTCATGAACAACCGTTCAGCGGCACTACGGCGTGGCACGACTCCGGAACCAGCCAAGTGAAACGGAGGCGGCACTTGGGTCGATCCGAAGCGCTAGACGTCGCGCTCCATCGCCAATTCCGCAGCAAGGCTTTCGCCGTCACGGAAAATGGTGGCGACTGCGAGCGTGCGTCCGCCACGCTTGAACCGCACGAGGCAATCCCTGGCAGCGATATCGCCTTCAACCTCGATTGCGTCCCATCCTTCGGCATGGCCGACATAATTGATCGGAACGTCGTAATGCTGGCTCCAGAAGAACGGCACGTCGGTAAATGGTATCCGGTGTCCCAGCATGTTGAGCGCGGCAGTTGCTCCCTGGCGTTGCGCCACGACCCAATGCTCGACCCGGATGTTTTCAGCAGTATGGGGATCGGGCCAGCGCGCGACGTCACCGGCCGCAAAAATGCCAGGCACGCTGGTCTCGAGACAGGGGTCGACGAGCACGCCGCGATCCATGGTAAGGCCTGCAGCTTCCGCGAGACCCAGCCGCGGCCTCACGCCGATGCCAGTCACGACCATCTCGGCGGCGATGGTTCGGCCGCTGCGTAGCTGGACGTCCTTTGCACCGATTCTCGTGGCGGTATCCTCAAGGTGGAAGATGACGCCGTGCTCCTCATGCAGGGCACGGATGAAATCGCCCATCTGCGGGCCGAGTACCCGCTCCATCGGCCTCTTGTCAGGCGCGACTACATGCACTTCAACTCCACGGGTCCGAAGGGCAGCGGCGACCTCCAGGCCAATGAAACTTGCGCCGAGCACGACGGCGCGGCGGGCCGTTCCAGCCTGGGCGATGATGCTGCGGCTGTCGGCCAGCGAGCGTAAGGTGTGGACATGGGGCTGGTCGGAGCCGGGTATGGTCAGCCGGACCGGCTCGGCGCCTGTCGCAAGCAACAGCTTGTCGAAAGCCATCCTCGTCCCATCGGTGAGTACGACGTCGCTCGCCCTGACATCGAGCTCAGCGACCTTGGCCCCGAGACGCAGATCGATACCGTTCTTGGCGTAGAAACCTTCCTTGCGCAGCGGCAGCCAGTCCTGTGGTGCCGTGCCGGCAAGGTAGTCCTTGGATAGGTTGGGCCGATCTACTGGCAGGGATTCGTCATCGCTGAACATGATGATCGGGCCCTGATATTGCTCGCGCCTCAACCTCTCGGCGGCCGCAAACCCGGCGGCACCACCGCCGACAATGACGATGCTATTCGGAGTCCCGGAATCGCCTGCGCGGGGAGCAGGCGAGAGCTTCTTGCGCTTTTCGCCGACAATTATCCTGTCGCCGCGTTGCTCGACCGACCAACAGCCAAGAGGCATGAGCGCCGGTGCTCGCAACGCCTCTCCGGTGCGCAGGTCGAAGCAGGCGTGATGCCAGGGACAACGGACGGTTTCGTCGACGATGAGGCCTTCGGCCAGCGGTCCCCCATAGTGCGAGCAGGCAGCGGCGACAGCGAAAATCTCCTCGCCGCGGCGCACCAACAATACAGGCTCACCATCACGATGGCCGAGAAGCCTGCCGCCATCGGGAAGGTCGGCTATTGCAATACCTTGCGCGAGATCGGGTCCGCTCGCATCTGAATGACTGCCGGCCATTTTCTCCCTCCTTGAAAGCGCGGCTGCCGGAGTTGATCAGGGGGCGCTGGGCTCGCCCAGCGGGCAGCTTCCAGGAGTTTTCCGCCTTTCCATCCGGCAGGCAAATGAATTCAGCTTGCAGGTGAATGCAATTCATTGAGATATGCGCGCCTGGAACCAAGATTTGAGCCGTCGGCCATTACTCTTCCTTCCAGACCGGCACGCGCTTCACCTGAATGGCAACAAGCCGCCGGATCTTCTTGCCGACCATCTCCCTGGAGCCTGAGAAAACGCGCTCTACTTTGAGGAACCCATGGCCGCCAGGGACACTCTCGCACTTCATCCGGCCGGAAAGAGAATCGACGTCGACGTCGCCGAACAGCTGAATAAGGTCCGTCGGGTAATAGACATGGGCTCGCTTGCAGTAGCTGCACCGAACCTCGACCAGATCGCGGGCATCGTTCAGCTTGGAAAGCGGAAAGGGTATGGTTCGGCTCGGCTGCGGCATGAGAACGAAATAGGAACAAACTCCTTGCGGAGTCAATTCACATCACGCTAACCTATGGGCATGAGCGACGAGCAAAATACGGCACCACGCAAGCCCGGCGGCATCTATGAGCACTTTTGCGAGCATCCCGGCTGCAAGAAGCACGGCGGCTGGGGCTTTGCCACTGGCAAGCAAACGCCGCACTGGTTCTGCTACGAACATCGGGCCGAAGGCAGGAAGTATACGGCTCAGGGAGGATCTACTGATGCCCCTTACCCTTGAAATCCCCGGCGCATCGCCAACCGAAACCCAACGGGGCCTGGCAGCAGCTCAGGCTATCCTCGACATGTATGGCGTTACCCCTGAACAAGGCGATTACTCGACATGGAAGGTCGAGAATGCGCACGAGCCGCTCTATTCCCTAGACGGCGAAGACCTGGAACCTACCGAGGAAGACGAGAGGATTTCGGTCATCTGGTACAGAGCACAGGCAGCCGCGGTGAAGGCATGCGGCAAAGACCCGGCTCCATATGAACCCGGTGAGGGTCCACTGGGGTGCAGCCGCGATTGACGGCACCCGCACGCCACGGCAGTCTTCCCCAATGTGCAACCTCTACAATTTCTCATCATCCCAGGACGAACTGCGCGCGCTGACCAAGGTGCTCGACGACATCGCCGGCAACCTCGAGCCGTCGATCGACGTCTATCCCGGCCGCAATGGGCCTGTAGTACGCAACTTCGAAGGGCGCCGGCAACTGGCGATGCTCAATTGGGGCATGCCCACGGCTTCGAACGTGCAATTCCAAGCCACCAAGGCCCGGGCGGCAAAGCTTGAAGCGAAGGGGCAAACAGTCGATTTCAAGGCGCTGCTGGAGAAAGAGCCCGACAAGGGCGTTACCAACATCCGACGGACGGACAGCAAGCATTGGGCACCCTTTCTCGGCGTCGAAAGCCGATGCGTGGTGCCGTTCACCAGCTTCGCAGAGCCGAGCCCGATCGAGGGCGACAAAGACCCGCTCACCGGCCGGCACCGGAATTTCTGGTTTGCGCTCAATGAAGTTCGGTCGCTGGCGGTCTTCGCGGGGCTGTGGACGCCATGGCGCGGCGCGCGCACCATTCGTGACGGCGTCCTCGACTGGGAAGTTTATGCCTTCCTGACGACCAGTCCGAACGCTGTCGTTGCCCCGATCCACGAAAAGGCAATGCCCGTCATCCTGACGACGCCAGAAGAGATCGAAACGTGGCTGACCGCCCCTTGGTCAGAGGCGAGCAAACTGCAGCGTCCGCTGCCTGCCGACATGCTGACCGTAGTGGATCTTCCGGAGACGCAGATCGTTTCACCTCAATCCCAGGCGTCGTTGATCTAGGAGATTCCTCGATGTCGAATACCGGTCATGTCGTCCCACAACAGAAAATGCCCAAGCTCATCGTGGTGGCTGCGTTCAACCGCGACGAGGAAGGCGACCTGAAGCCCGCGTTCGACCCTCGCCAGATGCAGAGCGAAGACGCGGCCAGGCGCTTGGCCAAGATGATCGAGAGCGAGCACGCCGGCGTTATCGCATGGAGCCGGGAAGCAAATCCGGCGATCGGCGAGTATGGCGAGCCCACGATCCTCTACCAGGCCGGCGAAGTCCCCGACATGGAGTGATGGCAAAGTTGCCCGCAAGCCCGAAGCTGGCCGATGTGTGGGCGGCACAGCGCTTACGAATTGGCTAGGTTGCCCTCATCCATTGGGCTATTGCCCGCAACTCTCGCGCGAGCAACACTAAGCCTTGCACGGTGAGGTGCGACGTCGATGCAAGGCCTAAATCCAAGAGTTGAGTATTGCGTCGGCTGCCATGCCCACCCCACCACGCAATGCGGGCGGCCCGACTTGGCAACAACCAAGCGGGCCGCTTTCGCAACGGCTGATCGATGACAGACAAGGACCGGTCTGCGTTCATCCCGCCTTGTATTCCGACGCTGGTCGACAAGCCGCCAGAAGGCGACCGCTGGTCCCACGAAATCAAATATGACGGCTACCGCACCCAGATCCACCTCATCGGCCGCAACGCCTACGGCTACACCCGTAACGGCCATGATTGGTCGAACAAGTATGGATCGGTGCTGGTTGCCGCGCGGGAGACGATCCGATGTGACGCAATCCTTGATGGCGAGATGGTCGTGCAAGACGAGACTGGCCGATCTGACTTCAAGAAGCTTGCGACGGCTATTCGATGGGAGAACGCCAGCCTGCTGTTCTACGCCTTCGACCTTCTGTGGGTGGACGGCAATGACCTATATAAGGTGCGTTGCGAGGAACGACGGTCCCGACTTGAGATCCTGCTCGGCCCAAACCGGCCTGACACCCCTATTCAATTCAGCCAGTCTTTCGAGGGCTCCGGCGCTGAATTTTTCGGCGCAGTGGAAAGGATGGGCCTCGAAGGCATCGTCTCGAAACGCCGCGCGAGCATCTACCGCAGCGGTCCGTCGAAGGATTGGCTGAAAACGAAGGCCTACATGACAGGTGAATTCGTGGTTATCGGATACGAGCGCAAGCGCGGAGACGCACCGTCGCTGCTGCTGGCCCAGGAAACCGATTCCAAGCTGCGATATGTTGGCCGAGCAATCCCGGCCATCCCCCAAGCGCAACGTGATGAATTGTGGAAGGCCATGGAATTTCTCCACACCAGCCACTTCGCGACGACTATCGGTGCCGGCAACAAGGCCGCGGTGCCTGTCCAGCCCGTTCTGAAAGTCATGGCAAAGCACCTGCGCGGCGAGGAAAAATTGCGGCATGCAACGGTGGTGGAGATCCTGGCCCCTTGAAATCCGTCCTCGCCTGAATACGATTTAGGCATAGCGGGAGGATCTGATCATGGGCGACGCTCAGTACCTCAATCACAAGCTCGAATGTCCCTCTTGCGGCACCATTCGCATGCGTATTCCCGATGATGTGCAGCCGGATTCGCCTATCTCGTGTGAGGATTGCGGTCGACATCTTGGTATGTGGGACGATCTGCAAACCGACTTCGAGCGCCAAGGTGGCGCGAGAGGGATATTTCGGATCGACAAGGGGCGCATCAGGAAGGTCGGATAGGACCAAGCGTACCGGCGTTAGCGTTTTTTCGCCAGGAACCGGGCTTCCCTCACAAGGGATGACCACTGATATCCGAGATCCGCAACAAGCTTACGAGCTTGTTGTTCCGTGATGCCGGTCTCTTCCATCAAGCGACGAACCAAGAAGTCTCCCATGCTAAGCGGTTCCCTTGGCTCGTCGGTCATTTCGCCTACCTTTTTCACGCAAAGGCCTACCGCTTCCAGTTGGAATAGAAGCGGCAGGCCTGCTGCTCAGGAGCGAACGACGGTGGGGGGGTGTCGGGTCGCTCCGGCATCATAAATTCGGCAATACGAGAATGGTTCCGCGATATGTGAAAGCCTGCCGTGGGTAAAACTCCGGCAGGCTTTCACCTCGAACGTGGTCGAAAGCGACAACACCACGTCGCCTTGTGCAGGCTTACTGATAATCTACGATTTGGGCTGAGGTTCCCCAAAAAACCAAAAAAGGCCCGCCACCTTTCGGCAGCGGGGTGATTGGGGGGTTAGTCGGCGGTACTGCAAACATGGCCGCTTCAGCCATGGTGCCGCGGCAGCGTTAACGGCCGGTAAACTCAGCCGTGAGTGGCTGCAAAAGGGGTGATTGCCTGCCGGTGCCGATGACGGCGAGACGGGCGGGGACGCCCAGATGGTGGGCGAGATGACTGGTCGCCTTGTGCGGGCCGTTGCTAGAGGTTTGCTTTCAATCGCCTCGAAGGCGACCACGATGCCGCCAAAACACCAGCGCGCCGGAACCAATCAATCTATGCCGCAGGCAAGGCGCGACGAGCTGTGGCAGGCGCTGGAATATCTCCACAGCGGCAAGTTCGCCACGCCGATCGGCGCCCGGCAACAAAGCCGCGGTGCCTGTCCAGCCGGCTCTGCGCGTCATCGCGAGGCACCTCAAGGGCGAAGAGAAGCTTCGGCATGCGACGATAACCGAAGTGCTCATCCCATGAATTGCATATTGCAATCCAAGATGAGTAGCTAATCGAGATTTCTAGGAATACGCTAATTCCATCGGCGGTAACTGTATGGGCATCGCCGGCTGTGAGCGCAGACCAAGCTTCCGCCCCACATTAGAGGACGGAAGCTATGATAGCTCCAATTTCCGCCTTCGACTTCGACATCATCCACGCAGTAATGAGACAGATAGCGGCGTCAGGCTCGACGGCTCCAGACACATTGCGCCAATTGGCTCGGACTGTTGCAGAAGAATACTGCCCGGATGAGGTCTACCCGGATGAGATGATTGATTCCCTGGTCCAAGCAGCACTTGCAGCAGCCGAGAAGAGCCGCCTGCCTGAGTGACGTCTCCCGCACGACCTATGCGACGCCCTGGCGCTGCGCGTCATGATCCGGGAATGCTCTTCGATCATCCGCACCGGCAGATATCCGCCCGTCTCGAGCCAAGACGGCGAAACTGACGGGAACGCCCAGATGGTGGGCGAGATGACTGGGTCGCCTTGTGCGGGCCGTTGCTGGAGATTTGCTTTCAATCGCCTCGAAGGCCACCACGATGCCGCCAAAACACCAGCGCCGGAACCAACCAATCCAAGGGCGAAGATGGTAATCGTGATTGCTGCAGCTGGTTCAGCGCTCGCCACGGATACTGCAAGCACAGCGGCCCCTAGGCCGACCAAAACCTGCAATAAGGCTATCAAGGGAAAATGTGACGTCATGACCAGGTGGCCACTGTCTGAACAGGCTTCAAGAAAGGCGCGCCGGGTCCGATAGGCGTGGTCGGGGTCTGCATCGTAGCCGAAATTCCATTCCGGATGGATGCATTGCATCGGCCAATGCATGATATCGCCGGAAAACACGGCCTCCACCCGTCGCGATCTTACCCTGATGGCAACATGCCCCGGCGTGAGAATGCAGCCGACCGGCCTGCTCGGATGCGCACGGTGAACCCGAAGTACATAGCACGCAATCACCGTGTCGAAGCTGCCATCGCCGCCGCCACCGTAGAAGGCGATTTTGGCCCTTTCCAGAGTTTGCTCGCCGTCCTGGCGCGCCCGTTCGACGAGCAGCCCGAGATGGAGGCATACGCGCGGCCACCAGCAGACGAAGAGCGCGTCCTGCAGACATTCTGCGGAACGTAATTGCGACTACAGCACAGGTTCCGAATGAGACGGGTTGCTGACTGATCGTTTAACCACGCATGGTTCGGCGAGAATGGGGTGGGAGAGGAATGGCAGCTATTGCCGGCTGGAGGGCGGAAGCCGTCTCTGGGATCGACGCGCTTTTTTGCCGACAGCTATCCCACATCAGGGGCTCAAAACCGGACTGTCTGTTGTTTGCCGGCTCCCCAAAGATTCCAGTTAAATGAGTCAGGACTTCCGGCTGGATGAGAGCTTCGCCGATGCTGGCTTTTCGCGGATGCGTATGGCCCGCCCTTCTGGATGTTCGATCTCAAAGGCATTGGTCTTGCGAACGAGGTCGCTTAGCTTGCGGAAGCCAAAATTGCGGGGATCGAAGTCGGAGGATAGGTTCGCCAGCTGCGTACCTACCGCTCCCAGCGGTGCCCAACCATCTTCTGTCTCCATCTGATCGAGAACGCGGCGGATGATCGGCGCGGCCGCACTCGGCGGCTGAAGGGGTTGGGATTTGCGTCCTGCTGCTTCCGTATTGGCCGGCGCATCAGGGAGTAAGTTTTCGGTGTAGGTGAAGCGTCGACAAGCCTGACGGAAGCTCTCTGGTGTCTTCTGTTCTCCGAACCCGAAGACATCGACACCCTGCTCGCGGATACGAGCAGCCAGCCGCGTAAAATCGCTGTCGGACGAGACCAGACAGAAGCCGTCGAAACGGCCGCTGTGCAATAAATCCATCGCATCGATAACCAGGGTGATGTCAGACGCGTTCTTGCCAGTTGTATAAGCGAACTGTTGCTGCGGAATGATTGCGTGCCGTGCCAGAACATCGATCCACGCTTTCGATCTCGAGCTGGCAAAATCTCCATAGATGCGCCGGACGCTGGCCTCACCAATCTTCGCGATCTCATCGAAAAGACCGTCGACGATCTTGGCGGACGCGTTATCTGCATCAATCAGTACAGCGAGGCGCGGGGAACGATTATCGTTGGCCATCACGGGAAGACCTTTCCAGCAGGGAGTTAGTTGTCTGCCTATCACGGGCTTCGTTGAACAGCGATGCCCTAAACTCAGTTCAATCCAGTCTAGTTCGCCGGTCGCCAATTGATATGGAGCGAAGCTTGCATTATCAGACTAGGTGTCAAAGCGGCCAATTTTTGTACACAACTGAGGGTTTCCGTTGGCTATGTCCGTTCATCAAGTCGGCGGCGAAAGCAATCCGACTCCTGCTGAATTCAAACTTCGACTGAGGCAACCTCATTTGGAACGCCATTGCTCGGTCCGAAAAACCGTCGAAATCGTTCTCGATAGTTGGACCTTCCTGATCGTCCGGGAAGCCTTCTTTGGCGTGCGCAGCTTCGAAAAGTTCCAGCGCCGTCTTGGCATTCCGCGCCAGACGCTTTCGACGCGGCTGTCGATGCTGACCGACAACGATATTCTCGTCATCGGCGCCAGGCCGGGCGAGCGCGGCAAAAGCTATTTTCTGACCAAGCGCGGCAAGGATCTGTTTTCGACGATGCTGTCGCTGATGGAGTTCGGCGACAAATGGCTGACGCAGGGGGCTGAGCCTCCGCTGAAACTGATCCACACGACATGCGGTCACACTTGCGATCCGGTCACCGTCTGTTCGGAATGCCATGAGCCGATCAAGGCCCGCGAGGTTTCCTTTCGCGACGGCCCGGGCGCCGGCTATTCACCTTACGAGGTAAAGTTGAAAAGCCGCAGGAGCTCCGATCCTGCTCTTCTGGAGAGGGTCAGGCCGTGTTCTGTGGCGCGCAGCCTGCAGATCATCGGCGACCGCTGGAGCTTCCTGATCATTCGTGAGGGTTTTTTCGGCGTTAGGCGGTTCGACGAGATGATCGAGAAGCTCGGCATCGCCACCAATATCCTGACCGATCGCCTGACGCGGCTGGTCGAAAGCGGAGTGTTCCGCAAGGAGCGCTACGGTGCGAATGGCGATCGTTTCGAGTATCGCTTCACCGAAATGGGTCGCGATCTCTACCAGCCGATGATCGTGATGATGCGCTGGGGTGACCGCTGGCTCTCCGACGGCAAGCCGCCTCTGACGCTCAGGCATCGCCTGTGCAATTCGGATTTCGCGCCCTTGGTGGTTTGCAGCCACTGCAAGCAGCCGATCATGGCGAATGAAACCGACTACGAACTTAGCTATACATTGGAGGAATAGGGGACGCCCTGTTCAAGGGCGTCTGCTTATGCCTTGGGAGATGCCGCAGCGCGCGATGCAAGGCGAGCGCGCAGCTCGCCATAGAGCCCACGCCGCGCCACCATCACGCAGGCGATGAAGACAAGTCCGATGATGAAGGTGATGGGCAGGCCGCTGGTCGAGAGGTAGTGCTCCAGGCCGACGACGAAGGTTGCGCCCACGACGGGTCCGATGAGCGTTCCCATGCCGCCGAGCAGGGTCATGAGGATGACCTCTCCCGACATATGCCAGGTGACGTCCGCGAGCGATGCGAGCTGGAATGCAATTGCCTTGAGCGATCCGGCAAGCCCGGAAAGGGCCGCCGAAAGCGTGTATGCGATCAGTTTGTAGCGTTCGACGTTCAGGCCGAGCGAGGTGGCGCGCTGCTCGTTTTCGCGGATCGCCGCCAATGCGTGACCGAATGGAGAGCGCACGGTCCGCCAGATGACGAACAGGCCGAAGGCGGTGAAGCCGAGCACGACATAATACATCGACGTGGTGTCGCCAAGGTCGACGAGGCCGAGGAACGTGCCGCGGGGTACTGCCTGGATGCCGTCCTCGCCGCCGGTGAACGGCATCTGCACGGCCAGGAAGTAGACCATCTGCGCCAGCGCCAGCGTTATCATTGCGAAATAAATGCCGTGCCGGCGGATGGCCAGCGCGCCGAAGAGAAAGCCGAGAACGATCGAGAATACGACGCCGGAGAGGATCGCGAGCTCGAAGGGAAAACCCCACACCTTGGCGGAATGGGCGGCGATATAGGCCGCGCCGCCAAAGAATGCCGCATGGCCGAAGGAGAGCAGGCCGGCATAGCCGAGGACGAGATTGAGCGCCGACGCAAACAGCACGAAACAGAGGATCTTCATCAGGAAGAGCGGATAGACGAAGGACGGGGCGACGAGCGCTGCCGCGATCAGCAGGATAAGGAGCGCGCCCTTCAAGGAGGCGGTGGAGCGGGCCGGAGCTTTTTCGGCAACTGCGAAATTGGCCATGTCTTATCTTTCTCTGCCGAAGAGTCCGGCCGGCCGCACGAGCAGCACGAGCACCATGATGATGAACACCGCTATCGTGGACGCGGATGGAAAAAACACCTTGGTCAGCCCTTCGATGACGCCGAGCCCGAGGCCGGTCACGATGGCGCCGACGATGGACCCCATGCCGCCGATGACCACGACGGCGAAGACGACGATCAGGAGGTTGGACCCCATTCCCGGACTTACCTGATATAACGGCGCCGCGAGAGCGCCGGCAAAGCCAGCGAGGCCGACGCAGAAGGCATAGGTCAGCGTCAGGAGCAGCGGGACATTGATCCCGAACGCCTGAACCAGGTACGGATTTTCCGTCGCCGCGCGCAGATATGCGCCAAGCCGGGTGCGCTCGATACCGTACCAGGTGACAAAGCAGACCACGACCGAGGCCAGGATCACCCAGGCCCTGTAGGCGGGAAGGAACATGAAGCCGAGATTGTAGCCGCCGCTCAGCGAGGGTGGCAGGGGATAGGCCTTGCCGGCCGAGCCGTAGACATGGCGGAACAGGCCCTCAAGCGCGAGCGCCAGCCCGAATGTGAAAAGTAGGCTGTAGAGGTGGTCCATCCGATAGAGATGGCGAAGGAACAGGCGTTCGACGACGACGCCGAACAAGGCCACCGCCACCGGTGCGATGATCAATCCGGGCCAGTAGCCGACGCCAAGGACGCTTAGCGCGAACCACGCAGCAAAGCCGCCCAGCATGTAGAACGCGCCGTGCGCGAAGTTGATGACATTCAACATGCCGAAAATGATCGCCAGGCCGAGGCTCAGCAAGGCGTAGAACGAACCGTTGATCAGGCCGAGCAGGACTTGGCCGAGCAGCACGGCAACGGGAACGCCGAAAATCTCAGCCATGCCGCAATTCCTTCGAGGTGGACAGGGAGGTCATGATCACACTCCGAGATAGGTGTTGAGGCGTTCCATGTTCGCGTCCAGCGCGTCATTCGCGATCTCGTCGACGACGACACCCTGTTCCATGACGTAGTGACGGTCGGCGATGGAGGCCGCAAACTGCAGGTTTTGCTCGACCAGAACTATGGTGAGACCGCGGGCCTTCAGAACTTTCAGAGCCTCGGCGATCTGATCGACGATGACCGGCGCTAGACCCTCGGTCGGTTCGTCGAGCAGGATGAAGTCTGCGCCCGTGCGCAATATGCGGGCGATGGCGAGCATCTGCTGTTCGCCGCCGGAAAGCCTAGTCCCTGATGTCCGGTTGCGGCCACGCAAATTGGGAAAGAGCTCGTAGATTTCCTCGATGCTCATGCCGCCCGGCAGCGACACCGGCGGAAGCATCAGATTCTCGATGACGCTCAGCGAGGAGAAGATGCCACGCTCTTCCGGCACGTAGCCGATGCCGAGGCGCGATACCTTGTGCGGCGCCAGCGCGAGGATGTCGGCGCCGCCGTAGAGGACATTGCCGCGCCGCTTCCGCACAACGCCCATGATGGTGCGCAGCGTCGTGGTCTTGCCGGCGCCGTTGCGCCCGAGCAGGGTGACGATCTCGCCCTTGCCGACATGGAACTTGACGCCATGCAGGACATGGCTTTCGCCGTACCAGCCATGCAGGTCGGACACGCTGAGACGTGAATACGGCTCACCCATGCGCACCTCCCATATAGGCCTTGCGGACTTCGCTGTTGCTGGAAACGTCGTCGTAGCTGCCCTCGGCCAGGATCTCGCCGCGCCGCAGCACGGTGATCGTATCTGAAAGGTCGGCGACCACGCCGAGATTGTGCTCGACCATGAGGACTGTCCGCGACGCCGCCACCTTGCGAATAAGGTCGGCCGTGCGTCCGATATCCTCACGCCCCATGCCGGCCATCGGTTCGTCCAGCAGCAGGACTTTCGGGTCGAGCGCCAGCGTGGTGGCCAGTTCCAGTGCGCGCTTGCGGCCATAGGACAACTCTGCGGCTGTCCGGTCGGCGGCATCTGCAAGGCCGACGCTTTCAAGCAGAGCCGTCGCTTCCGGATCGAAGCGCTTCAGTTTCGCTTCCGAGCGCCAGAAGGTGAAGGTGTAGCGTTCGCGCGCCTGCAACGCCACACGAACATTCTCGTGCACGCTGAGGTGTGGAAACACCGAGGAAATCTGGAACGAGCGGACGAGGCCGAGGCGCGAAATACCGGCCGGCCGCATCGAGGTTATATCGCGGCCCTGGAAGAATATATGGCCGCTGCTCGGCGACAGGAATTTGGTGAGAAGGTTGAACAGCGTACTCTTGCCGGCGCCGTTCGGCCCGATAAGTGCGTGGATGGTTCCGCCGCGAATCTTCAGATCCACATTGTTGACGGCGACGAATCCGCTGAATTCCCGCGTCAGTCCGCGGGCTTCGATGATGGGTTCATTTTCCGGCACGAGTCCTCCCAACCGGATTGCGTTTTTCTATGCCTGTTTCGCGTCGCCCGGCATTCCGAATTTTTGGCTGCCGCACTTTTTCGCGCCAGGTGGCTTGACAGCTGTAAACCACATGCCGTCTAATAATGCAAGTCGATACCTTTCTTTTCTTGGGAGCAAATGTGCTGCATAACAAGGCCTGAATTGCGCCGGCGTCATTCCGCAACGGTAAAAAAGTCTTGTATCGCAAGTAGGTAAAGAGAGAGATCGGCTCCTTGTTGCGATGGTGGAGGAAACGAAATGAGAAGAATGAAAAAACTGATCGGTGTGAGCTTCGCGATGACGCTCGCGGCAAGCACCGCTTTCATGCCGGCCGGGGCGCTTGCGCAGGATACGGGTGCGGTCAAGGTCGGCGTCCTGACCGACATTAGCGGCCAATTCTCGCACGAATCCGGAGAAGGGGCTGTGACGGCGGTCAAGATGGCCGTCGAGGATTACGGCGGCAAGGCGCTTGGAAAGCCGGTCGAGGTCGTCGTAGCCGACCACCAGAACAAGCCGGAGGTCGCAGTGGCGACTGCCAAGGAATGGTATGAAGCGCAGGGCGTGACGATGATCGCGAACCTGATCAATTCAGGCATCGCACTTGCTGTCGCCCAGGTTGCCAAGGAAGAAGAAGGTATCGCCATCGTCAACGGCTCGGGTTCTTCGCGGTTGACCGGCGACGGCTGCACTCCCAACAGCATCCACTACGCCTACGACACCTATGCGCTTGCCAATGGCACGGCCAACGAGCTGATCAAGCAGGGCAAGAAGAACTGGTATTTCCTGACTGCCGACTATGCATTCGGTCATGCGCTCGAAGCCGATGCGACCACCATCGTCAAGGCAAATGGCGGCGAGGTTTCGGGTGCGGTTCGTTACCCCATCGAGACGTCAGACCACAGCGCGTTCATGCTTCAGGCGCAGGCATCGCCCGCCGAAGTGGTTGCGATCGCGGGCTCGGGCACCACCTTCGTCAACGCCGTCAAATCGGCCGGCGAATTCGGTCTCGGCGTTTCTGGCAAGACCATCGCGGGCTTGCTTGTGTGGCTCACCGACGTTCACGCGCTCGGCCTTGAGGCCGCCCAGGGCATGATCCTGACCAACGCCTTCTACTGGGACCGGGACGACGAGACGCGTGCTTTCGCGGCCAAGTTCGAAGCGAAGGTCGGCCGCAAGCCGCATATGGGCGACGCCGGCGACTATTCGTCGACCATGCATTATCTCGCGGCGGTCGACGCCGCCGGGACCACCGAAGTGCAGGCTGTGATGGCCAAGATGCGCGAGATGCCGATCAACGACTTCTTCGCCAAGGGCGGAAAGATCCGCGAGGACGGCCGCATGGTGCACGACATGTATGTCTATCAGGTCAAGACGCCCGATCAGTCGAAGGGCGAGTGGGACGTCTACAACCTGGTTTCGGTCATTCCCGGCGACCAGGCATTCCGGCCTCTCTCGGAAAGCACTTGCCCACTCGTCAAGAAATAGACGGCGCATCCTCCCGCGCGCAACGCGGCGGCCTTGGCTCGATCTGCCCGGGCCGCCGACACAAGAAAAACGTCAATTCGAAAGGTGATGAGATGGAGCTCAAGGACTCAGTCAAAATCCCCAAGGACCGCGAGACGGTCTGGCGGGCGCTGAATGATGCCGACGTCTTGCGTCAGGTCATTCCCGGCTGTCAGGAATTGGTACAGGAATCGGCCGACAGCATGACCGGGCAGATCGTCCTCAAGGTCGGGCCTATCAAGGCCAAGTTCAGCGGCGGCGTGACGTTCAGCGACGTTGTGGCGCCTGAAGGCTACACCATCACAGGCGAGGGGAAGGGCGGCATTGCCGGCTTCGCCAAGGGTACGGCGCGGGTCAGGCTGGAAGCTGATGGCCCAGATGCAACGGTCCTCCACTACGACGTCAACACGGATGTGGGAGGCAAGATCGCCCAACTTGGCGCGCGCCTGCTCGATTCCACCGCCAAGAAGCTTGCCAAGCAGTTTTTCGACGACTTCAACAAGATCGTCAGCGAAGGCGCGACGGCGGGAGCCGCGGCGTGAGCGATATTCTTTGCGCCATCGAGGGCGACGTCGCGACGGTCAGATTGAACCGGCCTGCACAGCGCAATTCGGTCACCTATGCCATGTGGCGCGACATCGGCGACATCTTCACCAAGCTCGATCATGATCGCTCCGTTCGGTCAGTCATCTTCACCGGCGCAGGTTCCGACTTTTCCGCTGGAGCCGACATCGGCGAGTTCGCTTCGACGCGCGACGACAAGGCCCAGAGCGTCGCCTACGAGGAGGCGGTTGATTATGGCTGTGCGGTGATCACCCATATCCGCAAGCCGGTCATCGCGGTTACATCAGGCTATTGCCTCGGCGGCGGCGCGCATCTAGCGATGTCGTGCGACTTCCGCTTCGCCCATGACAAGGCGATCTTCAGCATTCCGGCGGCCAGGCTGTCGATCATCTATGGCGTGCAGGCAACCCGCAAGCTGGCGGCGCTTGTCGGCCTGACCCAGGCCAAGCGCATCCTTTATTCCGCCGAACGGTTCGATGCGGCCAAGGCCCTGACAATCGGGTTCGTCGATGACGTATCGAGCGATCCGATGGCTGCTGCGCTGGATTATGCACGAAAGCTCGCAGACAGCGCGCCGCTGACGATCGCCGGCGCGAAATATATCCTGAACGGATCGGCATTCGGGACCTTCGATGAAGAGGAGGCCAACCGCCGCATCGATTTCGCCAGCGCCAGCAGCGACTACCGCGAGGGTCGCGCGGCCTTCGCCGAAAAGCGTGCTCCGCAGTTCACCGGCAAATGAAGCGGATGTTGATGAGATGAAGCCGGCAGCTTTCGAATATCTTGCAGCCAAAACGCTGGACGAAGCGTTGAGCGCGCTTGCCAGCGGCGGCGACGCCAAGGTTATCGCCGGGGGGCAAAGCCTTGTTCCCATGATGAATTTCCGACTTGTGCAGCCTGAGTTTCTGGTCGACATAAACAGCATTCCTGAGCTCTCGGATATCGAGGAGCGGGACGGGGGCCTGAAGTTAGGCGCGTTGGTGCGTCATGCGCAGTCCTTGAAGTCCCCTGAGGCCTTGCGGCATTTCCCAATCATCGCCGAGACGCTGCAGCATGTCGCGCATGTCGCCATCCGCAATCGCGGCACGATCGGGGGCAGCCTCGTCCATGCCGATCCCGCCGCCGAATGGCCGCTTCTGGTCACGCTGCTCGACGCCGAACTGGAAATACACGGACCTGATGGATTGCGTCGCGTCGCGCCGGACGAGTTCTTCATCGCACCGCTCGTGACCGGGCTGGAGGATGGCGAGATTCTGACGGCAGTGCATCTTCCCTATCTTCCGGCGGGCACGGGAACCGCCTTCGAGGAGGTCTCCCAGCGTGCAGGCGATTTCGCGATCGCGTCGGCAGGCGCTATCATTGCGCTGAAAGACGGCATCGTTGCCGAGGCGCGCCTGGCGCTCGGCGGCGTGGCGGACACCGCCATCCGCGCGCGCGCGGCGGAGGAGCATCTTCTTGGCAAGACGCTCACGACGGAGTTGATGGCGCGGGCGTCGCAGTTCGCCGCCGAGGGGCTTGAACCGAACGCCGATCTTCATGCCTCGTCCGAATACAGGCTCCATCTCATCCCGATCGTGGCCAGGCGGGTACTCGAACGAGCGTCGCGCCGCGCCGAAGGAGGCATTTCTTGAGCGGCAAGGTGGATATCGAACTGACCGTCAATGGCGAAGCCGTCTTCGAGGCGGTCGAGCCGCGCACGCTCTTGTCGGATTTCCTGCGCGACACGCTCGGGTTGACCGGCACGCATGTCGGCTGCGAGCACGGAATCTGCGGCGCATGCACCGTCAGGGTAAACGGTTCAACCGCCCGCTCATGCCTAATGTTCGCAGTCCAGGCGAACGGCGCGACAATCGAGACCGTCGAGGGGCTGGGGAGCGTCGCCAAGCTTCACCGCATCCAGGAAGCTTTCCGAAAGCACCACGCGCTGCAGTGCGGCTTCTGCACGCCGGGGTTCCTGATGACTGTTCGAGACCTTCTCGAAAGCCATCCGCTGAAGACTGACGACGACATCCGGGACGGGCTGTCCGGCAATATCTGCCGCTGCACGGGATATGACCACATCGTCAAGGCGGTGCGGGAACTGGCGAACGAGCGTGACGGAATTGCCGCATGAAGATGCATGCCTTGAGCGGGGGACGTCTCCGGATGAAAAAACGTATCTATGTCCCGGATGCCGATCGCGACGAGACAATCGAGTTGCCGGTGTCCGCGTATCTCTTCCGCCACGCTTCCGGCAATGTCCTGTTCGACACCGGCTGCCATCCGTCGGTCGAAACCGACGCTGAAGCGCGTTGGGGCGGACTGGCCAAGGTGATGACGCCGATCGGCGCGCCCAAATCAGACGTCGTCTCCAGCCTCGGTGCGATCGGCCTTTCCCCCGAGGATATCGACCTCGTAGTAAACTCGCATTTCCACCCCGACCATTGCGGCTGCAACGCGTTTTTTCGCAACGCGACCTTCATCTGCCATGAGGCGGAACTTTCCTCGGCGAAGTCGGCGGATGCTGCCGCGCAAGGATACCTGCCTGCCGAATGGGATCATCCGATGCCGGTCGAAACGGTTACCGGCAGCCACGACATTTTCGGCGACGACAAGTTGGTGACGATTGCCTTGCCTGGCCACACGGCCGGCATGATCGGATTGCGCGCGGCTCTCGAAAAGAGCGGGGAGTTTCTCCTTGCCTCGGACGCGGTCAGCCTGAAACGAAACCTCGACAATGACGAAGTCCCGCGCAACGCCTGGAACGCCGATCTCCTGTTGAGCTCCTATGCGGAAATCCGCCGGATTGAGAAAGCCGGTGCCACGGTCCTGTGCGGCCACGACGACCAGCAGTGGCAGTCCTTGAGAAAAGGGGCCGATGCCTATGAATGACGTATTGGACCATCGTCCAGGCGTTTCGCAGGACCATGCAGGTCCGGGCGGTGACGCGCTCTCGACCTCCCGCCCGAAATATGTCGGCCAGCCGGTGCAGCGGCTCGAGGACCCGCGGCTGTTGACGGGCGCTGGACGGTATGTCGGCGACATCAAGCTGGATCGAATGGTGCATGCCGCGTTCCTGCGCAGCGACCAGTCGCATGCACGGATCGTTTCCATCAATGCCGACGCCGCCAAGGGAATCCCAGGGGTTCTCGGCGTCTTCACGGCGGCAGACTTCAGCGAGATCGCACCTGTCGTCGCCACCTCGATAATGGCGAACTACCATGCGACGGCCAATCCAGCGCTGGCGATCGACAAGGTTCGCTATGTCGGCGAGCCGGTTGCTGTGGTCGTTGCCAAAAGTCGCTACGTTGCGGAAGACGCGATGGCGCTCATTGAAATCGAATATGAGCAACTGGAGGTCGTGATCGACCCTGAGGCTGCTGCAGCATCCCAAACAGCACTGCTTCACCCCGAATTCGGAACCAATGTCATCCTTGAACGCCTGTTCAAAACAGGTGAGGCGGAGGAAATGCTTGCCGCGGCTCCGTTGACCGTGAAGGGACGGTTCCGGTTTCATCGCAAGTCCCCCCTGTCCATGGAGAACCGGTCGTATCTGGCCGACTACGATCGCGGACGCGATGTGGTGACACTCTACTCGTCGACGCAGATTCCCGGGATCATACGCGATCTCTTGTCGACGCTGCTCGCAATGCCCGGAAAGGTGCGCGTTGTCGCGCCGGACGTTGGCGGCGGATTTGGCGGCAAAGGCTCGCTCTATCAGGAAGAGATCATCGTATCGGCCCTGGCGCGCAAGCTTGGGCGTCCGGTGAAATATGTCAGCGATCGCATGGAGGATCTTGCCTCCACCAGCCAGGGTTTCGACGAACTGGTCACTGCGGAACTTGGCTTTGACGAAACCGGTCGCTTCCTGGCGCTCAACGCCGAGGTTCTGGGCGATATCGGCGCCTACTCGATCTTCCCCTGGACGGCCGCGCTTGAGCCGGTTCAGGTGGTCAGCTTCCTGCCCGGCGCATACAAGATTCCGCACTATCGTGGGCGCGTTCGCGGCGTGGCGACCTCCAAAGCCCCGACCGGACCGTATCGCGGGGTCGGCCGTCCGACCTCGGTTTTCGTGCTTGAACGGCTTGTCGATATGGCGGCCAAGAAACTCGGGATGGACCCGAAGACAATCCGAGCCCGAAACCTGGTGAGACCGGATGAATTTCCCCATCGCATTGGATCGGGCATCATTTGGGAAAGATCCGGGTTCACGGAATGCCTCGACAAGGCCTGCGAGGTGGTCGGCTACGAAGCTCTTCGCGAGAAGCAGCAGGAAGCCCGGAAAGCCGGGCGCTGGATGGGGATCGGCATCGCAAGCTATGCGGAACTGACCGGCATCGGCTCGCGCATTTCAGTGGCGCCGGGAATGCCGATCAACACCGGCAATGAATCCGCGACGGTCCGCATTGATTCGACCGGTGCGGTGACGGCCATCTTCGGAGTGGCCTCGCATGGCCAGAGCCTGGAGACCACGCTTGCGCAGATCGTCGCCGAGGAACTTGGGGTTCGGCCGCAGGATGTCGAGATCGTGCATGGCGACAGCGCCGCGACTGCCCACGGTACGGGTACCTATGCCAGTCGCAGCGCCGTGATCGGAGGCGGCGCCGCGATCCTGACGACGAGGGTGCTCCGCGACAAGGTGAAGCATGTCGCCTCCCATCTGCTCGAAGCTTCGGTCGAGGACATCGAAACGGGCGACGGGCGGATTTTTGTCCGCGGCACGGATCATCAGATCAGTTTTGCCGAACTGGCGCGCGCCGTGTATTCGGACATGAAGACCCTGCCGCTGGACAAGCGCGAAAAGCTCGAAGCAAGCGAAAGTTTCGATCCCTATCTGGGCACGACGACCACGGCCACGCATGTCGCAGTCGTCGAGGTGGACCCGGAGACTTATGCCGTGAAGCTGCAGCGGTTCGTGGTCGCGGAAGACTGCGGCCGCATGATCAACCCGCTAGTCGTCGACGGACAGGTGCATGGTGGCGTCGCCCAGGGGATTGGTGCGGTGCTTCTCGAAGAGCTTGTCTATGACGGCCAGGGGCAACTGCTGACTGCGAGCCTCGTCGATTACATGGCGCCGACGGCTGTCGAAGTGCCGGACATCGAGGTCGCCCATCTGGAAACCGTCAATCCGGACAATCCGGGAGGGTTTCGTGGCATGGGCGAGGGTGGAACGATCGGCGCGCCGGCGGCAATTGCGAACGCCATCGCCGATGCGCTGTCGCACCTAGATGTCGAGATTTCGGAACTGCCCGTTACGCCGGAACGTCTGTTCCGCCTGATCGGCGCGGCCACACAGAATTCAAGCAAGGAGAATTGACATGGATTTCGGTTTGAAGGGGAAGGTCGCCTTGGTGACTGGCGGCGGCCGCGACGTCGGCGGTGACATCGCGCGTGCGCTTGCAGCCGAAGGCGCAAAGGTCGCGGTCAACTACAACCGCTCCGAAAGCGAGGCGGCAAGCGTCGTCGACAGCATCATCGCAACTGGCGGCGAAGCGCGCGCCTACAACGCCGACGTCAGCGACAATGCGCAGGTTACCGCGATGACCGACGCCATTATCGCCGATTGGGGCCGTATCGATATATTGGTCAACAATGCCGGCTATGTGAAATACCAGAAATTCGTCGAGTCCACGCCGGCCGACTGGAAGGCCCAGATCGATGTCTGCCTTTACGGTGCGCTCAACTGCTGTCACGCGGTTGCGCCGCACATGATCCGCCAGAATGGAGGCCGCATACTCAGCCTAGTCGGCGACAGCTCGCGCATCGGCGAGGCGAATCTGGCACTTGCCGCGGCGGCCCGCGGCGGCACGATTGCGCTCGGCAAGTCGCTCGCTCGCGAACTCGGCCGCAACAACGTCACGGTGAACGCGATTTCACTGGGCCTCGTCGAGACCGCGCATTCCGATGTGGATTTCCTCGAGAAGAACCGCGAGAAGATCGTCAAGGCCTATCCGTTGCGCCGCATAGGCAAGCCGGAAGACATCGCGCCGATGATCACGTTCCTGGCCTCTGACGCGGCATCCTGGGTGACCGGCCAGGTTATCAGCGTCAACGGCGGATTCAGCATGGTCTGATCCCCCTGGGGGATTAAGTCGATTGGGAGAAAGCGATGATCAGAACCGATCTCATAGCCCCCGTGGCCGAACTCCTCGAGCGGCAAGCGAGCCGCTTTCCGGACAAGGTTGCGTTCGCGGACGCAGCTAAGACGCTCACCTATCGCGAACTGGACAGGGCGGTCGGAAATCTTGCCACTCAGCTTCGCGCCCGCGGGGTGAGCGAGGGCAAGACCGTTGCGCTGTGGTTGCCAAATTCGGTGGATTGGGTTGTCACATGCCTGGCGACTGTTCGCGCCGGCGGCGTGTCGGTTCCGATCAGCTTCGAGGCGACGCAGGGCGAGGTTGCCTATCGACTTGAAGATTCCGGAGCGGACGTCATCGTGACCAGCCCCGCCCGCAGCGAACTGCTGGCAAGGATATCTGCGGGCGGTCCCAATCCGACCGTCGTTCTTCTGACCGGCGAAGGCGTGGCGCAACATGGCGCGCTTTCCTTCGCCGAACTCTGTGCGGTGCCCGCATCGGGCATCCAATTAGAAGCCGACGACATCGACCGCGCTTCCTATATCATCTACACCTCGGGGACGACGGGCCGCGCCAAGGGCGTTCTCTTGACCACCCGCAGCATGCTTTGGGTGACCGCGGCCTGCTGGGCGCCGATCCTTGGCCTTGGCGAAGACGACAGGGTGCTGTCGGCGCTGCCGTTGTTCCATTCCTATGCTCTCAACATTGCCGTGCTCGGCATCCTCGCGACAGGCGCGAGCGAATTTCTGATGGAGAAGTTCTCCACGCAGGGCGCGATGGACCTGCTCGAAAAGGGAAATTTCACAATAGTGCCCGGCGTGCCGACCATGTTCCACTATCTGATGCAGGCCGCACAGGCATCCGGCGCCAAGCCGTTTGCGGGCGTGCGCCGCTGCGTTTCGGCCGGCGCGATCATGCCGGGCACCCTCAATCATGAATTCGAAGACTATTTCGGCATCGAACTGCTCGACGGCTATGGCATCACCGAGACGTCGACCATGGTGACCATGAACTGGCCCGGCAAGTATCGTGTTCCCGGCTCCTGCGGGTTGCCCGTGCCGGGGCTTGCCGTGCGCATCATCAGCCCTGCCACTGGGCTGGACGTTGTCACCGGCGAAGAAGGGGAACTGATCTGCCGAGGCCCGAACCTGATGATCGGCTATCACAACAAGCCACAGGAAACCGAAGCGGCGCTGAAGAACGGCTGGTATCACACCGGCGATCTCGCGCGCTGCGACAAGAGCGGTTTCCTCACGATCACCGGAAGGCTGAAGGAGATCATCATCCGCGGTGGACAGAACATTGCGCCGGGGGAGGTGGAGGAGGCGATCCTGCCGCTCGAGGGGGTGAAGGATTGCGCGGTGGTCGGCATGTCTCACGCCACGCTGGGCGAGGTGCCTGTCGCTTTCGTGGTGGCCAGGGAGGGCCTTGCTCTTGAGGGCGAGGCCGTCATCGCCCACTGCAGGACGATCCTGTCCAGCTACAAGGTTCCGGCCTCCGTTCACATCATCCCTGAAATACCGCGCACTGGGTCGGGCAAGGTCATGCGTTTCAAATTGCGTGATCTGATCGAAAAGCCAGTCGTTTCGGCCTGACCCTAGAGGAATTCGCCAATGCAAGCCTTCACCTTCAATACGACGCCCTCGATCGTCTTCGAAGCCGGTTGCGCCAAACGCTTCGGCGCGATCGCGGGCAAGCGGCTGGGCCCGACGGTGCTGTTAGTGACCGATCCCGGCCTGCGCAAGCTCGGCCTTTGCGACGCAGCCATCGCCTCGCTGGAAAGCGTCGGAGCGTCGGTTGCGATTTTCGATTCCGTCGAGGCCGATCCTTCGCTGGCGACCGTGATGAAGGCGGTACAAGCTGGTCGGTCAGCAGGAGCTACCGGCGTCGCCGGCTTCGGCGGCGGCTCGTCGCTCGACGTGGCGAAGGTGGCTGCCCTTCTTCTGGGCTCTGGCGAAGACATTGACGGCGCCTGGGGCGTGGCGCAGGCGAGAGGACCGCGCCTGCCTCTGGTGCTGGCGCCCACGACGGCGGGAACAGGCTCGGAAGTCACGCCGGTTTCGATCATTACAGTCGGTGAAGAGGAGAAGCGCGGCGTTTCCAGCGCGATCATCCTGCCAGACATTGCGGTGCTCGATCCGGAACTGACGCTGGGCCTGCCGCCGGCAATCACCGCAGCCACCGGCGTCGACGCGATGGTGCACGCCATCGAAGCCTATGCCTCGAAAAACGGTAACAACAATCCGCTGTCGAAGATGCTGGCCAGACAGGCGCTGCAACTCATCGGCGCCAACATCGAAAAAGCGGTGCTTGATGGCAAGGATGTCGAGGCGAGGGGGGCGATGTTGCTCGGCTCCATGCTCGCCGGCCAGGCCTTCGCCAATTCGCCAGTGGCCGCCGTCCATGCGCTTGCCTATCCAATCGGCGGGACATTCCATGTCCCGCACGGCCTCTCGAATGCGCTGGTCCTGCCGCATGTCCTGCGCTTCAACGCGCCCGATGCCGCCCACCTCTACGCCGAGATCGCCGCGGACGCTTTCCCACGTCTCGCGCGGGAGGAGGGTGTCCAGGGACGCTGCGCGGCGTTCATCGAGGAACTGGCCTCGCTGTCGAAACGACTTGGACTACAGCCGCGCCTGCGTGATGTCGGCATCGGCGAAGAGCATCTGGAAAAGATGGCGGCGGACGCGATGAATCAGCAGCGACTGCTGGTCAACAATCCGCGCAATGTCGCCGAGCTGGATGCGCTCGCAATCTACCGCGCGGCCTGGTGAGACGATGAGCGACCGGCCTTCACCCTCGTCGCGCAATGCCTACAAGGCGTTTCGCACCATCACCACGCGCTGGATGGACAACGACATTTACGGCCACATGAACAATGTGGTGCATTATTCACTGTTCGACACAGCGGTGAATGGTTGGCTGATCGGCGAGGGCGTGCTGGACATCCATGGCGGCGACCAGATCGGGCTCGTCGTCGAAACCGGGTGCCGCTATTTTTCTGAACTCGCTTTCCCCGACACGGTGACGGCCGGTATCCGCGTCGCCAAGCTCGGAACGTCCTCCGCTCGCTATGAGGTTGGCCTGTTTCGGAAGGAGGAAGAGGCGGCCGCAGCCGAAGGCTTCTTCGTCCACGTCTATGTCGATCGCGAGACACGTCGTCCGAAGCCGCTCAACGATCGGCTGCGGACCGCTCTGTCGGCGATTGCGGCTACATAGCGACACGCGTTGCTGGCTGGGTTGAACTTTCACTCACATGTTGGAACGGAACAAGGCATGACAAAACTCGACCTCCGCGACCCCTCGCTGCTGCGTGACCGGTGCTTCATCGATGGGGAATGGCTGGGTGAAGCCGGCGGCGAGACGATCGCTGTCAGTAATCCGGCGAGCGGCGCGGTCATCGGCACAGTTCCCAGTTTCGGCGCCGCCGAAACGCGGCGAGCCGTTGAGACTGCAAATGCAGCGCTCAAGCCCTGGGCAGCACGAACGGCCAAGGATCGCGCTTCCATGTTGCGCCGCTGGTTCGAACTGATCATGGCCAATCAGGAGGACCTTGCCCGGATCATGACCGCAGAGCAGGGCAAGCCGTTCGCGGAAAGCCGCGGCGAAATCGCCTATGCGGCAAGCTTCATCGAGTGGTTTGCCGAGGAGGCCAAGCGCGTCTACGGCGATACCATACCCGGCTATGCACAGGACCGCCGGATCGTCGTTTTAAAACAGCCCATCGGTGTCTGTGCAGCCATAACGCCGTGGAATTTTCCGGCGGCCATGATTACCCGCAAGGCCGCTCCAGCCCTTGCCGCAGGCTGCACGGTGGTGGTTAAGCCTGCAAGCCAGACTCCCTTATCGGCGCTGGCGCTTTGTGTCCTGGCCGAACGGGCCGGGATTCCGAAAGGCGTACTTTCTTGCGTGACGGGTTCCGCCCGCGCAATCGGCGGCGAGATGACGTCGAACCCGCTCGTGCGCAAGCTCACTTTTACGGGCTCGACCGACGTTGGAAAAGTGTTGATGCGGCAATGCGCGGACACGGTGAAGAGGACATCGATGGAATTGGGCGGCAACGCGCCGTTTATCGTCTTTGACGATGCCGACGTCGATGCGGCGGTCGAAGGCGCGCTCGCCTCGAAATACCGCAATGCGGGCCAAACCTGCGTCTGCGCCAACCGGTTCTTGGTGCAAGACGGCATTCATGACGCGTTTGTCGAGAAGCTGAGCAACGCGGCCTCGGCAATGAGGGTCGGGGACGGGATGGACGATGGTGTGGAGATCGGCCCGCTCATCGATGATGCTGCCGTTGCCAAGGTCGAAGAGATGATTGCGGACGCTACGGCTAAGGGCGCGGCTCTCACAACAGGGGGCAAGCGCCACGCGTTGGGCGGTACTTATTTCGAGCCGACCGTGATGTCCAATGCACGCAGCGACATGATGGTGTTTCGTGAAGAGATTTTTGGGCCAGTCGCGCCGGTCCTGCGGTTCAAGACGGAAGAGGACGCCATCCGGCTTGCAAACGACACACAGTTCGGCCTTGCTGCCTATTTCTATGGTCGCGACATCTCGCGGGTCTGGCGTGTCGCCGAGGCGCTTGAGTTTGGCATAGTCGGCATCAACCAGGGTCTCATCTCGACGGAAGTCGCTCCGTTCGGCGGCATGAAGGAAAGCGGAAACGGCCGCGAGGGTTCGAAGTACGGGATCGAGGATTATCTGGAAATCAAATACCTCTGTTTGGGCATTTGAGAAGCAAGAGATCCAAAGTCGACCTCCGGACGTCCCCTAAGACATTTGCCCCTGAAGGGCGATGGCGAGGCAATGGCGTTTTTGCTAGCAGAGCTTTCGGTTCTGTTGCAAATCCCTAAACATCCAAAGAAAGTAAGAGGCTGGCGCGCTTTTCACGCCGCTGCGATGATCTCAAACTGCTTGGCGATCGATGGGTTCGGATTGTAGGCATACCTCGCCTGTCGTTTGCGCATCATGTGGATCATCTCGATCGAGGCTCTCGTCAATGCCATCGGCGATATCTGCGACCTCTATCAACCCCCCGAATGCTGGAACTACCTCAAAGCCACCGGATATGCGTCCGATCAAAAGCGCGAGGCTCTAAACCTGTCCCGACCTTCCGAAGGTCGTTTTTGCTGCCGATGAAGAGGGGCCGAGATCTTCCGAGATTCGGACTTATCGTCGCCCGCTACGAGCGCGGGCGCGGAGAAACTCCTCGCATGGCGGCCCAGCCAGGTCCATGTGAGCACTATCGGCGCTCCTCACGAGCGTGCGGTTGTCCGAGGGCCATCGGTTCAGCGTGTCGCACATTCATCTTCAGGCTCGACCAAATCATGACGCCCAACGTCGCGATGTAAGGTGTCATCAACACGAAGTACTGCGGCACCTGAACGCCGACTGCCGCTATGCGCGGCAACATGGCTTCGACGCATCCGAACAACACCGCGCCGAGCAGCGCCCGACCAGGCTGCCAACGGGCGAAAATCACCAGCGCGATTGCGATCCAGCCGCGGCCCCCGGCCATGCCGTCGACCCAGATCTTTGCGACACCAACGGACAGGTAACCCCCGGCAAGTCCGACAAGTGCAGCCCCCACCAGGACGGCGCCATACCGGTAAAGCGGAATGCTGATGCCTGCGGCATCTGCTGCTTCGGGGCTCCCCACTGCGCGGAGCCTCAACCCAATCATGCTGCGGCCGAGACCCCACGATACGAGCGTGAAGATCGGCAGCATCAGATAGACAACAATGTCCTGGCGAAAAAAGATCGCTCCGATGACGGGAATATTTGCCAGTGGCCCAAGCGGAACGACGTTCAGCCCTTCCACAGGATGGTTGGTCCAGCCCTGTTGGGCAGCGATCAAGGCGGTCAGCCCCTGACACAGAAAGACCATCGCAGCGGAGGAAATGCACTGACAGCTCACGGCGACTGATAGTCATCGAACCAGAATGATGACTGGCGCCGCGTGATCGTTCCCACCGAAGGCAAGGGAAAATGTGACGTCATGACCAGGTGGCCACTGTCTGAACAGGCTTCAAGAAAGGCGCGCCGGGTCCGATAGGCGTGGTCGGGGTCTGCATCGTAGCGGAAATTCCATTCCGGATGGATGCATTGCATCGGCCAATGCATGATATCGCCGGAAAACACGGCCTCCACCCCTCGCGATCTTACCCTGATGGCAACATGCCCCGGCGTGTGACCAGGCGTCGGCTGCAGCCACACCTCATCGTCAATCGCATGATCCATCTCGACCAGCACTGCTCGACCGGCTTCAACGATCGGCAGCACATTTTCTTCGTAGGTCCGATCTTCAGGACCGCCTGACGCTGCTCTTGCGGCCTCGAATTCGCGTCGCGCAATGATGTAGCGGGCATTCGGGAATGTCGGGACCCAACGCCCGCTCACCAATCGTGTGTTCCAACCGCAATGGTCGGCATGAAGATGGGTGCAAAGAACGTAGTCGAGCTGTTCCGGCGCAACTCCGGCCGTCGCCAGCCTGTCCAGGAAGGTATAGTCGTTGCGGTCATGCCAATGCGCAAAGTCCTTGCACGACTTGTTGTTGCCAACACAGCCGTCGACGAGAATGGTGTGGTGCCTGGTACGAACCAGGTAGCTCTGGATAGGAAGAATAATCCGGCCGGTCGCAGGGGACAGCGATCGCGGCACGAGCCAATGAAGATGTGGTCTGATTGCTTCCTCGGTGCTGTCGGGGAACCATTCCGACGGTGTCCGCAAGGGTTCGCACATCTCCAGGATCCTGGTTATCAGGACATCCCCAATGCGCCACTCATCCATGAGGCGGCCTTTCTCTGCGGCTCCGATCGATGCCCGATGCCTGCAGGTCGGCATCAGACCAACGGCAGCTTGTGGCGGCGCAAAGCGCACCTTGCCTCGGACACGATCTCAGAAATCAACGACGGCAGCAATGACAGGGCGGTTCCGGCGCCGGGTTCCTGGCGCTGGGGGTGCCAGCCACGACGGCATCGGAGCGAGCATCTTCTTGTTTCGGTGTGATCTTTCCAGATGCCCGCTCGACATGTGCAGCCTTGCACCGCCCAACTTTGGGACGTGAAGCCTAGATATGGGATTGCCTGCTGATCACAGCGTGGCCGATGCAATCCTATAACTCGACATACAACGTCTTTCGCGTCCCGATCACGACCTCGGTCCGCACGACCAAGAGAGGGGAACCATGGCGTCAGGCGAAAATCAGAAGCTGTCGCTGTTTGCACTCACGTCCATGGTCGTGGGCTCGATGGTCGGCGCGGGCATCTTCAATCTGCCCGGTCGCTTCGGTGCGGCGACGGGGCCATTCGGTGCCATCATCGCCTGGGCCATCGCGGCAACGGGCATGTATATGCTGGCACGCGTGTTCCAGGCCCTGGCCGAGAAGAAACCGGACATCGATTCCGGTGTCTTCGCTTATGCCAAGGCGGGCTTCGGCGACTACATGGGTTTCCTGTCGGCCTTCGGCTACTGGCTCGGTAGTTGCCTGGGTAACGTCTTCTACTGGGTACTGATCGGCTCGACCTTGGGCCGCTTCTTTCCCGGCATCTTCGCCGATGGCAGTAGCGCCACAGCAATCATAGTATCGCTCATCGGCATCTGGGCCTTCCATTTCATGATCCTGCGTGGGGTCGAGCAGGCCACGTTCATCAACACCGTCGTCACCATCGCCAAGATCGTCCCGATCCTGGTCTTCATCCTCATGCTGGTTTTCGCCTTCAACTACGCCCAGTTCTCCGACAACTTCTTCGGCGGCGCCGATATGCCGGCCAAGCCGATGATCGCTCAGGTACGCGACACCATGCTGATCACCGTCTTCGTCTTTCTCGGTATCGAGGGTGCGAGTGTCTATTCGCGCTTCGCCAAGGAACGCTCGGACGTCGGCAGGGCAACGATCCTCGGCTTCGTCGGTGTCACCGGCCTGATGGTGGCTGTCACCTTGTTACCCTACGCGGCTATGCCGCAGTTGGCGATCGCAGCTGTTTCGCAGCCGTAGGAATATCTGACGCCATCGGGACGATAACCCTGACTTTCGGCGCAACTCACGCCAAGACAGCCGCATTGGGATTTGTGCTGGCGCGTGCGCATTGGGGACAGGGACTGGGCAGCGAGGCGGGGCGCGAAGTCCTCCGCTACGCCTTTGAAATTCTGGCGCTTCAACAGGTGACGGCCGAGGCGGTTGCGCGCAATTTCACGTCGCTGCGGATTTTGGCTAAGCTCGGCTTCAAACACATCGAAAGCTACATTGATGAGTCCGACGGCGAGCGCTGCGAGCGGTTTGCACTCGATAGAGACATCGGAAAGGCTCTCTTGTCGTGCAACACGATGCCAGACTGCTAGGGCCAATCGACATTCAGGATTCCCGGCGGGATGGAAGCGTGATTCATAGGGTTCCGTGATTTGGCGGAGACCTGATGATGTCAGTGAAACGATATGAACTGAGCGAGGTGCAGTGGCGGCGGATCGCAGCACTGTTGCCGGGCAAGGCTGGAGATCCGGGACGGACTGGCTCTGACAACCGTCTTTTCGTCAATGGTGTGCTGTGGGTGCTTCGATCGGGCGCCCATTGGCATGACCTGCCGGAGCGCTACGGCAAGTGGAAGACACTGCACAAGCGCTTCTCGCGCTGGTCCAAGGCGAAGGTCTGGGAGCGGGTCTTCGACGACCTCACCAAGGACCGGGACAACCAATACCTGATGCTCGACAGCACCTTGGTCCGCGCCCACCAGCAGGCGGCGACCGGAAAAGGGGGGACCAAAATCAGGCTCTGGGGCGTTCCCGAGGCGGATTGACCACCAAGATCCACATGCTCGCCGACAGCTTCGGCCGCCCGCTGAGGTTCCTGCTCGCCGCTGGCCAGAGCCACGATATCCTTGCCGCGCCGATGCTGCTGCAAGGCTACACCGCTGAGGCCGTTCTGGCCGATCGAGCCTATGATTCCAATGCCTTGCGCAGCCTCATCGCCGAAATCGGCGCCAAGGTGGTCATCCCCTCCACCCGCTCCAGATCACAACCCATCCCGCATGATCCGCTCATCTACCGATGCCGCAACCATATTGAGCGATGCTTCAACAAGCTCAAGCACTTCCGACGCTTCGCCACCCGCTACGACCGGCGCGCCATCCACTTCCTCGGCTTCATCCACATCGCCGCAACCATGATCTGGATCCGCTGAATGTCGATTCAGCCGCCTGCGTCCGTCCTGCAAGCGGACCTCGGCGGTACGCTCGACTTCGGATGAGAGGGTCGAGACCGTTCCGGCCAGTGCGTAGTGACGACTGAGCAGCGCCACCGACCTGTCAGCTACGTCACGGTCCGGCTGCGCCGCCAGGCTTGCTGCGGCGGCGCGAAAGTCTGCTTCGCTTGATCCGGCAGTGTAGGGTGCACCCCCGGGCACGGCCGTCTCTGAATGATCAGGTCGCACGTCTTGTTTCCCGGGGTTTGAATGAATCAGACTGTGCAATTGCTTATCCCCGGCGATTGGCGGAGCGTTCCTCGGGCTCGCGAAGAGTGGTGCCGATCCAGGAAGATTCGCACCTTTGGTGCGTCAGATGCCGAAGACACCCGGCAGCTGAGTGACATCCTTGATTTCGGTGTACTCATAGTAGGGGCTGGGCGGCTCATGGCCGCGATTGACCCAGACCTTGCTTTTGATGCCCAGGTCATAGGCAGACATCAAGTCGTGGCGGAAGGAAGAGGATACATGTGTGATGTCTTCCGGGCCGCAGCCGAGCATGTCGAACATATACTCAAATGCCTGGAAATGCGGCTTGTAGGCACCCGCATCCTCTGCTGTATAGACGGCGTGGACTGGCGCGCCGAGCTTGGCCACATTTGAGTGAATCTGGGCGTTCATCGAGTTGGTCAGGAGGACCAGCGGGATTTCCTTGGCGAGCCTGGCAAGCCCCTCCGGCACATCCGGATGTGGTCCCCAAGTGGGAATGCGGTTGTAGACCGTCTCCGCATCCTCAAGCCGGAAGGCAACATTGTTGCGGCGGCAGGTGCGTTCAAGGGCATTGTGGACAACTTCGGCAAAGGGCTTCCAGGCCTGCGTCACCTCGTCGAGGCGGTAGCCCTGAAAGTTCTTGATGAACTTGTCCATGCGCGGCCCGTCGAGAAGGTGGCCGAACAGGTCGCGTGCGGCCTCCGCCATCTGGAAGTTGATCAGCGTGCCGTGGCAATCGAAGGTTACGTATTTGGGCCGAAAGCGATCCATGTCCCTGGCTCCCGTGGTGTGGACTTACCCGCAGGCTAGCGATAACGATCTGGAATAATGTGCCGGAGTGTGCGCCAGATTGGCAGATGTCGCTCTATCTCCCCCTCCATCCAACGCGAATAATGCGGGTGCAGATTGCAACCTAAAGCGCTGCCTCCGCTGGTTGCGTTAGGGTAGACACCGTCCAGCTCCCCAGACTCGGCCATTCGGGGGCACGAGAACGGCAATCAACGAAAGATCTGGCGATCACGGGCCTGCAACTAGTCACATGCCCCATCCGCTGCTCAGTTGTGGCGCGTTTCCGGCTTCTTGAGTGGACAACGACTAGCTGTCGTTGCTCGGCCTCGTCTGCTCGCTGTCTTTACTTCATTCATGATTTCAGCAACGGCCGCCGGAATGGAAACGACATTCGGCGGACAGATCAGGTCGAGACAACCGTCTACTGCATCGAGGGTCGCTTCTCATACTTGTCCATCTTTGCTCCTGTCATCGGATCGCTGCTGGACAAGTTTTCACCAACTACAGCCCTTATCTTGGAGTCGCTGTGTGACGAGGCCAGATCCGTCGGCAAACACGCGACCTTCGTCGAGTCCCCCATCTCCTTGCTAGCTGATGGTGACCACGCTCAAGATGAGCCGATCGAGAGGGATTCTTCGAACGCTGCCATCAACCCTCGAGCAACGGCTTGTTCAAAGCCTGCGAGGCGCATGGTGTCGATGGCGGCTGCCGTAGTGCCGCGATAGTCGAGGAACGTTTCCACGAGATTTTCAGGCGCATCGCCACGCAACTCAATCAATCGACCCGCGCCAACCAGCACCATGTTCACCGCGCGGCGCGCCATCTCGGGCGACAGGCCATGGGAAATAGCGTGCTTCATCATCGCAGTTGCAAGGAGTGCCGGGAAAGCTGGCCCTGAACCCGTCAGCCCAGTCAGGTAATCGATGTCGCTCTCGCTCGTCACCTCGTCTTGCACGCCGCAGGCGCCAAAGATTGCACGGACGGCGGCTCGATCGCCTTCGTTGACACCATCGCTCGCCACCCAGGGCGTATAGGAGTTTCGGACTTCGGCGGCGGCATTGGGCAATGAGCGTACCACCCGTTCTGTGCCATGGCGTTCGCACAGGGTGGCGAGAGGTATGCCGGCCATGACGGAGATCACGAGCTTGCCAGGCGCACTCACAGCGACGGATGGCCAGTCCTGCGGACGCACCGAAACAATAATGACGTCTGACCGATCGGCAACCGCCTGATTATCGGTGGTCCAGTTGGCACCCTGAAATCTATCAGGCCGCTTGCTGCGATAGGACAGGGACAGGGTTTCGGGAACTGTGATCCCCGCAAGCAGCATCGACTCGACGATTGCTCCGCCGAGCCAACCTCCTGCGCCGATTACTCCGATTTTCAAGACATTCTCCTATAATTTCAGAGCGCAAGCGCAACCTTGCGCCCATCATGGATCGCGAATGCTGCCTGGCGCGATGCGGTGCAGTCGCCGACGCAAACATGGCTGATGCTTCGCTTGTAAAGTTCGTTCGATAGCGTGTCCTCCGCCAGGTTTGTGTTAGCGAATACGAGGCTGTCTGCCGCGATCTGGGTCTCGGCCCCATCGAGAAGGGACGCGACATCGGCCGTTTTCCCGTCCCAATGAACGATGGCGCTTTCGATGACGAACCGAACCCCGAGACGGGTGAGCGTTCGGCGAAGTGGTGCGTCCACAGCCATGCGCTGTAGTTCCTTGCCAACCAGCGGATCGGGGGTGACGAGTGTCACGGCATGGCCGTCCTCGGCCAGTCTCCATGCTGTTCCGCAGCCTTTCCAATTGCCGCCGTCATCGAGCAGGATGATGCGCTTGCCCGGCCGAACCTCACGTGCCATTACCGCTTCAGCCGAAAACATCGGCGCACCCCCTGGAATGGTTTCGAATTGCGGCAATGCGCGCTGGAACGCACCGTCGGGAGGCAGCGAGCCGGTGGCAACGATGACGTGGTCGAATGCCTCGCGCTCCAGGTCGTCGGCCTCGACATATGCGCCGTAGCGCAGCTCGACCTGCAACTGCTGAAGTTGACGCTCATACCAGGCGATCAGGTCGAGGATCTGGGCGCGCCGCGGCTGCAGGCCCGCCAAGCGGAACTGGCCGCCGAGACGATCGGATGCCTCGGCGAGTGTCACCCGATGTCCGCGCTCGGCAGCGACCCGCGCCGCCTCGAGGCCGGCCGGTCCGCCACCGACAACGAAGACGCGCTTCGGCCGCACGGTCCGCGTGAAGCGGTCGCCGCCCCATTCCCATTCGCGGCCAGCCGATGGATTGATGACGCAACTGATCCAGTAGTCGCGTGATCGTCGTCCCCAGCACATCTGATTGCAAGAGAGGCAGCCGCGGATGTCCTGCGGTCGTCCATCCGCTGCCTTGTTGGCCAGATGCGGATCGGCAATCTGTGCGCGCACGAGCGAGACCAGGTCGGCAAGGCTTTCACTTAGTACGCTTTCGGCGTTTTCCGGCGTGCGGACATGGCTTTCGGCGGTGACCAGTGCATGGCGGACCGTGGACTTGATCACCGATGCCAGATCGGCGCCAAGTTTTTCGGGAAACATGAAGGTCGGCATGATCTTGTAGAAATCGAAATAGCTGCCGGAACCGCAGGTGACGTAATCCATGAGTGTGTCACGGTCGTGGAGATCGATGATCTCGGCCAGTGCCTCGCGCTGCAGCGCGACCGCAACTTCGGGCTCGTCGCTGATTGCGAGGCCGATGATGAAGTCATCGCCACATTCGCGACGAATACGGGCCATGACCTCGCGGCTCATCCTGGTGCGGTTTTCCAGGCTGCCACCCCAGCGGTCATCGCGCCGATTGGACCAGGGTGTCCAGAACTGGTCGAGCAGGGAATGGTAAGCGGCCCAGACCTCCACGCCGTCGAAACCCGCTTCGCGACAGCGGCGGGCCGCCTGGACAAAACCATCGATCGTCACTCCAATGTCGCATTCGGTCATTCGGTGCGAACCGTCGGAATCGTGGTAGCTCGGCAGGCCGGACGGTGACCATCCAGCATGAAACGAGTTGTCCGCATCGGCATGCTGGCCGACATGATAGAGTTGCTGGATAGCGACTGCCCCGTTCTCTTTGATCGCCTCGGCGACCTTGCGAAAACTCGGAATGACGCCGTCGTCGGCCGGGCGAAAATTGCCGCGGGTCAGGACGGCCGCTGGATGGACCGGCATGGGTTCGACAACGACCATTCCCGCTCCACCGATGGCGCGCTCGGCATAATAAGCGATATGCCTCTCGGTGGGCACGCCTTCGACCGCCATGTTGGCTGTATGCGCGCCGAATACGATGCGGTTTCGAAGCGTCTTGCCGCGCATCGCGACTGGCGAGAACAATCGCTTGAACGACTTCTGCCCGGACATGTGCGTCTCCCTCAAGCATGCCTTTGACGTCACGCTACATCGGCGCGGTCTGGCGGTCGGCCCCCGAAATCCCTTGCAAGTTGAGTCCGGGACGGCGCATTCAGCCCCCAAAAACGGCAATCGCTTCGCCGAAAACACCGTCGTCCGGAATAACGCCAAGCCCGGGTCGGTCCGGGACGACGATATGCCCATTTTTGATCAACACAGGGTTTTGGCTGTCGTAGTTTCCAGAAATGTACTCCTGGGCGATCCAGGCGCCTTCGAACCGGCGCGGCTCGACTGTCGAAGCTAGGTGAACGCAAGCAGCCGCAATGATGTCACCACCCCAAGCGTCGTCGCAGCTGTGCGGCAGGGATCGAATGGCGCACATGTCGCGAGCGGTTGTCATTCTGCTCAGCCCTCCGAGCCTTGTGACCTTGAAGCCAAATCCGTCGGCTATTCCCAATGAGATTGCACGCAGGACAGCATTCAGGTCTTCCGTGTTCTCATCGAGATAGACCGGGTGCGTAATTCTGCCCTTGAGGCACGCAATCTCGTCCATCGTGTTGCATGGCTGTTCGAACACAAACGGGATCGATGCGCACAGTCGATCGACAGTTACCGCATTGGCAACGGTCAATCCGCGATTTCCGTCGACGACTATCCTTGCGGAAAATCCGACGGCCTCCCAGACCTTTTGAATGGTCTCGATGTCCTGCTCGACCGGCCGCCCACCGACCTTGATCTGCAGCCGCGGATAGCCTTCCTTGGCTTTCTCCAAGGCAATTCTGGCCGTTTCGTCCGGCTCGCCGACGATGGTCGAATAGTAGGAGGCCACCTTGCCTGACAGAGCACCACCCAAAAGCACGGATACCGGCACCCCAAGCTTCTTTCCAAGAAGATCGTGAATGGCAATGTCGATTGCGGCCTTTGCGTAGCCATGACCAGCGAGCGCCCCGTCCATCTTGCGATAGATATCCCGCACCGAAACAAACTCGGAACCGATCAGCGCCGGGGCCAGTTCCTGCATGGCCGATCTGGCGCCGAGGGTGTGGTGGGGCTGGTAAATGGGTCCGATCGGGCAGGTTTCGCCCCAACCAGACAGACCATTGTCAGAGACGACCTCGATGATCGTTGAGTCGAGCTTGGCGACACTGGCGCTGGCCATCCGATAGACACCGCCCTTTACAGGCAGGGGTTTGCCGTAGATCCGGATTTCCCTGATGCGCATGGGTCAACTCGCCTTCATGCGCGCAGATTGTGCTTGCGCTTCATGTAGTCTTTGGCGGTCTCGACGGCGACAGCTGCGTCGCGGCAATAGGCGTCGGCCCCGACGGCCTTGCCGAATTCCTCGTTGAGCGGCGCGCCGCCGACGAGCACGACGTAGTCGTCGCGGATGCCCTTTTCCTTCATCGTGTCGATGACGACCTTCATGTAGGGCATGGTCGTGGTCAGCAGCGCCGACATGCCGATGATGTCAGGCTGGTGCTCGTCGATCGCATTGAGATAATTCTCGACCGGGTTGTTGATGCCGAGGTCGATGACGTCGAAGCCGGCACCTTCCATCATCATGCCGACGAGGTTCTTGCCGATGTCGTGGATGTCGCCCTTGACGGTGCCGATCACCATCTTGCCCTGCTTGGGAGCGCCGGTGGCGGCGAGCAGCGGGCGCAGGATGTGCATGCCCGCCTTCATGGCGTTGGCCGAGAGCAAAACTTCCGGCACGAACAGAATGCCGTCGCGGAAATCCTCGCCGACGATGCGCATGCCTTCGACCAGTGCTTCGGTGAGCACCTTGTAGGGCGCCCAGCCACGCTCGAGCAGGATGTTGGTCCCTTCCTCGATCTCTTGCTTGAGCCCGTCATACAGGTCGTCGTGCATCTGCTGCACGAGTTCGTCGTCGGAAAGCTCGGACAGGATGATTTCGTCGGACATGCAGGCACATTCCATCCAGTGGGAGGGGGAGTGGAGGGGGACGGCACGCTTGGCACATGCCGGACCCGACGGGGTGGAGAGATCAGGCCTGTTCCATCCAAACTTTCTGAAGATCCATCTGGAATGTCTGGTGAACGCCGTAGTTCTTCACCTTGGCGCCTGTGTGGCTGAAGAGCTTCTGCCAGAATGGCTGGATGATGACCCCGGAGTCCTGCAGGATCGTCTCCAGATCCTTCATGACTTCCTTGCGCTTGGCCGGATCGTTGATCGACAGGGCTTCTTTCAGCTTTGAATCGAAGGCAGGGTCCGAATAGGCGCTCTCGTTCCAAGCTTCGCCAGTCCGGTAGCCGAGCGCAAGGATCTGCACGCCAAGCGGACGCATGTACCAGATAGTCATCGAGTAGGGGTATTTCGTCCAGTCGTTCCAGAAGGTGGAACCCGGCAGCACGGTCCGCTTCACCTTGATGCCGGCTTCACGCAACTGGGCGGCGATTGCGTCACCGGTGTTCTTTTGCCAGTCGTCCTCGACGGTGATCAACTCATGCTCGAAGTCGGCCTGGCCAGCCTCTTCCATGAGCTTCTTGGCGCCGGCCATATCCCGCGTCTTCTTGGGAAGCGGATAATATTCGGGATGGATGGGCGCAACATGGTGGTTCTCGCCAACGTCACCGCGTCCGTTGTAGCCGAGGTTGAGCACGACCTTGTTGTCGACCGCCATTTGCAGGGCGTTGCGGACGCGCTTGTCGTCATAAGGCTTGTGCGTAATGTTGGTGCGTGCAACGAGCGTCGTGGCCGTGGCAACCTCCGACTTTACGAGGTTCAGCTTGTCGAGAATGTCGATGTAGTCCGATGGCGTCTCGAAGTTGATGTCGATTTCTCCGGACTCAAAGGCATTGACCGTCGCCGAGAAGTCCGTTCCATAGTCGATGAACTCGACGCTATCGAGCAGCGCTTCCCCACCCCACCACTTGCCGCTCTCGCGCCGTTTCACAACTGCCTTCGAGCCGACGTTGTAGGACACGAGTTCGAAAGCACCTGTCCCGATAGGCTTGCCGATCGGATCGTCACCGTTGAAACTGCGGTGCACGATCAGGGCGGGATAGTCCGTGAAATTCGGGATCAGCGAGATATCGGGGGAGCTGAGCTTCAGTTTCACTGTCGCACTGTCGACCTTGGTGATCGCCCCTTCCTTGGCCTTGCCAGTAGCCTCGTCGATCAGCCCACCGACGCGGGCCGCCATCGAGTTCCCGGCAACGTCCTTTTCGCACCAGCGGGTCAGATTGTAGATCACGTCATCGGCATCAAAGGTGTCGCCATTCGTCCATGTGACGCCCTTGCGCACATGAAGCACATATTCGGTGGCATCGTCATTGACTTCCCAGCTTTCGAGCAGGATTGGCTCAAAGGTGAAGTCCCGCGTGTAGCTTACCAGCGGTTCGAGCCAGCTACGTGCGATATTGCCCAACTCGACCCAGTCATAGGTGCGCGGGTCTTTCTGACCCTTGACTGCCATCGCCACCCTTAGCGTGCCACCCTTTTGGCCCTCCTGCGCCATAGCAGGTGTGGGAAGCGCAAGGCCGGCCATGCTGTAGGCAACGGCCGTGGAGGCCCCAAGTGCGCTCGCCAGGGCCAGGAACTCGCGCCGATCCATGCGTCCGGCCCGCACTTCGGCGCCCATCTTCTCGATCGGGGCAGGCACCCGATCACCATTGCTTTTGAAGAAACGCATTGCCAGTTCTCCCCTTTGTTTGATTCACCCTAACGTGTCGCGAAGCCCTTCATGGATGGCTACCTGCTCGGACCGAGGAACGGGCGCTCATCGCAGCAGCTGTTGGCGAGCCGAGCTCCATCCATCAGGTCCTGACGCGTGAGAGCAGGTTCTGCACCGGACTGTGACATGCTGAATGCGTGCGGTCGTCACCATAGTGGGCCACGGCTCAGTTAAGAGTGTCGGAAAGGTTTGCTTCGCGCTGCGCAATGAAGTCACGCAGTCCCTCGGCGATGCCTTCGTCGAGCTTGGGCTCCTCGTAGTCCTTGAGCATGTTGCGCGCCTTCTCGCGGCCGCGCGTGTCATGGTCCTTCGCACCCTCGGCGCTCCATTGCTCGAACGAGTTGAAATCCATCACGCTTGGCATGAAGAAGGCGGATTCAAAATGTTTGAGTGTGTGCTCGGTGCCGAGGAAATGACCCTGCGGGCCGACCTCGCGGATTGCCGCCATCGCCTCCTGGAAGTCGTCGAAAGGCAATCCGCCAGCATATTTGTACCAGCCGACAAGTTGCTCGCAATCGGTAGCGAACTTCGAGTAGCCGCACGTCAATCCGGCTTCGAGCCAGCCGGCTGCGTGCCAGATGTAATTGGCGCCGGCAAGGATTGCTGCATGCATCAACATGTTCGACTCATAGCCGGCTTGTGCGTCGTTCAGCTTTGACCCGACGTGAAAGCCTGAGGTACGCCACGGCAGGCTGTATTTCCGCGCCAACGCTCCCATCAGATACATCATCTGCGCGGCTTCAGGCGTGCCGCCCATCGGGGCGCCGGTCTTCATGTCGACCGTGACCATGAACTGCCCATAAAGTTGAGGCGATCCCGGGCGCAGGAGCTGCGTGAAAGCCACGCCCGCCAGCGCTTCCGCGTTGACCTGGGCAACCGCTCCAACAGCCGAAGCCGAGGTTGAAGCACCGCACAGCGCAAAGGGCGCAAGGATCAGCGGCTGGTTGTTACGCGCATAGACCTTCATCGCATCCAGCATGGTGGCGTCCCACACGAGCGGCGAATTGCAATTGGTGATCGCGACGAGAACCGGATTATCCTTCACATATTCCTCGCCAAATACGAGACCTGCCATCGCCATCGTGTCTTCTGCACGCTCTTTCGATGTCACGATGCCCATGAATGGCTTGTCGGAATGCTTCAGCGCCGAATGTATGATGTGCAGGTGCCTCTTCGGCACAGCAATCTCCATCGGCTCGCAGATGATTGAGCTGGAAGAATGCAAAGCGGGCGCCATGTAGGCGAGTTTGTGGAAATTGTTGAGATCGTCCAGCGTTCCGTAGCGCCGCTTATTGTCCAGGTCACGTACGTATGGCGCACCATACATCGGTATGAAAATCGAATTATTGCCGCCAACCTGAACTGTCCTGTCGGGGTTGCGGGCGTTCAGCGTGAATTCGGATGGAACCTTTGCAACCAGGTCCATCAACAGGGCGCGGTCAAGACGGACGCGGGTGCCGGACACATCGGCGCCGGCCGCCTTCCACATCGAGATCGCCTCATCGTCGCGGAACTCGCACCCGACTTCTTCGAGGATCTTGAGCGACTCATCGTGAATGAGTTCCACTGCCTCGTCGGGGACGATTTCATAAACGGGGATGTTACGAACCAGCGTCGGAAATGACGCCATCGGCGCGCCGCGAAGGGCCTTGCGGCCGATGCGCCCGCCGCCACGGCGATGAACAGGGGAAAGTTCGGCCTCGACGGTGTCCGTGGTGCTCATTTTGCGGGCTCCCTTGCGATAAAGAGAACGCCCGGCAACCCATATGATCAAGCGAATAAACTACTGCTGTCGATTGACTTCAACTCAATCGTTCAGGGTCAACAGCCAGTCCCTCAGAATGCGCGCCTGTCGGCTCAGCGGACGGCGCGCGCTCCAGGTCACGAAGTAGGAATGCGGCGCTATTATTTCGGCATCGGTGAGGGGGACCAAGTCACCTGTCTTGAGCAGAGGCTTAACCAAGCTTGCCCAGCCAAGCACAGTTCCGTGGCCGGCGCGCGCCGCCTGCAGCGCAATCACGTGACTATTGAACCGGCGCACATTGAGACGACGATCGGGGCAGCCGACTTGTTGAAGAAAACCCGCCCAGGTCGTCCAGTCCCAATCGATGCCTTCGACCGACAACAACTGCAGTTTGGCGAGGTCTTCTACCGTCGTGACTGGATGTTGACGTGCGAATTCGGGACTTGCCACCGGCAGTATTCGGTCGTCATAGAGTTTTGCCGACATCTCATCGGGCCATTCTCCGTTACCGTAGCGCAGCCGGAGGTCGATGTCCGGCCGGTCAAGACCTCTTGGCTGATCCGAAATCACATGATCCACCACGATGTCTTGGTGACTTGTCCAGAAGGCACTCATGCGCGGCATCAGCCATAGGTGAGCCATAGCCATGGTGCAGCCTATGGTGACATTCGAGTGGCCACCTGCTGATTTCACCTGCAGGAATGTCGAGGCGATGCGCTCAAATCCCTCCCGCAGGGCGCCTGCCATCGTTTCTCCTGCACGCGTTAGTGCCAAGGCCCGGTGACGACGGATGAAGAGCGGACTGCCGAGCTCGTCCTCAAGCGTCCGAACTTGCTTGGAAATGGCACCGGGAGTGACGTTCAGTTCCTCTGCTGCCTTTGTCACACTAAGATGTCTTGCCGCAGCCTCGAAGGCCGCAAGCGCAGCTAGCGACGGGAGACTATAAAATCGACGAACCATGTCTTTCGAAATAATCCGCATCGGAACGCATATGCAATAGCACTACGAACAATTGCATGCCGCTTCATACCCTTGGAGCCAAAACCTGTTGTTGATGGATGGGCGGACGCCTTCGAGGCTCATACATACATGACGCCTCCTGCGTGCCACTGCGCCGATAAGCAGCTCAGGGCAGATCGCACTGGGCGGAGGCAGTGAACCATCCCAACCTGGCTTGGAAGCCGAGAGAAAGCGAACCGACTGCGCAGCTTAGCCTTACACTAAGACTGGCCGCCTGGAAGGCTATGGAAAGATTCTACTGTTTCGTCGAGCCGTACCCAACTATGCTTAGCTTGTTCGAATACTGACATTGCAGGTGGCGGAAAGCTCGGCTCGGCAAATGAACCGGCGCTGAACGGTGCGCCGGTCCTGCGCTGGCAAGCAAAACAATGACATAATGCAATGAGTTGAGGGCGTTCATGAAGGATGAGGCCAAGGGCGCCGCAGGCGCATCGAGCACTGGTCATGTAAACTCCTCCCGCTTGCGCGGTGAGATCATGTTGGATTGAAAGCCGAAAGCGCAGGCCCGAGACGCAATTGTTGCAGTGGGCGATGCGAATGTGCAGAAACCTGATGCAGCTCAGATTTGCGGAAGAACGAAGCTAGCCTGCGAATATGGCGATGTCTGGATTGACCAGTGTGGAAAGTCTGGTTCACCTGCTTGACGATACTGACGACCTTAGGGGGACAGATGTCGCCTGGCGTCGGACAAATGCATCAATCTTTGCTTAGCCAATTGCTCGCTTCCTACGCATTGTCTTGCGCCTCCCTGCAATATGAGCGCCATGGAACGCTTTCGATGAACTCGGTCGGGATCCGATCGGTAAAGTAGCCTACCAACGCGATTGCAAAGACACGCAACATTCTCGCCTCCATAGCTGAACCGGGACAACTGCAACTTTGCCCTTGCAGCATCGTTCCCGCTGCAGGGACGTTTTGCACGGCGCGAGTACCGAGCCCGGCGAAAGGCGTGGTTTGAAGAGAACCAGCATCGTGATCTTCAAAACTGCGTGGCGTGCCTTACCACGTCCTGACAGCTGCGCTTCTGGCCGTCCCGCCATTCGAATTGAACGCGAAGCGTCAGGGTAGGGCGATTGGCTTGTCGCTGAGAGTACGCAGGTAGGCAATTAGGTTTGTTCGTTCCGTATCGTCCGGAACACCCGTCATCTCCATATAAACGCCCGGCGTGGTCAGCATAGGCTCGAGCAGAAACTTGTTCAGGTCTTCGAATGTCCAGACACCCTGCCATGCCAGCAAAGCGTCTGAGTAACGTCTCTTGGCCACTGATGCCTTGTCGCGGCCGACGACATTCCACAAACTCGGTCCCTGGTTGTCCCCGCCGTCTGGCGTGGCATTGTGGCAGTAACCACAGAGGCGGGTGAACGCGGTTCGCCCTTTCTCAACATCGGCGGCAGCCAACTTCTTCGAGATCGGAGCTGGGGTTGGCAAGACGACGCCATGCGACGTAAGATAATCGGCAATTTCGTGTTGCCCCTTGAATTTTGCCAGATGGAGCGGGCTCTTGCCGTCCTTCGTCTTGGCATTCACGTCCGCGCCGGCCTCGACGAGCGCCTTGACACAATCGAGGCAACCTGACCTGACGGCGACATGCAGCGCGGCTTCTCGGTTGCGGTAGGCATTGGGATCGGCGCCGTTGTCCAATAGCAGATTGATTAGATCGATCCTGCGTTTTGCCAAGGCAGGCATCAGAGCAGGCCCCAAAGGCGTCGGAGCAGCGTTGACATCGGCACCGCGCTCGAGGAGCAGCTTTGCTGCTGCCATATGCCCACCCCTGACCGCGAGATAGAGTGGCGTCGCGCCCCCGTCGATATTGTCCACGCCTGCGCCTGCGTCCATTGCTGCCGCAATGCCCGCGACATCGCCCTTCATGGCAGCATCATGGAGGGCGGCGGCACGCGCTACTATCGGCATGTGCACAAGCAATAACAGGCTGAAAAGCAAAACGCCGCGCATTTCGGCAACTCCTGTTTCACGGGAGAATTCGGCACGCTGCGAGAAGGTCAAAGTTTAGTGCCGATGCCTGGTTGCCACAAGACGCCTGTGACAGTTTGCCGATTACTGCCCGCTCCCTGCGAATACGTCCCGAACAAGCGATTACGCGGAAGCGCTTCGCCGAAAACTGGTGACCGAGATAGGTCTAGCCAATGACGTCTTGAGCCACCAGTT
>NZ_CP062120.1:0-197271 GCF_014843375.1 Aminobacter sp. SR38
CCAAATGCATCGATAACTGGCACCAATGGATGAAACCGACCACGGTTTGACGCCACGAATCCGCAGATTTGAAAGTGAACAGGAAGGTCAATGAAATCAACGATCTACCAACACCACCTCCCGCGCCAGTGCTAGCTTTTCGTACCGACTTATTGCACTGAAAACGGGGAGACCCCTACCGGGCTAGCGGCCTCAATCTGGTAACGGCTGCCGTCGTGTTGTTGGAACACGGTCTATCTGGAACGGGCTGCGCACGCTGCGTGGCAACGGCCATGCCGTTGATGACGCGCTGTTGCGGTACCTGTCGCCGCTCGGTTGGGAGCATGTGGACGGCTCCTGCGGCACAGGGTGATTGTGATATCTCGCGGTCGATTGCAATCATGTGTCCGGCCTACTCGCGCGACCGCACTGGTCGCTGGCCATGATGAAGTCCGCAGACAAGGTCCCAAACACATCATCGAGCTTTGAAGCTCAATGCTCCCAGGGGCTTTCCTCGTCTCCGGTTCGACCGGCTCGATCATCACATTTCAGCACCTCTCCGCCATCTCGGACGTAATGATACGCCCGAAATCTCATAAGCCGTGACGGCTTTCATATACCGCTGTTCTCGTATCAACAGCGCCCAGATGATCCTCGCTGTTTTGTTTGCAAGTGCGACCGTTACGACGCGTGCCGGCTTTCGATCCATCAGGCTCACAGCCCAATCGTGACTGGCGCTGCTCCCATTTTTGGCGAAACGAATTATTGCGGTTGCACCGACAACCAATAGCTTTCGAATGTATCCGTCACCCTGCTTACTGATGCCGCTTGTGCGTTCCTTTCCGCCGGAGCTGTGCGGTCTTGGTGTCAATCCCAACCAGGAAGCGAAGCGCCGTCCGGAAGAAAAGTTCTTGATGTCCGCCACGGCCGCGGTGATCGCACTCGCCGTTATGGGCCCTACGCCCGGTATTGAGAGAAGGCGCCTTGCTGCGGCGTCAGATCTCACAGCGTCGACGATCTTCTTTTCGATCTTTACGACTTCGGCGCCTAAGCGCCGCAGCTGATCGATTATCGCCCATAGGATTGTCCGAGCCACTTCAGGCAATGTGCTCTGCATCTCGTGGAAATGTTCGACAAGCTTGGGCACGTTCTTTGCTCCGCCAGCTCCGATAATGCCGAATTCGCTTAAGTGCCCACGCAATGAATTGATCAGCATCGTCCTCTGGCGGACAAGAAGCTCGCGAACCTTGTGCATCATCAGTACAGACTGTTGCTCGGCAGACTTGGCAGCAACAAAACGCATTGTTGGTCGTGTCACGGCCTCGCAGATCGCCTCTGCATCGGCGGCATCGGTTTTGCCCGACATACGGCTTCACGTAGCCAGCCGGCATAAGCCTGACAGTATGGCCGAGTTTTTCGATTTCCCGCGCCCAGTAATGTGAGCTGCCGCACGCTTCGATGCCAACAAGGCAAGGCTGGATGCTGCTGAAAAACCGTAGCACCTCAGCTCGCCGAAGTTGCCGCCGAACCAAAACGTTTCCGGCATCATCGACACCATGCACCTGAAAAACATTCTTCGCCAGATCAAGGCCAATCGTCGCGATCGTTTTCATCAACTGCTCCTCCAGTTTTCTACCCGCACGCCACTATGGCACAGCGGTTGGAGCAGGAGCCGTCCATCTCAACACATCAACCTCACCGGCGATTACCTCTGGCGCAGCAGCGCCAAGATCGGCGCGGGCAAGTTCAGGCCGCTACGACCGCTGCAACCGGCTTAGCGTGCTTTATTTTCCGTTTTCTGAGGCGACCCCAGGCAGTACCGCGCACCAGCTCGCGCACGTCGAGCTGCAGCATCGTCACTTCCGGCGAGGCTGGCCACGTCCTGGCCACGGTCGACCATCGCCACCTTTGACGATGAACCGAGGGCCCCATCGCCAGTTCCGACGATGACGGCCGACGCCGGCGCTGGATCTCGCATCGCCGCTTCTGACGATGAGATCCACCCTTTGACACTTGAGGGGCCGAGCTGCGGGGGATTCTCCCGGCCGGCGGCCGCGAGAACCGGCTATGTCGTGCTGCGCATCGAGCCAGGCGGCAGAGCCGCCCGTCTCGCCCCTGGCGGGCTTCCAGCGCCTTCCCGACGCTCACCGGGCCGGTGGCCCTCGCTGGGCTTTGCGGCCCTGACGGGCCTTCCTGGCCCGTTTCCGGGCCTTCCTGCCTGCCCACCGGCGCGGCCGTTGTGGACAGTTTCGGGACAAGTCGGCCGAGGCCGGCCGGCGCAGCTGACGTTGACACTTGAGGGGCAGCGGGGCCGGCGCGATGTTGACACTTGGGGCAGCGGCCGATTTCGGCCTGGTCGAGCCGTCAGGCGGCCGCCGAGGCGGCCTAAGTGCCTGATCGGCATGGGTTATCCACCGAAGTTGTGGATAACCCTGTTAGAACCCTGCCCCGTATTGACACTTGAGGGGCGGCCCTACTGACACGAGGGGCGCGGTTCTTGACACTTGAGGGGCAGCGTATTGACACATGGGGGCTTATCCATTGACACTTGAGGGGCTGCCTCTTCGCGCTTTTCCTTGGCGTGACAACGGTTTACGCGCGTTTTCGGTCATGCTAACCAGGTTTTAACCGTCTTTATAACCTTTTATATAACCAGGTAGTTTTAACCAGAGGCTGGCGAAAAACGGCAACACGGCCCAAGCTACCGCGCAGCATGACCGGCCGCCGGGGGAAACCCCCTTCTCGATCCCCGCAAGCGGCCTCCCATCCCCAGGGCTACGCCCTCGGCCGCCTTGCGGCCTCACCCCACAATGGAGCGCCTTCGGCGCTACGGCTTAGGAAGCCAGGCGCAAGCGCCTGGCGGAAGGTAAGTTCGAGCTTGCGAGGGGCAAAGCCCCTCACACTCCCAACCAGGTCGCCGCGGTTCGACCGGCCGCGCGATCCTCAAGCATCGCAGCAGCTCCACCGCCGCAGGTTTTACGCCAAGGAAGGGGTCGGCCAGCTCGGCCGGTGGCGCGGAAAGCGCCCCTCAGGGTGTCAATGAAACGTGAGACGCGGGCCAGGCCCGCGCCGATCACAAGCCGAGTTCGGAGTGAGAGCCGAGGCGCACCAGGCGCAGCGTGTCGGCGTCGGGCTTCTGGTAGATCAGCACCAGGTCGGGCTTGACGTGGCAATCCCGGTGATCCTTCCAGTCCCCGGTCAGCGCGTGGTCGCGGTGCCGAGGTTCCAGCGGCTGGTCGTCGGCGAGCGCGACCAGGACGGGCACCAGGTCGGCGTCGAGCGTGGCCCGGTGCTGCCCTTTCGCCTCGCGCTTGTAGTCGCGCTTGAACTGGCCGGTGCGCTCAATCTGCCGCATGCAGATCGGCCATCAGATCGTTGACGGTGGCGAAGCGCGGCAGCTTGCCCTTGCGGGCTTCCTTCATCGCCTCGATGGTGGTGGCGTTCGGAATCAGCGGCTCGAAGGGCAGCGCCTTGTCCTGGGCCACCTTCGTGAGCAGCAGCCGCACCGCGTCGGACACGGTAAGGCCCATCGCGGCCAGGACGGCCGCCGCTTCTTCCTTGATCGCGCCGTCGATGCGCGTTTGTACGAGCTGGTTTGCAGCCATGATTGGTTCTCCGGTTGGGTTCGTGAATTACATTGTAATGCACGCCAAGGGAAAGGGCAAGGTTTAGCGGCTAAAACGTTTAGCTAAAGTGCTTGACGATTGGGACATTTTGCCCTAATATAGCACTTGAAGGCCGGGCATTTCGCCCAGGTCAACTACCGGAGAAAGTCCGATGAACACCCAAGAGCAACCCGTTACCGCTTCCCTGGTCGCCGAGGCCCAGCGCCTCGACTTCCTGCCCGCCTACTTCGGCCCGCGTCTGATGATGCGCGGCGAGGCCCTGGTGTATGCCTGGCTTCGCCGGCTCTGCGAACGCTACAGCGGCGCGTATTGGCACTACTACACCTTGTCGGACGGCGGTTTTTACATGGCCCCCGACCTGGCCGACCGCCTGGAGATCGAGGTGGACGGCAACGGCTTCCGAGGCGAGTTGTCGGCCGACGCCGCCGGCATTGTCGCAACCCTGTTCGCGCTGGGTCAGCTCGCGGCCGAGGCCGCCGACACGGACGCCGGCGATGCCCTGATCGACCGCTATCACTTCCTGCGCGGCTTCGCAGCCAGCCACGCCGAGGCGGCCGCGATCTACCGGGCTATTGACTGATGAGGGGCGGCCCTACTGACACTTGAGGGGCGCGGTTCTTGACACTTGAGGGGCAGCGTATTGACACATGGGGGCTTATCCATTGACACGAGGGGCTGCCTCTTCGCGCTTTTCCTTGGCGTGACAACGGTTTACGCGCGTTTTCGGTCATGCTAACCAGGTTTTTAACCGTCTTTATAACCTTTTTATATAACCAGGTAGTTTTAACCAGAGGCTGGCGAAAAAAACGGCAACACGGCCCAAGCTACCGCGCAGCATGACCGGCCGCCGAAGGGGAAACCCCTTCTCGATCCCACCCGCCGCGGCCTCCCATCCCCAGGGCTACGCCCTCGGCCGCCTTGCGGCCTCACCCCACAATGGAGCGCCTTCGGCGCTACAGGAGAGCCAGGCGCAAGCGCCTGGCGGAAGGCAAGTTCGAGCTTGCGAGGGGCAAAGCCCCTCACTCCCAACCAGGTCGCCGCGGTTCGACCGGCCGCGCGATCCTCAAGCATCGCAGCAGCTCCACCGCCGCAGGTTTTACGCCAAGGAAGGGGTCGGCCAGCTCGGCCGGTGGCGCGGAAAGCGCCCTCAAGTGTCAATGAAACGTGAGACGCGGGGCCAGGCCCGCGCCGATCACAAGCCGAGTTCGGGTGAGAGCCGAGGCGCACCAGGCGCAGCGTGTCGGCGTCGGGCTTCTGGTAGATCAGCACCAGGTCGGGCTTGACGTGGCAATCCCGGTGATCCTTCCAGTCCCCGGTCAGCGCGTGGTCGCGGTGCCGAGGTTCCAGCGGCTGGTCGTCGGCGAGCGCGACCAGGACGGGCACCAGGTCGGCGTCGAGCGTGGCCCGGTGCTGCCCTTTCGCCTCGCGCTTGTAGTCGCGCTTGAACTGGCCGGTGCGCTCAATCTGCCGCATGCAGATCGGCCATCAGATCGTTGACGGTGGCGAAGCGCGGCAGCTTGCCCTTGCGGGCTTCCTTCATCGCCTCGATGGTGGTGGCGTTCGGAATCAGCGGCTCGAAGGGCAGCGCCTTGTCCTGGGCCACCTTCGTGAGCAGCAGCCGCACCGCGTCGGACACGGTAAGGCCCATCGCGGCCAGGACGGCCGCCGCTTCTTCCTTGATCGCGCCGTCGATGCGCGTTTGTACGAGCTGGTTTGCAGCCATGATTGGTTCTCCGGTTGGGTTCGTGAATTACATTGTAATGCACGCCAAGGGAAAGGGCAAGGTTTAGCGGCTAAAACGTTTAGCTAAAGTGCTTGACGATTAGGACATTTTGCCCTAATATAGCACGAAGGCCGGGCATTTCGCCCAGGTCAACTACCGGAGAAAGTCCGATGAACACCCAAGAGCAACCCGTTACCGCTTCCCTGGTCGCCGAGGCCCAGCGCCTCGACTTCCTGCCCGCCTACTTCGGCCCGCGTCTGATGATGCGCGGCGAGGCCCTGGTGTATGCCTGGCTTCGCCGGCTCTGCGAACGCTACAGCGGCGCGTATTGGCACTACTACACCTTGTCGGACGGCGGTTTTTACATGGCCCCCGACCTGGCCGACCGCCTGGAGATCGAGGTGGACGGCAACGGCTTCCGAGGCGAGTTGTCGGCCGACGCCGCCGGCATTGTCGCAACCCTGTTCGCGCTGGGTCAGCTCGCGGCCGAGGCCGCCGACACGGACGCCGGCGATGCCCTGATCGACCGCTATCACTTCCTGCGCGGCTTCGCAGCCAGCCACGCCGAGGCGGCCGCGATCTACCGGGCTATTGACTGATGAGGGGCGGCCCTACTGACACGAGGGGCGCGGTTCTTGACACTTGAGGGGCAGCGTATTGACACATGGGGGGCTTATCCATTGACACTTGAGGGGCTGCCTCTTCGCGCTTTTCCTTGGCGTGACAACGGTTTACGCGCGTTTTTCGGTCATGCTAACCAGGTTTTTAACCGTCTTTATAACCTTTTTATATAACCAGGTAGTTTTAACCAGAGGCTGGCGAAAAAAACGGCAACACGGCCCAAGCTACCGCGCAGCATGACCGGCCGCCGAAGGGGAAACTTCTCGATCCCACCGGCCGCAAGCGGCCTCCCATCCCCAGGGCTACGCCCTCGGCCGCCTGCGGCCTCACCCCACAATGGAGCGCCTTCGGCGCTACGGCTTAGAGCCAGGCGCAAGCGCCTGGCGGAAGGCAGTTCGAGCTTGCGAGGGGCAAAGCCCCTCACTCCCCAACCAGGTCGCCGCGGTTCGACCGGCCGCGCGATCCTCAAGCATCGCAGCAGCTCCACCGCCGCAGGTTTTACGCCAAGGAAGGGGGTCGGCCAGCTCGGCCGGTGGCGCGGAAAGCGCCCCTCAAGTGTCAATGAAACGTGAGACGCGGGGCCAGGCCCGCGCCGATCACAAGCCGAGTTCGGGTGAGAGCCGAGGCGCACCAGGCGCAGCGTGTCGGCGTCGGGCTTCTGGTAGATCAGCACCAGGTCGGGCTTGACGTGGCAATCCCGGTGATCCTTCCAGTCCCCGGTCAGCGCGTGGTCGCGGTGCCGAGGTTCCAGCGGCTGGTCGTCGGCGAGCGCGACCAGGACGGGCACCAGGTCGGCGTCGAGCGTGGCCCGGTGCTGCCCTTTCGCCTCGCGCTTGTAGTCGCGCTTGAACTGGCCGGTGCGCTCAATCTGCCGCATGCAGATCGGCCATCAGATCGTTGACGGTGGCGAAGCGCGGCAGCTTGCCCTTGCGGGCTTCCTTCATCGCCTCGATGGTGGTGGCGTTCGGAATCAGCGGCTCGAAGGGCAGCGCCTTGTCCTGGGCCACCTTCGTGAGCAGCAGCCGCACCGCGTCGGACACGGTAAGGCCCATCGCGGCCAGGACGGCCGCCGCTTCTTCCTTGATCGCGCCGTCGATGCGCGTTTGTACGAGCTGGTTTGCAGCCATGATTGGTTCTCCGGTTGGGTTCGTGAATTACATTGTAATGCACGCCAAGGGAAAGGGCAAGGTTTGGCTAAAACGTTTAGCTAAAGTGCTTGACGATTAGGACATTTTGCCCTAATATAGCACTTGAAGGCCGGGCATTTCGCCCAGGTCAACTACCGGAGAAAGTCCGATGAACACCCAAGAGCAACCCGTTACCGCTTCCCTGGTCGCCGAGGCCCAGCGCCTCGACTTCCTGCCCGCCTACTTCGGCCCGCGTCTGATGATGCGCGGCGAGGCCCTGGTGTATGCCTGGCTTCGCCGGCTCTGCGAACGCTACAGCGGCGCGTATTGGCACTACTACACCTTGTCGGACGGCGGTTTTTACATGGCCCCCGACCTGGCCGACCGCCTGGAGATCGAGGTGGACGGCAACGGCTTCCGAGGCGAGTTGTCGGCCGACGCCGCCGGCATTGTCGCAACCCTGTTCGCGCTGGGTCAGCTCGCGGCCGAGGCCGCCGACACGGACGCCGGCGATGCCCTGATCGACCGCTATCACTTCCTGCGCGGCTTCGCAGCCAGCCACGCCGAGGCGGCCGCGATCTACCGGGCTATTGACTGATGAGGGGCGGCCCCGGCTTCGGCCGGGGCTTCCAGGAGGCGACCATGACCAGGAACAACGCTCCCCAGGCACCGACGAACAGCTACGCGACGGACGGCAAGTGCCACAACGCCGAGCCGGGCACCTACGGCCACGAATGCGGCAAGCCGGCCGCATGGATCGGCACGAACCACAAGGGGTTCAGCTCGGGATTCTGCGACGACTGCAAGCGCCACGGCTACGAAGCCCGCGACGTGATCGCGTGGCGGCGTGCTGACACTTGAGGGGCCGGCCGATGGCGAAGAAACGCAAGACGCCGGCCCAGCCGGGCCAGGACTGGAACGCGCCGGCGGCCGAGCTGCTGGCCGAGCTGCCCACCGACCGCGACGAGCTGCTGGCCGCCGCCGTGGCGGCCGTGGTGGAGATCGACGCGGCGATCATGCGCGGTGACGGTGCGGCCGCCGAGGCGGCCAGCGACCGATACGAGGCCGTCATCTGGAAGATGAACGGCGGAACGCACGTGGGCAGCATGGCCGACCACGACGCGCCCGGCCAGGTCATCGAGCGCCATTGCGCGGCGGTGCCTGGCGACGTGCCCTTGTGGGGCCAGCGCGGCCAGTTCCTGGTCGCGGATGGCGACATGCGCGCCCTGGTGGAGTACGAGGCCGGCTACGGCGGGCCGCTGGGTGCCCACTTCCAGTTCCACGTCATCGACCTGGACAGGCCGTTTATCTCCGAAACGGGCTACCGCTCGCACTTCGACACGGCGCAGGGCTGCATGACGGTGGACGAGGTTGCGCGCGGCATCCTGGCTGCGCAGCGAGCCGAGAAGAAGCGCCCGGTGATGGTCGAGGCCAGCTACCGCGACCGCCTGGCCGATGCTCCCTGCCCGCTTGGCTGGCCGGCTTGGAGCCGCCGGCGCGGCGCACCGGCGACCGTCCTGGTGCCGCCGGGGTTCGTCCTGGTCGATGTGGTGCTGCCCTCGCATCGGGCCTTCATCGCCAGGCGCTGGGCGGCCGAGGCCGCGACCAGGATCAAGGCGGCCAGGGCCGCCGGGTTGGACGCCAAGGGAAAATCACCGGCGCAGGCCCGGGCGAGATCCCGCATCGCCAGAAACGACGATGACCTGCAGCATCGTCAAAGCCGACGATGCCGAGCCGGGCGAGGGCGGGCCTGTATCGCCGGAAACAACGATGCCGCGAGCGAGCGCGGCAACCTGCAGCATCGCCAGGAATGGCGATGGAGGCCCGGCCGACCTGGTGGAGTTCAAGCCCGGCCAGCGGTGCGAGATCGTGAGCGTCCATCACCCGGTTTTCGACCGCTACATCGGCAAGCGCATCATCATCGTGAAGGTGCATCCCGACACCCGCCAGGTGTGGGCGCACGACGACAGGCCGGTAACGTACAAGACCAATCGCGCAGGCCGGCGCGTGGTCGATTCAGACCCGAGCTGCATCCAGTCGATCTACGGCTTCGACCAGTTGCGGCTTATCACTTGACCAGGAGAACGAACGAATGACGAACGACGCCAATATCCGGCTGGAGTGCTTGAAGCCGGCCGAACGCTGGGCGCAACCGACCGGCGAGGAAGTCCGAGAGGTGCTGCGCCTGGCCGGGTTCAGCGGCAGCAAGGCCGCGAAGGCGCTGGGGCTGGGCGCGAAGGGCGACCGCACGATCCGCCGCTGGATCGGCGAGGACACCCCGATTCCCTATGCGGCATGGGCGATCCTGTGCGACCAGGCCGGGCTGGGCGTGATCTGGAAAGAGGATTGACGCCAAGGGAAAGGTTTTAGCGGCTAAAGTTTAGCCTTCGGATTCCGGTAAAGCGAAAAAGTTTAGCTAAAGTGCTTGACAGGCTAGGGCATTTTGCCCTAATATAGCACTTGAAGGCCGGGCACATTGCCCAGGTCAACTACCGGAGAAAGTCCGATGAGCGACAACAAGATTATGCCCTGGATTGACGAGCTGGAGGGCGCGGCAGCGACCGACTTCCCGGCCCGCCGTGACGAGATCGCGGCCATGATGGCCGAGGCGGCCGAGCTGGTGTGCAAAGCCGAGGAACTGCGCGGCAAGGCGTACTTCGCCGGATGCTCCCTGGAGGGGCAGGCCAAGGGCCATTGGTCGATGGAAGCCGTCGAGCAGGCCAAGCGCCGGGCCGGCTGGTAAGAGCACATGGCCCGGTCGGCAACGGCCGGGCCTATCGAGGACGCCAAGAAGGAGTATTGCGTGAGCCGAGGCAAGATCAAGGGCGGCCCCAGGTGGAGGAACGCCCCGGAGTGATCCGGGGCGCTTGGCCTGGTGCTGGCACACCGTAACCATGCTTCCGAGTGGGAGCACCCAGCATTCAACACGTAAGCGCGTGGAGGGTCAAGCTATGTCCAACATCATCAAGTTCCCCAAGGAGATCGAGCAGCCCGCCGCGCCCGCGCCGGTGGAGCCTGCCGCCGCGTCTGCTGCCCCCAACAAGGCCCCCGGTGCTGGCCTGCTGGCCGGCCTGGTCAAGTTCGTATGGGTGGCGACCGTGCTGGTCTGGCCGATCCTCAAGTGGGTGCTGTCGATTGCCACCTTCTTCCAGTTCGTGCGGATGCTCTACCACTGGAACACGCCTGGCGTGTATGCCGGTTGGTCGTTCCTGGCGTACTTCGCGGTGCTGACCGCGATCACCTACTTCGTTTCGATCTACAAGCCGAAGGGGCTTTGACATGAAAAAACAGACCCTACCCTACCCGCCGGGATTCGTGGAGCCGAACACCGGCCGGGTGGCCGTCCTGGTGCGCGAGTACGCGGCCAGCGACTTGAACGGCGATGCGCCGGCCTATTGGTACAGCGCGCAATCCGAGGAATGGGGCCTTGACCCCTGGCGACTGGTGGAAGGCGTCGATCCGCACACCGCCGGCGGTCAGTTCGACGTGTGCTTTGCCAACGGTTCGAGCCGCACGGTCGGCCCGCTGATGACGTTCTTCATGAGTGCCGCTGACGCGGCCAGGTTGAACGCCAAGAAAGAAGATCACGCGCCCATTTTTAGCCGCTAAAACGCTTGACGCGGGCGGCGAGTTTAGCTAAACTTCTGCACATGGTCGGCGGCTGGCACCGCCTTTTGTTCAACAACCGGGTGTGGAGTTTATATGGGTGTTCTCCATGAAGAAACGGCTAACCGAAGCCCAATTCCAGGCGGCGATCAAGGGCCTGGAGATCGGGCAACAGACCATCGACATAGCGCGCGGCGTGCTGGTCGATGGAAGGCCCCAGGCCGAGTTTGTGGCCTCGCTGGGGCTGACCAAGGGGGCGGTATCGCAAGCGGTCAGCCGCGTGTGGGCAGTGGCGGGGGAAGTGCTCCCGCAGGGCTTCGAGCGGGTGACGGCGGTACTGCCGGAGCATCAAGCGTTCATCGTCAAGCGTTGGGAAGCCGACGCCAAGGGAAAGAGGAAACAGGAACCCAACTCATGAAAACACTGGTCACGGCAATTCAGAAAGGCGGTCAAGGCAAGACGTTCGCAACCTGCCACCTGGCGTTCGACTTCCAGGAGCGCGGCCTTCGGGTTGCAGTGATCGACCTGGACACCCAGGGCAATGCGAGCTGGACGCTGGCCGGCCACGACTCGGGCTATCCCGCCAGTCGCATGTTCACCGCCGGCGGCGACGAGCTGCGCGCCTGGTTCGCTGACCGGGAGGATGACGGCCTGGCGCTGATCGCGGCAGACGCCAACCTGGCGAACCTGGACAAGATGGAGCTTTCCCAGGCGGCCGCCGCGCTGCGGGCCAGTGTGGCCGCGCTGGGCGAGTTCTTCGACGTGTGCCTGATCGACACGGCCCCCTCCCTTGGCGTCGCCATGACGGCGGCCGTGCTGACGGCCGACTACATGCTGTCGCCCATCGAAATGGAGGCGTACAGCTTGCAGGGCATGAAGAAGATGGTCGCGGTCATCAGCAACCTGCGCAAGCAGAACCCAAGCTGCGCTTCCTCGGCATGGTGCCGAACAAGGTGGACGCGCGGAAGCCGCGCCACGTCAACAACCTGGCGACGTTGCAGCAGGCATACCCGCAGCTCATCTTGCCGTTCAGCATCGGCGCGCGTGACAGCATCGCCGAGGCGCTGGGCGAGCAGATGCCGGTGTGGAAGATCAAGAAGACCGCCGCGCGGAAGGCCACCCAGGAGGTGCGTGCGCTGGCGGATTACGTGTTCACGAAGATGGAGATCGCGCAATGAGCGCCAAGACCAACGCCAAGAAGAAGGAGCAGGACAAGCCGCAATCGTCCGGGCTGGGCCTGGACGGGCTGGGCGACCTGGCCGGCCTGCTGAACGAGCAGCCGGCGGCCAACGCCGGCGGCGCAGGCCCGCAGGAGCTGCCGCTTGACCTGATCGACGAAGACCCGCACCAGCCGCGCACGGCCGACAACCCCGGCTTCTCGCCGGAGAGCATCGCGGAGATCGGCGAGACGATCAAAGCGCGCGGCGTGAAGTCGCCCATCAGCGTGCGCGAGAACCCGGACGCACCGGGGCGCTACCTCATCAACCACGGCGCGCGGCGCTATCGCGGCTCGAAGTGGGCGCACAAGACCACGATCCCGGCCTTCATCGACAACGACTACAACGAGGCCGACCAGGTTATCGAGAACCTGCAACGCAACGAGCTGACGGCGCGTGAGATCGCCGACTTCATCGGCCGCGAGCTGGCGAAGGGCAAGAAGAAGGGCGAGATCGCCAAGGAGATCGGCAAGTCGCCGGCCTTCGTCACGCAGCACGTCACGCTGCTGGACTTGCCCGAACCCATTGCCGAGGCGTTCAATAGCGGCCGGGGCAAGGACGTGACTGTCATCAACGAGCTGGTGACGGCCTACAAGAAGAACCCCGACGAGGTGGCCGCCTGGCTGGCCGACGACAGCCAGGAGCTGACGCGCGGCTCGGTGAAGCTGCTGCGCGAGTTCCTGGAGGACAAGCGCAGTCACGAGGACGGCGACCGTGATCCCAACACCGTCGATGCGCTGACCGGCAAGACCGACGCCGAGGCCGGCGACGGCGAGCAGGGGCCGCAGGATGATGACGCCAAGGGGAAGAAGGAGCCGAAGGAGGCCGACCCCGACAAGCTCAAGAAGGCCATCATCCAGGTCAAGCACGACGACCGGCCGGCACGGCTGATCCTCAACCGCCGGCCCCCGGCCGAGGGCTGGGCCTGGCTCAAATACGAGGATGACGGCCAGGAGTTCGAGGCCGACCTTGGCACCGTGCAGCTTGTCGCGCTGCTGGAGGGCTGACACGCCCAGCGCCGGGCATCGCCGACCACCGACCCACCCATCGCCCCGCCATCGAGCGGGGCTTTTTCCCGCGTTTTAGCCGCTAAAAAGTTCAGCTAAACCGCTTGCGTAGTGTTGTATGTTGTAGTATGCTTCACGCTACAACATACAACCGGCCAAGGAGGCCGACATGGCGATCTCGAAGGAGCAGATATTTGCGGTGGCCGACGAACTGGACGCGGCCGGCCAGAACCCACGCTGGCGAACGTGCGCAAGCAGCTCGGCAGCGGCAGCTTCACCACCATCAGCGAGGCGATGAACGAGTGGCGCGCACGCAAGGCCAGCCAGGCCGCCCGATCCGCGAGCCGGCACCGCAGGCGATCACTGACAAGCTGGCCGAGCTGGGCGGCGACTTGTGGGCCGTGGCGCTGGAAATGGCGAACAACCGCCTGGCCGCCGAGCGCGAGGCGCTGGAGGCCGTGCGCCAGGAGACGGAAGCAGCGCGCCAGGAAGCCGCAGAGCTGGCCGACCAGCTCACCGGCGAGCTGGACGAGGCCAAGGCCCGCATCGCGGCCCTGGAGGCCGTCGAGGCGGCCGCCAAGGGCGAACCGACGAGCTGCGCGGCAAGCTCGCGGCGACCAGCGAGCGCGCGGCGGCCGAGGCCAGGGCCGGCGAGCTGCGCACGGAGCTGGATCACGCCCATCAGGAAGCCCGCCAGGCGCGCGCAGAGCGCGACAAGGCCAGGAGAGGCCACGGCCAGCGCCGACCAGGTGGAGGCCCTGCGGGCCGACCTCGCGGCCGCGAACAGCCGTACCGCCGAGATCGAGCGCCGCGCCGGCGAGCTGCGTGCCGACCTGGAGCGGGCGAACCAGGCGACCGACCAGGCGCGCGCCGCTCAGGCCGAGCAGCGGAAGGCCACCGAGGCGGCCGCCGCCGAGCGCGACCAGGTGCGCGCGGAGCTGGTGAAGGTGCAGGCCAAGGCCGAGGCGGCCGAGCAGGCCCACCAGGAGCAGCGCAAGGCGATGGCGGCCGAGGCACACCGCCAGGCCGAGCGGCTGACCGCCGCCCAGGGCGAGCGCGACCAGGCGAAGCGCGACGCTGCCCAGGCCCGCGAGGAAGCGGCCGGGCTTCGCGGCCGGCTGGAGGCCCTGGAAACCGTCATGGCGCAAGGCCGGGCGGCCGATCCGACCAGCGGCGGACGCAAAAAGACCTGATAAATCGGTTGGTTTTCCTTAAAATTACCCTGGAACCCTGACAAAACGCACAACCCGGCCGCTGGGAAGAGCCGGCCTCGCTTTGCCGAGGTCGGCTTTTTTGTTGGAGCGCGGCTTGCATGGGGCCACCATCACCCTTTTGAGAACTACGGCAACCATAGGAGTGCCCGATGAAAGAACGCCTCTTGGTCATGAACGGTCAACGCATCGTTCAGGCCGAAAAGGACGGCGCTTGGACGAATCAGAAAGTAGACAAGGCGGGCGCGTTGAAGCCCGGCATCTACAACCTGTACACGGCCCAAGCGGCCGACAAGAAGCAGACCCACGCCGGCGTGATCGTTCATGCCGACGCCACCAACGTGTACCAGCAGATCGGCAAGAACTTTGTCATGCACGCTCGGTCAGATTTCGATAAAGTACCTGAAATTGGGAGCGCAAAGAGCATCAGCTACAACGCCCAGGGCAAGGCGGCAGTCGCCGCAGAGGCCCCGAAACTGACGCGGGGGCGCTCCATGTAGCTTTAGCGGCTAAAAAGGAGGCACGCCCTGAAACGACTCACCATCCCCGGCAGCGGCACCGAGAGCCGCGCCACCAAGCCGGCCCGCGTCAGCTGCCGGCCACCCTCGGCGGTGCCGCCTTCGGCGCTTCGCGCGGGACACCGGAGCCGACTTGCTGGAGGCCGCCCAGGCGGCCGAGATCGAGCAGCAGGCCACCCTAGAGGCGGCCCCGGTCGAGCAGTCCTACCCCGAAACCCTGGCGCTCTACGTGCAGGCCAAGCACGACCAGGTGGAGCACATCGAGGACAGGCTAGAAAACCTGATCGACCGGCAGCAGGCCCGTTTGCAGCAGACCCAGGCGTCCGCGCCTGGCCGGCTTTCCTGCCCGGCTCTAAGCGAGCCTGGCAGAACCAGCAGGCGCAGCAGCAGGCCCGCTTGCAGACGCTTCACGCGCGCCTGGAGGCCGTCCGCGAGATCAAGGAAGGCATGGGCCTGCACTCGCCGAAGATCGAAGAGCTGGCGACGCGCAAGATGCGCGCCGAGAACCCGAGCTGGCTTCCGATTGGGATGCCATGCGCGAGGCCGCCCGCCGGCATGAGCTGCTGATGCGCAAGCAGGAGCAGGAGCGCAAGCAATCCCAGGCCCAGGAGCGGCCAGGGAGATCGCAGTCCTTGGGCCTGTCAGCCAGGCCCGCATAAAAACGAAGCCCGGCGGTCGCCGGGCTTTTTTCTCGAGCATCGCCATTTCTGGCGAGGGAGGCCGCCGAGGGCCTGGTGGAATCATCCTGCAGCATCGTCACAAGCGACGATGCCGGGAGCTGGCCAGCATCGCCGAACCTGGCGATGCCGCCGGCGCGGTCGACCATCGCCAGTTCTGACGATGAGATCCCGCATCGCCATCTACAGCGAGGCCCACAGGGCCAGGCCGGCGGCCACGACCGCCATGCCGGCCGCGACCATGTTCATCATGGCGACGCGCCGCGCCTCGCGGATCGGCGCGACGAGCTGCGCCGTCACCGCCTCAACCTCACGCCGCACGGCCTCGGCGGCCGCCTTCGCGCCCTCCTGCATTCCCCGCGTCATGGCGTCCTTGCTGGCCGCCAACGCCGCGTTGAGCGTCCTTTCCGCCTTTCCCTTGGCGTCATCACCCCATCGGTGGGCGATGGACTCCAGTTCCGACTTGAAGGCGTCCAAGATTTCCTGCTGGGCCGATGCGCTGTCCTGCATCAGCTTCATGTTGATGGTCTGGAGGATCAAGATCGGATCGTCGCGGCCCACGGCGATGCCGTGCTTGGCCGCGATCTCCCGTATCAGCTCCTCGATCTTGTCGTCGGCCGCCATCAGAGCACCGCCGCGTTTTCGAGCTGGGCGAAGAGCTGGGTTTTCACGATCTTGAGCCGCTGCCGCGTCATGATCGTGAGCGCCGAATCGGCCAGGGCCTCATCGAAGGTGCGCCGATCCTGGAGCATTTCGGCGAAGTCGCGGCCGTAGGTTTCCTCTTTCAGCGCCGGAATCTGGATGATGGCGGACACACGGCCCTTGTTGGTCGTGTACGCCTTCAACTGCTCGAACCCCTTGCCCTCGTGCTCGATTGGCCCCCAATACGGGTTCAGCCAGACCACGAACAGGCATTCGGCCGGGAACTGGCTGGCGAGCTGGGCGAAGCCGCTCACCGTGTCCACCAGGGCCTGGCCGCCGGTGACGACCGTATGCACCACGAGTTCGTGGCCCATGTCCTGGAGCAGCGCCGGCACCTGGTTGCTGATGAGGTAGTGCGACAGCGGCACGAACGAGCTGGCCCCGTTGTCGATGATGACGTCGCCCTCGGCCGACGCGATCATCTCGACCAGGGCGTCGAAATTCCGGGTGTTGATCTCGTCGCCGTCCATGATGTTGAGCCGGCGCACGTTGAGGGCTTTGTAGCCCTCGAACGTCGCGTTCACCGGATCGGTGTCGATGCAAAGCGGCTTCTGTCCCTTGCCGGCTTTGTACTGCGCGATGGTGGCCGCGATCATCGACTTGCCGACGCCGCCCTTGCCTTGCAGAACCATGTGAATTTTCGCCATTACAGTAAATCCTCTTTCTTTGGAGTCGCATCAAACGTGAAGCCGCCGATCTTGGGCGGCTCACTCTTGGATTCCGAGGCCGGCGGGGCGGCCTTCGGCTCGGGCTTCGCGCCCTTGGGCTGGCTGTCCGGGGGAGTGGCGGGAGGCGGCGGGGAAGCTACCGGCGCGGCCTTGATGTACCGCTTCACGTGCTGGGTGAAGGTTTCGTACCGACAGCGCAGCCGGCCGGTTTCCTTCATGTGCTCCCAGATCGTTTTCATCGCATAGCCCGCATCGAGCGCCGCTTGAACGTCGCTCTTGACGGCCAGGAACGCGACCACGTGCTTGTCCTGGCGCGGCTTCTTGGCTTCCCGTCCCTTCACCCATTCAGCCAGCTCTTCGGGGTAGGTCTTTGGCATCGTGTTCGTCCATCTAATCCTCTCATCGCAAATGTAACGCTACTAAGCGGCGCTACGGCAACGCAAAAAGTCCGCTATCGGCGTGCATTGGCACGCTTCGATAGCGGCATTATGGGCCATTGTGGCGGTTTTCGCTATATCCGTTGCTGCTTTTGCGGCCTGATAGCGCGATAGTTGCGGATAAATCGTAATGGCTGGTGTAGACTTTCCTTGGTGTTATTAACGCCGTAAGGCGGGCAGGATGTGTGAAGTTAGCTAACCGGCGAGCCGGTTATCTATCTTCACTGTCCCTTATTCGCGCCGGGGGCGCTCAACGGGTCATCCTGCTCTGCGAGGCAGCCGGCTACCGCCGGCATGAGAGACGAGGCGAGGCATGGAGAACGACGAAAAGGAACACGGCCGCCGGCGGCGGCAGCACCTGCGGGTGCCGGTGTTCCCCGAAGAGAAAGACGAGATCGAGGCGAACGCCAAGAGGGCGGGCGTCAGCGTGGCGCGCTATCTGCGCGACGTGGGCCAGGGCTACCAGATCAAGGGCGTCATGGACTACCAGCACGTGCGCGAGCTGGTGCGCGTCAACGGCGACCTTGGCCGCCTTGGCGGCCTGCTCAAGCTCTGGCTGACCGATGACGTGCGAACGCTCCAGTTCGGCGAGGCGACCATCCTGGCCCTGCTGGGCCGGATCGAGGCCACCCAGGACGAAATGAGCCGGATCATGAAGGCCGTGGTTCAGCCGAGGGCCGAGCCTTGACTTCTTTAGCGGCTAAAAAGCCGGAGGGGCGGCCATGATCGCCAAGCACGTGCCGATGCGCTCGCTTGGCAAGAGCGACTTCGCGGGCCTGGCGAACTACATCACCGACGCCCAAAGCAAAGACCACCGGCTGGGCCACGTGCAGGCGACGAACTGCGAAGCCGGTTCCATCAGGACGCCATCACGGAGGTGCTGGCGACCCAGCACACGAACACCCGCGCGAAGGGCGACAAGACCTACCACCTGATCGTCAGCTTCCGGGCCGGCGAGCAGCCCAGCGCCGACACCTTGCGCGCGATTGAGGAACGCATCTGCGTCGGGCTGGGTTATGGCGAGCATCAGCGATCAGTGCCGTCCACAACGACACCGACAACCTGCACATCCACATCGCCATCAACAAGATTCACCCGACGCGGCACACGATGCACGAGCCGTACTACCCGCACCGGGCGCTGGCGGAACTCTGCACGGCCCTGGAGCGCGACTACGGCCTGGAGCGCGACAACCACGAGCCGCGCAAGCGCGGCGCGGAGGGCCGGGCCGCCGACATGGAGCGGCATGCCGGCGTTGAAAGCCTGGTCGGCTGGGTCAAGCGCGAGTGCCTGGACGAGATCAGGGCGCGCAGTCCTGGCAGGAACTGCACCAGGTCATGCGCGACAACGGAATGGAGCTGCGCGTCCGCGCCAATGGCCTCGTGTTCGAGGCCGGCGACGGAACGATGGTGAAGGCGAGCACAGTAGCCCGCGACCTTTCAAGCCGAGCCTGGAGGCGCGGCAGCCCGTTCGAGGCTTCGCCCGAACGGCAGGCGCAAACCACCGCGAAGCGGCAGTACCGCAAAGACCCCATCCGCCTTCGCGTCAACACCGTGGAGCTGTACGCGAAGTACAAGGCCGAGCAGCAGAACTGACCACGGCGCGCGCCCAGGCCCTGGAGCGCGCCCGGCATCGCAAGGATCGGCTGATCGAGGCGGCCAAGAGGTCGAACCGCCTGCGCCGCGCCACGATTAAGGTGGTCGGCGAGGGCCGCGCGAACAAGAAGCTGCTGTACGCCCAGGCGAGCAAGGCCCTGCGCAGCGAAATCCAGGCGATCAACAAGCAGTTCCAGCAGGAGCGCACGGCCCTCTACGCCGAGCACCGCCGGCGCACGTGGGCCGACTGGCTCAGAAGGAGGCGCAGCACGGCGGCGCCGACGCCCTGGCCGCCCTGCGCGCCCGCGAGGCGGCCCAGGGCCTCAAGGGCAACACCATCCGGGGCGAGGGCCAGGCGAAGCCCGGCCACGCGCCGGCGGTGGACAACATCACGAAGAAGGGGACGATCATCTTCCGCGCCGGCATGAGCGCCGTGCGCGATGACGGTGACCGCCTGCAAGTCTCCCGCGAGGCCACGCGCGAAGGGCTGCAAAGCCCTGCGCCTGGCGATGCAACGCTACGGCAACCGCATCACCGTCAACGGCACGGTGGAGTTCAAGGCGCAGATGATCCGCGCCGCCGTCGATTCCCAGCTACCCATCACCTTCACCGATCCGGCTCTTGAGAGCCGGCGGCAGGCGCTTTTGAACAAGGAGAACACCCATGAGCGAACCGAAGACCAGAGCATCGAGGACGAACTGGACGCGGCGCTGGCGGCCCTGGACAGCGGCCCGCTGCCGACCAGCACGCTACCGGAGCCGCAGCCGTCGCCCGAGCAGGCGACGGCCGGCCAGCCGCCGGCCGAGGCGACCGCGCCGACGCCGGCCTTCACGCCGCCACCGTCCACCGGAAGCCCGACGTTGGACGCCTTGGAAGAAAACCGCCGCCCCAAAGCCAGCACCGTTTGCGAGCACTGTCCGAACTCGGTGTGGTTCGCATCGCCGGCGGAAGTGAAGTGCTATTGCCGCGTGATGTTCCTCGTCACGTGGAGCAGCAAGGAACCCAACCAGATCACGCACTGCGACGGGGAATTTCTCGGCCAGGAACAGGAGTAGGCCAGACGCCGCCGGGCGTCGCCGCCGCCGACAAGTACATCGCCGAACGCGAGGCAAAGCGCCTAAAGGTTTCGATATACCGAAGCATTCCCGATATACTGCCGGTGATGGTGCGCTCACGTTCCAGGGCACCAGGACTATCGAGGGCCAGGCGCTGGCCCTCTTGAAACGGTGATGAGGTCATGGTTATGCCCATCGACCAGGCCACGGCCCGGCGCTTGACGCGCATCGCGGTCGGCGATGCCGTCTCGATCACCGCGAAAGGCTCCATCAAAACGTCGAAAGGAAGGAGTAGATGAAGATCAAGATGAACAACGCGGTAGGGCCGCAAGTCCGAACCGCCAAACCGAAGCCGAGCAAGCTGCTGCCGGTGCTGGGCGCGGCCTCGATGGTCGGCGGCCTCCAGGCCGCGACGCAGTTCTTCGCCCACACGTTCGCCTATCACGCGACCCTCGGCCCCAACGTGGGCCACGTGTACGCGCCCTGGTCGATCCTGCACTGGACGTACAAGTGGTACAGCCAGTACCCGGACGAGATCATGAAGGCCGGCAGCATGGGGATGCTGGTTTCGACCGTGGGCCTGCTGGGCGTGGCCGTGGCGAAGGTCGTCACGTCCAACAGCTCGAAGGCGAACGAGTACCTGCACGGCTCGGCCCGCTGGGCCGAGAAGAAGGACATTCAGGCGGCCGGCCTGCTGCCACGCGAGCGCAACGTCCTGGAGATCGTCACCGGCAAGGCCGCACCCACGGCTACCGGCGTGTACGTGGGCGGCTGGCAGGACAAGGACGGCAATTTCTTCTACCTGCGGCACAGCGGCCCCGAGCACGTGCTGACCTACGCGCCCACGCGCTCGGGCAAGGGCGTCGGCCTGGTGGTGCCCACGCTGCTGTCGTGGGGCGCGAGCAGCGTCATCACCGACTTGAAGGGCGAGTTGTGGGCCTTGACCGCCGGCTGGCGGCAGAAGCACGCCAAGAACAAGGTGCTGCGCTTCGAGCCGGCCAGCACCTCGGGCGGCGTCTGCTGGAATCCGCTGGACGAAATCCGCCTCGGCACCGAATACGAGGTGGGTGACGTGCAGAACCTTGCCACGCTGATCGTTGACCCGGACGGCAAGGGCCTGGACTCGCACTGGCAGAAGACCGCCTTCGCGCTCCTGGTCGGCGTGATCCTGCACGCGCTGTACAAGGCCAAGGACGATGGCGGCACCGCCACGCTGCCGTCCGTCGATGCGATGCTGGCCGACCCGAACCGGGACATTGGCGAGCTTTGGATGGAAATGGCGACCTACGGGCACGTAGACGGCCAGAACCATCACGCCATCGGCTCGGCGGCCCGCGACATGATGGATCGGCCCGAGGAAGAAGCCGGATCGGTGCTGTCCACGGCCAAGTCGTACCTGGCCCTGTACCGCGACCCCGTGGTGGCCCGCAACGTCAGCCGGTCGGACTTCCGCATCAAGCAGTTGATGCACGAGGACGACCCGGTAAGCCTCTACATCGTCACCCAGCCCAACGATAAGGCCCGCCTGCGGCCGCTGGTGCGCGTCATGGTGAACATGATCGTGCGCCTGCTGGCCGACAAGATGGACTTCGAGGGCGGCCGGCCGGTGGCGCACTACAAGCACCGGCTCTTGATGATGCTGGACGAGTTCCCGAGCCTCGGGAAGCTGGAGATCATGCAAGAGTCGCTGGCCTTCGTGGCCGGCTACGGCATCAAGTGCTACCTCATCTGCCAGGACATTAACCAGCTCAAGAGCCGCGAGACGGGCTACGGCCACGACGAAAGCATCACGTCGAACTGCCACGTGCAGAACGCCTACCCGCCCAACCGCGTCGAGACGGCCGAACACCTGTCCCGCCTCACCGGGCAGACCACCGTGGTGAAGGAGCAGATCACGACCAGCGGCCGCCGCACGGCGGCGATGCTGGGCCAGGTGTCGCGCACTTACCAGGAAGTGCAGCGGCCCTTGCTGACGCCCGACGAATGCCTGCGCATGCCGGGGCCAAAGAAGAACGCCCAGGGCGAGATCGAAGAAGCCGGCGACATGGTGATCTACGTCGCGGGCTACCCGGCGATCTACGGCAAGCAACCCCTGTACTTCAAAGACCCAGTGTTCTCGGCACGCGCCGCGATCCCTGCGCCCAAGGTCAGCGACCGCCTGCGCGCCGTCGCACAGGCCGAGACGGAAGGGGAGGGCATCACGATATGAGCCGCATCCTGAAACGCATCGCGGCAGGCGTCGTCATCGCGGGCGTGGCCGCCCTGCTGCTGGCCGCCGGCGGCTATGCCGCCGGTGCCCGCGTGAACACCACCAAGAGCATTCCGGTCGGCCTGTACTGGACGAGCAGCGCGCCGGTGGAGAAGGGGGCCTACGTCCTCTTCTGCCCGCCGCAGCTCGGCGTGTTCGATGACGCCAAGGAGAGGGGCTACATCGGGGCCGGCTTCTGCCAGGGCGGCTACGGCTACATGATGAAGCGCGTTTTAGCCGCTAAAGACGATGCCGTCGCCGTCGCCGATGACGGCGTGCGCGTCAACGGCGAGCTGCTGCCCCTCAGCGCGCCGATCAAGGCCGACAAGGCCGGTCGGCCGCTGCCGCGCTATCAGTCCAACAGCTACACGCTCGGCAATTCCGAGGTGCTGCTTATGTCGGACGTGAGCGCCACATCCTTCGACGGCCGCTACTTCGGCCCGATCAATCGTTCGCAAATCAAGACCGTGATCCGTCCGGTCATCACCTGGTAGGGAGACACACCATGCGCCTTTTCATCGCAGAAAAGCCGTCCGTCGCCAAGGCCATCGCCGGCGAGCTGGGCGCGACCGGCAAGGGCGACGGCTTCATCGAGTGCGGCACCGACAAAGTGACCTGGTGCTTCGGGCACATGCTCGAACAGGCCGACCCCGACGAGTACACGCCCGATGACGTGCCGCGCGGCCAGTCCGGCAAGAAGGTCTGGCGCGTCGATGAGCTGCCCATCATCCCCGAGAGCTGGATTCTCAAGCCCAAGGACGACGCGAAGAAGCAGCTCGCCGTGATCGGCAAGCTGCTCAAGGAGGCCAAGGAGATCGTCAACGCCGGCGACCCCGACCGCGAAGGCCAGTTGCTGGTTGACGAAGTGCTGGAGCACTTCCGCAACAGCAAGCCGGTGCGCCGCTTTTGGGTGAGCGCGCAGGACTCCGTTTCCGTCAAGCGCGGCCTGGCCGCGTTGAAGGAGAACACCACCTATGCAGGCTGGGCCGACGCTGCACGCGGGCGGCAGCGCGCCGACTGGCTGATCGGCATGAACCTCAGCCGCGCGTACACGCTGCGCGCGCAGCGCGGCTCGCGCGCCCTGCTGACCGTGGGCCGCGTGCAGACGCCGACGCTGGCCCTCGTGGTCGCCCGCGACCGCGAGATCGAGGCATTCAAGGCCGTGCCGTACCACACCATCCGGGCGGTGGTGCAGCACGCCGGCGGCAGCTTCGCCGCCGCATGGAAGGCGAAGGAGGATCAAGCCGGCCTGGACAGCGAAGGCCGCCTTGTCGATACCGCCGTCGCCGACGCCCTGGTGGCCGCCGTCAAGGGCCAGCCGGGCACCATCGCCGCGTACAAACAGGAGGCCAAGAAGCAGAACCAGCCGCTGGCCTTCGCCCTGTCCGACATTACGGCACTGGCCTCGGCCAAGTTCGGCTACAGCGCCGAGGACGTGCTGAACACCTGCCAGGCGCTCTACGAGACGCACAAGCTGACCTCGTACCCGCGCACCGACTGCGCCTACCTGCCGGAGTCGCAGCACGCCGACGCGCCGCGCGTGCTGGAGGCGATCAAGCACGTCAACCCCGAACTGGCCGGCCTGGTCGATGGTGCCGATCCGCGTATCAAGTCCAAGACGTGGGACGACTCGAAGATCACCGCGCACCACGGCATCGTGCCGACCATGCAGAAGGGCAGCAAGGCCGCCCTCAGCGAGCGCGAGCGCAACATCTACGACCTGATCGTGCGCGCCTACCTGGCGCAGTTCTACCCGCTGCACGAGTACATGCAGACCACCGTGGGCGTCGAGATCGCGGGCGAGAACTTCGCCGCGAGCGGCAAGGTAGTCACGCGCAACGGCTGGCGTGACGTGTACAGCCAGGCCGACGAGGAAGGCGAGAAGGACGAGGACGACGACAGCGGCACGCAGGCCCTGCCGTCGATGGCCCAGGGCGACGCCGTGACCTGCACGGACGCCACCCGCAAGGACGCCAAGACGAAGCCGCCAGCGCGCTTTACCGAGGGCACGCTGATCCGCGCGATGGAGAACATCCACAAGTTCGTCAGCGATGCCGAGCACAAGAAGATGCTGCGCGAGGGCGACGGCATCGGCACGTCGGCCACCCGCGCGTCGATCATTTCCGAGTTGAAGCGGCGCGAGTTCCTGGCCGTCAAAGGCAAGCAGATCATCAGCACGACCCTCGGCCGCAGCGTCATCGACGCGCTGCCCGAGGTTGTGAAAAGCCCGTGCTGACCGCGCTCTACGAGCGGATGCTGAAAGGCGTCGAGCAGGGCACGGCCGCCCTGGACGCCTTCATCACGAAGCAAGAGACGTTCATCCGCGACCAGGTGGCGAAGGCCAACAGCGGAGCCGTGACCATCGCCGGCGGCAAGGAAGCCGCGCCGGTGTCATCCCTTCACAAGTGCATGGCCTGCGGCGGCGACGTCGCGCCGGCCGAGCAAGAAGAAGGGGCAATTCTGGTGGGGTTGCAGCAACTTCCCCACATGCAAGCAGACCTACCCCGACCTCAAGGGTCGGCCCGACTACAGCAAGGGCCGCAACGGCCCGGCATCCGAATGACCACAGCGAAGGAGATCGACCATGAACGAGCAAACCACCACCAACACCGCCGCCCACGACGAGCCGCTGGCCGTCCTGCCGCCGGTTGACGACGACGCCGCCGGCCGCGAGGCCGTGCGCGAGAAGATGGCCGACGCGCTGACGCCCGGCTTCCAGGTCGAGTTCGACCCCGACGAAGCCGAGCGCGTGGGCGCGTTCGTGGAGGACGCGCTGTCCGAGCAGGACGCCGCCGCGAGCGGCGACGACCTGGTGGAAGTCGATGGCGCGCTGGAGCCGGCATTCCTGGACGACGAAGGCCCGAGCGCCGACATCCCGCCGTTCATCACCACCACGAACGCCCGCGAGCTGTACGACCTGCGGCCCGGCGAGACGGTTGCCCAGGCCGCCGCGCGCAAGGCGTCGGAGGGCTGACCCATGCCGATCACGAAAGCCGAGGCGCAAGGGGTGACGCGGGCTTTCGTCCGCGACTACCCGGCGCGCTGGAGCTGGCCTACAAGTTCCGCGAGGACGCGGCCGAGCTGTACGGGCCGCGAGCGGCCGAGGTGCCGGCCGACATGAAGGGCGGCTACGTGCCCAAGGAGACGCTGCACGCCGGCCGCGCCTACCGTGGCCGCGTGGACGTGCCCTTGCAGAACGTCGAGAGCGCCAGCGACCTACTGATGACGCTGCGGCACGAGGTGCTAGGCCACTACGGGGCCAACACCTTCGCGCCGGGCGAGAAGCGCGCCTTGCTGGACGGCCTGGCGGCCGCCCGCAACGAACCCACCCTCAAGCCGCTATGGGATGACGTGAACCGGCGCTATGCCGGCCAGTCCCTGGACGTGCGCGCCGAGGAAGTGTTTGCCCTGCACTGCGAGGGCATCGAGCCGAGCCAGCACCAGGTCGCCGACCAGGTGCAGCAGCGCGGCCAACAGTCATTCACGGAAACCTGCATCGCCCGCGTGCGGCCCATGCAGGCCGACGACCTGCACAACATCGTGTGCATGGTCGCCCAGGGCCTGCGCGACCGTTCCCGGACACAGCAGAACTTCCCTCAGTTCAACGAGCTATTCCGAAGGGACGAGAACATGGAGCCGAAGAAGCCGTTTCACGAAGTCGTGGCCGAAAAGCTGATCGAGCAGCTCAAGGCCGGCACCGCACCGTGGCAAAAGCCGTGGGAGCCGGGCGAACCCAACGCCTACCTGCCGATGAACCCGACCACCGGCAAGCGGTACAAAGGGATCAACGCCATCCACCTGATGGCCCAGGGCCGCAGCGATGCGCGCTGGATGACCTACAAGCAGGCCGCCGCCGTGGGCGCGCAGGTTCGCAAGGGCGAAAGGCACGCCGGTTCAATACTGGAAGTTCAGCGAAGAGCAAGACAAGCTGGACGACAGCGGCCGGCCCGTCCTCGATGCGAAGGGCCAGCCGGTCAAGGAAACCGTCATGCTGGAGCGGCCGCGCGTGTTCTTTGCGACCGTGTTCAACGGCGAGCAGATCGACGGCCTGCCGCCGCTCCAGCCGAAGAAGGAACAGACTTGGAACGCCGTCGAGCGCGCCGAGCACATCCTGAAAGCCTCGGGCGCGACGATCACCCACGCCGCCGGTGATCGGGCGTTCTACCGCCCTTCGACCGACAGCATCACCCTGCCGGAGCGCGGCCAGTTCCCCAGCTCCGACCGCTACTACGCGACCGCGCTGCACGAGCTGGGCCACTGGACGGGCCACGCTTCGCGCCTTGACCGCGACCTGGCGCACCCGTTCGGGAGCGAGGGGTACGCCAAGGAAGAGCTGCGCGCCGAGATCGCTTCCATGATCGTCGGCGACGAGCTGGGCATCGGCCACGATCCGGGCCAGCACGCCGCCTATGTGGGTTCGTGGATCAAGGCGCTGCAAGACGAGCCGCTGGAGGTGTTCCGCGCGGCCGCCGATGCCGAGAAGATTCACGACTACGTGCTGGCCTTCGAGCAGAAGCAGGTTCAGGAGCAAGACCAGCAGCAGAGCCAGGCCCAGGACGAAGCCGTGGCCCAGGCCCTGGCCGTGGACATTGCCGAAGTCCTGGACAACCCGGACGTGTCTTTCAGCCACTACCAGGCATTCCAGGGCGACACCCTGGAAGACGCCTTGCGCAGCCGTGGCCTCGAAACCGTGGGCAGCATCACCGGCACCGATCCCGAGCAGTTCTACGCGGTCGCGCATGACCGGCTGTCGCCGGTGTTCGGCATCGACCCGAGCCACACCGACACCGACAACGCCTACCTGGAGCGCAAGGGCTTGGCGCAAGAGTTCGCCAACATGGCCGAACAGCTCCACCTCGCGCAGCAGCTCCAGCAGCACGGCGAACAGATCGTGTCGAGCATCGACGCCGAAGCCAGGTGGAGCGACGGCCAGCGCATCTTTGCGTTCCACGACCAGGACGGTGAACCCCACCAGGTTCGCAGCCTGGACGAGCTGAACAACTACGCGCCCGACCAGTTGATGGCCCTGCCGGCGCTGACCCAGCAGCAAGCGGCCGTCGCAGACCAGGAGGCGAACATGACCCCACCGACCAACGACCAGGCGGCCGCCCTGCTGGCCGCCCATCCTGCCGACGCGGTGCAGGGCATCGAGCAGGCCGCCGCCGCGCGCCGGCAGCTCGCCGCCGGCGAGATCGACGGCCAGGCGTTCGCCGACGCGACCCGTCAACACCTTGGCGTTGAGCTGCCGCCCGACTGGAGCGGAGAGCTGCGCATCGTCGGCGTGGCCGAGCAGGACGGCCAGACCGTCGATGCCGCCCAGGCCGGCATCGAGCCGCAGGCGTTCCAGGTCTACGCGCGCAAGGCCGATGCGCAGTTCGGCGAGGACGCCTTTGCCTTCGTCGCCGGCACCCGCACCGAGGGCCAGGCCGAGGCTCTGGCCGAGCGCCTGCACCTGGTCGATGCGCTGGGCACCGACAACCAGCACGAGCGCGCCGCCAAGCTGGCCCGCGTGCAGGAAGAGCGTGTACGGCGCGACCCCAACGCGACCGAAGAGGACATTTCAGCCGCTAAAGAGGCACGCAAGACCGCCGAGGCGTCGGCCATGCTCAACGACAGCGACGCGCAGCGCCGCGCGGCCGAGCTGGAGCGCCAGGAACGCGAGCGGCAGCAGGCGCAGCCGCAGGCCGAGAAGCCCGAACGGCAGTACATCAACGTGCCGTACAAGGAGAAGGACGAGGCCAAGAGCCTCGGGGCGCGTTGGGATCGGCAGCAACAGTCCTGGTACGTGCCGCCGGGCACCGATGCCGCTCCCTTCGCCAAATGGGCGCAGGGAGCCGCTACAGCGGCCGTAGAGCCGCGTTCGGCCCAGCCGGCACCCGAAGCCCAGGGCGAGGCGCAGAAGCCCGCGCAGCAGGCCCAGCAGGCCCGCCAGTACCTGGCCGTGCCCTACGAGCAGCGCAACGCGGCCAAGGCCGCCGGCGCGCTTTGGGACAAGGCCGCGAAGTCCTGGTATGTCGGCCCGCGCGCCGACGCGGCGAAGCTCGAACGCTGGAAGCCCGAGAACGTGCAGGCCCAGCAAGGGCCAGCGATGACGCCAAGGGAAGAGTTCGCCGAGGCCATGCGCAGCGCCGGCCTGTTCACCGGCAGCAACGCCCAGGGCGATCACCCGATCATGGATGGCAAGCGGCACCGCGTGCCGGTCGAGGGCGGCAAGAAGGGCGCGCTCGATGGCTTCTACGTGGGCCACCTGGACGGGCACCCGGCCGGGCGGATCATCAACAACAAGACCGGCACGGACATTACCTGGAAGAGCAAGGGCTACGCCTTGAGCGAGGCGCTCCAGGCCGAGAAGCTGGCACAGCGAGCCGTCGAGCAGGACAAGGCCCAGGAGGCCACCGCGCAGCGCGTCGGTCGGCAGATGGCCGACCTCGTGCCCATCGAGCAGCCGACGCCCTACCTGCAAGCCAAAGGCATCCAGGCGCAGGCCGGCGTGATGACCGACCGCGAAGGCCAGAAGACCTACATCCCGGCCTTCGACGCAGAGGGCAAGCAATGGACGATGCAATACATCCAGGAGGACGGCACTAAGCGGTTCGCCAAGGACTCGAAGAAGGAAGGATGCTTCCACCCGGTCGGCGGCATGGACGCCCTGGCGGCCGCGCCGGCGCTGGTGATCTCGGAGGGCTACGCCACGGCGGCCCAGGTGGCCGAGGCCGTGGGCCACGCCACGGTCGCCGCCTTCGACAGCGGCAACCTTGAGGCCGTGGCGAAGGCGCTGCACGCCAGTTCCCGGACAAGCCGGTCATCATCGCCGGCGACGACGACCGGCACCTGGTCATGACCCACGGCAACAACCCCGGCCGGGAGAAGGCCGAGGCGGCCGCCCAGGCCGTGGGCGGCAAGGCGATCTTCCCGATCTTCGCGCCGGCCGAGAACACCTACCCGCGCGACTTGCCCGCCATCACGCCCGACAGCTTCAAGACCCACCTGCGCGCCGAGCAGCGCCTTGCCGACGCCGCCGCCGGCAAGGTCGAGCTGGCCGGCGACGAGGCGGCCAAGCTCAAGGCGTCGATGTTGAGCGGCGCGCAGATCGCGGCGCTGTCCACGATGAAGCAGCACACCGACTTCAACGACTTGGCGCACAAGAGCGAGCTGGGCATCGAGGGCGTGAAGCGGCAGATCGGCGCGGCCATCAGCCAGGTGCAGCGCGACGAGCAGCAGCACCAGGAGCAGAAGCACGTCGAGAAAAAGCAACAGCAGATCGAGCAGCGCCCACGGCGGGCCGCTCGCATCGGATAAGTCGAAAAATCCGGCTAAAGTGGCCGAGCTGCACATCAGGCCGCGCGGTTTTCCTCCCTGATCGCCGGCGCGGTTTCTTCCTCCCTGAACCGCATGCAGACTTGCCGCCTCGGACACCCCGAGGCGGTTTTTTTTCGCCTCGCTCGGGGTCTCCTCGTTTTCAGTGCAATAAGTGACGGTACGCAAAGCTAGCACTGGCGCGGGGGTGGTCTGTGTTGAATCACGAGCAAAACTGAGCCAGGCGTCACGTCCAAAACTGAGCCACTAAGTTGACGAAGAAATGGACTGTTCGGATGTGGATAAGTCTACTGCGTGATCTGTCTGGGGTGCTCCTTTGGCCGTTTTGGTTCGTGTGGCTCTGATGATCGAAGACGGTTGTGCAGTCGAGTGCCTGAAGCGCCAGCTCTGGTTGCCGGTTTCGACGATGTGGCAGTGATGGGTGAGTCGGTCGAGTAGCGCGGTGGTCATCTTGGCGTCGCCGAACACGCTGGCCCACTCCGAGAACGACAGGTTGGTGGTGACGACCACGCTGGTGCGCTCGTACAGCTTGGACAGCAGGTGGAACAGCAAGGCCCCACCGGCTTGACTGAAGGGCAAATAGCCCATCTCGTCGAGGATGACGAGATCCACGTACATGAGCCGATGTGCCAGTTGCCCGGCCTTACCTTGAGCTTTCTCGGCCTCCAGCAGATTGACCAGCTCGACGGTCGAGAAGAAGCGCACCCGCTTACCATGTGCACGGATGGCATGAACGCCCAGGCTTGTGGCAAGGTGTGTTTTGCCCGTGCCTGGGCCGCCCACGAAGACCACGTTGTGGGCTGAGTCGATGAACTTGAACTCGTGCAGCTGACGCACCAGCGCCTCGTCCACTTGGGCCTGATCAAAGGCAAAGCCAGCCAGATCGCGGTGGTGAGGGAATCGGGCCACCCGCATCTGGTAGGCCATGGAGCGCACTTCCCGGTGCGCGCCCTCGGCCTTGATGAGCTGATGCAGAAGGGCTTCGTGGTCGAGCGATTTGAGCCGGGCGATGCCCAGCAGTTCCGGCCAGGCACTGGCCATGCCGTGCAGGCTCAAGCCCTTGAGGCTTGCTGCGATGTCATTGGACATGGTCATCCTCCTGGGACTGGCGCAGGCTGTCGTAGCGCGACACGTCGGCCTGAGGCGGCTCGTGCAGCGTCAGTGAAGGCAAGGCTGCTTCAGGCAGGCTTTGCACGGCTTGGGGCTCCTTGAGCCTGGCCAGCACGTTGAGCACATGGTCGGCACTCACGCGGCCCGATTGCAGCGCCAACTCCACGGCCACCAGCACGTCATCGAGCCCGTGCAGGGTGATGGCCATGAGCACCTGGGCCATCACCCGGTCGCCGCCAGGGTGGCGAAGCAGGTGCGCTTGCAGGGGCGAAGCGACGTCTGTGCACTGCCGTTCGGCATCAACATCATCACCTTAATCGCCTTTGTTTTCCTCGTACTTTACCCAGCGAAATTCATCGGCGAGGCACAGGGATTGACCGGGGATGATGTCGCTATCTTTGCTTGGCGGGCCGGTATACTGGCTTGTTTCGTCTCGGGGCTCATCGAGTTCTTCGGCAGTTTCGTGGCGGAGAGTATCCGTCGATTTACGCCACGGGCTGCGCTGCTCGCACCCGTTGGAGGCATTGGCCTCTGTTTCCTTTCGATGGACTTTTTCTTTCGTGCCTACGCCTCTCCGCTTCTCGGGCTCGTCACACTCGGTGTCACATTTCTGTTCTATTTTGGACGGCTTCGCATCAAGGGTGGGATCCCTTCCGGCCTGATCATCCTGGTGACCGGCACTGGCCTAGCGTGGATGCTCCATTTTGTCCAAGGCGCGCAGGTAGTCCCGGTCGGAAACCTCGCTGATGCCCGCCTCGCTTTCTATCCGCCAGTTCCTGTGTTGGGCGATCTGGTCGCTTCGTTCTCGATGCTTCCCCTGTTTCTGCCTGTAATTCTCCCCATCGGATGCATCAGTGTGATCATCTCCCTGCAAAACATTGAATCTGCGACGGCCGCCGGGGATCGCTACCCGATGCTGCCTTCAATGCTTTATAATGGCGTATCGTCGATTCTCACGGGCGCGTTCGGCAGCCCGTTTCCGACGAGCATCTACATCGGGCACCCGGGTTGGAAGGCGATTGGGTCGCGAGTGGGTTACTCTGTGCTCAATGCGGTGTTCGTATCTATTCTTTGCCTGACAGGTCTAAAAATAACCTATGGAACACACGAAATTTGAATCAAGCATGCTGCAGATCGCAATCGAGGAGGCGGAAGCAAGTTTCCTAGAGGGAGGCCTTCCCATCGGATCGGTACTCGTCCACCGCGGCAAGCTGGTCTCACGCGGACGCAATCTCCGGGCGCAGACCGGCAGCACTCTCCATCACGCAGAAATGACTGCGCTCGCCAACGCCGGTCGGCAACCGCCGGAATTTTATCGAGAAACTGTGCTCTACACGACGCTTTCGCCCTGTCCAATGTGCACAGGAGCGATGATCCTATATGGTATTCCCAAGGTCGTGATCGGCACCCCAACCGTTCGCGAGTGGGGTGAAGATCGTCTGCGGGAGCTAGGAGTCGAGGTCGTGCACACCCGCAGTGAGGCCTGCGCGGAACTGCTCTCCCGTATGATCACGCAGCAGCGTGAGCTGATCCGGGAAGATGGTGGCAATTTTTTTGCGCAAGCAGGGGTGTGACCGCCATGTACAATGCGGCCAAACTCGGTAGTGAAGCGGTCCACGGTCTTACGAGGCTTCAGAAAATTCCTTTCGATGAGGATCTTATTGAGCGGGTAAGGGCAGCTCGCGGAGGCTCGCCGCGCAACACGCGAGTGTCGCGTGCCATCGACTTGATTTGACGATTGAACCAGCTTCTGTCTTTCGCCCATGACTGATCGGGCCACGGCTAGAAAACGAGTACTGGGCGGCTAGCTTTGCGGAATTTAATCTGATTCACCTATGGATACGTCATCGCTTATAAAAGTGGCGCAGTCTGGGCCGGACGATGTAGGGGCGCTCGACCGAGCGCTTGCGGCGGCGGGTATCCCTCACAGGAAGATCACGGGTATTCTCGGGAAGACGGAGGGTAACGGCTGCGTCAACGACTACACACGCGGATTCGCCACAGCAGCCCTGCGGCACTATCTGCAGCAATTCATGGAGATGACTGCGGTGGATGCTGTGCCGATCATCATGTCGGGTGGCTGTGAAGGAGTGATTTCTCCTCATCTCACTGTATTCTTTGACGTTGATGTGCCCACGGATAGGAAATTCAACCGCATGAGGCCAAGTATGGCACGAGTTTTGGGCCTCGAAACACGTTCGGCCAAGGAAGGTTGAGCGCTCGCTTGCCGCTCAATGGCAAGAGCTTGGGAGGCAGTATGCATTTGGGCCTGGCGCGCGTGCAGCTGCTTCCCCGCAGCGATGGATACCGCCGCTTCACTGGGTCACCAATTGACGCGCTGGTCTACCTCGTCGGGTTGAGCTGCCAGATCCCAATCCGGCTCGCCTTGCGCACCATCATCCACCGGCGCGTCGCAGCCCTCCCACAGCGGTGGCCCGCGTGCCGGGGTGATGTGCGGGGGGGCAGACTCCACCCCGATGTGGTTCAGGATGTGGCGGATTTCGGCGCTGTGGGTGATGAAGGCAATGATGCGCATCTGCCCACCGCACATGGGGCACAGCAGCGGAAATGCCTCGTAGATGCGGGCAATCAGCACCGCCCACAAGTAATGCGCCGCTCGCTTCGGGCGTGCTTCAGGTTCGGGTGTGGGTGTGGCCGCGTTGCCCGGCGCCGCCACCCCAGGTACGCCCGCGCCAGGTTGTGCAGTCTCCACCGTGGCTGGTTGCGACGCAGCAGGCTGGGCCAGCGCCGTTACCGCCGCTCTCAGCGGCGAGTTTGGTGCCAGCACACCAAAGTAGCGGTGCCGGTGGGTGCGTGGCGGTGGCACCAGCGCGGCGATGCGGTCGATCAGTTCCAGCGGTGTGAGGTGCAGCTCATCTGCCTTGGCACCACGCTTGTCACTGGTGGGCTCGCTGCGCTGTTTGGCACAGCGGTACACCAGTTTGCTTCCCTCTTTGCGTAGGCGCTCCATGGAAAACGGTGGACGCGCGCAATAGCGCAGCAGCCGCTCCAGCGCAGCGCGGTCGTGGGCTTCGATGCAGACACCGGCGTCCACCGAGAAGCCGCTGTGTTTGTAGCCCAGCATGTCTTTGGCGTCACAGTTCTCCAGCAGGCCCCGAGCAACGAAGGCGCGCAGGATGCGTTTTTGCAGTGTGGTCTGCACTGGGGCCACGGTAGCCGCATCGATGCCGGTGGCCGCGTGAAAGATGACACCCGGCGATGAGATTCGAGGGGTCGCATCAGCATCGCCCTCGCCCTCCACTTCCTCAAACACCCCGTCCACCACACAAACGTGGAAGTGGACGTGTTCATTGAGGCTGGAGCCGAATCGGTGAATGAAGGCGATGGCACCGATGTGCAGGCCTGCCTTGTCCATATGGGCCGCACCGGGGCTGTGGGTCTGCAGAGTTTGTGCGATCACCCGCAGAAAGATGCGCAGCACCATGCTCAGCACCGCTCCGTCGCGTTGCATGAAGTACCGCAACCTCTTGGGCACGGAGAGCACCCACTGGCGCACCGGCAGGCGGGGGAATACGTGATCGTTCAGGTGCGCTGCTGTCTCCACCATGCGCCGGGTGGTGCACGAGGGGCAGACTCCCCGGCCTTTGCAGGAGAAGGCTACAAAGTAGTCGTGCCCACAGTCGCCGCAGCGAGCGCGGGCAAAGCCATGGGCAAAGATGCCGCACTCAAGATACTTGGCAAACGCTTTGCGCACGAAGGGCTTGGGGGTGTGGTGGTCGCCCTGGCCGTCGAACTGACCCGCGCTGGCCAACTCTAGCCAGGTCTCGTAGTGCTCGGCTACCGTTTGGTACAGCAGCGTGCGTTCGGGGTGGCGTGGGTTGTAGAGCTTGGGCTTGGAAGTGGCTGACATGAATGCTGTACAAATGCACAGTATTCTGCGGCGATTGTTTGGGTACGCAAAGCACAAGGCCCGAACCGTCGCCAGTTCGGGCCTTGTCAGGGTAGCTTGGCTGCGGACTTACTTGCGCGCAGGCGGCACATCCGTGCAGCTGCCATGCGCCACTTCCGCCGCCATGCCGATGCTCTCGCCCAGCGTCGGATGCGGGTGGATGGTCTTGCCGATGTCCACTGCGTCCGCACCCATCTCGATAGCCAGCGCGATCTCTCCGATCATGTCGCCCGCGTGGGTGCCGACCATGCCACCGCCCAGGATCTTGCCGTGGCCCCGGCCAGCATGGCCGTCTCCTGATCCTGCTTCGGGGCTGTCGTCGAACAGCAGCTTGGTGAAGCCTTCGTCGCGGCCGTTGGCAATGGCGCGGCCCGAGGCCGTCCAGGGGAACAGGCCCTTCTTGACCTTGATGCCTTGGGCCTTGGCCTGGTCTTCCGTCAGGCCCACCCAAGCCACTTCAGGGTCGGTGTAGGCCACGCTTGGGATCACGCGGGCGTTGAAGGCGGCGCTTGCCAGCTCTTTGTTGCCTTGCAGTTCACCGGCAATCACTTCTGCCGCCACGTGTGCCTCATGCACCGCCTTGTGCGCCAGCATGGGCTGGCCCACGATGTCGCCGATGGCAAAGATGTGCGGCACGTTGGTGCGCATCTGGATATCGACGTTGATGAAGCCACGGTCCGTGACGGCCACGCCAGCCTTTTCAGCAGCGATCTTTTTGCCGTTGGGCGTGCGGCCCACGGCCTGCAGCACCAGGTCGTACACCTGTGGCTCGGGGGCGGTGCCGCCCTCTTCCGCTGGCGCGAATGTGACCTTGATGCCTTCAGGTGTGGCCTCGGCACCGACGGTTTTCGTCTTCAACATGATGTTGTCGAAGCGCTTGGCGTTCATCTTTTGCCAGATCTTGACGAGGTCGCGGTCGGCGCCCTGCATCAGGCCTTCCATCATCTCCACCACATCCAGGCGTGCGCCCAGGGTGCTGTACACCGTGCCCATTTCCAGGCCGATGATGCCGCCACCCAGGATGAGCATGCGTTTGGGCACGCCGCTGAGCGCCAGCGCGCCGGTGGAATCGACCACGCGCGGGTCGTTGGGCATGAACGGCAGGCGCACGGCCTGGCTGCCAGCGGCGATGATGGCGCGCTTGAAGGCGATGACCTTCTTGGTGCCCGTCTTCTCCTGGCCCGTGCCGGTGGTTTCTTCCACTTCGAGGTGGTTGGCGCCGACAAAGGCACCGTAGCCGCGAACGGTGGTGACCTTGCGCATTTTGGCCATGGCGGGGTCTCCTCGTTTTCAGTGCAATAAGTGACGGTACGCAAAGCTAGCACTGGCGCGGGGGTGGTCTGGGTAGACCGTTGATTTCATTGACTTTCCTGTTCGCTTTGTAAACGGGTATGGTGGCCTCCCACTTTTGAGGTTCACGATGCAGGGTTGGCACACAACGTTTTTGGGGATGCGTGGGCTCCCCCGCGATATCAGCGACTTCGAGATGAAGGCATTTTTCACCTTCGATGGTGCCGAGCGCGACGCAATCAATGCACGCCGAGGTGATTCCCACAAGCTTGGTCTGGCGCTCCATATTGGTTTCCTGCGCATGAGTGGGCGTTTGCTCGGTGCCTTTCGGGTAATTCCAGTAGCCTTGTGGCGCCACCTTGGCAACGAGCTTGGCATTGCAGCACCAGAAGTCGCCTCGCTGAGAGCCATGTATGAACGCGGGCGCACGCTATTCGATCACCAACAAGTAGCCTGCACGGTCCTTGGATTCCAGTGGATGAGCGAGCACCAGCGCCGCTCACTGGTACGTGAACTGCGCGACGAAGTGGCGCGCTGCGCCGACCGCGATCAGCTACTCGTGCGGGCGCGTCAATGGCTGTACAAGAACAAGCTGGTGATCGTGCACGAGCGGGCAATTCGGACACTGATTGCGGCGGCACTTGCCCAGCTTGAAGTTGAAACAGGCACCGCCATCGCCGCCAGCGTTGATCCAGCAACACTTGATCGCTGGCGAGCCTCAGTTTCAGAGCTGCGCCCAGATGGACAAACCCAGCAGAGTTGGCTATGGGCTGCACCGGCGAAACACTCAACCCGCCAAATCAGCGAGGTACTGGAGCGCATCGACCTGCTTTACACGCTGGACGTTCATAAGCACCTGGCAGACATCCCCGATCTCATCTTGCGCCGCTACGCGCGCCGACTTGTCTCCAGGCCGCCCTCAGCCGGAGCCAAGATCAAAGAGCCAGCGCGCACCGTGGAGGTCGCATGCTTTCTTCGGTATTGCCTGTTCACCACCACAGACCAGTTGATCCTTATGGTGCAGCGCCGGATCGCCGATCTGTGGCGTCAGGCTGCCGCCGATGTCCCCGCTACCGTCAATTGGGCCGCAATGTACAAAACGCTGCTCGGCGAACTTGTTGCCTTGAGCGCGCAAGGTGCGGTGCCAGATGCTGAGTTGCGTGCCCGTCTTGAAGCCTTGATCACCGAAACCCAGAAACGCAAACCACCGAGCAGGGCCTCCCTGGTCCGCGAGGGATTGATTGATGGAATTCGCCCCGTGCGGTCGTTGCTCGTCGCCATTGCAAAGCTGCCCTGGCAGGCCACCGGCGAGCATCCTGCCATCGAGTACCTTGCCAAGCTGCAAGCTTTATATCTCAAAGGATCCAGAAAGCTGCCAGTTGAAGTGGTGGCACCAAGTCTGGGAATGATCTGGCAGGTTTCGATCTCCAGCCCAGACCGGGAACACACTCAATCCGGAGAGGCAAGAAATGCAGTTGAACGAGGCTGCATAAAAACACGGTCTACACGACAACTACGTTGACAAACACCGGTGTTTCGTGAAACCATGCCATCAGACAGGTTTACCAGAAAAAGGGAGATACCATGAGCCACACCGCCACACCTACTCTTTACACCGGGTTTCACCAGCTGGTCACCGGGGATGTCGCGGGCACGGTGCTTAATGGCGTCGATATTCTGGTGAGAGACGGGGAGATTATTGGCCTTGGCCCGGATCTGCCCCGAACTCTGGCCCCAATTGGCGTTGGCCAGGAACAGGGTGTTGAGGTGGTGAACTGCCGGGGGCTGACCGCCTATCCGGGGCTGATCAACACCCATCACCATTTTTTTCAGGCCTTTGTCCGCAATCTTGCCCCCCTCGACTGGACCCAGCTTGATGTGCTGGCCTGGCTGCGCAAGATCTACCCGGTGTTTGCCCTGGTGGATGAAGACTGCATCTACCACAGCACAGTGGTGTCCATGGCGGAGCTGATCAAGCACGGCTGCACCACCGCGTTTGATCACCAGTACAACTACAGCCGCCGGGGTGGACCCTTTCTGGTGGACCGCCAGTTTGATGCCGCTAACCTGCTGGGGCTGCGTTTTCACGCCGGGCGCGGCTGCATCACCCTGCCGATGGCGGAGGGCAGCACCATTCCCGATGCCATGCGGGAGAGCACCGATACTTTTCTTGCCGATTGCGAACGCCTGGTGAGCCGCTTTCATGACCCGCGGCCCTTCGCCATGCAGCGGGTGGTGGTGGCGCCCTGCGGGCCGGTGATTGCCTACCCGGAAACCTTCGTCGAGTCTGCCCGTCTGGCCCGCCACCTGGGGGTGAGCCTGCACACCCATCTGGGGGAGGGGGAAACCCCCGCCATGGTGGCCCGTTTTGGCGAGCGCAGCCTCGACTGGTGCGAAAACCGGGGCTTTGTCGGGCCGGATGTGTGGCTCGCCCACGGCTGGGAATTCACCGCAGCGGACATCGCCCGCCTTGCCGCCACCGGCACCGGTGTTGCCCATTGCCCGGCGCCGGTGTTTCTGGTGGGTGCCGAAGTCACCGACATTCCCGCCATGGCGGCGGCAGGTGTGCGGGTGGGCTTTGGGGTGGATGGCCACGCCTCCAACGACAGCTCGAACCTCGCCGAGTGCATCCGCCTTGCCTACCTGCTCCAGTGCCTGAAGGCCAGTGAGCGCCAGCATCCGGTGCCAGCTCCCTATGACTTTCTGCGCATGGCCACCCAGGGTGGTGCGGATTGCCTCAACCGGCCTGATCTCGGCGCCCTCGCCGTGGGCAGGGCTGCGGATTTCTTTGCCGTCGATCTGAACCGGATCGAATACATCGGCGCCAACCACGATCCACGGAGCCTGCCCGCGAAAGTGGGTTTTTCCGGCCCCGTGGACATGACCGTGATCAACGGCAAGGTGGTGTGGCGCAACGGTGAATTTCCGGGCCTTGATGAAATGGAGCTGGCCCGGGCTGCGGACGGGGTGTTTCGCCGGGTGATTTACGGCGATCCTTTGGTGGCAGCCCTTCGACGGGGCACCGGTGTCACACCATGCTGAGGCCGGTGATGAGTTTCTTGAGCAAAAGGTTTATTGCCTCGGGTCTACCATAACCCCCGTAGAGTGCCATGGATGCATAGTAGTGGGTGATGAAATAGGCGACCAGATCCCGGTCCACCGGCGCGCCTTTTTGCTGTTCGGCAATGTCGAAATACGGCCCCAGAACTTTTTTGTACATGTCGACCCGGGCATCGAAACTGATAAGGCTCAATTTTTTCAGGTAGCTGGTATTGGCGGCGCTGAGCTTCTGGGCAAGGTCACTGGTAAAGAAGTGGTGCAGGTAATCTGTCACCACATCCAGCCGGTTTTCCGCCGAAGGGTTTGCCTCTATGGCATTTTGCAGGCCCGATTCAAATTCGCTTCTGATCTTTAAATAGATGCTGGTCAGGATTTCTTCGACAGTGCTGAAGTGGCGGTACAGGGAAGTTCTGGAAATGTTTGCCAGCTTGTAGATCTCGGTCATGGTGATGCCGCTTTCACCCTGTCGCAGGGTGAGTTCAAGTGCCGCAGCAATGATTCTTTTCCGGGTTTCAAGAGCTCTGGTGCCTGGTTCTTTGGTCATGTCATACCGTCAATAATTCAGAAGAGCGCAATGTTCGAGCTTGACTGTTCGAGCTTGACTATTCGAGTTTCAATGTTCGGCCTGGCGAGCCAGGCATGGGCAGCCCTGATCATGGAGAGCTCTCGATAACTCGATAATGCGCAGCTCTCGATGATAACCAGCTCTCGATGATAACTAGCTCTCGATGATAGGCAGCTCCCGATCTGCATGGCAATGGTTGCGATGCACCGGATCTTGCTACGGGACAGGGATGTTTTCACTGGCGGAGGTCTTGCAATACCAATCCGTTGCAAGACCAATCTCCTTGCAAGACCAACCCCGGTGATGGCGAGGGATTATCCGGTAACTGCGGTCACAAAGCCAAGGCCCACAGTCACAACGCCTCGGCTCATAGCGGCGGCAGCAGTACGTAGTAGGCGCCGAGCACCACGGCAAGACCGTAGGCGATGGGGTGTACCTGGCGGGCGCGGCCGGTGATCACCATGGCGATGGCGTAGACGATCAGCCCTATGGCCATGCCATCGCTGATGGAGGTAACCGCCATCAGGATCAGGGTCAGGGTGGCAGCGCCGCCGGTGATGACATCGGAAAAATCGATGCGCGCCACTTCCACGAACATCAAGAGGCCAATGAACACCAGTGCCGGGGCCGAGGCCTCGGCGGGAATGATAAGAATCAGCGGGTTCAGATACAGGGCCAGGAAAAAGAACAGGCCCACGAAAATGGCGACAAGGCCGGTGCGCCCGCCACTTTCGATACCGGCGGCGGATTCGCCGAAACAGATGGCGGTGGAGGTGCCCGCCAGGGAGGCGCCGATGGCGGCCATGGCATCCGCCGACAGGGCCTCGGTCGGCTTCAGCATCGCGCCCTGGTCATCGACAAGACCGGCCCGCTGGCACAGGGCGTTCATGGCCGCGAGGGAGCTGAACAGGTCCATGAACACCAGGGACAGCATGGCTGGCAGGGCAATGCCGAGATGCGACCACAGATAGCCAAAATCGAGCGCCAGCCACAGGTCACCAAAGCCTGTCGGCTGGGCCAGGGCGGCGCTCGGCATCGGAGTCAGGGAACCTGTGGCTGTGGGGATAAAAAAGCCGATGGCGGTGAGCAGTATGATGGTGAGAATGATCGCCCCGGGCACCCGCCGGGCCATGAGTCCCATGACAATCGGGATGCCGGACAGCGCCAGCAGCACCGTGGGTGCCGTGACCACGCCGATCTGCACCAGGGAGGGGGCCGGGGCCGCCACCACAATGCCCGCCGTTTTGAGGCCGATGAACATGATGAAAAGACCGATGCCCGCCGTCAGCGCCCGGCGCAGGGCATCGGGGAAGGCATCGAGCAGCAGCCGCCGGATGCCGGTGAGGGTGAGGACAAGAAACACCACCCCGCTCCAGAACACCAGCCCCAGCGCGCCCTGCCAGGGCACGCCAAGGCCCAGAATGAGGGTGTAGGCCACCAGTCCATTGGCGCCCATGCCGGGCGCCACGGCGATGGGCAGATTGGCCATGAGCCCCATCAGAATGGAAAAAACCCCCGCCACCACGGCGGTGATGGTGAGCACCTGGGCTCTGTCCATGCCGGCATCGGACATGATCAGTGGATGCACCACCAGGATGTAGGACATGGTGGCAAAGGTGGTCACCGCCGCCAGCAACTCCCGCTGCACGGTAGTGCCCCGGGAACTCAGTTCGAAAAAGCGGTCCACCCGCTCCATCGGGGTAGGCATGGGGGTAGGGGTGCAGTCGGGCGCGGCGGTATCAGCAGACTTGTTCAAGGGCAGCCTCGGGAGCAGTGGCAGCAGCGGATGGTTTTGAAAACCTGTCCAAATGGTCTGCAAATTGCGTACCGACGGCTGTTGTTCCGCTTTGATCTGTGCCAGGACAAGGGTTTGTGCACATTGTTCAGACTGTGATTGTCTGACCTGTTGTAAAGGATCAGACGCCAGACGTTGCACGTTAGACGCTGCACGTCAGACGTCAGACGCAACCGCAGTGCACCGGGCCTCGGCAGGATGCTCTTGCATTCGTGTTGCGTGTTCACGTCAGACGTCAGAACTGCCATGGCCCATGCACAACAGTGCTGAAGGGTTCACGGATAGGAAATTCAACCGCATGAGGCCAAGTATGGCACGAGTTTTGGGCCTCGAAACACGTTCGGCCAAGGAAGGTTGAGCGCTCGCTTGCCGCTCAATGGCAAGAGCTTGGGAGGCAGTATGCATTTGGGCCTGGCGCGCGTGCAGCTGCTTCCCCGCAGCGATGGATACCGCCGCTTCACTGGGTCACCAATTGACGCGCTGGTCTACCTCGTCGGGTTGAGCTGCCAGATCCCAATCCGGCTCGCCTTGCGCACCATCATCCACCGGCGCGTCGCAGCCCTCCCACAGCGGTGGCCCGCGTGCCGGGGTGATGTGCGGGGGGGCAGACTCCACCCCGATGTGGTTCAGGATGTGGCGGATTTCGGCGCTGTGGGTGATGAAGGCAATGATGCGCATCTGCCCACCGCACATGGGGCACAGCAGCGGAAATGCCTCGTAGATGCGGGCAATCAGCACCGCCCACAAGTAATGCGCCGCTCGCTTCGGGCGTGCTTCAGGTTCGGGTGTGGGTGTGGCCGCGTTGCCCGGCGCCGCCACCCCAGGTACGCCCGCGCCAGGTTGTGCAGTCTCCACCGTGGCTGGTTGCGACGCAGCAGGCTGGGCCAGCGCCGTTACCGCCGCTCTCAGCGGCGAGTTTGGTGCCAGCACACCAAAGTAGCGGTGCCGGTGGGTGCGTGGCGGTGGCACCAGCGCGGCGATGCGGTCGATCAGTTCCAGCGGTGTGAGGTGCAGCTCATCTGCCTTGGCACCACGCTTGTCACTGGTGGGCTCGCTGCGCTGTTTGGCACAGCGGTACACCAGTTTGCTTCCCTCTTTGCGTAGGCGCTCCATGGAAAACGGTGGACGCGCGCAATAGCGCAGCAGCCGCTCCAGCGCAGCGCGGTCGTGGGCTTCGATGCAGACACCGGCGTCCACCGAGAAGCCGCTGTGTTTGTAGCCCAGCATGTCTTTGGCGTCACAGTTCTCCAGCAGGCCCCGAGCAACGAAGGCGCGCAGGATGCGTTTTTGCAGTGTGGTCTGCACTGGGGCCACGGTAGCCGCATCGATGCCGGTGGCCGCGTGAAAGATGACACCCGGCGATGAGATTCGAGGGGTCGCATCAGCATCGCCCTCGCCCTCCACTTCCTCAAACACCCCGTCCACCACACAAACGTGGAAGTGGACGTGTTCATTGAGGCTGGAGCCGAATCGGTGAATGAAGGCGATGGCACCGATGTGCAGGCCTGCCTTGTCCATATGGGCCGCACCGGGGCTGTGGGTCTGCAGAGTTTGTGCGATCACCCGCAGAAAGATGCGCAGCACCATGCTCAGCACCGCTCCGTCGCGTTGCATGAAGTACCGCAACCTCTTGGGCACGGAGAGCACCCACTGGCGCACCGGCAGGCGGGGGAAAACGTGGTCGCTCAGGTGTGCCGCCGTCTCCACCATCCGCCGCGTGGTGCACGAGGGGCAGACTCCCCGGCCTTTGCAGGAGAAGGCTACAAAGTAGTCGTGCCCACAGTCGCCGCAGCGAGCGCGGGCAAAGCCATGGGCAAAGATGCCGCACTCAAGATACTTGGCAAACGCTTTGCGCACGAAGGGCTTGGGGGTGTGGTGGTCGCCCTGGCCGTCGAACTGACCCGCGCTGGCCAACTCTAGCCAGGTCTCGTAGTGCTCGGCTACCATTTGGTAGAGCAGCGTGCGTTCGGGGTGGCGTGGGTTGTAGAGCTTGGGCTTGGAAGTGGCTGACATGAATACTGTACAAATGCACAGTATTCTGCGGCGATTGTTTGGGTACGCAAAGCACAAGGCCCGAACCGTCGCCAGTTCGGGCCTTGTCAGGGTAGCTTGGCTGCGGACTTACTTGCGCGCAGGCGGCACATCCGTGCAGCTGCCATGCGCCACTTCCGCCGCCATGCCGATGCTCTCGCCCAGCGTCGGATGCGGGTGGATGGTCTTGCCGATGTCCACTGCGTCCGCACCCATCTCGATAGCCAGCGCGATCTCTCCGATCATGTCGCCCGCGTGGGTGCCGACCATGCCACCGCCCAGGATCTTGCCGTGGCCCCGGCCAGCATGGCCGTCTCCTGATCCTGCTTCGGGGCTGTCGTCGAACAGCAGCTTGGTGAAGCCTTCGTCGCGGCCGTTGGCAATGGCGCGGCCCGAGGCCGTCCAGGGGAACAGGCCCTTCTTGACCTTGATGCCTTGGGCCTTGGCCTGGTCTTCCGTCAGGCCCACCCAAGCCACTTCAGGGTCGGTGTAGGCCACGCTTGGGATCACGCGGGCGTTGAAGGCGGCGCTTGCCAGCTCTTTGTTGCCTTGCAGTTCACCGGCAATCACTTCTGCCGCCACGTGTGCCTCATGCACCGCCTTGTGCGCCAGCATGGGCTGCCCGACGATGTCGCCGATGGCGAAGATGTGCGGCACGTTGGTGCGCATCTGGATGTCGACGTTGATGAAACCGCGGTCCGTCACAGACACGCCGGCCTTTTCAGCGGCAATCTTCTTGCCGTTGGGCGTGCGGCCCACGGCCTGCAGCACCAGGTCGTACACCTGGGGTTCGGGGGTGGTGCCGCCCTCTTCCGCTGGCGCGAATGTGACCTTGATGCCTTCAGGTGTGGCCTCGGCACCCACGGTTTTCGTCTTCAACATGATGTTGTCGAAGCGCTTGGCGTTCATCTTCTGCCAGATCTTGACCAGGTCGCGGTCGGCGCCCTGCATCAGGCCGTCCATCATTTCCACCACATCCAGGCGTGCGCCCAGGGTGCTGTACACCGTGCCCATTTCCAGGCCGATGATGCCGCCGCCCAGGATGAGCATGCGTTTGGGCACGCCGCTGAGCGCCAGCGCGCCGGTGGAATCGACCACGCGCGGGTCGTTGGGCATGAACGGCAGGCGCACGGCCTGGCTGCCAGCGGCGATGATGGCGCGCTTGAAGGCGATGACCTTCTTGGTGCCCGTCTTCTCCTGGCCCGTGCCGGTGGTTTCTTCCACTTCGAGGTGGTTGGCGCCGACAAAGGCACCGTAGCCGCGAACGGTGGTGACCTTGCGCATTTTGGCCATGGCGGGGTCTCCTCGTTTTCAGTGCAATAAGTGACGGTACGCAAAGCTAGCACTGGCGCGGGGGTGGTCTGGGTAGACCGTTGATTTCATTGACTTTCCTGTTCGCTTTGTAAACGGGTATGGTGGCCTCCCACTTTTGAGGTTCACGATGCAGGGTTGGCACACAACGTTTTTGGGGATGCGTGGGCTCCCCCGCGATATCAGCGACTTCGAGATGAAGGCATTTTTCACCTTCGATGGTGCCGAGCGCGACGCAATCAATGCACGCCGAGGTGATTCCCACAAGCTTGGTCTGGCGCTCCATATTGGTTTCCTGCGCATGAGTGGGCGTTTGCTCGGTGCCTTTCGGGTAATTCCAGTAGCCTTGTGGCGCCACCTTGGCAACGAGCTTGGCATTGCAGCACCAGAAGTCGCCTCGCTGAGAGCCATGTATGAACGCGGGCGCACGCTATTCGATCACCAACAAGTAGCCTGCACGGTCCTTGGATTCCAGTGGATGAGCGAGCACCAGCGCCGCTCACTGGTACGTGAACTGCGCGACGAAGTGGCGCGCTGCGCCGACCGCGATCAGCTACTCGTGCGGGCGCGTCAATGGCTGTACAAGAACAAGCTGGTGATCGTGCACGAGCGGGCAATTCGGACACTGATTGCGGCGGCACTTGCCCAGCTTGAAGTTGAAACAGGCACCGCCATCGCCGCCAGCGTTGATCCAGCAACACTTGATCGCTGGCGAGCCTCAGTTTCAGAGCTGCGCCCAGATGGACAAACCCAGCAGAGTTGGCTATGGGCTGCACCGGCGAAACACTCAACCCGCCAAATCAGCGAGGTACTGGAGCGCATCGACCTGCTTTACACGCTGGACGTTCATAAGCACCTGGCAGACATCCCCGATCTCATCTTGCGCCGCTACGCGCGCCGACTTGTCTCCAGGCCGCCCTCAGCCGGAGCCAAGATCAAAGAGCCAGCGCGCACCGTGGAGGTCGCATGCTTTCTTCGGTATTGCCTGTTCACCACCACAGACCAGTTGATCCTTATGGTGCAGCGCCGGATCGCCGATCTGTGGCGTCAGGCTGCCGCCGATGTCCCCGCTACCGTCAATTGGGCCGCAATGTACAAAACGCTGCTCGGCGAACTTGTTGCCTTGAGCGCGCAAGGTGCGGTGCCAGATGCTGAGTTGCGTGCCCGTCTTGAAGCCTTGATCACCGAAACCCAGAAACGCAAACCACCGAGCAGGGCCTCCCTGGTCCGCGAGGGATTGATTGATGGAATTCGCCCCGTGCGGTCGTTGCTCGTCGCCATTGCAAAGCTGCCCTGGCAGTACCGGCGAGCATCCTGCCATCGAGTACCTTGCCAAGCTGCAAGCTTTATATCTCAAAGGATCCAGAAAGCTGCCAGTTGAAGTGGTGGCACCAAGTCTGGGAATGATCTGGCAGGTTTCGATCTCCAGCCCAGACCGGGAACGGGCGTTTCAGGCGTTGGAGGTGGCCACCCTGTTTGCCCTGCGCCGCGCGGTGCGCAATGGCTCGGTCTGGATTGAGCACAGCCTGAGCTTTCGGGGTCGTGCGCGCTTGTTCTTCACGGACGAGCGTTGGCAGGCAGAGTCCAAGAAACACTATGCCCGTCTATCGTTACCCAGCAAGGCTGCCACTTTCTTGAAGCCTTTGCTGGCCAGAGTAACTGCCGGTGTCGATGCGGTGGCCGCTGCAGCCCGCAGTGGCGTACTGCGCGTGGATGATGAACTCCATTTGTCGCCATTGCCCGCAGAGGACGAAGACCCAGAAGTGACCAAGCTGCGCGCGGCTTTGGATCACCGCATCGGTGAGGTTCAATTGCCGGAAGTGATTCTGGCCGTTGACGCCCAGGTGCGCTTTAGCTGGATCATGCTCGGACGTGAGCCGCGCTCTACCGACGAGCTGCTGATGGTCTATGCCGGCATCATGGCCCACGGCACCAGTCTGACTGCGGTCGAATGCGCGCGCATGATTCCGCAATTGTCTGCCACCAGCATTCGCCAGGCCATGCGCTGGGCGCGGGACGAACGGCGTCTGAGCCAGGCCTGCCAGGCTGTGCTGGAATTCATGCAGCGACACCCGATTGCCGCCACCTGGGGGCGGTCCGATTTGGCATCTTCTGACATGATGAGCATGGAGACCACCAAACGGGTGTGGCAAGCCCGGCTTGATCCTCGGCGCAACACACCTTCCATTGGAATCTACTCCCATGTAAAAGACCGGTGGGGCATCTTCCATGCGCAGCCCTTTGTGCTCAATGAGCGCCAGGCGGGCGTGGCCATTGAAGGTGTCATCCGCCAAGAAAAGCTGGAGACCAGCCAGCTTGCTGTGGATACCCATGGCTACACCGACTTTGCCATGTCACATGCCCGTTTGCTTGGTTTTGATCTTTGCCCGCGGTTGAAGGAACTCAAACAGCGCCACCTCTTTGTGCCACGCGGCACCAAAGTGCCCGCAGAAATCGCTGCGGTGTGCGAAGCCAATGTCGACGTCGCTTTGATCGAAAAGCATTGGGATAGTCTGGTGCACCTGGCAGCCTCGGTCATGAGCGGACATGCCAGTGCGGTGGCAGCTCTTGCGCGGTTCGGTTCTGCCGCCCAGGGCGATCCAATCTATGAGGCTGGCGTGCAATTGGGGCGGTTGCTGCGTACGGCGTTTTTGGCTGACTACTTTGTCAAGGACGCTTTCAGGAACGAGTTGCGCCGGGTGCTCAATCGGGGCGAGGCTGTTAACGCCCTCAAGCGCGCCATTTATACCGGCCGGATCAGCCCGGCGCAGGCCAAACGTGTCGATGAAATGCAGGCTGTGGCCGATGCGTTGAGCCTGATGGCCAACATCGTGATGGCGTGGAATACCTCACAGATGCAGGCGGTCCTGGATCGCTGGTCGAACCGCCGCCAGGTCATTCCACCGGAACTGATCGGGAAGATTGCGCCCACCAGGCTGGAGAGCATCAACTTGCGGGGTGTGTTTCGCTTCCCGGTTGACCGCTATGCTGACCAAATCCTGCCTTCGCGGCCAAATGCATCGATAACTGGCACCAATGGATGAAACCGACCACGGTTTGACGCCACGAATCGCAGATTTGAAAGTGAACAGGAAAGTCAATGAAATCAACGATCTACCAACACCACCTCCGCGCCAGTGCTAGCTTTTCGTACCGTCACTTATTGCACTGAAAACGAGGAGACCCCTGTTCGCGTTGGCTTCCTATGGTCGGCGCGATCCCGCTTCCCTGGAACAGTTGCGCGCCACCTTTGCAAAGGAAGGCATTCCCCCGGAATTTCTGTCACATTACGAGGCTGATGGACCCTTTGCATGTCTTAGACAGAATGACGGGTTAAGTGACAAATTTTGACGACCAGAACTTTCCGGTGCACACTGTCACATAATCGAACGTATATGTGACAGGTACAAGATGCTGATTGGCTACATGCGAGTATCGAAGGCGGATGGCTCCCAGGCGACGGACTTGCAGCGCGATGCGCTGGTCGCGGCCGGTGTTGATCCGGCGCATCTCTATGAAGACCAAGCGTCCGGAAAACGCGAGGATCGTCCCGGTCTGGCGAGCTGTCTGAAGGCACTACGGCCAGGCGACACGTTGGTCGTTTGGAAACTGGATCGGCTCGGGCGCGACCTGCGCCATCTGATCAATACCGTCCATGACCTGACCGGACGCGGCATCGGCCTCAAGGTGCTGACCGGGCACGGCGCGGCCATTGACACCACGACCGCCGCCGGCAAGCTGGTCTTCGGTATCTTCGCCGCGCTGGCCGAGTTCGAGCGCGAGTTGATCGCCGAGCGCACCGTGGCGGGCCTGGCCTCAGCACGGGCACGCGGCCGGAAAGGCGGCCGGCCGTTCAAGATGACCGCCGCCAAGCTGCGGCTGGCGATGGCGGCAATGGGGCAGTCAGAGACCAAGGTCGGCGACCTGTGCCAGGAACTTGGCATCACGCGGCAGACCCTGTATCGGCATATTTCACCCAAGGGCGAGCTACGTCCAGATGGCGAGAAGCTACTCAGCCGAATTTGATGCCGACATGAGGCGACGTAGCGAAAGCGTGGTTTGTCTCAATTTGACGGCGGCGAACCGCAAGCGTTCGGTTCGCCGCTCGTTTCGGTCGCAGTGCTGGCCCGCGCCTGGAAACGTTGATAACACTCCAGCCCGCAGAAGTGCTCGACGTACTCCGCGCCTTCCGGTGTGAAGGCGGCATCGAGCGGAATTTCCTTGCAGCACACGCAGCAACTGGTGGCGGTCGGATCATTTGCATTCATGGTGGCACCCCTCCATTGACTGACGAAGACGGCGAATGCCGCCGCCGGCATCGGCTTTGCGAACAGAAAGCCTTGCCCGCGCTCGAACGCTTGGGCCCTCCGCCGTAGTCCATCCATCCGGCCGGGAAGCGCTCATGATCTTTCCCTGAATGCCCGCAACGCCCGCGCCAGTGACAGAAGAAACAGGCCGGTCAAACCGAGCGCCGTGATGACCCAATACTCGACAAGGAATGCACCGGCGGTTGTGCCGGCCAGCACGGCAGCGAGGATGGACAGGTGGCAGGGGCAAGTCAGCACGGCCAGCGTGCCCCACAGGTAGCCGGTGAACGGTTTGTGCGTCTCGGCCGGCATGCGCTCGGGGCTGTTCATGGCAAACTCTCCGCATGCTGTGCCGGCGCGGTCGGCATGGCGGCCAACTGCACTTCCAGATTGGCCAACGCTTCGCGCCGGCGTTCGACGAACTGACGCAGCACAGCAAGCTGCGCGGCAGTTTCATCGCAGTTCGCCGCATCCAGCGCCCGGCACAGCCGCGCCAATGCGCCGAGGCCGATGCCCGCCTCGAAGGCGGCCCGCACGAAGCACAGTCGCTGCAAGGCGGCGTCATCGAACAGGCCGTAGCCACCCGTGGTGCAGGCGACTGGCCGCAGCAATCCGCGCAGCAGGTAGTCGCGCACGATATGCACGCTCACCCCGGCATCAAGGGCCAGCCGGGACACCGTGTAGGCGTTCATCGAACACCTCCTTTTGGTCGGTTCACGGCAATGCATATACCGTTTCGCCGAGTTCAATCCGCGCGCTGCGAATCCGATGCCGGTGCCGTAGAACATTGGGTCGATATCCGATCACGGTGTCCTAGATGACATGGTCTGCAACAGATGTCGATTAAACTCCTGGCCCAAGCCGAAAGCCTCGTGGACACTGACGATCGCCAATCCTTCCAATCCTTGATGCTTGGAGGCCCAGTCTTCCGCCGTCGGGACAGATGCAAAGAAATGTACATGGCAACAGAAGGACTGACGAACGTCGGCTGCTTCCTGCGGCAATACCAAGGACACCGCCATGCCGGCAGGTTCGACAGCCTGTATCTCGCTGGGTGAAACCGTGAGTGAAACGGGTGCTCCGGTTGCAGCGCAATGCGATGAGACGCGAGCTGTACGGCCGATCAGCGCCGGAAATATCAAGGTGTCCAGCGCGCACCAGGCATACAGACGGCGGTCGTCAATTTCAAAGACATACGAAGTCTCGCGCAAGGTGAGGCCGTAGCCGATGATGTTCCCATCTTTGTCATATTCGGTACTGGTGGCCTGTTCGAGTACGGCGGCCACTCGCTCAGCGGGCCAGTCGAGAATCCCGGCAAGTGTCGTTCGTGAAACCGGACGCCCCTTGGCGAGTTCCCGCAGTAGCGGGACCAAGAGATCCGCAGTACCATTGGTACGATTGACCGAAGTGAGACGTTCTAAAATATATGGGGCGAGCTTCATGGTTCCATCTCCTTTCATCCTGCGCAGCAGGACAATTGTTTGACATCCTTGGTGAAGGTCTGCGCCGCGAGCTTCAGCCCCTCGACCATCGTCAGGTAGGGGAACAACTGGTCAGCCAGTTCCTGTACGGTCATGCGGTTACGGATCGCGAGCACCGCCGTCTGGATCAGCTCGCCCGCTTCCGGGGCCACTGCCTGTACCCCAATGAGTCGTCCGCTACCTTCCTCGGCTTGTCCTTTCGAATTTGAATTGGATAGCGTAACCTTACTTCCGTACTCATGTACGGAGTCAAGCGGTATGGAAAATAATTTGGAGAACCTGACCATTGGCGTTTTTGCCAAGGCAGCCGGCGTCAACGTGGAGACCATCCGGTTCTATCAGCGCAAGGGCTTGTTGCCCGAGCCGGACAAGCCCTATGGCAGCATTCGCCGCTATGGCGCGGCGGACGTGACACGGGTGCGATTCGTGAAATCGGCCCAGCGGTTGGGCTTCAGCCTGGATGAAATCGCCGAGTTGCTGCGGCTCGACGATGGCACCCACTGCGAGGAGGCCAGCAGCCTGGCCGAGCACAAGCTCCAAGACGTGCGCGAGAAGATGGCCGATTTGGCGCGCATGGAGGCTGTGCTGTCTGACCTGGTGTGCGCCTGCCATTCGCGGCAGGGGAATGTTTCGTGTCCGCTGATTGCGTCGTTGCAAGGTGGAACGAGCTTGGCAGGGGCTTCCACAGCTTAGCGTGCTTTATTTTCCGTTTTCTGAGGTGCCCCCTACCAGCAACGCACCGCCGAAGACCGGCAGCAGGAGCGCGAGCAATTCCAGATGGTTAACCGGGGCCTGAAAGACCAGATTCAAGACCTGCAAAACCGGCTCATCCAAGCCGAGTCAAGAGCGTCCGAGCTGATAGACACTAATGCGCAATTACAACGACAAACGCATGAGCTCGAACAGGCCAATGCGATGCACAAAAGCACCTTGGATAGGCAAGTGGCCGATATCCAGAACTTGGAGCATCAACTTAACGACGCCTCGGCAAAAAACCGGGAGCGGAAGCATGAAAGCAAACAATTGGCGGATAATATTGCCGCACTCGCAAGCCAGAAAGCAGATGCCGATAAGCAGGTGGCCGTACTATCCCAAGCATTAGAGGTCACCAAAACGGATCTGAAAGCCTCTCAGAATAGAGCGGAAGTTCTGTCCGATGAGAACAAGTTGATTCTTCAGGAAAAAGCGGTGATTCAGGGGCAGTTTAAGCAGCTTCAGGAGTCACTGTCGCGATAAAGGCTTTAGTCAAACATTCATCGAAAAAGCTATATTAATCAATATATTATATACGAAGTGGCTAATTCCAACGCTTTTACCGGCCGGACCTCAAGTAGCTGCACCGGCCGCCATTTCATTCAAAGAGGCCTCGACGACAGTCAAAACTGTTCGACGCACGTCGATCTTCCATCGCACGCGCTCGACGCATCGGTCCAGGCTTTCGCTATCGTCTGCGTCCAATGCTTTGCAAAGTCGCGCCAGTTCGTCGAGCCCAATTCCGGACTCGAAGGCTGCGCGGAGAAACCGCAGCCTTCCGAGTGTTTTGTCATCGAAAATGTTATAGCCACTTTCGGTTCGCCGAGCAGGGTGCAACAAGCCGCGTATCATGTAGTCGCGCACGACATGCACGCTGACGCAAGCATCATCAGCCAGCTTCGATATCGAGTACGCATTCATACTGGGCTTTCCTCGCAGTCCTCTAGCAGCTTAAGCGCGACATCATGACCAAGGTCGAACGCACTCTCGACAGGCACGACCTCAATCCCTTGGTGGGTCGAAGCCCACGAATTTGCAATAGACGGAGACGCAAAGAAATGCACATGACAGCAAAACGAACAACGAATGTCGGGCGAAGTATCCGGAGTTCGCAGTGAAACCATTGCTTCTGCCGGTTCGACATGAAGCACTGCTTCTGGTGCAACGGTGAGAGTGATCGGCCTACCGGTGGCGGCGCAGCGGGAAGTGACACGGGCAATCTTGCCGGTCAAGGCGGGAAACATCAAGGTGTCCAGCGCACACCATGTGTACAAATGACGGCCATCCACCTCAAAAACGTGAGAGGTTTCACGTAGTGTCAGCCCCAGTCCAATGATATTGGCCTCGTCGTCATATTCCGTACCAGGTGCCTGCTCAAGTACCGTTGCAACTCTCGCTCCAGACCATCCGAGTGCGCCGGCGAGCTTTTCGCGTGATACAGGTCCCCCCATCGCTAGCTGTCGGAGCAGCGCGACAAAGAGCGTTGCGAACTCTTTAGGATGATTGCCAGATGAAAGGCTTTCGGCAATCTTTTTGGAATAAATAGTCTTGTCCATTTTCCACCTGTTATATCGGGCAGCGATCAACCGGGATAAACCTTACTCGGCGGTTACGTCCTGCGCTTAACAAAGACGAATTACTTTGTGCCTTGCCGGCGTTGCCATTCCTCGGCCAGCAGCTGGGCTTGCTGTAACTGTTCGGGCTTCATTTGAGCTGCATAGTCTGCAACGACTTTTGCTGCTGTCGGTTCTCCCGACGCTGCGGCCAGACTCATCCACTGGTATGCCTGCACCTGGTCGGGCGCGATGTCGGTAAGACCCTTTGCAAACAGCTGGGCCAGCCTGACTTGAGCCTGCGTGTGTCCCTGCTCGGCAGCGAGGCGGTACCACTTGAAAGCCTCTGCATCGTTGGCAGGAGCCGCACGCCCATTCTTATACATACCGTCGACTTCACTTCCGTAGAGGCGCCCGAGGTTGAACTGTGCATCGGCTTCACCCTGCTCGGCCGCCCTGCGGAACCACTGGATCGATGCCGCGTGGTTTTGCTTTACGCCCATACCGCATTTGTACGCAAGACCCATGATGTTCTGAGCCATGGCATCGCCAGCCCTGGCCTTCTTTTCCCAATCACTGACGGTCTCTGGCGACAATGTTTCAATCGCGGCGCCGAGCTTAGAAAAATCATAAGCCGCCAACGCTTGGTTTGGCATGCCTAACGTTGCGGTACTTGCCAGTACGATCGTCAAGCACGCGCGTACACGGCGTAATTTAAGTCTGATGTCACAAAACATAAAAACTCCTCTGTCCCTGTTTTGGTGCCCAAGGTTTAGCCGGCACAGCACGATAGCTGTGTCACATCCTTCGAAAAAGTCTGTGCCACCAGTTTGAGACCTTCAACCATGGTGAGGTAAGGGAAAAGCTGGTTAGCCAGATCCTGGACGGTCATGCGGGCCCGGATGGCAATCGCGGCAGTCTGGATGATTTCGCCTGCTTCCGGTGTCACAGCCTGGACTCCGAGAATGCGTCCGGACCCTGCCTCAGCAACAAGCTTGATAAAGCCGCGGGTATCGAAGTTGGCGAGTGCACGCGGCACATTGTCGAGCGTGAGCGTACGGCTTTCGGTTTGCAGACCAATGCGCTGGGCCTCTGCTTCACTGTAGCCTACCGTGGCAACTTGCGGATCGGTGAACACGACTGCCGGCATGGCGTCGAGATCGAGCTTTACGTCGCCGCCGGTCATATTAATGCCAGCCCGGGTACCAGCCGCGGCTGCAACGTAGACGTACTGAGGCTGGTCAGTGCAGTCGCCAGCTGCGTAAATGTTCGAAGCACTCGTGCGCATGCCTTGATCGATCAGGATGCGATGTTGCGAGTCAAACGTCACACCTGCGCGCTCGAGATTCAGGCTTGCGGTATTTGGCGTGCGGCCGGTGGCAACAAGCAATTGATCCACCTTTAACTCGCCCTGCGCGGTCGTCAGGATGAATTGGCGGTCGCAATAGGTCACGGCACTCGCCTGCGTCTGTGTCAGCACCGTGATGCCTTCCGCACGGAAAGCTGCAGTCACGGCCTCGCCAATGGCAGGGTCGTCACTGGCAAACAAGGTGCGCCGGGCCAGGACCGTCACCTCGCTGCCCAAGCGCGCAAACGCTTGTGCCAGTTCCAGTGCTACGACCGAGGCGCCAATTACTGCCAGCCGTTTAGGAATGGCTTCGCTAACCAGGGCTTCGGTGGACGTCCAATATGGCGTTCCTGCAAGACCAGGCAACGGCGGGATGGCAGCGCTTGCACCAGTGGCAATGAGACAGCGATCGAAGGCCACTTCGCGAGTGTCACCTTCTGCCGCTTCCACGATAAGCGTTTGGCCATCCTTGAATCGGGCGCTGCCTCGCACCAGATTGATCGACGGATTGCTTTCGAGGATGCTTTCATATTTAGCATGACGCAGCTCGTCCACACGGGCCTGCTGTTGCGCCAGCAGACGGTCACGCAGGACAACTGGGGGCGTTGCCGACAGTCCCACGTCAAAAGGACTTTCGCGTCGCAGATGAGCGATATGCGCTGCCCGAATCATGATCTTAGAAGGGACGCAGCCCACGTTGACGCAGGTGCCGCCGATAGTTCCCCGCTCGATCAGGGTGACACGGGCACCGTTTTCAGCTGCCTTCAGCGCTGCTGCCACAGCGGCGCCGCCAGTACCGATGATCGCCACATGCAGCTGACCTGCCGGTTTCTCCACCGCGCGCTCGCCGCTCAGCCACTGGGCGGCTTTGCCAAGGAGTCCTGGCTGTTCAACACTGCGCTCTTTGCTTTCAAATTCGTCTGTAGGCGTAGCACCGTAACCAAGGGCGCCCACTGCTGCTACGAGCGCGGACACGTCAAGCCTATTGCCTGTGACTTGCGCCTTGTTCGATGGATAATCGACAGCCGCTCGCGTTACGCCGGGGACCGCCAGCAGCGCGTCCTCAACGTGCCTTGTACAACTTGGGCAAGTCATTCCCGCCACGCTCAAACCAACTTCGTTTAACTCTTGCATTCCGCTCTCTCTTTTATCCGTTGTGCCCAAGCCAACTAGTACGACGCCTCGGTCACTGAATCGGTTGTGCGCTTCAGGGAACAGGCTCCGTGGGTCGTTTACAGGCTGCTCACGCGATGACGACCGGCAGAATCGCCTGAGCGGCATCTCTGCCGTGGTTCTAGCGATGCTGCCGTTATTTGTTGCCTTACTTCTTCAGCTCAGATGGGTAGCCTACATCCGTCGTCGCCTTGCTAAGCGCCTGGACGTTGGTCTTCGCATCGTCAAACGTTACGACGGCAAGCTTGGTTGAGAAGTCGACCTCGGTCTTGCTAACACCGTCGACCTTGCTCAAGGCCTTTTTAATGGTGATAGGACAAGTCGCGCAGGTCATGCCAGGAACGGCCAAGGTGACCGTCTGCGTGGCGGCCCACACCGGGGCAACAGCGGCGGCGAGGGCAAGGGAGGCAAACAGTTTCTTCATGATGAACTCCTGGTTAATAGAAAAATGGAACGACATAGGGAAATCCAAGCGCGACCAGGACCAGCACGGCCACGATCCAGAAAATCAGCTTGTAGGTGGCGCGCACCTGCGGAATCGCGCAGACCTCACCTGGCTTGCATGCCTGCACGGGCCGGTAAATCCGCTTCCAGGCGAAGAACAGCGCCACTAGCGCCGCGCCGATGAACAACGGTCGATAGGGTTCCAGCACCGTCAGGTTGCCGATCCAAGCACCGGAGAAGCCCAGGGCGACCAGTACTAGCGGCCCCAGGCAGCAGGTCGATGCAAGAATGGCGGCCAGCCCGCCGGCGAAGAGCGCACCGCGCCCGTTTTGTGGTTCAGACATACGTTGGCCCTTTTGAATTTGGATTGGATAGCGTAACCTTACTTCCGTACTCATGTACGGAGTCAAGCGATATGGAAAATAATTTGGAAAACCTGACCATTGGCGTTTTTGCCAAGGCGGCCGGGGTCAACGTGGAGACAATCCGCTTCTATCAGCGCAAGGGCCTGTTGCCGGAACCGGACAAGCCTTACGGCAGCATCCGCCGCTATGGGGAGGCGGACGTGGTTCGGGTGAAATTCGTGAAATCGGCACAGCGGCTGGGGTTCAGTCTGGACGAGATTGCCGAGCTGTTGCGGCTCGACGATGGCACCCACTGCGAGGAGGCCAGCAGCCTGGCCGAGCACAAGCTCCAAGACGTGCGCGAGAAGATGGCCGATTTGGCGCGCATGGAGGCTGTGCTGTCTGACCTGGTGTGCGCCTGCCATTCGCGGCAGGGGAATGTTTCGTGTCCGCTGATTGCGTCGTTGCAAGGTGGAACGAGCTTGGCAGGGGCTTCCACAGCTTAGCGTGCTTTATTTTCCGTTTTCTGAGACGACCACAGATCAGAAAAGACTGTGCAGCCGACTCTTGATATTCCGTGCAGTCACCTTCTGAAAATGACAGATAAATCGCATGACGGCCTTTTTGGCCGGGGGTAGCATGACCGGACACTTTGCGTATACCCAAAATGACCGGAGGAACCCATGACCAGCCGCAACGGCTACTTCCCAGGCAAGACCAAGGCGAAGCGCAGCGCGATCATCACGCCGCGCACCGCCCAGGAAACACAGATTGCGGCCATGCCGCGCCAGTCACGCGCAGCGCGCCAGGCGCTCGCCAAGACGCCACCGCTGCGCGTCGGCGGCGATGGCCTGGTCGAAGGTGCCGACCGCATCATGCGGACGCCGACCGAGCACCAGGCCGCCGGCGTCGCTTTCAAGGTCGCGCGCATCTACTTGCGCGTCAGCACCGACGAGCAGGACTTGACCAGGCAGGCCGCCATCGTGGAGAGCACCAGGGCCGCCGGCTTCTACGTCGCCGGCATCTACCGCGAGAAGGCTTCGGGCGCTCGCGCCGATCGCGCCGAGCTGCTGCGCATGATCGGCGACCTGCAACCCGGTGAAGTCGTCGTTGCGGAGAAGATCGACCGCATCAGCCGCCTGCCGCTGCCCGAGGCCGAACGCCTCGTGGCCTCGATCCGCGCCCAGGGCGCGCGCCTGGCTGTCCCTGGCGTGGTCGATCTATCCGACCTGGCCGCCGAGGCGAAGGGCGTGGCAAAGGTGGTGCTGGAGTCGATCCAGGACATGCTTTTGAAGCTGGCGTTGCAGATGGCCCGCGACGACTACGAGGATCGCCGCGAGCGGCAGCGGCAGGGCGTCGAGCTGGCGAAGGACGCCGGCCGCTACACCGGCCGCAAGGCCAACACAAAGGTGCATGAACGCATCGTGGCGCTGCGCAGCGCAGGCCACAGCATTCCAGAGACGGCCAGGCTGGCCGGGTGCAGTGAAAGCCAGGTCAAGCGCGTATGGGCGCTGCACAACCAGGCGCAGGCGTGACCTACTCGGCCGCCTCCAGCTCGCGCAGGCATTCCATGATCGCCGCCCGCTCCAGCGGATCGAGCTTGGCGAGCTTCGCTTGCCAGCGGGCTTTCTTCCGCTTGATGCGCTCGCGCTCGCGGAAGTTGCTGCCGAGGTAGCGCAGATCGTGCAGCTCGGCCGGCTCGGGGTAGTTCATCCACAGCCGTTCGATAGCGATGCCGCCGCGCGTCATCGCGTTGAAGTCGATGGTTCTCCATGACGCCAAGGGAGAGCTGTCATAGATCGTTGAGCTGTAGCCCGACACCATCACCGCGCACGGCAAGCCGGCCAGCACGTCGAGCAGCCGCACGTGGTCGGCGTCGTCGTATTCGTGGCGGTATAGCTTGCCGCCGCGCCGGCTGTCCATCACGTAGGGCGGATCGGCGTAGACGAACTCGGAGCCGGTGAACTGGTGGGACTCCAGCCAGGCCACGGCGTCGCCGTGGTGCAGCTCCAGGCCGGGCACGTCGAGCTGCTGCCAGACCTCGATCACCTCGGGATCAACGTCGATGCCGACGCTGCGGGCAGCGGGCCGCTTGCGCTCCAGGATGTTGCCGCCGCCCAGGTGCGTTTCGATGTACGTGTCGTGAGGCGGGATGTTGTTGATGATCGTCTGGTAGACGCCGGCACCGCCCTTGCCGCCGGGGTATCTCATGGCCTTCTTCCTGGAGTAAATCGGGACTTGGCCAGCATCGTCAGAAATGGCGATGCTGTCAAGGGAAGCCGGCCGGGCCTGCATCGTCAGAGCCGACGATGCGAAGCTGCTGGAGCGACCTGCAGCACCGCCAGGAATGGCGATGCCGGATCGCTCAGTAGGTGGGGATGTAGACCACCTCAATGTCCACGCGCTGGTTCTCGCGCCGGCCCTCGGCCGTCGAGTTGTCTGCCACGAAATCGGCGGCCGATGCGAAGTTCACCATGATCTTGAGCGGCGAGACGCCGCGCGCCACCAAGTACGACCTGGCCGAGAGTGAATCAAGCCGGTTTCCGTGGAGGCCGTTTCGTTTAAGTCAGGCCGCCATGGCCTGACCTGCTTGCTGCCGGTAGAAGTTTGCCTCAGCTTCCGCCGGCGGGATATCACCCAACGGCTCCATCAGTCGTTTCGTGTTGTACCAGTGAACCCAGTCCAATGTTGCCATCTCGACCGCCTCCCGGCTTTTCCAGGACTGACGATGGATGACCTCCGTCTTGTACAGCCCGTTGATGGTTTCGGCCAACGCGTTGTCATAGCTGTCGCCCTTGCTGCCCACCGATGGCTCGATACCGGCTTCGGCCAGCCGCTCGGTGTAGCTGATGGAGACATACTGACTGCCTCGGTCGCTGTGATGAATCAGGTCACCTGAGCGATCGAATCGACGGGCATGCAGCGCCTGCTCCAGCGCATCCAGCACGAAGTCCGTGGTCATGCGGCGGCTGACGCGCCAGCCCACAATCCGGCGTGCGAACACATCAATCACGAAGGCCACATAGAGCCAGCCCTGCCAAGTCGAGACATAGGTGAAGTCCGAGACCCAGAGCTGGTTCGGGCGGTCAGCCTTGAACTGGCGCTGCACACGATCCAGCGGGCAAACGGCCTTGTTGTCCTGAATCGTCGTTTTGACCACCTTGCCACGACGAATGCCTTCGATCTTGAGCTGCTTCATAAGCCGGGCCACGGTGCAGCGCGCCGTGTAGATACGTTCGCGACGCAGCTGCTTCCAGACTTTACGGGCGCCATAGCAGGACATGTTCTCCTCCCAGACGCGCTGGATCTCAGGCATCAGGACCAGGTCGCGCCGGCGACGCGCCGACAGCCGTTCTGGCTGCCGACATTGCGCCGCATGGCGGCGATAGCCAGACGGGGCGATCTGCAGCACACGGCAGATCGGCTCGACCCCGAAGCGATCTCGGTACGTGTCGACGAAGCGCTTCAGCTCTTGATGCGGCGGTCGAGCTCCGCCTGGGCGAAAAACGCGCTGGCCAGCTTCAGGATCTCGTTGGCTCGACGCAGTTCGCGGTTCTCGCGTTCGAGATCCTTGATGCGCTGCCGCTCCTCGGTGGTTGGGCCAGGAATGACGCCGGCATCGGTCTGCTGGCGACGCACCCAACCGTGCAGGGTCTGGGGGACACAGCCGATCTTGGGCGCGATGGATTCGATGGCAGCCCATTCGGAGGGGTAGTCATCACGGTGCTCCATGACCATGCGCACGGCACGCTCACGAACTTCGGGGGAGTAGGTATTGGATTTCTTCATGCCTCATTCTCTCAAGAGTTGAGGCCTCCACGAAACCCGGCTTGATTCAAAACCCGGCTTGATTCACAATAGCAATGCCATTGTTGAAAGATAACGTGACGCGCTTGTCTGTTTTGGTTCGCCTGCATAAGATTAATTATTCGTCAAGTCAACCACACAATCTTGCGCTACGAACTCATTCAACGGCGGTTGTTTGGAGGCCACGAAATCTACAGTTCGTTTGTGTAAAAAAGGATATTTAACATGGCCTGGATTTCAATAATTCCGCTAATCGTTGTTCTCATACTGCTGTTCCGCCAGCGGAACATGGTTGTCGCGGCGGCGGCTGGTGGATTGCTCGCGATCGTTATGGCGTACTTATTTCGGGATCACCTCCCGCTCGTTCAAGAGACCGTAAACGGAGAAACCCGGGTCGTCATCCTTGATCTCAAGAGGGCGTTCTACCGGTTCTCATCAACCATTCCGACCATGCTCTCGTTTACGTCCCCCATTGTCAACGCCTCCGCTGCGGCGATGGTCGCGGCCTTCGGAGGTTTCGCGGCCCTCCTTGAGATAGCCCGACGTCGGCTGAACGGTCGGATGGAACTGCTGGCTGCTTTTGTGGTCATGCTTCAGGCTTTCGCCACCTACACGGCGGGGCTCGGCGCCGGGAACACTGTCATCACCGCTCCGCTCATCGCGGCGGCAGTTGGAGCTACGCCGGGCGTGATCATTGGGATGGCAATCGCCACGGCAGGTGCCTTCACCACCAGCCCCTCGTCGGCAGAGTCCGCGCTCACCAGCCGCCTTGCTGGTCTGAGTGATGTTGGACCGTATGTTGCTGATATGCGTGCGTTCTTCCTCCTCGCTGTAGCGATCGGTATGGCCATCGCCTGGTGGGATGTTCGCCGCCGCAAGGGTGCCTTCGTTCCCGGCGACGACATCAAGGCAACTGAAGGCGCCCCAACCCTCACTGATGATTTTGGTGTGACGCTGGCGACACCCGCGCGTCAGTTATGGGCCCGTGCGACTCCCGCACTTTGGCTCCTCGGTGCAGTGGTGTTGGGTCGCCCTCTGAATGATCTTTTCGTAGCGTGGGGTCTGCCGCAGTTCTTCTCACCTATGGTCTACATCAGCATTACCGTGGTCCTTGTCTTCCTAATGCGACTCGGAACCATCGACTCCGCCGCGCAGAAGTTCATCGAAGGCGGGAGCTTCATTTTGGTGCGACTCTTCGCAGTGGGTCTCTTCCTGGCCTTCGTCAATATGATCAGCGATATCGGCGCCTTCCAGTTGATTGCCAAAGCGGCGCTCCAGGTTCCAAAGGAGTTTGTTGTGTCTGTCGCGGCGCTGGTCGGATTCCTCATTGCGATTCCGGCGGGCGCATATGCCGTCGCCGTGATGGGGTTGATCGGCCCAGCGCTGGGCGCGGCAGGTTTCACCCCGCTCCAGCTTGGCTTTGTGATGATGGCCATCGGCATGGGCACGCAGATGAGCTGGAGCCAGCTCAATGTGGCCTCCCTCAGCTATGGGTTCAAGGTCAGCATCTCGCGCATCGTCCGCATCAACGCGCCTGGCGTCATAGCCATGGCGCTATTGCTTGCAGGCCTTGCATATATCTTCGGTTAAGCATCTCAGCCACATATAGGAAAAAGCAATGTCAATCGTCGTAGAAGTTCGTCGTAACACTTATCAGGACTCAGTCACCCTCATGCGCCTGTCCAGCGATCTCCTCGCTGAGGACGGTGTCACCAATGCGTCGATCATGATGGGCACCGCTGGAAATATCGAGATCATGCGCGAGGGCGGACTTGATGCCCCCGCCCTGAATGACGCTAGACCTACCGATCTGGTCATCGCCATCGTCGCAGCCTCCGAGGACGCCGCTCGGACGGCGATCGAGAAGGCAATCGCCGCGCTCAACACCGATGCATCCACTGCCAGCGATGGGGGTGGCGCGCAGAAGCGGGCAATCTCATCTGTAATGGGGGCGGTTGTCGAAGGTGTGAACCTGACCCTCATCTCCGTGCCTGGCGAGTACGCCGCCGCCGAAGCCATGAAGGCGCTCAAGGCCGGCATGCACGTCCACCTCTTCAGCGACAACGTTTCGGTGGAGAAGGAGATCGCTCTCAAGGACGTTGCTATAAGCAAAGGCTTGCTTATGATGGGCCCTGATTGTGGTACCGCCATCATCAATGGCGTTCCCGTGGGGTTCGCCAATGCAGTACGACGTGGACGCATCGGCGTGATCGCCGCCTCAGGAACGGGAGCTCAGGAAGTGACCTCGCTCATCCATGAACTCGGCTCGGGCATCTCGCAGGCCTTCGGTACCGGTGGTCGCGACCTCTCGAGTGCCGTCAAAGGGCGCATGGCGCGCTTCGCGTTGAAAGCGCTGTTGGATGATGACATGACCGACGTGATCGTCTTGATCTCCAAACCGCCTGCCCCTGAGGTAGCTGCCTCTATTCTTGATACAGCCAAGGGGACGTCGAAGCCAATTGTCGTCTGCTTCCTCGGAGGAGACTCGAAGATGGTTCGCGACCACGGGCTGATTCCAGCGGAAACGCTGGAAGACGCTGCGCGTCAGGCGGTGCGCGCCGAAACAGGATCCGATACTGGTTCGCGCTACGCGCCTGCGCCGACCCTGCCGAAGCTATCGAAAGAGCAGAAATATGTCCGAGGACTCTTCTCCGGAGGAACCTTCTGCTACGAAGCGCTCCTCCTCCTTCGTGAATTCGTGGGCGATGTCTCGTCCAATACACCTATCAACAAGCAGATGAAGCTCAAGAACAACAACATCAGCACCGGGCACGTCTGCATCGACTTCGGTGAAGATGAGTTCACGGTTGGACGGCCCCACCCGATGCTCGACTTCCGGTTCCGGAACGATCGGATCGTTCAGGAAGCGCGAGATCCCGAGACAGCAGTCATTTTGCTGGATCTGGTACTCGGCTACGGCGCGAACGCCAACCCCGCAGGTGCTTTGATGCCAGCAATCCGAAAAGCAATGGAAGTCGCCCGTGCTGAAGGTCGCACGCTTCCAATCGTCGCATCGGTCTGTGGAACGAGTGACGATCTCCAGGGGCTAGAACAACAGGAGGCCGCCCTTCGCGAGGCTGGCGTCACCATCCTCTCAAGCAATGCCCAGGCGAGCCGCTTTGCCGGAAAAATCGCCCAAGTCGCCCAGATCACTCAGAAATAAGGAGCCCATTCATGTCATCAATCCGTGATCTCATACAGTCCGATCTAAAAATCGCGAACCTCGGACTGCCTTCATTCCGTGACGATCTCGAGGCCGCAGGCGCCAGCGTCATATCGATCGACTGGTCTCCACCCCTCTCCGGCGACGTTGACGCTGGATGGTCGCTGGCGACCATGATGTCTGGCGACGACATCGGCGATGCCATCGATGCCGCCAACAAGGTTGCACTTGAGCGTGTGCTCGGTGCGGAGCCCATGTGGCTTGATTGCCTCCCCGCCAGAGATGCCCTCGTGGGCATGACCGACCGCACCATTCTTCACTCTGGCCCGCCGGTCGCATGGGAAGACATGGCGGGGCCGATGCAGGGAGCTATCATCGGCGCCATGCTCTTCGAGGGGCTTGCCCCAGACGACGTAGCCGCACGCAAGATGTGCGAGCAAGGAGCCATCGAGTTCTCGCCGTGCCATCACCTCAACGCAGTCGGTCCCATGGCCGGTGTGATCTCTGCGTCGATGCCGGTTCTGGTTATCGAGGATGCCAACGGCGGCAATCGCGCCTTCAGCAATCTCAACGAGGGTCTCGGCAAGGCGCTGCGGTTCGGAGCGTACGGAGAGGACGTGCTCTCCCGTCTCGCGTGGATGCGGGACGTGCTGGGTCCGGCGCTCTCGGTCATTGCCCGCGCGCTTGGCGGCGTCAACCTCAAGTCCATCACCGCGCAAGCGCTGCAGATGGGCGATGAGTGCCACAACCGGAATCAGGCGGCCACATCACTTCTCTTTCGGGAGATCGTGCCTGCCCTGGTCCGAAGTGACTTCCCGAAGGATCAGATCCCCGATGTGCTGGATTTTATCGCCGGCAACAACCATTTCTACCTGAACTTCTCGATGGCTGCGGCAAAGGTCGCACTCATGGCGGGATCCAACGTCCCGAACAGCAGCCTGGTCACTGTCATGGCCAGGAATGGCGTCGAGTTCGGCATCCAGATGAGCGGTACCGGCAACCAGTGGTTCACCGGTACGGCCCAGATGGTGAAGGGGCTCTACTTCCCCGGATTCGGCGAAGACGATGCCGCCCCCGATCTTGGCGACAGCGCCATTACGGAAACCATGGGCATCGGTGGATTCGCCATGGCGGCAGCGCCGGGCATCGTGCAGTTTGTCGGGGGAACCCCAGAGACAGCCAAGCAATACACCCGGGAGATGTACGAGATCACGCTGGGACGAAATCCCACATACTCACTCCCGCCGCTTGGATTCATCGGCACACCAACCGGGATCGATGTTCGGCTTGTCGCCGACAAGAACATCCTGCCGCTCATCAATACAGGCATCGCCCACAAGGATGCCGGGGTTGGCCAAATCGGTGCCGGCCTTGTCTCTCCACCGATCGAGTGCTTTGCGTCCGCTTTGGCCGCACTCGCCGATCAGTTTGTTTCCGCGAAATAGTCTGTTCATATTCAACACAAGGAGTCCATCATGCAAGCGCAAGTTTTTCGAGTTCCAATGAGTAATCCAGCCGATGTTAGTGGCGTAGCCAAGCTCATCGATGAGGGAGTGATCCGTGCCGAAGAGGTCGTCTGCGTTCTCGGCAAGACCGAAGGCAACGGCTGTGTCAATGACTTCACGCGTGGCTACACCACCCTCGCGTTCAAGGTCTACTTCTCCGAGAAACTGGGCGTGTCCCGGCAAGAGGTCGGCGAGCGCATCGCTTTCATCATGTCCGGCGGTACCGAAGGCGTCATGGCGCCTCACTGCACCATCTTCACCGTGCAGAAGACGGACAACAAGCAGAAGACCGCCGCTGAAGGCAAGCGACTTGCCGTTCAGCAGATCTTTACCCGCGAGTTCCTGCCGGAGGAGATCGGCCGCATGCCGCAGGTCACGGAAACAGCCGACGCTGTTCGCCGCGCCATGCGCGAAGCCGGCATCGCGGATGCATCCGATGTCCACTTCGTTCAGGTCAAGTGCCCACTGCTCACTGCCGGCCGCATGCATGACGCTGTCGAGCGCGGGCATACGGTTGCCACCGAAGATACCTATGAGTCCATGGGCTACTCCCGCGGCGCATCCGCGCTTGGTATCGCCCTGGCCCTCGGGGAAGTCGAGAAGGCCAACCTCAGTGATGAAGTTATTACCGCAGACTACAGTCTCTACTCCTCGGTTGCCTCAACTTCGGCGGGTATCGAGTTGATGAACAACGAGATCATCGTCATGGGCAACAGCCGCGCATGGGGTGGTGACCTCGTCATCGGCCACGCCGAGATGAAGGACGCCATCGACGGTGCAGCGGTCCGGCAGGCCCTGCGCGACGTCGGGTGCTGCGAGAACGACCTGCCGACCGTCGACGAGCTCGGCCGCGTGGTCAATGTATTTGCCAAGGCTGAAGCCTCCCCGGACGGTGAGGTTCGTAACCGCCGCCACACGATGCTGGACGATTCGGACATTAACAGCACGCGCCATGCGCGAGCGGTCGTCAATGCAGTTATCGCTTCGATCGTGGGAGATCCCATGGTTTATGTCTCCGGCGGCTCCGAGCATCAGGGCCCCGCCGGTGGCGGTCCCGTTGCAGTTATCGCGCGCACAGCTTAATAGAGGAAGGATACCTATGTCAAAACTTGCCGTCGTTGCAATCGGTGGAAATGCGCTTCTCATTGAGGGCCAAAAGGGCACTATTGCGGAGCAAATAGAGAACGCGCTGGACATGGCCCGTCAGCTAGCCAAAATGATCAAGCTTGGGTGGCGTGTCATCGTCACCCACGGAAACGGACCACAGGTCGGTTTCATTGTGCTCCGGTCGGACCGCAGCGCCGATGTTCTTCCCAGGTTGCCGCTTGATATCTGTGTCGCAGACAGCCAGGGCGGTATCGGCTACATCGTCGTCGACGCCCTGCAAACGGCGATGACTGAGCTTGGGTTGGACGCCACGGCTACTGCGGTGCTCACCCGCTGTGTCGTGGATACGGCCGACCCCGCTTTCGAGAACCCAACCAAGCCCATCGGACCGTTTATGTCACAGCACGAAGCTGAACAGCATCGCGACGAGGATGGCTGGCACATCGTTGAGGATGCCGGACGCGGCTACCGCCGTGTTGTCCCCTCGCCCAAGCCAACGAAGGTGCTGGAGTTGAATGCGATCAAGACCCTCGTTTCGGCCGGGCATCTCGTCGTCGCAGCCGGCGGTGGCGGAATCCCGGTGGCCGAGATCGGGGATGGTTTTTACAAGGGTGTTGAGGCCGTGATCGACAAGGACCTTACGTCCGCTCTGTTGGCAAGGGAGCTTGGCGCCGATCTTCTTCTGATCTCCACCGGCGTGCATCAGATCAGCATCAACTTCAAGAAGCCGGACCAGCGCGCCCTTGAGCAAATGACGCTCGCAGAGGCTCGGAAGTACATGGCGGAGGGACAGTTTCCTCCTGGCAGCATGGGCCCCAAGGTGGAAGCTGCGATGCGCTTCCTCGAGGGTGGATCCAGGGGCAAGGTTCTTATCACCAGTCCGGAGTCGGTCATCGACGCGTTGGACGGCAAGACCGGCACCTGGATGATGGCCTAACTTGTCTTGAATGCCGCTCAACGTCCATTTAGCTTGTGAGAGATGTCAATGGAAACCCATAGTTATGTAGACGTCGCAATTCGTAACGCGCGTCTTGCCGATACGGAGGGAATTGTCGATATTCTTATTCACGATGGGCGCATTGCGTCCATCGTGAAGTCGACAAAAACAAAAGGATCGGTGGAGATCGATGCTCATGAGGGTCTGGTCACTTCCGGCCTGGTAGAGCCTCACATCCATCTCGATAAGGCCCTGACGGCAGATCGGGTTCCCGCAGGAAGCATTGGCGACCTTCGAACGCGACGAGGCCTTGAGATGGCAATTCGGGCCACCCGTGATATCAAGCGTACGTTCACGGTTGAAGATGTTCGAGAACGGGCCATACGTGCGGCCCTGATGGCATCCCGTGCGGGAACCACCGCATTGCGGACACACGTCGATGTCGACCCGATTGTCGGCCTCGCAGGTATCCGTGGTGTCCTTGAGGCGCGTGAAGTCTGCGCGGGATTGATCGATATCCAGATCGTCGCCTTCCCTCAGGAGGGACTCTTCTGCTCTGTGGGGGCCGTGGACCTCATGCGGGAGGCGATCAAACTGGGCGCGGATGCCGTCGGCGGCGCACCCGCGCTGGATGATCGCCCGCAGGACCATGTCCGAGCCGTTTTTGACCTTGCTGCTGAGTTCGGCCTGCCCGTAGACATGCACGTCGATGAGTCCGACCGGCGGGAAGACTTTACGCTTCCCTTTGTGATTGAAGCTGCCCGTGAACGGCGTGTGCCCAATGTGACCGTCGCGCACATCAGCTCGCTGTCCGTACAGACGGATGACGTAGCACGGTCGACCATTGCCGCCCTTGCGGACGCCGATGTTTATGTCGTGGTTAATCCGATCATTGTCAAAATTACGCGGCTGAGTGAATTACTCGATGCCGGAGTCTCCGTAATGTTTGGCTCGGACAACCTGCGGGATCCGTTCTATCCGCTCGGAGCGGCGAATCCCCTTGGATCAGCCATTTTTGCCTGTCAAATTGCCGCGCTGGGAACACCGCAAGATCTCAGACGGGTATTCGATGCGGTCACCATCAACGCTGCCCGCATGCTGGGATTCCCCTCACTTTTAGGCGTCGTGGAAGGGGCAGTCGCGGATCTCGCAGTATTCCCATCGGCGACGCCCGAGGAGGTTGTTCTGGATCAACAGTCTCCGCTCTTCGTACTCAAGGGCGGACGTGTCGTTGCCATGCGATTGGCCGCTGGATCAACGTCGTTCCGCGACTACTCATGAATATTGATATTATGCATTTTCGTACTTGTACTTTAATTGAAAGCGCTGAATGGTCGACACCATGAAAATGCCCACTACACCCCTGCTGGATAGTCCGGAAACTGGTTCGCCAAAATGCATAAAGAAGTCGAGTGCCGGAGAGCAGATCCGGACAGGTTCAGGATTCAAGCTGAGTCATAATCTGGACGGTTCGATGAGGGTTTTGATCTTTCAACCACGGCGATCATCTGATCAATCCAAAATAACTTCAAAGACGATGGCGGTTACATGCGAACGATAAACTTAAGGTGCTTTCCGCATGGCGGTCTTGCGGCACTTGTTGTCTTGATGGGGCTTTTGATGACCTCGAGTGGCGCTTTCGCGCAAAAATCGGCTGCATTTCTTTTGCCGGGAAGCATCAACGATCAGAGTTGGAATTCGGAAGGCTTCAAAAGCACCGAAAGGTTCAAGGAGTTGGGTTGGAACGTTACTTACTCCGAAAACGTTCAAGCTGCAGATATGGTTGAAAGTATGCGTCAATATGCCCGGAAGGGAGTTGATGTTGTGGTTGGACATTCGGGTCGCTTTCTCTCAGCGGCTCAGCGGGTCGGGCCGGAGTTCCCGAAAACGCTATTCCTAATCGGATCAGGAGCCACCGGTTCGGGGAAGAATGTTGCATCAATTGAGTACGACAACGCACAGTTCGGCTACCTAATGGGCGTTCTTGCTGCTCGCATGTCCAAGACAAACAAGATCGGTGCTATTAGCGGCCTTGAAGGGTTACCTACCGTGACGGCGCAAGTTGGCGCCTTCCGAAAGGGCGCAATAAGTGTACGACCGAATATCGAAGTAAAGGTTATCTATCTGCAAAGCATGGAAGACCCGACAGCTGCGAAGGAAGCGGCGCTATCGCTGATCACGCGCGGTGCTGACGTAGTTTCTGGAAAACTGAATGCTGGTCAAGCCGGGCTCATCAAAGCGGCGAAGGAAAGAGGTGTTTTTGTTACAGGGCGTTCGCTGGGGCACACACAGATTGCGCCGGAGGCTGTGCTCGCAAATGTCGTCGAAGAATGGCCGGAGATGTATGCCGCAGCCGTTCAGCAAAACAAGACAGAAAGTGTTGGCGGCAAGTATCTGATTTATGGCTTGGGAAGCAGCGGAACAACCGGTGCACGTTTACGCTATTCGAAAGAACTCGAATTCAACCCGGCGGTTCCCGCCTCAGTGGTTGGCGAACTGGAAAAGATCAAAAAGCAGTTGGCGTCAGGCCAGCTGAAGATCAACGTAACACGCCAAGATGCACGCGGTGGAATCTGATCCTCGCGTCCCCGCCAAATTGGAGAATCTGATGTTGGAAATGCGTGGTATCTGCAAGGACTACGGTTCGCTACGCGCAGCGCGCGGCATTGATGTCAAAGTTGGACGAGGACAGATTTTGGGCCTACTCGGCGAAAATGGCGCTGGCAAAAGCACGCTGATGAAGATTCTTTTCGGCATCGTGCGACCAGATGCAGGAAAGATCTTTTTCAAAGGGCGTGAGCTGACCGGACACACGCCGAAGGACGCGATTGCCGTCGGCATCGGCATGATCCATCAGCACTTTATGCTGGTCGACGCGATGACGGTAACTGAAAACGTCATGCTAGGGTGGAATGAATTGGGTCATCCAGTGCGCGCTCAGCAATGCGCCAAACTAATCGTGGACGCAAGTAGAACTTACGGGTTGGAGGTCGATCCTGACGCGAAGGTCGGGCAACTTAGTTACGGCAGCCGACAGCGAGTAGAGATTGTGAAGTCGATTATCCGTGGCGCCGATCTCCTTGTGCTTGATGAGCCGACATCGAACTTGAGTCCCCCGGAAGTTAAGCAACTTCTCGACGTCATGCGACAGCTTCGAGAACAGGGAAAGTCGGTTATTTTCATTTCGCACAAGCTTGGTGAGATTTTGGAGGTCTGCGACGACATCGTCGTGCTGCGGGACGGGAAAGTCATCGGCCAATGCGCCGCAAAATCCGCAACCAAAACGAGTTTGGCTCAGATGATGGTCGGACGGGAGGTGCCACCACCGATAAGGCGTGTAGAGCGCGCGCTCGGACCGGAGGTTCTGACTGTGAAAGGATTGTCACAACGTGGCGCCAGCGGTGTCATGAAACTCACCGATATCAACCTGTCTTTGCATGCTGGAGAGATCGTCGCTATCGCAGGCATTGACGGTAATGGTCAGGCTGATTTCGTGAACGTACTCGCTGGCTTGAAGAGTTCAGATCAGGGCAGCATATTGTTGGATGGTCGTGATATCACCCGCGCCAATGTTCGATTTCGACTCTCTTCTGGCATTTCTTATATCCCGGTGGATCGGATTCACACTTCCCTGGTGCCAAGCATGTCGGTCGAAGAAAACCTTGCCCTTCGGGATTTTTTTAATCCGCCGTTTTCCCGTCACGGCTTACTCGACTTTTCTGCTATCCGCTCGTCTGCAGTTCGAAGAATTGGACAGTTCGGGATCAACGTCGCCAGATCGACCACACCGGTGCAAACTTTGTCGGGCGGCAATCAACAAAAAATTGTCCTTGCGCGCGAGATTGGACGCAGCCCAAAAGTGCTGATCGCACACCAGCCTACGTGGGGCTTGGATCCGGGTGCCACACGGTTTGTCATCGACCAGGTGCTGGCATTGCGAGATGCGGGCGTGGCGATACTCTATCTATCCACCGAATTGGATGAAGTTCTGATTTTGGGTGACCGAATAGCCGTTATCTGTGCAGGACGGCTGTCGGAGGCTGTGCCTCGGGAACAGGTAGATGTCACCGAAATCGGCTTGGCGATGGCCGGAACCACAGCGCTCCGGCCGGCTCAAGTAGCGGAATTAGTATGACTGCACCTCGCAAAGAAAGCCACACCACCAGCACGGATGTTGCGCTTCCGGTCGTCAACCGCGCGACCGGCGTGTTGAGTGAGATCTTCGGTTCGGACGGTCTGCGAACCATGTTGCTTGTACTCATTGCGGTCTTGCTTGCTTTTGCAATAACCGCAGTGTTGATTGCGATTTCCGGCAAGAATCCTTCAGCCGCCTATTGGGCGCTGCTGAATGGCGCTTTCGGCTCGACGGATCGGATTGCGTTTGGACTCAACAGGAGCACGCCTTATATTCTCACCGGGGTCGGAGTTGCCCTTTGCTTTCGCGCAAAGGTCATCAACATAGGCTCAGAAGGACAGATTGCCGTTGGAGGACTGGCATCGACCTCGGTCGCGCTCTACTTCCCCGATATGCCGCTCGTATTAATACCTGCTGCGGTCGTCGCGGGAGCAGTCGGCGGCGCTGCGTGGGCAGGGATCGCCGCGGTCATCAGCGTCAAACGCGGCGTTCACGTCGTTTTGACGACTCTGCTGCTCAATTTTGTCGGTCTGCTGTTTGTTGGTCATTTGCTGCACGGCGTATTGGGCGACCCGGGGGCCGGTTTCCCGCAGTCACCCATTCTCACGGAAATGGCTTGGCTTCCCAAATTATTGCCAGGGACGGACTTGCATATCGGCATCGTCGCTGCAGTCCTTGCCGTGGTCGTTGGACATTTTGTCTTGTGGCGAACAACTTTCGGGTTTCGCTTACGCCTGATAGGAGAAAGCCATGCTGCTGCGGATTACGCAGGCGTGTCCAGGTCGCAATGTACGTTCACCATCATGATGATTGCGGGCGCTTTGGCGGGCGTTGCTGGCAGCATTGAAATTATGGGGATTCATTACCGTCTGATCGAGGGTTTCTCGCTTGGATTCGGATTCAGCGCCGTTGCCGTGGCTCTTTTGGCGGCTACAAACCCTATTGCCGTGCTGCCAGCGGGCCTGTTCCTCGGCTTCCTAGAGGCCGGCGCTCTGTCTATGCAGCGCGAGGTGGGTGTCCCTTCTTCGTTGGTTTTTGTCATCGTGGGGTTGACCATGGTTTTTGTATTGAGTTCAATCGGCATGAGTACGCGCCTTCGCAGGGTGTAGGTGATTTATGGATGGCAATCTTTTAATAGAGTTTCTCGGAGCGTCAATTCGCGTAGCGACCCCGCTTCTCTTTGTGGCAATTGGCGGACTCATCTCTGAGAAAGCCGGGACTTTTGCCGTGGGCATCGAGGGAATGATGCTGGCAGGGGCGTTTGGTGGCGCAGTCGCGACGATGTCGCTCGGAAGTTCTGGCGCAGGCCTGATTGTCAGCGCCGCAAGTGGCGCTGCGCTTGGGCTCATTGTTGCTATTGCAACTGCAAAGTTCCATGCAGACCAGATTGTGACCGGGTTGGCCGTAAATATCCTCGCACTCGGCCTTACAAGTTTTCTGCTGCGTGGCCTATTCGGAGGTACTGCCCCCGTCGTTCAGTTCGAGACCTTGGCAATTTTGCCAATCCCATATCTAGCGGATTTGCCGATCATCGGCCCGATCCTGTTTCGACAGCCTGCATTGGTCTATGCGGCCCTTGGTCTGGCAGTCGCTGTACATTTTTTCTTGAAGACAGGTAACGGGCTCTTGCTGCGCGCGACAGGGGAAAATCCAGACGCTGCGTTTGCGGTCGGCGCAGATCCGGTGCGAATTCGTATCCTGGCGATAGTCGTCGGTGGCGCTTTTGCAGGTTTAGGGGGGGCCGTACTCAGCCTGCAGGAGGTTGGAACTTTCACCGATGGAATGACCAATGGGCGTGGATTCATCGCTCTCGCGGCCATTATCGTTGGGCGCTGGATGCCGCTTGGCACTGTAATTAGCTGTTTGATGTTTGGGGCAGTCGCGGGGCTTGAATTGCTCGTGCAAGGATGGGGGCTGCCGGTCAGTTCCTACGTCATCCAGATGACGCCCTATTTCGTTGCATTGGCGATTCTCGCCGCCATTGGCCGCGGTGCGCAAGCGTCCGCGGCGATTGGCTTACCCTTCGTTCGTCATTAAACCAGCAATGAAGTCTGAAAGCGTTGCCGCGCGTTAGCCCGGTGCAATGATTGCAGCATGATCTCCGCCGTCGGACCCTTGGTGCTCATGCAGGATGTCGTCTGCCTTGGGGTGATCTGGTGAACGTAACCTCGCACGAGGTATAGTTTTGCTGGTTCAGAATACAAAATGTTGAGGGTGCAATGATGACTTTGGTGCACACAGGCAGAGAACCGCACACCGGAACGGTTGCAGGCAAGCCACTGCATGTGATGGCCGCCTTGAGCGCCGACATGGTGTTCATGCGCTCGCTTAGCAGCGTAGGCTTCGGCGGCCGAGTGCATAGCGTCTTCAAGCGAGTTATCAACATCGAGCTTTCGGGTGGCGGATTGTTTACGCTGGCCAGTTGCGATCTTGATAACGCACCCGACACCATCATTGTCGACAGCGCAGACTTCAGTGAGATCCACGTCGCTGCGCGCCAGCGGGTGAGTACCGTCGGAAATCTGATGCACGTCGGCCCCTTCTTGGACGTACGATTCAGAGATGTCAAGGGCTGGAGCGGCGAGTTACCGCGGTATCCCGCCGACGCTTCGCTGCTCCGACGCAATCTCCACGCACTAACTGTTTATCTCAAATGCGCCGCTGATGCGGGCGGCATGCTGCGTCTTCTAGCCGGTGGCAGCACTTTCGAGCATGATGTATCGGCGGCGCTGGCGGCTCGTTCGGGTCGCCTGTGCAATGCGCTGCTGCGCCGGAACATCGATGACGCCCGTATACATGCGAAGTCGATGATCGGTCTCGGGCCCGGACTGACGCCGTCAGGCGACGACTACCTAGTCGGCCTTTTCGCGGTCCTGAATGTCTTGCGCAGCCCAAGTCAGACCTTGCGCTGCGAATGTCTGGAAATGATCGTCGGGGCCGAGTTTGCCACCAACGCGATTAGCTACGCGGCGCTGTCGAAGGCGGCAACTGGTCGCGTCCGCGCCATCATCAGCGAACTGATTGAACGACTGATGCACGGTACCGAAAACGATTTTCTCGCGCCCTTGGCGCGCGTCTTGGCTATCGGCTCCACATCCGGAAGCGATATCGTCGCGGGCATCGTATCCGGTCTGCGCCTGCAGCTAGAGTTCGAGCAGACCGTGCAGCCGACCGCCGCAGATCCGAAGTGATGACGCCGACCAATGGGATGACCGCCCCCCACCTCAGCGGCATCGCGATGTGCCAATGTGGAGGTGTTTACCCACCCACTTGAACCGACAGGAGCGTCCAACATGAAGGTTCACGATTTAGATCGCCACACTAACAGGCAACACCACTGGTTTTTGGCTGAGAGCTACGAACTTTGGGCTGCTGCCGGTTTCAAAGACACTTTGTTAAGGTGGTCGATGAAACAGGAGATAGCAAATGGCAAAGAGAAGGCAATTCAGCCGGGAATTCAAGGTTGAAGCTGTTCAGTTGGTAACTGAACGCGGAACGGATAGGAAATTCAACCGCATGAGGCCAAGTATGGCACGAGTTTTGGGCCTCGAAACACGTTCGGCCAAGGAAGGTTGAGCGCTCGCTTGCCGCTCAATGGCAAGAGCTTGGGAGGCAGTATGCATTTGGGCCTGGCGCGCGTGCAGCTGCTTCCCCGCAGCGATGGATACCGCCGCTTCACTGGGTCACCAATTGACGCGCTGGTCTACCTCGTCGGGTTGAGCTGCCAGATCCCAATCCGGCTCGCCTTGCGCACCATCATCCACCGGCGCGTCGCAGCCCTCCCACAGCGGTGGCCCGCGTGCCGGGGTGATGTGCGGGGGGGCAGACTCCACCCCGATGTGGTTCAGGATGTGGCGGATTTCGGCGCTGTGGGTGATGAAGGCAATGATGCGCATCTGCCCACCGCACATGGGGCACAGCAGCGGAAATGCCTCGTAGATGCGGGCAATCAGCACCGCCCACAAGTAATGCGCCGCTCGCTTCGGGCGTGCTTCAGGTTCGGGTGTGGGTGTGGCCGCGTTGCCCGGCGCCGCCACCCCAGGTACGCCCGCGCCAGGTTGTGCAGTCTCCACCGTGGCTGGTTGCGACGCAGCAGGCTGGGCCAGCGCCGTTACCGCCGCTCTCAGCGGCGAGTTTGGTGCCAGCACACCAAAGTAGCGGTGCCGGTGGGTGCGTGGCGGTGGCACCAGCGCGGCGATGCGGTCGATCAGTTCCAGCGGTGTGAGGTGCAGCTCATCTGCCTTGGCACCACGCTTGTCACTGGTGGGCTCGCTGCGCTGTTTGGCACAGCGGTACACCAGTTTGCTTCCCTCTTTGCGTAGGCGCTCCATGGAAAACGGTGGACGCGCGCAATAGCGCAGCAGCCGCTCCAGCGCAGCGCGGTCGTGGGCTTCGATGCAGACACCGGCGTCCACCGAGAAGCCGCTGTGTTTGTAGCCCAGCATGTCTTTGGCGTCACAGTTCTCCAGCAGGCCCCGAGCAACGAAGGCGCGCAGGATGCGTTTTTGCAGTGTGGTCTGCACTGGGGCCACGGTAGCCGCATCGATGCCGGTGGCCGCGTGAAGATGACACCCGGCGATGAGATTCGAGGGGTCGCATCAGCATCGCCCTCGCCCTCCACTTCCTCAAACACCCCGTCCACCACACAAACGTGGAAGTGGACGTGTTCATTGAGGCTGGAGCCGAATCGGTGAATGAAGGCGATGGCACCGATGTGCAGGCCTGCCTTGTCCATATGGGCCGCACCGGGGCTGTGGGTCTGCAGAGTTTGTGCGATCACCCGCAGAAAGATGCGCAGCACCATGCTCAGCACCGCTCCGTCGCGTTGCATGAAGTACCGCAACCTCTTGGGCACGGAGAGCACCCACTGGCGCACCGGCAGGCGGGGGAATACGTGATCGTTCAGGTGCGCTGCTGTCTCCACCATGCGCCGGGTGGTGCACGAGGGGCAGACTCCCCGGCCTTTGCAGGAGAAGGCTACAAAGTAGTCGTGCCCACAGTCGCCGCAGCGAGCGCGGGCAAAGCCATGGGCAAAGATGCCGCACTCAAGATACTTGGCAAACGCTTTGCGCACGAAGGGCTTGGGGGTGTGGTGGTCGCCCTGGCCGTCGAACTGACCCGCGCTGGCCAACTCTAGCCAGGTCTCGTAGTGCTCGGCTACCGTTTGGTACAGCAGCGTGCGTTCGGGGTGGCGTGGGTTGTAGAGCTTGGGCTTGGAAGTGGCTGACATGAATGCTGTACAAATGCACAGTATTCTGCGGCGATTGTTTGGGTACGCAAAGCACAAGGCCCGAACCGTCGCCAGTTCGGGCCTTGTCAGGGTAGCTTGGCTGCGGACTTACTTGCGCGCAGGCGGCACATCCGTGCAGCTGCCATGCGCCACTTCCGCCGCCATGCCGATGCTCTCGCCCAGCGTCGGATGCGGGTGGATGGTCTTGCCGATGTCCACTGCGTCCGCACCCATCTCGATAGCCAGCGCGATCTCTCCGATCATGTCGCCCGCGTGGGTGCCGACCATGCCACCGCCCAGGATCTTGCCGTGGCCCCGGCCAGCATGGCCGTCTCCTGATCCTGCTTCGGGGCTGTCGTCGAACAGCAGCTTGGTGAAGCCTTCGTCGCGGCCGTTGGCAATGGCGCGGCCCGAGGCCGTCCAGGGGAACAGGCCCTTCTTGACCTTGATGCCTTGGGCCTTGGCCTGGTCTTCCGTCAGGCCCACCCAAGCCACTTCAGGGTCGGTGTAGGCCACGCTTGGGATCACGCGGGCGTTGAAGGCGGCGCTTGCCAGCTCTTTGTTGCCTTGCAGTTCACCGGCAATCACTTCTGCCGCCACGTGTGCCTCATGCACCGCCTTGTGCGCCAGCATGGGCTGGCCCACGATGTCGCCGATGGCAAAGATGTGCGGCACGTTGGTGCGCATCTGGATATCGACGTTGATGAAGCCACGGTCCGTGACGGCCACGCCAGCCTTTTCAGCGGCAATCTTCTTGCCGTTGGGCGTGCGGCCCACGGCCTGCAGCACCAGGTCGTACACCTGGGGTTCGGGGGTGGTGCCGCCCTCTTCCGCTGGCGCGAATGTGACCTTGATGCCTTCAGGTGTGGCCTCGGCACCCACGGTTTTCGTCTTCAACATGATGTTGTCGAAGCGCTTGGCGTTCATCTTCTGCCAGATCTTGACCAGGTCGCGGTCGGCGCCCTGCATCAGGCCGTCCATCATTTCCACCACATCCAGGCGTGCGCCCAGGGTGCTGTACACCGTGCCCATTTCCAGGCCGATGATGCCGCCGCCCAGGATGAGCATGCGTTTGGGCACGCCGCTGAGCGCCAGCGCGCCGGTGGAATCGACCACGCGCGGGTCGTTGGGCATGAACGGCAGGCGCACGGCCTGGCTGCCAGCGGCGATGATGGCGCGCTTGAAGGCGATGACCTTCTTGGTGCCCGTCTTCTCCTGGCCCGTGCCGGTGGTTTCTTCCACTTCGAGGTGGTTGGCGCCGACAAAGGCACCGTAGCCGCGAACGGTGGTGACCTTGCGCATTTTGGCCATGGCGGGGTCTCCTCGTTTTCAGTGCAATAAGTGACGGTACGCAAAGCTAGCACTGGCGCGGGGGTGGTCTGGGTAGACCGTTGATTTCATTGACTTTCCTGTTCGCTTTGTAAACGGGTATGGTGGCCTCCCACTTTTGAGGTTCACGATGCAGGGTTGGCACACAACGTTTTTGGGGATGCGTGGGCTCCCCCGCGATATCAGCGACTTCGAGATGAAGGCATTTTTCACCTTCGATGGTGCCGAGCGCGACGCAATCAATGCACGCCGAGGTGATTCCCACAAGCTTGGTCTGGCGCTCCATATTGGTTTCCTGCGCATGAGTGGGCGTTTGCTCGGTGCCTTTCGGGTAATTCCAGTAGCCTTGTGGCGCCACCTTGGCAACGAGCTTGGCATTGCAGCACCAGAAGTCGCCTCGCTGAGAGCCATGTATGAACGCGGGCGCACGCTATTCGATCACCAACAAGTAGCCTGCACGGGGAATTTGTCCATGTTTAGCCGCTAAATCGGAAGAGCCGGCCTACTCGGCCGACCCCTCGCGTGAAGTGTTGAAAGACACCGTGCGGGGCACGTAGCCGGCCACCGACACGCTGCGAGCTGCTGCGGCCGCTGGGGCGGCCTGCTGGGGTGCTGGTGCCGGCCTGGCCGCCGGCGTCGCCCGCTGGGCCACCGTCGCGGGCTGGCTGGGCGTCGAGGGCGTGGCCCCGGCCTTCGTCACGTCAAGCGTGACGAACCGAGCTTCGAGCCAATCGGCCCACTTCGACGCCTTGCGCATCAAGTCGGCCCGGTACACCGCGTTGTACTGCGGCGTGCGCGAGTGGTAGTTCGCCGCCTTCGTCCAGAGGTCGCCCTTGTCGTTGCGGATGTGCATCCGCAGCCGCCAGGCGGCCAGGTCGAACGAGTAGCAGCCGGCAGCCGCCACATCGTTCGCCGTGATGCCGTATCGGGCCAGGTCGCCCAGGTACGCGGTGTTGAACTGCATCGGGCCAACGTCATGCGTGCCATTCGAGTTGCGCACCCACTGGCCCGGCTTGCCGCCCTCTTTCTCGGCGACGGCCAACACGATGTTGACCGGCACCTCGTACTTGACGGCGGCCGAGATCGAGCAGACGACGCGCTCCTGGAGCTGCGGCGGCAGATCGGCGAAGAACGGCATGCCCTCCCCTCCCTCAGTTCAGCCAGGACTGGCGGCGGCGCTCTTCGTCCTCGCGCCGGATGCGTTCGTTGTACTCGGCCAAGGCGCGGTCATAGTCGCGCGCTTCGACCCAATACCCGCCCCGCTCTGGCGTCCCGACATAGCGCGGCAGCGTGCCGCTGCTGGCGAAGTCGGTGTAGGCGTGGCCGGTGTAGGCCCCGCAGTAGTCAGGCAACTGGTTGCTGATGTACGTGCGCCCATCGTCGTAGCCGCCCGTCCACATCACCAACGTCGAGTTCAGCGACTGCGCGTCGCACCGGCCAGCGCCGCGCGAGATCGCCGACACGAGCGACTGCATTTCCGGCGTCTGGCTCGCCACCGGGCAAAGCTGGAGGAAGTTCAGGCGGGCGCGGATCGTGTCCGACAGCTTGCGCTTCGTGATGTTGAAGTACCGCGACAGCGACGGCGTGCATTCGCTCGGGCGCGTGCCCGACGACAGGCACAGGATCGCCTCGCAGGCCAGGCGCGTGTCGCCGGTCAGCACGTCTTGCGCGCTGGCCGTGCCGGCGGTCGATCCGAGGGCTGCCACGAGGGCGGCCAGGGCAAACAGTTTCTTCTTCATGGTTGGACTCTCCTTGGTTACGCAGTTGTGCCGTCGCGGCCTTGCTCGCGGTTGGCGAACGCAGCTACTTCGGACTCGGGATCGGCATCGGCAGGGCCGCCTGCCAGGCTGTTGTCGCCGAAGCTCGGCGCGGGCTGCTGGTCGGGCACGTCGATGTTCTCGGCCGTGCCGCTTCCTTGCGCCTTGATCGCGGCGGCGATCTTTCCGCCAGTGGTGTCGGCGATCCGCTCGGCTGCGGCTTCGCGCAGGCTCGCGGCTTTGGCCTTGGCAACATCGGCGGTTCCCTTCGCCAAGTTCGCGCCGGCGTCGGCGGCGATGCGGCCGGCCGTGCCGAGGGCCGATGCGGCCGATGCGAGCAAGCCGGGGCCGGTGCTGCCCGGTGCGGCCTGCTGCCCTTGCCCTGCCCCGCCGGCGGGCTTGGGTTCGTTCTTGGCGGCCTTGTCGGCACTGCTGCCGGTGCTGGCCGTCGAGCTGCTGCCCTGGCCGCCGGCGTCGGCTTTGCCGCCGCCCTTATCGCCGCCCTTCGAGCTGCCCGAGCTGCTGCCGGTCGAGGGGCTGCCGCCACCCGACGAAGAGCCACCGCCGGAGCTGCCGCTAAAGCCCGCAGCCTGAGCGAAGGGCGTGCTGCCGGTGCCGGCGTCGCCGCCGCCGCCCGCACCGCCGCCCGAGCTGCCGCCGCCCGAGAAGGCCGACATAACGTCCGTGCCTGCCGACACGTTCTCATTGGCCTTCGAGAAGGCGGCCATGACGGCAGAGGCACCACCGGCGGCCGAGGCTGCGCCGGCGGCCAGAGCGGCGCCGCCGGTCGCGGCCGCTGCTGCTGCCATGCCTGCGGCACCCAACGCAGCACCTGCACCGAACTGGCCGATGCCGGCACCGCCCACGCTCGCGCCGGTGATGATCCCGGCGATGAGCGGCGGAATCTTGTTGACCAACGCCAAGAGGATGATGACGACGATCAGCATCACGCCCATTTCCTTGAGGCTGATGCCGGCGCTCATGCGCGAGTAGTAGTCATCGAGGAAGGTCTTGCCGATGCCCACCAGGAGCACCATTGCGAAGAGCTGCGCGGCCACGCCCAGGACGACCTTGTAGTAGTTGATCGCCATGTCGGAAGTCCAGCGCGAACCACCGAAGCCGAGGAAGAACACGCCGCCGTAGGCGAGCACCCAGCCCGACGCGAGCAGCAGAAGCATATTCACACCGACCAGGGCCAGGATGACCAGGATCGCCACGGCCATGAGGATGCCGGCCATGCTGTCCACCGGCGACCACACCGAGGACTGATCCATCACCTTGTCGAAGATCGCAAAGCCCACGTCCACGATGCCCGAGGGCGACAGAGCATTGCCCAGGCCCGTCGCGTTGCCGGCGAGCTGCCGCAACGACGCATAGATGGACGAGGCGAAGTTAGGGCCGTTGGTTAGCGCCCACCAGAAGAAGCCGGTAAAGATCGTGAAGCGGACGAACTCCGCGAAGAACTCGCCAATGTCGGCCTTGCGCAAGGCCATCATGCCGAACGTCCAGACCATCGAGATCACAACCAGCGTCCAGAAGAGCCAGGTTGCGGCCGTGGTGATGACACCGGCCCAGCCGCTCGCGGCGGCCTGGTAGCGATCCAGCACGCTATCGAACACGCCGGCGTTGTCGATGGCCGCGTGGGCATCGACCGCGAAGAACGCCAGCCAGACGAACAGCGGCAGGGCGAGGGTTTTTAGATTGGCTGGCATTCTCATCGTCAGCACCTCACCATTCGCGTTTCGGGCTGGGCTTGAAATCCCCACCACGACGCAAGCACAGCGACGAAAAGCCTGCTGGACGCCCTTGTCCTCGATCTTGGCGATGTTCTCGGGCTTGCAGTTCTCGTCGTTCACTTCCGGCATGGGGGCCGTGGCCGGCTTGTTGTCGCAGCCGGCGACCAAGGCCGCCACGAGGGCGGCCGAGGCCAAGGACAGAGCCTTGATTGCTTTCATGAATCCCCCTTACCAGGTGCGCGCCGGGCTGGCCCGGTAGCTGCCCTGGCGCAGTTGTGCGGCCGCTGCCGCCTGCTGGGCTTCCTTGTCGGCGTCGGCCTGCATCTTGGTTGCCATCGCGTTCTGCTGCGCGATCAGCAGGCCACGAATCTGCAAGAGCTGGTTGGCCTGCTGGCTGGCGAGCTGGTTGGCGTAGCCGATGGCCTGCATTTGGCCCTGCGCGCCCTGCGCTGCCGATTGAAGACGCTGCAACGTCGCTGCATCGGCCGTGAGATTCGTTTGCTGCCTATCGAGGCCCTTGAACAAGGCATCGTTGGCCTTCTTCTGCGACTCGCTCGCGAGCTGGGCCACATTCCGAAGTGCTGCGCGTTCCGCGTCGGAGCACCCTGCCGCCGTAAAGCACGGCGAGTTCTTGTAGTAGTTCACGTCCTGGAACTTGCCGATGTAGCTGTCCAGGCTGCCGAGTTGGGTCTTGTAGTAATCCAGCGTGTTGACCGCGTTCATCAACCCGTTGATGGTCGATTGCGCCTGATCCCAGATATACGCGGCCGGGGCCATCGTGTTCTGGAGTTGGTTTTGATACTGCTGGAGCTGGGTGCTGTACTGCTCAATTTGCTTGAGCGTCTGGGCCACCGATTCGATGGCCGTCATGATGTTCTGCGACAGGTTGGTGCCGTCGATGACGGGGATGCCAGCCTGCACAGGTGTGACCGCCAGCGTGCTCGAAACAGCAATGACGAGGGCCAATTTAGCGGCTAAAAACTTCGGCTTCATGGTGCTTTTCTCCTATGGCGTTAGTAATCGAAGGAACGGTACGGCTTGGAAAACGTCATGTCCTTCGTGACCACGACGTTGAAGCGATACCCCGGCCGAATTTCCAGCGTCGGCGAAATGCTCAGGTTCTTGGCGATGAGTTGCGCCGTAACCTGGCCGAGCTGCTGGCCGAGGGCTTCGCTTAGGGCACTGCTGGCGCTCGGTGCGCCATAGGTGTTTGTGGCCTGGTTCTGGCGTTGGCTGTAGGTGATGCCTGCTGTCACGCCGGACATGAGGAAGGCCGAGCCGAACAGGCGCACATAGTGGTTGTTCACCTGGTCGTGGAAGCCCGCGTATCCCGCGCTGTCCGCGCCTGGCATCGCGCCAATGTCCATCGCCTTGCCATCGGGGAACACGATGCGTTGCCACGCAACCAGCACGCGCGCTTGACCGTAGGCCACGTCGCTCGAATACGAGCCGACGAGGCGCGATCCCTGCGGGATCAACAGGTGCTTGCCGGTCGGTGTGTCGTACACGTCCTGCGCGACCTGGGCCATGATTTGGCCCGGCAGATCGGAGTTGATGCCCGAAATGAGCGTGGCCGGCACGACGAAGCCCGCGCGCAGCTCGAACGGTGTGCGCGGCGCTTCCGGCTGCGAATCCAGCTTCCAGCGGTCGCCCTGCCCACCTTGGCCGAACTGCGCCATGCTGTTGCGCCCGCCGCCGCTGGTCGAGGTTTGCAGGAGCTGCGGCGCACCGCCCGCGCCCATGCCGCCGGCGGCCGGAGCCGCGCCGCCACCACCGACGCCCATGCCGCGAATCTGCGCCAGGCGTGCTTGATAGGCGGCGGTCGGATCGTTGCTGCGCTGCGCGTCGATTTGCTGCTGCACCGCTGCGATGCGGTTCAGCATTTCATCGCGCGTCTGCGGCGTGCCGGTGTAGGTGCTCGGGCCACCCGGCGCGGAGCCGTTGCTACGCGGGGCATCCACGCGCACGGTGGTCTTGGCCTTCACGGCTTCGCCGAACATCTGCATCTTCGCCATGCGGATGCGCTGGGCCTCGTCGTCGTTCACCGGCTGGCCCGGGTTGCCGGGGTTGGCCGGCGGGGCCGGCGGCGCGTCCGGGTTGGACGGCCGCGCGATCTCCAGCGGAGCCGACGCCGGGCCGGTCGGCATGTCGGGCACCTTGAGCGGGCTTGCCGGCTCGATCAAGCCGCCGGTCTTGTCGCCTGCGATCTCCTTGGCGAACATCGACGTGTTGCCGGCCTTCTCCTTGGGGCCGTCCGCCGGCGCGTTCTGCTTGGCCGCGCGATCCGCCGCGACCAGGGCCATGACCAGCACGAACGACAGCAGGACGCCGCCGAGGATGTACATGGGCATGTTGTTGACGCGACGGACGCCCGCCTTCTTGGACACTTCGCCAGGCGAAGCGTCAGGTGCCATCTGATCGGCGTTTTCTGTCATGGCGTCACTCCTTGCGCACCCAGTACCCGGCCGGCGCGAACGTGCCGTTTTGCGCCAGGTAAGGGCGGGTGATGGATTGATTGCCGACCATCAAGGTCAGGCGGTACAGGTTCGAGTCGCCAGCCTGGTCGAGCACGTAGCGCAACGGCAGGCCGCCCGACGCGGCCGTGGTGGCCGGTGCGCTCGCCTGCGATGCCGCCGAGGCCGGGGCCTGCGTGGAAGCGCCGGCCGGGGCGTACTCCAGGAGGGCATAGCCCTTGTCGCGCAGCGACTTGACGAGCGCCTGGCCGAACGGATCGGGCGTCGGCTGTTGCAGCTCCAGGCGCGTGCGCGCCGGCGCGTACAGCGTGGCGAGCTGCTGCACCGCGTCGGTGGCGAGCTTCTGCTGATCGAGCGCGGCCGACTGGACGAAGTTGCCGTACTGGCTGGTGGTTGCGCAGCCGCCGAGGCCCAGGGCGAGGGCGAGCAGCGCGAGAGAGACGATCTTGCGCATGGTCACTTCCTCCGGCTGATGGTCACGCGGTCTTGGCTACTGCCAACACCGGCAATCAGGATCGCGCGGTCAAACACCGTGTCCACGATGTAGCGATTGCCCTGCACGCGGTAATTGACCAGCACCGTTTCGTCGTCGGTGAACAAGCCGCCCTCTTTGCGCACGACCAGGAGCGTCGGCGCTTCGGTCTGCTGCATCGTGCCGGGCATTTCGATGATGGTCTTGCGGCCATCGTTGTAGACGCGCACAGGCTTCCAGCTCGCCGACCCGGACAGCTCATAGTCGAACGAGAGATCGCCCAGGTACTCGCCCGTCGCCGGCAGGGTGTTGTCGGTGCGTTCCTGCTTCTCGCGGCGCTGGATCGCGTCCCACTTGGCTTGCGCTTCCTCGGGGTACGTGAACGAGACTTGCGGCATGTACTCGGTGCGATGCGAGCGCAGGCGGAAGTGGTAGCTGCGGCGGTTCGTGGTCACAACCAGGCTGGTTTCGAGGCCCACGTCCATCGGCTTGATGATGAGGTGCTGAACCTCGGTCGCGCCGCTGCCGGTGATGGCCGGTTCCACCGTCCACCTGGCCGTGTCGCCCAGGTTGATCGAGTTCACTTGTTCGCCGGGCTGCAAGGCCACGTCGCACACCTGGAGCACCGCGCAAACGATGCTCGGCTGCTGCGCGCCGTACACGAACTTGATGGCACCGCCCGAGCCGGCCACCGGCTTGATGCCGGTCGCCGACCCCGCTTCCCACCGTTTGGCGATGGCGAGCGCCGCGCGCTCTTGAGCGGTCAGCGTCGGGTTGGTCTTGTTGAAATACTTGTCGGCAATGTCGTCGCCAGGGGCGGCCAGAGCCAGGGAGGGCACCGCCACAGCAGCGCCCACGATCAAAGCGGAGAGGGTTTTCTTCATGGTGGATGACCTCGAATTCATTGGATGCGGGACCAGGAGTAATCACGCACGTAGATGCTCAACGGGTTGTTCCGCAGTTGCTCATCGGTGGTGTTGGGCGTGACCTCGGCGATGTAGGTAGTCACGAGCGCGCGCCAGGTGACGGGCTGACCTTTCAGCGTGCCTTGGCGGTCGCGCGTGGTTTCCACCCACTCGACTTGCCAGGTGTCGGGCGTTTGCGGGATGACGGTCTTGATCTCGACGCTGACCATTTCCTTCTCGGCGCGCTTGAACGGGCTGGAATCGGGCGTGCCGTTCAACCACTCGTTCATCTTTGGCGTCGCCGGATCGTTGGGGGCGAGCATCGAGTACGCCTTGAACACGCACTTGCGCTGCAAGGCCACGTCAGGCGACACCATGCGCGCGCAGCTCATCCAGTCCGCAACGGCGGCGTGGATGACACGCGGATCGGCCTTCCCTGCGGCCTGCACCGGGCCGGCGGCCACCGTCTGGCCCAGCTTGTCCACCTCGACCACGTAGGGGATGAACTTCGACTGGCTGCCGATGTGGATCACGCCACCCACGCCGGCCAGCGCGATCAACAGCGACAGGATGCCTATCACCTGCCAGGTTTGGCGCTGCGAGACGACGCTGCCCACGTGATCGTTCCAGGTGCGGCGCGCGGCCAGGTAGGGGTTCTCGGCCTCGCCCGCACGGCGGCCGCCGGCGAGCGGTTCCTTCGAGCGGCGCGGATCGCGCGGCTCGGCGGAGTTGGCGGGCTTCTTGAAGATCAAGCCCTTGAGGGTGTCGGCGATGCTCATGCGGCCTCCAGGTAGTCGTTGAGATTCAGCCCACGGCCGGCCAGCCACTCATGCACCCATTCGTGGCCGAACTTGGCTTCGAGGCTCTTGATGGTGGCGACCGATTCCTTGTCGGACGCACCGACGAAGGCCAGGGCCATCGGCCCCAGGGCAAGGTCATAGAGACGGCGGCCGTTCTCCGAGACGTAGTAGTACTGACGCTTCGGAATGGCAGTCGCCAGGATTTCGATCTGACGCGCGTTGAGGCCCATACGGCGATAGAGCGCCGATGTGTCCTCATCCCTGGCGTAGACGTTAGGCAGGAAAATCTTGGTCGCGGTCGATTCCACGATCACGTCCAAGATGCCCGAGTTGGCCGCGTCGGAGAGGCTTTGCGTCGCCATCAGCACAAGGCAGTTGGCCTTGCGCAGCACCTTGAGCCATTCCCTGATCTTGGCGCGGAACGCGGGGTGGCCCAGCATCAACCAGGCTTCGTCCAGGATGATGACGGAGGGCTGGCCTTTCAGTGCGCGCTCGATGCGGCGGAACAGGTAGAGCAGCACCGGCAGCGCGAACTTCTCGCCCAGGTTCATCAGCTCTTCGATCTCGAACACCGTGAAGTCGGACAGCGACAGGCCGTCCTCTTCGGCGTCGAGCAGGTGGCCCATCGAGCCGTCCACCGTGTACTGCTTGATGGCCTCGCGGATCGCCTCGTCCTGAATCGTCACCGAGAACTCGGAGAGCGTGCGCGCGCCGCTGGCGTGCATGCTCATGATCGCGTTGCCGATCTCGTTGCGCTGCGCCGGCGTGGTGTTGACGCCGTTCAACGCCAGGATGGTGTCGATCCACTCCATCGCCCAGGCCCTATCCCCCTTCGTTTCGAGGAACTGGAGCGGGCAGAACGCCAGGCGGTCATCGTCGGCGGCCACCGTGAAATGCAGGCCGCTCTTGCCCTTCGTGGCCGCGCGGATGCCGGCCGCGAGTGGGTACATCGACATGCCCTTGTCGAAGGCGTAGATCGACATGCCGGCGTAGCGACGGAGCTGCGCGGCGATGATGCCCAGGTGCGTCGATTTGCCTGCGCCGGTCGGGCCGAACATGAAGGTGTGGCCCAGGTCGCGCACGTGCAGGTTCAGGCGGAACGGCGTAGCGCCCACCGTCACGCAGTGCATGAGCGCCGGCGACAGCGGCGGGTACATCGGGCACGGAGCCGTGGCGCTGCCCGTCCAGATCGAGCTTGTCGGCAGCAGGTCGGCCAGGTTCATCGTGTTGATGAGCGGCCGGCGCACGTTCTCGACGCCGTGGCCGGGCAAGCTGCCCAGGTACGCATCGAGCGTGTTGATCGTCTCGATACGGGCCGCGAAGGCCAGGCGGTTGACGGCCTTCTCGACCAGGAGCGCGGAGGCCGCCAGGCGCTCCCGATCCTCGTCCATCAGCACGACTACGCTGGTGTAGTAGCCGGCCGCCACCAAGCCGCTGTTGACCTCGGCGATGGCCGCCTCGGCGTCGCCGACCATCGCGGCCGCGTCCTGGTTGATCGAGCCGGTATTCGTGTTGAACACCTGATCGAAGAAGCCGCGAATCTTCTGCTTCCACTTCTTGCGGAACTTGTCCAGGTGCTTCAAGGACTCGTGCTGATCCATGAAGATGAAGCGGCTCGACCAGCGGTATTCGCTGGGCAGCTCGGCCAGGGCCGAGAGCACCCCAGGCGTTGACTCCAAGGGGAAGCCTTCGATGGCGACCACCTGGATGAACTTGCGCCCGATCTTGGGCACGACGCCGCCCCACAGCTCTTGCCCGCCGATTACCGCATCGAGGTACATCGGATTGCTGGGCAGCATGACCGGGTGATGGAGGCCCGTCACGCAGAACTGCAACCAGCTCAGGAAGTCATCGTGCGTGACTTCCCTGCCCTCTTCCGACACGACTTTTTGGCCGCGCAGGCGCGTCATCTTGACCGCCGAGGACAGGCGCGATTCCAGGCTGGTGATCTCGCGCTTGAACTGCGCAATCAGGCCCGTAGTGCGCGCCGTATGGTCGGGAGCCACCGCATCGTCATCGAACATGAGTTCGACAAACTTGCGCTGGGCCAGCACTGGCGGGAACCACGTGACGGTCAGGACAAAGTAGCCCTCGAACATCGCGCCCAGGCCCTCGAACAAGCGCCGGCGTTCCTCGTCAATGGCGAAGGAAACGGAGTCGGGGAACGATGACACGCCCCGCTCCGAGTAGTTCGGCGCAGGCCGACGCACAGCATCGACATGCACCATCCAGCCGTTCCCCAGGCCCGCCAGGGCCTGGTTGATGCGGAACGACACCATTTCCCGCTGTTCCTCGGTGCTGCTGGCGTTGTCATCACCCTTGTACAGCCAGGCGGCCATAAAGGAGCCGTTCTTGCCCACGATCACGCCGTCATCGACCACGGCGGCGTAATTGAGCAGATCGGCCAGGCCGGCATCCTTGGCGCGATGCTTCTTGAGCTTCAGCTCGGCATCGACAGCCCGGATGCGGGCAAAGAGGATGAGCAACAGAACCGCACCGAGCACAGCAATGGCAATTGCGATTGCTTCGATCATTTGTATTGCTTCCCTTGACTCGGCGTGTTGTCACGGAAGGGCGTGCTGCGAGCCGGGTAGTACGGCTTGTACCGGCGGTGCCGCAGGTACACGTGTCGCAGCTTCGGATCGGCCTTCGCCATGAGGCGCAGCGCGAAGAGCGCGCCGAACCACAAGGCGATGCCGAACACCGTTGCCCTCACTTCTTGGGCGCTGAAAATCAGCGCGCCGGCCAGCAGGCCCGAGAACATCACCAGCTCACGATCCCCGCCCATGAACAGGTTTTCTCGGTTGCCGGCCCTACGGATGGGGATCGCGCGCAGAGCCATGACTTACCCCGCGATGTGGCCGCGCTCGGCCCAGCGCATGACGGCTTCGCCGGGGAAGCCGGCCACGTCCAGCGCGGCGACCTTGACCTGGTGCAGCGCGCCATCGGTCAGGGCGGCGATTTCCGCGCCACGGCCGAAGAACGTGCTCATCATGTTCTGCGCGCCGACCAGCAGGGCCATGACCAGGACGATGAAGATCAACGTGCGGAAGAAGCCGTTGAGTTCGCCGCCGAAGATCAGGATGCCGCCGGCGACCACGATGCCGATGATCGACAGCGCGAAGGCCACCGGGCCGGTGACGGAGTTGCGGAGGTTGGTCAGCCAGCTCTCATACGGCAGAGAGCCGCCGGTGCCCTCGGAGGCGAATGCGTGCTGGGGGGCCAGCAGGAAGAACGCCAGGAGGGCGAAGAGGCCCATGTAGAACAGGGCGTTGCGGTTGAGGCGGAATGCCGGGAAGGTTGCTTGCATTGGTCGTAACTCCTAGTCAGAGGGTTTTGGTGATGTACTGGCCGTTGGCGAACCCGGAAACCTCCAAGATTTCCTGGATGCGCCGCGAGCCTTCGACGCGGGCGATATGAACAACCACGTGAACCGCCTCGCCGATAAGCGGTTCAATGGGTTTCGGGGAATCGGGGTGCATGCTGATGAGCATGGCGAGCCGATCCAATCCAGCTTTGGCGTTGTTTGCGTGCAGGGTTGCAGCACCTCCTTCGTGCCCGGTGTTCCAGGCCATCAACAGATCAAGGGCTTCGGGGCCGCGCACCTCGCCGACCAGGATTCGGTCGGGGCGCATGCGGAGGGTGGTTTTCAGCAGCGCCGTCATGTTCACGTCGATGCTGGTGTGGTACTGGACGTAGTTCTCGGCGGCGCACTGGATTTCGCCGGTGTCCTCGATGATGAAAACCCGCTCGGTCGGGTCTTGAATCACCATCTCGTTGATGATCGCGTTCACCAGCGTGGTCTTGCCCGAGCCGGTGCCGCCGATCACAAGGATGTTCCGGTGCGCGCGCACCGCTGCAATCAATGCCTCGCGCTGCGGCGCGGTCATGATTCCGCGTTCGACGTACTGATCGAGCGTGAAGATGGCGACGGCCTTCTTCCGAATGGCGAAGGTGGGTGCGGGCACAACCGGCGGGAGCTGGCCGGCGAAGCGACTGCCATCAAGGGGCAGCTCGCCTTCCAGGATCGGCTTGGAGCGCGTGACTTCCTTGCCGTGGTAGCCCGCGATGGTTTCGATGATGGCTTGCGCCTGCGCGACGCGCAGCGTGCCGATGCACTTCATCGGCTCGCCCAGGCGTTCGAGCCAGAGCTTGCCGTCCGCGTTGAGCATGATTTCAACGGTCTTGGGATCGTTGAGGGCGGCCAGCAGCTCCGGCCCCATGTCGCGTTCGAGCTTCTTCTTCGCCCGTTCCTTGATGCTGTTGTGTTCTGGTTTCTGGTCGGTCATTCCGTATGCCCTGTATGCCGTTGCGTTTCGCGCATTCTACACAGGTTCATACGATATACCGAACTAATTTCGACCGCAACACCGAAGCGCACAAGGGTGACTTCGGCCGCGACGTTGCATCGCGGATTGCAGGGGCGAAAGAGGCGACAACGCGGCGCATGCTCCGTGCGCCCTCGCGCCGAACCCGTGGCGTTTGCGTTATGGGTTGTCCGGGGGTTGAGCCACCCCGGCGGGCTTTAGCGGCTAAAACTTGGCTGGCTCTTGTGGCTCAGTTCCGCGCCGCTTCCCTTCCCTTCTCACATCCTGGCGTCAACTCCCTCTAAGTTTCTTCCTTGTCGCTTCGCCCCACTTCTTGACGATGAACGCCTGGTGTTCTGGCAGCACGGCCGCCACGCGCTCGAAGCCTGGCGGCAGGCTTCGGGGTGCCTTGCCGCCGGCCAGGGTGTCAAGGGCTTCTTTGTCCAGGTCGGTCGATTCAAGCAGGAGCGGCAGGGGAGTTTCAAGGGCCTGCGCAATGTCCTCCATCACCTTTAGGGAGGGGTTGGCTTTGCCAGTAGTGAGATCGGACAGGAAGGAGATCGAAACCCCCGACCTGTCCGATAGCTCCTTTTTCGTCATGTGCCGCTCATCGAGCAGCCGGAGCACGTTCGTGAAGAAGATGTAGTTGTACAAGGCCCGTATGCCTTCTCGGTGCGGGCGGCAGAAAATTTTAGCCGCTAAAGTTCTTGACCACGGACGCAGGTTTAGCTAAACTGACGACTCCATTAGCGAAAGGAGCATGACGAATGAGCCACAACCTGTTCCAGTTTATCGGTAATCTTACCCGCGATACCGACGTTCGCCATAGCGAAAACAGCGCCCGCGCCGTTTTCGACCTGGCTGTCAATCGCGTGTGGCGCAACGCAGCCGGTGCGAAGCAGGAGCAGACGGACTTCTTCCGCATCAAGTCGTTCGGCGGCCTGGCCGAGAACGCGGGCAAGTACCTGGGCAAAGGCTCCAAGGTGTTCGTCCAGGGCCGCATCGAGCCGACGAAGTACGAGAAGGACGGCAAGACCGAATACGGCTTCGATTTCATCGCCGAGGAAATCGAATACCTGGACACCAAAGCGCCAGGCGGCGGCCAGTAAGGCCAGGCCCGGCCACGGCCGGGCAGTATGCTAGGAGGGAGATTAGATGCAGAACGAGTTCAACGAGCAGGAATACAGGCGCAAGCTCATCGAGGGCGGGCTTAGCGAAGCCGACGCCACCGACCTTGCCGCCCGTACCGCCGCCGCTCGCAGGGACTCGGGCAGCGCCGGCGGGGCCTTCCGCCCCGCCGGTTCCCTCTTCGAGCTGCCGGCCACGGCCGGCGACAACGAGGCGGCTTTGCCGCCGAAGCTACCGACGCCGGCAAGTGCCGCCGTCGAGCGATCCGAGCGCATGGCGCAGGAATCGGCCGAGCTTGCGCGCACGATGGGCCTGCCGCCCGAACCGCGCACCGCCGTGAACAAGATGGCCGAGCAGATCGGCGCGCTGGCCCAGGACAAACGGAGTAGTGCGATGGCGACCAAGAAGCGAACGGCCGGCGGTGAGCTGGCCGAGAAGGTCAGCGAGGCCAAGCAGACGGCCTTGCTCAAGCACACGAAGCAGCAGATCAAGGACATGCAGCTCTCGCTGTTCGACCTGGCTCCCTGGCCGGATCACATGCGGGCACTGCCCAACGACTTCGGGCGGTCGGCGATCTTCACCGTCCGCAACAAGAAGGTGCCGCGCGCCGCGCTGCAAGGCCAGTCGATCTACCACGTCAACAAAGACGTGGAGATCACCTACACCGGGATCGAGCTGCGCGCCGACGACGACGAGCTGGTATTCGCCCAGGTGCTGGAGTACGCGAAGCGCACCGCGCTCGGAGAGCCGGTTTCCTTCACGTTCTACGAGCTTTGCCAGGACTTGGACTGGTCAATCAACGGTCGGTACTACACAAGGGCCGAGGAATGCCTGACGCGGCTCCAGGCGTCGGCCATGCAGTTCTCATCCCAACGCATCGGCCGGCTCGAATCGGTGTCGCTGATCCGGCGCTTCCGCGTCCTGGATCGCGGCAAGCGCACGTCGCGCTGCCAGGTCGAGATCGACGCCGAAATCGTGGTGCTGTTCGCCGGCGACCACTACACGAAATTCGTGTGGGAGAAGTACCGCAAGCTGTCGCCCACCGCGCGGCGCATGTTCGACTACTTCGCCACCCACAAGGAGCCGTACCCGCTCAAGCTGGAGACGTTCCGGCTGATGTGCGGCTCGGATTCCACCCGGCCGAAGAAGTGGCGCGAGCAGGTAGGCGAAGCGTGCGACGAGCTGCGCGAAAACGGCCTGGTCGAAAGTGCGTGGGTGAACGACGACCTGGTGCATTGCAAGCGGTGATCGCCCCCCTGCCCTCCCCTGGAGCCGCCCGAGATCGAGGCGGCTTTTTTTCTCGAGCATCGCCACTTCCGGCGAGGCAGGGGTCGTCTCAGAAAACGGAAAATAAAGCACGCTAAGGCATAGCCGAACCTGCCAAGCTTGCTCCACCCTGTAGTGACGCGATCAGCGGGCAGGAAACGTTCCCCCTTCGCGCATGGCAGGCGCACACCAACTCAGACAGCACGGCCTCCATGCGCGCCAGGTCAGCCATTTTCTCGCGCACGTCCTTGAGCTTGTGCTCGGCCAGACTGCTGGCTTCCTCGCAATGGGTGCCATCCTCCAGCCGCAGCAGCTCGGCGATCTCATCCAGGCTGAAGCCCAGCCGCTGGGCTGATTTCACGAAGCGCACCCGCGTTACATCCGCCTCGCCATAGCGGCGGATGCTGCCATAGGGCTTGTCAGGCTCCAGCAACAAGCCCTTGCGCTGATAGAAACGGATGGTCTCCACATTGACCCCGGCCGCCTTGGCGAAAACGCCAATGGTCAGGTTCTCCAAATTGTTTTCCATATCGCTTGACTCCGTACATGAGTACGGAAGTAAGGTTACGCTATCCAATTTCAATTCGAAAGGACAAGCGCATGTCTGAACCAAAAACCGGGCGCGGCGCGCTCTTCACTGGAGGGCTTGCCGCCATCCTCGCCTCGGCTTGCTGCCTCGGGCCGTTGGTTCTGATCGCCTTGGGGTTCAGCGGCGCTTGGATCGGCAACTTGGCGGTGTTGGAACCCTATCGCCCCATCTTTATCGGCGTGGCGCTGGTGGCGTTGTTCTTCGCCTGGCGGCGCATCTACCGGCAGGCAGCGGCCTGCAAACCGGGTGAGGTCTGCGCGATTCCCCAAGTGCGAGCTACTTACAAGCTCATTTTCTGGATCGTGGCCGCGCTGGTTCTGGTCGCGCTCGGATTTCCCTACGTCATGCCATTTTTCTACTGATCGGAGTTCACCATGAAGAAACTGTTTGCCTCCCTCGCCCTCGCCGCCGTTGTTGCCCCCGTCTGGGCCGCCACCCAGACCGTCACGCTGTCCGTACCGGGCATGACCTGCTCCGCCTGCCCGATCACTGTCAAGAAGGCGATTTCCAAGGTCGAAGGCGTCAGCAAAGTTGACGTGACTTTCGAGACACGCCAAGCGGTCGTCACCTTCGACGATGCCAAGACCAGCGTGCAGAAGCTGACCAAGGCAACCGCAGACGCGGGCTATCCGTCCAGCGTCAAGCAGTGAGTCACTGAAAACGGCACCGCAGCACAACGGACGTCATTGTCTGGCGCCACAAACGATAAAGGATCTGTTGCATGACCCATCTAAAAATCACCGGCATGACTTGCGACTCGTGCGCGGCGCACGTCAAGGAAGCGCTGGAAAAAGTGCCAGGCGTGCAGTCGGCGCTGGTGTCCTATCCGAAGGGCACAGCGCAACTCGCCATCGTGCCGGGCACATCGCCGGACGCGCTGACTGCCGCCGTGGCCGGACTGGGCTACAAGGCAACGCTAGCCGATGCGCCACTGGCGGACAACCGCGTCGGACTGCTCGACAAGGTGCGGGGATGGATGGCCGCCGCCGAAAAGCACAGTGGCAACGAGCCCCCGGTGCAGGTAGCGGTCATTGGCAGCGGTGGAGCCGCGATGGCGGCGGCGCTGAAGGCCGTCGAGCAAGGCGCGCAGGTCACGCTGATCGAGCGCGGCACCATCGGCGGCACCTGCGTCAATGTCGGCTGTGTGCCGTCCAAGATCATGATCCGCGCCGCCCACATCGCCCATCTGCGCCGGGAAAGCCCGTTCGATGGCGGTATTGCGGCAACTGTGCCTACGATTGACCGCAGTAAGCTGCTGGCCCAGCAGCAGGCCCGCGTCGACGAACTGCGGCACGCCAAGTACGAAGGCATCCTGGGCGGTAATCCGGCCATCACCGTTGTGCACGGTGAGGCGCGCTTCAAGGACGACCAGAGCCTTACCGTCCGTTTGAACGAGGGTGGCGAGCGCGTCGTGATGTTCGACCGCTGCCTGGTCGCCACGGGTGCCAGCCCGGCGGTCCCGCCGATTCCGGGCTTGAAAGAGTCACCCTACTGGACTTCCACCGAGGCCCTGGCGAGCGACACCATTCCCGAACGCCTTGCCGTAATCGGCTCGTCGGTGGTGGCGCTGGAGCTGGCGCAAGCCTTTGCCCGGCTGGGCAGCAAGGTCACGGTCCTGGCGCGCAATACCTTGTTCTTCCGTGAAGACCCGGCCATCGGCGAGGCGGTGACAGCCGCTTTCCGTGCCGAGGGCATCGAGGTGCTGGAGCACACGCAAGCCAGCCAGGTCGCCCATATGGACGGTGAATTCGTGCTGACCACCACGCACGGTGAATTGCGCGCCGACAAACTGCTGGTTGCCACCGGTCGGACACCGAACACGCGCAGCCTCGCGCTGGACGCAGCGGGGGTCACTGTCAATGCGCAAGGTGCCATCGCCATCGACCAAGGCATGCGCACGAGCAACCCGAACATCTACGCGGCCGGCGACTGCACCGACCAGCCGCAGTTCGTCTATGTGGCGGCAGCGGCCGGCACCCGTGCCGCGATCAACATGACCGGCGGCGATGCGGCGCTCGACCTGACCGCAATGCCGGCCGTGGTGTTCACCGATCCGCAAGTGGCGACCGTGGGCTACAGCGAGGCGGAAGCCCACCACGACGGGATCGAGACCGACAGCCGCACCTTGACCTTGGACAACGTGCCGCGTGCGCTCGCCAACTTCGACACACGCGGCTTCATCAAGTTGGTTATCGAGGAAGGCAGCCATCGGCTGATCGGCGTACAGGCGGTCGCGCCGGAAGCGGGTGAACTGATCCAGACGGCGGCTCTGGCCATTCGCAACCGCATGACGGTGCAGGAACTGGCCGACCAGTTGTTCCCCTACCTGACGATGGTCGAGGGGTTGAAGCTCGCGGCGCAGACCTTCAACAAGGATGTGAAGCAGCTTTCCTGCTGCGCCGGGTGAGAAAAAGGAGGTGTTCAATGAACGCCTACACGGTGTCCCGGCTGGCTCTTGATGCCGGGGTGAGCGTGCATATCGTGCGCGACTACCTGCTGCGCGGATTGCTGCGCCCGGTGGCGTGCACACCAGGCGGCTACGGCTTGTTCGATGACGCCGCCTTGCAACGGCTGTGCTTCGTGCGGGCGGCCTTCGAGGCGGGCATCGGCCTCGACGCGCTGGCGCGGCTGTGCCGGGCGCTGGATGCGGCGGACGGCGACGAAGCGGCCGCGCAGCTTGCCCTGCTGCGTCAGTTCGTCGAGCGTCGGCGCGAAGCGTTGGCCGATCTGGAAGTGCAGTTGGCCACCCTGCCGACCGAGCCGGCACAGCACGCGGAGAGTCTGCCATGAACAACCCCGAGCGCTTGCCGTCCGAGACGCACAAACCGATCACCGGCTACCTGTGGGGCGGACTGGCTGTGCTGACTTGCCCCTGCCACCTGCCCATCCTCGCTGTCGTGCTGGCCGGCACAACCGCCGGTGCTTTCCTCGGCGAGCATTGGGTCATCGCGGCGCTCGGTTTGACCGGCCTGTTCCTTCTGTCCCTGTCGCGGGCGTTGCGGGCATTCAGGGAAAGAGAATGAGCGCTTTCCGGCCGGATGGATGGACGACGCCGGAACTGGCCCAAGCGGTCGAGCGCGGGCAGCTTGAACTGCACTACCAGCCCGTCGTCGATCTGCGCAGTGGTGGGATTGTCGGCGCGGAAGCCCTGTTGCGCTGGCGTCATCCGACGCTTGGACTATTGCCACCGGGCCAGTTCCTGCCCGTGGTCGAATCGTCCGGCCTGATGCCTGAAATCGGCGCTTGGGTGCTGGGCGAAGCCTGCCGCCAGATGCGTGACTGGCGAATGCTGGCATGGCGACCGTTCCGGCTGGCCGTCAATGTTTCGGCGAGCCAAGTGGGACCGGACTTCGACGGGTGGGTAAAGGGCGTGCTGGCTGATGCCGAGTTGCCCGCCGAGTATCTCGAAATCGAGCTGACCGAATCGGTCGCGTTTGGTGATCCGGCGATCTTCCCCGCCCTGGACGCCTTGCGGCAGATCGGTGTGCGCTTCGCCGCCGATGACTTCGGGACGGGGTATTCCTGTCTGCAACATCTGAAGTGCTGCCCAATCAGCACGCTCAAGATCGACCAATCGTTTGTCGCCGGGCTCGCCAACGACCGCCGCGACCAAACCATCGTGCACACCGTGATTCAGCTTGCGCACGGGCTGGGCATGGATGTGGTGGCTGAAGGCGTGGAAACATCGGCGAGTCTTGATCTATTGCGACAAGCGGACTGCGACACAGGACAAGGCTTCCTGTTCGCGAAGCCAATGCCGGCGGCGGCATTCGCCGTCTTCGTCAGTCAATGGAGGGGTGCCACCATGAATGCAAGTGACTCGACCACCACCAGTTGCTGCGTGTGCTGCAAGGAAATCCCGCTCGATGCCGCCTTCACCCCGGAAGGCGCGGAATACGTCGAGCACTTCTGCGGGTTGGAGTGTTATCAACGCTTCGAAGCGCGTGCCAAGACAGGGAACGAAACCGATGCCGATCCGAACGCCTGCGACTCGCTACCGTCAGATTGAGGCATACCCTAACCGGATGTCAGGGTAGACTGCCTCACAACGTCAGAATAGAGTCGGTTGTGTTATTTATTGACACTAGCTGAAAAAGGTCATAGATTTCTTCCTGACATTTTCGTCCAGGGAGGCATCTTGCAGGGTCAACGCATCGGCTACGTCCGGGTCAGCAGCTTCGACCAGAACCCGGAACGGCAACTTGAACACGTCGAAGTCGGCAAGGTGTTCACCGACAAGGCGTCGGGCAAGGACACCCAGCGGCCCGAGCTTGATTCGCTGCTGGCCTTCGTGCGCGAAGGCGACACCGTGGTGGTTCACAGCATGGATCGCTTGGCGCGCAACCTCGATGACTTGCGCCGCCTCGTGCAAAAGCTCACCAAGCGCGGCGTGCGCATCGAGTTCGTCAAGGAGAGCCTGACCTTCACCGGCGAGGATTCGCCGATGGCGAACCTGATGCTGTCGGTCATGGGGGCGTTCGCTGAATTCGAGCGGGCCTTGATCCGCGAGCGGCAGAGGGAAGGCATCGCGCTCGCCAAGCAACGCGGAGCCTACCGGGGCCGCAAGAAAGCGCTGTCGCCCGAACAGGTAGCCGATCTGCGGCAGCGGGCCGCCGCCGGCGAACAAAAAGCGAAGCTGGCCCGCGAGTTTGGTGTCAGCCGGGAGACCCTGTATCAATACTTGAGAGCGGATCAGTAAATATGCCACGTCGTTCCATTCTGTCCGCCGCCGAGCGGGAAAGCCTGTTGGCGTTGCCGGATACCAAGGACGACTTGATCCGATACTACACGTTCAGCGATACCGACCTCTCCATCATCCGGCAACGGCGCGGGCCTGCGAACCGCTTGGGCTTTGCAGTTCAGCTCTGCTACCTGCGCTTTCCCGGCATCCTCCTTGGCGTCGATGAGCCGCCGTTTCCGCCCTTGCTGAAACTGGTCGCCGACCAGCTCAAGGTCAGTGTCGGGGTCTCCTCGTTTTCAGTGCAATAAGTGACGGTACGCAAAGCTAGCACTGGCGCGGGGGTGGTCTGGGTAGACCGTTGATTTCATTGACTTTCCTGTTCGCTTTGTAAACGGGTATGGTGGCCTCCCACTTTTGAGGTTCACGATGCAGGGTTGGCACACAACGTTTTTGGGGATGCGTGGGCTCCCCCGCGATATCAGCGACTTCGAGATGAAGGCATTTTTCACCTTCGATGGTGCCGAGCGCGACGCAATCAATGCACGCCGAGGTGATTCCCACAAGCTTGGTCTGGCGCTCCATATTGGTTTCCTGCGCATGAGTGGGCGTTTGCTCGGTGCCTTTCGGGTAATTCCAGTAGCCTTGTGGCGCCACCTTGGCAACGAGCTTGGCATTGCAGCACCAGAAGTCGCCTCGCTGAGAGCCATGTATGAACGCGGGCGCACGCTATTCGATCACCAACAAGTAGCCTGCACGGTCCTTGGATTCCAGTGGATGAGCGAGCACCAGCGCCGCTCACTGGTACGTGAACTGCGCGACGAAGTGGCGCGCTGCGCCGACCGCGATCAGCTACTCGTGCGGGCGCGTCAATGGCTGTACAAGAACAAGCTGGTGATCGTGCACGAGCGGGCAATTCGGACACTGATTGCGGCGGCACTTGCCCAGCTTGAAGTTGAAACAGGCACCGCCATCGCCGCCAGCGTTGATCCAGCAACACTTGATCGCTGGCGAGCCTCAGTTTCAGAGCTGCGCCCAGATGGACAAACCCAGCAGAGTTGGCTATGGGCTGCACCGGCGAAACACTCAACCCGCCAAATCAGCGAGGTACTGGAGCGCATCGACCTGCTTTACACGCTGGACGTTCATAAGCACCTGGCAGACATCCCCGATCTCATCTTGCGCCGCTACGCGCGCCGACTTGTCTCCAGGCCGCCCTCAGCCGGAGCCAAGATCAAAGAGCCAGCGCGCACCGTGGAGGTCGCATGCTTTCTTCGGTATTGCCTGTTCACCACCACAGACCAGTTGATCCTTATGGTGCAGCGCCGGATCGCCGATCTGTGGCGTCAGGCTGCCGCCGATGTCCCCGCTACCGTCAATTGGGCCGCAATGTACAAAACGCTGCTCGGCGAACTTGTTGCCTTGAGCGCGCAAGGTGCGGTGCCAGATGCTGAGTTGCGTGCCCGTCTTGAAGCCTTGATCACCGAAACCCAGAAACGCAAACCACCGAGCAGGGCCTCCCTGGTCCGCGAGGGATTGATTGATGGAATTCGCCCCGTGCGGTCGTTGCTCGTCGCCATTGCAAAGCTGCCCTGGCAGGCCACCGGCGAGCATCCTGCCATCGAGTACCTTGCCAAGCTGCAAGCTTTATATCTCAAAGGATCCAGAAAGCTGCCAGTTGAAGTGGTGGCACCAAGTCTGGGAATGATCTGGCAGGTTTCGATCTCCAGCCCAGACCGGGAACGGGCGTTTCAGGCGTTGGAGGTGGCCACCCTGTTTGCCCTGCGCCGCGCGGTGCGCAATGGCTCGGTCTGGATTGAGCACAGCCTGAGCTTTCGGGGTCGTGCGCGCTTGTTCTTCACGGACGAGCGTTGGCAGGCAGAGTCCAAGAAACACTATGCCCGTCTATCGTTACCCAGCAAGGCTGCCACTTTCTTGAAGCCTTTGCTGGCCAGAGTAACTGCCGGTGTCGATGCGGTGGCCGCTGCAGCCCGCAGTGGCGTACTGCGCGTGGATGATGAACTCCATTTGTCGCCATTGCCCGCAGAGGACGAAGACCCAGAAGTGACCAAGCTGCGCGCGGCTTTGGATCACCGCATCGGTGAGGTTCAATTGCCGGAAGTGATTCTGGCCGTTGACGCCCAGGTGCGCTTTAGCTGGATCATGCTCGGACGTGAGCCGCGCTCTACCGACGAGCTGCTGATGGTCTATGCCGGCATCATGGCCCACGGCACCAGTCTGACTGCGGTCGAATGCGCGCGCATGATTCCGCAATTGTCTGCCACCAGCATTCGCCAGGCCATGCGCTGGGCGCGGGACGAACGGCGTCTGAGCCAGGCCTGCCAGGCTGTGCTGGAATTCATGCAGCGACACCCGATTGCCGCCACCTGGGGGCGGTCCGATTTGGCATCTTCTGACATGATGAGCATGGAGACCACCAAACGGGTGTGGCAAGCCCGGCTTGATCCTCGGCGCAACACACCTTCCATTGGAATCTACTCCCATGTAAAAGACCGGTGGGGCATCTTCCATGCGCAGCCCTTTGTGCTCAATGAGCGCCAGGCGGGCGTGGCCATTGAAGGTGTCATCCGCCAAGAAAAGCTGGAGACCAGCCAGCTTGCTGTGGATACCCATGGCTACACCGACTTTGCCATGTCACATGCCCGTTTGCTTGGTTTTGATCTTTGCCCGCGGTTGAAGGAACTCAAACAGCGCCACCTCTTTGTGCCACGCGGCACCAAAGTGCCCGCAGAAATCGCTGCGGTGTGCGAAGCCAATGTCGACGTCGCTTTGATCGAAAAGCATTGGGATAGTCTGGTGCACCTGGCAGCCTCGGTCATGAGCGGACATGCCAGTGCGGTGGCAGCTCTTGCGCGGTTCGGTTCTGCCGCCCAGGGCGATCCAATCTATGAGGCTGGCGTGCAATTGGGGCGGTTGCTGCGTACGGCGTTTTTGGCTGACTACTTTGTCAAGGACGCTTTCAGGAACGAGTTGCGCCGGGTGCTCAATCGGGGCGAGGCTGTTAACGCCCTCAAGCGCGCCATTTATACCGGCCGGATCAGCCCGGCGCAGGCCAAACGTGTCGATGAAATGCAGGCTGTGGCCGATGCGTTGAGCCTGATGGCCAACATCGTGATGGCGTGGAATACCTCACAGATGCAGGCGGTCCTGGATCGCTGGTCGAACCGCCGCCAGGTCATTCCACCGGAACTGATCGGGAAGATTGCGCCCACCAGGCTGGAGAGCATCAACTTGCGGGGTGTGTTTCGCTTCCCGGTTGACCGCTATGCTGACCAAATCCTGCCTTCGCGGCCAAATGCATCGATAACTGGCACCAATGGATGAAACCGACCACGGTTTGACGCCACGAATCGCAGATTTGAAAGTGAACAGGAAAGTCAATGAAATCAACGATCTACCAACACCACCTCCGCGCCAGTGCTAGCTTTTCGTACCGTCACTTATTGCACTGAAAACGAGGAGACCCCAACGTGGACATCCAGATGCGCACCAATGTGCCGCACATCTTCGCCATCGGCGACATCGTGGGCCAGCCCATGCTGGCGCACAAGGCGGTGCACGAGGCGCATGTGGCGGCGGAAGTGATCGCCGGCGAATTGCAGGGCAACAAGGAACTGGCCAGCGCCGCCTTCAACGCCCGCGTGATCCCCAGCGTGGCCTACACCGACCCCGAAGTGGCCTGGGTGGGCCTGACCGAAGACCAGGCCAAGCAGCAGGGCATCAAGGTCAAGAAGGGCCTGTTCCCCTGGGCGGCCTCGGGCCGCGCCATTGCCAACGGCCGCGACGAAGGCGTCACCAAGCTGCTGTTCGACGACAGCCCCGAAGCAGGATCAGGAGACGGCCATGCTGGCCGGGGCCACGGCAAGATCCTGGGCGGCGGCATGGTCGGCACGCATGCGGGCGACATGATCGGCGAGATCGCCCTGGCCATCGAGATGGGTGCGGACGCTGTCGACATCGGCAAGACCATCCACCCGCATCCGACGCTGGGCGAGAGCATCGGCATGGCGGCGGAAGTGGCGCATGGCAGCTGCACGGATGTGCCGCCTGCGCGCAAGTAAGTCCGCAGCCAAGCTACCCTGACAAGGCCCGAACTGGCGACGGTTCGGGCCTTGTGCTTTGCGTACCCAAACAATCGCCGCAGAATACTGTGCATTTGTACAGTATTCATGTCAGCCACTTCCAAGCCCAAGCTCTACAACCCACGCCACCCCGAACGCACGCTGCTCTACCAAATGGTAGCCGAGCACTACGAGACCTGGCTAGAGTTGGCCAGCGCGGGTCAGTTCGACGGCCAGGGCGACCACCACACCCCCAAGCCCTTCGTGCGCAAAGCGTTTGCCAAGTATCTTGAGTGCGGCATCTTTGCCCATGGCTTTGCCCGCGCTCGCTGCGGCGACTGTGGGCACGACTACTTTGTAGCCTTCTCCTGCAAAGGCCGGGGAGTCTGCCCCTCGTGCACCACGCGGCGGATGGTGGAGACGGCGGCACACCTGAGCGACCACGTTTTCCCCCGCCTGCCGGTGCGCCAGTGGGTGCTCTCCGTGCCCAAGAGGTTGCGGTACTTCATGCAACGCGACGGAGCGGTGCTGAGCATGGTGCTGCGCATCTTTCTGCGGGTGATCGCACAAACTCTGCAGACCCACAGCCCCGGTGCGGCCCATATGGACAAGGCAGGCCTGCACATCGGTGCCATCGCCTTCATTCACCGATCGGCTCCAGCCTCAATGAACACGTCCACTTCCACGTTTGTGTGGTGGACGGGGTGTTTGAGGAAGTGGAGGGCGAGGGCGATGCTGATGCGACCCCTCGAATCTCATCGCCGGGTGTCATCTTTCACGCGGCCACCGGCATCGATGCGGCTACCGTGGCCCCAGTGCAGACCACACTGCAAAAACGCATCCTGCGCGCCTTCGTTGCTCGGGGCCTGCTGGAGAACTGTGACGCCAAAGACATGCTGGGCTACAAACACAGCGGCTTCTCGGTGGACGCCGGTGTCTGCATCGAAGCCCACGACCGCGCTGCGCTGGAGCGGCTGCTGCGCTATTGCGCGCGTCCACCGTTTTCCATGGAGCGCCTACGCAAAGAGGGAAGCAAACTGGTGTACCGCTGTGCCAAACAGCGCAGCGAGCCCACCAGTGACAAGCGTGGTGCCAAGGCAGATGAGCTGCACCTCACACCGCTGGAACTGATCGACCGCATCGCCGCGCTGGTGCCACCGCCACGCACCCACCGGCACCGCTACTTTGGTGTGCTGGCACCAAACTCGCCGCTGAGAGCGGCGGTAACGGCGCTGGCTCAGCCTGCTGCGTCGCAACCAGCCACGGTGGAGACTGCACAACCTGGCGCGGGCGTACCTGGGGTGGCGGCGCCGGGCAACGCGGCCACACCCACACCCGAACCTGAAGCACGCCCGAAGCGAGCGGCGCATTACTTGTGGGCGGTGCTGATTGCCCGCATCTACGAGGCATTTCCGCTGCTGTGCCCCATGTGCGGTGGGCAGATGCGCATCATTGCCTTCATCACCCACAGCGCCGAAATCCGCCACATCCTGAACCACATCGGGGTGGAGTCTGCCCCCCCGCACATCACCCCGGCACGCGGGCCACCGCTGTGGGAGGGCTGCGACGCGCCGGTGGATGATGGTGCGCAAGGCGAGCCGGATTGGGATCTGGCAGCTCAACCCGACGAGGTAGACCAGCGCGTCAATTGGTGACCCAGTGAAGCGGCGGTATCCATCGCTGCGGGGAAGCAGCTGCGCGCGCGCCAGGCCCAAATGCATACTGCCTCCCAAGCTCTTGCCATTGAGCGGCAAGCGAGCGCTCAACCTTCCTTGGCCGAACGTGTTTCGAGGCCCAAAACTCGTGCCATACTTGGCCTCATGCGGTTGAATTTCCTATCCGTCTTATAGTACAATGGTTACAACCATGGCACGAAACGGGACAGAATTTGGAATTCGGATAAGTGGTTTAGGAACCAGATGGTTTACAGCTCCCGCTGAAATGGTTAAGGGCCTCATTTTCCCAGGGTTTACCGAAGAAGACGCCAATCTGAATCAAGCCGGTTTCCGTGGAGGCCGTTTCGTTTAAGTCAGGCCGCCATGGCCTGACCTGCTTGCTGCCGGTAGAAGTTTGCCTCAGCTTCCGCCGGCGGGATATCACCCAACGGCTCCATCAGTCGTTTCGTGTTGTACCAGTGAACCCAGTCCAATGTTGCCATCTCGACCGCCTCCCGGCTTTTCCAGGACTGACGATGGATGACCTCCGTCTTGTACAGCCCGTTGATGGTTTCGGCCAACGCGTTGTCATAGCTGTCGCCCTTGCTGCCCACCGATGGCTCGATACCGGCTTCGGCCAGCCGCTCGGTGTAGCTGATGGAGACATACTGACTGCCTCGGTCGCTGTGATGAATCAGGTCACCTGAGCGATCGAATCGACGGGCATGCAGCGCCTGCTCCAGCGCATCCAGCACGAAGTCCGTGGTCATGCGGCGGCTGACGCGCCAGCCCACAATCCGGCGTGCGAACACATCAATCACGAAGGCCACATAGAGCCAGCCCTGCCAAGTCGAGACATAGGTGAAGTCCGAGACCCAGAGCTGGTTCGGGCGGTCAGCCTTGAACTGGCGCTGCACACGATCCAGCGGGCAAACGGCCTTGTTGTCCTGAATCGTCGTTTTGACCACCTTGCCACGACGAATGCCTTCGATCTTGAGCTGCTTCATAAGCCGGGCCACGGTGCAGCGCGCCGTGTAGATACGTTCGCGACGCAGCTGCTTCCAGACTTTACGGGCGCCATAGCAGGACATGTTCTCCTCCCAGACGCGCTGGATCTCAGGCATCAGGACCAGGTCGCGCCGGCGACGCGCCGACAGCCGTTCTGGCTGCCGACATTGCGCCGCATGGCGGCGATAGCCAGACGGGGCGATCTGCAGCACACGGCAGATCGGCTCGACCCCGAAGCGATCTCGGTACGTGTCGACGAAGCGCTTCAGCTCTTGATGCGGCGGTCGAGCTCCGCCTGGGCGAAAAACGCGCTGGCCAGCTTCAGGATCTCGTTGGCTCGACGCAGTTCGCGGTTCTCGCGTTCGAGATCCTTGATGCGCTGCCGCTCCTCGGTGGTTGGGCCAGGAATGACGCCGGCATCGGTCTGCTGGCGACGCACCCAACCGTGCAGGGTCTGGGGGACACAGCCGATCTTGGGCGCGATGGATTCGATGGCAGCCCATTCGGAGGGGTAGTCATCACGGTGCTCCATGACCATGCGCACGGCACGCTCACGAACTTCGGGGGAGTAGGTATTGGATTTCTTCATGCCTCATTCTCTCAAGAGTTGAGGCCTCCACGAAACCCGGCTTGATTCAATCCGGACATTGGTGATAGTGCTATCACCGAAACGGCCGGGATAGGAGGATTTGCCATGGCGGCGGCTCCAGCTATTACCCAGTTTGTCGGGGGCTCCGTAGAAGATGCTTTTAGCTGTTCTAACCGTATGTATGAGATAACTTTGGACGAGCATAAATTCTTTAATATTCCTCAGTTTAATTTCCGAGGTAGTGCTACCGGGATTGACCTCAGAAAAGTTATTGAAGTTGGAATTTTACCGCAAATAAATACAGGGATAGCTCATAAAGAACCTGGGGTAGGGCAAATAGGGGCTGGCCTTGTAAATCCCCCTAAAGCCTGCTTTAACAAAGCTCTATCGGCTTTTGTCCAAGAATATGTAAAATAGCTGCAAAAATTAAAAATAACGGGGTAGTTAAATGGGAAAAAGTATTGTCATAGCTTTTGGGGGTAATGCCATTACAAAAGAGAACCAGAAGGGTACTTTTCAGGAACAGGTGGTTAATATCAAAGAAATGTGTTCTAACCTTGTTGATTTGATAAAAAATGGGTACCACCTCGTGTTAACTCATGGGAACGGCCCACAGGTAGGTAATATTTTAATTAAAAATGAACTAAGCAAATCAATTGTACCGGCTATGCCTCTAGATGTTTGTGTTTCTAATACCCAAGGTTCCTTAGGTTATGCCATTCAACAGGAGCTGACAAATGTATTAGTAAAAGATAAAGCCCAGATACCGGTAGTTACAGTAGTTACAAGGGTCAAGGTAGATATAGCTGATCCTGCCTTTCAAAATCCCACAAAGCCGGTTGGACCTTTCTACAGTGAAAATGAAGCAAAAAACATTACTGCGGAAAAAGGTTATGTAATGATAGAAGACAGTGGGCGTGGATGGCGGCGGGTAGTTCCCTCACCCCTTCCATTAGAAATTTTGGAGAAAGAGGCGATCCATTATTTGTTGGAAGGAGGAACAGTAGTTATTGCCGCCGGAGGAGGGGGAATTCCCGTTTACCTAGATGACAATGGGAACTATACGGGGGTTGAAGCAGTTATTGACAAAGACTTAGCCGGCCAACAACTAGCCAGGGACGTAGGAGCTGAAACCTTTGTAATACTTACAGGGGTGAGTCATGTCGCAATTAACTATGGAAAGGAGTCACAAAAGGAACTAGATACGATTACAGTCAGCGAAGGGCGTAGGTATCAACAAGAGGGCCACTTTCCGCCAGGCAGCATGGGACCAAAAATGGAAGCAGCTTTATTGTTTGTTGAAAACGGAGGCCATAAGTCGATTATTACCTCTCCGGAAGAAATTGGACGGGCCTTAAAAGGGGAAGCTGGTACGATTATTATTCCCGAACCTAAAAAGTTAGTTTAAATCTACCAAAAAGGAGGCTCGAAGTTACAAGTCCTAGTTTAAAAAAGGAGGATAAAAATGAGTAAAGATTTTGATTTAATCATTAGAAACGCCTATCTAAGTGAAAAAGACAGTGTATATGATATTGGGATTGTTGGTGACAGAATAATCAAAATAGAAGCTAAAATTGAAGGAACCGTAAAAGACGAAATTGATGCAAAGGGTAACCTTGTGTCTCCCGGATTTGTCGATGCACATACCCATATGGATAAGTCATTTACGAGCACAGGTGAAAGATTACCGAAGTTTTGGAGCAGACCTTATACAAGGGATGCTGCCATCGAGGATGGCTTGAAATATTATAAAAATGCTACCCACGAAGAAATAAAAAGACATGTGATAGAACATGCTCACATGCAGGTACTCCATGGGACTTTATACACCCGGACCCATGTAGATGTAGATTCAGTTGCTAAAACAAAAGCAGTGGAAGCAGTTTTAGAAGCCAAGGAAGAGTTAAAGGATCTTATCGATATACAAGTCGTAGCCTTTGCACAGAGTGGATTTTTCGTTGATTTGGAATCTGAATCATTGATTAGAAAATCCTTGGATATGGGCTGTGATTTAGTTGGGGGAGTTGATCCTGCTACGCGGGAAAATAATGTTGAGGGTTCTTTAGACCTATGCTTTAAATTAGCAAAGGAATACGATGTTGATATCGACTATCACATACATGATATTGGAACTGTTGGAGTATATTCGATAAATCGTCTTGCCCAAAAGACAATTGAAAATGGGTATAAGGGTAGAGTAACTACGAGTCATGCCTGGTGTTTTGCAGATGCTCCGTCCGAATGGCTCGATGAGGCAATCCCATTGTACAAGGATTCGGGTATGAAATTTGTTACCTGTTTTAGTAGTACACCGCCTACTATGCCGGTGATAAAGCTGCTTGAAGCTGGCATCAATCTTGGCTGTGCTTCGGACAATATCAGAGATTTTTGGGTTCCCTTTGGCAACGGTGATATGGTACAAGGGGCTCTGATCGAAACTCAGAGATTAGAGTTAAAGACAAACAGAGATTTGGGACTAATTTGGAAAATGATAACGTCAGAGGGTGCTAGAGTTTTAGGAATTGAAAAGAACTATGGGATAGAAGTTGGTAAAAAGGCCGATCTTGTTGTATTAAATTCGTTGTCACCACAATGGGCAATAATCGACCAAGCAAAAAGACTATGCGTAATTAAAAATGGACGTATCATTGTGAAGGATGAGGTTATAGTTGCCTAATAGATGCTTTTTTTGGAGCGGCACCCTAAGGAGGTGACATGAAAGAGGTCGCCGCCGCTGAGAGAACGGATCACTGAGATGCAGGTGATGATAGAGGGACAGTCACACTTCCAGCCTTTCGGCTTATCCTATTGGGGTTTTGAAGATCTCAATAAGGGAGTTGGAAGCATGACTGCCTCTTATGAATACCACATCGGGGTCGACTACCACAAATCCTACAGCCACCTGGTTGTACAGGACAGCAGTGGCAAGACGCTGAGATCCGGCCGGGTGAAGAACGACCGCCAGTCGCTAGGCGGGTTTCTGGAGCGATATCGTGAGAATAGCCATGCGGTTGTCGAGGCGACCCGCAACTGGATGGTGATCTACGACTGGCTCGACGACATTTGTGATGATGTCGTTCTCGCCCATCCATTGAAGGTCAAGGCGATCGCTGACGCCAAGATCAAGACGGACAAGATCGATGCGACGGTGCTGGCGCATCTGCTGCGAGCCGACCTGGTGCCGGAGGCTTGGGCACCGGCGAAAAGGCCCGAGAGCTGCGTGTCGCGCTACGCGAGCGAATGTTTTATGTGCGGCTGCGCACGATGACGAAGAACCGTATCGTCACGGTGTTTGATCGGTATCCGGAGCAGACGGCGCAGCTGAAGAAGCTGGGCGACCTGTTTGGCAAGGCCGGCCGCATTCAACTTGCGCAGGTCAAGGTCTCGGAGATCGACCGCATTCAGATCGACCGAGGTCTTGCCTTCATCGGCGACATCGATGTCAGGATCAAGCAATCGGAAGCGACGATCCGGGCGATGACCAAAGCCAATGCCAATGTGAAGCTGTTGAAGACGATCCCCGGCATCGGCGAGTTCTTTGCAAGACTGATCGACGCGGAGATCGACGACATATCGCGGTTTCGCAACCCGAAGAAGCTCGCCGCCTATGCCGGACTGGTGCCGTCGACCTATTCCTCCGGCGGCAAGACCTTCCACGGTAAGATCATCCGGCAAGGCAACAAGTGGCTGCGCTGGGCTTTCGTCGAAGCCGTTTCTCCTGCCATCGCCAGCGATCCGCAGCTTCGCGCCCAATACGAACATCTGAAGATCAGAGGAACAAACAAGGCGCGTGTGGCCATCGCGCGCAAGCTTTTGACGATCGCCTTCCAGATCCTGCGGGACCAGCGCGCCTACGAGCAGCGCGGCGAAAGCAACATGGAGAGCACGTCGACAATATCCCGGTTGTCCTGATCGCTGGCTAGCGAGCCCGGCAGGTCTGGGCTGCGCTCATAAAGGAGAATGGGAAACCGGGAGCCGAACGTCACTCTGTGACCGAAGCTAACGCATCAGGTCACGTATTGGAGATTGGTTCGAGAACCGAGGGGCGGGAAATCACCCATCCAGCGGAAGGAAGAGATTTAGCCGATCGGCAAAATCGCCGATCAAAACGAAACCGAACCCAAGAAAAGCCGCCAGTTGAAGGCGTGTTGTCCCTTGCGTTCTTTCATTGGAGACATCCGATGGGCCTGCTCAACTGGACGGAGAAACCCGCTTCCACGCTCGACAACGGGGGCGTGATCGCGCCCGATGAGCGATTGCCCTGGCCGCAGACCGCGGTGATGGGCGTGCAGCACGTCATCGCCATGTTCGGCGCCGCCGTGCTGGCCCCGCTGCTCATGGGCTTCGATCCCAACGTCGCCATCCTCATGAGCGGCATCGGCACCCTGATCTTCTTCGTCATCACCGGTGGCAAGGTGCCGAGCTACCTGGGCTCGAGCTTCGCCTTCATCGGTGTGGTGATCGCCGCCAGCGGCTATGCCGGCCCGGGGCTGAACACCAACCTGGGCGTGGTGCTGGGCGGCATCATTGTCTGCGGTGCGGTCTACACGCTCATCGGCTTCATCGTGCACCTGACCAACGAGCGCCACACCAGGACCACGCCCATGAAGGGCATGGAGGTGGAAGAGGTCGAGAGCGACGTGGCCGTGCACTGGATCGAGCGCCTGATGCCGCCGGTGGTCACCGGCGCGGTGGTCGCCGTGATCGGCCTCAACCTCGCGGCCATCCCGATCAAGAACATGGCGCCCACCGGCTTCGATGCCTGGATGCAGGCCGTGACCTTCCTGAGCGTGGGCCTGGTCGCCGTGTACACGCGCGGCATGACGCAGCGCCTGCTGATCCTGGTGGGCCTGATCGTGGCGAGCCTGATCTACGCCGTGCTCACCAACGGCCTGGGCCTGGGCAAGCCGATCGACTTCTCGGCGATGGCCGCAGCCCCGCTGTTCGGCCTGCCGAAGTTCACCGCGCCGGTGTTCGAGGCGCAGGCCATGCTGCTGATCGCGCCCGTGGCGCTGATCCTGGTGGCCGAGAACCTGGGCCACGTCAAGGCCGTGAGCGCCATGACCGGGCGCGACCTCAACCCCTACCTGGGCAAGGCCTTCATCGGCGACGGCGTGGCCACCATGGTCAGCGGCGCGGCGGGTGGCACCGGCGTGACCACCTACGCGGAAAACATCGGCGTGATGGCCGCGACCAAGATCTACTCGACCGCCATGTTCGTGGTGGCCGCGTGCATCGCCATCCTGCTCGGCTTCAGCCCCAAGTTCGGCGCGCTGATCCAGGCGATCCCGCTGGCGGTGATGGGGGGCGTGTCCATCGTCGTGTTCGGCCTGATCGCCATCGCCGGGGCGCGCATCTGGGTCGAGAACAAGGTCGATTTTTCCAACAACAAGAACCTGCTGGTGGCCGCGATCACGCTGATCCTGGGCACCGGCGACTACACGCTGAAGATCGGCGCCTTCGCACTCGGTGGCATCGGCACCGCCACCTTCGGCGCGATCATCCTGTACGCGCTGCTCAGCCGCGGACAAGCCTCAAAGCCAGACTGACTGACGGGGCCGCCTTCATCGCGAGCGCGGGCTGGCTGGCGGCGCCTTGGGCGGCCCCGTCACCGCCCCGCCGATCTTGGCCCCGATGACGGTGCCGATGCCCGGCAACACCGCCGTGCCGATGGCGGCGCCTGCAATGGTGCCCCAGGCGATGCTGAACTCCGGTTTGCGGAGCGGCCCATGCGCCGAAATGGGCACGTCGACGATGCCCCCACCGATCTCCAGCTGGCCTTGTGCATCGACGCGCTTCCGGTAGAGCGTGGCCTGGCCAGTGGCGGTGTAGTTGCCCGCCACCGCTTCCACCTGGGTGAACGTCGTCTTCATGCCTTGCTCGGTGTTCTGCGTGTCCATGACACCGGTGAGGCTGTCCAGCGGGGTCTCGCCAGCGCGGTCCTCGCCGAGCGACTTGACGGCCTTGTCGATGTCGAAGCGCAGGATCTTCGCGCGCTCCACCCTGAGCACGCTGCGCGTGTGCAGCGTGCGGAACAGTTCACCCGCGGTATCGCCTTCGGCGCGCAGTTCCGTCTCGCCCGATGCGGCGCCATTGATGGGCGAGTGGCGGTGAAAGGCCTCGAGCAGCGCGTTCACCTCCACGCCGCGCGGTGCGAGTTCGCCCGTGAGGACCATGCGGCCTTCGGCCGAGGTGGCCAGCCGCGCCTGTCCGCGCGCCGATCCGCCAGCGGCCTGCACGCGCAGCTGGTAAAGGTCTGCCCCACCGTCGGCCTTGCCGTCGCGCGTGGCATCCAGCGAGACCGGCGGCTCCACGCCGGGACGACGCAGCCGCAGGCGGTGCACCAGGCGGTCGTCGTCAAAGTGAATGTCGCCCTCGTACACCACCGGGATGCCGCTGTACGAGATGTAGGTCAGGTCATTGAATGCCACCGCGCGCACGAACATGGCGCCGCTTTCGTCCGGCGTCTTGCCGCGGTACGCGGCCATGGCACCGTGTGGCACCAAGGCGCCGTCCAATTCGAGGCGGTCGATGGCGAGCCGCTGCCGCAGCAAAGGCATGAGTTGCGGGTAGATCGCGACCCGGCGAACGCGGATCACTTCGGGCTGCACCGTGCGCGCGTCCAGCACCTCGACCATCGGCCGACCCAGCACGCGCCAGCGCACCTGGCCCACCACGAGCTTCTGGCCCATGCGCGCCTCGAACACCGCCTCCACGCGGCGCGCGAGTTCATCGCTGGTGGGCACGAGCGCCCACCACGCCAGCCATGCGGCGGCCAGCAGCGCCGCGAGGGTGGCGGCGGCAACAAGGGCCCGGCGGCGTGGGGGTGTCGTGGGTGGGGACGGATTCACGCCCCATGGTGCTGGCCAGATGCGCCACTGTCTGTAGGGGTCTCCTCGTTTTCAGTGCAATAAGTGACGGTACGAAAAGCTAGCACTGGCGCGGAGGTGGTGTTGGTAGATCGTTGATTTCATTGACTTTCCTGTTCACTTTCAAATCTGCGATTCGTGGCGTCAAACCGTGGTCGGTTTCATCCATTGGTGCCAGTTATCGATGCATTTGGCCGCGAAGGCAGGATTTGGTCAGCATAGCGGTCAACCGGGAAGCGAAACACACCCCGCAAGTTGATGCTCTCCAGCCTGGTGGGCGCAATCTTCCCGATCAGTTCCGGTGGAATGACCTGGCGGCGGTTCGACCAGCGATCCAGGACCGCCTGCATCTGTGAGGTATTCCACGCCATCACGATGTTGGCCATCAGGCTCAACGCATCGGCCACAGCCTGCATTTCATCGACACGTTTGGCCTGCGCCGGGCTGATCCGGCCGGTATAAATGGCGCGCTTGAGGGCGTTAACAGCCTCGCCCCGATTGAGCACCCGGCGCAACTCGTTCCTGAAAGCGTCCTTGACAAAGTAGTCAGCCAAAAACGCCGTACGCAGCAACCGCCCCAATTGCACGCCAGCCTCATAGATTGGATCGCCCTGGGCGGCAGAACCGAACCGCGCAAGAGCTGCCACCGCACTGGCATGTCCGCTCATGACCGAGGCTGCCAGGTGCACCAGACTATCCCAATGCTTTTCGATCAAAGCGACGTCGACATTGGCTTCGCACACCGCAGCGATTTCTGCGGGCACTTTGGTGCCGCGTGGCACAAAGAGGTGGCGCTGTTTGAGTTCCTTCAACCGCGGGCAAAGATCAAAACCAAGCAAACGGGCATGTGACATGGCAAAGTCGGTGTAGCCATGGGTATCCACAGCAAGCTGGCTGGTCTCCAGCTTTTCTTGGCGGATGACACCTTCAATGGCCACGCCCGCCTGGCGCTCATTGAGCACAAAGGGCTGCGCATGGAAGATGCCCCACCGGTCTTTTACATGGGAGTAGATTCCAATGGAAGGTGTGTTGCGCCGAGGATCAAGCCGGGCTTGCCACACCCGTTTGGTGGTCTCCATGCTCATCATGTCAGAAGATGCCAAATCGGACCGCCCCCAGGTGGCGGCAATCGGGTGTCGCTGCATGAATTCCAGCACAGCCTGGCAGGCCTGGCTCAGACGCCGTTCGTCCCGCGCCCAGCGCATGGCCTGGCGAATGCTGGTGGCAGACAATTGCGGAATCATGCGCGCGCATTCGACCGCAGTCAGACTGGTGCCGTGGGCCATGATGCCGGCATAGACCATCAGCAGCTCGTCGGTAGAGCGCGGCTCACGTCCGAGCATGATCCAGCTAAAGCGCACCTGGGCGTCAACGGCCAGAATCACTTCCGGCAATTGAACCTCACCGATGCGGTGATCCAAAGCCGCGCGCAGCTTGGTCACTTCTGGGTCTTCGTCCTCTGCGGGCAATGGCGACAAATGGAGTTCATCATCCACGCGCAGTACGCCACTGCGGGCTGCAGCGGCCACCGCATCGACACCGGCAGTTACTCTGGCCAGCAAAGGCTTCAAGAAAGTGGCAGCCTTGCTGGGTAACGATAGACGGGCATAGTGTTTCTTGGACTCTGCCTGCCAACGCTCGTCCGTGAAGAACAAGCGCGCACGACCCCGAAAGCTCAGGCTGTGCTCAATCCAGACCGAGCCATTGCGCACCGCGCGGCGCAGGGCAAACAGGGTGGCCACCTCCAACGCCTGAAACGCCCGTTCCCGGTCTGGGCTGGAGATCGAAACCTGCCAGATCATTCCCAGACTTGGTGCCACCACTTCAACTGGCAGCTTTCTGGATCCTTTGAGATATAAAGCTTGCAGCTTGGCAAGGTACTCGATGGCAGGATGCTCGCCGGTGGCTGCCAGGGCAGCTTTGCAATGGCGACGAGCAACGACCGCACGGGGCGAATTCCATCAATCAATCCCTCGCGGACCAGGGAGGCCCTGCTCGGTGGTTTGCGTTTCTGGGTTTCGGTGATCAAGGCTTCAAGACGGGCACGCAACTCAGCATCTGGCACCGCACCTTGCGCGCTCAAGGCAACAAGTTCGCCGAGCAGCGTTTTGTACATTGCGGCCCAATTGACGGTAGCGGGGACATCGGCGGCAGCCTGACGCCACAGATCGGCGATCCGGCGCTGCACCATAAGGATCAACTGGTCTGTGGTGGTGAACAGGCAATACCGAAGAAAGCATGCGACCTCCACGGTGCGCGCTGGCTCTTTGATCTTGGCTCCGGCTGAGGGCGGCCTGGAGACAAGTCGGCGCGCGTAGCGGCGCAAGATGAGATCGGGGATGTCTGCCAGGTGCTTATGAACGTCCAGCGTGTAAAGCAGGTCGATGCGCTCCAGTACCTCGCTGATTTGGCGGGTTGAGTGTTTCGCCGGTGCAGCCCATAGCCAACTCTGCTGGGTTTGTCCATCTGGGCGCAGCTCTGAAACTGAGGCTCGCCAGCGATCAAGTGTTGCTGGATCAACGCTGGCGGCGATGGCGGTGCCTGTTTCAACTTCAAGCTGGGCAAGTGCCGCCGCAATCAGTGTCCGAATTGCCCGCTCGTGCACGATCACCAGCTTGTTCTTGTACAGCCATTGACGCGCCCGCACGAGTAGCTGATCGCGGTCGGCGCAGCGCGCCACTTCGTCGCGCAGTTCACGTACCAGTGAGCGGCGCTGGTGCTCGCTCATCCACTGGAATCCAAGGACCGTGCAGGCTACTTGTTGGTGATCGAATAGCGTGCGCCCGCGTTCATACATGGCTCTCAGCGAGGCGACTTCTGGTGCTGCAATGCCAAGCTCGTTGCCAAGGTGGCGCCACAAGGCTACTGGAATTACCCGAAAGGCACCGAGCAAACGCCCACTCATGCGCAGGAAACCAATATGGAGCGCCAGACCAAGCTTGTGGGAATCACCTCGGCGTGCATTGATTGCGTCGCGCTCGGCACCATCGAAGGTGAAAAATGCCTTCATCTCGAAGTCGCTGATATCGCGGGGGAGCCCACGCATCCCCAAAAACGTTGTGTGCCAACCCTGCATCGTGAACCTCAAAAGTGGGAGGCCACCATACCCGTTTACAAAGCGAACAGGAAAGTCAATGAAATCAACGGTCTACCCAGACCACCCCCGCGCCAGTGCTAGCTTTGCGTACCGTCACTTATTGCACTGAAAACGAGGAGACCCCGAATGGAAACAGGGCGCGCTGGCCGCGCGCGACCTGCTGACGCGCCTGCGCGGCGAAACCGCGCTGGAATGGAGCTTCGTCTCGCCGCCCATCGCGCTGGCACCCGGCGAACGCACCGGCCAGTACCGCACGGGCGGCGACCAGTTGCTGCCGGGCACGGGCGACGCGCCTGCCGGCATCTCGGTGGCCGACCTGGCCGTCGCCATCGTGGACGAGATCGAACAACCGAAGCACGCGCGCCAGCGCTTCACGGTCGCGAACTGAAGGCTACGCCGCGGCGGCACGAGACGCCGCGAACTTCACGTACCAGTCCAGGCAGCCCGGGTTGGCCATCGCCTCGCGATTGATGACCTTCTCCAGCGGCTGGCCGAGCAGCAGTTTCTTGATCGGCAGTTCCTGCTTCTTGCCCGACAGCGTGCGCGGGATCTCCGCCACCTGGAACACGCCGTTGGGCACGAAGCGCGGCGACAGCGCGGTCTTGATGCTGTCGTTGATGCGCGCCTTCAGCACGTCGTCGAGCACCAGGCCTTCGCGCAGCACCACGAACAGCGGCATGTAGCTTTCGCGCCCGAGGTATTCGAGGTCGACCACCATCGAGTCCATCACCTCGGGCAGGGCCTCGACCGCGCTGTAGAGCTCGCTCGTGCCCATGCGCAGGCCATGGCGGTTGATGGTGGCGTCGGAGCGGCCGTAGATCACGCAGGAGCCGTCGGCGCCGATGCGCAGCCAGTCGCCGTGGCGCCAGACCGCGCCGGCCTCGGGGCCGAGGTCACCACCACCGGGCTTGCGGCCCTGGCCCGCCGGGTAGGTGTCGAAATAGCTGCCGAGCAGGCGTTTGTTGTCCACGTCGCCCACGAAGTACAGCGGCATGGACGGGATGGGCTGCGCGCACACCAGCTCACCGACCTCGTCGATCACCGGCTGGCCCTGCTCGTTCCACGATTCGACCGCGCAACCCAGCAGGCGGCATTGCATGCGCCCGGGGGTCTGCGGCAGTTCGCGGTTGCCGCCGATGAAGGCGCCCGCGAAGTCCGTGCCGCCGGAAATGTTGCACCACCAGATGTCCTGCTGCGCCTCGGTCTTCGCGATGCGGCGGAACTGCTCGGTGCCCCAGCGTTGCGCGTCCTCCGACAGCGGCGAACCGGTGGTGCCGAGCGCGCGCACGGCCGAGAGGTCGCCACAGGTGGCGAGGTCCACGCCGGCCTTGATGCAGTTGGCGAAGAAGGCCGCGCCGGCGCCGAAGAAGGTCACGCCCTGCTCGGCCGCGAAGCGCCAGAGCGTGGTCCAGTCGGGCTTGTCCTTGGCGCCGCCGGGGTTGCCGTCGTAAATCACGCAGGTGGTGCCGTTGAGCAGGCCGCTGGTCTGCGCGTTCCACATCACCCAGCCGGTGGAGCTGTACCAGTGGTAGCGCTCGCCCCAGCTGTTCGGGTGGTAGCTGCAGCCCACGTCGTTGTGCAGGCTTTTCAGCGCCAGGCCCACGATCACCGTGCCGCCATGGCCGTGCACGATGGGCTTGGGCAGGCCGGTGGTGCCGCTGGAATAAACGATCCACAGCGGGTGGTCGAACGGCAGCCACACGGGTTCGAATGCGGCGGTCGCGCGGTCGTCGCGCGCGGTGGCGGCGGCAAAGCCGGTGCAGGGTGCCGCGGCCTCCAGCGCCGCGGCCTGGGCCTCGGGGGTGTCGGCAAGGTTGGTGTGCAGCACCACGTGGCGCACCGTGGGCAAGGCCGCGCGCAGTTCGGCCACCACGGCGAGGCGGTCGTGGTCGCGCCCGCCGTAGCTCACGCCGTCGCAGGCGATCAGCACCACCGGGTCGATCTGGCGGAAGCGGTCGAGCACGGCGTTGGTGCCCATGTCGGGCGCGCAGATGCTCCACACACCACCGAGCGACACGGTGGCGAGGAAGGCCACCATGGCCTCGGGAATGTTCGGCAGGTAGGCCGCGACGCGGTCGCCCGGCTGCACGCCCTGGGCCTGCAGGTGCTGCGCGAGCGAGGCCACCTGGCGGCGCAGTTCGGGCCAGCTGAGTTCCTCCCGCCGGCCCTTCTCGTTGCAACTGACCACGGCCGGAAAGCCCGCCGCCTGGGCCGCCTGCACATGGCGGAACACCTGCTGCGCGTAATTCATGCGCGCACCGCTGAACCACGGCGCGCCGGGCATCACATTGCGCTCGAGCACGCTGGTGTGCGGCGTGGGCGACTGCAGGTCGAAGTAGTCCCAGATGCTTTGCCAGAAGCCATCGAGGTCGGTGATGGACCAGCGCCAGAGCGCGTCGTAGCTGTCGAAGCGCAGGCCGCGTTGTTCGGCGAGCCATTGCTGGTAGAGGCGGATCTGGGGCACGTAGGGGGCGGTCATGCGTCGAGCTTAGACCCGGCCGGCGCACACCACGCCTAGGGTTTGTACGGTTGTACAAGAATCGGCACGCCCCGTTCAATGCACAGCACCGGCCGCAACCCGCGGCTGCACCCACCGGGGACACGCCATGCCTTCGACCTCCAACCCGCTCAACGGCTTTCAGGTCGATCGCGCCGCGATCCGCACCATCGGCCACGACCTGCAGCGCCCCGAGTGCATCCTCGCCGAGCGCGACGGCACGCTGTGGGCCGCCGACGCGCGCGGCGGCGTCACGCGCATCGGCGCCGATGGCCAGCAGCGCTTCATCGGCCAGCGCGCCGACGAGCGCTTCGCCACCGCCGCGCAGGCATCGACCGACGACGTGGAGGCCAAGTACACGCAGGGCACGCTGCCCAACGGCCTGGCCTTCGCCGCCAACGGCGACGTGCTGATCGCCAACTTCGGCACCGACCGGCTGGAGGTCATGACGCGCGACGGCCAGACGCGCACGCTGCACGACCGCATCGACGGCCAGCCGATTGGCAAGGTCAACTTCGTGCTGCGCGACACGAAGGACCGCATCTGGCTGACCGTGTCCACGCGCGTGAACCCCTGGACCGTGGCGGCGAGCAGCCGCGTGCGCGACGGCTATATCGCGGTGGTGGACGCGCACGGCCTGCGCGTGGTGGCCGACGGCTTCCACTTCACCAACGAGATCCGCTTCGACGCGCGCGAGGAATGGCTCTACATCGTGGAGACCACCGGGCCGCACATCAGCCGCATGCGGGTGGTGGAGTCGGCGCAGGGCGTGGGCCTGGCCGAACGCGAGGTGTTCGGGCCTTCGCACCTGGGCGGCTTTCCCGACGGCATCGCCTTCGATGCTTTCGGCAACCTCTGGTGCACGCTGGTGATGACCGACCAGTTGATCGCGCTCACGCCGCAAGGCGACCAGCGCCTGCTGCTCGACGACGGCAACCCCGAGGCGTCGAAAGTGCTGCTGGACCACATGAACGACGGCACGCTCACCGCCGAAGACATGCTGCGCGCGCGCGGCACGCTGGCGCCGTGGATGGCCAGCGTGACCTTCGGCGGCCCGGACCTGCGCACGGTCTACCTCGGCAGCCTGATGGGCACCACGATCCCGTACTTCACCTCGCCCGTGCCCGGCCTGCCGATGGTGCACTGGTAGCCCAAGGCCCTCGGTGTTGCCGAGGGTTTGTACGGGTGTACAACAATTTTGATCAAGCGTTCAATCCCGCCATGCCTGCCCGCAAGACCGCGCCCGCCCCTGCCCGCCGAAAAAGCGAAGCGCCGCCCCGCCCCGACCGGCAGCAGGCCATCCTGCTCGCGGCCGAGAAGCTGTTTGCGCAGCGCGGCTACCACGCGGTGACGATCCGCCAGATCGCCGAAGAAGCCGGTGTGCCGCTGGCCCTGGTGGCCTACTACTACGGCCCGAAACAGGACCTGTTCCACGCGGTCTTCGCGCACTGGAGCCAGACCATCGACGAGCGCCTCGAAGCGCTCGATGCCGCGTCGCACGACCCGGCGGACCCGCAGACCCTCACGCGCATCGTCGAGGCCTTCGTGGGCCCGGTGATCCGCATGCGCTCCAGCCCCGAAGGCCAGTACTACGCGCAGCTGGTGGGCCGCGAACTGGCCTACCACGGCGAGGAGTCCGACCGCGTGCTGCGCGACTTCTTCGACCCGATGGCGCACCGCTTCATCGACGCGCTGCACCACGCCCTGCCCCAGGGCAGCCGCGCCGACGCGGCCTGGGGTTACCAGTTCGCGCTGGGCGCCCTGCTGCACCATCTGGTGGACGTCCGCGTCGCGCGCCTCTCGCGCAACCAGAACAAGCCCAGCGACCCCGCCGCCGCCGAGCGGCTGGTGCGCTTCATCGTGGGCGGCCTGCGCGCCGCCCTGCCCGAATCGCCCCGGAAGAGTTCGATCACCCCACCCAGAAGGAGACAAGCATGAAACGTCGCACCGCCCTGGCCGCCCTGGCCTCCGTTCCCGCCGCGATGAGCCTGCCGGCTTTCGCGCAAGCCACCACCAAGATCGTGTTCGGCTACACCGCCGTGACCGACTTCGCCTCGGTGTTCGTCGCGGCCGAGAACGGCTACTTCAAGAAACGCGCGCTCGACGTGGAGCTCAAGTTCATCCCGATCAACTCCACCATCCCGGCCGCGGTGCAGGCCGACTCGCTGCAGATCGGTGGCCCCACGCCCAGCGTGTTCCTGCAGTCGGTCGATGGTGGCCTGGACCACGTGGTGGTGGCCGGTGGCGGCGTGACCTCCAAGACCATCACCGGCTTCGGCCTGGTGGCCAAGGCCGGCAGCGGCATCCGCACCGCGCAGGACTGCGTGGGCAAGAAGATCGGCGTGCCGGGTCTGGGCGCCTTCCTGCACGTGACCTTCCGCGGCTGGCTCAAGAACCAGGGCGTGGACTTCAAAAAGGTGAACTTCGTCGAAGCCTCGTTCCCGCAGCACGGCGACCTGCTGCGCGGCGGTTCGGTGGATGCGGTCGTGAGTGCCGACCCCTTCATGAGCCGCATCACCGACAGCGGTGTGGGCTACGTGGCCTCCTACTACTCGACCTTCCTGCCCGAGAACCAGCCCACCATCATCCACACCGCGCGGCGCGACTGGGTGGCGAAGAACCCGGCGGCCGCCAAGGCCTTCCGCGAAGCGGTGCAGGAGGCCGCTGGCTTCATGAACCAGCCGAAGAACAACGACGCCGTGCGCGCCGCCATCGGCAAGTACATCAAGCTGCCGCCCGAGGTGATCGCCAAGGTGCAGATCTCGCCGCCCGGCCCGGTCGTGACCGAGAAGCAGCTCACCTACTGGGTCAACCTCATGAAGGACCAGGACATGCTCAAGACGGTGCCCGATGTCGCGCGCCTGATCGCCAAGTGAGGCACGCCACGCCCCACGCGCCCGCACCGACCATGACCGACACCGTCCTGCACTTCGACCACGTGGCCATCGAGCTCGGCGGCCGGCAAATCCTCTCGCCCGTCGAACTGACGGTGAAGCGCGGCGAGTTCGTGTGCGTGATCGGTCCCTCGGGCTGCGGCAAGACCACCCTGCTGCGCGCCGCCGCCGGCTTCGTGGCGCCGAGCCACGGCAGCGTGCGCCGCAAGGGCGCGGCCATCACCGGTCCGAGCCGCGAAGTGGCCTTCGTGTTCCAGGACTACGGGCGCGCCCTGCTGCCCTGGCGCACCGTGCAGGCCAACGTGAGCCTGGCGCTGGAAGCGGCGCAGGTGCCCGTCGCCGACCGGCCGGGGCGCATCGCACGCGTGCTGAAAACCGTCGGCCTGAGCGCGCACGCCGACAAGTTTCCGGCGCAGCTCTCGGGCGGCATGCAGCAGCGCGTGCAGATCGCGCGCTGCCTCGCGCAGCAGCCCGACGTGATGCTGATGGACGAGCCCTTCGGTGCGTTGGACGCGATGACGCGCGAGACCCTGCAGGACGAGCTCGCGCGCCTGGTGCGCGAAGAGGGCCTGACGGTGATGTTCGTGACACACGACCTGGAAGAAGCGCTGTACCTGGGCGACCGCGTGATCGCGCTGCGCAGCAACCCCACGCCCGCGCTGCCCAGCCTGGCCGCGCTGATCGAGGTGCCGCTGCCGCAACCGCGCGACCAGCTGAGCACCAAGGAACACCCCGAGTTCCTGCGCCTGCGCCGCGAGCTGTACCACTACCTGGGGCATTGAGCGCCATGGTCATTCGCATGAAGTCGCTCGCGTTTCCCGCGCTGCTGATCGGCGCGCTGGAAATCTGGGCCCGCACCACCGGTCAGGGCAGCGATGCCATCGCACCGCCCAGCGCCGCGCTGCGCGCCTTCGGCGGCGCCATCACCGATGGATCGCTGTTCGAAGCCACCGCCTTCACGCTGGGCACCGCCGCGCTCGGCCTGCTGATCGGCGCGCTCGGTGGTCTGCTGCTGGGCACCCTGCTCGGCCTGTCGCGCCGCGCCGCGCAGCTGGGCTTTCTCAGCGTAGAAGTGGCGCGCCCGATTCCCTCGGTGGCGCTGATCCCGCTGGCCATGCTGGTGTTCGGCTTCGGCCTGCGCATGGAACTCAGCGTGGTCGCCTTCGCCTGCCTGTGGCCCATGCTGGTGCTCACGCAGGCGGCGGTGCAGCAGGTCGAGCCGCGGCTGCTGGAGGTGGCTCGCGCGCTGGAACTCACGCCCCGCCAGCGCTTCGCCTGGATCGTCGGGCCGGCCATCGTGCCGCGCCTGTTCGTCGCGCTGCGCCTCGGTGTGGCGATCGCGCTGGTGGTGGCCGTCACGGTGGAGATCGCGGCCAACCCGCACGGCATGGGCTACGCCATGATGATCGCGCAGCAAAGCCTGGACCCGGCGCTCATGCTGGCCTGGCTGGCCTGGATCGGCGTGGTCGGCTACGCCATCAACGTCGGCGCGCTGGCGCTGCAGCGCCGCGTGGCGCGCGCCATGGGGGAGCAAGCGGCATGAGCGCAGCACACAAAACACATCGAGCCCTCGGCGCACTGAGCAGCGCCTCCGGTTCCCTCCTGGTGCTCGGCGGTTTCATCGCCCTGTGGTGGGCGGCCAGCACCAGCGGCTGGGTCAATCGCGCCTTCCTGCCCACGCCGCAGGCCACGCTGGTCAGCCTGGTGCAGGGCCTGGCCGGCGGTGACCTTGCGGCCTACACATGGGCCACGCTCAGCCGCATGTTCAGCGGCTGGGTGCTGGCGAGCGCACTGGGCATCGCGCTGGGCGCGCTGATCGGCAGCTCCCGGCGCGCCAGCGAGTGGATCGCGCCCACGCTGGAGTTCATCCGCCCCTTACCGGCTTCGGCGGTGATGCCGCTGGCCATCGCGCTGTTCGGCCTCTCGGGTGGCATGGTGCTGGCGGTGGTGGCCTTCGGTGCCATGTGGCCGGTGCTGCTGGCCACGCTGCACGGCCTGGCGAACGTGCACAAGCAGCTGCGCGAGGTATCGCGTTCGCTGGAATTGAGCCACCTCGCCTTCGTGCTCAAGATCGGCCTGCCCAACGCCATGCCCGACATCCTCGCCGGCATGCGGCTGTCGATGACGGTCTCGCTCATCGTCTCGGTGGTGGGCGAGATGATCGCCTCGCAACCCGGCCTGGGCCAGGCCATCCTGCTGGCCGCGCGCTCGTTCCAGGCCAGCGACCTGTTCGCCGGCATCGTGCTGCTCGGGGCCATGGGCTTCCTGAGCAACGTGCTGCTCGCCGTGGCCGAAAAATCCCTGTTGCGCTGGCAACACCCCTGACATCACCGCCCCTCTGGAGAACACCATGCCCCGCAAATTCATCGACCTGTCCATCTACCTGGAAAACGACGTGCTGAGCGACCCGCCCGCGTTCGCGCCCAAGATCCAGTACTTCACGCACGACAACACCTTCGAGCAGATCGAGCCGTTCTTTCCCGGCCTGAAGAAGGAAGACCTGCCCGACGGCGAAGGCTGGGCGGTGGAGCTGGTGCAGCTCTCCACGCACAACGGCACGCACCTCGATGCGCCCTACCACTTCCACTCCACCATGGACAAGGCGCTGGGTGAGAAGAAGCCCGCGATCGCGATCCACGACGTGCCGCTGGAGTGGTGCTTCCAGCCCGGCGTGAAGCTGGACTTTCGCCACTTCGCCGACGGCTACGTGGTGACGGCCGACGACGTGGAAGCGGAGCTGAAGCGCATCGGCCACACCATCAAGCCGCTGGAGATCGTGGTGGTGAACACGCGCGCCGGCTCGCGCTACGGTCACAACGACTTTGTCTCGGCCGGCTGCGGCATGGGCTACGAGGCCACCATGTACCTGCTGGAGCGCGGCGTGCGCCTGACCGGCACCGACGCCTGGAGCTGGGACGCGCCCTTCGTGCACACCGCGCAGAAATACGGCGAGACGAAAGACGCTTCGCTGATCTGGGAAGGCCACAAGGCCGGGCGCGACATCGGCTACTGCCACATCGAAAAGATGCACAACCTCGAGGTCCTGCCGGCCGACGGTTTCTTCATCTCCTGCTTCCCGCACAAGATCCGCGGCGCCTCGGCCGGCTGGACCCGTGCGGTCGCCATATTCGACGACGCCCTGCAAGCCACCGCGGCATGAACACCATGGAACTGAACCACACACACGACCCCGAAGCGCGCAGCTGGCTCGAATCGGCCAACGCACCGGGCACCGACTTTCCGATCCAGAACCTGCCCTTCGGCGTCTTCCGCCGCAAGGGCTCCAGCGAGGCCTTTCGCGGTGGTGTCGCGATCGGCGACCAAGTGATCGACCTCGCGGCAATAGCGCGCGACAACGCGGTGTCGGGCCCGGCGGCGCAGGCGGTGAATGCCTGCACCGGCGACGCGCTCAACGACTTCCTGGCCATGGGGCCATCGGCCTGGCGCGCGCTGCGCCACGCGCTGTTCGACCTGCTCAAGACGGGTGCCAGCGGCCCCGGCATGAACGCGCTGCGCGCCAGCCTGGTGCCGCAGGCCGAGGTGGAGCACCGCGTGCCCACGCGCATCGGCGACTACACCGACTTCTACACCTCGATCCACCACGCGCGCAACGTGGGCCGCGTGATGCGACCGGACGACCCGCTCACGCCCAACTTCCAGTGGATCCCCATCGCGTACCACGGCCGCGCGTCCAGCGTGGTCATCAGCGGCACGGCATTCAAGCGGCCCATGGGCCAGGCCATGCCGCCGGGCGCCAGCGCGCCGGTGTACGGCGCCTGCAAGCGGCTCGACTACGAACTGGAGATGGGCTTCTACGTCGGCCCGGGCAACGCTCTGGGCTCGCCCATTCCGCTGGCCGAAGCCGAAGACCACATCTTCGGCATGTGCCTGCTCAACGACTGGTCGGCGCGCGATCACCAGTTCTGGGAAATGGCGCCACTCGGCCCCTTCCTGGGCAAGAACTTCTGCACCACCGTCTCACCCTGGATCGTGACGATGGAAGCGCTCGCGCCCTACCGCGCGCCCTTCGCGCACCCGGCCGACGAACCGCAGCCGCTGGCCTACCTGGACAGCGCCGCCAACACCGCCAGCGGCGCGGTGGACGTGCAGCTCGAGGTGCGGCTGGAAGCGCGCGAGCACCGCGAACGCGGCATCGCCCCCGACCGCCTCTCGGCCACCAGCTTCCGCCATCAGTACTGGACCATCGCGCAGATGCTGGCGCAGCACACCGTGGGCGGCTGCAACCTGCAACCCGGCGACCTGCTGGGCACGGGCACGATCTCGGGCCCCACGGCGGCAGAGGCCGGCGCCATCGTCGAACTCAGCGTGGGCGGCACGAAGGACGTGCCGTTGCCCGGCATCGGCGCGCAGCGCCGCTTCCTGGAAGACGGCGACACCGTGATCCTGCGCGGCTGGTGCGAGAAGCCTGGGGCGGCGAGGATCGGGTTTGGTGAGAGCCGGGGCGAGGTGCTGCCGGCAATCGGGTGAGGCCGCAGGCTACGGTGCGCCCGACTGCGCAAGCAGCGCGACCCACATGGCCAGGACGGCCAAAAAGTTGACGGTGAAGACAATGCCGCGCAGACGCACATTCGTTGTGAAGACCTGGATGCAACTGTGTGCGACCCGCCCTGCGACGAAGAGCCACGCCAGAGAAAGCTCCAACTGCCCGGCCAGTGGCCGCTGAAGCAGCAACAAGCACGCGACGTAGAAGAACAGAGGCCACTCAAACTGATTCGACAGGTTGGCGCTGATTCGGCGCTCTGTACCAGCCCAGGGATTGCTGCCGTCTGGCGCGCGGCCGACCCCCCAGACTGACGGGGCACGAGCCATGGTCAGAAGCGCATAGAGGATGGCCGTGAGGCCGATGTGGGCCGCCATCGGATAGAGGAGGAGACTGGATGTCATGGGCATGTTCTTCTCACGTAGCGAGGGCTCCCTCGTGAGGCTTGACGTTTGAGGTGAGGCGGGACCAATGGTGGGACGCCAGGCCCGGACTGGCGAGAATGTACCGCGTACCGCCAGTCCGGGCCTGGTGGCCCGCCGTTGGGCCTCGCCTCGACCGAGGGGTTAGGCCTTATGCGCGCGGCCAGGCGAGAAAGAGTGTGACCACCCAGGTGCACAGGAGTACGCCAACAAACAAGAAGTAGAAGTCATCCGGCTCCTTTGGGACTTCCCAGGCCGAGATGAAGACAGGGCCCAAGAGGGTGCGGGTCTGAGCAAGTCGCGTGCGGCGGGCATCAAGTGACTTTCGTAGGCGAGCCAAGGCCATAGCCGCGACAACTGGTATTGCGCAAGCAAGAAACACCAATGCCCAGGCTATAGCAACAGTCAGGGGCTTCGTTGCCGAATGCTGTGAGATCGTTATTAGCGCAGCGTCTAGGCCAACGGTGTAGTTCATGACTGTCCACTGCTGCTGCTTGAAGAATGCAATGTCGGCGGCGGTGACTTGATACAGGGCGCCGAGCGACTCACGGTCCGCGTCGGAGGGCGCATTGGTGGGCGAGGACGGTGTTGTCATGGGCCTAACTTTGATTTAAACGACGAAACGCAGGATACCCACAATCTCAGTCGTTAAACAAAGACACACAGCGTCCCCAGAAAGCAATGGCGGTAGCGCCCGGCATGCGCACAACGCCTTTGCCGGGCACAATGCCAGCGGCGCGAAGAGGCGCGCCCGCCCCCCTCAACAACAAGGAGGTGACATGAAAGAGGTCGCCGCCGCTGAGAGAACGGATCACTGAGATGCAGGTGATGATAGAGGGACAGTCACACTTCCAGCCTTTCGGCTTATCCTATTGGGGTTTTGAAGATCTCAATAAGGGAGTTGGAAGCATGACTGCCTCTTATGAATACCACATCGGGGTCGACTACCACAAATCCTACAGCCACCTGGTTGTACAGGACAGCAGTGGCAAGACGCTGAGATCCGGCCGGGTGAAGAACGACCGCCAGTCGCTAGGCGGGTTTCTGGAGCGATATCGTGAGAATAGCCATGCGGTTGTCGAGGCGACCCGCAACTGGATGGTGATCTACGACTGGCTCGACGACATTTGTGATGATGTCGTTCTCGCCCATCCATTGAAGGTCAAGGCGATCGCTGACGCCAAGATCAAGACGGACAAGATCGATGCGACGGTGCTGGCGCATCTGCTGCGAGCCGACCTGGTGCCGGAGGCTTGGGCACCCGGCGAAAAGGCCCGAGAGCTGCGTGTCGCGCTACGCGAGCGAATGTTTTATGTGCGGCTGCGCACGATGACGAAGAACCGTATCGTCACGGTGTTTGATCGGTATCCGGAGCAGACGGCGCAGCTGAAGAAGCTGGGCGACCTGTTTGGCAAGGCCGGCCGCATTCAACTTGCGCAGGTCAAGGTCTCGGAGATCGACCGCATTCAGATCGACCGAGGTCTTGCCTTCATCGGCGACATCGATGTCAGGATCAAGCAATCGGAAGCGACGATCCGGGCGATGACCAAAGCCAATGCCAATGTGAAGCTGTTGAAGACGATCCCCGGCATCGGCGAGTTCTTTGCAAGACTGATCGACGCGGAGATCGACGACATATCGCGGTTTCGCAACCCGAAGAAGCTCGCCGCCTATGCCGGACTGGTGCCGTCGACCTATTCCTCCGGCGGCAAGACCTTCCACGGTAAGATCATCCGGCAAGGCAACAAGTGGCTGCGCTGGGCTTTCGTCGAAGCCGTTTCTCCTGCCATCGCCAGCGATCCGCAGCTTCGCGCCCAATACGAACATCTGAAGATCAGAGGAACAAACAAGGCGCGTGTGGCCATCGCGCGCAAGCTTTTGACGATCGCCTTCCAGATCCTGCGGGACCAGCGCGCCTACGAGCAGCGCGGCGAAAGCAACATGGAGAGCACGTCGACAATATCCCGGTTGTCCTGATCGCTGGCTAGCGAGCCCGGCAGGTCTGGGCTGCGCTCATAAAGGAGAATGGGAAACCGGGAGCCGAACGTCACTCTGTGACCGAAGCTAACGCATCAGGTCACGTATTGGAGATTGGTTCGAGAACCGAGGGGCGGGAAATCACCCATCCAGCGGAAGGAAGAGATTTAGCCGATCGGCAAAATCGCCGATCAAAACGAAACCGAACCCAAGAAAAGCCGCCAGTTGAAGGCGTGTTGTCCCTTGCGTTCTTTCATTGGAGCCACTGATTTATTCGTCCGCCACCGCCCGGCTGGTGGGATGCCTTTGAGATAATGGCCGCTGCTGAGCCACAACGGGACCTCAACCGATGCAATCGAGCTTTTCCGAGCTGGAGTACGCCGCCAAGAAGAAGCAGACGCGGCGTGACCGGTTCCTCGCCGAGATCGAGGCGGTGACGCCGTGGTCGGCGCTGGAGGCCGAGATCGAGCCGTTCTACCCGAAGGGCGCGGGTCGCGGGCGCCCGCCGATCGGGGTGGGACGGATGCTGCGGATGTACGTGGCGCAGCAGTGTTTCGGGTTGTCGGACGAAGGGATTGAGGACGCGATCTACGACAGCCAGGCGATCCGCGGCTTCGTCGGCATCGACTTGGCTCGGGAAGCGGCGCCCGACGCGACCACGCTGTTGAAGTTCCGCCGCCTGCTGGAGACGCACGGGCTTACGCGCAAGATCTTCGAGGTCATCAAGACGCATCTCGCCGAGAAGGGCCTGATGATGCGCGAGGGCACCATCGTTGATGCCACCCTGATCGCTGCGCCGCCCTCGACCAAGAACCGCGCCAAGGCGCGCGACCCCGAGATGCACCAAGCAAAGAAGGGCAACCAGTGGTACTTCGGGATGAAGGCGCACATCGGCGTCGATGCCGAGTCAGGCTTGGTGCATGCGGTGGTCGCGACGGCCGCCCACGTGAGCGACGTGAGCCAGACGCACAAGCTGCTGCACGGTAAGGAGACGGAGGTGCTCGGTGACGCGGGCTATCAGGGCGTCGAGAAGCGCGAAGAGAACCGGGGCACCAAGGTGACCTGGCACGTCGCCATGAAGCGCAGCAAGCGCAAGGCATTGCCGGCCAACCGGCTGGGGAAGCTTCTCGAGAAGCTTGAGCGCGTCAAGGCGAGCATTCGCGCCAAGGTCGAGCACCCGTTCCATGTGGTCAAGAACCTCTTCAAGCATAAGAAGACCCGCTACCGCGGGCTGGCGAAGAACGAAGCTCAGTTGTTCTCGCTCTTCGGCCTGGCCAATCTGTTCCTGGCGCGCCGACCGTTGTTGGCGCTTCATGCCCGAGGTGCGTCCTGATGGGACACCAAGGAGCGAAAACGGGGGGCAACAGCCCGTGAACGACCCGATCGGAAGCGAAAAATGTCTTCGACCTCGAATGGTCATCACTGATACGCGCTCGAAATCGGTCCGCGGGCGCTTGAACTTGATTTGTTCAGCATTTCCCTAACGCGTAAGATTTTTACCTATTGATGTTAATTTGAGGAGATGAATAACATGGAATTTTTATTACTGGTATTACCTTTGCTGATTATTATCTTTCTTTTGGTGCGGAAGCAGCATATGTTGGTTGCGGCATTCATAGGCGGAGCCTTAGCAATTATATTGGGACGATTAGATGCAGTAGTAATTAATAAGCTTTTTACAGAAGGCATTACCAAAATGCTCGGTATGACGGTTCCAATTTTGTATGCCGCTACGGCATCAATGGTTACAAAAGCTGGTTCCATCAATTCTGTTGTAAATTTGGCTAATCATTATTTTAAAGGACGTATAGCGATACTGGCAGGTTTTATGGTTCTAATCCAGGGAGTAGCCACTTTAATGTCAGGGTTAGCATCAAGTAATAGTATCGTAATAGCACCTTTAGTCTTTGCTGCGTTCGGTGCGGTGCCTGAAGTTATAGCCGGTATGACGATTGTCTCCGCAGTTGCTTTTTCTACCACTCCAGTATCGGGTCATGCTGTAGTTGCGGCTCAAATGGCTAAGATTGATATATTTGAATATTTTTCTTTAATGCAGCCGATAGTTGCTCTGTTCTTTGTGATAGGCATAGGAATTGCAGTATTTGGAGTATTAAAACGGGGGACTATGTTTAAAGGCACTGGAAGTGAGACCAGTGAAAATGCTGCGGCTGCAGAGGATGCTACTGATTCTGTTAATCAAATGTGGATAAAAGCGGTACCCTTTATTGCGCTTTTGATTATGGCGGTGTTCGGATCTAATATTAACAAACTTATTCACATTAATATTTTTACTCCAGCGATAAATGTTATAATTACAGTAATCCTTACTATGGTCTGTGCTAAGTTTAGTCCCCGAGAAGCATCAGATGCCCTAGTAGACGGCAGTCGTATTTTTCTTGTAACTTTATTTTCTGTCGGTTTGTTCTTGGGCTTTATCAATATGATTGGTGAAATTGGCACTTTTGTAGCTATTGCAAACTTAGTCAATAATGTTCCCCAAGTCTTGGTTGTACCCATTGCCATTTTAATCGGATATCTTCTTGCTATCCCGGTAGGAGCTCTATCTACTGCTGTCGCAGCGTTAATTTTGCCTACACTGGCTGCAATTGGGCTATCTCCCTTAGCGCTAGGTCTAGTAGCAGTAGCCATTGGTTTTGGCACCCAGGTGAGTCCGGTTCAAATTAACATAGCAGTTCTTGCTGGTGCTTTTAAGCAGAATGTTATGGATATTATTAAAGGAAACTTACCTTACAGTCTTGCCTCATTATTCATAATTATAGTGATTGGTGTATTATTTGCTTAGTTTTAAGTGTGGGGGAGGGTTGATCTCCCCCACAAAAATGCAAAATAGGAGGTATTGACTATGCTCGATGTAAAAGTGTATCGCATTCCTATGGATTCGCCCGATGATGTTTCCGGTTTGAAAGAGTTAATTGACAGTGGTCAGTTAAACCCGGAGGAAGTAGTAGCTATTTTGGGCAAGACAGAAGGCAACGGCTGTGTTAATGATTTCACACGTGGGTTTTGCACTGCTTCTTTTTCGTCCTTAATGGCGGAATATCTTAATGTAGACACCAAAGAAGTTGAGAAGAAAATTGCCTTTGTAATGTCTGGAGGAACAGAGGGGGTAATGACTCCTCATGCTACCGTATTTACTTCCCGTGAAGTGGCACAACAAGAAGTTTCTGAGAAGCGGCTTGCGATTGGGGTTTCAATGACTAGGGATTTTGCCCCCGAAGAAATAGGTACCATGGTTCAAGTAACAGCGCCACCTCTTTGTGCCACGCGGCACCAAAGTGCCCGCAGAAATCGCTGCGGTGTGCGAAGCCAATGTCGACGTCGCTTTGATCGAAAAGCATTGGGATAGTCTGGTGCACCTGGCAGCCTCGGTCATGAGCGGACATGCCAGTGCGGTGGCAGCTCTTGCGCGGTTCGGTTCTGCCGCCCAGGGCGATCCAATCTATGAGGCTGGCGTGCAATTGGGGCGGTTGCTGCGTACGGCGTTTTTGGCTGACTACTTTGTCAAGGACGCTTTCAGGAACGAGTTGCGCCGGGTGCTCAATCGGGGCGAGGCTGTTAACGCCCTCAAGCGCGCCATTTATACCGGCCGGATCAGCCCGGCGCAGGCCAAACGTGTCGATGAAATGCAGGCTGTGGCCGATGCGTTGAGCCTGATGGCCAACATCGTGATGGCGTGGAATACCTCACAGATGCAGGCGGTCCTGGATCGCTGGTCGAACCGCCGCCAGGTCATTCCACCGGAACTGATCGGGAAGATTGCGCCCACCAGGCTGGAGAGCATCAACTTGCGGGGTGTGTTTCGCTTCCCGGTTGACCGCTATGCTGACCAAATCCTGCCTTCGCGGCCAAATGCATCGATAACTGGCACCAATGGATGAAACCGACCACGGTTTGACGCCACGAATCGCAGATTTGAAAGTGAACAGGAAAGTCAATGAAATCAACGATCTACCAACACCACCTCCGCGCCAGTGCTAGCTTTTCGTACCGTCACTTATTGCACTGAAAACGAGGAGACCCCTACCGGGCTAGCGGCCTCAATCTGGTAACGGCTGCCGTCGTGTTGTGGAACACGGTCTATCTGGAACGGGCTGCGCACGCGCTGCGTGGCAACGGCCATGCCGTTGATGACGCGCTGTTGCAGTACCTGTCGCCGCTCGGTTGGGAGCATGTGTGGACGGCTCCTGCGGCACAGGGGTGATTCATGTGATATCTCGCGGTCGATTGCAATCATGTGTCCGGCCTACTCGCGCGACCGCACTGGTCGCTGGCCATGATGAAGTCCGCAGACAAGGTCCCAAACACATCATCGAGCTTTGAAGCTCAATGCTCCCAGGGGCTTTCCTCGTCTCCGGTTCGACCGGCTCGATCATCACATTTCAGCACCTCTCCGCCATCTCGGACGTAATGATACGCCCGAAATCTCACTTAAGCCGTGACGGCTTTCATATACCGCTGTTCTCGTATCAACAGCGCCCAGATGATCCTCGCTGTTTTGTTTGCAAGTGCGACCGTTACGACGCGTGCCGGCTTTCGATCCATCAGGCTCACAGCCCAATCGTGACTGGCGCTGCTCCCATTTTTGGCGAAACGAATTATTGCGGTTGCACCGACAACCAATAGCTTTCGAATGTATCCGTCACCCTGCTTACTGATGCCGCTTGTGCGTTCCTTTCCGCCGGAGCTGTGCGGTCTTGGTGTCAATCCCAACCAGGAAGCGAAGCGCCGTCCGGAAGAAAAGTTCTTGATGTCCGCCACGGCCGCGGTGATCGCACTCGCCGTTATGGGCCCTACGCCCGGTATTGAGAGAAGGCGCCTTGCTGCGGCGTCAGATCTCACAGCGTCGACGATCTTCTTTTCGATCTTTACGACTTCGGCGCCTAAGCGCCGCAGCTGATCGATTATCGCCCATAGGATTGTCCGAGCCACTTCAGGCAATGTGCTCTGCATCTCGTGGAAATGTTCGACAAGCTTGGGCACGTTCTTTGCTCCGCCAGCTCCGATAATGCCGAATTCGCTTAAGTGCCCACGCAATGAATTGATCAGCATCGTCCTCTGGCGGACAAGAAGCTCGCGAACCTTGTGCATCATCAGTACAGACTGTTGCTCGGCAGACTTGGCAGCAACAAAACGCATTGTTGGTCGTGTCACGGCCTCGCAGATCGCCTCTGCATCGGCGGCATCGGTTTTGCCCCTTTTGACATACGGCTTCACGTAGCCAGCCGGCATAAGCCTGACAGTATGGCCGAGTTTTTCGATTTCCCGCGCCCAGTAATGTGAGCTGCCGCACGCTTCGATGCCAACAAGGCAAGGCTGGATGCTGCTGAAAAACCGTAGCACCTCAGCTCGCCGAAGTTGCCGCCGAACCAAAACGTTTCCGGCATCATCGACACCATGCACCTGAAAAACATTCTTCGCCAGATCAAGGCCAATCGTCGCGATCGTTTTCATCAACTGCTCCTCCAGTTTTCTACCCGCACGCCACTATGGCACAGCGGTTGGAGCAGGAGCCGTCCATCTCAACACATCAACCTCACCGGCGATTACCTCTGGCGCAGCAGCGCCAAGATCGGCGCGGGCAAGTTCAGGCCGCTACGACCGCTGCAACCGGCTTAGCGTGCTTTATTTTCCGTTTTCTGAGGCGACCCCAGGCAGTACCGCGCACCAGCTCGCGCACGTCGAGCTGCAGCATCGTCACTTCCGGCGAGGCTGGCCACGTCCTGGCCACGGTCGACCATCGCCACCTTTGACGATGAACCGAGGGCCCCATCGCCAGTTCCGACGATGACGGCCGACGCCGGCGCTGGATCTCGCATCGCCGCTTCTGACGATGAGATCCACCCTTTGACACTTGAGGGGCCGAGCTGCGGGGGATTCTCCCGGCCGGCGGCCGCGAGAACCGGCTATGTCGTGCTGCGCATCGAGCCAGGCGGCAGAGCCGCCCGTCTCGCCCCTGGCGGGCTTCCAGCGCCTTCCCGACGCTCACCGGGCCGGTGGCCCTCGCCGCTGGGCTTTGCGGCCCTGACGGGCCTTCCTGGCCCGTTTCCGGGGCCTTCCCTGCCCTGCCCCACCGGCGCGGCCGTTGTGGACAGTTTCGGGACAAGTCGGCCGAGGCCGGCCGGCGCAGCCCTGACGTTGACACTTGAGGGGCAGCGGGGCCGGCGCGATGTTGACACTTGGGGGGCAGCGGCCGATTTCGGCCTGGTCGAGCCGTCCAGGCGGCCGCCGAGGCGGCCTAAGTGCCTGATCGGCATGGAGTTATCCACCGAAGTTGTGGATAACCCTGTTAGGAACCCTGCCCCGGTATTGACACTTGAGGGGCGGCCCTACTGACACTTGAGGGGCGCGGTTCTTGACACTTGAGGGGCAGCGTATTGACACATGGGGGGCTTATCCATTGACACTTGAGGGGCTGCCTCTTCGCGCTTTTCCTTGGCGTGACAACGGTTTACGCGCGTTTTTCGGTCATGCTAACCAGGTTTTTAACCGTCTTTATAACCTTTTTATATAACCAGGTAGTTTTAACCAGAGGCTGGCGAAAAAAACGGCAACACGGCCCAAGCTACCGCGCAGCATGACCGGCCGCCGAAGGGGGGAAACCCCCCTTCTCGATCCCACCCGGCCGCAAGCGGCCTCCCATCCCCCCAGGGGCTACGCCCCTCGGCCGCCTTGCGGCCTCACCCCACAATGGAGCGCCTTCGGCGCTACGGCTTAGGAGAGCCAGGCGCAAGCGCCTGGCGGAAGGCAGTAAGTTCGAGAGCTTGCGAGGGGGCAAAGCCCCCTCACACTCCCCAACCAGGTCGCCGCGGTTCGACCGGCCGCGCGATCCTCAAGCATCGCAGCAGCTCCACCGCCGCAGGTTTTACGCCAAGGAAGGGGGTCGGCCAGCTCGGCCGGTGGCGCGGAAAGCGCCCCTCAAGTGTCAATGAAACGTGAGACGCGGGGCCAGGCCCGCGCCGATCACAAGCCGAGTTCGGAGTGAGAGCCGAGGCGCACCAGGCGCAGCGTGTCGGCGTCGGGCTTCTGGTAGATCAGCACCAGGTCGGGCTTGACGTGGCAATCCCGGTGATCCTTCCAGTCCCCGGTCAGCGCGTGGTCGCGGTGCCGAGGTTCCAGCGGCTGGTCGTCGGCGAGCGCGACCAGGACGGGCACCAGGTCGGCGTCGAGCGTGGCCCGGTGCTGCCCTTTCGCCTCGCGCTTGTAGTCGCGCTTGAACTGGCCGGTGCGCTCAATCTGCCGCATGCAGATCGGCCATCAGATCGTTGACGGTGGCGAAGCGCGGCAGCTTGCCCTTGCGGGCTTCCTTCATCGCCTCGATGGTGGTGGCGTTCGGAATCAGCGGCTCGAAGGGCAGCGCCTTGTCCTGGGCCACCTTCGTGAGCAGCAGCCGCACCGCGTCGGACACGGTAAGGCCCATCGCGGCCAGGACGGCCGCCGCTTCTTCCTTGATCGCGCCGTCGATGCGCGTTTGTACGAGCTGGTTTGCAGCCATGATTGGTTCTCCGGTTGGGTTCGTGAATTACATTGTAATGCACGCCAAGGGAAAGGGCAAGGTTTAGCGGCTAAAACGTTTAGCTAAAGTGCTTGACGATTAGGACATTTTGCCCTAATATAGCACTTGAAGGCCGGGCATTTCGCCCAGGTCAACTACCGGAGAAAGTCCGATGAACACCCAAGAGCAACCCGTTACCGCTTCCCTGGTCGCCGAGGCCCAGCGCCTCGACTTCCTGCCCGCCTACTTCGGCCCGCGTCTGATGATGCGCGGCGAGGCCCTGGTGTATGCCTGGCTTCGCCGGCTCTGCGAACGCTACAGCGGCGCGTATTGGCACTACTACACCTTGTCGGACGGCGGTTTTTACATGGCCCCCGACCTGGCCGACCGCCTGGAGATCGAGGTGGACGGCAACGGCTTCCGAGGCGAGTTGTCGGCCGACGCCGCCGGCATTGTCGCAACCCTGTTCGCGCTGGGTCAGCTCGCGGCCGAGGCCGCCGACACGGACGCCGGCGATGCCCTGATCGACCGCTATCACTTCCTGCGCGGCTTCGCAGCCAGCCACGCCGAGGCGGCCGCGATCTACCGGGCTATTGACTGATGAGGGGCGGCCCTACTGACACTTGAGGGGCGCGGTTCTTGACACTTGAGGGGCAGCGTATTGACACATGGGGGGCTTATCCATTGACACTTGAGGGGCTGCCTCTTCGCGCTTTTCCTTGGCGTGACAACGGTTTACGCGCGTTTTTCGGTCATGCTAACCAGGTTTTTAACCGTCTTTATAACCTTTTTATATAACCAGGTAGTTTTAACCAGAGGCTGGCGAAAAAAACGGCAACACGGCCCAAGCTACCGCGCAGCATGACCGGCCGCCGAAGGGGAAACCCCCTTCGATCCCACCCGGCCGCAAGCGGCCTCCCATCCCCAGGGCTACGCCCTCGGCCGCCTGCGGCCTCACCCCACAATGGAGCGCCTTCGGCGCTACGGCTTAGAGAGCCAGGCGCAAGCGCCTGGCGGAAGGCAGTAAGTTCGAGAGCTTGCGAGGGGCAAAGCCCCTCACACTCCCAACCAGGTCGCCGCGGTTCGACCGGCCGCGCGATCCTCAAGCATCGCAGCAGCTCCACCGCCGCAGGTTTTACGCCAAGGAAGGGGGTCGGCCAGCTCGGCCGGTGGCGCGGAAAGCGCCCCTCAAGTGTCAATGAAACGTGAGACGCGGGGCCAGGCCCGCGCCGATCACAAGCCGAGTTCGGGTGAGAGCCGAGGCGCACCAGGCGCAGCGTGTCGGCGTCGGGCTTCTGGTAGATCAGCACCAGGTCGGGCTTGACGTGGCAATCCCGGTGATCCTTCCAGTCCCCGGTCAGCGCGTGGTCGCGGTGCCGAGGTTCCAGCGGCTGGTCGTCGGCGAGCGCGACCAGGACGGGCACCAGGTCGGCGTCGAGCGTGGCCCGGTGCTGCCCTTTCGCCTCGCGCTTGTAGTCGCGCTTGAACTGGCCGGTGCGCTCAATCTGCCGCATGCAGATCGGCCATCAGATCGTTGACGGTGGCGAAGCGCGGCAGCTTGCCCTTGCGGGCTTCCTTCATCGCCTCGATGGTGGTGGCGTTCGGAATCAGCGGCTCGAAGGGCAGCGCCTTGTCCTGGGCCACCTTCGTGAGCAGCAGCCGCACCGCGTCGGACACGGTAAGGCCCATCGCGGCCAGGACGGCCGCCGCTTCTTCCTTGATCGCGCCGTCGATGCGCGTTTGTACGAGCTGGTTTGCAGCCATGATTGGTTCTCCGGTTGGGTTCGTGAATTACATTGTAATGCACGCCAAGGGAAAGGGCAAGGTTTAGCGGCTAAAACGTTTAGCTAAAGTGCTTGACGATTAGGACATTTTGCCCTAATATAGCACTTGAAGGCCGGGCATTTCGCCCAGGTCAACTACCGGAGAAAGTCCGATGAACACCCAAGAGCAACCCGTTACCGCTTCCCTGGTCGCCGAGGCCCAGCGCCTCGACTTCCTGCCCGCCTACTTCGGCCCGCGTCTGATGATGCGCGGCGAGGCCCTGGTGTATGCCTGGCTTCGCCGGCTCTGCGAACGCTACAGCGGCGCGTATTGGCACTACTACACCTTGTCGGACGGCGGTTTTTACATGGCCCCCGACCTGGCCGACCGCCTGGAGATCGAGGTGGACGGCAACGGCTTCCGAGGCGAGTTGTCGGCCGACGCCGCCGGCATTGTCGCAACCCTGTTCGCGCTGGGTCAGCTCGCGGCCGAGGCCGCCGACACGGACGCCGGCGATGCCCTGATCGACCGCTATCACTTCCTGCGCGGCTTCGCAGCCAGCCACGCCGAGGCGGCCGCGATCTACCGGGCTATTGACTGATGAGGGGCGGCCCTACTGACACTTGAGGGGCGCGGTTCTTGACACTTGAGGGGCAGCGTATTGACACATGGGGGGCTTATCCATTGACACTTGAGGGGCTGCCTCTTCGCGCTTTTCCTTGGCGTGACAACGGTTTACGCGCGTTTTTCGGTCATGCTAACCAGGTTTTTAACCGTCTTTATAACCTTTTTATATAACCAGGTAGTTTTAACCAGAGGCTGGCGAAAAAAACGGCAACACGGCCCAAGCTACCGCGCAGCATGACCGGCCGCCGAAGGGGGGAAACCCCCCTTCTCGATCCCACCCGGCCGCAAGCGGCCTCCCATCCCCCCAGGGGCTACGCCCCTCGGCCGCCTTGCGGCCTCACCCCACAATGGAGCGCCTTCGGCGCTACGGCTTAGGAGAGCCAGGCGCAAGCGCCTGGCGGAAGGCAGTAAGTTCGAGAGCTTGCGAGGGGGCAAAGCCCCCTCACACTCCCCAACCAGGTCGCCGCGGTTCGACCGGCCGCGCGATCCTCAAGCATCGCAGCAGCTCCACCGCCGCAGGTTTTACGCCAAGGAAGGGGGTCGGCCAGCTCGGCCGGTGGCGCGGAAAGCGCCCCTCAAGTGTCAATGAAACGTGAGACGCGGGGCCAGGCCCGCGCCGATCACAAGCCGAGTTCGGAGTGAGAGCCGAGGCGCACCAGGCGCAGCGTGTCGGCGTCGGGCTTCTGGTAGATCAGCACCAGGTCGGGCTTGACGTGGCAATCCCGGTGATCCTTCCAGTCCCCGGTCAGCGCGTGGTCGCGGTGCCGAGGTTCCAGCGGCTGGTCGTCGGCGAGCGCGACCAGGACGGGCACCAGGTCGGCGTCGAGCGTGGCCCGGTGCTGCCCTTTCGCCTCGCGCTTGTAGTCGCGCTTGAACTGGCCGGTGCGCTCAATCTGCCGCATGCAGATCGGCCATCAGATCGTTGACGGTGGCGAAGCGCGGCAGCTTGCCCTTGCGGGCTTCCTTCATCGCCTCGATGGTGGTGGCGTTCGGAATCAGCGGCTCGAAGGGCAGCGCCTTGTCCTGGGCCACCTTCGTGAGCAGCAGCCGCACCGCGTCGGACACGGTAAGGCCCATCGCGGCCAGGACGGCCGCCGCTTCTTCCTTGATCGCGCCGTCGATGCGCGTTTGTACGAGCTGGTTTGCAGCCATGATTGGTTCTCCGGTTGGGTTCGTGAATTACATTGTAATGCACGCCAAGGGAAAGGGCAAGGTTTAGCGGCTAAAACGTTTAGCTAAAGTGCTTGACGATTAGGACATTTTGCCCTAATATAGCACTTGAAGGCCGGGCATTTCGCCCAGGTCAACTACCGGAGAAAGTCCGATGAACACCCAAGAGCAACCCGTTACCGCTTCCCTGGTCGCCGAGGCCCAGCGCCTCGACTTCCTGCCCGCCTACTTCGGCCCGCGTCTGATGATGCGCGGCGAGGCCCTGGTGTATGCCTGGCTTCGCCGGCTCTGCGAACGCTACAGCGGCGCGTATTGGCACTACTACACCTTGTCGGACGGCGGTTTTTACATGGCCCCCGACCTGGCCGACCGCCTGGAGATCGAGGTGGACGGCAACGGCTTCCGAGGCGAGTTGTCGGCCGACGCCGCCGGCATTGTCGCAACCCTGTTCGCGCTGGGTCAGCTCGCGGCCGAGGCCGCCGACACGGACGCCGGCGATGCCCTGATCGACCGCTATCACTTCCTGCGCGGCTTCGCAGCCAGCCACGCCGAGGCGGCCGCGATCTACCGGGCTATTGACTGATGAGGGCGGCCCCGGCTTCGGCCGGGGCTTCCAGGAGGCGACCATGACCAGGAACAACGCTCCCCAGGCACCGACGAACAGCTACGCGACGGACGGCAAGTGCCACAACGCCGAGCCGGGCACCTACGGCCACGAATGCGGCAAGCCGGCCGCATGGATCGGCACGAACCACAAGGGGTTCAGCTCGGGATTCTGCGACGACTGCAAGCGCCACGGCTACGAAGCCCGCGACGTGATCGCGTGGCGGCGTGCTGACACGAGGGGCCGGCCGATGGCGAAGAAACGCAAGACGCCGGCCCAGCCGGGCCAGGACTGGAACGCGCCGGCGGCCGAGCTGCTGGCCGAGCTGCCCACCGACCGCGACGAGCTGCTGGCCGCCGCCGTGGCGGCCGTGGTGGAGATCGACGCGGCGATCATGCGCGGTGACGGTGCGGCCGCCGAGGCGGCCAGCGACCGATACGAGGCCGTCATCTGGAAGATGAACGGCGGAACGCACGTGGGCAGCATGGCCGACCACGACGCGCCCGGCCAGGTCATCGAGCGCCATTGCGCGGCGGTGCCTGGCGACGTGCCCTTGTGGGGCCAGCGCGGCCAGTTCCTGGTCGCGGATGGCGACATGCGCGCCCTGGTGGAGTACGAGGCCGGCTACGGCGGGCCGCTGGGTGCCCACTTCCAGTTCCACGTCATCGACCTGGACAGGCCGTTTATCTCCGAAACGGGCTACCGCTCGCACTTCGACACGGCGCAGGGCTGCATGACGGTGGACGAGGTTGCGCGCGGCATCCTGGCTGCGCAGCGAGCCGAGAAGAAGCGCCCGGTGATGGTCGAGGCCAGCTACCGCGACCGCCTGGCCGATGCTCCCCTGCCCGCTTGGCTGGCCGGCTTGGAGCCGCCGGCGCGGCGCGCACCGGCGACCGTCCTGGTGCCGCCGGGGTTCGTCCTGGTCGATGTGGTGCTGCCCTCGCATCGGGCCTTCATCGCCAGGCGCTGGGCGGCCGAGGCCGCGACCAGGATCAAGGCGGCCAGGGCCGCCGGGTTGGACGCCAAGGGAAAAATCACCGGCGCAGGCCCGGAGCGAGATCCCGCATCGCCAGAAACGACGATGACCTGCAGCATCGTCAAAGCCGACGATGCCGAGCCGGGCGAGGGCGGGCCTGTATCGCCGGAAACAACGATGCCGCGAGCGAGCGCGGCAACCTGCAGCATCGCCAGGAATGGCGATGGAGGCCCGGCCGACCTGGTGGAGTTCAAGCCCGGCCAGCGGTGCGAGATCGTGAGCGTCCATCACCCGGTTTTCGACCGCTACATCGGCAAGCGCATCATCATCGTGAAGGTGCATCCCGACACCCGCCAGGTGTGGGCGCACGACGACAGGCCGGTAACGTACAAGACCAATCGCGCAGGCCGGCGCGTGGTCGATTCAGACCCGAGCTGCATCCAGTCGATCTACGGCTTCGACCAGTTGCGGCTTATCACTTGACCAGGAGAACGAACGAATGACGAACGACGCCAATATCCGGCTGGAGTGCTTGAAGCCGGCCGAACGCTGGGCGCAACCGACCGGCGAGGAAGTCCGAGAGGTGCTGCGCCTGGCCGGGTTCAGCGGCAGCAAGGCCGCGAAGGCGCTGGGGCTGGGCGCGAAGGGCGACCGCACGATCCGCCGCTGGATCGGCGAGGACACCCCGATTCCCTATGCGGCATGGGCGATCCTGTGCGACCAGGCCGGGCTGGGCGTGATCTGGAAAGAGGATTGACGCCAAGGGAAAGGTTTTAGCGGCTAAAGTTTAGCCTTCGGATTCCGGTAAAGCGAAAAAAGTTTAGCTAAAGTGCTTGACAGGCTAGGGCATTTTGCCCTAATATAGCACTTGAAGGCCGGGCACATTGCCCAGGTCAACTACCGGAGAAAGTCCGATGAGCGACAACAAGATTATGCCCTGGATTGACGAGCTGGAGGGCGCGGCAGCGACCGACTTCCCGGCCCGCCGTGACGAGATCGCGGCCATGATGGCCGAGGCGGCCGAGCTGGTGTGCAAAGCCGAGGAACTGCGCGGCAAGGCGTACTTCGCCGGATGCTCCCTGGAGGGGCAGGCCAAGGGCCATTGGTCGATGGAAGCCGTCGAGCAGGCCAAGCGCCGGGCCGGCTGGTAAGAGCACATGGCCCGGTCGGCAACGGCCGGGCCTATCGAGGACGCCAAGAAGGAGTATTGCGTGAGCCGAGGCAAGATCAAGGGCGGCCCCAGGTGGAGGAACGCCCCGGAGTGATCCGGGGCGCTTGGCCTGGTGCTGGCACACCGTAACCATGCTTCCGAGTGGGAGCACCCAGCATTCAACACGTAAGCGCGTGGAGGGTCAAGCTATGTCCAACATCATCAAGTTCCCCAAGGAGATCGAGCAGCCCGCCGCGCCCGCGCCGGTGGAGCCTGCCGCCGCGTCTGCTGCCCCCAACAAGGCCCCCGGTGCTGGCCTGCTGGCCGGCCTGGTCAAGTTCGTATGGGTGGCGACCGTGCTGGTCTGGCCGATCCTCAAGTGGGTGCTGTCGATTGCCACCTTCTTCCAGTTCGTGCGGATGCTCTACCACTGGAACACGCCTGGCGTGTATGCCGGTTGGTCGTTCCTGGCGTACTTCGCGGTGCTGACCGCGATCACCTACTTCGTTTCGATCTACAAGCCGAAGGGGCTTTGACATGAAAAAACAGACCCTACCCTACCCGCCGGGATTCGTGGAGCCGAACACCGGCCGGGTGGCCGTCCTGGTGCGCGAGTACGCGGCCAGCGACTTGAACGGCGATGCGCCGGCCTATTGGTACAGCGCGCAATCCGAGGAATGGGGCCTTGACCCCTGGCGACTGGTGGAAGGCGTCGATCCGCACACCGCCGGCGGTCAGTTCGACGTGTGCTTTGCCAACGGTTCGAGCCGCACGGTCGGCCCGCTGATGACGTTCTTCATGAGTGCCGCTGACGCGGCCAGGTTGAACGCCAAGAAAGAAGATCACGCGCCCATTTTTAGCCGCTAAAACGCTTGACGCGGGCGGCGAGTTTAGCTAAACTTCTGCACATGGTCGGCGGCTGGCACCGCCTTTGTTCAACAACCGGGTGTGGAGTTTATATGGGTGTTCTCCATGAAGAAACGGCTAACCGAAGCCCAATTCCAGGCGGCGATCAAGGGCCTGGAGATCGGGCAACAGACCATCGACATAGCGCGCGGCGTGCTGGTCGATGGAAGGCCCCAGGCCGAGTTTGTGGCCTCGCTGGGGCTGACCAAGGGGGCGGTATCGCAAGCGGTCAGCCGCGTGTGGGCAGTGGCGGGGGAAGTGCTCCCGCAGGGCTTCGAGCGGGTGACGGCGGTACTGCCGGAGCATCAAGCGTTCATCGTCAAGCGTTGGGAAGCCGACGCCAAGGGAAAGAGGAAACAGGAACCCAACTCATGAAAACACTGGTCACGGCAATTCAGAAAGGCGGTCAAGGCAAGACGTTCGCAACCTGCCACCTGGCGTTCGACTTCCAGGAGCGCGGCCTTCGGGTTGCAGTGATCGACCTGGACACCCAGGGCAATGCGAGCTGGACGCTGGCCGGCCACGACTCGGGCTATCCCGCCAGTCGCATGTTCACCGCCGGCGGCGACGAGCTGCGCGCCTGGTTCGCTGACCGGGAGGATGACGGCCTGGCGCTGATCGCGGCAGACGCCAACCTGGCGAACCTGGACAAGATGGAGCTTTCCCAGGCGGCCGCCGCGCTGCGGGCCAGTGTGGCCGCGCTGGGCGAGTTCTTCGACGTGTGCCTGATCGACACGGCCCCCTCCCTTGGCGTCGCCATGACGGCGGCCGTGCTGACGGCCGACTACATGCTGTCGCCCATCGAAATGGAGGCGTACAGCTTGCAGGGCATGAAGAAGATGGTCGCGGTCATCAGCAACCTGCGCAAGCAGAACCCCAAGCTGCGCTTCCTCGGCATGGTGCCGAACAAGGTGGACGCGCGGAAGCCGCGCCACGTCAACAACCTGGCGACGTTGCAGCAGGCATACCCGCAGCTCATCTTGCCGTTCAGCATCGGCGCGCGTGACAGCATCGCCGAGGCGCTGGGCGAGCAGATGCCGGTGTGGAAGATCAAGAAGACCGCCGCGCGGAAGGCCACCCAGGAGGTGCGTGCGCTGGCGGATTACGTGTTCACGAAGATGGAGATCGCGCAATGAGCGCCAAGACCAACGCCAAGAAGAAGGAGCAGGACAAGCCGCAATCGTCCGGGCTGGGCCTGGACGGGCTGGGCGACCTGGCCGGCCTGCTGAACGAGCAGCCGGCGGCCAACGCCGGCGGCGCAGGCCCGCAGGAGCTGCCGCTTGACCTGATCGACGAAGACCCGCACCAGCCGCGCACGGCCGACAACCCCGGCTTCTCGCCGGAGAGCATCGCGGAGATCGGCGAGACGATCAAAGCGCGCGGCGTGAAGTCGCCCATCAGCGTGCGCGAGAACCCGGACGCACCGGGCGCTACCTCATCAACCACGGCGCGCGGCGCTATCGCGGCTCGAAGTGGGCGCACAAGACCACGATCCCGGCCTTCATCGACAACGACTACAACGAGGCCGACCAGGTTATCGAGAACCTGCAACGCAACGAGCTGACGGCGCGTGAGATCGCCGACTTCATCGGCCGCGAGCTGGCGAAGGGCAAGAAGAAGGGCGAGATCGCCAAGGAGATCGGCAAGTCGCCGGCCTTCGTCACGCAGCACGTCACGCTGCTGGACTTGCCCGAACCCATTGCCGAGGCGTTCAATAGCGGCCGGGGCAAGGACGTGACTGTCATCAACGAGCTGGTGACGGCCTACAAGAAGAACCCCGACGAGGTGGCCGCCTGGCTGGCCGACGACAGCCAGGAGCTGACGCGCGGCTCGGTGAAGCTGCTGCGCGAGTTCCTGGAGGACAAGCGCAGTCACGAGGACGGCGACCGTGATCCCAACACCGTCGATGCGCTGACCGGCAAGACCGACGCCGAGGCCGGCGACGGCGAGCAGGGGCCGCAGGATGATGACGCCAAGGGGAAGAAGGAGCCGAAGGAGGCCGACCCCGACAAGCTCAAGAAGGCCATCATCCAGGTCAAGCACGACGACCGGCCGGCACGGCTGATCCTCAACCGCCGGCCCCCGGCCGAGGGCTGGGCCTGGCTCAAATACGAGGATGACGGCCAGGAGTTCGAGGCCGACCTTGGCACCGTGCAGCTTGTCGCGCTGCTGGAGGGCTGACACGCCCAGCGCCGGGCATCGCCGACCACCGACCCCCACCCATCGCCCCGCCATCGAGCGGGGCTTTTTTTGCCCGCGTTTTAGCCGCTAAAAAAAGTTCAGCTAAACCGCTTGCGTAGTGTTGTATGTTGTAGTATGCTTCACGCTACAACATACAACCGGCCAAAGGAGGCCCGACATGGCGATCTCGAAGGAGCAGATATTTGCGGTGGCCGACGAACTGGACGCGGCCGGCCAGAACCCCACGCTGGCGAACGTGCGCAAGCAGCTCGGCAGCGGCAGCTTCACCACCATCAGCGAGGCGATGAACGAGTGGCGCGCACGCAAGGCCAGCCAGGCCGCCCCGATCCGCGAGCCGGCACCGCAGGCGATCACTGACAAGCTGGCCGAGCTGGGCGGCGACTTGTGGGCCGTGGCGCTGGAAATGGCGAACAACCGCCTGGCCGCCGAGCGCGAGGCGCTGGAGGCCGTGCGCCAGGAGACGGAAGCAGCGCGCCAGGAAGCCGCAGAGCTGGCCGACCAGCTCACCGGCGAGCTGGACGAGGCCAAGGCCCGCATCGCGGCCCTGGAGGCCGTCGAGGCGGCCGCCAAGGGCGAGGCCGACGAGCTGCGCGGCAAGCTCGCGGCGACCAGCGAGCGCGCGGCCACGGCCGAGGCCAGGGCCGGCGAGCTGCGCACGGAGCTGGATCACGCCCATCAGGAAGCCCGCCAGGCGCGCGCAGAGCGCGACAAGGCCCAGGAGAGGGCCACGGCCAGCGCCGACCAGGTGGAGGCCCTGCGGGCCGACCTCGCGGCCGCGAACAGCCGTACCGCCGAGATCGAGCGCCGCGCCGGCGAGCTGCGTGCCGACCTGGAGCGGGCGAACCAGGCGACCGACCAGGCGCGCGCCGCTCAGGCCGAGCAGCGGAAGGCCACCGAGGCGGCCGCCGCCGAGCGCGACCAGGTGCGCGCGGAGCTGGTGAAGGTGCAGGCCAAGGCCGAGGCGGCCGAGCAGGCCCACCAGGAGCAGCGCAAGGCGATGGCGGCCGAGGCACACCGCCAGGCCGAGCGGCTGACCGCCGCCCAGGGCGAGCGCGACCAGGCGAAGCGCGACGCTGCCCAGGCCCGCGAGGAAGCGGCCGGGCTTCGCGGCCGGCTGGAGGCCCTGGAAACCGTCATGGCGCAAGGCCGGGCGGCCGATCCGACCAGCGGCGGACGCAAAAAGACCTGATAAATCGGTTGGTTTTCCTTAAAATTACCCTGGAACCCTGACAAAACGCACAACCCGGCCGCTGGGAAGAGCCGGCCTCGCTTTGCCGAGGTCGGCTTTTTTGTTGGAGCGCGGCTTGCATGGGGCCACCATCACCCTTTTGAGAACTACGGCAACCATAGGAGTGCCCGATGAAAGAACGCCTCTTGGTCATGAACGGTCAACGCATCGTTCAGGCCGAAAAGGACGGCGCTTGGACGAATCAGAAAGTAGACAAGGCGGGCGCGTTGAAGCCCGGCATCTACAACCTGTACACGGCCCAAGCGGCCGACAAGAAGCAGACCCACGCCGGCGTGATCGTTCATGCCGACGCCACCAACGTGTACCAGCAGATCGGCAAGAACTTTGTCATGCACGCTCGGTCAGATTTCGATAAAGTACCTGAAATTGGGAGCGCAAAGAGCATCAGCTACAACGCCCAGGGCAAGGCGGCAGTCGCCGCAGAGGCCCCGAAACTGACGCGGGGGCGCTCCATGTAGCTTTAGCGGCTAAAAAGGAGGCACGCCCTTGAAACGACTCACCATCCCCGGCAGCGGCACCGAGAGCCGCGCCACCAAGCCGGCCCGCGTCAGCGCGCCGGCCACCCTCGGCGGTGCCGCCTTCGGCGCTTCGCGCGAGGACACCGGAGCCGACTTGCTGGAGGCCGCCCAGGCGGCCGAGATCGAGCAGCAGGCCACCCTAGAGGCGGCCCCGGTCGAGCAGTCCTACCCCGAAACCCTGGCGCTCTACGTGCAGGCCAAGCACGACCAGGTGGAGCACATCGAGGACAGGCTAGAAAACCTGATCGACCGGCAGCAGGCCCGTTTGCAGCAGACCCAGGCGTCCGCGCCTGGCCGGCTTTCCTTGCCCGGCTCTAAGCGAGCCTGGCAGAACCAGCAGGCGCAGCAGCAGGCCCGCTTGCAGACGCTTCACGCGCGCCTGGAGGCCGTCCGCGAGATCAAGGAAGGCATGGGCCTGCACTCGCCGAAGATCGAAGAGCTGGCGACGCGCAAGATGCGCGCCGAGAACCCCGAGCTGGCTTCCGATTGGGATGCCATGCGCGAGGCCGCCCGCCGGCATGAGCTGCTGATGCGCAAGCAGGAGCAGGAGCGCAAGCAATCCCAGGCCCAGGAGCGGCCAGGGAGATCGCAGTCCTTGGGCCTGTCAGCCAGGCCCGCATAAAAACGAAGCCCGGCGGTCGCCGGGCTTTTTTCTCGAGCATCGCCATTTCTGGCGAGGGAGGCCCGCCGAGGGCCTGGTGGAATCATCCTGCAGCATCGTCACAAGCGACGATGCCGGGAGCTGGCCAGCATCGCCGAACCTGGCGATGCCGCCGGCGCGGTCGACCATCGCCAGTTCTGACGATGAGATCCCGCATCGCCATCTACAGCGAGGCCCACAGGGCCAGGCCGGCGGCCACGACCGCCATGCCGGCCGCGACCATGTTCATCATGGCGACGCGCCGCGCCTCGCGGATCGGCGCGACGAGCTGCGCCGTCACCGCCTCAACCTCACGCCGCACGGCCTCGGCGGCCGCCTTCGCGCCCTCCTGCATTCCCCGCGTCATGGCGTCCTTGCTGGCCGCCAACGCCGCGTTGAGCGTCCTTTCCGCCTTTCCCTTGGCGTCATCACCCCATCGGTGGGCGATGGACTCCAGTTCCGACTTGAAGGCGTCCAAGATTTCCTGCTGGGCCGATGCGCTGTCCTGCATCAGCTTCATGTTGATGGTCTGGAGGATCAAGATCGGATCGTCGCGGCCCACGGCGATGCCGTGCTTGGCCGCGATCTCCCGTATCAGCTCCTCGATCTTGTCGTCGGCCGCCATCAGAGCACCGCCGCGTTTTCGAGCTGGGCGAAGAGCTGGGTTTTCACGATCTTGAGCCGCTGCCGCGTCATGATCGTGAGCGCCGAATCGGCCAGGGCCTCATCGAAGGTGCGCCGATCCTGGAGCATTTCGGCGAAGTCGCGGCCGTAGGTTTCCTCTTTCAGCGCCGGAATCTGGATGATGGCGGACACACGGCCCTTGTTGGTCGTGTACGCCTTCAACTGCTCGAACCCCTTGCCCTCGTGCTCGATTGGCCCCCAATACGGGTTCAGCCAGACCACGAACAGGCATTCGGCCGGGAACTGGCTGGCGAGCTGGGCGAAGCCGCTCACCGTGTCCACCAGGGCCTGGCCGCCGGTGACGACCGTATGCACCACGAGTTCGTGGCCCATGTCCTGGAGCAGCGCCGGCACCTGGTTGCTGATGAGGTAGTGCGACAGCGGCACGAACGAGCTGGCCCCGTTGTCGATGATGACGTCGCCCTCGGCCGACGCGATCATCTCGACCAGGGCGTCGAAATTCCGGGTGTTGATCTCGTCGCCGTCCATGATGTTGAGCCGGCGCACGTTGAGGGCTTTGTAGCCCTCGAACGTCGCGTTCACCGGATCGGTGTCGATGCAAAGCGGCTTCTGTCCCTTGCCGGCTTTGTACTGCGCGATGGTGGCCGCGATCATCGACTTGCCGACGCCGCCCTTGCCTTGCAGAACCATGTGAATTTTCGCCATTACAGTAAATCCTCTTTCTTTGGAGTCGCATCAAACGTGAAGCCGCCGATCTTGGGCGGCTCACTCTTGATTCCGAGGCCGGCGGGCGGCCTTCGGCTCGGGCTTCGCGCCCTTGGGCTGGCTGTCCGGGGGAGTGGCGGGAGGCGGCGGGGAAGCTACCGGCGCGGCCTTGATGTACCGCTTCACGTGCTGGGTGAAGGTTTCGTACCGACAGCGCAGCCGGCCGGTTTCCTTCATGTGCTCCCAGATCGTTTTCATCGCATAGCCCGCATCGAGCGCCGCTTGAACGTCGCTCTTGACGGCCAGGAACGCGACCACGTGCTTGTCCTGGCGCGGCTTCTTGGCTTCCCGTCCCTTCACCCATTCAGCCAGCTCTTCGGGGTAGGTCTTTGGCATCGTGTTCGTCCATCTAATCCTCTCATCGCAAATGTAACGCTACTAAGCGGCGCTACGGCAACGCAAAAAGTCCGCTATCGGCGTGCATTGGCACGCTTCGATAGCGGCATTATGGGCCATTGTGGCGGTTTCGCTATATCCGTTGCTGCTTTTGCGGCCTGATAGCGCGATAGTTGCGGATAAATCGTAATGGCTGGTGTAGACTTTCCTTGGTGTTATTAACGCCGTAAGGCGGGCAGGATGTGTGAAGTTAGCTAACCGGCGAGCCGGTTATCTATCTTCACTGTCCCTTATTCGCGCCGGGGGCGCTCAACGGGTCATCCTGCTCTGCGAGGCAGCCGGCTACCGCCGGCATGAGAGACGAGGCGAGGCATGGAGAACGACGAAAAGGAACACGGCCGCCGGCGGCGGCAGCACCTGCGGGTGCCGGTGTTCCCCGAAGAGAAAGACGAGATCGAGGCGAACGCCAAGAGGGCGGGCGTCAGCGTGGCGCGCTATCTGCGCGACGTGGGCCAGGGCTACCAGATCAAGGGCGTCATGGACTACCAGCACGTGCGCGAGCTGGTGCGCGTCAACGGCGACCTTGGCCGCCTTGGCGGCCTGCTCAAGCTCTGGCTGACCGATGACGTGCGAACGCTCCAGTTCGGCGAGGCGACCATCCTGGCCCTGCTGGGCCGGATCGAGGCCACCCAGGACGAAATGAGCCGGATCATGAAGGCCGTGGTTCAGCCGAGGGCCGAGCCTTGACTTCTTTAGCGGCTAAAAAGCCGGAGGGGCGGCCATGATCGCCAAGCACGTGCCGATGCGCTCGCTTGGCAAGAGCGACTTCGCGGGCCTGGCGAACTACATCACCGACGCCCAAAGCAAAGACCACCGGCTGGGCCACGTGCAGGCGACGAACTGCGAAGCCGGTTCCATCCAGGACGCCATCACGGAGGTGCTGGCGACCCAGCACACGAACACCCGCGCGAAGGGCGACAAGACCTACCACCTGATCGTCAGCTTCCGGGCCGGCGAGCAGCCCAGCGCCGACACCTTGCGCGCGATTGAGGAACGCATCTGCGTCGGGCTGGGTTATGGCGAGCATCAGCGAATCAGTGCCGTCCACAACGACACCGACAACCTGCACATCCACATCGCCATCAACAAGATTCACCCGACGCGGCACACGATGCACGAGCCGTACTACCCGCACCGGGCGCTGGCGGAACTCTGCACGGCCCTGGAGCGCGACTACGGCCTGGAGCGCGACAACCACGAGCCGCGCAAGCGCGGCGCGGAGGGCCGGGCCGCCGACATGGAGCGGCATGCCGGCGTTGAAAGCCTGGTCGGCTGGGTCAAGCGCGAGTGCCTGGACGAGATCAAGGGCGCGCAGTCCTGGCAGGAACTGCACCAGGTCATGCGCGACAACGGAATGGAGCTGCGCGTCCGCGCCAATGGCCTCGTGTTCGAGGCCGGCGACGGAACGATGGTGAAGGCGAGCACAGTAGCCCGCGACCTTTCCAAGCCGAGCCTGGAGGCGCGGCTTGGCCCGTTCGAGGCTTCGCCCGAACGGCAGGCGCAAACCACCGCGAAGCGGCAGTACCGCAAAGACCCCATCCGCCTTCGCGTCAACACCGTGGAGCTGTACGCGAAGTACAAGGCCGAGCAGCAGAACTTGACCACGGCGCGCGCCCAGGCCCTGGAGCGCGCCCGGCATCGCAAGGATCGGCTGATCGAGGCGGCCAAGAGGTCGAACCGCCTGCGCCGCGCCACGATTAAGGTGGTCGGCGAGGGCCGCGCGAACAAGAAGCTGCTGTACGCCCAGGCGAGCAAGGCCCTGCGCAGCGAAATCCAGGCGATCAACAAGCAGTTCCAGCAGGAGCGCACGGCCCTCTACGCCGAGCACCGCCGGCGCACGTGGGCCGACTGGCTCAAGAAGGAGGCGCAGCACGGCGGCGCCGACGCCCTGGCCGCCCTGCGCGCCCGCGAGGCGGCCCAGGGCCTCAAGGGCAACACCATCCGGGGCGAGGGCCAGGCGAAGCCCGGCCACGCGCCGGCGGTGGACAACATCACGAAGAAGGGGACGATCATCTTCCGCGCCGGCATGAGCGCCGTGCGCGATGACGGTGACCGCCTGCAAGTCTCCCGCGAGGCCACGCGCGAAGGGCTGCAAGAAGCCCTGCGCCTGGCGATGCAACGCTACGGCAACCGCATCACCGTCAACGGCACGGTGGAGTTCAAGGCGCAGATGATCCGCGCCGCCGTCGATTCCCAGCTACCCATCACCTTCACCGATCCGGCTCTTGAGAGCCGGCGGCAGGCGCTTTTGAACAAGGAGAACACCCATGAGCGAACCGAAAGACCAGAGCATCGAGGACGAACTGGACGCGGCGCTGGCGGCCCTGGACAGCGGCCCGCTGCCGACCAGCACGCTACCGGAGCCGCAGCCGTCGCCCGAGCAGGCGACGGCCGGCCAGCCGCCGGCCGAGGCGACCGCGCCGACGCCGGCCTTCACGCCGCCACCGTCCACCGGAAGCCCGACGTTGGACGCCTTGGAAGAAAACCGCCGCCCCAAAGCCAGCACCGTTTGCGAGCACTGTCCGAACTCGGTGTGGTTCGCATCGCCGGCGGAAGTGAAGTGCTATTGCCGCGTGATGTTCCTCGTCACGTGGAGCAGCAAGGAACCCAACCAGATCACGCACTGCGACGGGGAATTTCTCGGCCAGGAACAGGAGTAGGCCAGACGCCGCCGGGCGTCGCCGCCGCCGACAAGTACATCGCCGAACGCGAGGCAAAGCGCCTAAAAGGTTTCGATATACCGAAGCATTCCCGATATACTGCCGGTGATGGTGCGCTCACGTTCCAGGGCACCAGGACTATCGAGGGCCAGGCGCTGGCCCTCTTGAAACGAGGTGATGAGGTCATGGTTATGCCCATCGACCAGGCCACGGCCCGGCGCTTGACGCGCATCGCGGTCGGCGATGCCGTCTCGATCACCGCGAAAGGCTCCATCAAAACGTCGAAAGGAAGGAGTAGATGAAGATCAAGATGAACAACGCGGTAGGGCCGCAAGTCCGAACCGCCAAACCGAAGCCGAGCAAGCTGCTGCCGGTGCTGGGCGCGGCCTCGATGGTCGGCGGCCTCCAGGCCGCGACGCAGTTCTTCGCCCACACGTTCGCCTATCACGCGACCCTCGGCCCCAACGTGGGCCACGTGTACGCGCCCTGGTCGATCCTGCACTGGACGTACAAGTGGTACAGCCAGTACCCGGACGAGATCATGAAGGCCGGCAGCATGGGGATGCTGGTTTCGACCGTGGGCCTGCTGGGCGTGGCCGTGGCGAAGGTCGTCACGTCCAACAGCTCGAAGGCGAACGAGTACCTGCACGGCTCGGCCCGCTGGGCCGAGAAGAAGGACATTCAGGCGGCCGGCCTGCTGCCACGCGAGCGCAACGTCCTGGAGATCGTCACCGGCAAGGCCGCACCCACGGCTACCGGCGTGTACGTGGGCGGCTGGCAGGACAAGGACGGCAATTTCTTCTACCTGCGGCACAGCGGCCCCGAGCACGTGCTGACCTACGCGCCCACGCGCTCGGGCAAGGGCGTCGGCCTGGTGGTGCCCACGCTGCTGTCGTGGGGCGCGAGCAGCGTCATCACCGACTTGAAGGGCGAGTTGTGGGCCTTGACCGCCGGCTGGCGGCAGAAGCACGCCAAGAACAAGGTGCTGCGCTTCGAGCCGGCCAGCACCTCGGGCGGCGTCTGCTGGAATCCGCTGGACGAAATCCGCCTCGGCACCGAATACGAGGTGGGTGACGTGCAGAACCTTGCCACGCTGATCGTTGACCCGGACGGCAAGGGCCTGGACTCGCACTGGCAGAAGACCGCCTTCGCGCTCCTGGTCGGCGTGATCCTGCACGCGCTGTACAAGGCCAAGGACGATGGCGGCACCGCCACGCTGCCGTCCGTCGATGCGATGCTGGCCGACCCGAACCGGGACATTGGCGAGCTTTGGATGGAAATGGCGACCTACGGGCACGTAGACGGCCAGAACCATCACGCCATCGGCTCGGCGGCCCGCGACATGATGGATCGGCCCGAGGAAGAAGCCGGATCGGTGCTGTCCACGGCCAAGTCGTACCTGGCCCTGTACCGCGACCCCGTGGTGGCCCGCAACGTCAGCCGGTCGGACTTCCGCATCAAGCAGTTGATGCACGAGGACGACCCGGTAAGCCTCTACATCGTCACCCAGCCCAACGATAAGGCCCGCCTGCGGCCGCTGGTGCGCGTCATGGTGAACATGATCGTGCGCCTGCTGGCCGACAAGATGGACTTCGAGGGCGGCCGGCCGGTGGCGCACTACAAGCACCGGCTCTTGATGATGCTGGACGAGTTCCCGAGCCTCGGGAAGCTGGAGATCATGCAAGAGTCGCTGGCCTTCGTGGCCGGCTACGGCATCAAGTGCTACCTCATCTGCCAGGACATTAACCAGCTCAAGAGCCGCGAGACGGGCTACGGCCACGACGAAAGCATCACGTCGAACTGCCACGTGCAGAACGCCTACCCGCCCAACCGCGTCGAGACGGCCGAACACCTGTCCCGCCTCACCGGGCAGACCACCGTGGTGAAGGAGCAGATCACGACCAGCGGCCGCCGCACGGCGGCGATGCTGGGCCAGGTGTCGCGCACTTACCAGGAAGTGCAGCGGCCCTTGCTGACGCCCGACGAATGCCTGCGCATGCCGGGGCCAAAGAAGAACGCCCAGGGCGAGATCGAAGAAGCCGGCGACATGGTGATCTACGTCGCGGGCTACCCGGCGATCTACGGCAAGCAACCCCTGTACTTCAAAGACCCAGTGTTCTCGGCACGCGCCGCGATCCCTGCGCCCAAGGTCAGCGACCGCCTGCGCGCCGTCGCACAGGCCGAGACGGAAGGGGAGGGCATCACGATATGAGCCGCATCCTGAAACGCATCGCGGCAGGCGTCGTCATCGCGGGCGTGGCCGCCCTGCTGCTGGCCGGCGGCTATGCCGCCGGTGCCCGCGTGAACACCACCAAGAGCATTCCGGTCGGCCTGTACTGGACGAGCAGCGCGCCGGTGGAGAAGGGGGCCTACGTCCTCTTCTGCCCGCCGCAGCTCGGCGTGTTCGATGACGCCAAGGAGAGGGGCTACATCGGGGCCGGCTTCTGCCAGGGCGGCTACGGCTACATGATGAAGCGCGTTTTAGCCGCTAAAGACGATGCCGTCGCCGTCGCCGATGACGGCGTGCGCGTCAACGGCGAGCTGCTGCCCTCAGCGCGCCGATCAAGGCCGACAAGGCCGGTCGGCCGCTGCCGCGCTATCAGTCCAACAGCTACACGCTCGGCAATTCCGAGGTGCTGCTTATGTCGGACGTGAGCGCCACATCCTTCGACGGCCGCTACTTCGGCCCGATCAATCGTTCGCAAATCAAGACCGTGATCCGTCCGGTCATCACCTGGTAGGAGACACACCATGCGCCTTTTCATCGCAGAAAAGCCGTCCGTCGCCAAGGCCATCGCCGGCGAGCTGGGCGCGACCGGCAAGGGCGACGGCTTCATCGAGTGCGGCACCGACAAAGTGACCTGGTGCTTCGGGCACATGCTCGAACAGGCCGACCCCGACGAGTACACGCCCGATGACGTGCCGCGCGGCCAGTCCGGCAAGAAGGTCTGGCGCGTCGATGAGCTGCCCATCATCCCCGAGAGCTGGATTCTCAAGCCCAAGGACGACGCGAAGAAGCAGCTCGCCGTGATCGGCAAGCTGCTCAAGGAGGCCAAGGAGATCGTCAACGCCGGCGACCCCGACCGCGAAGGCCAGTTGCTGGTTGACGAAGTGCTGGAGCACTTCCGCAACAGCAAGCCGGTGCGCCGCTTTTGGGTGAGCGCGCAGGACTCCGTTTCCGTCAAGCGCGGCCTGGCCGCGTTGAAGGAGAACACCACCTATGCAGGCTGGGCCGACGCTGCACGCGGGCGGCAGCGCGCCGACTGGCTGATCGGCATGAACCTCAGCCGCGCGTACACGCTGCGCGCGCAGCGCGGCGGCTCGCGCGCCCTGCTGACCGTGGGCCGCGTGCAGACGCCGACGCTGGCCCTCGTGGTCGCCCGCGACCGCGAGATCGAGGCATTCAAGGCCGTGCCGTACCACACCATCCGGGCGGTGGTGCAGCACGCCGGCGGCAGCTTCGCCGCCGCATGGAAGGCGAAGGAGGATCAAGCCGGCCTGGACAGCGAAGGCCGCCTTGTCGATACCGCCGTCGCCGACGCCCTGGTGGCCGCCGTCAAGGGCCAGCCGGGCACCATCGCCGCGTACAAACAGGAGGCCAAGAAGCAGAACCAGCCGCTGGCCTTCGCCCTGTCCGACATTACGGCACTGGCCTCGGCCAAGTTCGGCTACAGCGCCGAGGACGTGCTGAACACCTGCCAGGCGCTCTACGAGACGCACAAGCTGACCTCGTACCCGCGCACCGACTGCGCCTACCTGCCGGAGTCGCAGCACGCCGACGCGCCGCGCGTGCTGGAGGCGATCAAGCACGTCAACCCCGAACTGGCCGGCCTGGTCGATGGTGCCGATCCGCGTATCAAGTCCAAGACGTGGGACGACTCGAAGATCACCGCGCACCACGGCATCGTGCCGACCATGCAGAAGGGCAGCAAGGCCGCCCTCAGCGAGCGCGAGCGCAACATCTACGACCTGATCGTGCGCGCCTACCTGGCGCAGTTCTACCCGCTGCACGAGTACATGCAGACCACCGTGGGCGTCGAGATCGCGGGCGAGAACTTCGCCGCGAGCGGCAAGGTAGTCACGCGCAACGGCTGGCGTGACGTGTACAGCCAGGCCGACGAGGAAGGCGAGAAGGACGAGGACGACGACAGCGGCACGCAGGCCCTGCCGTCGATGGCCCAGGGCGACGCCGTGACCTGCACGGACGCCACCCGCAAGGACGCCAAGACGAAGCCGCCAGCGCGCTTTACCGAGGGCACGCTGATCCGCGCGATGGAGAACATCCACAAGTTCGTCAGCGATGCCGAGCACAAGAAGATGCTGCGCGAGGGCGACGGCATCGGCACGTCGGCCACCCGCGCGTCGATCATTTCCGAGTTGAAGCGGCGCGAGTTCCTGGCCGTCAAAGGCAAGCAGATCATCAGCACGACCCTCGGCCGCAGCGTCATCGACGCGCTGCCCGAGGTTGTGAAAAGCCCGGTGCTGACCGCGCTCTACGAGCGGATGCTGAAAGGCGTCGAGCAGGGCACGGCCGCCCTGGACGCCTTCATCACGAAGCAAGAGACGTTCATCCGCGACCAGGTGGCGAAGGCCAACAGCGGAGCCGTGACCATCGCCGGCGGCAAGGAAGCCGCGCCGGTGTCATCCCTTCACAAGTGCATGGCCTGCGGCAGCGGCTTGTCGCGCCGGCCGAGCAAGAAGAAGGGGCAATTCTGGTGGGGTTGCAGCAACTTCCCCACATGCAAGCAGACCTACCCCGACCTCAAGGGTCGGCCCGACTACAGCAAGGGCCGCAACGGCCCGGCATCCGAATGACCACAGCGAAGGAGATCGACCATGAACGAGCAAACCACCACCAACACCGCCGCCCACGACGAGCCGCTGGCCGTCCTGCCGCCGGTTGACGACGACGCCGCCGGCCGCGAGGCCGTGCGCGAGAAGATGGCCGACGCGCTGACGCCCGGCTTCCAGGTCGAGTTCGACCCCGACGAAGCCGAGCGCGTGGGCGCGTTCGTGGAGGACGCGCTGTCCGAGCAGGACGCCGCCGCGAGCGGCGACGACCTGGTGGAAGTCGATGGCGCGCTGGAGCCGGCATTCCTGGACGACGAAGGCCCGAGCGCCGACATCCCGCCGTTCATCACCACCACGAACGCCCGCGAGCTGTACGACCTGCGGCCCGGCGAGACGGTTGCCCAGGCCGCCGCGCGCAAGGCGTCGGAGGGCTGACCCATGCCGATCACGAAAGCCGAGGCGCAAGGGGTGACGCGGGCTTTCGTCCGCGACTACCCCGGCGCGCTGGAGCTGGCCTACAAGTTCCGCGAGGACGCGGCCGAGCTGTACGGGCCGCGAGCGGCCGAGGTGCCGGCCGACATGAAGGGCGGCTACGTGCCCAAGGAGACGCTGCACGCCGGCCGCGCCTACCGTGGCCGCGTGGACGTGCCCTTGCAGAACGTCGAGAGCGCCAGCGACCTACTGATGACGCTGCGGCACGAGGTGCTAGGCCACTACGGGGCCAACACCTTCGCGCCGGGCGAGAAGCGCGCCTTGCTGGACGGCCTGGCGGCCGCCCGCAACGAACCCACCCTCAAGCCGCTATGGGATGACGTGAACCGGCGCTATGCCGGCCAGTCCCTGGACGTGCGCGCCGAGGAAGTGTTTGCCCTGCACTGCGAGGGCATCGAGCCGAGCCAGCACCAGGTCGCCGACCAGGTGCAGCAGCGCGGCCAACAGTCATTCACGGAAACCTGCATCGCCCGCGTGCGGCCCATGCAGGCCGACGACCTGCACAACATCGTGTGCATGGTCGCCCAGGGCCTGCGCGACCGTTCCCGGACACAGCAGAACTTCCCTCAGTTCAACGAGCTATTCCGAAGGGACGAGAACATGGAGCCGAAGAAGCCGTTTCACGAAGTCGTGGCCGAAAAGCTGATCGAGCAGCTCAAGGCCGGCACCGCACCGTGGCAAAAGCCGTGGGAGCCGGGCGAACCCAACGCCTACCTGCCGATGAACCCGACCACCGGCAAGCGGTACAAAGGGATCAACGCCATCCACCTGATGGCCCAGGGCCGCAGCGATGCGCGCTGGATGACCTACAAGCAGGCCGCCGCCGTGGGCGCGCAGGTTCGCAAGGGCGAGAAAGGCACGCCGGTTCAATACTGGAAGTTCAGCGAAGAGCAAGACAAGCTGGACGACAGCGGCCGGCCCGTCCTCGATGCGAAGGGCCAGCCGGTCAAGGAAACCGTCATGCTGGAGCGGCCGCGCGTGTTCTTTGCGACCGTGTTCAACGGCGAGCAGATCGACGGCCTGCCGCCGCTCCAGCCGAAGAAGGAACAGACTTGGAACGCCGTCGAGCGCGCCGAGCACATCCTGAAAGCCTCGGGCGCGACGATCACCCACGCCGCCGGTGATCGGGCGTTCTACCGCCCTTCGACCGACAGCATCACCCTGCCGGAGCGCGGCCAGTTCCCCAGCTCCGACCGCTACTACGCGACCGCGCTGCACGAGCTGGGCCACTGGACGGGCCACGCTTCGCGCCTTGACCGCGACCTGGCGCACCCGTTCGGGAGCGAGGGGTACGCCAAGGAAGAGCTGCGCGCCGAGATCGCTTCCATGATCGTCGGCGACGAGCTGGGCATCGGCCACGATCCGGGCCAGCACGCCGCCTATGTGGGTTCGTGGATCAAGGCGCTGCAAGACGAGCCGCTGGAGGTGTTCCGCGCGGCCGCCGATGCCGAGAAGATTCACGACTACGTGCTGGCCTTCGAGCAGAAGCAGGTTCAGGAGCAAGACCAGCAGCAGAGCCAGGCCCAGGACGAAGCCGTGGCCCAGGCCCTGGCCGTGGACATTGCCGAAGTCCTGGACAACCCGGACGTGTCTTTCAGCCACTACCAGGCATTCCAGGGCGACACCCTGGAAGACGCCTTGCGCAGCCGTGGCCTCGAAACCGTGGGCAGCATCACCGGCACCGATCCCGAGCAGTTCTACGCGGTCGCGCATGACCGGCTGTCGCCGGTGTTCGGCATCGACCCGAGCCACACCGACACCGACAACGCCTACCTGGAGCGCAAGGGCTTGGCGCAAGAGTTCGCCAACATGGCCGAACAGCTCCACCTCGCGCAGCAGCTCCAGCAGCACGGCGAACAGATCGTGTCGAGCATCGACGCCGAAGCCAGGTGGAGCGACGGCCAGCGCATCTTTGCGTTCCACGACCAGGACGGTGAACCCCACCAGGTTCGCAGCCTGGACGAGCTGAACAACTACGCGCCCGACCAGTTGATGGCCCTGCCGGCGCTGACCCAGCAGCAAGCGGCCGTCGCAGACCAGGAGGCGAACATGACCCCACCGACCAACGACCAGGCGGCCGCCCTGCTGGCCGCCCATCCTGCCGACGCGGTGCAGGGCATCGAGCAGGCCGCCGCCGCGCGCCGGCAGCTCGCCGCCGGCGAGATCGACGGCCAGGCGTTCGCCGACGCGACCCGTCAACACCTTGGCGTTGAGCTGCCGCCCGACTGGAGCGGAGAGCTGCGCATCGTCGGCGTGGCCGAGCAGGACGGCCAGACCGTCGATGCCGCCCAGGCCGGCATCGAGCCGCAGGCGTTCCAGGTCTACGCGCGCAAGGCCGATGCGCAGTTCGGCGAGGACGCCTTTGCCTTCGTCGCCGGCACCCGCACCGAGGGCCAGGCCGAGGCTCTGGCCGAGCGCCTGCACCTGGTCGATGCGCTGGGCACCGACAACCAGCACGAGCGCGCCGCCAAGCTGGCCCGCGTGCAGGAAGAGCGTGTACGGCGCGACCCCAACGCGACCGAAGAGGACATTTCAGCCGCTAAAGAGGCACGCAAGACCGCCGAGGCGTCGGCCATGCTCAACGACAGCGACGCGCAGCGCCGCGCGGCCGAGCTGGAGCGCCAGGAACGCGAGCGGCAGCAGGCGCAGCCGCAGGCCGAAAGCCCGAACGGCAGTACATCAACGTGCCGTACAAGGAGAAGGACGAGGCCAAGAGCCTCGGGGCGCGTTGGGATCGGCAGCAACAGTCCTGGTACGTGCCGCCGGGCACCGATGCCGCTCCCTTCGCCAAATGGGCGCAGGGAGCCGCTACAGCGGCCGTAGAGCCGCGTTCGGCCCAGCCGGCACCCGAAGCCCAGGGCGAGGCGCAGAAGCCCGCGCAGCAGGCCCAGCAGGCCCGCCAGTACCTGGCCGTGCCCTACGAGCAGCGCAACGCGGCCAAGGCCGCCGGCGCGCTTTGGGACAAGGCCGCGAAGTCCTGGTATGTCGGCCCGCGCGCCGACGCGGCGAAGCTCGAACGCTGGAAGCCCGAGAACGTGCAGGCCCAGCAAGGGCCAGCGATGACGCCAAGGGAAGAGTTCGCCGAGGCCATGCGCAGCGCCGGCCTGTTCACCGGCAGCAACGCCCAGGGCGATCACCCGATCATGGATGGCAAGCGGCACCGCGTGCCGGTCGAGGGCGGCAAGAAGGGCGCGCTCGATGGCTTCTACGTGGGCCACCTGGACGGGCACCCGGCCGGGCGGATCATCAACAACAAGACCGGCACGGACATTACCTGGAAGAGCAAGGGCTACGCCTTGAGCGACCAGGAGAAGGCCAAGCTCCAGGCCGAGGCGGCCGAGAAGCTGGCACAGCGAGCCGTCGAGCAGGACAAGGCCCAGGAGGCCACCGCGCAGCGCGTCGGTCGGCAGATGGCCGACCTCGTGCCCATCGAGCAGCCGACGCCCTACCTGCAAGCCAAAGGCATCCAGGCGCAGGCCGGCGTGATGACCGACCGCGAAGGCCAGAAGACCTACATCCCGGCCTTCGACGCAGAGGGCAAGCAATGGACGATGCAATACATCCAGGAGGACGGCACTAAGCGGTTCGCCAAGGACTCGAAGAAGGAAGGATGCTTCCACCCGGTCGGCGGCATGGACGCCCTGGCGGCCGCGCCGGCGCTGGTGATCTCGGAGGGCTACGCCACGGCGGCCCAGGTGGCCGAGGCCGTGGGCCACGCCACGGTCGCCGCCTTCGACAGCGGCAACCTTGAGGCCGTGGCGAAGGCGCTGCACGCCAAGTTCCCGGACAAGCCGGTCATCATCGCCGGCGACGACGACCGGCACCTGGTCATGACCCACGGCAACAACCCCGGCCGGGAGAAGGCCGAGGCGGCCGCCCAGGCCGTGGGCGGCAAGGCGATCTTCCCGATCTTCGCGCCGGCCGAGAACACCTACCCGCGCGACTTGCCCGCCATCACGCCCGACAGCTTCAAGACCCACCTGCGCGCCGAGCAGCGCCTTGCCGACGCCGCCGCCGGCAAGGTCGAGCTGGCCGGCGACGAGGCGGCCAAGCTCAAGGCGTCGATGTTGAGCGGCGCGCAGATCGCGGCGCTGTCCACGATGAAGCAGCACACCGACTTCAACGACTTGGCGCACAAGAGCGAGCTGGGCATCGAGGGCGTGAAGCGGCAGATCGGCGCGGCCATCAGCCAGGTGCAGCGCGACGAGCAGCAGCACCAGGAGCAGAAGCACGTCGAGAAAAAGCAACAGCAGATCGAGCAGCGCCCACGGCGGGCCGCTCGCATCGGATAAGTCGAAAAATCCGGCTAAAGTGGCCGAGCTGCACATCAGGCCGCGCGGTTTTCCTCCCTGATCGCCGGCGCGGTTTCTTCCTCCCTGAACCGCATGCAGACTTGCCGCCTCGGACACCCGAGGCGGTTTTCGCCTCGCTCGGGGTCTCCTCGTTTTCAGTGCAATAAGTGACGGTACGCAAAGCTAGCACTGGCGCGGGGGTGGTCTGTGTTGAATCACGAGCAAAACTGAGCCAGGCGTCACGTCCAAAACTGAGCCACTAAGTTGACGAAGAAATGGACTGTTCGGATGTGGATAAGTCTACTGCGTGATCTGTCTGGGGTGCTCCTTTGGCCGTTTTGGTTCGTGTGGCTCTGATGATCGAAGACGGTTGTGCAGTCGAGTGCCTGAAGCGCCAGCTCTGGTTGCCGGTTTCGACGATGTGGCAGTGATGGGTGAGTCGGTCGAGTAGCGCGGTGGTCATCTTGGCGTCGCCGAACACGCTGGCCCACTCCGAGAACGACAGGTTGGTGGTGACGACCACGCTGGTGCGCTCGTACAGCTTGGACAGCAGGTGGAACAGCAAGGCCCCACCGGCTTGACTGAAGGGCAAATAGCCCATCTCGTCGAGGATGACGAGATCCACGTACATGAGCCGATGTGCCAGTTGCCCGGCCTTACCTTGAGCTTTCTCGGCCTCCAGCAGATTGACCAGCTCGACGGTCGAGAAGAAGCGCACCCGCTTACCATGTGCACGGATGGCATGAACGCCCAGGCTTGTGGCAAGGTGTGTTTTGCCCGTGCCTGGGCCGCCCACGAAGACCACGTTGTGGGCTGAGTCGATGAACTTGAACTCGTGCAGCTGACGCACCAGCGCCTCGTCCACTTGGGCCTGATCAAAGGCAAAGCCAGCCAGATCGCGGTGGTGAGGGAATCGGGCCACCCGCATCTGGTAGGCCATGGAGCGCACTTCCCGGTGCGCGCCCTCGGCCTTGATGAGCTGATGCAGAAGGGCTTCGTGGTCGAGCGATTTGAGCCGGGCGATGCCCAGCAGTTCCGGCCAGGCACTGGCCATGCCGTGCAGGCTCAAGCCCTTGAGGCTTGCTGCGATGTCATTGGACATGGTCATCCTCCTGGGACTGGCGCAGGCTGTCGTAGCGCGACACGTCGGCCTGAGGCGGCTCGTGCAGCGTCAGTGAAGGCAAGGCTGCTTCAGGCAGGCTTTGCACGGCTTGGGGCTCCTTGAGCCTGGCCAGCACGTTGAGCACATGGTCGGCACTCACGCGGCCCGATTGCAGCGCCAACTCCACGGCCACCAGCACGTCATCGAGCCCGTGCAGGGTGATGGCCATGAGCACCTGGGCCATCACCCGGTCGCCGCCAGGGTGGCGAAGCAGGTGCGCTTGCAGGGGCGAAGCGACGTCTGTGCACTGCCGTTCGGCATCAACATCATCACCTTAATCGCCTTTGTTTTCCTCGTACTTTACCCAGCGAAATTCATCGGCGAGGCACAGGGATTGACCGGGGATGATGTCGCTATCTTTGCTTGGCGGGCCGGTATACTGGCTTGTTTCGTCTCGGGGCTCATCGAGTTCTTCGGCAGTTTCGTGGCGGAGAGTATCCGTCGATTTACGCCACGGGCTGCGCTGCTCGCACCCGTTGGAGGCATTGGCCTCTGTTTCCTTTCGATGGACTTTTCTTTCGTGCCTACGCCTCTCCGCTTCTCGGGCTCGTCACACTCGGTGTCACATTTCTGTTCTATTTTGGACGGCTTCGCATCAAGGGTGGGATCCCTTCCGGCCTGATCATCCTGGTGACCGGCACTGGCCTAGCGTGGATGCTCCATTTTGTCCAAGGCGCGCAGGTAGTCCCGGTCGGAAACCTCGCTGATGCCCGCCTCGCTTTCTATCCGCCAGTTCCTGTGTTGGGCGATCTGGTCGCTTCGTTCTCGATGCTTCCCCTGTTTCTGCCTGTAATTCTCCCCATCGGATGCATCAGTGTGATCATCTCCTGCAAAACATTGAATCTGCGACGGCGCCGGGGATCGCTACCCGATGCTGCCTTCAATGCTTTATAATGGCGTATCGTCGATTCTCACGGGCGCGTTCGGCAGCCCGTTTCCGACGAGCATCTACATCGGGCACCCGGGTTGGAAGGCGATTGGGTCGCGAGTGGGTTACTCTGTGCTCAATGCGGTGTTCGTATCTATTCTTTGCCTGACAGGTCTAAAAATAACCTATGGAACACACGAAATTTGAATCAAGCATGCTGCAGATCGCAATCGAGGAGGCGGAAGCAAGTTTCCTAGAGGAGGCCTTCCCATCGGATCGGTACTCGTCCACCGCGGCAAGCTGGTCTCACGCGGACGCAATCTCCGGGCGCAGACCGGCAGCACTCTCCATCACGCAGAAATGACTGCGCTCGCCAACGCCGGTCGGCAACCGCCGGAATTTTATCGAGAAACTGTGCTCTACACGACGCTTTCGCCCTGTCCAATGTGCACAGGAGCGATGATCCTATATGGTATTCCCAAGGTCGTGATCGGCACCCCAACCGTTCGCGAGTGGGGTGAAGATCGTCTGCGGGAGCTAGGAGTCGAGGTCGTGCACACCCGCAGTGAGGCCTGCGCGGAACTGCTCTCCCGTATGATCACGCAGCAGCGTGAGCTGATCCGGGAAGATGGTGGCAATTTTTTTGCGCAAGCAGGGGTGTGACCGCCATGTACAATGCGGCCAAACTCGGTAGTGAAGCGGTCCACGGTCTTACGAGGCTTCAGAAAATTCCTTTCGATGAGGATCTTATTGAGCGGGTAAGGGCAGCTCGCGGAGGCTCGCCGCGCAACACGCGAGTGTCGCGTGCCATCGACTTGATTTGACGATTGAACCAGCTTCTGTCTTTCGCCCATGACTGATCGGGCCACGGCTAGAAAACGAGTACTGGGCGGCTAGCTTTGCGGAATTTAATCTGATTCACCTATGGATACGTCATCGCTTATAAAAGTGGCGCAGTCTGGGCCGGACGATGTAGGGGCGCTCGACCGAGCGCTTGCGGCGGCGGTATCCCTCACAGGAAGATCACGGGTATTCTCGGGAAGACGGAGGGTAACGGCTGCGTCAACGACTACACGCGGATTCGCCACAGCAGCCCTGCGGCACTATCTGCAGCAATTCATGGAGATGACTGCGGTGGATGCTGTGCCGATCATCATGTCGGGTGGCTGTGAAGGAGTGATTTCTCCTCATCTCACTGTATTCTTTGACGTTGATGTGCCCACGGATAGGAAATTCAACCGCATGAGGCCAAGTATGGCACGAGTTTTGGGCCTCGAAACACGTTCGGCCAAGGAAGGTTGAGCGCTCGCTTGCCGCTCAATGGCAAGAGCTTGGGAGGCAGTATGCATTTGGGCCTGGCGCGCGTGCAGCTGCTTCCCCGCAGCGATGGATACCGCCGCTTCACTGGGTCACCAATTGACGCGCTGGTCTACCTCGTCGGGTTGAGCTGCCAGATCCCAATCCGGCTCGCCTTGCGCACCATCATCCACCGGCGCGTCGCAGCCCTCCCACAGCGGTGGCCCGCGTGCCGGGGTGATGTGCGGGGGGGCAGACTCCACCCCGATGTGGTTCAGGATGTGGCGGATTTCGGCGCTGTGGGTGATGAAGGCAATGATGCGCATCTGCCCACCGCACATGGGGCACAGCAGCGGAAATGCCTCGTAGATGCGGGCAATCAGCACCGCCCACAAGTAATGCGCCGCTCGCTTCGGGCGTGCTTCAGGTTCGGGTGTGGGTGTGGCCGCGTTGCCCGGCGCCGCCACCCCAGGTACGCCCGCGCCAGGTTGTGCAGTCTCCACCGTGGCTGGTTGCGACGCAGCAGGCTGGGCCAGCGCCGTTACCGCCGCTCTCAGCGGCGAGTTTGGTGCCAGCACACCAAAGTAGCGGTGCCGGTGGGTGCGTGGCGGTGGCACCAGCGCGGCGATGCGGTCGATCAGTTCCAGCGGTGTGAGGTGCAGCTCATCTGCCTTGGCACCACGCTTGTCACTGGTGGGCTCGCTGCGCTGTTTGGCACAGCGGTACACCAGTTTGCTTCCCTCTTTGCGTAGGCGCTCCATGGAAAACGGTGGACGCGCGCAATAGCGCAGCAGCCGCTCCAGCGCAGCGCGGTCGTGGGCTTCGATGCAGACACCGGCGTCCACCGAGAAGCCGCTGTGTTTGTAGCCCAGCATGTCTTTGGCGTCACAGTTCTCCAGCAGGCCCCGAGCAACGAAGGCGCGCAGGATGCGTTTTTGCAGTGTGGTCTGCACTGGGGCCACGGTAGCCGCATCGATGCCGGTGGCCGCGTGAAGATGACACCCGGCGATGAGATTCGAGGGGTCGCATCAGCATCGCCCTCGCCCTCCACTTCCTCAAACACCCCGTCCACCACACAAACGTGGAAGTGGACGTGTTCATTGAGCTGGAGCCGATCGGTGAATGAAGGCGATGGCACCGATGTGCAGGCCTGCCTTGTCCATATGGGCCGCACCGGGGCTGTGGGTCTGCAGAGTTTGTGCGATCACCCGCAGAAGATGCGCAGCACCATGCTCAGCACCGCTCCGTCGCGTTGCATGAAGTACCGCAACCTCTTGGGCACGGAGAGCACCCACTGGCGCACCGGCAGGCGGGGAATACGTGATCGTTCAGGTGCGCTGCTGTCTCCACCATGCGCCGGGTGGTGCACGAGGGCAGACTCCCGGCCTTTGCAGGAGAAGGCTACAAAGTAGTCGTGCCCACAGTCGCCGCAGCGAGCGCGGGCAAAGCCATGGGCAAAGATGCCGCACTCAAGATACTTGGCAAACGCTTTGCGCACGAAGGGCTTGGGGGTGTGGTGGTCGCCCTGGCCGTCGAACTGACCCGCGCTGGCCAACTCTAGCCAGGTCTCGTAGTGCTCGGCTACCGTTTGGTACAGCAGCGTGCGTTCGGGGTGGCGTGGGTTGTAGAGCTTGGGCTTGGAAGTGGCTGACATGAATGCTGTACAAATGCACAGTATTCTGCGGCGATTGTTTGGGTACGCAAAGCACAAGGCCCGAACCGTCGCCAGTTCGGGCCTTGTCAGGGTAGCTTGGCTGCGGACTTACTTGCGCGCAGGCGGCACATCCGTGCAGCTGCCATGCGCCACTTCCGCCGCCATGCCGATGCTCTCGCCCAGCGTCGGATGCGGGTGGATGGTCTTGCCGATGTCCACTGCGTCCGCACCCATCTCGATAGCCAGCGCGATCTCTCCGATCATGTCGCCCGCGTGGGTGCCGACCATGCCACCGCCCAGGATCTTGCCGTGGCCCCGGCCAGCATGGCCGTCTCCTGATCCTGCTTCGGGGCTGTCGTCGAACAGCAGCTTGGTGAAGCCTTCGTCGCGGCCGTTGGCAATGGCGCGGCCGAGGCCGTCCAGGGGAACAGGCCCTTCTTGACCTTGATGCCTTGGGCCTTGGCCTGGTCTTCCGTCAGGCCCACCCAAGCCACTTCAGGGTCGGTGTAGGCCACGCTTGGGATCACGCGGGCGTTGAAGGCGGCGCTTGCCAGCTCTTTGTTGCCTTGCAGTTCACCGGCAATCACTTCTGCCGCCACGTGTGCCTCATGCACCGCCTTGTGCGCCAGCATGGGCTGGCCCACGATGTCGCCGATGGCAAAGATGTGCGGCACGTTGGTGCGCATCTGGATATCGACGTTGATGAAGCCACGGTCCGTGACGGCCACGCCAGCCTTTTCAGCAGCGATCTTTTTGCCGTTGGGCGTGCGGCCCACGGCCTGCAGCACCAGGTCGTACACCTGTGGCTCGGGGGCGGTGCCGCCCTCTTCCGCTGGCGCGAATGTGACCTTGATGCCTTCAGGTGTGGCCTCGGCACCGACGGTTTTCGTCTTCAACATGATGTTGTCGAAGCGCTTGGCGTTCATCTTTTGCCAGATCTTGACGAGGTCGCGGTCGGCGCCCTGCATCAGGCCTTCCATCATCTCCACCACATCCAGGCGTGCGCCCAGGGTGCTGTACACCGTGCCCATTTCCAGGCCGATGATGCCGCCACCCAGGATGAGCATGCGTTTGGGCACGCCGCTGAGCGCCAGCGCGCCGGTGGAATCGACCACGCGCGGGTCGTTGGGCATGAACGGCAGGCGCACGGCCTGGCTGCCAGCGGCGATGATGGCGCGCTTGAAGGCGATGACCTTCTTGGTGCCCGTCTTCTCCTGGCCCGTGCCGGTGGTTTCTTCCACTTCGAGGTGGTTGGCGCCGACAAAGGCACCGTAGCCGCGAACGGTGGTGACCTTGCGCATTTTGGCCATGGCGGGGTCTCCTCGTTTTCAGTGCAATAAGTGACGGTACGCAAAGCTAGCACTGGCGCGGGGGTGGTCTGGGTAGACCGTTGATTTCATTGACTTTCCTGTTCGCTTTGTAAACGGGTATGGTGGCCTCCCACTTTTGAGGTTCACGATGCAGGGTTGGCACACAACGTTTTTGGGGATGCGTGGGCTCCCCCGCGATATCAGCGACTTCGAGATGAAGGCATTTTTCACCTTCGATGGTGCCGAGCGCGACGCAATCAATGCACGCCGAGGTGATTCCCACAAGCTTGGTCTGGCGCTCCATATTGGTTTCCTGCGCATGAGTGGGCGTTTGCTCGGTGCCTTTCGGGTAATTCCAGTAGCCTTGTGGCGCCACCTTGGCAACGAGCTTGGCATTGCAGCACCAGAAGTCGCCTCGCTGAGAGCCATGTATGAACGCGGGCGCACGCTATTCGATCACCAACAAGTAGCCTGCACGGTCCTTGGATTCCAGTGGATGAGCGAGCACCAGCGCCGCTCACTGGTACGTGAACTGCGCGACGAAGTGGCGCGCTGCGCCGACCGCGATCAGCTACTCGTGCGGGCGCGTCAATGGCTGTACAAGAACAAGCTGGTGATCGTGCACGAGCGGGCAATTCGGACACTGATTGCGGCGGCACTTGCCCAGCTTGAAGTTGAAACAGGCACCGCCATCGCCGCCAGCGTTGATCCAGCAACACTTGATCGCTGGCGAGCCTCAGTTTCAGAGCTGCGCCCAGATGGACAAACCCAGCAGAGTTGGCTATGGGCTGCACCGGCGAAACACTCAACCCGCCAAATCAGCGAGGTACTGGAGCGCATCGACCTGCTTTACACGCTGGACGTTCATAAGCACCTGGCAGACATCCCCGATCTCATCTTGCGCCGCTACGCGCGCCGACTTGTCTCCAGGCCGCCCTCAGCCGGAGCCAAGATCAAAGAGCCAGCGCGCACCGTGGAGGTCGCATGCTTTCTTCGGTATTGCCTGTTCACCACCACAGACCAGTTGATCCTTATGGTGCAGCGCCGGATCGCCGATCTGTGGCGTCAGGCTGCCGCCGATGTCCCCGCTACCGTCAATTGGGCCGCAATGTACAAAACGCTGCTCGGCGAACTTGTTGCCTTGAGCGCGCAAGGTGCGGTGCCAGATGCTGAGTTGCGTGCCCGTCTTGAAGCCTTGATCACCGAAACCCAGAAACGCAAACCACCGAGCAGGGCCTCCCTGGTCCGCGAGGGATTGATTGATGGAATTCGCCCCGTGCGGTCGTTGCTCGTCGCCATTGCAAAGCTGCCCTGGCAGGCCACCGGCGAGCATCCTGCCATCGAGTACCTTGCCAAGCTGCAAGCTTTATATCTCAAAGGATCCAGAAAGCTGCCAGTTGAAGTGGTGGCACCAAGTCTGGGAATGATCTGGCAGGTTTCGATCTCCAGCCCAGACCGGGAACACACTCAATCCGGAGAGGCAAGAAATGCAGTTGAACGAGGCTGCATAAAAACACGGTCTACACGACAACTACGTTGACAAACACCGGTGTTTCGTGAAACCATGCCATCAGACAGGTTTACCAGAAAAAGGGAGATACCATGAGCCACACCGCCACACCTACTCTTTACACCGGGTTTCACCAGCTGGTCACCGGGGATGTCGCGGGCACGGTGCTTAATGGCGTCGATATTCTGGTGAGAGACGGGAGATTATTGGCCTTGGCGGATCTGCCCGAACTCTGGCCCCAATTGGCGTTGGCCAGGAACAGGGTGTTGAGGTGGTGAACTGCCGGGGCTGACCGCCTATCCGGGGCTGATCAACACCCATCACCATTTTTCAGGCCTTTGTCCGCAATCTTGCCCCCTCGACTGGACCCAGCTTGATGTGCTGGCCTGGCTGCGCAAGATCTACCCGGTGTTTGCCCTGGTGGATGAAGACTGCATCTACCACAGCACAGTGGTGTCCATGGCGGAGCTGATCAAGCACGGCTGCACCACCGCGTTTGATCACCAGTACAACTACAGCCGCCGGGGTGGACCCTTTCTGGTGGACCGCCAGTTTGATGCCGCTAACCTGCTGGGGCTGCGTTTTCACGCCGGGCGCGGCTGCATCACCCTGCCGATGGCGGAGGGCAGCACCATTCCCGATGCCATGCGGGAGAGCACCGATACTTTTCTTGCCGATTGCGAACGCCTGGTGAGCCGCTTTCATGACCCGCGGCCCTTCGCCATGCAGCGGGTGGTGGTGGCGCCCTGCGGGCCGGTGATTGCCTACCCGAAACCTTCGTCGAGTCTGCCCGTCTGGCCCGCCACCTGGGGGTGAGCCTGCACACCCATCTGGGGGAGGGGGAAACCCCCGCCATGGTGGCCCGTTTTGGCGAGCGCAGCCTCGACTGGTGCGAAAACCGGGGCTTTGTCGGGCCGGATGTGTGGCTCGCCCACGGCTGGGAATTCACCGCAGCGGACATCGCCCGCCTTGCCGCCACCGGCACCGGTGTTGCCATTGCCCGGCGCCGGTGTTTCTGGTGGGTGCCGAAGTCACCGACATTCCCGCCATGGCGGCGGCAGGTGTGCGGGTGGGCTTTGGGGTGGATGGCCACGCCTCCAACGACAGCTCGAACCTCGCCGAGTGCATCCGCCTTGCCTACCTGCTCCAGTGCCTGAAGGCCAGTGAGCGCCAGCATCCGGTGCCAGCTCCCTATGACTTTCTGCGCATGGCCACAGGGTGGTGCGGATTGCCTCAACCGGCCTGATCTCGGCGCCCTCGCCGTGGGCAGGGCTGCGGATTTCTTGCCGTCGATCTGAACCGGATCGAATACATCGGCGCCAACCACGATCCACGGAGCCTGCCCGCGAAAGTGGGTTTTCCGGCCCGTGGACATGACCGTGATCAACGGCAAGGTGGTGTGGCGCAACGGTGAATTTCCGGGCCTTGATGAAATGGAGCTGGCCCGGGCTGCGGACGGGGTGTTTCGCCGGGTGATTTACGGCGATCCTTTGGTGGCAGCCCTTCGACGGGGCACCGGTGTCACACCATGCTGAGGCCGGTGATGAGTTTCTTGAGCAAAGGTTTATTGCCTCGGGTCTACCATAACCCCGTAGAGTGCCATGGATGCATAGTAGTGGGTGATGAAATAGGCGACCAGATCCCGGTCCACCGGCGCGCCTTTTTGCTGTTCGGCAATGTCGAAATACGGCCCCAGAACTTTTTTGTACATGTCGACCCGGGCATCGAAACTGATAAGGCTCAATTTTTTCAGGTAGCTGGTATTGGCGGCGCTGAGCTTCTGGGCAAGGTCACTGGTAAAGAAGTGGTGCAGGTAATCTGTCACCACATCCAGCCGGTTTTCCGCCGAAGGGTTTGCCTCTATGGCATTTTGCAGGCCCGATTCAAATTCGCTTCTGATCTTTAAATAGATGCTGGTCAGGATTTCTTCGACAGTGCTGAAGTGGCGGTACAGGGAAGTTCTGGAAATGTTTGCCAGCTTGTAGATCTCGGTCATGGTGATGCCGCTTTCACCCTGTCGCAGGGTGAGTTCAAGTGCCGCAGCAATGATTCTTTTCCGGGTTTCAAGAGCTCTGGTGCCTGGTTCTTTGGTCATGTCATACCGTCAATAATTCAGAAGAGCGCAATGTTCGAGCTTGACTGTTCGAGCTTGACTATTCGAGTTTCAATGTTCGGCCTGGCGAGCCAGGCATGGGCAGCCCTGATCATGGAGAGCTCTCGATAACTCGATAATGCGCAGCTCTCGATGATAACCAGCTCTCGATGATAACTAGCTCTCGATGATAGGCAGCTCCCGATCTGCATGGCAATGGTTGCGATGCACCGGATCTTGCTACGGGACAGGGATGTTTTCACTGGCGGAGGTCTTGCAATACCAATCCGTTGCAAGACCAATCTCCTTGAAGACCAACCCGGTGATGGCGAGGGATTATCCGGTAACTGCGGTCACAAAGCCAAGGCCCACAGTCACAACGCCTCGGCTCATAGCGGCGGCAGCAGTACGTAGTAGGCGCCGAGCACCACGGCAAGACCGTAGGCGATGGGGTGTACCTGGCGGGCGCGGCCGGTGATCACCATGGCGATGGCGTAGACGATCAGCCCTATGGCCATGCCATCGCTGATGGAGGTAACCGCCATCAGGATCAGGGTCAGGGTGGCAGCGCCGCCGGTGATGACATCGGAAAAATCGATGCGCGCCACTTCCACGAACATCAAGAGGCCAATGAACACCAGTGCCGGGGCCGAGGCCTCGGCGGGAATGATAGAATCAGCGGGTTCAGATACAGGGCCAGGAAAAGAACAGGCCCACGAAAATGGCGACAAGGCCGGTGCGCCCGCCACTTTCGATACCGGCGGCGGATTCGCCGAAACAGATGGCGGTGGAGGTGCCCGCCAGGGAGGCGCCGATGGCGGCCATGGCATCCGCCGACAGGGCCTCGGTCGGCTTCAGCATCGCGCCCTGGTCATCGACAAGACCGGCCCGCTGGCACAGGGCGTTCATGGCCGCGAGGGAGCTGAACAGGTCCATGAACACCAGGGACAGCATGGCTGGCAGGGCAATGCCGAGATGCGACCACAGATAGCCAAAATCGAGCGCCAGCCACAGGTCACAAAAGCCTGTCGGCTGGGCCAGGGCGGCGCTCGGCATCAGGTCAGGGAACCTGTGGCTGTGGGGATAAAAAGCCGATGGCGGTGAGCAGTATGATGGTGAGAATGATCGCCCGGGCACCCGCCGGGCCATGAGTCCCATGACAATCGGGATGCCGGACAGCGCCAGCAGCACCGTGGGTGCCGTGACCACGCCGATCTGCACCAGGGGAGGGCCGGGGCCGCCACCACAATGCCCGCCGTTTTGAGGCCGATGAACATGATGAAAGACCGATGCCCGCCGTCAGCGCCCGGCGCAGGGCATCGGGGAAGGCATCGAGCAGCAGCCGCCGGATGCCGGTGAGGGTGAGGACAAGAAACACCCGCTCCAGAACACCAGCCCCAGCGCGCCCTGCCAGGGCACGCCAAGGCCAGAATGAGGGTGTAGGCCACCAGTCCATTGGCGCCCATGCCGGGCGCCACGGCGATGGGCAGATTGGCCATGAGCCCCATCAGAATGGAAAAAACCCCCGCCACCACGGCGGTGATGGTGAGCACCTGGGCTCTGTCCATGCCGGCATCGGACATGATCAGTGGATGCACCACCAGGATGTAGGACATGGTGGCAAAGGTGGTCACCGCCGCCAGCAACTCCCGCTGCACGGTAGTGCCCCGGGAACTCAGTTCGAAAAAGCGGTCCACCCGCTCCATCGGGGTAGGCATGGGGTAGGGGTGCAGTCGGGCGCGGCGGTATCAGCAGACTTGTTCAAGGGCAGCCTCGGGAGCAGTGGCAGCAGCGGATGGTTTGAAAACCTGTCCAAATGGTCTGCAAATTGCGTACCGACGGCTGTTGTTCCGCTTTGATCTGTGCCAGGACAAGGGTTTGTGCACATTGTTCAGACTGTGATTGTCTGACCTGTTGTAAAGGATCAGACGCCAGACGTTGCACGTTAGACGCTGCACGTCAGACGTCGAACGCAACCGCAGTGCACCGGGCCTCGGCAGGATGCTCTTGCATTCGTGTTGCGTGTTCACGTCAGACGTCAGAACTGCCATGGCCCATGCACAACAGTGCTGAAGGGTTCACGGATAGGAAATTCAACCGCATGAGGCCAAGTATGGCACGAGTTTTGGGCCTCGAAACACGTTCGGCCAAGGAAGGTTGAGCGCTCGCTTGCCGCTCAATGGCAAGAGCTTGGGAGGCAGTATGCATTTGGGCCTGGCGCGCGTGCAGCTGCTTCCCCGCAGCGATGGATACCGCCGCTTCACTGGGTCACCAATTGACGCGCTGGTCTACCTCGTCGGGTTGAGCTGCCAGATCCCAATCCGGCTCGCCTTGCGCACCATCATCCACCGGCGCGTCGCAGCCCTCCCACAGCGGTGGCCCGCGTGCCGGGGTGATGTGCGGGGGGGCAGACTCCACCCCGATGTGGTTCAGGATGTGGCGGATTTCGGCGCTGTGGGTGATGAAGGCAATGATGCGCATCTGCCCACCGCACATGGGGCACAGCAGCGGAAATGCCTCGTAGATGCGGGCAATCAGCACCGCCCACAAGTAATGCGCCGCTCGCTTCGGGCGTGCTTCAGGTTCGGGTGTGGGTGTGGCCGCGTTGCCCGGCGCCGCCACCCCAGGTACGCCCGCGCCAGGTTGTGCAGTCTCCACCGTGGCTGGTTGCGACGCAGCAGGCTGGGCCAGCGCCGTTACCGCCGCTCTCAGCGGCGAGTTTGGTGCCAACACAAAGTAGCGGTGCCGGTGGGTGCGTGGCGGTGGCACCAGCGCGGCGATGCGGTCGATCAGTTCCAGCGGTGTGAGGTGCAGCTCATCTGCCTTGGCACCACGCTTGTCACTGGTGGGCTCGCTGCGCTGTTTGGCACAGCGGTACACCAGTTTGCTTCCCTCTTTGCGTAGGCGCTCCATGGAAAACGGTGGACGCGCGCAATAGCGCAGCAACCGCTCCAGCGCAGCGCGGTCGTGGGCTTCGATGCAGACACCGGCGTCCACCGAGAAGCCGCTGTGTTTGTAGCCCAGCATGTCTTTGGCGTCACAGTTCTCCAGCAGGCCCCGAGCAACGAAGGCGCGCAGGATGCGTTTTGCAGTGTGGTCTGCACTGGGGCCACGGTAGCCGCATCGATGCCGGTGGCCGCGTGAAGATGACACCCGGCGATGAGATTCGAGGGGTCGCATCAGCATCGCCCTCGCCCTCCACTTCCTCAAACACCCCGTCCACCACACAAACGTGGAAGTGGACGTGTTCGTGAGCTGGAGCCGATCGGTGAATGAAGGCGATGGCACCGATGTGCAGGCCTGCCTTGTCCATATGGGCCGCACCGGGGCTGTGGGTCTGCAGAGTTTGTGCGATCACCCGCAGAAGATGCGCAGCACCATGCTCAGCACCGCTCCGTCGCGTTGCATGAAGTACCGCAACCTCTTGGGCACGGAGAGCACCCACTGGCGCACCGGCAGGCGGGGAAAACGTGGTCGCTCAGGTGTGCCGCCGTCTCCACCATCCGCCGCGTGGTGCACGAGGGCAGACTCCCGGCCTTTGCAGGAGAAGGCTACAAAGTAGTCGTGCCCACAGTCGCCGCAGCGAGCGCGGGCAAAGCCATGGGCAAAGATGCCGCACTCAAGATACTTGGCAAACGCTTTGCGCACGAAGGGCTTGGGGGTGTGGTGGTCGCCCTGGCCGTCGAACTGACCCGCGCTGGCCAACTCTAGCCAGGTCTCGTAGTGCTCGGCTACCATTTGGTAGAGCAGCGTGCGTTCGGGGTGGCGTGGGTTGTAGAGCTTGGGCTTGGAAGTGGCTGACATGAATACTGTACAAATGCACAGTATTCTGCGGCGATTGTTTGGGTACGCAAAGCACAAGGCCCGAACCGTCGCCAGTTCGGGCCTTGTCAGGGTAGCTTGGCTGCGGACTTACTTGCGCGCAGGCGGCACATCCGTGCAGCTGCCATGCGCCACTTCCGCCGCCATGCCGATGCTCTCGCCCAGCGTCGGATGCGGGTGGATGGTCTTGCCGATGTCCACTGCGTCCGCACCCATCTCGATAGCCAGCGCGATCTCTCCGATCATGTCGCCCGCGTGGGTGCCGACCATGCCACCGCCCAGGATCTTGCCGTGGCCCCGGCCAGCATGGCCGTCTCCTGATCCTGCTTCGGGGCTGTCGTCGAACAGCAGCTTGGTGAAGCCTTCGTCGCGGCCGTTGGCAATGGCGCGGCCCGGCCGTCCAGGGGAACAGGCCCTTCTTGACCTTGATGCCTTGGGCCTTGGCCTGGTCTTCCGTCAGGCCCACCCAAGCCACTTCAGGGTCGGTGTAGGCCACGCTTGGGATCACGCGGGCGTTGAAGGCGGCGCTTGCCAGCTCTTTGTTGCCTTGCAGTTCACCGGCAATCACTTCTGCCGCCACGTGTGCCTCATGCACCGCCTTGTGCGCCAGCATGGGCTGCCCGACGATGTCGCCGATGGCGAAGATGTGCGGCACGTTGGTGCGCATCTGGATGTCGACGTTGATGAAACCGCGGTCCGTCACAGACACGCCGGCCTTTTCAGCGGCAATCTTCTTGCCGTTGGGCGTGCGGCCCACGGCCTGCAGCACCAGGTCGTACACCTGGGGTTCGGGGGTGGTGCCGCCCTCTTCCGCTGGCGCGAATGTGACCTTGATGCCTTCAGGTGTGGCCTCGGCACCCACGGTTTTCGTCTTCAACATGATGTTGTCGAAGCGCTTGGCGTTCATCTTCTGCCAGATCTTGACCAGGTCGCGGTCGGCGCCCTGCATCAGGCCGTCCATCATTTCCACCACATCCAGGCGTGCGCCCAGGGTGCTGTACACCGTGCCCATTTCCAGGCCGATGATGCCGCCGCCCAGGATGAGCATGCGTTTGGGCACGCCGCTGAGCGCCAGCGCGCCGGTGGAATCGACCACGCGCGGGTCGTTGGGCATGAACGGCAGGCGCACGGCCTGGCTGCCAGCGGCGATGATGGCGCGCTTGAAGGCGATGACCTTCTTGGTGCCCGTCTTCTCCTGGCCCGTGCCGGTGGTTTCTTCCACTTCGAGGTGGTTGGCGCCGACAAAGGCACCGTAGCCGCGAACGGTGGTGACCTTGCGCATTTTGGCCATGGCGGGGTCTCCTCGTTTTCAGTGCAATAAGTGACGGTACGCAAAGCTAGCACTGGCGCGGGGGTGGTCTGGGTAGACCGTTGATTTCATTGACTTTCCTGTTCGCTTTGTAAACGGGTATGGTGGCCTCCCACTTTTGAGGTTCACGATGCAGGGTTGGCACACAACGTTTTGGGGATGCGTGGGCTCCCCGCGATATCAGCGACTTCGAGATGAAGGCATTTTCACCTTCGATGGTGCCGAGCGCGACGCAATCAATGCACGCCGAGGTGATTCCCACAAGCTTGGTCTGGCGCTCCATATTGGTTTCCTGCGCATGAGTGGGCGTTTGCTCGGTGCCTTTCGGGTAATTCCAGTAGCCTTGTGGCGCCACCTTGGCAACGAGCTTGGCATTGCAGCACCAGAAGTCGCCTCGCTGAGAGCCATGTATGAACGCGGGCGCACGCTATTCGATCACCAACAAGTAGCCTGCACGGGGAATTTGTCCATGTTTAGCCGCTAAATCGGAAGAGCCGGCCTACTCGGCCGACCCCTCGCGTGAAGTGTTGAAAGACACCGTGCGGGGCACGTAGCCGGCCACCGACACGCTGCGAGCTGCTGCGGCCGCTGGGGCGGCCTGCTGGGGTGCTGGTGCCGGCCTGGCCGCCGGCGTCGCCCGCTGGGCCACCGTCGCGGGCTGGCTGGGCGTCGAGGCGTGGCCCGGCCTTCGTCACGTCAAGCGTGACGAACCGAGCTTCGAGCCAATCGGCCCACTTCGACGCCTTGCGCATCAAGTCGGCCCGGTACACCGCGTTGTACTGCGGCGTGCGCGAGTGGTAGTTCGCCGCCTTCGTCCAGAGGTCGCCCTTGTCGTTGCGGATGTGCATCCGCAGCCGCCAGGCGGCCAGGTCGAACGAGTAGCAGCCAGCCGCCACATCGTTCGCCGTGATGCCGTATCGGGCCAGGTCGCCCAGGTACGCGGTGTTGAACTGCATCGGGCCAACGTCATGCGTGCCATTCGAGTTGCGCACCCACTGGCCCGGCTTGCCGCCCTCTTTCTCGGCGACGGCCAACACGATGTTGACCGGCACCTCGTACTTGACGGCGGCCGAGATCGAGCAGACGACGCGCTCCTGGAGCTGCGGCGGCAGATCGGCGAAGAACGGCATGCCCTCCCCTCCCTCAGTTCAGCCAGGACTGGCGGCGGCGCTCTTCGTCCTCGCGCCGGATGCGTTCGTTGTACTCGGCCAAGGCGCGGTCATAGTCGCGCGCTTCGACCCAATACCCGCCCCGCTCTGGCGTCCCGACATAGCGCGGCGTGCCGCTGCTGGCGAAGTCGGTGTAGGCGTGGCCGGTGTAGGCCCCGCAGTAGTCAGGCAACTGGTTGCTGATGTACGTGCGCCCATCGTCGTAGCCGCCCGTCCACATCACCAACGTCGAGTTCAGCGACTGCGCGTCGCACCGGCCAGCGCCGCGCGAGATCGCCGACACGAGCGACTGCATTTCCGGCGTCTGGCTCGCCACCGGGCAAAGCTGGAGGAAGTTCAGGCGGGCGCGGATCGTGTCCGACAGCTTGCGCTTCGTGATGTTGAAGTACCGCGACAGCGACGGCGTGCATTCGCTCGGGCGCGTGCCCGACGACAGGCACAGGATCGCCTCGCAGGCCAGGCGCGTGTCGCCGGTCAGCGTCTTGCGCGCTGGCCGTGCCGGCGGTCGATCCGGGCTGCCACGAGGGCGGCCAGGGCAAACAGTTTCTTCTTCATGGTTGGACTCTCCTTGGTTACGCAGTTGTGCCGTCGCGGCCTTGCTCGCGGTTGGCGAACGCAGCTACTTCGGACTCGGGATCGGCATCGGCAGGGCCGCCTGCCAGGCTGTTGTCGCCGAAGCTCGGCGCGGGCTGCTGGTCGGGCACGTCGATGTTCTCGGCCGTGCCGCTTCCTTGCGCCTTGATCGCGGCGGCGATCTTTCCGCCAGTGGTGTCGGCGATCCGCTCGGCTGCGGCTTCGCGCAGGCTCGCGGCTTTGGCCTTGGCAACATCGGCGGTTCCCTTCGCCAAGTTCGCGCCGGCGTCGGCGGCGATGCGGCCGGCCGTGCCGAGGGCCGATGCGGCCGATGCGAGCAAGCCGGGGCCGGTGCTGCCCGGTGCGGCCTGCTGCCCTTGCCCTGCCCCGCCGGCGGGCTTGGGTTCGTTCTTGGCGGCCTTGTCGGCACTGCTGCCGGTGCTGGCCGTCGAGCTGCTGCCCTGGCCGCCGGCGTCGGCTTTGCCGCCGCCCTTATCGCCGCCCTTCGAGCTGCCCGAGCTGCTGCCGGTCGAGGGCTGCCGCCACCGACGAAGAGCCACCGCCGGAGCTGCCGCTAAAGCCCGCAGCCTGAGCGAAGGGCGTGCTGCCGGTGCCGGCGTCGCCGCCGCCGCCCGCACCGCCGCCCGAGCTGCCGCCGCCCGAGAGGCCGACATAACGTCCGTGCCTGCCGACACGTTCTCATTGGCCTTCGAGAAGGCGGCCATGACGGCAGAGGCACCACCGGCGGCCGAGGCTGCGCCGGCGGCCAGAGCGGCGCCGCCGGTCGCGGCCGCTGCTGCTGCCATGCCTGCGGCACAACGCAGCACCTGCACCGAACTGGCCGATGCCGGCACCGCCCACGCTCGCGCCGGTGATGATCCCGGCGATGAGCGGCGGAATCTTGTTGACCAACGCCAAGAGGGATGATGACGACGATCAGCATCACGCCCATTTCCTTGAGGCTGATGCCGGCGCTCATGCGCGAGTAGTAGTCATCGAGGAAGGTCTTGCCGATGCCCACCAGGAGCACCATTGCGAAGAGCTGCGCGGCCACGCCCAGGACGACCTTGTAGTAGTTGATCGCCATGTCGGAAGTCCAGCGCGAACCACCGAAGCCGAGGAAGAACACGCCGCCGTAGGCGAGCACCCACCCGACGCGAGCAGCAGAAGCATATTCACACCGACCAGGGCCAGGATGACCAGGATCGCCACGGCCATGAGGATGCCGGCCATGCTGTCCACCGGCGACCACACCGAGGACTGATCCATCACCTTGTCGAAGATCGCAAAGCCCACGTCCACGATGCCCGAGGGCGACAGAGCATTGCCCAGGCCCGTCGCGTTGCCGGCGAGCTGCCGCAACGACGCATAGATGGACGAGGCGAAGTTAGGGCCGTTGGTTAGCGCCCACCAGAAGAAGCCGGTAAAGATCGTGAAGCGGACGAGCTCCGCGAAGAACTCGCCAATGTCGGCCTTGCGCAAGGCCATCATGCCGAACGTCCAGACCATCGAGATCACAACCAGCGTCCAGAAGAGCCAGGTTGCGGCCGTGGTGATGACACCGGCCCAGCCGCTCGCGGCGGCCTGGTAGCGATCCAGCACGCTATCGAACACGCCGGCGTTGTCGATGGCCGCGTGGGCATCGACCGCGAAGAACGCCAGCCAGACGAACAGCGGCAGGGCGAGGGTTTTTAGATTGGCTGGCATTCTCATCGTCAGCACCTCACCATTCGCGTTTCGGGCTGGGCTTGAAATCCCCACCACGACGCAAGCACAGCGACGAAAAGCCTGCTGGACGCCCTTGTCCTCGATCTTGGCGATGTTCTCGGGCTTGCAGTTCTCGTCGTTCACTTCCGGCATGGGGGCCGTGGCCGGCTTGTTGTCGCAGCCGGCGACCAAGGCCGCCACGAGGGCGGCCGAGGCCAAGGACAGAGCCTTGATTGCTTTCATGAATCCCCCTTACCAGGTGCGCGCCGGGCTGGCCCGGTAGCTGCCCTGGCGCAGTTGTGCGGCCGCTGCCGCCTGCTGGGCTTCCTTGTCGGCGTCGGCCTGCATCTTGGTTGCCATCGCGTTCTGCTGCGCGATCAGCAGGCCACGAATCTGCAAGAGCTGGTTGGCCTGCTGGCTGGCGAGCTGGTTGGCGTAGCCGATGGCCTGCATTTGGCCCTGCGCGCCCTGCGCTGCCGATTGAAGACGCTGCAACGTCGCTGCATCGGCCGTGAGATTCGTTTGCTGCCTATCGAGGCCCTTGAACAAGGCATCGTTGGCCTTCTTCTGCGACTCGCTCGCGAGCTGGGCCACATTCCGAAGTGCTGCGCGTTCCGCGTCGGAGCACCCTGCCGCCGTAAAGCACGGCGAGTTCTTGTAGTAGTTCACGTCCTGGAGCTGCCGATGTAGCTGTCCAGGCTGCCGAGTTGGGTCTTGTAGTAATCCAGCGTGTTGACCGCGTTCATCAACCCGTTGATGGTCGATTGCGCCTGATCCCAGATATACGCGGCCGGGGCCATCGTGTTCTGGAGTTGGTTTTGATACTGCTGGAGCTGGGTGCTGTACTGCTCAATTTGCTTGAGCGTCTGGGCCACCGATTCGATGGCCGTCATGATGTTCTGCGACAGGTTGGTGCCGTCGATGACGGGGATGCCAGCCTGCACAGGTGTGACCGCCAGCGTGCTCGAAACAGCAATGACGAGGGCCAATTTAGCGGCTAAAAACTTCGGCTTCATGGTGCTTTTCTCCTATGGCGTTAGTAATCGAAGGAACGGTACGGCTTGGAAAACGTCATGTCCTTCGTGACCACGACGTTGAAGCGATACCCCGGCCGAATTTCCAGCGTCGGCGAAATGCTCAGGTTCTTGGCGATGAGTTGCGCCGTAACCTGGCCGAGCTGCTGGCCGAGGGCTTCGCTTAGGGCACTGCTGGCGCTCGGTGCGCCATAGGTGTTTGTGGCCTGGTTCTGGCGTTGGCTGTAGGTGATGCCTGCTGTCACGCCGGACATGAGGAAGGCCGAGCCGAACAGGCGCACATAGTGGTTGTTCACCTGGTCGTGGAAGCCCGCGTATCCCGCGCTGTCCGCGCCTGGCATCGCGCCAATGTCCATCGCCTTGCCATCGGGGAACACGATGCGTTGCCACGCAACCAGCACGCGCGCTTGACCGTAGGCCACGTCGCTCGAATACGAGCCGACGAGGCGCGATCCCTGCGGGATCAACAGGTGCTTGCCGGTCGGTGTGTCGTACACGTCCTGCGCGACCTGGGCCATGATTTGGCCCGGCAGATCGGAGTTGATGCCCGAAATGAGCGTGGCCGGCACGACGAAGCCCGCGCGCAGCTCGAACGGTGTGCGCGGCGCTTCCGGCTGCGAATCCAGCTTCCAGCGGTCGCCCTGCCCACCTTGGCCGAACTGCGCCATGCTGTTGCGCCCGCCGCCGCTGGTCGAGGTTTGCAGGAGCTGCGGCGCACCGCCCGCGCCCATGCCGCCGGCGGCCGACCGCGCCGCCACCACCGACGCCCATGCCGCAGATCTGCGCCAGGCGTGCTTGATAGGCGGCGGTCGGATCGTTGCTGCGCTGCGCGTCGATTTGCTGCTGCACCGCTGCGATGCGGTTCAGCATTTCATCGCGCGTCTGCGGCGTGCCGGTGTAGGTGCTCGGGCCACCCGGCGCGGAGCCGTTGCTACGCGGGGCATCCACGCGCACGGTGGTCTTGGCCTTCACGGCTTCGCCGAACATCTGCATCTTCGCCATGCGGATGCGCTGGGCCTCGTCGTCGTTCACCGGCTGGCCCGGGTTGCCGGGTTGGCCGGCGGGGCCGGCGGCGCGTCCGGGTTGGACGGCCGCGCGATCTCCAGCGGAGCCGACGCCGGGCCGGTCGGCATGTCGGGCACCTTGAGCGGGCTTGCCGGCTCGATCAAGCCGCCGGTCTTGTCGCCTGCGATCTCCTTGGCGAACATCGACGTGTTGCCGGCCTTCTCCTTGGGGCCGTCCGCCGGCGCGTTCTGCTTGGCCGCGCGATCCGCCGCGACCAGGGCCATGACCAGCACGAACGACAGCAGGACGCCGCCGAGGATGTACATGGGCATGTTGTTGACGCGACGGACGCCCGCCTTCTTGGACACTTCGCCAGGCGAAGCGTCAGGTGCCATCTGATCGGCGTTTTCTGTCATGGCGTCACTCCTTGCGCACAGTACCCGGCCGGCGCGAACGTGCCGTTTTGCGCCAGGTAAGGGCGGGTGATGGATTGATTGCCGACCATCAAGGTCAGGCGGTACAGGTTCGAGTCGCCAGCCTGGTCGAGCACGTAGCGCAACGGCAGGCCGCCCGACGCGGCCGTGGTGGCCGGTGCGCTCGCCTGCGATGCCGCCGAGGCCGGGGCCTGCGTGGAAGCGCCGGCGGGGCGTACTCAGGAGGGCATAGCCCTTGTCGCGCAGCGACTTGACGAGCGCCTGGCCGAACGGATCGGGCGTCGGCTGTTGCAGCTCCAGGCGCGTGCGCGCCGGCGCGTACAGCGTGGCGAGCTGCTGCACCGCGTCGGTGGCGAGCTTCTGCTGATCGAGCGCGGCCGACTGGACGAAGTTGCCGTACTGGCTGGTGGTTGCGCAGCCGCCGAGGCCAGGGCGAGGGCGAGCAGCGCAGAGAGACGATCTTGCGCATGGTCACTTCCTCCGGCTGATGGTCACGCGGTCTTGGCTACTGCCAACACCGGCAATCAGGATCGCGCGGTCAAACACCGTGTCCACGATGTAGCGATTGCCCTGCACGCGGTAATTGACCAGCACCGTTTCGTCGTCGGTGAACAAGCCGCCCTCTTTGCGCACGACCAGGAGCGTCGGCGCTTCGGTCTGCTGCATCGTGCCGGGCATTTCGATGATGGTCTTGCGGCCATCGTTGTAGACGCGCACAGGCTTCCAGCTCGCCGACCCGGACAGCTCATAGTCGAACGAGAGATCGCCCAGGTACTCGCCCGTCGCCGGCAGGGTGTTGTCGGTGCGTTCCTGCTTCTCGCGGCGCTGGATCGCGTCCCACTTGGCTTGCGCTTCCTCGGGGTACGTGAACGAGACTTGCGGCATGTACTCGGTGCGATGCGAGCGCAGGCGGAAGTGGTAGCTGCGGCGGTTCGTGGTCACAACCAGGCTGGTTTCGAGGCCCACGTCCATCGGCTTGATGATGAGGTGCTGAACCTCGGTCGCGCCGCTGCCGGTGATGGCCGGTTCCACCGTCCACCTGGCCGTGTCGCCCAGGTTGATCGAGTTCACTTGTTCGCCGGGCTGCAAGGCCACGTCGCACACCTGGAGCACCGCGCAAACGATGCTCGGCTGCTGCGCCGTACACGAACTGATGGCACCGCCCGAGCCGGCCACCGGCGATGCCGGTCGCCGACCCCGCTTCCCACCGTTTGGCGATGGCGAGCGCCGCGCGCTCTTGAGCGGTCAGCGTCGGGTTGGTCTTGTTGAAATACTTGTCGGCAATGTCGTCGCCAGGGGCGGCCAGAGCCAGGAGGGCACCGCCACAGCAGCGCCCACGATCAAAGCGGAGAGGGTTTTCTTCATGGTGGATGACCTCGAATTCATTGGATGCGGGACCAGGGTAATCACGCACGTAGATGCTCAACGGGTTGTTCCGCAGTTGCTCATCGGTGGTGTTGGGCGTGACCTCGGCGATGTAGGTAGTCACGAGCGCGCGCCAGGTGACGGGCTGACCTTTCAGCGTGCCTTGGCGGTCGCGCGTGGTTTCCACCCTCGACTTGCCAGGTGTCGGGCGTTTGCGGGATGACGGTCTTGATCTCGACGCTGACCATTTCCTTCTCGGCGCGCTTGAACGGGCTGGAATCGGGCGTGCCGTTCAACCACTCGTTCATCTTTGGCGTCGCCGGATCGTTGGGGCGAGCATCGAGTACGCCTTGAACGCACTTGCGCTGCAAGGCCACGTCAGGCGACACCATGCGCGCGCAGCTCATCCAGTCCGCAACGGCGGCGTGGATGACACGCGGATCGGCCTTCCTGCGGCCTGCACCGGGCCGGCGGCCACCGTCTGGCCCAGCTTGTCCACCTCGACCACGTAGGGGATGAGCTCGACTGGCTGCCGATGTGGATCACGCCACCCACGCCGGCCAGCGCGATCAACAGCGACAGGATGCCTATCACCTGCCAGGTTTGGCGCTGCGAGACGACGCTGCCCACGTGATCGTTCCAGGTGCGGCGCGCGGCCAGGTAGGGTTCTCGGCCTCGCCCGCACGGCGGCCGCCGGCGAGCAGTTCCTTCGAGCGGCGCGGATCGCGCGGCTCGGCGGAGTTGGCGGGCTTCTTGAAGATCAAGCCCTTGAGGGTGTCGGCGATGCTCATGCGGCCTCCAGGTAGTCGTTGAGATTCAGCCCACGGCCGGCCAGCCACTCATGCACCCATTCGTGGCCGAGCGGCTTCGAGGCTCTTGATGGTGGCGACCGATTCCTTGTCGGACGCACCGACGAAGGCCAGAGCCATCGGCCCCAGGGCAAGGTCATAGAGACGGCGGCCGTTCTCCGAGACGTAGTAGTACTGACGCTTCGGAATGGCAGTCGCCAGGATTTCGATCTGACGCGCGTTGAGGCCCATACGGCGATAGAGCGCCGATGTGTCCTCATCCCTGGCGTAGACGTTAGGCAGGAAAATCTTGGTCGCGGTCGATTCCACGATCACGTCCAAGATGCCCGAGTTGGCCGCGTCGGAGGGCTTTGCGTCGCCATCAGCACAAGGCAGTTGGCCTTGCGCAGCACCTTGAGCCATTCCCTGATCTTGGCGCGGAACGCGGGGTGGCCCAGCATCAACCAGGCTTCGTCCAGGATGATGACGGAGGGCTGGCCTTTCAGTGCGCGCTCGATGCGGCGGAACAGGTAGAGCAGCACCGGCAGCGCAGCTTCTCGCCCAGGTTCATCAGCTCTTCGATCTCGAACACCGTGAAGTCGGACAGCGACAGGCCGTCCTCTTCGGCGTCGAGCAGGTGGCCCATCGAGCCGTCCACCGTGTACTGCTTGATGGCCTCGCGGATCGCCTCGTCCTGAATCGTCACCGAGAACGGAGAGCGTGCGCGCGCCGCTGGCGTGCATGCTCATGATCGCGTTGCCGATCTCGTTGCGCTGCGCCGGCGTGGTGTTGACGCCGTTCAACGCCAGGATGGTGTCGATCCACTCCATCGCCCAGGCCCTATCCCCCTTCGTTTCGAGGAACTGGAGCGGGCAGAACGCCAGGCGGTCATCGTCGGCGGCCACCGTGAAATGCAGGCCGCTCTTGCCCTTCGTGGCCGCGCGGATGCCGGCCGAGTGGGTACATCGACATGCCCTTGTCGAAGGCGTAGATCGACATGCCGGCGTAGCGACGGAGCTGCGCGGCGATGATGCCCAGGTGCGTCGATTTGCCTGCGCCGGTCGGGCCGAACATGAAGGTGTGGCCCAGGTCGCGCACGTGCAGGTTCAGGCGGAACGGCGTAGCGCCCACCGTCACGCAGTGCATGAGCGCCGGCGACAGCGGCGGGTACATCGGGCACGGAGCCGTGGCGCTGCCCGTCCAGATCGAGCTTGTCGGCAGCAGGTCGGCCAGGTTCATCGTGTTGATGAGCGGCCGGCGCACGTTCTCGACGCCGTGGCCGGGCAAGCTGCCCAGGTACGCATCGAGCGTGTTGATCGTCTCGATACGGGCCGCGAAGGCCAGGCGGTTGACGGCCTTCTCGACCAGGAGCGCGGAGGCCGCCAGGCGCTCCCGATCCTCGTCCATCAGCACGACTACGCTGGTGTAGTAGCCGGCCGCCACCAAGCCGCTGTTGACCTCGGCGATGGCCGCCTCGGCGTCGCCGACCATCGCGGCCGCGTCCTGGTTGATCGAGCCGGTATTCGTGTTGAACACCTGATCGAAGAAGCCGCGAATCTTCTGCTTCCACTTCTTGCGGGCTTGTCCAGGTGCTTCAAGGACTCGTGCTGATCCATGAAGATGAAGCGGCTCGACCAGCGGTATTCGCTGGGCAGCTCGGCCAGGGCCGAGAGCACCCCAGGCGTTGACTCAAGGGGAAGCCTTCGATGGCGACCACCTGGATGAACTTGCGCCCGATCTTGGGCACGACGCCGCCCACAGCTCTTGCCCGCCGATTACCGCATCGAGGTACATCGGATTGCTGGGCAGCATGACCGGGTGATGGAGGCCCGTCACGCAGAACTGCAACCAGCTCAGGAAGTCATCGTGCGTGACTTCCTGCCCTCTTCCGACACGACTTTTGGCCGCGCAGGCATCTTGTTGCCGAGGACAGGCGCGATTCCAGGCTGGTGATCTCGCGCTTGAACTGCGCAATCAGGCCCGTAGTGCGCGCCGTATGGTCGGGAGCCACCGCATCGTCATCGAACATGAGTTCGACAAACTTGCGCTGGGCCAGCACTGGCGGGAACCACGTGACGGTCAGGACAAAGTAGCCCTCGAACATCGCGCCCAGGCCCTCGAACAAGCGCCGGCGTTCCTCGTCAATGGCGAAGAGCGGGTCGGGGAACGATGACACGCCCGCTCCGAGTAGTTCGGCGCAGGCCGACGCACAGCATCGACATGCACCATCCAGCCGTTCCCCAGGCCCGCCAGGGCCTGGTTGATGGAACGACACCATTTCCCGCTGTTCCTCGGTGCTGCTGGCGTTGTCATCACCCTTGTACAGCCAGGCGGCCATAAAGGAGCCGTTCTTGCCCACGATCACGCCGTCATCGACCACGGCGGCGTAATTGAGCAGATCGGCCAGGCCGGCATCCTTGGCGCGATGCTTCTTGAGCTTCAGCTCGGCATCGACAGCCCGGATGCGGGCAAAGAGGATGAGCAACAGAACCGCACCGAGCACAGCAATGGCAATTGCGATTGCTTCGATCATTTGTATTGCTTCCCTTGACTCGGCGTGTTGTCACGGAAGGGCGTGCTGCGAGCCGGGTAGTACGGCTTGTACCGGCGGTGCCGCAGGTACACGTGTCGCAGCTTCGGATCGGCCTTCGCCATGAGGCGCAGCGCGAAGAGCGCGCCGAACCACAAGGCGATGCCGAACACCGTTGCCCTCACTTCTTGGGCGCTGAAAATCAGCGCGCCGGCCAGCAGGCCGAACATCACCAGCTCGATCCCCGCCCATGAACAGGTTTTCTCGGTTGCCGGCCCTACGGATGGGGATCGCGCGCAGAGCCATGACTTACCCGCGATGTGGCCGCGCTCGGCAGCGCATGACGGCTTCGCCGGGGAAGCCGGCCACGTCCAGCGCGGCGACCTTGACCTGGTGCAGCGCGCCATCGGTCAGGGCGGCGATTTCCGCGCCACGGCCGAAGAACGTGCTCATCATGTTCTGCGCGCCGACCAGCAGGAGCCATGACCAGGACGATGAAGATCAACGTGCGGAAGAAGCCGTTGAGTTCGCCGCCGAAGATCAGGATGCCGCCGGCGACCACGATGCCGATGATCGACAGCGCGAAGGCCACCGGGCCGGTGACGGAGTTGCGGAGGTTGGTCAGCCAGCTCTCATACGGCAGAGAGCCGCCGGTGCCCTCGGAGGCGAATGCGTGCTGGGGGGCCAGCAGGAAGAACGCCAGGAGGGCGAAGAGGCCCATGTAGAACAGGGCGTTGCGGTTGAGGCGGAATGCCGGGAAGGTTGCTTGCATTGGTCGTAACTCCTAGTCAGAGGGTTTTGGTGATGTACTGGCCGTTGGCGAACCCGGAAACCTCCAAGATTTCCTGGATGCGCCGCGAGCCTTCGACGCGGGCGATATGAACAACCACGTGAACCGCCTCGCCGATAAGCGGTTCAATGGGTTTCGGGGAATCGGGGTGCATGCTGATGAGCATGGCGAGCCGATCCAATCCAGCTTTGGCGTTGTTTGCGTGCAGGGTTGCAGCACCTCCTTCGTGCCCGGTGTTCCAGGCCATCAACAGATCAAGGGCTTCGGGGCCGCGCACCTCGCCGACCAGGATTCGGTCGGGGCGCATGCGGAGGGTGGTTTTCAGCAGCGCCGTCATGTTCACGTCGATGCTGGTGTGGTACTGGACGTAGTTCTCGGCGGCGCACTGGATTTCGCCGGTGTCCTCGATGATGAAAACCCGCTCGGTCGGGTCTTGAATCACCATCTCGTTGATGATCGCGTTCACCAGCGTGGTCTTGCCCGAGCCGGTGCCGCCGATCACAAGGATGTTCCGGTGCGCGCGCACCGCTGCAATCAATGCCTCGCGCTGCGGCGCGGTCATGATTCCGCGTTCGACGTACTGATCGAGCGTGAAGATGGCGACGGCCTTCTTCCGAATGGCGAAGGTGGGTGCGGGCACAACCGGCGGGAGCTGGCCGGCGAAGCGACTGCCATCAAGGGGCAGCTCGCCTTCCAGGATCGGCTTGGAGCGCGTGACTTCCTTGCCGTGGTAGCCCGCGATGGTTTCGATGATGGCTTGCGCCTGCGCGACGCGCAGCGTGCCGATGCACTTCATCGGCTCGCCCAGGCGTTCGAGCCAGAGCTTGCCGTCCGCGTTGAGCATGATTTCAACGGTCTTGGGATCGTTGAGGGCGGCCAGCTCCGGCCCCATGTCGCGTTCGAGCTTCTTCTTCGCCCGTTCCTTGATGCTGTTGTGTTCTGGTTTCTGGTCGGTCATTCCGTATGCCCTGTATGCCGTTGCGTTTCGCGCATTCTACACAGGTTCATACGATATACCGAACTAATTTCGACCGCAACACCGAAGCGCACAAGGGTGACTTCGGCCGCGACGTTGCATCGCGGATTGCAGGGGCGAAAGAGGCGACAACGCGGCGCATGCTCCGTGCGCCCTCGCGCCGAACCCGTGGCGTTTGCGTTATGGGTTGTCCGGGGGTTGAGCCACCCCGGCGGGCTTTAGCGGCTAAAACTTGGCTGGCTCTTGTGGCTCAGTTCCGCGCCGCTTCCCTTCCCTTCTCACATCCTGGCGTCAACTCCCTCTAAGTTTCTTCCTTGTCGCTTCGCCCCACTTCTTGACGATGAACGCCTGGTGTTCTGGCAGCACGGCCGCCACGCGCTCGAAGCCTGGCGGCAGGCTTCGGGGTGCCTTGCCGCCGGCCAGGGTGTCAAGGGCTTCTTTGTCCAGGTCGGTCGATTCAAGCAGGAGCGGCAGGGGAGTTTCAAGGGCCTGCGCAATGTCCTCCATCACCTTTAGGGAGGGGTTGGCTTTGCCAGTAGTGAGATCGGACAGGAAGGAGATCGAAACCCCCGACCTGTCCGATAGCTCCTTTTTCGTCATGTGCCGCTCATCGAGCAGCCGGAGCACGTTCGTGAAGAAGATGTAGTTGTACAAGGCCCGTATGCCTTCTCGGTGCGGGCGGCAGAAAATTTTAGCCGCTAAAGTTCTTGACCACGGACGCAGGTTTAGCTAAACTGACGACTCCATTAGCGAAAGGAGCATGACGAATGAGCCACAACCTGTTCCAGTTTATCGGTAATCTTACCCGCGATACCGACGTTCGCCATAGCGAAAACAGCGCCCGCGCCGTTTTCGACCTGGCTGTCAATCGCGTGTGGCGCAACGCAGCCGGTGCGAAGCAGGAGCAGACGGACTTCTTCCGCATCAAGTCGTTCGGCGGCCTGGCCGAGAACGCGGGCAAGTACCTGGGCAAAGGCTCCAAGGTGTTCGTCCAGGGCCGCATCGAGCCGACGAAGTACGAGAAGGACGGCAAGACCGAATACGGCTTCGATTTCATCGCCGAGGAAATCGAATACCTGGACACCAAAGCGCCAGGCGGCGGCCAGTAAGGCCAGGCCCGGCCACGGCCGGGCAGTATGCTAGGAGGGAGATTAGATGCAGAACGAGTTCAACGAGCAGGAATACAGGCGCAAGCTCATCGAGGGCGGGCTTAGCGAAGCCGACGCCACCGACCTTGCCGCCCGTACCGCCGCCGCTCGCAGGGACTCGGGCAGCGCCGGCGGGGCCTTCCGCCCCGCCGGTTCCCTCTTCGAGCTGCCGGCCACGGCCGGCGACAACGAGGCGGCTTTGCCGCCGAAGCTACCGACGCCGGCAAGTGCCGCCGTCGAGCGATCCGAGCGCATGGCGCAGGAATCGGCCGAGCTTGCGCGCACGATGGGCCTGCCGCCCGAACCGCGCACCGCCGTGAACAAGATGGCCGAGCAGATCGGCGCGCTGGCCCAGGACAAACGGAGTAGTGCGATGGCGACCAAGAAGCGAACGGCCGGCGGTGAGCTGGCCGAGAAGGTCAGCGAGGCCAAGCAGACGGCCTTGCTCAAGCACACGAAGCAGCAGATCAAGGACATGCAGCTCTCGCTGTTCGACCTGGCTCCCTGGCCGGATCACATGCGGGCACTGCCCAACGACTTCGGGCGGTCGGCGATCTTCACCGTCCGCAACAAGAAGGTGCCGCGCGCCGCGCTGCAAGGCCAGTCGATCTACCACGTCAACAAAGACGTGGAGATCACCTACCGGGATCGAGCTGCGCGCCGACGACGACGAGCTGGTATTCGCCCAGGTGCTGGGTACGCGAAGCGCACCGCGCTCGAGAGCCGGTTTCCTTCACGTTCTACGAGCTTTGCCAGGACTTGGACTGGTCAATCAACGGTCGGTACTACACAAGGGCCGAGGAATGCCTGACGCGGCTCCAGGCGTCGGCCATGCAGTTCTCATCCCAACGCATCGGCCGGCTCAGATCGGTGTCGCTGATCCGGCGCTTCCGCGTCCTGGATCGCGGCAAGCGCACGTCGCGCTGCCAGGTCGAGATCGACGCCGAAATCGTGGTGCTGTTCGCCGGCGACCACTACACGAAATTCGTGTGGGAGAAGTACCGCAAGCTGTCGCCCACCGCGCGGCGCATGTTCGACTACTTCGCCACCCACAAGGAGCCGTACCCGCTCAAGCTGGAGACGTTCCGGCTGATGTGCGGCTCGGATTCCACCCGGCCGAAGAAGTGGCGCGAGCAGGTAGGCGAAGCGTGCGACGAGCTGCGCGAAAACGGCCTGGTCGAAAGTGCGTGGGTGAACGACGACCTGGTGCATTGCAAGCGGTGATCGCCCCCCTGCCCTCCCCTGGAGCCGCCCGAGATCGAGGCGGCTTTTTTTCTCGAGCATCGCCACTTCCGGCGAGGCAGGGGTCGTCTCAGAAAACGGAAAATAAAGCACGCTAAGGCATAGCCGAACCTGCCAAGCTTGCTCCACCCTGTAGTGACGCGATCAGCGGGCAGGAAACGTTCCCCCTTCGCGCATGGCAGGCGCACACCAACTCAGACAGCACGGCCTCCATGCGCGCCAGGTCAGCCATTTTCTCGCGCACGTCCTTGAGCTTGTGCTCGGCCAGACTGCTGGCTTCCTCGCAATGGGTGCCATCCTCCAGCCGCAGCAGCTCGGCGATCTCATCCAGGCTGAAGCCCAGCCGCTGGGCTGATTTCACGAAGCGCACCCGCGTTACATCCGCCTCGCCATAGCGGCGGATGCTGCCATAGGGCTTGTCAGGCTCCAGCAACAAGCCCTTGCGCTGATAGAAACGGATGGTCTCCACATTGACCCCGCCGCCTTGGCGAAAACGCCAATGGTCAGGTTCTCCAAATTGTTTTCCATATCGCTTGACTCCGTACATGAGTACGGATAAGGTTACGCTATCAATTTCAATTCGAAAGGACAAGCGCATGTCTGAACCAAAAACCGGGCGCGGCGCGCTCTTCACTGGAGGGCTTGCCGCCATCCTCGCCTCGGCTTGCTGCCTCGGGCCGTTGGTTCTGATCGCCTTGGGGTTCAGCGGCGCTTGGATCGGCAACTTGGCGGTGTTGGAACCCTATCGCCCCATCTTTATCGGCGTGGCGCTGGTGGCGTTGTTCTTCGCCTGGCGGCGCATCTACCGGCAGGCAGCGGCCTGCAAACCGGGTGAGGTCTGCGCGATTCCCCAAGTGCGAGCTACTTACAAGCTCATTTTCTGGATCGTGGCCGCGCTGGTTCTGGTCGCGCTCGGATTTCCCTACGATGCCATTTTCTACTGATCGGAGTTCACCATGAAGAAACTGTTTGCCTCCCTCGCCCTCGCCGCCGTTGTTGCCCCGTCTGGGCCGCCACCCAGACCGTCACGCTGTCCGTACCGGGCATGACCTGCTCCGCCTGCCCGATCACTGTCAAGAAGGCGATTTCCAAGGTCGAAGGCGTCAGCAAAGTTGACGTGACTTTCGAGACACGCCAAGCGGTCGTCACCTTCGACGATGCCAAGACCAGCGTGCAGAAGCTGACCAAGGCAACCGCAGACGCGGGCTATCCGTCCAGCGTCAAGCAGTGAGTCACTGAAAACGGCACCGCAGCACAACGGACGTCATTGTCTGGCGCCACAAACGATAAAGGATCTGTTGCATGACCCATCTAAAAATCACCGGCATGACTTGCGACTCGTGCGCGGCGCACGTCAAGGAAGCGCTGGAAAAAGTGCCAGGCGTGCAGTCGGCGCTGGTGTCCTATCCGAAGGGCACAGCGCAACTCGCCATCGTGCCGGGCACATCGCCGGACGCGCTGACTGCCGCCGTGGCCGGACTGGGCTACAAGGCAACGCTAGCCGATGCGCCACTGGCGGACAACCGCGTCGGACTGCTCGACAAGGTGCGGGGATGGATGGCCGCCGCCGAAAGCACAGTGGCAACGAGCCCCGGTGCAGGTAGCGGTCATTGGCAGCGGTGGAGCCGCGATGGCGGCGGCGCTGAAGGCCGTCGAGCAAGGCGCGCAGGTCACGCTGATCGAGCGCGGCACCATCGGCGGCACCTGCGTCAATGTCGGCTGTGTGCCGTCCAAGATCATGATCCGCGCCGCCCACATCGCCCATCTGCGCCGGGAAAGCCCGTTCGATGGCGGTATTGCGGCAACTGTGCCTACGATTGACCGCAGTAAGCTGCTGGCCCAGCAGCAGGCCCGCGTCGACGAACTGCGGCACGCCAAGTACGAAGGCATCCTGGGCGGTAATCCGGCCATCACCGTTGTGCACGGTGAGGCGCGCTTCAAGGACGACCAGAGCCTTACCGTCCGTTTGAACGAGGGTGGCGAGCGCGTCGTGATGTTCGACCGCTGCCTGGTCGCCACGGGTGCCAGCCCGGCGGTCCCGCCGATTCCGGGCTTGAAAGAGTCACCCTACTGGACTTCCACCGAGGCCCTGGCGAGCGACACCATTCCCGAACGCCTTGCCGTAATCGGCTCGTCGGTGGTGGCGCTGGAGCTGGCGCAAGCCTTTGCCCGGCTGGGCAGCAAGGTCACGGTCCTGGCGCGCAATACCTTGTTCTTCCGTGAAGACCCGGCCATCGGCGAGGCGGTGACAGCCGCTTTCCGTGCCGAGGGCATCGAGGTGCTGGAGCACACGCAAGCCAGCCAGGTCGCCCATATGGACGGTGAATTCGTGCTGACCACCACGCACGGTGAATTGCGCGCCGACAAACTGCTGGTTGCCACCGGTCGGACACCGAACACGCGCAGCCTCGCGCTGGACGCAGCGGGGGTCACTGTCAATGCGCAAGGTGCCATCGCCATCGACCAAGGCATGCGCACGAGCAACCCGAACATCTACGCGGCCGGCGACTGCACCGACCAGCCGCAGTTCGTCTATGTGGCGGCAGCGGCCGGCACCCGTGCCGCGATCAACATGACCGGCGGCGATGCGGCGCTCGACCTGACCGCAATGCCGGCCGTGGTGTTCACCGATCCGCAAGTGGCGACCGTGGGCTACAGCGAGGCGGAAGCCCACCACGACGGGATCGAGACCGACAGCCGCACCTTGACCTTGGACAACGTGCCGCGTGCGCTCGCCAACTTCGACACACGCGGCTTCATCAAGTTGGTTATCGAGGAAGGCAGCCATCGGCTGATCGGCGTACAGGCGGTCGCGCCGGAAGCGGGTGAACTGATCCAGACGGCGGCTCTGGCCATTCGCAACCGCATGACGGTGCAGGAACTGGCCGACCAGTTGTTCCCCTGACGATGGTCGAGGGGTTGAAGCTCGCGGCGCAGACCTTCAACAAGGATGTGAAGCAGCTTTCCTGCTGCGCCGGGTGAGAAAAAGGAGGTGTTCAATGAACGCCTACACGGTGTCCCGGCTGGCTCTTGATGCCGGGGTGAGCGTGCATATCGTGCGCGACTACCTGCTGCGCGGATTGCTGCGCCCGGTGGCGTGCACACAGGCGGCTACGGCTTGTTCGATGACGCCGCCTTGCAGCGGCTGTGCTTCGTGCGGGCGGCCTTCGAGGCGGGCATCGGCCTCGACGCGCTGGCGCGGCTGTGCCGGGCGCTGGATGCGGCGGACGGCGACGAAGCGGCCGCGCAGCTTGCCCTGCTGCGTCAGTTCGTCGAGCGTCGGCGCGAAGCGTTGGCCGATCTGGAAGTGCAGTTGGCCACCCTGCCGACCGAGCCGGCACAGCACGCGGAGAGTCTGCCATGAACAACCCGAGCGCTTGCCGTCCGAGACGCACAAACCGATCACCGGCTACCTGTGGGGCGGACTGGCTGTGCTGACTTGCCCTGCCACCTGCCCATCCTCGCTGTCGTGCTGGCCGGCACAACCGCCGGTGCTTTCCTCGGCGAGCATTGGGTCATCGCGGCGCTCGGTTTGACCGGCCTGTTCCTTCTGTCCCTGTCGCGGGCGTTGCGGGCATTCAGGGAAGAGAATGAGCGCTTTCCGGCCGGATGGATGGACGACGCCGGAACTGGCCCAAGCGGTCGAGCGCGGGCAGCTTGAACTGCACTACCAGCCCGTCGTCGATCTGCGCAGTGGTGGGATTGTCGGCGCGGAAGCCCTGTTGCGCTGGCGTCATCCGACGCGGACTATTGCCACCGGGCCAGTTCCTGCCCGTGGTCGAATCGTCCGGCCTGATGCCTGAAATCGGCGCTTGGGTGCTGGGCGAAGCCTGCCGCCAGATGCGTGACTGGCGAATGCTGGCATGGCGACCGTTCCGGCTGGCCGTCAATGTTTCGGCGAGCCAGTGGGACCGGACTTCGACGGGTGGGTAAAGGGCGTGCTGGCTGATGCCGAGTTGCCCGCCGAGTATCTCGAAATCGAGCTGACCGATCGGTCGCGTTTGGTGATCCGGCGATCTTCCCGCCCTGGACGCCTTGCGGCAGATCGGTGTGCGCTTCGCCGCCGATGACTTCGGGACGGGGTATTCCTGTCTGCAACATCTGAAGTGCTGCCCAATCAGCACGCTCAAGATCGACCAATCGTTTGTCGCCGGGCTCGCCAACGACCGCCGCGACCAAACCATCGTGCACACCGTGATTCAGCTTGCGCACGGGCTGGGCATGGATGTGGTGGCTGAAGGCGTGGAAACATCGGCGAGTCTTGATCTATTGCGACAAGCGGACTGCGACACAGGACAAGGCTTCCTGTTCGCGAAGCCAATGCCGGCGGCGGCATTCGCCGTCTTCGTCAGTCAATGGAGGGGTGCCACCATGAATGCAAGTGACTCGACCACCACCAGTTGCTGCGTGTGCTGCAAGGAAATCCCGCTCGATGCCGCCTTCACCCCGGAAGGCGCGGAATACGTCGAGCACTTCTGCGGGTTGGAGTGTTATCAACGCTTCGAAGCGCGTGCCAAGACAGGGAACGAAACCGATGCCGATCCGAACGCCTGCGACTCGCTACCGTCAGATTGAGGCATACCCTAACCGGATGTCAGGGTAGACTGCCTCACAACGTCAGAATAGAGTCGGTTGTGTTATTTATTGACACTAGCTGAAAAGGTCATAGATTTCTTCCTGACATTTTCGTCCAGGGAGGCATCTTGCAGGGTCAACGCATCGGCTACGTCCGGGTCAGCAGCTTCGACCAGAACCCGGAACGGCAACTTGAACACGTCGAAGTCGGCAAGGTGTTCACCGACAAGGCGTCGGGCAAGGACACAGCGGCCCGAGCTTGATTCGCTGCTGGCCTTCGTGCGCGAAGGCGACACCGTGGTGGTTCACAGCATGGATCGCTTGGCGCGCAACCTCGATGACTTGCGCCGCCTCGTGCAAAAGCTCACCAAGCGCGGCGTGCGCATCGAGTTCGTCAAGGAGAGCCTGACCTTCACCGGCGAGGATTCGCCGATGGCGAACCTGATGCTGTCGGTCATGGGGGCGTTCGCTGAATTCGAGCGGGCCTTGATCCGCGAGCGGCAGAGAAGGCATCGCGCTCGCCAAGCAACGCAGCCTACCGGGGCCGCAAAAGCGCTGTCGCCCGAACAGGTAGCCGATCTGCGGCAGCGGGCCGCCGCCGGCGAACAAAAAGCGAAGCTGGCCCGCGAGTTTGGTGTCAGCCGGGAGACCCTGTATCAATACTTGAGAGCGGATCAGTAAATATGCCACGTCGTTCCATTCTGTCCGCCGCCGAGCGGGAAAGCCTGTTGGCGTTGCCGGATACCAAGGACGACTTGATCCGATACTACACGTTCAGCGATACCGACCTCTCCATCATCCGGCAACGGCGCGGGCCTGCGAACCGCTGGGCTTTGCAGTTCAGCTCTGCTACCTGCGCTTTCCCGGCATCCTCCTTGGCGTCGATGAGCCGCCGTTTCCGCCCTGCTGAAACTGGTCGCCGACCAGCTCAAGGTCAGTGTCGGGGTCTCCTCGTTTTCAGTGCAATAAGTGACGGTACGCAAAGCTAGCACTGGCGCGGGGGTGGTCTGGGTAGACCGTTGATTTCATTGACTTTCCTGTTCGCTTTGTAAACGGGTATGGTGGCCTCCCACTTTTGAGGTTCACGATGCAGGGTTGGCACACAACGTTTTTGGGGATGCGTGGGCTCCCCCGCGATATCAGCGACTTCGAGATGAAGGCATTTTTCACCTTCGATGGTGCCGAGCGCGACGCAATCAATGCACGCCGAGGTGATTCCCACAAGCTTGGTCTGGCGCTCCATATTGGTTTCCTGCGCATGAGTGGGCGTTTGCTCGGTGCCTTTCGGGTAATTCCAGTAGCCTTGTGGCGCCACCTTGGCAACGAGCTTGGCATTGCAGCACCAGAAGTCGCCTCGCTGAGAGCCATGTATGAACGCGGGCGCACGCTATTCGATCACCAACAAGTAGCCTGCACGGTCCTTGGATTCCAGTGGATGAGCGAGCACCAGCGCCGCTCACTGGTACGTGAACTGCGCGACGAAGTGGCGCGCTGCGCCGACCGCGATCAGCTACTCGTGCGGGCGCGTCAATGGCTGTACAAGAACAAGCTGGTGATCGTGCACGAGCGGGCAATTCGGACACTGATTGCGGCGGCACGCCCAGCGAAGTTGAAACAGGCACCGCCATCGCCGCCAGCGTTGATCCAGCAACACTTGATCGCTGGCGAGCCTCAGTTCAGACTGCGCCCAGATGGACAAACCCAGCAGAGTTGGCTATGGGCTGCACCGGCGAAACACTCAACCCGCCAAATCAGCGAGGTACTGGAGCGCATCGACCTGCTTTACACGCTGGACGTTCATAAGCACCTGGCAGACATCCCCGATCTCATCTTGCGCCGCTACGCGCGCCGACTTGTCTCCAGGCCGCCCTCAGCCGGAGCCAAGATCAAAGAGCCAGCGCGCACCGTGGAGGTCGCATGCTTTCTTCGGTATTGCCTGTTCACCACCACAGACCAGTTGATCCTTATGGTGCAGCGCCGGATCGCCGATCTGTGGCGTCAGGGCTGCCGCCGATGTCCCCACTACCGTCAATTGGGCCGCAATGTACAAAACGCTGCTCGGCGAGCTGTTGCCTTGAGCGCGCAAGGTGCAGGTGCCAGATGCTGAGTTGCGTGCCCGTCTTGAAGCCTTGATCACCGAAACCCAGAAACGCAAACCACCGAGCAGGGCCTCCCTGGTCCGCGAGGAGTTGATTGATGGAATTCGCCCCGTGCGGTCGTTGCTCGTCGCCATTGCAAAGCTGCCCTGGCAGGTACCGGCGAGCATCCTGCCATCGAAGTACCTTGCCAAGCTGCAAGCTTTATATCTCAAAGGATCCAGAAAGCTGCCAGTTGAAGTGGGTGGCACCAAGTCTGGGAATGATCTGGCGGGTTTCGATCTCCAGCCCAGACCGGGAACGGGCGTTTCAGGCGTTGGAGGTGGCCACCCTGTTTGCCCTGCGCCGCGCGGTGCCTCAATGGCTCGGTCTGGATTGAGCACAGCCTGAGCTTTCCGGGGTCGTGCGCGCTTGTTCTTCACGGACGAGCGTTGGCAGGCAGGGTCCAAGAAACACTATGCCCGTCTATCGTTACCCAGCAAGGCTGCCACTTTCTTGAAGCCTTTGCTGGCCAGTAACTGCCGGTGTCGATGCGGTGGCCGCTGCAGCCCAGTGGCGTACGCGTGGATGATGAAGCTCCATTTGTCGCCATTGCCGCAGAGGGACGAAGACCCAGAAGTGACCAAGCTGCGCGCGGCTTTGGATCACCGCATCGGTGAGGTTCAATGCCGGAAGTGATTCTGGCCGTTGACGCCCAGGTGCGCTTAGCTGGATCATGCTCGGACGTGAGC